>NZ_JABUMU010000001.1:0-1519330 GCF_013336625.1 Myxococcus sp. CA033 | reverse complement strand
CTCGGCATTCCTTCTGCCTGCGCTTGACGGCCCCTACCTGGAACCTAGGAACATCAATGACTGGCAGAGACTGCGCTTTCAGCTTGAGCAGCGGCGCGTCCCTCGCATCCTGGGCCGGCGCTTCCGGGCCAACCCGGATGGCTACCTCCGAGGCATCGAAGAGGGGCTCAGGCCATATTTGCCGGCGTAGAAAAAAAGTGGAAGATTCCGTGGAGGATGGTCATCGGGGTGGGCGCGCTGGTGCTGCTGGCGGTGCTCCTTCGCGGCTTCGTCGTGCACCCGAGGCTCATCGTCTCGGGCTCGATGGAGCCGACGCTGGCAGTGGGTGACCGGCTGGTGGTGGATACCCTGTCCTACCGCGTCCATCCGCCCCAGGCCGGGGACGTCGTCGTCTTCGAGCCGCCTCCCGAGCTCGTGCGCTCCGGTGACCTGCGCCAGCACATCGCCATCAAGCGGGTGATTGCCCTGCCGGGTCAGGAGGTGCGGGTGCGCGACGGGCAGGTGTTCGTGGATGGACGGCTCCTCCAGGAGCCCTACGTCGCGGCGGCGCCCACCTACCAGTGGGGCCCCGCGCGCGTGCCCGAGGACAGGCTCTTCGTCCTGGGTGACAACCGGAACGCCAGCAGCGACTCACATGTCTGGGGTCCCCTGCCGCGACGCTCCGTCACTGGCAAGGCCTGGTTGCGCTTCTGGCCGCCGGAGCGCGCGGGAGCACTGTGACGGGAGCCGGCCTTGCCCCGGTCGGGGGGGCGCCGGCGCCTCAGGCAGACGCGCCCCAATGGAGTCCCTTGTCTGCCTTTGCCAGAGGCCGCTTGAGAGGCTTCATCACCAGACTCAACAACAGGAGATGCCGTTTCCAACGCCGAAGGCGTCTACGAGGACGCCCGCGTGTCGTGGACCCGTACCTTCCGCCTCGGCTACTTCTTGACGCCGAGCTGCGCGAGCGCCGCCTTCACCCAGTCCTTGATGGACAGGGTGTCGAACGGAATCGCGTCGCGGCCCGGGTACTTCTTCTCGAAGTACGTCACCGCCGCCACGCCCATGGCGAACGCGGTGCCACCGCTGGCCGCGCCCTTGAGCAGCCAGCCCGCGATGGGAATCCAGCCCACCGTCTCTCCGACGATGCTGCTGGCCGCCTTGCGTGCGACGATGCCCGCGCCCAACGTGGGCACCAGGCCGAGCGCCTCACCAAGGCTGAGCTTCTCTCCGTAGATGCCGGCCACGTGGTAGATCATGTACGCCTCGATGGCGGACGTGAGCGCCGTGTGCGCGCCCGGCACCGGGATGGGAATCGCGGCGGCACCAGCGGCGCGCAGGGCGCTCTCCTCGACCCAGCTTCGCGCGGCCTTCTCTGCGGACATGGATGTTCTCCCAATCAGTCGTTCGTTCCCACCTTAAGGACTCCGACCGGGGTTCGAAAGAGGGCGCACCACCGGGGTCTTGGAACGCAATTGCGACACCTGCTCGAGCTTCTCGACGGAGCGGTTGGCCGGGTCTACGAGGAAGAGGGCTTCGCCTACCGTCCTCGCTACACGCCGCTGGTGCGGGCACTGATGCAAGACGAGCCGATGACCATCGGCCAGCTCGCCGAGGCGTCCGGCACCACCCAGCCCGCCACCACGCAGACGCTGGCGTTGATGGTGAAGGACGGGCTCGTGCTCTCGGAGCCAGGGCCAGTGGATGGGCGTCAGCGGTGGATTCGCCTCAGTCCGTCGGGGCGGGCGCTGCTCCCGCGACTCCAGTCGTGTTGGAAGGCCACCGCGAGCGCCGCTGCCAGCCTGGATGCTGAGCTTCCCGTGCCGCTCTCCGAGGTGCTCGAGCGCGCCATCCAAGCCCTCGAAACGAAGTCCTTCGACGAGCGAATCGCCAGTGCGCGGGGACGGCAATCGAAGCGCCGTGGCGCGTAGGTATGATGTCCCCTTGCAGCGCGGAAGAGCCATCTCCGACCGAGAGAAGCAGACCCATGAAATCCATCTTCATCAACAGTGAGCGGCGTCTCCGCAATGGCTGGAAGGTGCTGGGCTCCGTCGCGTTGAGCGTGGCCCTGATACTGGGCCTCGTCCTCCTCCAGAAGCAGCTGCCTGTCGAGCTGCGGCGAATCGTCTCGGGGCCGCTCTGCGCCTTCTTCGGCGTCCTCCTTTCGAGCTGGCTATGCCTTCGACTCGAGCGTGAGCCCCTGTCCTCGCTCGGAATCCTCCCAGCGCGGCGCTCGGCCCGTGACTTCGGGCTCGGGCTCTTGGGCGGCGCGGCGCTGGTGGGAGCGGTGGGCGCGGTCGTCTTCGCGCTGGATGGCTTCCATCTGGAGCGAGCCGCGAGCAACGGAGCCGCCGTCATCTTCAAGATCTCCTGGTTCATGCTCTGCGTGGCCCTGTTCGAGGAGACGCTGTTCCACGGCTATGCCTTCCAGCGCGCCATCCGAGGGATGGGTCCCAGGTGGACGCAGCTCGTGTTCGCGGCCGTCTTCAGTCTGGCCCATGCCTTCAATCCCGGCATGGACGGAGGGGCGCGCACGGTGGCTTTGACCGCCACCTTCCTGGCCGGATGGATGCTGGGGCTCTGCTACCTGCGCACGGGAGGACTGGCGCTTCCCGTGGGTGTGCACCTGGGCTGGAACGGGTTGCTGGGCCTGCTGGGCTTCGGCGTGAGTGGCGAGGAGTTCAAGGGGATGTGGATGCCTGTCTTCCACGGCCAGCCCGAGTGGCTCACCGGAGGCCGCTACGGGCTGGAGGCCTCCGTCGTCACCCTCGTGGTGCTGTGCCTGCTCATCCTCGCCCTGTCGCGCTGGAAGGGAACGCGACAGAGCGAGGCGCCCACCCCGCTGACAGGCGCACAAGGCCAGGGAGCCTGAGGACCACGCCCTGGCTCACCGCGGACGGAACCGGTCCGTGGCCTCCACGAGCGCGGCCGTGGTGCCCGGCTCGTTCGCCGAATGCCCCGCATCCGGAACGATGACCAGCTCCGCCTCCGGCCACGCTTGATGCAGCGCCCACGCGCTCTCCGGCGGGCACACCACGTCGTAGCGTCCCTGGACGATGACCGCGGGGAGATGACGGATGCGCGGCACGTCATCGAGGAGCTGCGTGTCCGAGCGCAGGAACCCACGGTTGAAGAAGTAGTGGCACTCGATGCGCGCGAAGGCGAGGGCGAAGTCGTCCGCGCTGTTGCGTGCCACCAGCTCCAGGTTCGGATGCAGATAGCTGGTTCGCGCCTCCCACACGCTCCAGGCCCGCGCGGCCTCCTGTCGCGTCGCCGCGTCCGCGCTCGTCAGGCGCCGGTGATACGCGCCCAGCAAGTCCCGTTGCTCCTCCAGGGGAATGGGCGCCAGGTAGTGCTCCCACGCGTCGGGGAACAGGGCGCTGGCGCCGCGCTGGTAGAACCAGTCCAGCTCCTGTTTGCGCAAGAGGAAGATGCCGCGCAGCACCAGCTCCGTGACGCGCTCCGGATGGGCCTGCGCGTAGGCCAGTGACAGCGTGCTGCCCCAGGAGCCGCCAAAGAGCTGCCAGCGCTCGATGCCCAGGTGCTCGCGCAGACGCTCCATGTCGGCCACCAGGTCCCAGGTGGTGTTCTCCTCCAGGCTCGCGTGCGGAGTGCTCCGGCCGCAGCCGCGCTGGTCGAAAAGGACGATGCGATAGGCCGCCGGGTCGAAGAACCGCCGCTGCTTCGCGTCCGTGCCTCCCCCTGGGCCACCATGGACGAAGACCACGGGCTTGCCCTTCGGGTTGCCACACTCCTCGAAGTACAGCTCGTGGAGCGAGGAGACCCGCAAGCGGCCCATGCGATAGGGCTCCAGAGGGGGGTACAGCATCCGCGACGGCGGGGACTGAACGGACATGCGCCTTCCAGGACAACGAGAGAGTTTCTCACGCTAGCAGACCGGTTCTTCATCGCCGGCCGGCCCGTGCGTCACCGTCCGGAGGTGTTCGCGTGTCCCCTTGCCTGGGGTGGGGACTGTCGGGCAGGGCACATGCCGCACGCCACGGTCGCGCCCTGAACGCGATGTGACGACGATGTTGCCCGCGCGCGACGTGGAGGTTGCGGGAGCGGTGGATGCTGCTTCCCGTCTCCTCACACCCCGGAGCGTTCCATGAATCTCGCTTCCCTGATGACGCCCCCTCGGAAGAACGAAGACCACGCCGCGCCCCGTCGCCTCAAGCTGGTCCGCATCCAGGCCACCGTCCTGCTTCAAGGCGCGGTGAGCGCGGCGCAGGACAGCGTGAAGTCCTTCCGCCACATGCGCGACGTGCTCACGGGGGCCTACTCGCAAGCCCGTGCTTGAGCGAAGCGAGGACCGGTGGAGCGGGCCTCACTGGGCGCTCACAGGCCCTCGCTCGCCGGCGTGAACCACCGCGCACCTCAGGGTCGCGCGGAGGCGGCATATCGCGGGCCACGCTGAGGCCCGCGCGACGCGGAGTTCACGCGGGGCACTGTGTCGCGGGCCGTGTCGGAGCCCGCGACCTCTCCGCGTGTCAGGAGGGCGCGCCGGGGTTCGGGCTGGTTCCCGGATTCACGGGCGCGTCCTCCTTCGGAGGCGGCGGTGGCACGCCCTTGCCCGCGGGCGCCACCATCCGCACCTCGGAGGCATCGCTCATCGCCAGGCCGTCGCCCTTGGGCTCCGTCTCCGTCACCGCGATGACGTCACCTCGGTGCAACTGGAGGAAACGCTCGTTCTTCTCCGTGCGGTGACGCTCCTGCATCGCCAGTCCCACGCGGCCTTCCGGCCCGCAGCCGATGTAGCGGTGCCGTCCCTTGCCCTCCAGCGGCTCGGAGACGATGCGGAACAGCCGACCCGGCGGAAGCTCCGGCCACTCCTCTCCCTTGGGCGCCAGCAGCAGGTAGCTCATCTTCAGCGCTTCCTTGTGCAGGCTCGCCGCGCGCGCCAGTTCCTCCACGACGCGAGGCATCGGCCAGGGCCGCTCCGCGTGGCACCAGTCCGTCTCCTTCACCAACGCCGGACACGCACCCCGGTACATGCACGGCGCACGCACCGCATAGCCGCGCGCCACCATCGCATCGCGCACGTGCAGCAGGCCGCGGCTCGTCTCCCGCAGCGCGGGTTCCATCACCAGCAGGCTGCCGCCGCGCTTCACCTTCGCCAGCGCCGCCTCGAGCAGCGCCGCCCGAGGCGTCGTCGCGCTGTCCCCCGTGCCGTACAGCTCGTTGATGACGTGGCCCATCGTAATCAGGTCGTACTGCCCCTCCGGCAGCACGGCGGCCTTCTTCGTCGGGTCCCACTCCCGGGTGGCCAGCGCCTCGCCGGCCTCTGTCGCCAGCGCGCGCGCGAGGTTCAGCGCGGCCTTGCTGCGGTCCGCCGCCGTCACTTCCTTCCCGCCCGCGTCCATCGCCGCGAAGGCCACCGGACCCGGGCCGCTGCCCAAATCCAGCACCTGTCGGGGACGGTTCGGCAGCTCCCCCAGCACCTGCCGGGCCTGCGCATACGAGACCGGCCAGTAGAAGAGGAGGTAGGCGCCCAAAAGCTTCGGGTCGTCCATGTAGCGCGCCCCCGCGAGCTGACGCTCCCGCGTCAGGCCCAGCGAGAGCTGGCGCACGCCGGCGCCCACTTCCTTCACTTCCTGGGGCGTCAGCCGCCCCTCCGGCCCGTCACCCTTGCCGCGTGACGCGCGCCACACGGCGATGAGCCGCGGCATCCACCGCTCCAGGTCCTTGCTGTATCCGTTGCTCATCCCGCCAAGCCTTCGACCGAGGGGCCGCTCCCGGAAGCCGCCCATGTCAACCCGTTGTCACCCCGCCACTTGTTCAACTCCACGGTCGCCACCCGGGGGCGTCCGCGTTAAACCCTTGTCGCACATGATCTCCGTCCACGGGCTGCGCAAGCACTACAAAGTCCACAAGCGCCCGCCAGGCCTCAAGGCGGCCCTCCGCTCGCTCTTCCATCGCACCTACACCTCCGTGAAGGCGGTGGACGGCATCTCCTTCGACATCCGTCCGGGAGAGCGCGTGGGCTTCCTGGGCCCCAATGGCGCCGGCAAGACGACGACCCTCAAGGTCCTCTCCGGCCTCCTGCACCCCTCCGAGGGCGAGGTCCGCGTGGACGGGCACGTGCCGCGCCTGCGCGAGGAGGCGTTCCTCAAGAAAATCATGCTCGTCATGGGGCAGAAGCAGCAGCTCTTGTGGGACTTGCCTCCGGCGGAGACCTTCGAGCTCAACCGCGCCATCTACGACGTGCCGACGTTGCAATACAAGCAGACGTTGGACGAGTTGGTGGGGCTCCTGGAGATTGGCGACCTCATCGGCAAGCCGACGCGCCAGCTTTCCCTGGGCGAGCGGATGAAGTGCGAGCTGGCGGCGGCCCTCATCCACCGGCCCCGCGTGCTGTTCCTGGACGAGCCCACCATCGGCCTGGACGTGTCCATGCAGGCCACCATGCGCACGTTCATCAAGGACTACAACGAGAAGTACGGCGCCACGCTCATCCTCACCAGCCACTACATGGACGACGTGGCGGCGCTCTGCCCGCGCGTCATCGTCATCGACAAGGGCCTCTTGTCCTACGACGGAAGCCTGGAGGCGCTGGTGCAGCGCGTGCGCCCGGAGAAGCGCGTGGTGCTGCGGCTGTCCGAGCAGGTTGACGCCTCGCGCCTGGAGCCCCTGGGCAAGCTGGTGACGCACGAGGCGGGCACCGCCGTGCTCCAGGTGAAGCAGGACGCGGTCAACGCCACCATCTCCCGCGCCCTGTCCGGACTGCCGGTGACAGACCTCACCGTGGAGAACGCGCCGCTGGAAGAGGTCATGAGCGAGCTCTTCGCGGAGAACAAGGCCCGCAGGCTGCAGGCCGCCGAGTCGGTGACGGCATGAATGCCCGAGGTCTGCTGCGGGCCCTTCCCACCATGCTGCGCGTGAGCTTCGCGGAGTCGGTGGCCTACCGGGCGGAGATGTTCGTCTGGGTGCTGTCCACCACCATGCCGCTGGTCAACATGGTGCTGTGGATGGCGGTGGCCAAGAGCGCCCCGGTGGGCAACTTCGGCCAGGCGGACTTCGTGGGCTACTTCCTGGCCACCTTCGCGGTGCGCCAGCTCACCAGCGCGTGGGCCGCGTGGCTCATCAACTGGGAGGTGAAGCAGGGCACGCTGGCGATGCGCCTCTTGCGTCCCATCTCTCCCTTGTGGGGCTACGCGTCCGACAACGTGGCGGGCTTCCCCATGCGCGTCGTGGTGGCCCTGCCCGTGGTGCTCCTGAGCATCGCCCTGGTGGGCGCGGACAAGGCGGTGCCGCAACATGCGTGGCAGTGGGCGCTGTTCATCCTCGCGGTGCTGGGCGGCTGGGCCATCACCTTCCTGGCCAATGTGGCCATCGGCGCGCTGAGCCTCTTCCTCGACAGCAGCCAGAAGATGATGGAGGTGTGGATGGTCCTCTTCTTCGTCTGCTCCGGTTATATGTACCCGGTGGAGTTCCTGCCCGAGGGCCTGCGCACCGTCATCGACTGGCTGCCCTTCCGCTACCAGATGGGGCTGCCAGTGGAGTTGATGACGAACGCGCATGACCTGCCCACCGCGCTGGGCCTCCTGGCGAGGCAGTGGGCGTGGGTGCTGGGCATGGGCGCGCTCGCGGTGGGGCTCTGGAAGCAGGGCGTGAAGCGCTTCGCGGCGTTCGGAGGGTAGGGGCATGGTGCGGCGATATCTGCGACTGCTGACAGTGCAGCTCAAGGCCTCCGGCCTCCAGGCGCTCCAGTACCGGGCGGACTTCTTCACCGACGGCTTCACGTCGCTGTGCTGGGTCTTCACCGCGCTGGCGCCGCTGTTCGTCGTCTACGGCAGCCGGCCGGAAGTCGAGGGCTGGAGCTTCGGCGAGGCGCTGCTCGTCGTGGGCTGGTTCACCCTGCTGCAAGGCATCCTCGAGGGCGCCATCAACCCGAGCCTCACCGGCGTGGTGGAGCACATCCGCAAGGGCACGCTGGACTTCGTGCTGCTCAAGCCCGCGGATGCGCAGTTCCTCGTGTCGACGCAGCGCTTCCTGCCGTGGCGCGCGTTCAACGTGCTCACCGGCCTGGGGCTCTTCCTCTACGCCTTCATGCTGCTGGGACGCGGGCCGTCTCCCTTGGGGCTCCTGACGTCCGTGCTGCTCCTGGGCACCAGCACGCTGCTCTTGTATTCGCTGTGGATATTGACGGTGAGCGCCGCGTTCTTCGTCGTCCGGGTGGACAACCTCACCTACCTCTTCACGTCCATCTTTGACTTCGCGCGTTGGCCGTCATCCGTGTTCAAGGGCGTGGCGAAGGGGGCGTTGACCCTGGTCTTCACCTACGTGATTCCCCTCGCCTTGATGACCACCTTCCCGGCGGAGGCCATGCTGGGCCGGCTGCCAGCGCAGTCCCTGGTGGGGGCGGTGGTGGGCTCGGCGGTCTTCGCGTGGGTGGCGCGGCGCGTCTGGATTCGCTCCATCGGCCACTACACCTCCGCCAGCAGCTAATCCCTTTCATCTCGACCGAGTCTTTCGAGCCGGCGAGCGCTCGCTGACTCGGTGGTGGGGTGTATCAACCCCACCTGTCTCATCTGGTGTCGACACATCTTTTCAAGGGCGGAATTGGCCTCCTTCCTCGGGACTGGGGTAAGGGCCGCCGCGTGCGGCTCGTCGGGCGCACACCCCAAGGAAAGGACCCCCACCCATGAATCGATGTATCGGGCTCGGCCGACTGGCCGCGCTTGTGTCGGCGCTTGTCCTAGCGGGATGCTCACACGAGGAATTTGCAGAAACGTCGGAAGCACAGGCGACTGCGGGCTTGGAGGCGAGCCAGGGTTGGACGCCCACGCCGAGCATGTTGCTCCAGCGGATGGACCACACGGCGACGTTGCTGCGCACCGGGCAGGTGCTGGTGGTGGGTGGGCAGTCCTCGTCGAGCGCGGAGCTGTACGACCCGAAGGGCGTGCGTTGGCTGCCCGGGGGCTCGCTGGGCGCCGCGCGGCGTCGACACAGCGCGACACTCCTGAACAACGGCAAGGTGCTCGTCGCTGGCGGTGACTCCGGCGCGTCGTCCACGGGCACCGCGGAGCTGTATGACCCCACTGCGGGGACCTGGGTCGCGACGGGGAATCTGGACTCGCTGCGCTCCGGCCACACGGCGACGTTGCTGTCGAGCGGGAAGGTGCTGGTGGTGGGCGGAGAGAACGGCGCGAGCGCGGGACTGGCCACAGCCCAGCTCTATGACCCGGCCACGGGGACGTGGTCCGCCACGGGTGCGCTGCGCAGGGCGCGCGTGGGACACACAGCGACGCTCCTGGGCAATGGACGGGTGATGGTCACCGGAGGGCGAGTCGGACCGCGAGGCTCGTTCGTGAATGACGTGGAGCTGTATGAGCCGAGCACCGGGCTTTGGACCCTCGCCGCGGGGATGCTCGGCGTGCGCTCGGGGCACAGCGCGACGCGGCTGCTGTCCGGCAAGGTGCTGGTGGCGGGAGGCTTCATCGATGAGCTCACGGCCTCGCGGACCTCGGAGCTGTTCGACCCGGGGACGGGCACCTGGACTTCGGTGGCGCAGGGGCTGCCAGGAGAGCGGGCGCAGCACACGGCCACGTTGCTGCACTCAGGCGAGGTGCTCGTCAGCGGTGGTACGGATGGCAACAGCCCGTATCTGCAGAGCGCGGCCATCTTCGACCCGGCGCTGGTGCGCTGGAGCGTGACGTCTCCGATGAGCACGAGTCGGCTGGGGCACACGGCCACACTGTTGCCCCAGGGCGACGTGTTCGTCGCGGGAGGAAGCGCGGAGGGGACGCAGGGGGCTTCGTCGGCCGAGCGTTTCTCGGTGCCCACGCCGCCCTGGCGCCCGACGGCCGTCATGTCGTCGGCGCGGTATCACCACTCGGTGACGTTGCTCGACTCCGGCAAGGTGCTGGTGGCGGGAGGCACGAGCACCGGCGGCAGCGGGCTGTCGGGCGCGGAGCTGTACGACGAGCACCTGGTGACGTGGACGCAGACGGGGAGCCTGGTCGCGCCGCGCTTCCTGCATGGGGCGGCCGAGCTTCCCTCGGGCAACGTGCTGGTCGCTGGCGGGCAGGCCAGTTCCTCGTCCTATCTGTCGTCCGCGGAGGTGTATGACCTGGCCACGGGGCAGTGGAGCAGCACCGGCGCGCTGGCGGGGGCCCGTTCGCGGCACACCACCACGTTGCTGGAGTCGGGGCAGGTGTTGGTGACGGGAGGGCGGATGTCCTCCAGCTTCAGCAGCATCCTCGCCACGGCGGAGTTGTATGACCCGCCTTCCGGCACCTGGCGCACGACGGGCGCGATGAACGTGCGTCGCGTCAACCACACCGCGACGATGCTGTTGTCCGGGCAGGTGCTGGTGGTGGGTGGCACGACGCCCACGGGCGACACGGCCACCGCCGAGCTCTACAACATGCACACGGGCCAGTGGACGCAGACGGGCTCCATGGCGGGCACGCGTTATGGGCACATCGCGGTGGCGCTCCCCGGAGGCAAGGTGCTGGTGGCGGGCGGCTGGGGCCTGGGCGGCGCGCTGGCCACGGCGGAGATCTATGACCCGGCGCAGGGCGGCTGGACGACGGTGGCGCCCATGACGAGCAGTCGCTACGGCGCGCTGGCGTCGGTGTTGTCCTCGGGCCGCGTGCTGGTGCTGGGCGGGGACGCCGGGGCGGGCACGGGCCTGTTGTCCACGACGGAGGTGTTCGACCCGGCGCTCGGTCAGTGGACGTCCGCGGGCACCATGTCCAACGCGCTGTCGAGCGGCACGGTGACTCGGCTGGCCATCTCCGGGCGACTGCTCGTCGCGGGAGGATTGGGGACCAGCGGAGCGCTGTCCTCGGCGGAGCTGTACACGCCAGCGCTCTGACGATGAGGCTCCTGTCGCCCGCGTCCCGGTGTGGACGCGGGCGGCAGGGGCATCAGCTCACGGCGGAGCGGACTGGCAGCTCGTGGAAGGCGATTCCTGGGAGTTCCATGAGGCGCACTGCCTCCATGAGGCGCTGAGTGCCGATGAGCATCGTCGCGAAGTTTCCGACCCGGAACAGGTCCACGTCTGAGGGCATGGAGTCCGCATCAAGGACGGGCGCATCGGGTCGCGAGAGCGCGAAGCGGCCACACGTCGGGCAGGGTGGAGGCACATCCGGTGGGACACAGTCGGGATGGAGTCGACCGCGTGGCTCGATTTGAAGGTCGAGCAGCTCGGGCGCGGTCTTCTGGCGAAACCGCAGCTCTGTCCGGCACCCTGTCAATCCACGGAGGCCCTGCGCCTGGAGTTGCTCCAGTGCGTCGCGGCGAACGAGCAGAATCGAAGTCCCTTGCCAGGTGAACGGTCCGAAAGCTCCCGAGGCTCGGCCGACCCTGGGGCCAAACTCGGTGCCAGGTGGCAGCTCGGAGTTCGCTGGGGCCAGGGGGCGCACCAGAGCCCGCAGACGTGCGAACTCGGTGAAGGGCTCGGGGCGGGGCTGCTCGAAGAGAGCGTGCTCGGGCAGCGAGGATAGGTCCACGCAAGGATAGTGGTGACCCCACGAGCTCCAGGTCACGCCGCACTCCGAGCACTTCGCACCGGGCAGGGCCCACTTGAGAGCCCCGTCGAACGAGCCGCTGAAGGCGCTCGTCGCGGCCTCGTCCTCCCGCAGCCAGAAGTACCGAGTCATGTGTTCGAAGCCCTCATGCTCCCGGGCGAGAATAGTAGGGTTGAACGGGGCCACCGATGAGCTGGAATCGGTGGATGAGTTCGCCCGCGTGTTTGTAGATGTCCTCGGGACTCGCGCTCTGATTCAGGTCTCGATACTGGCGCCAGGCCTTGTTCCACGGGCCTCCGCGACCGTCATTCCCATGAATGCGGCGATGGAGGTCGCGGGGGATGGGCATCGTGTAGTCGTGGATCTTCACGCCCTGGCGCTCGAACCATCTCGCGAGGTCCTCTGCCTGGGGAAAAATGTGGTGCTTCTCCCAACGCCCTGGCGTGAGCTGGTGCGAAGGAGGAATGACTCGCTCGGGCGCGCCATTCCAGTGCGGGAAGACCATGATGGCCCCGCGAGGGAGGCCCTGGCGACCGCCCCAGTTCCTCCGGGGACCACTTCCCGGTGCGGCAGCGGCGGCAGGGGGACGTGCCGGAGGAAAACGCACCCGCTCAACCTCGCTGGGCAGGTCCTCGCAACGATAGAGGCCGCACATGTCATCCGAACACAGGACCGTGACGCAGCGGTCCTCCTCGGGGCGAGCGCACTCCACCTCGGCTTCATCCCAAGCGGGATGAATCGGGTGCTGTGCAGCGGAAGCGCAGCCCAGCACGTGGACGACCCATAAAAGCCAGAGCCCTCGCAGAATTCGCATGCGCCGCGAAGCCTAGCACTCAGAATTGCCGGAGTTTTACGTGCAGTTGCGCCTGGGCTTCCTCGTGATGAGAGGCCGATGCTACGCGTCGCTACTTCAGGCGAGCAACAACCTGACGCTCCACGTCCTCCCAGGGGACTGTCTCCACGCGGCCTTCGCGGATGTCCGTGGCGCGACGCTCCAGCTCTTGTGCCCACTCTGAACCGGAAGCTTCCTGTGCGGGCTCGTCGTCGAGACTGAGCAGGAGCTTGTGCGCGACCTCGGCGCGCTCCTCGGGAGGAAGGCTCAGGACCCGTGTGAGCAAATCGTCCTTGGTGGCCATGAGGTGAATCCTACTCGTCGGCGTCGTTGTTGGCGGCAGGGACTGTTTCCGACTCGACCTCCTGTTTTCACGCCCCGGGCTGATGCGCCTCCGCCTCCTCGGACTCCACGCCGTAATAGGCCAGGCACTCCACCTCGCGACCTCTCACCACGCGCCGACCGTCCAGCGGTCCACCGTGCGCGGTGACGATGGTGCACTGTCCCTCGTCGCCTTCCTGGTCGAAGTACAGCACCACCCAGTCGTGCGTCGCTTTCTGCTGATGTGCCATCGCTGTGTTGGAGAACAGCGCCCGCACGTTCCACCCGTCCAGCTTGCGCCGCATCACCGGCAACCACGCCTCACCCGATGGATTGAACCGCCGAGGCGCGATGGTCCGCAGCTCTCCCGTGTCCGCCTTCCGGCGGTACTCCTCATCCACCTGGAGCAACACCCCCACGTCGGGCCGAGGCCCTTCATCCTGGCTCTCGCGCTTGCGCGCCGCTCCTCGCCGGTTTCGCCCCAGCCGCGCCTCGAGCAGGTCCCGCACCTGCTGCCCGCGTCGCGGTCCAAAGCCCTCCACCGCTTCGAGCCTGCCGTCGTGCGCCGCCTGCTCCAACTCCTCCAGCGAGCGCACACCCAGCTCTTCATGAATCCGCCGCGCCAGCTCCGGACCGATGCCCGGCACACTGGCAAGCAACTGCTCGGGCGACGACTCATCCTCCAGCCGCTGCAACAACCCGAGCTGCCCCGTGCGCACCAGCTCCGCTACCGCCGCGGCGATGCTCTTGCCCACCCCGGGCAGCTCCCGCAGCCCCGCCTCGCCCTTCGACGCCAGCAGCTCCGCCACGGACTCCGGCCATTGGCCAATCGACCCCGCCGCCTTGCGGTAGGCCGTCACCCGGAAGGGCATCGCGTCCTGCTCCTCCAGCAGGTCCGCCACCCGCTCCAGCGCATCCGCGATGCCGATGTTGTCCTTCCATTCGACGCCCATGGCTCCCTCGAACTTGGAGCGTCGGGCGCGAGGCGACCACCCCCGGCGATGCAATCCAAGCGGGCAGGGGGGCCCTCGTTCCTCAGGGTGCCTTGTCGAGCGCGTCCGCGACGATGGCGTCCGCCTCGATTTCCACCAGAATCTCCGGGGAGATGAGCTTGCTCACCTCCACCATCGACGTCACCGGACGGATGCTGGCGAAGAACTCCCCATGCGCCCGCCCCACCTGCTCCCAGCGGGAGATGTCCGTGACGTACATCCGCGTGCGCACCACGTCCTTCAGGCCCGCGCCCACGGCCAGGAGCGCGGATTCGATGTTCCGGAGCGCCTGGACGGCCTGCAGGTAGGCATCCCCGACCCCGACAATCTGCCCCGACGCGTCGGTGGCCGTGGTGCCCGAGATGGAGACGAAGGGCCCCACCCTCACCGCGCGCGAGTAGCCCACGACGGGCTCCCAGGGGGTACCCGTGGAGTGATGGGTCCGCTGCATGGCTGCCTCCGAAGGCGAGAAAGTGTGGGCAGACCCTCCCACGGGCCTCGGGCGGACCGCCAGGGGCTCCTTGTTGGCTGCAAGGAAACACGGCCCGTGGTAGTTGGCCCCGGGTCATGACGAACGAGCTCGACAGGGAGGTCGCCCGGCGGCGCACCTTCGCGATCATCTCCCACCCCGACGCGGGCAAGACGACGCTGACGGAGAAGCTGCTGCTGTACGGCGGCGCCATCCATCTGGCCGGCAGCGTCAAGGCCAAGCGCGCGCGGCGCCACGCCACCAGCGACTGGATGGAGCTGGAGAAGGAGCGCGGCATCTCCGTCACCTCGTCCGTCCTCCAGTTCGTGTACCGGGACCACGCCGTCAACCTGCTGGACACCCCGGGCCACCAGGACTTCTCCGAGGACACCTACCGCACCCTGGCCGCGGCCGACGCGGCGGTGATGCTCATCGACGCCGCCAAGGGCGTCGAGCCCCAGACGAAGAAGCTCTTCAAGGTGTGCCGCATGCGCGGCATCCCCATCTTCACCTTCGTCAACAAGCTGGACCGCTACGGCCGCGAGCCGCTCGAACTCATGAACGAGCTGGAGCAGGTGCTCGGCATCCGCTCCTACCCGATGAACTGGCCCATCGGCATGGGGCCGGAGTTCCGTGGCGTCTACGACCGGCAGGCCCGCGTCGTCCACGTCTTCTCCGCCGAGGGCACCCACGGCGAGTCGGAGGTCGGCGAGCGCTCGGTCTCCATCGACTCGGAGGACATCAAGTCGGTGCTCACCGAGTCGGAGCTGGCCAAGCTCCACGAGGACATCGAGCTGCTCGACATCGGCGGTGACGAGTTCACCCGCGAGAAGAGCGACTCGGGCCAGCTGACGCCCATGTTCTTCGGCAGCGCGATGACGAACTTCGGCGTGCGCCCGTTCCTCGACGCCTTCCTGGACCTGGCCCCCGCGCCCACCTCGCGTCTGACGACGCTGGGCCTGCGCGAGCCCAACAACCCCAAGTTCGCCGGCTTCGTGTTCAAGATTCAGGCGAACATGGACCCCGCCCACCGAGACCGCATCGCCTTCATGCGAGTGGTGAGCGGCCGGTACGTGAAGGGCATGAACGCGTTCCACTCGCGCCTGGGCAAGGAAGTGCGTCTGGCCAAGCCGAGCCAGTTCATGGCCGCCGAGCGCACCGCGATTGAAGACGCCTGGCCCGGAGACGTCATCGGCCTGTTCGACCCGGGGCAGTACCGCATCGGCGACACGCTGGCGGAGGGCACCGACGTGGAGTTCGAGGGCGTGCCGCGCTTCAGCCCCGAATACTTCGCGGTGGTGCGCTCCAAGGACCCCTTGCGCCGCAAGCAGATGGAGAAGGGCCTGGAGCAGCTCTCGGAAGAGGGCACCGTGCAGATCTTCCAGCAGCTCAGCATGGGCATGAAGGACCCGATTGTCGGCGTGGTGGGCGCCCTCCAGTTCGAGGTCCTCCAGTACCGGCTCGAGCACGAGTACGGGGCGAAGATTGCCCTGGACCGGCTGCCCTTCAGCCACGCGCGCTGGGTGGTGGGGCCGAACTTCGACCCCAAGTCCTTCGACTGGGAAGGCAACCGTCAGACGGTGCAGGACCGCGACGGTCTGCCGCTGGTCCTCTTCCGCGACGACTGGGCGCTCCAGCACGCCGAGGACAAGCACCCGGACCTGAAGTTCCTCAACGAGGCGCCCATGCTGCGCAAGCTGACGGCGGTCGCCTCGGGGAGCTGAGCGCTACTTGTAGACGTTCACGGTGCCGCCCCGGAAGGCGGAGTCGCGCAGGACGAGGCCTTCCTTGTAGAGGCGGGCCGTCTTGGGGCCGACGAAGAAGTCCTTCGGCTGGCCCCGGCGGAACGTCTTCTTCACGTGCTCCTCGATGTCCATGAACAGGCGCCGGAAGCGGTCCGGCGCCGCGTTCTTCCGGCCCGTCTGCGCGGTGATGTCCAGCTCCGCCCAGAGCTTGCCGCTGAGCAGTTCGCCCTCCTCGTTGGTGCGGCAGCGCTCCAGGAAGATGACGGGGGAGCGCACCTCGTCCACGCGCCAGTAGCCCTTGTCCGGGCCGCGCTTCATCTTGTCGACGATGGCGGGGCCCAGGTCGCTGGCCACCAGGTACATCTCGTCCTCGGGCAGTCGCGCCATGTTGTCCTGATGGGCGCGGAACGTCGTCCAGTCCGCTGGAACGCGCCGGGGGTACACCTCCAGCACGAAGCGCTCCAGGAAGCGGAAGAAGGCGAGCTCGTCGTCGGGAATCATGAAGAACTGAAGGACATTGGCCATTGCCCGGCCCTCATACCCTTGTGTTCCTCCCCGCGAAAGCCCGGGGTGCGGCGGGTTATAGAGAGTTCATGGATACCTGGCTGCTTTCCCGGATGCAGGAGCTGAAGGACCTCCAGGGGCTCATTGGCCTCGCCACGTGGGACCAGGAGACGTACCTGCCCGCCAAGGCGGGCCCCGCGCGAGCCCACCAGCTGTCCACCCTGCAGGGCATCCACCACGAGCGCCTCGTGGACCCTCGGCTGGGGGATGCGCTCGCCAGGGCGGCCACCGAGGCGGGCCTGTCCGACGACGAGCGCGCCATGGTGACCGTGCTTCAGCGCGAGCGGGAGCGCGAGGTGCGCGTGCCCGCCGCCCTGGTGCGCGCCCTGGCCGAGGCCCAGAGTCACGGCCTCCATGCCTGGCGCGAGGCCCGCAAGGAGCGCCGCTTCGCCCGCTTCCAGCCCGCCCTCCAACGCCTGCTGGAGCTGCGTCGCGAGCAGGCGGATGCGTACGGCCATGATGGCGAGCGCTATGACGGCCTGCTGGAGGGCTACGAGCCCGGCATGCGTGTCTCCCGGCTCACCCCGGTGCTGACCACGTTGCGCGAGCAGCTCATCCCCATGGTGGGCAAGCTCTCGGGCGCGAAGCGACAGGTGCCGGCCCTCTTCGACGGGCGTCGCTACGACAAGGACGCGCAGTGGCGCTTCACGCTGCGGTTGCTCGGGGACCTGGGGTTCGACCTGGAGGCGGGCCGACAGGACGTGAGCATCCATCCGTTCACCGGAGGCACGCACGCGCTCGACGTGAGGCTCACCACGCACGTGGACGAGTCGAACCCGTTGTCCGCCATCTTCAGCACCATCCACGAAGCGGGGCACGGCCTGTTCGAGCAGGGCTTCTCGCCCGAGCACTACCGCACGCCGCTGGCGGCCTCGCCGTCCATGGGGCTGCACGAGTCACAGTCGCGGCTCTGGGAGAATCTCGTGGGCCGGAGTCGCCCCTTCTGGGAGCACTACTTCCCGCTGCTGCGCGAGAGCTTCCCCGACGCGCTGGCCCAGGTGGACCTGGATGCGTTCCACACCGTCGTCAACGACGTGCGCCCGTCGCTCATCCGCACCGAGTCCGACGAGGTGACGTACAACCTCCACATCGCCGTGCGCTACGAACTGGAGCTGCTGCTCATCCGCGACGAGCTTCCGCTGGAGGAGCTGCCCGCCGCGTGGAACGCGCGCATGGAGCGCTACCTCGGCGTCACTCCGCCCGATGACACGCAGGGCGTGCTCCAGGACATCCACTGGGCCTGGGGCGAGCTGGGCTACTTCCCCACGTACTCGTTGGGCAATCTCTACTCGGCCTCGCTGTACCGCGCCGCCGGGCGGGAGCTGCCGGACCTCGAAGGGCAACTGCGCCGGGGGCAGATGCTGCCGCTGCGCGACTGGCTGCGTGAGCGCATCCACCGTCAGGGCTTCCGCCTGCCCGCCGAGGAGCGGGTGCGCGAGGTGACGGGACAGGGCCTCACCGACGCGGACTTCCTGGGGTATCTGCGCGCGAAGTACGGCGCGCTCTACGGCATCTCGCTCTGAGCGCCGTCACACGACGCGCGGACTCAGAACGAGAACAGGAGCGGATGGCACGAACGGGCCAGCCGCAGCGCGTCCTTCGCGAGCGTGTATGAGCCGGGGTCATCCGCGTCCAGCCAGGCCGTGCGCGCAACGAGGCTGCTCAGCTCGAAGCACAGGCTGGTGGTGCGCCGCGCCAGCCGGCTCTCCTTGCGCAGCGCGCGCACGTTGAGCTCGCACAGCTCCGCGCACTGCCGCAGCACGCGCACCGAGGCGCTGCTCAGCGTCTGTCCCTGCGCCACCATCCGCGCCATGCCTGCTTCGCAGGCCGCCTGGCACTGGAGGCTCGCATCAATGCAGCGCGACACGTCCGCGCGAGCACCGCCCAGTCTCGCTCCAGTCATCGCTCGCACCTCCGAACCGCTAACTAGGGTATGCACGCCGAGCAGGGGGGCAACTGGAAGTGAGGCATGAGATGCCCGATGTTAAACGGTCACCATGCCCAAGCTCACGCTCGTCCCTGACGAAATCGAAGAGTACGCCCGCGCGCACACCGCGGCACCCGCGCCACTCTTCGAGGAACTCAAGGACATCACCCACGCACGCACGTCCTCTCCGGGTATGCAGGTCGGACCCGTCGAAGGCGCCTTCCTGAGAATGCTCGTCTCGCTCACGAGTGCGAGGCGCGTCCTGGAAATCGGGACCTTCACGGGATACTCGGCGTTGATGATGGCGGAGGGGCTTTCCGACGACGGAGAGCTCATCACCTGTGACATCAACCCGGAGACGGCTGAGATTGCCCGCACCTTCTTCGCGCGCAGTCCGCATGGCCGGAAAATCCAGCTCCGACTCGGGCCTGCCCTGGAAACCCTGAAGACGTTGCGGGGTCCGTTCGACCTGGTCTTCATCGACGCGGACAAGGGGGGCTACAGCGCGTACTGGGACGCGGTGGTGCCGCTGGTGCGTCCCGGGGGGCTGCTCGTCGCGGACAACGTGTTGTGGTCCGGGCGCGTGCTGAGTCCCGAGTCCGCGCAGGACCACGCGGTGGTGGACTTCAACGCGAAGGTCGTCGCGGATGCGCGCGTGGAGCCCGTGCTGCTGACGGTGCGCGACGGGATGATGCTCGCGCGCAAGCGGTGACTCAGTAGCGCGCGAGGAAGCGCGTCAGCCCGGGCCGCAGGGCCTCGCGCTGGGCGATGCACTGGTCCACGCGCTCCAGGGACTGTGCCAGCGCACGCTCGCCGCCCTCGAAGTCCCGCGCGCGCGGACCGAAGAAGCGCGCCACCTCTTCACGGTGCTCGGCGTCGCAGAAGAAGCCGCCACCCGAGAGCAGCCATGTGGAGAGGTCCCTGGGCAGTCGCTCGCGCAGGGTGTCGAAGTGCTCGCGCAGGAAGCCGAACGCCACCTCGCGCGTGTGCGCCTCCGAGAGCTGTCCGAAGAGGATGGCCAGCGCCTCGCGCGTGTCCACCTTCGCGTCCAGCAGCAGCTCCAGGCTTGCGTGTGCCAGCGCCGCATCGCGAAAGCTGCCCAGGGCACCGAAGAGCAATCCGCGCTCCTGCTCCGTGGCGGCGGTGCGCGCGGCGTCTCGCAGGCGTTGGTGCAGGGCGGCGTCTCCCGCCACCGCGGCGGACTGGAGCACCGTGGCGGCGTCCTCGGGTGGCAGCGCGGTCCGGTCCTCGAGCCAACGCAGCGTGAGGCGGCGAGCCTCCGCGCGCAGCTTCGGGTCTTCGCCCTCGGTGGCCGCCATCCACATCAGGGTGGGGCGCATCAGTCGCAGGTCCTCGCTCTCGCCGGGACGGGAGACGAAGCCCACCGAACGCGCGCGGCTTCCGAAGAGTCCGCGCACGAAGCGCGCCCGGTGCGGACGGAGTGCATCCGGAACCAGGTCCGTGTGCACGCTGCCCACCACGCCCGCGGCGCTGTTCACCAGGTCCGAGCCCCCTTCGCCCAGCCGAGCCACCAGCGTGAGCGCCTGGCTGACGTCCAGCTCGCCACTGGAGAGCAGCGCCTGCGCGTCCGCCATCAACACCAGTCGCTCGGGGATGGTGAGCTGCCTTCCTCCCTGGCGCGTGAGGCGCTCCAGCCCGTCTCCGCGCAGCAGCGCATGGTAGTAGCCGCGCGCGTCCGCGTTCGGGTGGACCCAGTCGGGACACCCCTTCGCCTCGGTTAACTCCAGTGTGCCCGTGGGCTCGGTGAGCACCGTGCAGACGCGGCCTTCCTTCGCGCCGACGGCGTAGCGCACGCACAGCGGCACCTGCCAGGGCCGTGAGCCCGCCGCGTCCCGGGCCCCGAGCGGCAGGTAGCGCCGCTGCTCCAGCGCGAGGCGCGGCGCTCCCTCCTTGGGACACTGGAGCGTCATCGCCACGAGCGGCACACCGGGCTGGTCCAGGAACGACGAGAACACGGGCGCGACGTCCCGCCCGGCCGCGAGTGACAGCGCCTGGAAGAAGTCCTCGGTGGTGGCGGTGCCGCGCGCGTGGGCCTGCAGGTAGTGGCGAACGCCGCGCTGGAATGTGTCGGCTCCCACCCAGGACTCGAACATGGCGAGCACGGCGGCGCCCTTGCCATAGGTGATTCCGTCGAAGGCGCTGTGGATATCACCGGGCGCTTCGATGGGCTGGCGGATGCTGCGCGCGGTGACGAGCCAGTCCTCGCGCATGGCGTGGCCTCGGGCCTCCACGCGGCGGATGTCTCCGCGCCACTCCGGACGCCAGCGCTTCACCACCTTGAAGGCGAGCCAGTCCGCGAAGGACTCGTTGAGCCACAGGTCGTCCCACCACGCGGGGGTGACGAGGTTGCCGAACCACTGGTGCGCGAGCTCATGCGCCTGCGTCTCCGCGAAGCCGCGCTGGCGCCACACGGTGTCCTTGCCCGGCTCCGCGAGCACCAGCGGCGCGCCGAAGGTGACGAGGCCCGGATGTTCCATCGCGCCCCCCAGAAGCCCCGGCACCGCGAGCACGTCCAGCTTCGGGTAGGGGTAGGGCGTGCCGAACCACGTCTCCAGCTCCGCGAGCAGGGGCGGGGTGACGGACGCGGCCCAGGTCGTCTCGGCCGCGCGGCCCTTGGGCACCACGATGCGCACCGGCACGCCGTTCTGTCCGGCCCGCCCCGCGTCCACCGCCTCGAAGGGGCCCACCGCGAAGGCCACCAGGTACGTGGGCAACGGCGGCGTCGTCTGGAAGCGCACCGTCTTCCAGCCGTCCGTCCCCGCCTCCTCGGCGCGCACGGGCGTGTTGGCGAAGGCGGAGTCCTCCGTGCGCACGCGCAACGTCAGGACCCAGGGAATCTTGAACGCGGGTTCATCGAAGCAGGGAAACGCGCGCCGCGCGTAGAGCGGCTGGAACTGCGTCATCGCGTACCAGTGGCCGTTGTCCTGCTCGCGGAAGACGCCGCTGTCTTCCTTGTCGTACGCGCGGCCCGTGTACTCGACGTGCAGCGTGACGGGGCCGGGCTGGAGCGGCTCGCGCGGGATGAAGGCGAGCAGGTCCTCCCCGACGGGCAGCGCCTCCGCGGACACCCGCGTGTCCCCTACGCGGAAGTGGCTCTGGCTCACGGTCAGCTCCGAGGCGTGGAGCCACAGCGCGCGCGTGGGCTCGGACAGCGACAGCTCCACGTCCACGGTGCCTCGGAAGGTCTCCTGGCGAGGGTCCAGCTCCAGCGTCACCGCCTGCCGCGTGGGCCGCGCGTGCCAGTCCAGCCGCAGGCCCGGTGGCGTGAGGACGCGGGCGTCTTCCACGGGCGGCGGCACGACGCGCGGGCGAGGCATGGGTGGGGGCGTCAGCGCCGCGGCTTCACGGGCGCCGCCCGCGCAGCCCGCGAGGAGGAGCGCCAGCAACAGGGCGATGACCGCGCCAGGGTGTCCGAACCGCATCGGGAAGCTCCGTCCGCCAGACCAAGGGCGACTCGTGACGGAGGTCATTCCATCACCGCCTCCGCCGCGACGGTAGCGCTTAGACGCGGTGTCAGATGTGACGCGGTGGCGCGGTGGGGCCCTCAGCCGACGACGGGGAAGGCGGCCAGCAGCTCGATGAGGGCGGGGCCGTACAACTGCAGCCGCTTGTCACCGAAGTAGGGCACCTGGCCGAGCTCCTCCAGGTTCCGGGGCGGCTGCGCGAGCAGCGCGTCCATCAGCGGGTTGGTGAGCACCACGCTGGGCGTCACCTTGCGCTCGGTGGCCTTCTCCACTCGGAACGCCTTGAGCGCGTCCTCGCGCTTGCGGCGGTTGGTGTCCTTGGGGCCCTTGTTCTCGCGCTCCTGGGGCAGCTCCCCGTTGCGCGACTTCTCCAACTGCGCGCGGACGATGGCGAGCACCTCGTCGCCATGGGCGCGCACGAAGGCGCCTCGCACGCCCGCCGCGCGCGCCAGGTCCTTGGGCGTGGAGGGCAGCCGCGTGGCGATATCCGCCAGCGCCATGTTGGAGAGCATGCGCCCCATGGGGACGTTCTCCTGCTCCGCCCACTCCAGCCGCTTGCGGTGCAGCGCATGGGCAATCGCGTTCGCCAGCGTCAGCTGCGTGGGGGACAGCCCGGAGCGCGGCAGCTTGGGCTTGAAGTCCGCGCCCACGTCGGGCCGGGCCACGGCCTCGTCACAGAGCCGGTCGCAGTCCAGCACCACTTCTTCCAGGATGCCCGCCTCGCGGCATGACTCGCGCACCTGCCGGCCCAGCTCGCACAGGTAGCGCACGTCGTTGGCGATGTAGGTGTGCATGCCCGGGGGCAGGGGGCGCAGCGAGAAGTCGGACTGCTGATGCTCCTTCGGCAGCTCCACGCCCAGCTTCTCCCGGGCCACGTCCGCCAGTCCCACCTTGGGCCAGCCCAGCAGGGTGGCGGCGCGGTGCGTGTCGAACAGGCCCCGCACCCGCACCCCGCCCTCGGCCAGGAACTGCAGGTCGCCCTGGGCGGCATGGAAGTACTTGGTGCGTTCCGGGTCGGCCAGCAGCGGGGCGAGCAGCCGGGCCTCCACGCCGGGCTGGAGCGTGTCGAAGAGGAAGACGTCGTCGTCGGTGGCGACCTGGAGGAAGCACAGCCGGGCGCGGAAGGCGTGCATGGAGTCGGCCTCCAGGTCCACGGCCAGCTCGCGGGCCGCCTCCAGCTTCTGGAGGGCGCTCTGGGCCCCGGCGGAATCCACCACGTCCACGTCACCCTGCGGGTAGGTAGGCATCGAGCTGAGCAGGCTAGCGGACCGGACCGCCTGAATGACGTGTTTTTTCCCGGGCCGCCGCTAGGATGGCCACGCCGATGAATGACGTCCAGCGCCTGGAAAAGAGTCTGCTTGGCCACATGGGCCGGGCCATCGCGGACCACCGCCTCATCGAGGACGGGGACCGCATCATGGTGGGTGTGTCCGGAGGCAAGGACTCCTACACCATGCTCTACCTGCTCAGGGAGCTGCAGCGCCGCGCGCCGGTGAAGTTCGACCTGCTCGCGGTGAACCTGGACCAGGGACATCCCGGTTTTCCGGGGCACATCCTGGAGGAGTACTTCCAGCGAGAGGGCTACGCGTACAAGCTCCTCAAGGAGGACACGTACAGCATCGTCCTGGAGAAGACGCCCCCCGGCAAGACGCAGTGCTCGGTCTGCTCGCGCATGCGGCGGGGCATCCTCTACACGGCGGCGGTGGAGCTGGGCTGCACCAAGATTGCCCTGGGCCACCACCGCGACGACCTCATCCACACGCTGTTGCTCAACATGTTCTTCGCCGGCTCCATCAAGGCGATGCCGCCCTTGCTCAAGAGCGATGATGGGCGCAACGTGGTCATCCGGCCGCTGTGCTACGCGCCGGAGAAGGACATCGCGAAGTTCGCGGAGCTGAAGGCCTTCCCCATCATCCCCTGCGATTTGTGCGGCACGCAGGAGAACCTCCAGCGCAAGCGGATGCAGCGGCTGGTGGAGGACCTGGGCAAGGAGATTCCCAACGTCCGGCAGAGCCTTCTCAACGCGATGGCCAACGTGCGGCCGTCGCACCTGCTGGACCGGGCGCTCAACCCCGACCCGCTGAACGCGAGCGAGGCGGAAGTCGCGGCGGCGCCCACTCAAGACACGCAGGACACGCAAGGGGGAGCCAGTCCATGGCTCGAGAGCAGGCAGTGAGCGCGCGCAAGGAACGTAACGCCGCGCTGGTGGAGGCGATGTTGCTGGCGGCGATGGCCGACGGCCGTGTGTCTCAGCGGGAGATGCAGACGTTGCTCAGCCGCGTGCTGGAGCGGCCGGAGTTCGAGGGCACGCGTCCCGAGGAGCTCAACGCGCTGGTGGAGACCAGCGCCGCGCGGCTGTCCGAGGCGCGCAACCTGGAGGACGTGCTCGCGTCGCTCAGGCGCAGGCTTCCGGACCACAAGAACCGGATGCTGGCCTTCGGCCTGGCGGCGGCGGTGGCGCTGGCGGACCAGCGGGCGACCCGCACGGAGCTGGGGCTGCTCAAGACGTTCCAGGCCGCGCTGGGCATCTCCGAGGACGAGGTCGCTCAAATCATCGATGTCATCGAGAACGGCGGCAGCCTGGCGGAGGCCCTGGGAGAGCCGCTGGAGCGGCTGTACGCGGAGGTCATGGTGCTGGTGAGCGCGGCGGACGGGCGGCTGAAGGAGGCCGAGGCCCGGGCGCTGGTGGAGAGCTTCGCGGCGGACCCCCTCTTCGAGAACGTCAGCCCGGAGCGCGCGCAGAACTTCGTGAGCGAGTCGGTGGCGGCGCTGTCCGCCGAGGGGCTGCCCCAGCGACTCCACGTCCTGGCGCACGGCCTGACGACGCACACCCAGCGGGTGAAGGCGTTCCGGCTGGCCACGAAAATCGCCCACGCGGGGGGCGAGCCCAGCCTGCCGGAGCAGCGCATCCTGGACATGCTCCAGGCGACGTTCGGTCTTGCTGACGACGAAGTGGCGCGACTGGGCAGGGAGGGGTAATCAGGGGGCAGAATGACCCTTCAAGTCCCTTCCACCTCCAGGCACTCCTTCCGTTTCGGTCTGCCGCCGTCCCTGGGCAACGAGACGGCGCGAGAGCGCGCGGACCGGCTGGCGGCCTTTCTCCAGAGGGCGCTGGGCAAGCTGGTGGAGGTGAGCGTCGCGTCCAGCTACGAGACGCTCGCCAAGGATTTGCTCTCCGGGCGCGCGGACGCGGCCTGGGCGCCTCCGTTCGTGTGCGCGCGGATGGAGGCCATGGGGGTGCGGGTGGTGGTGCGCGGGGTGCGCCGGGGCATGTCCTCCTACCGTTCGGCGCTGGTGTGCCGGGCGGGGGCGGGGCTGACGGTGGAGCGCCTCAAGGGCACCACGGCGGCGTGGGTGGACCGGGATTCGGTGGCGGGCTACCTGCTGCCCACGGCCTACCTGAAGGCGCAGGGTTTGGAGCCCGCGCGGGCCTTCTTCGCGCAGCACTTCACGGGCTCCTACCGGGGCGCGCTGGAGTCGGTGCTGGACGGCAAGGCGGACGTGACGAGCGTCTTCTGCCCTCCGTCTTCCACGGGGCTGACGTACGGCACGGGCGTGGAGGATGTGCTGGGGGCGGGCGCGGGGCGCCGCTTCGAGCTCATCGCCTACACGGACGAGGCGCCCAATGACGGGGTGCCGGTGGCCATGGGGCTTCAGCCGCAGTTGGTGACGGCGCTGGAGTCGTCGCTCCTGGCCTTGCAGTCCTCGCCGGACGGGGTGTCGCTGTTGAAGGACATCTTCAACGCGGAGCGCTTCGAGCCCGCGCCGCGCATGGGCTACCGCGCGCTGTACCGCGTGGCGCTCGCGAGCCTGTAGCAGGCCGTTTCACGGACGGCCGCACGGCACGTGAAGGAGTCGTTTCGCGGCTCGCGTTTGGCGCGGCGCGGCGCGCGATTTCGCGTGGGTGGCTCCGGGGAGGCGGTGCAGGATGCCGCGCATGAGCGACCTCAAGAGCTACGAAGGCGGCTGTCACTGTGGGCAGGTTCGGTACGAGGTGAAGCTGGACCTCTCCCAGCCCGCGGTGACGTGTAACTGTTCCATCTGTCAGAAGACGGGCTCCATGCTGAGCTTCACCCCGATTGCGCAGTTCACGCTGCGCTCCGGGGAGGCGGCCCTCACGGACTACCAGTTCAACAAGAAGGTCATCCACCACGTCTTCTGCTCGAAGTGTGGCGTGCGCTCCTTCGCGCGCGGCGTGGGCCCGGACGGCTCGGAGATGGCGGCCATCAACGTGCGTTGCCTGGACGGAGTCGACCTGGGCGACGTGAAGACGATGCAGTTCGACGGCAAGAACCGCTGAGCGGGTGAGTGGAACCCTCGGGCACGGGCTTCCCGTGTCCCGATGGGTCGAAGCAAGTGGGTGTCTCAGACGGGTCCGGCGTTCACCCCGGGCCCGGACTCACCCGCCGCTGGCTACGAGTCTTCAGGCTCACCCTGAGGGTCTGGGCGGGTCGGCACGCGCTTGGGCGCGGAACCCGTTCGGCCGGGAGGAGGCGAGGGCGCCTTGCCGGAGCCCGTGCCGCCCCTGGCCGGAGCAACCGGAGCCGGCGAGCCGCCACTGGTGCCCTGGCTTCGCGGAACAGGCGCGGCGGTCGTCGAGGAAACCGCCCCCGCGCGTCGAGGCCCCATGGGCGAGGTCGACGACGAGGACACGCTCCCCTGAGGCTTCGACGGCAAGGCCGGCGCGGAGGGCGATGAGCTCCCCGGCTTGCGCGGAGGCACTTGCGCCGCACGCGGCGCGGCCTTCTGCGCATGGTTGCCCGTGTCACCCGCCGCCGCTGCCGCCGCCGCGGCCTGCTGCCGTGCGGCGATGCGCGGGTCGTAGTGGATGACGGTGGGCTCGGCGGCGAGCCGCTCCTCCTCCAGCTCCTCCGAATACGTGTCCTGCATGAAGGCCGCGAGGTGCGCCGGCGTCGCGTGCAGTTTGTGCTGCACGAGGAACTCATCCAACGCGAGCTGGACCTCACCGGCCGACGCGAAGCGCTCGTCGCGCTTGCGCGCCAGCGCCTTGAGCACAATCGCGTCCAGCTCCTTGGGGATGTCCGACGACAGCTCCGACGGGGGAACAATCTTCGTCCCCACCACCGCCTTGAGCGTGGCGATCTCCGTGTCGCGCTTGAACAGCCGCTGGTGCGTCAACAGCTCGTAGAACACCGTCCCCAGCCCGAAGATGTCGGAGCGATGGTCCAGCGGCTCGCCCCGCGCCTGCTCCGGGGACATGTACGCGTGCTTGCCCTTGATGGTGCCGACCACCGTCTGGGAGAACTTCCCGGACGCCTTCGCCACCCCGAAGTCGATGATCTTGACGCCGCCGTTGTAGCCGACGAGCACGTTCTGCGGAGACACGTCCCGGTGGATCAACGCCAGCTTGCGGCCCGACGGGCTGCGCGCGTTGTGCGCCGCATCCAACCCCGCCGCCGCGTCCGCGATGATGCGGCACTTAAGGGCCAGCGGAATCGACAGCTTGCGCTGCTGGGCCCTGAGTCCCAGGGGCCCCACCGCTTCGCCATGCACGTACTCCATGGCGATGAAGTACTGCCCGTCCACGTCACCCAAGTCGTAAATCTGGGCGATGTTCGGGTGGTTGAGGTGCGCGGCGATGCGCCCCTCGTCGAGGAACATCTCGATGAACTCGTCGTCCTCGGACAGGTGGGGCAACAGCCGCTTCACCACCAGCAGCTTCTGGAAGCCCACCGGCCCCTTCTGCCGCGCGAGATAGACGGCGCCCATCCCGCCGATGGCGATTTTCCGCAACAGCTCGTAGCGGCCGAATGTCTCCACGTCCGCGCCAGGATAGCCGTGCCGGGGCCACGTGCGGAAGCCCGCGCCGCGTCATTTCCCCGCGACGACAGCGCCCCGCATCCAGACGGATGCGGGGCGCCATACCTCAGGGAGCGGCGGGCGGTACCTTGCACACGCTGCGGTAGCGCACCTCCACCGTCTGTCCGGGCCTCGGCACCGCCGCGCCTCCGAAGACGATGGCGTTCGCATCCTCGTCATACGACCACTGGGCCTCCGGCACCGACTGGCCCTGCACGCGCACTGTCATCTCCGCGGCTCCCGCGGGCTCCGCCGTCAGCGGGAAGTCCGCCTGCAGGTCCCCCGCGCGCTGGATGACCGAGTCCAGCAGGGGGCGGTAGTCGCCCTCGCAGATGGACTCCGCCCGTCCGCCCGTGCCACGCGCCACCGCCACGAAGCGGTCCGCGTCACTGCCCGCCGTGGTGCAGCGGCTGTCGGTGGGCACCAGCGCGTAGAGCTGGCTGCGGTGTGACATGCCCGTGCCCTTCAACGTCTGGAGGAACTGGATGTAGCTGTCCGGCACGAAGCCCGAGTTGTCGTCCTCGTCCGCCAGCACCACCACCGCCATTCTCGCCGCTGGCCGCGTGAAGCCCCAGTTGCCGTCGTTGGGCTGCGCGGTGCGCGGGTCGTCCGTCTGCTCGGACAGGGGCGCGGAGAGCGCCTGGCGCATCGTCTCCAGGCCCTGCACCAGGTTGTGGCACAGGCCCACGTCGATGTTGGACTGGAGCCCCGCCGCCGCGTTGGGGCTGTTGCTGGAGAGCACCCGCGCGCGGTTGCCGTCCACCGGGAACAACCGGCCCGCCTCGCCGCCGTTGGCGCCACCCCCACACTGTGGCCCGCGCTGCACGAGGCCCGTGCTGGTGACACCCACGCGCACGTCCACGTTCTGCTGCCGCGCGTAGTCCAGCCAGCCGGGAATCGCCGACTTCAGGCGCTCTTGGTACGGGTCCATGGTCGTCGTGTTGGAGACCACGAAGAGCACGTCGAGCTGGCTGTCGGTGCCCTGCGTGTAGCGGTCCACCTGGATGCCCTCGTGGTTCGTCTCGCCAATCAGCGGCACCAGGAAGGGCGCGGCTTCGTTCGCGGCGCGCAGGTACATGGGCGTGTAGTGCTGACCCAGCACGTTGCGCGCGTAGTCCACCTCCAGCTCGAAGCCCTCGCCGGCCAGCAGCGTGCGCGGCTGGGTGATGGGCGTCAGCAGGGAGAACTGGGTGCTGGTGCCATTGCCGATGTCGGCGCCCGTGACGGTGACAGGCTCGCTGCACCGGTTGGCGATGTACGTCTTGCGCGGCGCCGCGGCGCAGTCGTAGCGGATGGGGCCGAAGTCCACGTAGGCGGGCGTGGCGACGAGGCAGCTCGCCTTCGACACGCCCTTGAGGGGCAACGTCACGGTGGGCGCCGCCGGGTTGTTCACCGTCAGCTTCAGTTCGCCCGTGTACTCACCCTCGGCCGAGGGCCGGAAGGCCACCATGGCGCTGAAGGCCGTGTCGTAGAGCACGACGCCACCGGTGAGCTTGCCGCCCGGCATGAAGAAGGCGCCATTCGCGTCGTTGGAGAGGTGCACGTCCTTCACCGCGCACTCCGCGCGGCCCGGGTTGCGGAAGTAGAAGCCCAGCACCGCGCCTCGGCCCGGCACCACGTTGCCAAAGTCCATCACCGGCTGGGGCCGCAGCTCGTACACGCACGGTCCGCTGGTGCGCGCCCGACCCGTCAGGATGACCTCGCGCTCCGGGTTGAACACGTCGTCGGAGCGCACGCTCAGCCGCGCCTGGAAGCTGCCTTCCGACGTCGGCTCGAAGTAGACCTTCAGCTCCAGCGCGTCGTTGCCCGGCGCGATTTCCAGACCGCCGGATTCGAACGCGGGCCACGCGCCCGCCGTCCACGGATAGCGCTGCGTGCCGCGCGTGGGCACGTCCACGCTGAACTGGGTGCTGGCGCCATCCGCCGTCACGCCCACGAAGCGCAGCGAGCCGTTGGTGCCCGCGTTGGAGATGCGGATGACCCGCTCCACCTTGCCGCCCACCGGCAGCTCTCCGAAGTCCAGCGCCACCGGCGTCACCGCCAGGGTGGGACGGCCGCCTCGCGCATCCAGGATGACCTCCGACCGCCGAGGCTTGTCGGAGGCGTAGTGCACCTTGAGGTCGCCCACGTTGGGGCCGGAGAAGCGCGCGGCGAACTCCATCTTCAGCTCCACCACCTCGCCCGGCGCCACCGTGGAGCCCTCCGGCTTGGAGAGCGGCACGAAGGCGTGGTCGCTGGTGACGAGCTGGGCGATGGTCACTGGCCGCCAGGTGATGTTGCGCGCCCGCGTGAAGGACTGCGTGCGCTCATGCACCGGAATCAAGTCGAACGGCACCGGCGCCGGGTCGAACACGAAGGCCGTGGCCACCGAGTGGCCCTTGAGGTCCACCACCGACGCGGTACACGTCTCGCACGAGCGCACCTCCAGTCGCGCGTCCATGGCGCCCAGCGCACGCGGCAGGTACTGCGTGCTCACCTTGCGCGAGGACAGGGGAGGAATGGTGATGGTGTCCGGCGTGAAGGGGTCCGGCCAGTCGCCGCGCACCGCCAGCGTCAGCGGCAGGTCCACCGGGTTGGTGATGGTGACCTCCAGGTTGCGCTCGCTGTCCACCTCCAGCGTCTCGTAGTCGAGCACCGGCGGGTCGATGATGATTTGCGTGGGCGTGCCCAGGCCCGTGACGCGCACTTGCGCCTGCGCGCCCTGGTTGGCGTCGGTGGAGACGTACACCGTCTCTTCCGTCACGCCCTCGCCGAGCGGATGGAAGCGCACGCGCACCAGATGGGATTCGCCCGGCATCACCCGGCCGCCACCTTCCGCCAGCTCCACCTCGTAAGAGGGGTTGCCGACAATGGCCAGTGCCTCGATGGCGAAGAAGGGCACATAGCCGACATTGCGGATGCGCACCTCGCGCTCCCGCCACTCGCCCACCGGCACCTCCCCGAAGTCGAGCACGTCCATGTCCACCACCGCTGTCGCATGCACCGCGCGGGTCTCATCACCCTCGTGGCAGCCGACCAGTCCGGTGGCGACGAGCACCGCCAACGCGAGGACTCGCCCCCTCAACCCCATCCCCATTGTCCGCTCCTCACCCTTCTCCCCACACGCACCCGTCTGGGTCCGGTGCGTGATCCGCCGACTTCCCCCTCTCCAATTCGCATACCAACCCGTGGGACCTAGGGTGGTGTCCTGAATTCAAGGGGTTGAGATGCGCAGTCGCCGGAGAGGGCCGTGGAGGGAACGGAGTTACCCTGGAAGGTGAAAGAGTTTTCCAGGGGTTCTGACCGGTGCGGGCCTCTTCAGCGGATGAAGTCGGCCAGTGCGCGGGCGACTTCGGCGGGCTGCTCCATATGCACGTGATGTCCCCCCGGAATCATTTGAGGGGGCGCCACGAGGGTGCGCAGGGCCAGAACCCGGCGATCCAACTTCGGAGCGTTGGGCCACAGGCCCTCCTGGCCCCGGATGAGCTGCACCGGGCAGGTGAGCGCGGCCTGGAGCGCGAGCCACTGTGCTTCGTCGTACCCTTGCGCGAAGCGGCGACGGTGTCGTGAATCGAACGTGAAGGCCACCCCCCCTTCGTACGGCTCGGTGCCGTGCTCGGCCAGATGCAAGGCGGCGGCCTCCGGCAAGGAAGGGTTGTTCTCGCGCAGGCGAGCAGCCGCGGACGCCACATCAGGGTAGCGCTTGCGATTCGGGGGCCGGCGCGAGTCATTCAGGAAACCTCGCAGCCGCTCCACCGCGACTTCGGGCGGGCCGCCGGTGGGGCCCATGCTTTCGATGAGCGACAGGCCGAGCACCCGCTCCGGCCGCACGGCCGCGTACGTCAGCGCGATGATGCCGCCCAGCGAGTGGCCCACCAGGTGCGCCTTGCCCAGCCCCAGCCCATCCAGTGCGGCCTCCATGTCCAGGAGGTGGTCACCGGACTGGTAGTGGGCCTCGGGCGGCGCGTGCGCGCTCTGTCCCATGCCCCGGAAGTCGAGCAGCGCCAGTCGCCAATGGGCGGGCACGTGCTCGATGACGCCATCGAAGCTGTGGGAGTGGTCCAGCCAGCCGTGGAGGAACAGCACGGCGGGCGCTGTGTCGGCGCCCGGGCGCCAGCGCACGTGAAGGCGCAGACCCTGGGCGTCGACGAAGCGGGATTCGAGCGAGGTGGACACGGGCGGCTCCTCCCCGTGGCTTACCCCAGCGCGTGTCCTGTCTCTAGCGCGGCGGCGAGGGAGGCCGTGGCGGCGCCCCGGTATCGGGCTTGGACATCACCAGCGCGAGCTGCCGCGCCTGATTCTCCGTCGCACAGCGATACTCCTGGACCCTCCCGTTCTCCTTCTCGATACGGAGTACCCAGACGTCGTTTTCCTTCGTGACATTCGGCCGCTGAGACATGTGGCGGTTCCTCCCCACCCTGGGGCACAAGCACGTCTCGTGCCCGACAGCGGGTTTGGAGCCAAATGCTCGATATCCGGGCACTGCACCCCGCATGGAGAGGGTCAGGTGACAAATTTGGTTCGCCCAGGCGACAAATTTTGGATCATGACCCTGACAGTCCTTGCGTAGTACCCCAGGGCTGGGTCAGGCGAGACCTGTATCACTGAGAGGGATTGGATGTTTCAGAGGGCGTCCGGCCACTCCCAGGCGGAGCGGTAGCCCCCGGTCGTTTGAGTCCCTTCGATAAAGCGTGCGTAGAAGGGATGCGCGCTGAGGGTGGCGGAGTCGCCCACGACGAAGAGGTGTCGGCGAGCGCGGGTGAGGGCGACGTTCATCCGGCGCAAGTCGTTGAGGAAGCCCACCTGTCCCTCGCTGTTGGAGCGGGTGAGGGAGACGAGGATGGCGTCCTTCTCCCGGCCCTGGAACGCGTCCACCGTGTCCACCTCGACGTCGGGGGCGAAGGACTCCAGGCGCTCGCGCAGGCGGTGGGCCTGGGCGCTGTAGGGGGTAATCACCGCGAGCTCCCGTTGGGACAGGCCGGCCGCGAGCAGCGCGCGGGCGCGAGCCTCCACCAGGTCCGCCTCGCCCGTGTTGAAGAGGCTGCGGGTGGTGGGCTCCACCTCTTCATCGAAGCCCTTGCCCGCGGTGTCGAGGAAGAGGACGGGCGGGGCGTCCAGTTGCGTGTCGGGAGGCAGGACGTCCGCGAGCGTGCGGTCCGCGACGGAGGGGTGGGCGCGCAGCTCGCCGCCGTACATCTCGCGGGAGGGGAAGTCCATGATGCGCGTGTTCATCCGGTACTGCTCGCGGAGCATGCGCTTGACGCCGTCGCCGTGGTCCGCGAGCAGCCGCTCGAAGAGGCTCACCGCGAGGCCCGCGCGGGCGGCCTCCTGGGAGAGCACGGTAGGGGGCAGCTGCTGCGGGTCTCCGGCGAGGATGACGATGGGCGCGCGCAGGAAGCCCAGGAGCGCGAGCGGCTCGGTGGCCTGGGTGGCCTCGTCGAGCAGCGCCAGGTCGAACTTCTCGCCGGAGAGCACGCTCGACTCGAGGCTCGCGAGCGTGACGCAGACGACGTCCGCGTTGGCCAGCACGGAGCGCACCGCCTTGCGCTCCAGCGCGCGGGCCTCGTCGAGCATCGCCTTGGCCTCCGTCGTGGACGAGCGCGCGTTGGAGAAGCGCTCGCGGCTGCGGCCCTGGGTGCGCTGGCGCCGCGCGTAGCCCAGCAGGGAAAACGCCTCGTCGAAGAGGTCCCTGGAGATGATGCGGTCGGGGTGCTCCTCCACGACGATGTCCAGCGTGTGTTCCTGGAGCCGGGCGGCGACGCGGGCGGGGTGGCCCACGCGAATCGCTCGCAGGCCCTGGGCCAGGCACAGGTCCAAGAGGTGGTCCACGGCGGCGTTGCTGGCGGCGGTGCACAGGAGGCGCTGGCCCCGGGCCACGGCTTGCGCGGCGACCTCCGCCAGCACGGTGGACTTGCCGGTGCCCGGCGGGCCGTGAACCAGGAAGAAGTCCTCGGCGGCGAGCGCGCGGCCCACCGCGTCCAGTTGCTCCGGGTTGAGGGGCCGGCCGGCCTCGAAGGGGCGGGGCGTGTCGCCGCGCGGGGGCTCGTTGCCCAGGAGGACCTCGCGCTTGCGGCGCTCCAGGCCCTTGTCCATCGCCTTCACGAGCTGGAGGCCGTTGCGCATCCGCTCGTAGGTGATGTCGTTGGGGACGACGTCCAGCCGCAGCAGGCCCTCGTGGACATACGGCGGAGGCGAGCGGTCGAAGGCGAGCTGGAGGCGCGTGGCGCTGGCGCGCGAGATGAGGGCCTTCGCGGGCTCGCTCACCTCGGCGCGGCGGGGGAACACGGCCACGAGGTCGCCGTTGTGGAGCCGGGAGGGCAGTCTCGCGCGATCGGCCCGGGCCAGCGTGAGCAGGACGCGGCCGCCCAGGCCGACCTCCTCCTCGACGGTCTCCAGGTCCAGGACGGACAGGCCCTGCTCCTCGCGCTCATGGAGGGACAGGCCCTCGGCGAGGGTGGCCAGGCGGGCTTTCTCGGCCTCGCGCTCGCGGGCGAGCAGTGAGCCGAGCTGGTCGAAGAAGGAGACGTCACGGGCCATGGGGCCCTGTCATGCCATCCGGGCGCGACGACGGCCAGTGTCTCGGATGGAGCCGTGTCGCGCGGTGGGCGGGCCGGTGCCCCGCGAGGGAACACCGGCCCACCCGACGTCGGGGGACGACTACGGCTGGATGAGGCCGCCGCTCACCACGAGCGCGTACAAGGCGTCGATGGCGCGCGTCGACAGGTTCGTGTCCTGGACAATCTGGTCGCCCAGCACTTCCACCGTCCAGGTGCCCTCCTCGGGCTCACGGACGAAGACGTTCTCCACGGTGTCCACCGTGTTGGACACGCCGCCGGGCGTGGAGACGTTGCCCGCGGACAGCCCGTTGTTGCCCCAGTAGATGACGCCCGACGGCGACGTCACGCGCACCGACAGGTCATTGATGCGCGCCTGCGCGGCGCCCACGGTGCCCGCCGGGTCCGTGTAGACGAGGGTGACGTTGAACTCCTTCTCACCCTGGGGCACGGCGACCGAGTAGGTGTTGATGCCCAGGGGCAGGAGGTTGTCCGTCTCGTTGATGATGCTGGTCTGCGCGGCGCGCGTGTACAGGCGCTCCAGGTCCGCATGGCCCCAACCCTGGCGCACGCGCGTCAGGTCGGCGTTGGTGCCACCCAGGGTCCACTCGTAGCGGGATGCCAGGTTGATCATCAGCGCCTTGGCGGTGGCCATCTTCGGGCGACTGTCGAAGACATCCGTCCCGCCACCGAAGCCGGCCCACACGCCCTCGTGCCACATCTGGAACAGGAGTCCGAAGTGGCCCGACGTCTGCGGGGTGGCCGCGCTGGTGCCGCTGAAGTTGGAGTACGAGCTGTTGCTCGTGTTGGTGGCCGAGCGGACCGCGTCATAGAAGAACGAGAGGTCCGGCTTGATGCGACCGTCGGCAGCGGGGCCGATGCTGGCGCCGCCGTTCCACCGGTCATCGCCGGGGCTGGCGTTGTCGTTGTGGTAGAAGCCGCCCACGGAGACGATGTTCTTCGCCCACGCCTGGGGCCGCGAGTTGCGCGTGCCGGAGTTGCTCTGCGACTGCGTGCTCAGGATGGGTTGCTTGAACAGGTAGTCGTCCACCTCGGCGGAGATGGTGGTGTACGCGGTGCCCAGCGCGCTGCCCACGCTCGACGTCTGGAACACGGCGCGGTACGGGCCGGCCGGGTCCGTCAGCTCGCGGTTGATGTCGTAGCGGGACTTGGTGCCGCCGAACTGCGTGGACTGGCTGTAGAGGAAGAAGATGCCCTGACCGTCGGGCAACAGGCCCCGTGCGTTGGCGTCCACGCCCCTGGCGAAGTTGATGCTGTAGCAGCTCGTGCCGTGCGCGCTGCCGGCGCTGGACGTGCTGTGGATGAGGGGGGGAGTGGCCCACTCCTGGTGGGTCGTGCGCAGCTCGGTGTCGAAGATTTCCCCGCGCACGCCCTGGCCCGTCCAGGCCTCGTACTTCTCGATGTGGTTGGCGCCGCCCACCTCGCGCACGTTGTTCATGTCCACTTCACCCGGCCCACCCCAGCGGTCGATGTATTGCACCGCATTGGAGCGCACCAGCCGCTCGAGCTGGGGCTGGGTGAGCGTGGCCTCCAGGCGCAGGCCTCCCGCCTCGATGAGCTCCACCGTGCCGCCCAGCTTGCGCACCGCTTCCGCGACTTCTCCCTGCCGCATCGCGCCGCGCTCGCCCACCATGATGGAGTAGCGCTGCGGCTCCAGTCGCGCCGCGCGCCCCGTCAGGGCATCGCGCAGCACGCCTTCCACGCGGTACTCGGGATGGTACGGCCCCACCCAGCGCACGAAGGGCAGCTCCGTCACGCGCTTGCGGGTGTCCGCGCTCATCTCCACCAGGAACGTGTGGTCCGTGAGGAAGCGCAGCACCTTGCCGCCCTCTCGCTCCAGGGCCTCACGCAGCTCCGGCAGTGGCGTCGCCTGGAGCTGCACGAGCGACAGCGTGTTCTCCGCGTCCGCGGCCAGCAGGCCCGCCACCAGCGGCACCGCCTCGCGCAGCGGGTCGAAGCGCGCATGCTCCAGGCGGACCTGGTACGTCGTGGGCTGCGCGCGGCCCACCAATTCCGTGCCGCCCCGGCTGTAGGCGAAGAAGTCCTGGCGCTGTCCGTCCGCGCCTTCCTCCTCCCAGACGTGCAACTGCAGCTGCGTCTTGGGGACCGCCAGCGTCCTCAGCGCATGGATGATGTTGTCCGTGCGGTGGAAGACGCGGCCTGTTCCCGTGACGAGCGCGTGACGTCCGCTCACAGAGGCCGCGAGGCCCGTGGCGGGCCGCGCCGCGCTCGCGGCCAGCGTGTCGACGATGCGTGCGGGAAGCGCCGCGCCACGCTCGACTCCCGCGCGTGACGGCTGCTTCGACGCCGCGAGCACCGGCAGCGGTGCGAGGAGGCCCCAGCCCAGGGCCATGACAGAGAGCCGACGCCAGCGTCCCGCATACGACGAGAAGGGGGTTTCCATTCGGTGTCTCCTGTTCGGGTTGCGCTTCGTGCTGCTCCCGCCGCCTGCTGCTCCAGTCCGAGCGGCGGATTACGACAGCTCTTGAATTTGTGTAATTCGAGACTTAATTGTTAATCCGGATAATCGAGCCAAATCAACACAATCGGGGTGGCGGGCGTGTGGGCTGTGCAAAGCCACACAGCGCGCGGAGCGTCGGGTAGACGTGCGCGCTAGAGGTGCCGTGCTCTCGGAGGTCGCCCTCACCGGAGCCCGCGCGCCGAGCGTCAGCCGAGGCTCGGGCGTCGCGTCGGGAGGGGCTCCATCATGGAACTCATCCTCTTCATCGGGTTACAGGCCTCCGGCAAGAGCCGCTTCTTCCAGCGCCGCTTCGCGGATACGCACGTGCTGGTGAGCAAGGACCTGTGGCCGCATGCGCGGCGCAAGGAGGCCCGGCAGCGCGGGCTCGTCGTCGAGGCGCTGAGCGCGGGGCGCTCCGTCGTGGTGGACAATACGCACCCCACGTTGGAGCAGCGCGCGCCGCTCATCGCCCTGGGGCACGAGCAGGGTGCGCGAGTTCTCGGTTTCTATTTCGAGTCGCGGCTCGCGGACTGCCTGGCACGGAACGCGAAGCGAGAGGGCCGTGCCAGGGTGCCGGAGGTGGCGCTGTACGCCACGGTGAAGTGCCTGCGGCGGCCGAGCACCGAGGAAGGTTTCGATTCGCTGTACCACGTGAAGTGGGCCGCCGACGGCGGCTTCATCGTCGAGGACTGGAAGGAGGAGCGAGATGTGGGACCCGGATGAGCTGGCCCAGCGGATGCGACGAGGCGAGATGTTCCATGACCTGCGCCTCCTGCCCGGAGCGTGGGCGGTGGTGCGCGTGGATGGGCGTGGTTTCTCCCGCTTCACGCAGGAGCGCTTCGAGAAGCCCTTCGACCCGCTCTTCCACCGGCTGATGGTCCGCACGGCCAGCGCGTTGCTGGAGGAGCTCCAGGGCGCGTACGCGTACACGCAGAGCGACGAAATCTCCGTGCTCTTCCGGCCGGACTGGTCGCTGTACGACCGCGAGGTGGAGAAGCTGGTGTCGCTGTCCGCGGGCCTCGCGAGTGCCACCTTCACGCACGCGCTGGGCGTTCCGGCCGTGTTCGACGGGCGCGTGTGGCTGGGCGCGGATGAGCGCTCGGTGCTGGACTACTTCGCGTGGCGACAGGCGGATGGCACGCGGTGCTCGCTGCGCGGCTGGTGTTACTGGACGCTGCGCAAGGAGGGGCTGAGCGCGGCGCAGGCCACGCGCGAGCTGGACGGGCGTCCGGTGTCCTTCAAGCACGAGCTGCTCTTCCAGCGGGGCATCAACTTCAACGAGCTGGCGCTCTGGCAGCGCCGGGGCTCGGCCATCCGCTGGGAGCACTACACGAAGGAAGGCGTGGACCCTCGCGATGGCTCACGCCACCTGACGACGCGCCGCCGGCTCGGGGTGGACTCGGAGCTTCCGATGAAGGAGGCGTACGAGCGGTATCTGCGCGAGGTGCTCGCCGCGTCCGCCGTAGAGGCGCGCTAGCCGGAGGTGCTGGACTCCAGCGCCATCACCCGCCACAGCCGGGGCTTGTCGTACTTGGGCGGAATCATGCCCACCGGCCAGCCCTCGGCCGTGACTTCCGCGTACTGGTAGGTGCGCCCACCGTGACGCATGCGGGTGCCCGTGCCCGGCAGGCCCACGCCCACCGCCGCGTGGGCCAGCGGGTCCGAGTAGAGAATCACCGCGTCGATGCCCACCTGCCGCAGCAGCATCACCGCGAGCACCGCCTTGGAGTCGCAGTCGCCCTTGTTGCGCGCGGGCACCAGCGCGGGGGGGATGATGCCGAAGGGCTCGTCCAGGGGCAGCTCGTACTGGATGCGCTGCACGAAGTTGAGGATGAGCTGCGCGGCCTGCGCGGAGTCCAGGTTCCGCTCGCGCACGGACGCAACGAAGCGCTCGCCCAGCGCCTTCACCGGCCCCTCGTTGCTGCGGATCAGCTCCTCGTAGATGCACCGCATGTCGGCCGAGCAGCCGCGTGGAGGCTGATACGTGAAGCGCTCACCGCCGAGGGAGCGGTAGCGAAGCCTGCGCCCGAAGACCTTGTGCTGGTCCTCCAGCCACGCGTCCAGCGTGTCGCCCAGGCCGTACGTCAGCCGGTTCCCCGGGGGATGGATGCTCTCCGCGTTCCAGTCATACGTGCGCGCGCGCGACAGCGACGTGTCGGCGGGAATCAGCACGGTGCCCAGCTCCACCGCGCCCTCGCCCACGGGCGGGACAGGCACGTTCGAGCGCACGTTCATGTCCGCCAATTGGCCCATCATCCCCAGGCCACAGCAGCACAGGCAGCTCCCCACGCCGAGCAGGGCGAGGAGTAGCTTGAAGGCCATCTTCATGCCGGAGCTGGTGGACATGGGCTCGACGAACGCCCTCCCGCTATCCGGGAGCGACCATCGTCCCCTCGGGAAGCTGGGGGAAGGGGATGAGCCCGTTGAGGGCCGCCTGGAGCCCTGGCGCCGTCAGCAGCGCGAGGACGAGGAGGATGGCGGAGAGGATGAGCGCGGCGGCGATGTTGCCCTTGCGCACCTCCGCCAGCTCATCGATGCCGGGTGTCATCCTGTCAAACAGGAGGATGCCCAGCGCGAGCACCGCGACGCCGACTCCCAGCGACAGGCCCACGTGCAACGCGGCCACCGCGAGCAGCTTGCCCGCCATCATCGGATGGAAGGGCTGGGTGCGCACGGTGAGGTCCACCGCGTCGGAGGTGGCCTGCACCGCGTGTTGCACGAGCATGCCCAGCGACACGAGGCTGGTGGCGTGGACGATGCCGGCGGCGGTGTTGCCCTGGCGCAGCTCCTCCACCGGATTGGTGCCGAGGATGCGGCTCAGGCCGCGCAGCGCGAGCCAGATGCCCAGCGCGGCGACGAGGCCGCCCAGTACGACTTTGACGAGACCGACGAGGAAGAGGGCGAGGTCCATGCGGAGCACTTCCGGCGCCATGGGAGCGCCGGTGGCAGCACTCTACACCCGTCGTCCCCGGCTCACCCGTACTTGAGGCCGGGGATGAGCGCGCCGGACGTCCAGCCTCGGCCATTGGCGTTGAAGATGCCCACGCCGTACGCGGAGCCTCGCGCTTCAATAGTGCGCCCGTCGCCCAGGCTGATGGCCACGTGGCCGGGCCGGTACAGCAGCGCGCCGCGCGTGCGCAGGGCCTCGTCGACGGAGATGGTGGTGCCCTTCTGCTTGAAGTACGGCACCTGGTTCATCGTGCCGTCGGGGACGGAGACGCCCGCCTGGTGCGCGGCCCATTGCACCAGCTCCGAGCAGTCGAACTTGGACGGGTTGGGGTCGTTCAGGTTCGTCTCCGCGCCGAAGACATACCGGTCTCCCTTCTGCGCGAGCGCCTTCTGGACGAACGCCTCCGCGGTGCCCTTCGTCCCTGGCTGCGGCTTGGGCGGAGGCTTCACGCCCCCCGCGTTCAGCGCGCCCCAGGTCTTCGGGCCGACGATTCCGTCCTGCTTCAGGCCCTTCGCCTTCTGGAAGGACAGCACCGCGGCGCGCGTCTTCGGCCCGAAGTCCCCGTCGATGGGGCCCGGGTTGAAGCCCGCGGCGGCCAGCTTCTTCTGCAGCGTTGTCACCGTCGCGCCCTTGGAGCCCTGACGCACGGTGGGAGGCGTGGCTGCCGCGGCGGTGGTGGCGGTGGCGACTCGGCGCGAACCCGCACTGGACACAGTCGACATGAGGGGGACCCCGCTTAATGAGTAAAGACGGTTTCCCTGGTTATCGATGACTGCGATTGGAAGTTGTCATGCCCTCCGGGGAGGGTCAGGGCTTCTTGCCCCGCACCCACCACACCCGAAAGAAATGCAGACGGCGGCCCTGGAAAGTTCCAACCAGCTCGGCTGGGTCTTCCATTGACTCGTAATGACTGGTCAACGCGGGCGGCGGGAGGGGCCCATCTTCTTCCACCCAGAGCACATCTTTTCCCGGAGGGACGAGGGGTTCGGGCCACACGTCGTACTGGCTGAAGCGCACCAGGCCCGCGGTCCCCACGGGGATGCCCGAGTAGTGGGCAATCATTGACGCGAGCTGGTAGTTGCCGGCGTACACGGCGACGACGTCGCCTGGCTTCATTTCGGGGAAGAGCTTCTCGGGTGCGGACAGCGCGCGCAGCACCTCCCAGCCGTGCGTGCGCCACAGGGCCGTATCGCGCTTGAAGCGCAGCATGGGGAAGAACAGGTGCAGCGTCACGGCGAGCACCACCGCGAGGCCGGAGAACGCCGCCGCGAGCTGCCAGGGGCGCCGCATGCCCGCGACGCCCACGCACACGGAGAGGTAGGCCATGGTCGTCCAGTTGACCTCGCCTCGCGCGCGCGACGCCGCGTAGCCGAAGAACAACAGGGGCACCAGGGCCGCCATGCGCAGCAGGAACTGCTCGCGAGGCCCTCGCAGCGCGTACACCAGCGCGAGCGGGAAGATGACGGGACCGCCGAAGGCGAACTGGCCTCCGAGGAACTCGCCCAGCGTCTTCCACCCGCCCTGTCCCTCCAGGCCATGTCGGAGCTGGAAGGCGATGCCCACCCAGTCGTGCCGTGCGTTCCACAGCAACACCGGCACGAGGAACAGCGCGGCCAGCGCGCCGGTGCCCCAGGCGCCTCGGGGCAGGCGTCGGTGCTTCAGCGCGGTGACGAGGAAGGCCACGCCCAGCAGCACCGCGGGGAACTTGGCCAGCACCGCGAGGCCCGAGGCGAGCCCCGCCCAGAGCCAGCGCTCGCGCCACAGCGCCCACAGCGCGAGCGTCCAGAGCAGCAGCAGGGCGGTGTCCGGTGTGGCCCAGACGCCGGCCACCATGCCTCCGGGCACCACGCTCCACAGGGCCGCCGCGCGCCAGGCGGCTTCACGGCTCTGGTACACGTCCCGGGCCAGTCCCCACACGGCGACCACGGTGCCGGTGCCGCAGAGGAACGCGGTGCCGTGGATTCCGAGCGCGGCGATGAGCCAGGCGATGAGCGGCGGATGGTCGTAGTAGCCCCAGTCGAGCCGCTGGGCCCATTGCCAGTAGTAGGCGGTGTCGAAGTAGACGTCGGTGCCGAGCGCCAACACGACTCTCACCGCGAGGGCGACGCCCAGCAGGGTGAGACACGTCTTGAGGCCGAGGCCGACGGGGGTGGGCGGGGCGGGGGCGGGGGAAACCATGCTCACGTCTTGGGCCCAGCGTACCTCGCTCCCGTTCTCCAGTGGAGGGTTGTGCCCTTGGGGCTTGCCGTGTTTTCCCGGGCTCCGTATGCCGTGCCGTGGCCGTCCCTTGCTTGGAGTCCGCATGTCCTCCCACCCTCCGTCGTCAGGTTCCTCCAACCGTCTGGCCCAGGAGCCGTCGCCGTACCTGCGCCAGCATGCCGGCAATCCCGTGGACTGGTTTGCCTGGGGGGACGAGGCGCTCGCGCGAGCGCGGGCGGAGGACAAGCCCATCCTGCTCTCCGTGGGCTACTCCGCGTGCCATTGGTGTCACGTGATGGCGCACGAGTCCTTCGAGTCGCCCGAGACGGCGCGGCTGATGAACGAGGGCTTCATCAACATCAAGGTGGACCGGGAGGAGCGGCCGGACCTGGACCAGATCTACCAGGGCGTGGTGCAGCTGTTGGGGCAGGGTGGGGGCTGGCCGCTGACGGTGTTCCTCACGCCGGACCTGAAGCCCTTCTACGGAGGCACCTACTTCCCACCCGAGGACCGCTACGGGCGCCCCGGCTTCCCCCGGCTGCTGATGGCGCTGCGGGACACGTGGGAGAACAAGCGCGAGGAAGTGAAGCGGCAGGCGGAGCAGTTCGAGGAGGGGTTGGGCGAGCTGGCCGCGTACGGACTTGATGCGGCGCCCGGCGTGTTGACGGCGGCGGACGTGGTGGCGATGGGCAAGCGCATGGTGCAGCAGGTGGACCTGGTGCATGGCGGCTTCGGCGGCGCGCCCAAGTTCCCCAACCCGATGAACTTCTCCCTGCTGCTGCGCGCCTGGAGGCGTGGGGGCGGCGCGCCGCTGCGGGACGCGGTGTTCCTCACGCTGGAGCGCATGGCGCTGGGGGGCATCTATGACCAGCTCGGTGGCGGCTTCCATCGCTACTCGGTGGATGCGCGGTGGTTGGTGCCGCACTTCGAGAAGATGCTCTACGACAACGCGCAGCTCGTGCACCTGTACGCGGAGGCGCAGCAGGTGGAGCCTCGGCCGCTGTGGCGCAAGGTGGTGGAGGAGACGGTGGAGTACGTGCGCCGCGAGATGACCGACGCGGGCGGCGCCTTCTACGCCGCGCAGGACGCGGACAGCGAGGGCGAGGAGGGGAAGTTCTTCGTGTGGCGTCCGGAGGAGCTTCAGGCGGTGCTGCCTCCGGCGCGCGCGGAGCTGGTGACGCGTCACTTCCGCGTCACGTCCCAGGGCAACTTCGAGCACGGGGCCACGGTGCTGGAAGTCGTGGTGCCGGCGGAGTTGCTGGCGCGCGAGCGGGGCCTGCCGGTGGAGGATGTGGAGCGCGAACTGGCGGAGGCGCGCCGGGTGTTGTTCGAGGCGCGCGAGAAGCGGGTGAAGCCGGGCCGGGATGACAAGCTGCTGGCGGGCTGGAACGGGTTGATGATTCGCGGGCTGGCGCTGGCCGCGCGTGTCTTCGAGCGTCCGGACTGGACGAAGCTCGCGGTGTCCGCCGCGGACTTCGTGCTGGCGAAGATGTGGGACGGGACGCGGCTGGCGCGCTCGTACCAGGAGGGGCAGGCGCGCATCGATGGCTTCCTCGAGGACTATGGGGACCTGGCCTCGGGGCTCACCGCGCTCTATCAGGCCACGTTCGACGTGAAGTACCTGGAGGCCGCCGAGGCGCTGGTGAAGCGCGCGGTGGAGCTGTTCTGGGATGAGGAGAAGCGGGCGTACTTCACCGCGCCACGCGGCCAGAAGGACCTGGTGGTGGCGACCTATGGCCTGTTCGACAACGCGTTTCCGTCCGGGGCGTCCACGCTGACGGAGGCGCAGGTGGCGCTGGCCGCGCTCACGGGGAACGAGCGGCACCTGGAGCTTCCGGCGAAGTACGTGGGGAAGATGCGCGAGGGCCTGGTGGCCAATGCGATGGGCTACGGCTACCTGGGGCTCGCGGCGGACTCGCTCCTGGACGGCGCGGCGGGGGTAACGTTCGCAGGCTCACGCGACGCGGTGGCGCCGCTCTTGAGCGCGGCGAACCATGTCTATGCGCCAACGTTCGCCTTCGGCTGGAAGGAGGCGGGCAAGCCCGCGCCCTCGCTGCTCAAGGAGTTGTTCGAGGGGCGCGAGCCGGTGGGCGGGCAGGGCGCCGCGTACTTGTGCCGGGGCTTTGCTTGCGAGCGGCCTCGCACGGACGCGAAGGAACTGGCAGAGCGCCTGACGGAGACTCCCAAGGGTACGTAAACGGCGAGCGCGGAACTTGAGGCCCGCGCTCTGAATGGGCGGGCCCGGCGCTTCATCTCGTAAGGTGGCCCGATTGGTCTCGGCGGGCGCGGACCGGTGAGGTTCCTGCGTGGTGGCCCGGTGCTTCACCTTGTGAGGCAATCCGCCATGCCTCGGCGGGCGCGGGCCGGTGAGGCCCGCGTGCTTCCGCGAGCCAGGACTACTTGACCTCGGTCACCTTCAGCGTGCCGATGAGGGGGGTGATTTCGGCGTTCCCCTCGTAGCCGAAGGCGAAGTGCGTGGCGTCCGCGACGGGCTGGTTGAACGTCGGGTCCAACTGCGTCCACTCACCCACGAACGCCTCCACCCACTCGTGCCAGTAGAGCGCGGGCACGCCGTCCTGGTTCACCATGTAGATGACCCCATCCACGCGCCGAGCGGGGATGCCCGCCGCGCGCAGCAGCGCCACGGACAACAGCGAGTGCTCCGTGCAGTCCCCACGCTTCTGGCGCAGCACATCCGTGGCCCGGTCCGCGCTGGCCCCGTAGTCCTTCTCCAGATGCGTGGCCACCCACGTGTTCACCTTCTGCGCCGCGCGGTACGCGTCCTTCTCGTCACCGATAATCTTCTTCGACTGCTCGCGGATGGCCGGGGCATCGCTCTCCACGATGAGGTTGGACTTGAGGTTCTCCCCCCCATCCGGGTCCGCCACCGGTCGCGGCTTGCGCGCCGCCGTCGAGGGCGCAGCGGCCTGCAACGTCACCTCCACGCTCCCATCCGGCCGCGCGGCGAACTTCTGCCGGTACGTCCCCACGCGGAACTTCTCCGGCAGGCCCGTCACCACCAGCTTCACATTGCCAGGCACCGCCCGCGCGGACTCCGGCAGCGGCTTGGGCAGCACCACGCGGGTGAGGCCAAACACCTCCACCAAATCCATGCGCTTGGCGACGGCCTCCGTCTCCTTGCGCGCCTGCATCGTCTGGCCAAAGTCCACCAGCACCATCTCCCCGCGCTGGGTGACGTAGGAGACCACCGGCACCTTCTCCTTCTGCGAAATGCTGCTGGCCTTGCCCAGCTTCACCTTCACGCCGTTCACCGTCCGCTGCTCGGCGGGCTCCATGGTGGTGGTGAGCCCGTACGTCTCCAGGTCCATCCCATCCAGCACGAAGCCGTCCACCTTCGCCTTGCGAGCCAGCGCCACGCGCGCCTGGTCCGCGTCCTCGACGCGCTCCTTCGTCGCGGCCACCGGCAGCACCTCGTCCGCATGGCCCAGGCGCTTGCGCACCACGCGCATGCCACCCTCGGGCGTGGCCGTGCCCTCCAGCGTCTGGTCCCCGCCGTCGCCTCGCTGCACCACGCTGAAGGACAGCAGGCGTCCGCCGGGCTTCGCCTCGTAGACGCGCTCCTCGCGGTGGTTGCGCTCCGACAGGCGCGTACCAACGAGCGCCTTGAATACGAGCTGGTTGATGCTCTTCACCCGCGCCGGCTCACCGGGCATCACCACCAGGTCGGTGAAGAGCCAGCCCACCTTCTTGTCCATGAGGTACAGACCGAAGAACTCGCCACCCTGGGGGCGGGGAGCCTTCACCACGTCGGACAACGCGGCGGGCGCGGTGGGAGCGGGGGCCTGGGCCCAGGCGGCGGAGGCGCCCGTCAGCAGGGCGCACAGGGACACGAGGGCCAGGGACATCGGTCGGAGCGTGCGAGTCATCACGCCCCTTCTAACGGGGGAGGCGGTCAAAGTCTTCAACCGCCCCACACCCCGTGCGGTGGCCTACAGCCGCTTGGTGAGGATGATGAGGTCGTCCCCCACCTTGTAGAAGTCGCGGATGCGCGCTTCCTCGCCGTACTTCATGGACGCGTAGAAGCCGCGCGTCGGGCCGTAGGCCTCCGTCGCGCTCGTCTCCACGCGGATGAGCCGGCCGTTGCGCCGACGCAGGTCTCCCTCCATCGCGGACACCAGCGCCGCGCCCACACCCTGACCGCGCACCTCCGGAGAGGACGCAATCCAGTACAGGTCGTAGCAATCCTCCGTCATCGGCGTGGGGCCGTAACAGACGTAGCCAACCAGCTGGCCGTCCCGGTCCGCGACGATGATGGCGTAGTCCGTGTTGCCCGGCGTAAGCGCGATGCCGACCAGCTCGATGGCGACCTCAACCTCCTGCGGCGAGAAGGTTTCGATCTTTCGAATCAGCGCGGCGAGGGGCTCCCGGTCCTTTCCTTCGATGGGACGGATGTCCATGGGCTCTTTCGGAAGCGACCTCCACCAGTCGGGCGGCGAGGGCTGGGTAGTCCAGGCCCGCGGCGGCAGCGGCCCTGGCGAACCCCGCACCCGGATGAAGGTCGCAGTTGGGGTTGATATCGATGACGTAGGGCACACCCTCCGGAGACACCCGAAGGTCGACCCGTCCATAGTCCTGACAGTCGAGCGCTGCAAAGGCTTCCAGCGCGACCTGCACACAACGAGCTTCCAGCGCCGCATCCACCTGGCACGGCCCGGCGGGCGTATCCCGGTACTCGGGAGAGCCCTCCTCCCACTTGGCGCTGTACGACACGATGTTCGGCCGGTCCTCGAAGGTCCGACCGAAGTGGATTTCAGTCAACGGCAGCGCACGGCGCGGCTGGTTTCCCAACAGCGGCACGTAGATTTCGCGGCCGGGGATGAACTGCTCCACCAACGCGGGCTGGTGGAAGGTGCGCAACACCGCCTCGCAGGCGCGCACCAGCGCGGAGCGCTCGTACACGACGGAGTCTCCCGTCACGCCCATGCTGGCGTCCTCGCGCGCGGGCTTGACGATGAGGGGCCAGGGCAGGTCCACCGCCAGCGCGTCCTCCAGCCGCTCCACCACGCGGAAGGCGGGCGTGGACACGCCGCGCGCGCTGAGCAGCTCCTTCGCCTTGGGCTTGTGCAGCGCGAGCCCCAGCGACAGGGCGGACGAGCCGGTGTAGGCCAGCCCCAGCGCATCCAGCAGGCAGGGGACCGCCATCTCTCCCCGGCTGTCCGCGGCGAGCGACTCGCAGAGGTTGACGACGAGGTCCGGCTGCCGGCGCCGCAGGATGTCCACGAAGTCCAGCCGGTCACCCTCGATGGCGAGCGGCTCGGCGACGGTGTCTCCCTGGGTGAGCGCTTCCGAGAGCGCGGCGGCGACTCGCACCACGTCCTCTCGGGCCTCCCGTCCCGGGTCATCCTGGAGGAGCTCGTGGTCGCGGTTGTGCAGCAGAATGATGTGCATTCGGAGGTGCCGGGAGGGTTACCACGTCCCCCGTTCCGAGCCCAGTCCACTGGTGACGGTTGGTTACCTCCTGGGCTACCTCCCGGAAGGGCTTGCAGTACGGTGGACTACCTCCGATAGGGGTATCCAGGAGTATGGAAAGGGCACCATGCGCATCCGCGACCCCATCCACGGCACCATCCCGGTGAGCGAGTCGGAGAAGGCCGTCATCGACAGCCGCCACTATCAGCGGCTCCGCTACGTGCGACAGCTCGGCTTCGGGGACCTGGCCTTCCCGGGGGCCACGCACACCCGGCACATCCACTCCCTGGGCGCCATGCACGTCGCCTCGCGGGTGTTCGGGGCGGTGGCCGCCCGCTCGTCGCTTCCCGAGGACGTGCGCGAGCGCTTCTGCACCGCCGTCCGCCTGGCCGTCCTCTGTCATGACCTGGGCCACATGCCGCTGTCGCATGCCTCCGAGCGCATCGCCCCGAAGCGCTCACTGCTGCGCCTGCCCGGCTGGCTGGACTCGGTGGCGGAAGGCGAGCAGGCCACCCACGAGGACTACACGGCGAAAATCCTGCTCGACAGCTCCCTGACGCCCATCATCGAGCGCGAGTTCGGCGCCCAGGGCATCACCCCCATGGGCGCGGTGGCGCTGATTACGGGGGCAAAGCCGCCCAAGGACCCGGGCTTCACGTGGGATGGCGTGGACTGGACGCCGCTGCTGCGCGCCATCGTCTCCGGCGAGCTGGACGCGGACCGCATGGACTACCTGCTGCGCGACTCCTTCTACACGGGGGTCAACTACGGCCGGTACGACATGGATTGGATCATCGGCAACCTGAACCCGGCGGTGAAGGACGGGCGGGCCTACCTCGCGCTGAGCCGGGCGGCGGCGTTCGCCTTCGAGGACTTCCTCCTCAGCCGGTACCACATGTTCGTCTCGGTGTACCTGCACCACACGTCGGTCAGCTTCGACTACATGCTGCGGCGCTACTACGAGGAGTCGCCCGGCGAGTTCGAGATTCCGTCGGACCCGGAGGCCTTCCTGCTCTGTGACGACTCCGCGCTCTGGTACACGCTGCGCCGCTCACGCAACAAGTGGGCTCAGCGCATCATCACCCGTCAGGGCTTCAAGCTGCTGGCGCAGTACACGGAGCGGGATGCCGGGTATGACCTGGACGTGCTGCGCAGCGCACTCGTCTCGTCGGGCTTCGAGCACTACGTCGTCGAGTCCGTGAATGTCCTGAGCAAGTACGCCTCCGGGCCCGCGAGCCCGGGGCCGAGCCTGTTCATCATCGACGCGTCCACCGGACGGCTGACGGAAGTGGCGCGCTACACGGCGCTGTACCAGCGCTACAGTGGGGCCGTCCGCCTCACGCGGCTGTTCGTGCGGCCGGACCAGTCGGAAGCAGCGCACGAGCTGATGGGCCAGCTCCTCGGTCAGGCGGTGCAATCATGAGTGAGCGTCTTCCCGGTCTGGGCCTCGGCCTGGACCTGAGCCATGTCCCCGCCGAGCCCCGCGCCTCCGCGGTGGCGCTCCTGTACCGGCGCGTGGGCCCGGGCGTGGAGGTCTACTGGGTGAAGCGCGGCAAGGCGCTGGCGTTCGCGGGCGGCTTCTACGCGTTCCCCGGAGGCAAGCTGGACAAGGCCGACGCGGATGTCCCCGTGCGGGGCGTCAGTGGAGAGGAGGCCGCGTTGCGCTCGGCCGCCGCGCGCGAGCTCTTCGAGGAAGCTGGCGTGCTGATGGCCGAGGGCGCCGAGGCACTTCCCCAGGAGAAGCAGGACGCGCTGCGAAAGGCGCTGCTGGCGGGACAGCGCGGCTGGGGCGAGCTGCTCCAGAGCGAGGGCCTGGCGCTGCGCGCCGAGGACTTCCGTGTCGCGGGGCGGTGGATTACTCCGCACGCGGTACCGGTGCGCTTCGACACGCACTTCTATCTGGTGGAGCTGCCGCCGCACGCCCGCACGGAGCTGTGGCCTGGAGAGCTGTCGGAGGGCGCGTGGGTGTCGCCCGCGCTGGCGCTTGCGCGCTGGGGTGACGGCTCCGCGCTGCTTCATCCTCCCGCGGTGCATGCGCTCCAGGTGCTCGGGACCTTCACGGACGAGGCGGACGCGAGGGCGCGGCTGGCGACGCCGCCGTACTGCCCGGGCTACATCGCGCAGCGCATCGAGTTCCAGCAAGGCGTGCGCGTGGTGGCGTTGGAGACGCCCACGCTGCCGCCCGCCACGCACACCAACGCGTACGTGCTGGGCAACGGCGAGCTGCTGCTGGTGGACCCGGGCTCCGGAGACGTGAAGCAGTACGCGAAGCTGCTGTCGCTGGTCGCGGGCTTGAAGGCGGACGGGCTCAAGCCGGTGGCGGTGGTGCTGACGCATCACCATGGCGACCACGTCGGCGGCGCGCGCGCGGTGAAGGAGCGGCTGGGCATTCCGCTGTGGTGCCATGCGAAGACGGCGGAGTGGCTCGACTTCCCCGTGGAGCGGTTGCTGGAGGACGGCGAGGTGCTGGAACTGGCGGGGGAGGTGCCCCAGCGCTGGCGGGTGCTGCACACGCCCGGGCACGCGCGGGGCCACATCTGCCTCGTGGATGAGCGCAGCCGCGCGGCGGTGGTGGGAGACATGGTGGCCGGCGTGGGCTCCATCGTCATCGACCCGCCCGAGGGCAACATGCGCGACTACCTGGCGCAGCTCGCCCGGCTGCGCGACTGGCCCGTCGGAACGCTGTATCCCGCGCATGGCCAGCCGTTGCCGGACGGGCCCGCGAAGCTCCAGGAGTATCTGAATCACCGCGCCCAGCGCGAGGCGCTCATCCTCCAGGCGGTGCCGCCCGAGGGTGTCACGCTGGCGCAGGTGGTGGAGCGGGCCTACGCGGACACGCCGCCGTTGCTGCATCCGGTGGCGGAGCGCAGCGCGTTGGCCACGCTGGAGAAGCTGGTGGCCGAAGGCCGCGTGCGCGAGGAGTCGCTGCAGTACTTCCGCATCGGCGCGTGAGCCCGAGGGGCGGACTTCAGAACCGCCCCATCAGCCCCAGTCGTGGACCGTGCTCGGTCATCCCCGCGACGGGCAGCAGCCTCACGCCGGAGTCATGCCGCGTCTGCGCGGGCGGCGTCACGGGGCGCTGCGACTGGTGGGACAGCTCGTAGCCCGTGGTGGCTCCGGCGACGGGGAGCAGCAACAGGAGCGCGGCGAGCGCCTTGTCGTCATCGTTGGCGCCGAGGATGAGCGAGCCCAGGAGCGCGCCGCCCCAGCCCACCAGGCTTCCTCCGACGGTGGCGAGCAGCGTGCCCTTGCCGTCCATGAGCCGGCCGCCCGCCCAGGTGCCCGCGGGGATGCCGATGACGACGCCGGTGAGGCCACCCACCAGCGAGACGACCTGACACTCGTCGCAGCCCACCGTGGGCGCGCCGAGCAGATAGCCCACCACCAGGCCCACGGCGCCGCCCGCGATTCCGCCCGCGGTTCCTCCCACGAACTCCACCGCGACGCGGGGCACCGGGTCCTCCACGGCGGCCTTGCGGCTGGGCCGGGCCTCTTCCGTCACCTCGGTGCCGGCGGGCGGGGTGGGGGTGGCCTGGGTGTCGTCGTCGCCCTGGTCGTCCCGCGACGTGCTGTCTCCTGGCGAGACGGGGACGAGCGGGGGAGGCGACAGCTCCGGGGCGGGGCGCTGGGCCGGCTCGTCCTCCTGGGGGACGGGCTGACCCCGGGCGGAGCCCGTGCTCGACAGGAGCAGGACGACCAGCCAGGCGGAGAGCGCGCGCGAAAACCTCACCCGCACAAACTACCGCAAGGCCGGGGGTGTCGTCGCGTCAACTGGCGGACACCTCGGTGACGCGGTCGGCGCGAGCCCGGCGCCGCAGCAGCACCAGGGCCACCGGCGCGGCGGCCAGCAGGGCCTGGGGAAGCAGGGACACGAGGTCCGGGTAGATGCCCAGCAGGTCCAGGGTGAAGAAGCGCACGGGAACCAGCGGCAGCGCCCCCACTTCCTGGAGCGAGTGCAGGCCCTTGCCCAGCAGCATCACCGCCGTGACGACGAGGACCCCCGTGGACACGTTGAACAACGTCTTCATGGGCAGCCGGAAGCCCAGCCGGTTGATGAAGAGGACGAGGATGCCAAGCGCCACCACTCCCACCAGCGAGCCCCAGGCCACGCCCTCGGGCGAGTCCAGCGCCAGGCCCTGGAGGAAGATGGCCGTCTCGAAGCTCTCGCGCAGCACGGCGGTGAAGGCGATGAGGAACAGGCCCACCATGCTGCCGCGGCCGAGCGCGCCCTGCATCTTCTGGCGCAGCTCGCCCATGAACTGGCTCATGTTGGAGCGTGCGTTGAGCCACATCGCGGCGTACACCAGCATGCCCACCGCCACGAGCGCGGCCACGCCCTCCAGCCACTCGCGCTGCGCGCCGGCCAGCAGGTGTCGGCCGAGCAGGTAGGCCCCAGCGCCCACCACCAGCGCGGACATCCAGCCGGCATGCACCACGCGCACGTGCTCGGTGGCCTTCATCTTCTTCAGGGCCGCCAGCAGCGCCGCGACGATGATGGTGGCCTCGAAGCCCTCGCGCAGCAGGATGAACACGGTGAGCCACAGCGTGGACACCAGGTCCGCCGCGGTGCCGCTGCCCCGGCGCGCCTGGTCCAGGAGCGACACCAGCTCACGGCCCTCGTCCTGGAGGCGCGGACTGCCGTTCTCCGCCGCGAGCCGCGCGTTCAGGAACCCCTGCTCCAGCTTGAGCACCAGCGCTGAGTCCCGTGAGCTGAGCTTGGGCTCCACCGGCTCCAGGCCATTGAGGTACGCATCCAACAAGGCCGCCTTCGCCCCGGCCGCGTTGCCCGCCGCGCCCTGCCGCAGCGCCTCCTGCACGCCGTCGCGAGCAATCATCAGCGAGCGCTCCTCGTCCACTTGCGGCAGCTCGCGGCGCAGGCACGCGAGGTGCTCCGCGCCGAACGACTTCACCAGCTCGTCATCCGTGGTGTTCGCCAGCCGCTCCAGCGACGCTCGCGGCGGAGCGCCCTCGCACGGCGGCTGGCGCAGGGTGAAGACGAAGAAGGCCAGCGACCAGCGCTCGTCCTCGCTCAGCGTGGGATAGGCCGGCATCGCGGTGCCCGGCACGCCGAAGCTGGTGGTGTTGAAGGCCTTGTAGGGCGTGAGGCCGCCCATCAATTCCGCGTCGCGGAAGTTGGCGGGCTGGGGCTCCATGGTGGCGGCGATGGGCAGGTTGGCGCTGCCGTCCGCGCCGTGACAGGCCGCGCAGTTCGTCTGGAAGAGCTTCTCGCCGAGCTTCAGGTCCGGCGGGTGACGCGGGCTGCGAGCAAGGCCCCCGGCGAGCACCAGGTCCTCCACCAGCGCGCCGCAGTCCCGGCTCACGCCCTCCGCGTCGCGCGACTGGTCCACGCGCGCCTGGATGGCCTTCACACGTGGGATGAAGACCGCCGCCGCCGCGCCCAGGCCCTGGGCCGCGTCCACCGCCTCGGCCGCGAAGCTCTTCTGCTCCGCCAGTTCGAACGCAGACTGGGACTCGATGGCGGCCGGATAGTCCGCCTCCAGGTACTGGAGGATGCCCACCAATCGGTGCCACGTCCGCTCATCCGCGCCGGCCTCGCCCGCCACGGCCGAAAGAGGCACCGCGAGCACGAGGCACAAGGCGACGGAGACCACACGATTCATGGTCCTCGTCTACCAGCGGGGGATGAGGGTTTCAATTTTGCGAATCAATATCAAAACGGGCGTTTCAAGCGCGCGAAGGGGCGGTGGTGCCGGCAGTGAAGTTGCCAGGGCCTGTCCACTGCTCGACTTCCAGGGAATGGATGCGCAGGCGAGCGAGGCGCCAGTCACCGCCCCGCAGGCAGCCGATGGCGAGGGAGCCGATGGAGAGCGCGCCGATGGCGACGGCTCCGACGGCGAGTGCGCCGAGCGCGGTGGCACCCAGGGCGCTGGCTCCGACGGCGAGTGCGCGGAAGGCTCGGGCTCGCAGGGGTCTGCGGATTCGCTGGGCGTCGAGCTGCCGGGAGAGGCGAGCAAGCGTGGCGGTGTTGGCGAGCGCGAGTCCGGTGGCACCGGCCAGCGACGCCGTGCGCAGGGTGCGGCTCATGAGGTGCTGCGGCAGCGGGAAGGTGAGGGTGGTCCACATGCCGTTGGAGGTGGACACGGCCTCGCGTGGGAGCCACCCGACGGCGCCCGGTGCGCTGCCTGGCGGACGAGCGACGGAAGGAGGGATGTGCCCCTCAGCGCTCGTAGGTGAGGAACGCGTACGGAGGCTCTGACTCCGGGTGCTGCTCTTCCTCGACGAGTCGCCAGCCGGACAGGTCGACCTCCGGGAACAAGATGTCGCCCGGGTAATCGCGAGCGATGCGCGTGAGGTAGAGGCGCTGCACGCGGTCCATCGTCTGGGCGTAGAGGTCCGCGCCGCCCGCGATGAAGACCTCGTCATCGCCTCGGGCCCGCGCCTGTTGGAGCGCCTGCTCCACGGAGTGGGCCACCGTCACACCATCGGGCGCGAAGTCCTGCTGGCGCGTGACGACGATGAAGGCGCGGCCCGGCAGCGGACGGCCAATGGAGTCATACGTCTTGCGGCCCATGATGAGCGTGTGGCCCATGGTGAGTCGCTTGAAGCGCGCGAGGTCCGCGGGCAGTCGCCACGGCAGCTGGTTGTGGGCGCCGATGACGCGGTTGGATGCCAGGGCGACGATGGCCGACAGCTTCATACGGCGACCGGGGCCTTGATGGCGGGGTGCGGCTCGTAGCCTTCGAGCTGGAGGTCCTCGTACTTGAAGGCGAACAGGTCCTTCACGTCCGGGTTGAGACGCAGGCGGGGCAACGGCCGAGGCTCGCGCGAGAGCTGCTCACGGGCCTGCTCGACGTGGTTGAGGTACAGGTGCGCGTCGCCCATCGTGTGGATGAACTCGTGCGCCTCCAGGCCCGTCACCTGCGCCACCATCATCGTCAGCAGCGCGTACGAGGCGATGTTGAAGGGCAGCCCCAGGAAGATGTCCGCGCTGCGCTGGTAGAGCTGGCAGGACAGACGCCCGTTGGCCACGTAGAACTGGAAGAGGACGTGGCACGGCGGCAGCTTCATGTCCGGCAGGTCCGCCACGTTCCACGCGCTGACGAGGTGCCGGCGCGAGTCGGGGTTCTTCTTCAGCCCGTCGACCAGGGCCTTCATCTGGTCGATGTGCGCGCCGTCCGGCGCGTTCCAGGAGCGCCACTGGTGGCCATAGACGGGCCCCAGCTCGCCGTGTGCGTTGGCCCACTCGTCCCAGATGGTGACGCCGTTGGCCTGGAGCGTGCGCACGTTGGTGTCGCCCGCGAGCATCCACAGCAGCTCGTGGAAGATGGACTTCACGTGCAGCTTCTTCGTGGTGACCAGCGGGAAGCCGCGCGTCAGGTCGAACCGCAGTTGTGGGCCGAAGACACTGAGCGTGCCCGTGCCGGTGCGGTCGCCCTTCTTCGTTCCGTGCTTGAGGACGTGGTCGAGCAGGTTCAGATAGGGCTGCATGGGGCCATGCCGTCTAGGCGCCGCTGCCTCGCGGATCAAGCCCCGTGTCGCGCGAACTGCCAGCTACCCCGCAGAATGTCGCATGTCTCCGCGCATGCACCGACGCGCCTTCTCATTGGACGTGTGCCGCGCACCACCGGTACAAGCCGGAAACATGAAGATTTATACCAAGACGGGTGACGCGGGAGAGACCGGCCTGTTCGGGGGCGGTCGCGTCGCGAAGGATGACGCCCGCGTGGACGCGTACGGCGAGGTGGATGAACTCAACGCGACGCTCGGGCTCGCGAGGGGCTTCACGCTGCCGCAGGAGCTGGACGCGATGCTGCACCGGCTCCAGGACCAGCTCTTCACCGTGGGCGCGGTGATGGCGACGCCGGCGGGCACGAAGGCGTCCGCGCACATCCCGGCGCTCAAGGCGGACTGGGCGGAGGACATGGAGCACGCCATCGACCGCTTCGAGAGCGAGCTGCCGAAGATGACCCACTTCATCCTGCCCGGAGGCACGCAGGGGGCCGCCGCGCTGCACCTGGCGCGCACCGTGTGCCGTCGCGCCGAGCGCCGCGCCGTCCCGCTGCTGCGCGACGGGACGATTCCGAAGGACGTGGTGGTTTTCCTCAACAGGCTCTCCGACCTGCTCTTCGTCATGGCGCGCGTGGCCAACCACCGCGCCAATGTGCAGGACGTGAAGTGGATTCCGGAGAAGCCCTCCGCGTCGTAGCGCTCCCAGGTTCGCCGTCGTGCTGCCCACCGCCCATCTTCGCGACCTCGCCCGGTCCGTTGGCTTCGACCTCGTGGGCTTCGCTCGCGCGGAGCCCATTCCTCCCACCTTCCTCATGGAGTGGCTGGAGGCGGGCTTCGCGGCGGACATGGACTGGATGGGCGAGCGAGCCGCCGAGCGACTGGACGTGGACAGGCTGCTTCCGGGCGCCAGGACGGTCATCTCCTTCATCAACAACTACTGGCGTGATGACGAGGAGTCGGTGGGCTCACCCATCGCCCGGTATGCGCGGGGACGCGACTACCACTCCACGCTGCGCGACAGGATGAAGGCCTTCCGCAAGGCCGTCACCGTGATGTTCCCCGGCCTGGGGACGTACGGGAGCGTGGACAGCGGCCCGCTGATGGAGAAGGTGTGGGCGGCGCGCGCGGGGCTCGGCTACGTGGGGAAGAATGGCTGCTTCATCACCGAGCCGTATGGCTCGTGGGTGCTGCTGGCCACGCTCATCCTCGATGCCGAGGTCGACGACTATGGGACGGGCCCCGCGGCGGACCGGTGTGGCGCGTGTCGCCGCTGTCTCATGTCCTGTCCCACGGGCGCGCTGGTGGGCAACGGCCGTGTGGACGCGCGGGCGTGCCTGTCCTACCAGACCATCGAGAACCGTGAGCAGCAGGTGCCGGAGGCCTTCCGGCTCAAGTTCGACAACCTCATCTTCGGGTGCGACATCTGCCAGCAGGTGTGTCCGCTCAACCGGCGGCCGGTGTTCGCCGAGCACCCGCGCTTCGCGCCGCGCGCGGTGGCGGAGCTGGGGACGCTGGAGCTGGCGGGGCTGACACCGACACAGTACGAGCAACTCATCCCCGGTACAGCGCTGGCACGTGCACGGTACGATGTGCTTCGCCGCAACGCTGTGTACGCGCTGGGCGTGGCCAGGCAGGCGGACTCGCGATACCTGCTCGAAAAGCTCTGCGGCGATTCGAGCGAATTGGTACGTACCGCGGCGCAATGGGCGCTCTGCAAGCTCGACCCCTGAACTCCTCCGAGTCTTCGCTTCGCGGGGTGTACGCCGCGTTGCTCATCCAGGTCATCATCAGCGCGGGGACCTACCTGGCCGCGAAGCGGGCCATGACGGAGCTGCCGCCGCTCACCGTGGTGTTGTGGCGCTTCTGTCTGAGCGGGTTGGTGTTCGTCGCGCTGCTCCTGGTGCTGCCCGGGCCCAAGCTGCCGCCGCGCGATGCCTGGCGCCGCATCTTCATCCTGGGGCTCCTGGCGGGCCCGGTGAACCAGGTGTTCTTCTTCACCGGTCTGTCGCGCTCCACCGCCGCGCATGGCGCGCTCCTCTATGCGCTCACGCCGCTGGGCGTTTATCTCTTGAGCCTCGTGCGAGGACAGGAGCGGGCCTCTACGCGGACGCTGCTGGGCATCGCCACCGCGTTCGCGGGCGTCGTGGTGCTGCTGTTGGGACGAGGGCTGGCGGATGCACGCGGCTCGCTGCTGGGGGACGTGCTCATCCTCGGCGCGGTGCTGGCCTGGGTGGCCTACACGACGGAGGGGAAGCCCTTCGTCGCCGTCCACGGTCCGCTGCGCGCGACGGCGTGGTGCATGACGATGGCCACGGTGTTGATGCTGCCCTTCGCTCCGTTCGTGGCGAAGCCCGAGGCGTTGATGGCCGCGAGCCTGGCGGCCAAGGGCTGCATCGTCTACCTGGGGCTGCTCACGTCGGTGGTGGCGTACGTGCTCTGGTACTACGCGCTGTCGAAGGTGTCGGCGTCGAAGGTGGCCATCTTCTCCAACCTCCAGCCCGCGGCGACGGCGCTCGCGGCCTGGGCGCTGCTGGACGAGGCCCTGCACTGGGAAATCGTGGTGGGTGGGTTGCTCGTCCTGGCGGGCGTGCGGCTCACCCAGACGGTGATGGCCCGTGCTCCGCCGACGGCGCCCCTGCCTCCCGTGGCGGGGCGCCCGGCGACCTGAGTGGCTACTGAGGGTCCCAGCCCGCGTTCACCGTCACCCGGTCCAGTGCGCGCACCGTGACGTAGGGGACGAAGCCCGCGGCACGCGAGCGCGTGTACGCGTCCGCGACGTGGGCGGACTGGGTGGCGTAGTCGGTGGACAGCACCAGCTTGCCCGCGGCGCGAACCCGGGCGGCGTTGGCGCGGTTCTCCGCGCACCAGGACGCATCACAGGCAACGTCGTCGGACCAGTACATGTCCTCCATGCCCAGGCCGTCGATGACGGGCAGGTACGCCGTGTCGTCGATGAGCTCCGGGGAGTTCTGTGGCACCACCTTGAAGGCCGGGTTGCGCGCCTTCGCGTACTGGCTGATGCGGGCGATGAGGGCCACCATCTTCCGCGCGAGGTCGGCGCGGTTGGTCCCCGCGGAGTTGGCGGGAATCTCCTCGTACGTCACCACCATGTCCAGGTAGCAACCGGTGAAGCCCGCGGCGAGCGCGCGGTCGATACGACCCTGGACGATGGGCCACCAGCGCTCGTCCCAGTACTTCACGTACTGCTCATCGGGCCAGCCATCCACGGGGCCGAGCTTCAGGTCCGCGGGCACCTGACTCCACTCGGGACGGTACTCCTCGATGGCGCCAATCTCGAAGTAGGCGAGCACCTGCTTGCCGCCGGACTTGAGCGCGGAAATCTCGGCGGCGGTGAAGTAGCCGCTCGAGCCATCCCGCACCAGTTCGACAATGGCGAGGTCGAACTTCGAGGCCGCGATGGCGTCAAGCTTGCCCTGGGGATAGTTCGTGAGCTGGTACGTGAAGCTGCTGACGCCCTCCCAGGGAACGGGAGTGCCCGCGTCGGTGGACGTGCCCGCGTCCGTCGGGGTGCCCGCGTCCGTGGGGACTCCCGCATCAGTGGGCGTGCCCGCGTCCGTCGGAGTCCCGGCGTCCGACGCCGCCACCTGCACTCGCACCACGAGCAGGTCCAGCAGCGACGCATCCGCCGAGGACTCCGTGCGGTAGCGCAGCTTCACGGGGCCGCCGGAGAGGAACCGCGCGGGGGAGGGGAGGGCCAGTGACGTGGCGGACCACTTCCACGACAGCGCGAAGGCGTTGTCACCCACGATGACCCAGGTGCTCGTCGTGTAGTCCCACGCCTCGAACAGCCAGCGCATCTCCGACTTCAGGGGGCCCCGGAAGTTCACGCCCACCTCGGCCGCGACGACGGTGTCGGCGCTCACGCCCGCAGGCAGCGGGTAGGTGCACGTGGCGGAGCTGTTGGCGGCGAACTCGACGTACTCCGCCCAGCGGTCTTGCGTGCCCGACAGTGTCTGGGTGTGCAAGCCCTGCACGCCCTGGCCCGAGCCGATGGAGCCGCGCGCGAGCTGGAGGGTGGAGCAGGTGAGGGTCTGCGCATTGGGGAGAATCGCGCCGCGCTCGTCATCGAGCGTGTCACGCGTGTTGCTTCCTCCACAGGCGGTCAGCAGGACAAGACAGGGCCACATCAACCAATTCACGACGACTCGCATGCAACGTCTCCTAGGGGTGTGGGAACGCGGCGGGCATTAACGTCGTGCGCGTGGCACCAGCAAGGCGAAGTGGATGCGAGCACGCTCGATACGCAAGGCCCGCGCTCCCTCGCTGGAACATTCGTTTCCGCCTGGACGGCTCGCATCCGTGGGAGGGGTGGTGCATGGACGGAGCGGTGCTCCGTGGTGCGGTGGCGCACGGCCCTGGTCTGCGTACACTCGCGTGATGCTTCGTGCGGGTGAGGACCTGTTCCAGGTGGAGGAGCGGCTGTGGGTGCTGACGGCGCCCACGGGCCAGGGCATCTACGACTTCGGCTTCGACCGGTTCTTCCCCTGCCGTCGCCCGTATCAACTTCCCGAATCGCTGGAGGTGGTGGCGCGCGTGGGCGTGTGGAACGACTACGCCGAGCGCCACCGCGAGCTGGCGTCGGAGGGTGTGCGACTGGTGCATTCGCCGGAGCAGCACCTGTTGGCCACGGAGCTGCCGCACTGGTACCCGAGGCTCACGGACCTCACGCCGCGCAGCGTCTGGTACGACGAGCGGCCAGATGCGAAGACGGTGGAGGACGCGCTCGGCTGGCCCGTCTTCGTGAAGGGTGAGCGACAGACGAGCCGCCACCGCAAGTCACTCTCCATCATCGAGGGGCCCGAGCAGTTCGAGCTCGCGATGGCGGCCTATGCGAAGGACCCCATCCTCCACTGGCAGCGCGTGGTGTGTCGCGAGCTGCGCCCGTTGCGCCGGGTGGAAGAGGGCGCGCCGGACCGCATCCCCAGCTCGTTCGAGTTCCGCACCTTCTGGTGGCGCGGTGAGCTGGTGGGGTGGGGGCCCTACTGGTGGCAGGGCTCGCCGTACACGATGAACGACGCCGAACAGCGCGAGGCGCTCGCCCTGGGGCGCGAGGTGGCGCGCCGAGTGGACGTCCCGTTCCTGGTGGTGGACGTGGCGCAGGAGGTCTCCGGCCGCTGGATTGTCATCGAGTGCAATGACGGCCAGGAGAGCGGTTACGCGGGCGTCTCACCCTTCGCGCTGTGGCGGAACATCCTGGAGCTGGAACGCGCGCGCTGACCGGGGCGGAGTTCAGTCGCGTTGGGGTCCCTCGAGCCGGAGCGCGCGCTGACCGGGGCGGAACTCAGTCCCCGTTGGGGTCCCACTCGGAGATATCGGTCTTGGGCTCTGGTGGAACCGACGGGCGCAGCGGGTTGGACGGAGGGGGCGCGGGCTTCTTCGTGGCGGCGACGGGCGCGGGCGCCGGCTCGTCGTCGAGCAGCGGGTCCTTCTTCTCGTCGTCGCTGGCGGCGATGGTGGGCGCGGGCTTCGCGGGCGCGGGCTTCACGGGCTCCGTCCGGGGCGGCGGCTTCGCGGAGGCCGTGGGCGCGGGCGGCGCATCCAGCGGCTCCAAGTCACTGAAGTCGGGCTCGGCCTCGGGCGCGGGCTTCGCGGGCGCGGGCTTCGGCTCGGAGTCCGCGGCGCGGTAGACGCCCTGCCGCGACACCGGGGGCACGGGCGTGGTGTCGACCGGCGCCGCCGGTTGTACTTCCTCCGGGGGGGGACGGGTGTCCTCGGCGGGGATGCTGTCCGCGCGGTAGCCATCGCGACGCCCTCGGACCGAGTCCCTGTCCGGACGCGCGTCGCCGAACGGGTCCTCCTCACGGTTCGTCGTGCGCCGGGGCTCCGAGTCCGTCGAGTCTCCGAACGGGTCCTCTTCCCGACTCACGGGCTGCTTCGAGGAGGGACGCCTGCGACGAGGCTCGTCCGCCACCACGCTGTCGGGCAGGCCGCGCAGCGACGAGTGCCGGTCGCTGCACTCACCGCGGTTCTCCGTGCAGATGCCCAGGCACTGGGTGAGCTTCTTCACCGTGCGCCCGCTGCCTCCGTACTCGATGGAGCAGTCCTCCTTGCAGGTGGCGTAGTCCTCCTGACAGCCGGAGGGGACGGCGCCGCGCTGGGCGCTGGCGGGGGTGGCGGCGAGCGCCAGAAGCAGGAAGGGCAGGAGACGCATGGCAATTTCGAAAACTACCAGTCTTCGTGCCTCCCGGCGCCAGGGGGGCGCGCTATGGTTCAGGGGCGCGGCCGGAGCGCCAAGAGGAGGAACATGGCTGTCAGGGTGGGCATCATCGGGAGCCATGGTCTGGAGCAACTGTTGGGGCTCTCTGGTCGGTTGGAGACCCACACCCTCGAAACCCCCTTTGGTCCCCATGCGGGCCCCCTCATCTCGGGCGAATTGGACGGCGTCTCCGTCGTCTACGTACCCCGCCACGGCGCGGGCCACGTCTTCAACGCCACCCGGGCCCCCTACCGCGCCAACCTCTTCGCGATGAAGCAGCTGGGCGTCACCCACGTCCTGGCCACGGGCACGGTGGGCAGTCTCCAGGAGCACCTGCCGCCGCTCCAACTGGTCGTCCCGGACCAGGTCATCGACCGCACCTACCGCCGACCCTGCACATTCTACGACGACCTCGCGGTCCACGTGGAGCTGGGGTCTCCCTTCTGCGGCACGCTCCGTCAGGTCCTCTCCAACGCGGCGGCCAGCAGCGGCGCCGTGGTGGCCACCCAGGCGACGTATGTCTGCGTCGAGGGCCCCTCGCTCAGCACGCGCGCGGAGAGCCTGCTGTACCGGCAACTGGGCGCGGACCTGGTGGGGATGACGGCCATGCCCGAGGCGCGGCTCGCCCGGGAGGCGGAGCTGCACTACGCGCTGGTGGCGCTGCCCACGGACTACGACTCGTGGCAGCCCCTGCCCCCAGGCCAGGAGCACGAAGCCCTCCTGGCGCGCCTGTCCCACAACGTGCAGGCCGTCACCGCCAAGGGCGCCGCGCTCATCCGCCGCGCGCTGCCCCGTATCGCCGAGGCTCCCTCCGCCTGCCGCTGTGACTCCGCGCTGGCGCTGGCCCTGTGGACCGAGCGCTCCCGAATCCCGGATGAGGTGCGCTCCCGGCTTCGTCCACTGCTGGGCAGATATCTTCCGCCGAACGTCGTCTAGCCGGGCGAGAGCCTGCTCGGCCGCCTGCTGCCGATAGGCGTCGCGAACCCCACCTTCCGTTACCCGAGAGTCGGGAGCGAGGAGGGAAGGATGCGGCTGCCGCGGCTCAAGTACCTGACCTGGCGCGAGTTCACCCGGCGCTTCGTGAAGGAGTTCCAGGAAGACACCGTCACGGACATCGCGGCGCAGCTCTCCTACTACCTGCTGTTCTCGCTGTTCCCGTTCCTCTTCTTCCTCGTCACACTGGTGGCGTACCTGCCCTTCGCGCCGGGCGCGGTGGACGCGATGTTGGAACGCGTCCGTCCGCTGGTGCCCGGGGATGCGCTGGGCCTGGTGACGCAGCACCTGACGTCGCTGGTGCACCAGCCCCGGCCCAAGCTGCTCACGGTGGGTCTGCTCGTGGCCCTGTGGTCGGCCTCGCGGGGCGTGGACGCCCTGCGCAAGGCGCTCAACCTGGCCTACGACGTGCCCGAGTCGCGCCCCGTGTGGAAGACACAAGGGCTGGCCATGGTGATGACGCTCATCGGCACCCTGCTCATCCCGCTGTCCTTTGCCGTGTTCCTCCTGGGCGGCAAGCTGGGGGCGTGGCTCGCGACGCGGCTGCACGTGCAGGAGGCCTTCTACGTCCTCTGGTCCTGGGTGCGCTGGCCGTTCACCGCGGGGCTGGTGATGCTGGTGCTGTCGCTCTGCTACTACCTGCTGCCGGACGTGAAGCAGCGCTTCAAGTACATCACCCCCGGCTCCATCTTCGGCACGCTGGTGTGGATGGCGAGCACGTGGGGCTTCACGCAGTACGTGGAGCACTTCGGCAAGTACAACGTCACCTATGGCTCCATCGGTGGCGTGGTGGTGCTGCTGTTGTGGCTCTACATCTCCGGGCTGGTGTTCATCCTCGGCGGAGAGCTCAACGCCATCCTCGAGCACGCCTCGGCGGAGGGGAAGGAGAAGGGCGCGCGCCAGTTCGGCGAGCCCGCTCCAGCAGAGCCTCCCATCAAGACGCCGGGGGCCGCCAAGAGCGCGGCCAGTGCGAAGCGCTCCCGGCTGGCCTTCTGGCGCTGGCGGCGGCGCGTGGCCCGGGGGAAGTCCCCCGAGCCTTCCGCGGCGGAGCTGGAGCGCGGGCCTCCGTCCACGCTGCACTGAGCCCGGGCGGGGAGGTTACTTCCCGCCCAGCTTCTGCTTGATGGCGGGCAGCTGGCCCGGGCTGTTGTTGCTGCCGCGCAGGTTCTTCTTGGCGATGAACTCCTGAAGGTCGGAGATGCGCTGCTTGTTGGTGGGGTGGGTGCTCAGCCACTTCATGACGCCCGGCGTGTTGCCTTCCTGGGCCTGGAGCTTCTGGAAGAAGCTGATGAGTCCCTTCGGGTCGAAGCCGGCGCCTGAGGAGTAGCGTGCGCCGTACTCGTCGGCCTCCAGTTCCTCGCTGCGGCTGTGGGCCAGCATGGCGCCACCACCGACGAGCTGCGCGGCGACCTGCGCGGCCGCGCCCGGGTTCTGTCCCAGCGCGAGCTGGGTGACGGTCTGCAGACCCATCTGGTTCACCATGGCCCGCGCCGAGTGACGGCCGACGACGTGGCCCGCTTCGTGCGCCATGACGCCCGCAAGCTCCGCCTCCGTGTCGGCGGCGAGGATGAGGCCCGTGTAGACGTAGAGGTAGCCGCCCGGCGTGGCGAACGCGTTCACCGTCTTCGGGTCGTCGATGACGTTGATCTTCCACTTCACGCCCGGCCGGTCCTTGGTGGCCTGCTTGATGATGGGCGCGGAGAGGTTGCGCACGTACTCGACGATGGTCGGGTCCTGCACGTATTTGATCTTCTCCTTCTGCTCGAGCTCCTTCTTCACCTGCTGGCCGATCTCCTCTTCCTGCTCATCGGAGACGAAGGTCTTCGCCAGAGCCTTCTCCGCCTGGACGCGCTGCGTGGTGCAGCCCGTCGTCACTCCCATGAGGAGGGCGAGGCTCCATACCGCCGAGAGAATCCGCTGCATGACCGAGGACGCCTTTCTTTGCCGTTTGATGCGTTGAGAGAGCGACTGCCCGGACTCTTGGGCAGCGTCCACCTCCACGGCAAGTCCCTCGTGTGGGTTCCGGCGGAATGAGTGAGGCTCGGGACTCCTGGCTCACGGGTGCGGGAGGGCTCGTGCGCCTCGCGGTACACCCGCCGAGCCTTGTCGTGTCATGCGAGCAGCCGGAGATTTCGGGGTGGCGGGTGTCGAAAGGAATGGGCACCCGAGGAGGTCGTGATGTCGCGTCCGGTCTGGGTGGGCTCGCTGAGCTTCGGCCCCGTGACGCTCCCGGTGAGGGTGCACGGCGCCGTCGTGTCCCGGCAGGTCCAGTTCCATCTGCGGCACGACGCGGACGGCGCGCGCATCCAGAACAAGCGGGTGTGCTCCGCGGACGGTGAGGAGGTGCCGCTGGAGCACGTGGTGCGGGGCTACACGCTGGCGGACGGCCGGCAGGTCACCGTGACGAGCGGGGAGCTGGAGGCGCTGGACCCCATGGCCAGTCAGGTCATCGCGCTGGAGGAGTTCGTGGACCCCGCGCGGGTGGACTCGCTGTTGGTGGATACGTCGTTTCATCTGATGCCCGCGAAGGGCGCGGAGCACGCGCACGCGCTGCTGGCTGCTGCGCTGCGGGAGTCGGGCCGCGTGGGCGTGGGACGGTGGGTGCTGTACCAGAAGGGGCACCTGTGTCTCGTGCGGCCGCATGCGCGGGGGCTCGTGTTGTCCACGCTGCACGCCGTGGACGAGGTGGTGTCGCGGGAGCAGCTCTCCGAGCAGGGGATGGCGGAGGCCGCCGTCGAGCCCGGGGAACTGGAGGCGACGCTGCGACTCATCGAGGCGCGCTCCGCCGACTTCGAGCCCGGGCGCTACCCGGATGTCCACCGCGAGCGGGTGCTGGCGTTCCTGGAGCGCAGGGCTCGTGCGCAGGCGCGGACGCGACGTGGGCCTCGGCCCGCTCCCGAGGTGACTCCGCGCGAAGCCGAGACGGGGGCATTGTTGGGGGTGCTGGAGCGCGGGGTGGCCGCGCTTCGGGCGGGACAGCCGCTGCCGCCAGAGGAAGGGGCGCTGAGGCTGCGCCCCCGGGTGGCGGCCCGCGAGGTCCGGGAACGGGGAGGAGACACCCCGACCCCCGAACGGGAGTCGACCCCAGACGGGGTGGATGACGAGGGCGGTGAGCCCGCGCCCTGAGGAGATGGCTCGATGGATGCGTGCCGCGTCGCACGGTCCTCCGGGGGCCACCTGCCCTGACCTGATGGGTCCATGCCGTTTCGAGCGGCGCCCCGGAAACCCAGGACTGCTGATCGCCGCCCGGATGCGTCCCTCTTCTTGCCCGGGCCCACCGGGGTCGTTCCGCTCCCAGGCCCGTCCGAGAACCTGTCGCCGGGGCCTGGGGTGGGGGTGCTCGGGGCACCGCCGCCAGCGCCCCGGGGCATGTGCGCGAGACGACAGGCGCAAGAAATGCGTGGGCTGGGAGGGCGCCGGTGCTATGTGCCCGAGCGGATGCCTGAGTTACCCGAAGTGGAAATCGCCCGGCGCAATCTGGTGCGCTGGTTCGATGGACGACGCCTCGTGCGCGCGGATGCGGATGACACCCGCGTCTTTCGCGGCGCCGAGCGCGGCCACTTCGCGTTGCTTCACGGCCGGCTGGAGTCCCTCGTCCGGCGGGGCAAGTACCTCCTCTTCGCCTTCGAGGAAGGCCGAGGACTCCTCGGCCACCTGGGCATGACGGGCAAGTTCGTCCGGCGCTCCGAAGGCGATGTCGTCCCCTACAGCCGCGCCCGCTTCCACCTGGACAACGGGCAGGTGCTCCATTTCGCCGACGCGCGCATGTTCGGCCGTATGGAGCCGACGCCCTCCGCGGGCCTGCGCTCCCTGGACGTCGTGAAGGCCCTGGGCCGAGACCCGCTGGCGGATGGCCTCACCTCCGGCCAGCTCGAACAGGCCGTGGCGTCCTCGAAGCAGGACCTGAAGATCGCCCTGATGGACCAGGCGCGCATCGCCGGCCTGGGCAACATCCACGCCGCGGAGGCCCTGTTTCGCGCCGGCCTCCACCCCGCCCGGAAGCCCTCCACCCTCACCCCGGACGACTGGAAGCGGCTGGTCCAGGCCATCCGGGCCAGCATCGATTTCGGCCTCGAGGAGCAGCAGGGCGAGGAGCCCGTGTACCTCGAGGATGGAGGCTCCGAGAACCCGTTCCTGGTGTATGGGCGCGGTGGCGGCCCGTGCTCCAAGTGCGCCTCGCCGGTGGAGTCCTTCACCCAGGCCGGACGCACCACTTATGCCTGTCCGAAGTGCCAACCCCGGGGGAGGACAGGGAAATGACCCTGGACGTCCTGTCGTTGACGGCGCGAACTCGCGTCCCGGTTGGCGTTGACACCCCCCTGTCCCGTGGCTTGAATCGCCCGCCTTTCCGACCCGGCCGCCCCGAGCGGCCCTGGAGATCGTTGCCCATGTCTCACGTCCTGCTGGCGGCGCTGCTCGTCGCTTCCTCCACGGCCACCGCCCAGGTGCCGGCTGGGGGCACGCCTCCGCCCGCGCCCGCGGAGGCCGCGCCCGCCCCCGCCCCCGCCGAGCCGCCGGTTGTCGCTCCCGCGGCGCCCGCCGCCGTGCAGCCCCCCGCCGCCGAGGGCGAGTCCGTTACCCGTGACGACCTGGAGGCCACCAAGCAGGAGCTGCGCGGAGAGATTCGCGCGGAGGCCGCCAAGCAGTCCCTCAACGGCGAGGAGTGGAGCGAGGAGTACCCGGAGGAGAAGCGCAAGCTGGAGGTCTTCACGCTCGACGGCTACTTCCGCCTGCGCCCCACGCTCTTCTACAAGTTCGACCTGGGCAAGGTCCCCGGCCAGGAGATCTTCCCCGCCGTGTCGGGCCGCCGGGGCGAGAACACCCAGTCCTTCGCGACCATGCGCCTGCGCCTGGACCCCACGTTCAACGTGTCCGAGCAGGTGAAGATCAAGCTCCAGGTGGATGGCCTGGACAACGTGGTGATGGGCTCCACGCCGGACTCGCTCTACCCGGGCGACCAGCGCAACCTGTTCACCATCTTCTCCGAGGACCAGGAGTCGCTGGGCGACACGCTGTCGGACTCCATCAAGCTGCGCCGCGCCTATGGCGAGGTGAACACGCCGGTGGGCATCCTGCGCTTCGGTCGCATGGGCAGCCAATGGGGTCTGGGCATGCTGCGCAACGACGGCAACTGCTTCGACTGCGACTACGGCGACACGGTGGACCGCATCCAGTTCGTCACCGAGCCCTTCGCGGGCTGGTACGTGACGCCCATGCTGGACTTCAACTCCGAGGGCTCGCAGTACCGGGGCGGCGCCCAGGGTGAGCCGGTGGACCTGACGCAGGCCGATGACGCCCACAGCTGGGTGCTGGCCATCGCCCGCCGGGACACGGATGCGCAGATCCGCTCCAAGCTGGACAACAACCAGGGCGTGCTCCAGTACGGCCTGCACTTCGCGTGGCGTACGCAGAACTACGACAACGTGAAGGACGCCAACAACCAGCCCACGGGCGCCTTCATCCCCCGCGATGCCTCGCTGTACATCCCGGACCTGTGGCTGCGCTACGAGGAGCGCAACTGGCGCCTGGAGTTCGAACTGGCGGCGGTGCTCGGCACCATCGGCAACCGCGCGCTCGCGGCGAATCAGACGACGTTCGACCAGAGCCTGCGCGTCGCGCAGTTCGGCGGCGTGGCCCAGGGCGAGGTGAAGGTGGCGGACAACAAGCTGACGCTGGGGCTGGAGCTGGGCTTCGCCTCTGGTGACAAGGCGCCGGGCTTCGGCAACTACCCGGGGCGTAAAGGCTCGGGCACCAACGACTACACCAACCCGGGTGACGTGGAAGGTCCTCAGTACCGCTGCGACGGCGGCGGCTGCTCCGACTCCGCCATCCGCAACTTCCGCTTCAACCGCGACTACCGCATCGACCTCATCCTCTGGCGCGAGCTGATTGGCGGCGTCACCGACGCGTTCTACGTGCGCCCGTCCGTGAAGTACGCGGTGGCGCCGGGCATCGATCTGTATGGCCGCCTCATCTACTCGCAGGCGCTCTACGCGGAGTCGACGCCGTCCTTCACCAGCAAGTCGCTGGGCGTGGAGGTGAACGCGGGCGTGGACTACACCACCGAGGACGGCTTCCTCGCGGGTATCGCCTACGGCATCCTCTTCCCCATGGGCGGTCTGCAGGCCTACACGGATGCCCTGAAGGCGGATCTTGAGACGCCGCACAGCATCCGCGGCTGGCTGGGCGTGAAGTTCTAGCCATGAAGCGCGCCCTCACGTCGCTCGGGGTCGCCACCGTCCTGGTGTTGGGGATGGTGGCGTGCGGCATCAAGGGTCCGGCCAAGCCGCCTCTGGCGGCGCCGGTGCCGGCGACGGAGACCCCTCCGCCGCCGTCGGACACCGCGCCCGTAAGCGTGGAGTCCTCGGGGCCGTCGATTACTCCGACGACGGACGGCGGGGTCCTGACCCCCACCACCATCGTCGACGCTGGGACACCGTGAGCTCCTTTCCGTATCGCAAGGGCGTACTGCACGCGGAGGCGGTGCCGCTGCCCGCCATCGCCGACGCGGTGGGCACGCCCACCTATGTCTATTCCACCGCCGCGCTGACCCAGCACTTCCGCGCGGTGACGGACGCGTTCGCCGACGCTCGGCCCCTGGTCTGCTACTCGGTGAAGGCCAACTCCAACCTCGCCATCCTCCGGCTGTTCGCGGGGCTGGGCGGGGGCTTCGACATCGTCTCCGGCGGCGAGCTGGCCCGAGTGCGGCACGCCGGCGGCGAGGCGGCGAAGACGGTGTTCGCGGGCGTGGGCAAGACGCCGGAGGAGATGGAGGCCGCGCTCGCCGCCGGAATCCTCCTCTTCAACGTGGAGAGCGCCGAGGAGCTGGAGGCGCTGGACGCCGTGGGCCGTCGCCTGGGACGCCGCGCGCCGTTCGCGTTGCGCGTCAACCCGGAGGTGGACCCGCGCACGCACCGCTACATCGCCACCGGGTTGAAGACGTCCAAGTTCGGCGTCCCCTTCGAGGAGGCGGTGGACCTCTACGCGCGCTCGAAGAAGATGAAGGGCGTGCGGGCCGCGGGCCTGGACTGCCACATCGGCTCGCAGCTCACCCAGAGCTCTCCCCTGCGCGCGGCGCTCACCAAGGTGGCGGGGCTGTACCAGGCGCTGAAGGCCCAGAAGCACGCGCTGGAGTACCTGGACGTGGGCGGGGGCCTGGGAATCACCTACTCGGACGAGACGCCTCCCTCGGCGGCGGAGTACGCGCGCGTCGTGCTGGACGCGACCAAGGACACCGGCGCGCGGCTGGTGCTGGAGCCGGGACGTTCGCTGGTGGGCAACGCGGGGGTGCTGCTCACGCGCGTGCTCTACCGCAAACAGACGCCCGCCAAACGCTTCGCCGTGGTGGACGCGGGCATGAACGATTTGCTCCGTCCGGCGCTCTACGAAGCCCACCACGCCTTCGTTCCGCTCCTGAAGCGGCGGGGCAAGGCGGTGGAGGTGGACGTCGTGGGGCCGGTGTGTGAGTCCACCGACGTGCTGGCCAGGGCCCGTCCCCTGGTCCTCCCCCAGCCGGGCGAGCTGTATGCCTTCCTCAGCGCCGGGGCTTACGGGATGAGCATGGCTTCTAACTACAATTCCCGTCCCCGCCCGGCCGAGGTGCTGGTGGACGCAGAGGCGTGGCGGGTGGTGAGGGAGCGCGAGCGCACCGAGGATCTCTGGCGCGGCGAGCGGGCCTGAACATATAAGCGCCGGAATGAAGACCTTCGAAGGTTCCATGACGGCGCTCGCGACTCCGTTCCGGAACGGCGCGCTCGACGAGTCGGCTTACCGGGCGCTGGTGCGCCAGCAGATTGAAGGCGGCACCAGCGTGCTCGTGCCCATGGGCACCACGGGCGAATCCGTCACCATGTCGGCCGATGAGCAGGCCCGCGCGGTGCGTGTGGTGGTGGAGGAGGCGAAAGGCCGCGTGCAGGTGCTGGGCGGCGCCGGCTCCAACAACACCGCGGAGGTGATTGCGAGCGTGGGGCGCGTGCGCGACGCGGGAGCGGATGGCTCGCTCATCGTCACGCCGTACTACAACAGGCCCACGCAGGCGGGGCTGGTGGAGCACTTCCGCGCGGTGGCTCGCGCGCATCCGGGCTTCCCGATTGTCGCCTACAACGTCCCGGGCCGCACGGGCGTGGACCTGCTGCCGGAGACGGTGCAGCGGCTGTGCGACTTCCCGGAAGTGGTCGCCATCAAGGAGGCCACCGGCAACATGGCCCGGGCGGTGGACATCCTGGAGAAGTGCGGAGACCGGCTGACGCTCCTGTCCGGCGACGACTTCACCGTGCTGCCCTTCATCGCGTGCGGTGGCAAGGGCGTCATCTCCGTGTCCTCCAACGTCGCGCCCCGGCTGATGGCGGACCTGGTGGCCGCGGGTCGCGCGGGTGACTTCGCCAAGGCGCGTGAGCTGCAGGTGAAGATGAACAACCTGCACCGGCTGCTCTTCGTGGAGTCCAGCCCCATCCCCGTGAAGTGGGGGCTGCACCTGTTGGGCCTCTTCGGGCCGGAAGTCCGCCTGCCGCTGGTGCCGATGACCGCGCCCAACGCGGAGAAGCTCGGCGATGAGCTGCGACTGCTGGGCCTGCTGAAGCACTGAGCGCCACGACACGACACCGAGGAGCGCGGCCACATGATTCGCACCGTCATCACCGGCATCACCGGTCGCATGGGCAGCACGTTGCTGCGTCTGACGCGTGACGCGGAGGACCTCCAGGTGGTGGGCGCCACGGAGCGGCCGGGCAGCGCCGCGGTGGGCCTGGACGCGGGCCTGGCCGCCCGGCTGGGCGCGCTGGAGGTTCAGGTGGTGGATGACCTGGCCCGCGCGCTCGACACGGCGACGGCGGACGTCGTCATCGACTTCACCAGCGCCGAGGTGAGCGTGGCCCACGCGAAGATGTGCGCGGCGCGCGGCGTGGCCTTCGTGTGCGGCTCCACGGGCTTCTCGCCGGAGGCCACGGCGCTCTTGGTGGAGAGCGCGAAGGCGATTCCCATCGTCGCGGCGCCGAACATGTCCGTGGGCGTCAACGTGGTCATCCGCGTGGCCGCGGAGCTGGCGCGGGTGCTGGGACCTGGCTTCGACGTGGAGGTCCTGGAGGCGCACCACCGGATGAAGAAGGACGCGCCCAGCGGCACCGCGCTGCGGCTGGCGGAAGTGCTCGCCTCCGCGCTGGGGCGCACGCAGGACGACCTGGCGTTCGCCCGTCACGGACAGATTGGGGCTCGGCCCCCCGATGAGATTGGCGTGCAGACGTTGCGGGGCGGGGATGTGGTGGGCGAGCACACCGTGTACTTCTTCGGTGAGGGCGAGCGCATCGAGCTGACGCATCGGGCCACCAGCCGAGACCAGTTCGGCCTGGGAGCGCTGCGCGCGGCGCGCTGGGTGGTGGGCCGCCCTCCGGGGCTGTATGACATGGCCGACGTACTCGGCTTCCAGAGGACTTCATGACGACCGCCCGCTACTGCCGCTTCCTCCACGAAGGCCGTGCGAACCATGGCCGCGTCGAGGGCTCCGAGGTGGTGGTGCTCTCCTCGGCCCCCTGGGTGGGCGGGGTCAAGGACACGGGCATCCGCCGTTCGCTGTCGGCGGTGACGCTGCTGGTTCCCTCGGACGCGTCGAAGGTCGTCTGCATCGGTCAGAACTACCGCAAGCACGCGGAGGAGATGGGCAAGCCCGTCCCCACCGAGCCGCTCATCTTCACCAAGCCCTCCACCGCGCTCAATGGCCCGGGCTCGCCCATCCGCATCCCCAAGGCGAGCCAGGAAGTGCACTACGAGGCGGAGCTGGCGCTCGTCATCGGTGAGCGGCTGAAGAACGCGGACGAGACGACGGCCGCGCGCGCCATCTGGGGCCTGACGTGCTTCAACGACGTCACCGCGCGCGACATCCAGAAGCGTGAGACGCAGCACACCCGCGCCAAGGGCTACGACACCTTCGCGTGCGCGGGCCCGTGGGCGGTGACGGGGCTGTCCCCGTCGGACCTCCAGATTTCCTGCCGGGTGAACGGGCAGGTGCGCCAGGACAGCCGCACGTCGGACATGGTGTTCAGCCCCGCTCGCCTGGTGGCGTTCATCTCCCACATCATGACGCTGCTGCCGGGGGACCTCATCAGCACTGGCACGCCGTCGGGGGTAGGGAAGCTGTCGGCCGGCGACTCGGTCGAGGTCGAAATCGAGGGAATCGGGACGCTGCTCAATCCAGTTGAGATGGAGCCGTGAGCACCATCATCTATGTCGGGTTGGGCTCGAACGAGGGGGACCGCGAATCCCACCTCGTCGCCGCTCTCACCGCGCTGTCCCGCATCGATGCGGTGGCCGTGCTTCGTTGTTCCTCACTCTTCGACAGCGCCCCGGTGGGGCCGCCGCAGCCGCGCTATCTGAACGCGGTGGTGGCGTTGGACTGCGATTTGTCGCCGCAGCGGCTGCTGGTCATCCTTCAGCAGATTGAAAAGGACCTGGGGCGGCGGCGCGAGCAGCGTTGGGGCCCGCGCACCATCGACCTGGACATCCTCTTCTGCGAGGGCCAGGTGGTGGCCGACCCTCACCTTCAGGTTCCCCATCTGGAATTGCACAAGCGTCGCTTCGCCCTGGAGCCGTTGGCGGAGCTGTCGCCTGCCTTGCAGCACCCCGTGCTGGGAATGACGGTGAAGGAGCTCCTCGGGAAACTCGCCCCGCAGGATGTCCGCAGGAGTGAGGCCACCGCGTGGCCCGAAGCGAGCCTGCCGAGCAACGAGACATGAACCTTTCCCTGGCCCTGGCCACCGCGGCGCTGCTCGCCGCCGAGCCTTCCCCGTTACCCCCTGGTCACCCGCCCGTCCCTCCGGGGACCCAGGTGTCGCCCGCGAAGCCGTCCGCTCCCTCGGGAGGCGCGCTTCCCGAAGGCCATCCCGCCGTGGAAGGTGGCGCGTCGCCCACCGCGGCGCCCACGGGCGAGCTGCCCTCCGGTCATCCTCCGTTGTCCGGCACCGGCAAGGCGCCGCCGTCCGCGGAGGAGCTGCTGCGACAGCTCGACTCGACGGAGGGGCTGCAGGGGCGGGAGAAGACCTTTGAAATCGCGGCGTCGCTGGGGCGCCTGTACTACCTGAACGGCCGCAATGCGGAGGCGGGCACGTACCTGCTCCAGGCGGACGAGCGCGCGAAGCCGGTGCGCGACGTGTTCCTCGCGCAGCGCAAGAAGCTGGGCAAGGCGACGCTGGCCACGGCGGAGGCGGCGGGCTGCGGCTTCACGCCCGGGCAGGCGCTGGAGGCGATGGGCGCGGTGGCGCAGGAGCGCGCGAAGAAGGGCGACGTGGCGGGTGCGGCGGCGTGTGCTCGCGCGGCGTTGGAGCCCGCGCTGGAGACGGGCGTGATGCGCGCCAATGCGCTCTTCCTGTCGGGAAACGCGGCGGGCGCGCTGGTGGCGTACGGCGCGGTGCTGGAGGTGGAGCCCCGGCACGAGGAGGCGCTCTACGGGCGCTCGGCGGTGTTGTTCGAGACGAGGGGCGAGGACCTGACGGCGCTGAAGCAGGCGCGCGAGGGCTTCGAGGCGGTGCAGGCGATGAATCCGGCCTCCTCGCGCGCCGCGGCTGCGAAGCGGCTGGTGACGCTGGTGGATGAGACGGTGAAGGCGGGGGGCCGGGCGAAGCTGCTCGCGTCGCGTGCCGAGGACCGTCGCATCCGGTTGGCGCAGGCTCCGGCGGCGCAGGGGCCGGACGCGCCGCGCCCGCTGACGCGGGAGATGGTGGACGCGGTGCAGAACACCGAGCGCACGCCGGAGCTGGAGCAGGGCCTGGCGAAGCTGGTGGACGAGGGCGAGGAGCACCTGTCGAAGGGGCGCTTCCAGGAAGCGCTCGGCAACTACACGCGCGTGGTGCCCTTCCAGCCGGAGAATGGCCGCGCGAAGGCGGGCATGGCCTGGGCGCTGACGGGCCTGGGACGTCCCATGGCCGCGCGCGTGTGGGGCGTGGCGGTGCAGACGGACCCGGCGTCGGTGGAGAAGCTGGGCGACACCCTCAAGGCCAAGGGCGACGACAAGGGCGCCAAGGCCCTGTGGGAGAAGCTGGCCACGGACGCGCCGGACTACGCCAACAAGGCGGGGCTCCAGGCGAAGCTCACGCAGTAGGCGCCACGTCGAGCACGGGCGTCACGCGACGCCCGATGCTCAGAGTCGCCGTCTGCTCCGTGGCACGCCGTCGAGCTCGGCGCCTCCGTCGGAGTGAGCCACCCGGAAGCAGCCACGCGACGCCCGAGGCTCCGAGTCGCTCGTCTGCCCCGTGGCACGCCATCGAGTCCGGCGCGCTGGGAGCCTCCGTCGGAGTGAGCCACCGGGAAGCAGCCGCCCGATGCTCCGAGTCGCTCGTCTGCTCCGTGGCACGCCATCGAGTCCGGCGCGCTGGGAGCCTCCGCTTCCGCCGGGGTGAGCCACCCGAAAGCTGCCACGCGCCGCCCGAGCGCTCAGACGAACTTCGCGGCGAGCAGGTCCTGCACGTCGAGCAGGCCCACGGCGCGGCCCTCGACGTCGACCACGGGGAGCTGGTCCACGCGCAACTCGCGCATCTGCGCGGTGGCGGCGATGACCAGGGTGTCCGGCGTCACGCACCGCGGCTGCTTCCCCATGATGTCACGCACGGGGATGGCGAAGTCGGTGAGGCCCTGCTCCACGCGGCGGCGCAAGTCGCCGTCCGTGAAGATGCCCACCAGCCGTCCCCGTCGGTCCACCACGCACGCGGCGCCCGGACGTCCCGGCGTCTTCGTCATCACCCCGACGACCTCAGACAGCGGGGCGATGTCGCGCACCAGCGGGTTGGCCGGTCCGGTGCGCATCAGCTCGAAGACGCGCTGCACGGAGCGGCCCAGCTTCCCACCGGGATGCAGGAGCGCGTATTCATCCGTGCCGAAGGGGCGCGAGCGCATCACCGCCATGGTGAGCGCGTCGCCCAAGGCGTGCAGCGCGGCGGTGGACGCGGTGGGCACCATGCCCATGGGACACGCCTCCGCGATGCGGCCGATGTCCAGCACCACGTCCGAGCCCTTCGCCAGGGGACTTTGCGCATCCCCCGTCAGCGCGATGACCGGCGTGGCCATGCGCTTGAAGGCGGGCATCAGTCGCAGCAGCTCCTCGGTGGAGCCGCTGTTGGACAGGGCGAGGATGACGTCTCCGCGCGCCACGCGCCCCAGGTCCCCATGCACGGCCTCCGCGGGGTGCAGGAAGACGGAGCGGATGCCGGTGGAGGCCAGCGTGGCGGAGAGCTTCTGGCCGATGTGGCCCGCCTTGCCCATGCCCGTGACAATCACCTGGCCCGCGCACGCGCGCACCAGCCGCACGGCCTTGAGGAAGGGCGCGCCCAGCCGCGTCGTCACGCCGAGGATGGCGTTCGCCTCCGCCTCCAGCACATCGCGTGCGCATGCGAGCAGCGCCTCGTCGTCCGGCTCGGGCTCGGACGAAGGGGCTGGCGTGGAGCGGCCGGGGAGGGCGCGCAGACGGGGCTTCTTGACGGCGGAGCGAGGGGAGCGGGCCATGGCGTCGGCTTCGCCTTGTACCTGCCGGACACCACCGTGGCCACCCTTGACGCGTGGGGGGGCATCGGTTACGCGCCTGCTCGCCCGGCCCCCCAGGCCGATTCCTTTTCCAGCCCTTCACCGGGCCACCCAGGAGAGTGACGAGATGAAGTTCTTCATCGACAGCGCGGACGTCGAGGAAATCCGCAAGGCCCACGCCATGGGCTGCGTGGACGGCGTCACCACGAACCCGTCCCTGTTGGCCAAGGTCGGCCGCGGGCTGGAAGAGACCATCCGGGAGATCTGCTCCATCGTCGACGGCCCCATCAGCGCGGAGGCCGTGTCCCTGGACGCCGACGGGCTCATCGCCGAGGGCCGCGTGCTGGCGAAGATTCACGACAACGTCGTCGTGAAGATTCCCATGGGCGTCGAGGGCGTAAAGGCCGTCAAGGCGCTGACCGCCGAGGGCATCCGCACCAACGTCACCCTCATCTTCTCCGCCAACCAGGCCCTGCTGTGCGCCAAGGCCGGCGCCACCTACGTGTCGCCCTTCGTCGGACGGCTGGACGACATCTCCCAGGACGGCATGGAGCTCATCTCCAACATCTTGGAGATCTACCAGAACTACGATTTCGACACGCAGGTGCTGGTCGCCAGCGTGCGCAACCCCGTGCACGTGCTCCAGTCCGCCCGCATGGGCGCGCATGTCGCCACGCTGCCCTACAGCGTCATCACCCAGCTGGCGAACCACCCGCTCACCGACGCGGGCATCAAGAAGTTCCTCGCGGATTGGGAAAAGGTCCCCAAGGCGAAGAAGTAGACGCACCCTGGGTCCCCGGAGGGCCTTCGTGGCCCCCGGGGTGTCGCCCGCCCCCCTGGGCTCCACTTTCCCAGGCGGGTTGGGCTGGAGATTTCGCGGCGCGGCATGTATTCGTTGACTTCCGAATCAACACGTCGACGCACCCCGAGGAATCTCATGGAATTCCAGCTCACCGAGGACCAGCGCGCGCTCCAGCAGGCGGCGCGCAAGTATGCCCGCGAGGTGGTTCGCCCCAAGGCGGCGCACTACGACGAGACGGCCACCTTCCCCCGGGACCTTCTCGCCACGGCCTTCGAGCTGGGCCTGCTCAACATGGCTGCCCCCGCGGAGTACGGCGGCGTGGGCCTGTCGCACCTGGACCAGACGATTGTCGCGGAGGAGCTGAGCTGGGGCTGTGCGGGCGTGGCCACGTCCATCATCGCCAACGACCTGGCCAACCTCCCCATCATCCTCCACGGCTCCGAGGACCAGAAGAAGCGCCTCTTGAGCCACTTCGCCGAGCGGCTGAAGTTCTCCTCCTTCTGTCTCACCGAGCCGGAGGCCGGCAGCGACGTCGCCAACATGCAGACGACGGCGCGCCGCGAGGGTGACGAGTACGTCATCAACGGCGCCAAGTGCTTCATCACCAACGGTGGCCACGCCGAGCAGTACACGGTGTTCGCCACGGTGGACAAGACGAAGAAGCACAAGGGCATCACCTGCTTCGTCGTGGAAGGTCGCCCCGCGGGGCTGACCGTCAGCAAGCACGAGAACAAGATGGGCCAGCGCGCCAGCGACACCGTGTCGCTGACGTTCGAGGACGTGCGCGTCCCGGTGAAGAACCGCATCGGTGAAGAGGGCCAGGGCTTCGCCATCGCCATGGCGACCCTGGACAACAGCCGCCCGCTCACCGCCATGTTCTCCGTGGGCATCGCCCGCGCCGCGCTCGAGCACTCCATGGAGTACGCCTCGCAGCGCAAGACGTTCGGCAAGCCCATCATCGAGCACCAGGCCATCCAGTTCATGATCGCCGACATGGCCATGAACACCCACGCGGCCCGCATGCTCACCTACGAGAGCGCGTGGCTGTTGGACCAGGGTCAGCGCAACACCCTGCAGTCCAGCTATGCCAAGTCCTTCGCCGCGGACATGGCCATGAAGGTCGCCACCGACGCGGTCCAGGTCTACGGCGGCTACGGCTACATCAAGGAGTACCCCGTCGAGAAGCTGATGAGAGACGCCAAGCTCATCCAGGTCTACGAGGGCACCAGTCAGGTCCAGCGGCTCGTCATCGCGAAGGAACTGTTCAGGTAGAAAAGCAGAACTGTGTCCGGCGGCCGTTTCCCATTGCCGCCGTGACACCCGGATGCCTATTAACCCAGACCGTTCGCGCGTCGCGTCAATGCGGACCGCACGGACTGTTTTCCAGCCTTCATAAACGCCTCCCGCAAGGAGAAGCCCAGCCGTGAAGATCCTCGTCACCGCCAAGCGCGTGGAAGACCCCGAGTCCAAAATCAAGGTGAAGCCCGACGGCTCGGGCATCGTGCAGGAGGGGCTCAAGTACAAGATCAACCCCTTCGACGAGATTGGCGTGGAGGAAGGTCTCCGGCTCGTCGCCAAGCACCAGGGTGAAGTGGTGGTGGTGTCCATCGGTGGCAAGGAAGTGCAGGAGCAGCTCCGGCACGCCCTGGCCATGGGTGCTCACCGCGCCGTGTGGGTGAACCACACCGGTCCGTTGGACCAGTTCGGCATCGCCGCCCTGCTCCAGAAGGTGACGGAGAAGGAGAAGCCGGACCTCGTCATCCTGGGCAAGCAGTCCATCGACGACGACCAGAACCAGGTGGGCCAGTACCTGGCCGAGTTCCTGGGCTGGGGTCAGGCCACGTTCGCCTCCAAGGTGGAGTCGATGGAGAGCGAGCAGGAGAAGAACAAGGTCCCCGCCGTGACGCTGACCGCGGACGGCAAGGCCGTGCGCGTGATTCGCGAGGTCGACAACGGGCTGGCGACGCTGGAGTGCCAGCTGCCCGCCGTCGTGACGACGGACCTGCGCCTCAACACGCCGCGCTACGCCAGCCTCCCGGGCATCATGAAGGCGAAGAGCAAGCCCATCGAGGAGCTGACGCCGGAGAAGCTGGGCGTGGATGTCGCCCCGAAGATCCAGATCGTGAAGCTTTCGTCCCCGCCCGCGCGCAAGGCCGGCATCAAGGTGCCGGACGTGGCCACGCTGGTGGACAAGCTGCGCAACGAGGCGAAGGTCGTCTAACCCTCTCGGAAGATACGGAGACACTCCCATGCCAATCGTTCTCATCGTCGCCGAGCAGCAGCCGGACGGGCACCTTCGCAAGGCCTCTCTCAACGCCATCACCGCGGGCAAGCAGCTGGCCGACAAGGCCGGCGCGGAGCTGCACATCGCCCTCATCGGCAAGGACCCCGCGAAGGTCGCCGACGAACTCAAGGGCACCGGCGCCAAGGCCGTCCACGTGGGCGCCGCCGCGGAGCTGGAGCACTACCTCGCGGAGACGTACGCCCCCGTTCTCGCCACGCTCGCCACCGAGCTGAAGGCGGACTACGTGGGCATGGCGTCCACCGCCCAGGGCAAGGACCTGCTGCCCCGCCTCGCCGCGCGTCTGAAGGCCGCCATGGCCACGGACATCACCGGCCTGAACGGCTCGGGCGCGGATATCACCTTCAACCGTCCCATGTGGGCCGGCAACGTGTTCGCCGAGGTGAAGCTCACCACGCCGGTGAAGGTGTTCACCGTGCGCGCCACGGAGTTCGCCGCCGCCGGTACGGGCGAGGGCGCCGCCGAGGTGAAGGCCTTCGCGCCGAAGGTCGAAGCGTCGAAGACCAAGTTCGTCGAGTTCAAGGAAGTGAAGAGCGCTCGCCCGGAGCTGACCGAGGCGCGCGTCGTCATCTCCGGTGGCCGTGGCACCAAGGGCGACTTCAAGGAGATTGAGGCGCTGGCGGACGAACTGGGCGCTGCGGTGGGCGCGTCCCGCGCGGTGTGTGACGCGGGTTGGGTTCCCAACGACCTGCAGGTCGGCCAGACGGGCAAGGTGGTCGCTCCGTCGCTGTACATCGCCGCGGGCATCAGCGGCGCCATCCAGCACCTGGCGGGCATGAAGAGCTCGAAGACCATCGTCGCCATCAACAAGGACGCCGAGGCGCCCATCTTCCAGGTGGCCGACTACGGCATCGTCGCGGACCTCTTCAAGGTCCTCCCCGAGCTGCGCACGGAGCTGCACAAGCTGAAGTAGCACTCCGGCCCGCAAGGGGCTCAAGACGAGGGGCGACGTGGGGCAGTGTCCCCGCGCCGCCCCTTCGTCGTTTCCGGTGTTCGCGCCTACAGCTCGATGTCGCTGTCGCGTCCGCGCTCCGGGGCGTCCTCGTCTCCAGCGGGTGGCTCCGTCGGAGGTGGCAGGGGCGCCTCTTCCGCCCCTTCGTCCTCGGGGAACGCGTCGGGTGCTTGGGGTGCGTCGTCGCGCAGGTCGATGCGCGTGCCGTCCTCCAGCTCCACCGCGAGGGTGTCGTACCGCCACTCGCCCTCGCCCTGCTTCTTGGCGTCGACGTGCAGCATGCCGTCGGCCTGGGGCCCGTCGAGGGGAATGGCCAGCCGCGTGTGCGTCACGCCGTTGACGGTCCGCACCGACGTCTGCTTGGGCAGCCCGTTGTCGATGGGCGAGCCCAGCGCGGTGCGCACCTCCGCGTCGGAGCGGGCAATGGCCACCGCCTCCGTGAAGGCGTCCATGTTCTTCAACGACGAGTAGCCGAGCCCCACGAGCGCGAAGCCCAGGCAGCCGCACGAGGCCAGCACGCCCAGGCAGCCCACCGGCACGAACCACTTCCAGTTGCGGCTCCACCACCCCTGCTGTGGCACCAGCGAGCCCTCGGGCGTCGCGTCCATGACCTCACTCCTCCTTGAGCCACCTCCCGGCGGGGCGGCGCTCCTCTCTTAGCGAGCCCGGAGCGCGCGGGATAGGGCCCCGGGTTCCAGTCGCCTCGCGTCGGTTGGTGTGGGAGAGGGGAGCGGCTAGATTCTGGCGGACGAGCGACAGGGGAAGGCTCGTGTCGGGCCGGACTTCCCTGGAGGTGGCGCGTGCCGCCGCGGAAGACGCCGTCCACCGAGGTGCTGCTGGACGTGCTGGAGGCGCTGCCTCCGGGCCAGAAGCTCTGGGTGCGAGGTGTAAGCCAGGACCTGTATCCCCTGCTGCGCGTCGGTGACGCGGTGAGGGTGCTGCGCTGTGGGCCTGGCGCGACGTCGCGCGGGGACGTGGTGCTGGTGCGTCAGGCGCGGATGCTGACGGCGCGGGTGGTGGTGTCCACCCGTCCCTGGAGGACGGCCACGCTGCTGGGCGCGGAGGAGCGCTCGGGTGGGGAAGTGCTCGGCCGGGTGGTGGCGCTGCGGCGCGGCCGGTGGCGGGTGCCGTTGCCCAGGCCCTTCCGACCGGCGCTCTGGGTGGCCCAGCGGACCCTGGCGACCGCGTGGGCGAGGCCCGAGACCCGGCTAGTCTATCGGGGTGTGAGGGACTTCTTCTTCTCCGGCTGGTCGAAACCGCTGCGGCGCCACCTGGTGGGGCCGCTGGCGGTCCGACTGCTGCGGGCGGAGGACCAGGACGCCCTGCTCCTCTTCGCGAGCGAGCGACTGGTGGTGTCCGCCAGCTTCCTGCGCCGGCAGCTTCGCGAGCGTTGGGGGGTGGAGGACTCCGAGCGCCGAGGCGCGGCGGCGGGTGCGCTGGACGCGAAGGGGAGGCTCCACGGCTTCGCCTGGGTGGACTCGTATCGGCAGGAGGGGTTGCCGTTGGATGGCGTCTGGGTGCGTTCGCTGGTGGTGGCGCCTCAGGCCCGGCGGATGGGAGTGGCCACGCAGCTGTTGGCCTGTCTGCTGGAGGAGGCGCACCGACAGGGGGAGCCGAGCGTCCAGGCGGATGTGGACGAAGACAACGCCGCGTCGCTGCGAACGTTCGAGAGGGTGGGCTTTCGTCGGTCATCGGACGCGCTGACCCGGCGGACGAACGAGGCCTGGGACGCTGCGGGGCGCTCCAAGCGATTGGTGGTCCTGGAGCGGGACTCAGGGCGCTGAAGTCGCCGGGGTTGCGTGAGGGCTCGCGGTGAGTCAAAAGCACCCGCGCCGCGCCTTCGCGTCGTGAGGACTTCCGTGAGCATCTCCACTCCCGACAGCATGGGGCGCGGGCCGACTCGCCTGGAGCGACTCAAGGGCCTCCAGGCGGACGGCGCGCTGCTCTTCATCACCCTCATCTGGGGCGTCACCTTCGTGGTGGTGAAGGACGCCCTGAGCTTCGCGGACCCTTTCACCTTCCTCGCGCTTCGCTTCGGGGTGGGCGCGGTGGTGTTGAGCGCGTTGGCGGGGCGACAGGTGTTCTCCCCGACGAACCTGCGCCATGGCTCGGTGCTGGCCACCTTCCTGTTCCTGGGCTTCGCGCTCCAGACGTGGGGGCTGACGCTCACCACGCCGTCGCGTTCGGCGTTCATCACCGGGATGGCGGTGCTGTTCGTCCCGCTGTTGTCGCTGCTGGTGTTCCGGCGGATGCCGAAGCCCGCGGCGCTGATGGGCGTGGCGTTGTCGGCGGTGGGGCTCTACCTGCTCACGCGGCCCGCGCCGGGCGAGGGGGGCGGCTGGCTGAGCGTGGGAGAGCTGCTGTCGTTGGGTTGTGCGGTGGCGTACGCGGGGCACATCACCCTCACGGAGCGCTACGCGTCGAAGGAGGGCGTGCTGGGGATGGTGGCGGTGCAGTTGTGGGGCGTGGCGCTGTTGTCGGCGGCGTGCCTGCCCTTCGTGACGCGCAAGGTGGAGTGGAATCCGTCGCTGGTGACGGCGGTGCTGGTGTGCGGGCTGTTGCCGAGCGCGCTGGCCATCAGCATCCAGACGTGGGCACAGGCGCGGACGTCGGCGGTGCGCGCGGCGGTCATCTACGCGTTGGAGCCGGTGTTCGCGTCGATGTACTCGGTGGTGCTGGGCTACGAGGTGCTGGGCGCGCCGGAGGCGATGGGCGGTGGGCTCATCCTGACGGGGGTGCTGGTGGCGGAGCTGGGGTCGCCGGCCTGGACGTGGTGGAAGTCAAGGCGACGGGGAGTGCAGGGGACGGGCTGACGCCGGGGGCTGCTCCCCGGGCGGACAGGCGGAGGTCGCGAGAGAAGCGGCCCACGGGTGGGTGGACGCGCTATATCCGGGACCCTTCTCATGAGCGTGGAGCTGCGTCGAAACGGGTTGCACCTGACGGGCACCCTCCTGTCCCTGGATGCGAAGCGCAAGTCGCCGCTGAGCTTCGTGAGCCACGGACATTCGGACCACATCGCCAGGCATGAGCGCACCATCGCCACGACGGCGACGCTGCGCTTCATGGAGCACCGGCTGGGGCCGGTGAGTGCGCCGCTGGCCGCGCCTTATCGCCGTCCGTTCGAGTTGGGGCCGTTGGTGCTGGAGCTGTTGCCGGCGGGGCACATCCTGGGCAGCGCGCAGCTTCGCGTCATCCGCGCGGATGGGCGGCGCATCGTCTACACGGGGGATTTGAACGTGGTGCCGTCGCTGACGGCGGAGGCGACGGAGGTGGCGGAGTGCGACACGCTCGTCATCGAGTCGACCTTCGGTCATCCGCGCTACCGCTTCCCGCCGCGTGACGAGGTGTGGGGGCAGGTGGAGGCGTGGATTCGGCGGCAGCTCGAGCGGGACGCGGTGCCGGTGGTGCTGGGCTATCCGCTGGGCAAGAGCCAGGAGGCGATGAAGTTCCTGGCGGGCAAGGGCTTCTCGCTGGTGGCGCACTCGTCGATTTTCGAGGTGGCGCAGCTCTACGCGGAGCTGGGCGTGCCGATTGAAAACCTGCGGTGCTTCCACGGGAAGGTGGAGCCCGGCGAGGTGCTGTTCTTCCCGCCGCATCAGGCGCGAGGTGGAGCGCTGGCGCATCTGTGGCCACGAGGCACGGCGGTGCTGACGGGCTGGGCGATGGACCCGGGCGCGGCGCGGCGGTACGGCGCGGACGTGGCGTTTCCGGTGTCGGACCACGCGGACTTTCCATCGCTGATGGCCTACGTGAAGGCGACGGGGGCGAGCGAGGTGATTACGTGTCACGGCTTCGCGGAGGAGCTGGCGCAGGCGCTGCGGGACGCGGGGGTGGATGCCCGGCCGCTGGGAGGCAAGCCGCAGCAGTTGTCGCTGCTGTGAGGCGGCGAGGGCGTGGACTGGAGTAGAACGGGGCCATGCCTTCCCGTTCTCCACAGCCTGTGGGCCAGGTGGTCCGCGTCCTGGTGTGCACCGAGAAGAAGACCTTCGTGACTCGGGAGTTGCCCGAGGTGGGGGTGACTTTCGAGGGAATCGAAGGGGACCGGCACGCGGGGCACACGAGGCCCGCGGACGTGCGCACGCCCTGGTACCCGAAGGGGACACCCATCCGGAACACGCGGCAGCTCTCGTTGGTGTCGACGGAGGAGCTGGCGTTGGTGGCGGAGACGCTCGGAGTGCCGAAGGTGCTCGCGTCGTGGCTGGGTGCGAACCTGGAGCTGACGGGGGTGCCAAGGCTGACGCACCTGCCGCCAGGGACGCGGCTGTTCTTTCCCGACGACGCGGTGCTCGCGGTGGAGGGGGAGAACGAGCCGTGCATCGGACCGGGGAAGGTCATCGAGGAGCACCATCCGGACCGGGTGAAGCTGGCGAGTCGCTTCGTGAAGGCCGCGTGGGAGCGCCGGGGCCTGGTGGCCTGGGTGGACCGGCCCGGTGTCATCCGCGCGGGAGATGACGTCCGCGTGATGTTGCCGAAGCCGGTGTCGTACGTGCTGCCCTAGGCGGCGGGAAGGTTCAGGGACTTTTCATATTCCCAGAGGAGGGGCCAGAACCGTTCCCAGGCTGCGTCCGCAGTGGGGCTTTCCCCGATGATGGCCCCGATGGCTCCGCCCGATGTGCTCCATCCGAATCGAGTTCGAAGATATCGGGCGAACTCGCCATTGAAGTCGATGAACGGCTCTTTGATGCCATGGGCCCTGACTGCCTCTGTATATCCGGTGATGAGGACCATGAGGCTGCGGAGCTGCAGGCCACGCTCCTCTTCGAGATAGGTGAGGTAAATCTCGGGGGATTTTTCGACGAGTCGAAGCATGTCGAAGATGGAGGCCATGAAGTTCCCTAGAGGTCATGCCGAGGGCGACTGAATGCGGCTGCCTGTCATGCGGTGTCGTGGAGATGGTGAGCGTACCAACGAGAGTCCTGTCAGAGGGGCTGGACGGCTCGGTGTTTCGGCTGACCCGATGGGCGGTTGATGATGCTGTCCATCCTGCTCGCGGTGTCGGGCTGCGCGACGACCTCCGAAGGTTCGGGTGGCAATGTCTGGCTGGGTCGTGGAGCGGTTCCGGCGCAGAACGAGTCCGAGATGCAGCGGGCCGCCGAGGCAGAGGTCGCCCGGGTCGTCGAGCAGGTAGGCGCGATTGCTCGCGATATCGACTCGGCAGGGGCTCGCCTGACACTGACGTTCTGGTCGGAGCGAGGTGCGCTCACCTGGACTGGCTACGACTCGCATGAGCGCGTGGGCCATCGAGGAGGTCTGGCAGGAGCGGCGGATACTCGGGACGCGCTGAGAGAGGTGCTCTCTGGCTATGGACTGGAGCGTACGGGGCAGGTGGTGTTGTCGCTGCGCCGGGACGAGACGACGTGGTCGGTGGACTATGCGTTCTATCGCCACGCGGAGCGCCCACTCGAGGCCAGGACGCTTCCGGTGCAGTGGGCTGATGGCACTGGGCCCGACGAGGTTCCATCGGGGCTGGCACGTCTCCTGGCTGGGGTAGGTGTTCCCAACGGGGGCGAGGCCTGGCTGGAGGCAGACGCAGTGCTGGACGACGGCCGCGTGGTCGGGTGGGAACTGCACCGTTTCCAGGTGGTTCGGAGCGGAGCAGGTGGTTCTCCGTTAGCCCCGGCGTCGCGCGCTGGGCGTGAGGTGGTTCGGCTCACACGCGCCTTCCAGGACGGCATGGGGCCGCGCACGGTTCGGTTCGGAATCCGGCTGACCCACGGTCGGGGTGAAGGTGACGGTTGGGTGGAGTCCGTGCGAGTCGTCGGTTTCGAGACGCCGGCGGGGCTCGAACCGGAGGTCGCCGCTGAGTACCGCGCGATGCACGAGGACATCGTGCGGCGCTGGCGCGAAGGTGTCGTGGAGGGCTTCACTTGGCTGGCACAGCGCGGCGCGCAGGAGCTGGCGCTCTGGTACGTGGGCGCTGTCGCCATCAGGGGCGCGGGCTTCCTCGCGGTTCGAGGTGGTGGCATCGTTCGGAAGGCGCTGCGTCAGGGCAAAGAGGCTGCGAGCGGCTGGTTGCGGACCATGCTGTCCCGTGTGTCCCAGAGCGAGGGCCGTGCCTTCGAGCGTCTGTGGGCGAAGGTTCAGCTCGAAGGAGAGCGAGCGCTCACCACCAGCGAACGGAGCGAGTTGCGTGCGCTCATGGCTCGCATCGAGAAATTGGCGTCAACGCCGCTCGATTTTGGGGAGAAGCATGGGCTGCGGAAGGCCGCGCGAGCCGCTTACAAGAATGTCCATTCGGACCTGGCCCGCACCATGGACGCATTTCCGGAGCGGTACCCGGTCCACCATCGACGTCCCCTGGAATATGCACACCTGTTCCCCGAGCAGGACGTCAATGCTTCGAGCAGGCTCGCCGTGGTCCAGGACTTCATTCACGAGCGAGTGAGTCGTGTCTGGACGAAATTTCGGACTGCCCAGCGAACCGCGACGCGTGACGAGGTTGATGCCGCGACGCGAATCATCGACTCGCATTTCGAGTCCTGGTACCACCGTGTCGAAGTTCCACGGGGTGAGCAGGCTTTCATCGAGCGGGCCGAGCAGGCCGCGCTTGAGGCGTTGAGGGCACGTTTCCCGAAGGTGAACTGAGCGGAGTTCGACGATGGAGCATCTGCCACTGCCTGGGTTCGACCGATTGCTCTCCGTGTGCGAGCGGGAGTCCATTGAGATGCGCCTGACCTCTGCCGCCCAGCGTCCTCTCGAGGCAGGGCAGTGCGTGGGTGGGCACCTTCTGGACCCGATGTTGGCGGCCTTCTATTCGAGGTCGGGCAGCGCGAGGTTCGCGGATAACGCTTATCTCCTCCGCGTCAATGACGACGAGAACCAGCTCGAGGAGAAGAACCACTGGTGGCGCGAGAGTTGGCAGAAGAGCCTGGGCTTGACGGTCTGCGTCTTCGGCGGGGAAGCCAATCTTGCCTACTACTTCGCCACGGTCCCTGGCCTGGCGGATGCGCAAGGATGTCAGCCCGTCGTTGAAGTGGACACCTACGAGCTCGACGGGCCGGTCGTGATGCCGCTCGCCTCGAATGTGGACCGCTTCTTCGACCTGTACGCGCGATATCTGGAAGTGCTCATCGCTCACGAGGACTACGCGGAGCGGGGTTCGGCGGCGCTCGGCTTTCCCTGGAAGGTTCCGCACCTGGTCGCGCGAGATGATCGCCTCGTCCAGCTCATCGAGGAAGGCCGCTTCGACTTCCCCCAGGCCGGCCACGACGCCCGTACCTGGGCCCACCAGGTCAGCGAGGCCCGCCGACGCATCATGTGACGTAGGCCGCATCCTCTGTCCGTGACGCATGCACGCGCTGAAGGAAGCGCCGCATGAGGAACGCGATTTCATCCAGGTGCGTCTCCAGCGCCCAGTGTCCCGCGTCGAGCAGGTGCAGCTCCGCATCTGGCAAGTCTCGCAAGTACGCCCGCGCCGACTCCTCGGGCATGTACCCGTCGTGCGGCCCCCATACAATCAACGTCGGCGGTTGGAACTTGCGCAGGTACGCCTGGAACCTCGGCATCCACGCCAGCGTCGTGCGCTGATCCGCGAGCAGCTGGACCCAGTGTTCCTTGCGCCGCTCCCGCTGCACCAGCAGCCAGGACAGCGTCCACAGGTCCGGGCTCACGCGGTCGACCAGTCGCTCCGGAATCTCTCCGATGAACTCGCCCCGGAAGCCCTCCTCGCTCACCGCCGCGGCGAGCTTCTCGCGCCCCTTCGCCGTCGGGTGCTCCCAGTACTCCCGAAGCGGTTGGTACTTCGGTCCGAACGCGTCCTCGTAGATGTCGCCGTTCTGGATGACGAGCGCCGCCACGCGCTCCGGCGCCTTCAACGCGAGCCGGAACCCGAACTGCGAGCCGTAGTCATGCAGGTACAGCACGTAGCGCGTGAGCCCCAGCGTCTCCACGAACCGTTCCAGGTACCGCGCGTAACCGTCGAACGTGTAGTCGAACCGACTCGCGTCCGGAGTCTCGCTGTACCCGAAGCCCGGATGGTCCGGCGCAATCAACCGCCACGAATCCCCCAGCGCGGGCAACAGGTTCCGGAACTGGAACGACGAGCACGGATAGCCATGCGGCAGCAGCACCACGGGGGCATCCTCGGGACCGGCCTCGCGATAGAAGATGTCGATGCCGTCCACCTTCACCGTCCTGTGATGGACCCCTGGCATGAGCACACCTCCTCGTACGAGCCCTCGCGTCGTGTACGCGGAAGTCGGGACGCGAGGGCCTGCTGTGTCCTCAGCCAAGCTGCGCATCCACGGGCCGCCGGGAGAGCACCTGCCGCACCTCGCCGCAGGGACGCCTCCAGACCATCCGGGCTGGCGCGAGGCCGCTGTCTTCCAGGCTCACCCCAAGGCCCCCGCGTCCCTTCGCGGAACGGCCTCCGAGCGTGGCTGCTCAGTCCATGAACCAGAACATGTATTTCGGTGTGCTGGCGAACGCGAGCACCGTCGTGGCGAGGCTGAGCAGCACGCCGATGGCGAACGCACGCGTCATCCGCTTCTTCTCATGGAAGAGCCGATAACCGATGCGAGGCACCGCCACTGCCGCGATGGGGTAGAGGAGAAGAACGCCCACTTCGAACGGCAGGCAGCGGGCATCGCGGAATGGATAGAGCCCGACCGGGTCGAAATCCCAGACCCGCGCTTCGCCGACGTAGGCCCGGTAGATGCCCAGCGCATAGTAGGGATAGTTCCGCCACCCGATGACGAAGGCGCTGAGTAGCAGGCTCATCTGAAGCATCGCGGGCCCCGGATGTGTCTGCCTCCGCCTCCAGCCGATGAAGGCGAAGGGCAGCGCGAGGACCGGAATCACGAGCCCGGCGACAATCAGCGCCGTGCGGACCGGATACAGCGGGTCCTGCTCATGCGGGGCATTGTAGGGACCGTCGATGTAGATGCGCTCGAACGGCACCATCGACGCCGCATACGGCACCGCGGCGAACAGGGCGGCAGTCAGCAGCACCTGCGCCATGAGGGCCCACGAAGCACTCCGCTCCAGCGGTGCCGCCGTCACTCGCGTGTGGTCGACCATGACCTAGCGTGGGCTCACGCCCGCTTCGACGTCAACGCGCGCCCCCGTGCGTCGGCGCCTGGACTCCAGAAACACCTCGGGGCCGCCGAGTCCCGAAGAGGACTCCAGCGGCCCCGAGGGCCCCACCCTTCAACTCGCCGTCACTCCGCGTCGGGCGACTGAACGATGAGCTTCTCCTTGCCACACACGTCACAGCGCAGGTGGATGAACAAATCCCCGTCGCTCTCCTCGGGCACCGAGCCCTCGGGAACGCCGAGCTCCGCCTTCGCCAGCGCCGCCACCTTCGTCGGGATGTCCTCGGCCTTCAGCGACTGGACGTAGGTCATCTCCCGCTCGTGGCACTCGCGCGTCTCCGGCCCGTGCAGCCACGCCGGCTCCATCCCCTCAGGCAGCCGGCTGACCAGTTCCAGGTTGGACACCGACTCGGCCAGATACGCCAGCCGGCGCAACCGCGCCTCCTCGGGCAGCGCCGAGAAGACCTGGAAGCCCTCGAACAGCGTGTCGCGGTTGTCGCCCGTGGCCAGATGCGCCAGCTCCAGCGCCGCCTCGCTCGACTCCAGCGCCTCGTCCCAGTTGTTGTCCGGGTTGAAGCCCGCCTCCAACAGCGACGTGTACAACTGCGTCGCCGCCAGCCGCCGCCGAGCCTCCTGCAGGTGCTCCACCACCTCGTGCGTCAGCCGCAGCTCCAACAGCGCGCCCGTCGTCCGAGGGTCGATGGACCCCGTCAGGTCATCCACGTCCACTTCTTCGCGCAGCGCGGCCTTCAACACCTGCGCCGCGGAGAAGCGGAACAGCGGCAACACGCCCACTTCGCGCAGGTACATGGCCGACACGGCCGCGTCCTTGGCACCCATCCGCAGCGCCTTCTGCGCCTTCTCCACCACGCCCGGGTCCGCCGACGGCTTCTTGTTCTCCAGCCGCGTCTTCACCGCCTCGCGGTAGAGCGTCTCCAGCGAGCTGCCCGGAGGCATCCGCTGCGGCACCAGCGGCCGCAACCCCGGCACGTCCAGCACCCACAACGGCGGCATCGCCAGGCGCTTCAGGCCCCGGAAGAAAAGCGAGCCGGGCGGGTCCTGCGGCTTGAACGGCGGCAGCTCCTCCGCCGGCTCTCCCATCATGAGCGCCGCGGCCTGCACGCCCAGCGCCTTCTCCCGCTGTTCGCGGGTGAACGCGGTGATGCCCTGGGCCGGAGGCGGAGGCGGCGGAGGCGCTTCCTCTCCGTCCAGACCGACCACCCGGTCCATGTCCACATCGTCCATCTCCACGTCGTCCAGACCCTTGGCGCCCGTGAAGTCACAGCGGAGCAGCTTCAGCTTCTCGAAGGTCGCCCCTTCGAGGTTGGCCCCCCGGAAGTCACAGTCCTGGAGCCGTCCGCCGTGGAAATAGGCGTTCGACAGGTCCGTGTCCCGGAAGTTGATTTTCGACAGATCGCACCGCTCCCACTCGGAGCCGACGAGCCCGAGGCCCGACAAGTCCGCGTTGGCGGAGAAAAGTTGCGTGAAGGTGGCGCCAGTGTGCTCGGTCGGGACCTGACCGCCCTTGCGCAGTCGGTTCCACTCGGCCGACCCGTTCTGGAGGAGCTTCTCGATACTGGGGGCTTTCGGCATGGACCGGGGATTATTCGTATGGTCTGGTCCGCGCGCCAGCACAAATGATCGAGTACCGAATCGAGACCGACACCGCCGGGATGCGCCTGGACAAGCTCCTGCGCAAACGGCTCCCCACTGTCCCCGTGAGCCACCTGTTCAAGATGATTCGCACCAAGAAGGTGCGGGTGAACGGGAAACGTGCCCAGCCCGAGCAGTTGCTCGCGGACGGAGACGTGCTCACCATCCGTGGAGACGAGCAGACGCTCAGGGGAGAGGACCGTCCGAAAGTGGACCGTCCACCCCCGCCGGTGGACCCCAGCCGGCTGGTCATTCTGAGAGAGGACGACTGGTTGATGGCCGTGGACAAGCCCAGCGGGATGGCCGTCCATACCGGAAGCGGCATCACCGGCGGCACGCTGGTGGACTACGTGCGCGCCTATCTGGGACCCAAGGCCGTCCGAAACGACTTCACGGCGTCACCCGCCCACCGCCTGGACCGGGAGACCTCCGGCGTCATCCTGGTCGCCAAGCGGCGCCCGGCGATGGTGCACTTCACGGAGGTCTTCACCCATGGCCTCTCCAAGAAGCGCTACATCACCCTGGTGAAGGGGAAGATGCCCAAGGAGTCCGGGGTCATCGACCTGCCCCTGTCGGAGCACCAGCAGACGGCCGAGTCCAAGGCCCGTCGCGGGGTGAACATGCAGGAGGCCCTCACCCGATGGAAGGTCGTCAAGCAGTCGGGCGAGGTGGCGCTCCTGTCCTGCTCCATCGAGACCGGGCGCACCCATCAGATAAGAAGGCACCTGGCCTCCATTGGCCACCCCGTGGTCGGGGACAAGAAATACGGTGACTTCGCCTTCAATCGCGACGTGCAGGCGCGCTGGGGGCTCAAGCGGTTGTTCCTGCACGCCGAGCGCATCGAATTTCCCCACCCCGAAGGCGGGGCGAAGGTGGCCGTGGAAGCCCCCATCCCCCCCGAGCTCCGAGACGTGCTCAAGCGGGCCGCATTGCTGCCCTGAGGCCGTGACGCCCGCGAGGTTCCGATACACGTATGTCCGACTCCAAGACGACTGACCGAAGCCGCTCGAAGCTGGTGCTCAAGGGGGTTCCCCCCGGGCGCTGGTGGAAGGTGCTGCTGAAGCTGGGTGGGTGGCTGGCCCTCACGGGCGCCACGGCGGGCGCGGTGGGCCTGGTGGCCATCTACTACGTGTACTCGGACGGACTGCCGGCCATCCCCAAGGTGGACGAGTACTGGCCGCCCATCGTCACCGAGGTCTACACGGACGACGCGGTGCTCGCGGGCGAGTTCTACAACGAGCGGCGCAAAGTCGTCCCCTACGAGCGGATTCCGAAGCGGCTGGTGCAGGCGTTCATCGCCAGCGAGGACTCCAGCTTCTTCGACCACTTCGGCGTGGACATCCTGGGCACCTCGCGCGCGGCCTTCAAGACGATTGGCTCGAAGCTGGGCCTGCGCTCCGGCGGCATCCAGGGTGGCTCCACCCTGACGCAGCAGACGGCGAAGGCGGTGCTCATCTCCGCGGAGGGCTACAAGTCCGCCACGGCGAAGACGCTCACCCGCAAGATTCGCGAGGCCATCCTCGCCCTGCGGCTGGAGCAGTCGCTCACCAAGGAAGAGATTCTCTACCTCTACCTGAACAACGTCTTCCTCGGGCACCACAGCTACGGCGTGCAGAGCGCGGCGGAGAACTACTACCGCAAGGACGTGCGCGATTTGACGCTCGGGGAGATGACGCTCATCGCGGGCCTCCCCCAGGCGCCCAGCCGCTACTCACCCTTCCTGCGTCCGGACGCCGCCCGCAAGCGCCGCGCCTACGTGCTGCGCCGCATGCTGGTGGAGGGGATGATTTCGCAGGCCGAGCACGACACGGCCAACGCGGAAGTGGTGAACGTGTTCCCCGTGGAGGACGTCTTCCACGAGTTCGCCCCGTACTTCGTGGAGCAGGTGCGCAAGGACGTGGTGGAACGGTACGGCAACCCCGTGCTGCTCAAGGACGGCCTCAAGATTTTCACCACCATGGACAGCGAGCGCCAGCGCGCCGCGCAGGACGCGGTGATGGATGGCCTGCTCTCCGTGGACAAGCGCCAGGGCTGGCGCGGGCCGGTGCAGCAGCTCACGCCGGGGGCGCTCAAGGCCTTCATCGACCGCGCAAAGAGGTCCATGGGCAAGGAGGAGCTCACCGAGGGCCGGCTCTACGTGGCCGCCGTCACGCAGCTTGATTCGGACGGCCGGGGCGCGGACATCCAGGTGGGCCCGCATGCGGGGCGGCTGCCGCTGCTCGGCATGCGCTGGGCGCGCAAGGTGAACCCGGAGGGCTACTACCCGGCGATGATGATTTCGTCGGTGAAGAAGGCCATCGCCGTGGGCGACCTCGTCGTCGTGCGTCACGTGACGAAGAAGGACCTCACGGACGACAAGGAGCAGTGGGACAAGAAGCTGGCCGAGGACATCCCCGAGGAGGGCGTGAAGCTCTTCCGGCTGGAGCAGACGCCCGAGGCCCAGAGCGCGCTCGTCTCCGTGGACCCCCACCGCCAGTACCTCACGGCCATGGTGGGCGGGTACGACTTCGACGACAACGAGTTCAACCGCGCCTTCCAGGCGTGCCGTCAGCCGGGCAGCTCGTTCAAGCCCTTTGTGTACTCGGCGGCGCTGGAGCAGCTGAACTGGACGGAGGCCTCCGTCATCGTCGACTCGCCGATTGTCGAGCACGACCCGGACAACAAGGTGTCCTGGAAGCCGGCGAACTACAGCGAGGAGTTCGTGGGCGACGTGCTCTTGCGCACCGCGCTCGTCAACTCGATGAACATCCCCGCGGTGAAGACGTTCGGCGCGGTGGGCGTGAAGAACATGGCGGCGTGGAGCACGAAGCTGGGCATCACCACGCCCATGAACATGGACTTCTCCGCGGCGCTCGGCTCCTCGTGCGTGTACCCGGTGGACCTGGCCAACGCCTACGCGACGTTCAACCGCTACGGCCGCAAGAAGCCCACGTACTTCGTGCGCAAGGTGGAGGACCGCTTTGGCCGCACGCTGGAGGACCACACCGCGTTCGACGACGCGTGGGCGCCGCTGCAGGACCGCGTGGCCGCCGGCTACGCGCGCCTCTTCGAGCCCGGTGAACAGGTGATGAGCGCGGAGGTCGGCTTCATCCTCACGCACCTGCTTCGCGGCGTGGTGCTCCAGGGAACGGGTGGCCCGGCCACGCGCCTGGGCAAGCCCGCGGCTGGCAAGACGGGGACGACGAACGACTCCTTCGACGCGTGGTTCGCGGCGTACACGCGGGACCTCGTGACGGTGGCGTGGGTGGGTTACGACTTGAACCCGCATCCGCTCGGTCGCTACGAGACGGGTGGCCGCGCGGCGCTGCCCATCTGGCTCAACTACATGAAGCGCGCGCTGGAGGGCCGGCCGCAGTCGGAGTTCTACCCGTGGCAGTCGATGGACCTGGTGCGGCTCCACATCGACAAGAAGACGGGCAAGATTGCGAGCCCCGGCGCGAAGGGCTCCGAGCTGATGTTCTTCAAGAAGGGCACCGAGCCGAAGGACGCCGTGCCCGACAAGAACACTGTCGACGTGGACCAGTTCATGATGGGCGCGCAGTAGCGCTCACCGCCGTGGACCTCCGGGCCCCGTGCGCCTCCCTCGGGAGGACGCGGGGCCCGAGTCGTTTCAGGCTCGCGCGGTGCTGATGGTTCGCCTCCCTCGGGAGGACGCGGGGCCCGAGTCGTTTCAGGCTCCCGCGCGGTGCTGATAGTGGGCATCCCCGCGACGCGTCAGCGTGGCGAGGAGGGCGCCTCTTCCTCGTCAGGCGCCCATGCGGAAGCGGCGCGCGGGCTCCACGTGGCGCTGGATGGCCGCGCGGAGGGAGGCGACATCGGGCCCCGCTTCCAGCACGGAGCGCGTGGCGGTGGGGATGACCTGCGCCTCGCGACCGGCGAACAGGCTCTTGAGGTCGTCGAAGCCCGCGCCCTGCGCGCCGATTCCAGGCGTCAGCATCAGCGCGCCGCCCAGCCGCTTCACGACGCCCCGGTCCGAAGCGGGCAGGGTGGCGCCCATCACCGCGCCAGCGGGCAGTTCGCCCGGCCCCGCCTTCTCGTTCAGCTCTCGCAGGCCGTCCGCGAGCACCTCCGCCACCGTGCGACCATCGGCCCCCATGGACGTCTGGAGCGACGCGCCCTCCGGGTTGGAGGAGCGCACGACGAGGAACGCACAGGCACCGGACGCCCGCGCCCGCTCAATCGTCTTCACCAGCGCGCCCAGGCCCAGGTACGCGGTGAAGGTGGCGGCGTCCGCCTCGTACGGGCTGCCCGCGCCGAAGACGGTCTCCGCGTAGGCGTCCATGGTGGTGCCGATATCACCGCGCTTCACGTCGAGCAGCGTGAGCGTCCCCGCATCCTTGAAGCGATACATCATCGACTGGAGCACCAGGAGTCCCGAGGGGCCGTGGCGCTCGAAGAACGCGCTCTGCGGCTTCACCACCGCGACGCTGTCACCGGCCGCCTCCAAGATGCGCTCGCAGAAGTCGGAGAGGCCCTTCGCGGTGTCGGGCAGCCCCCAGCGCGCGAGCAGGTCCTTCGACGGGTCGACGCCGAGGCAGAATGGGGAGCGCTCGTCGGCGAGGCGGGCGAAGCGCTGGGCGAAGGATTGAGGGGACGTCATCGTTCCAGCTCCTGGCTAAGAGGAAGGGTCAGCGCAGCCGACGGGCGGCGGCGTCGAAGAGGGGATTGGGCAGCACCTTCGCCAGCCGCGAGGGAAGGGCCAGCTGCCACGGGAAGGACAGCTCCGTCTCGCCGCGCAGGATGGCCGTGCCCATCAGCTCCACGGCCGCGTCCGTCTCCATCAGGAAGGGCATGGGGAAGTGGTTGTCCGCGGTCATCTCGCTCTTCACGAAGCCCGGGTAGATGCAGGTGACGCGCACGCCGGTGCTGCTCAGGTCCACGCGCAGGCTCTCCATGAACGTGGCGAGGAACGCCTTCGAGGCGGAGTACGCGGCGTGGCCCGCCAGCCCCCGGTGGGCCGCGAGGCTGGAGATGCCCACCACGTGTCCGCGGCGGCGCTCCACCATGCGCGGCAGCACGGCCGTCAGCGTGGCGGCGGCGCCCGTGACGTTGGTGTCGATGATGGCGCGCACCTTGTCCCAGTCCAGGCGCTTGCCGTGCGTGACTCCGCCGACGCCGGCGTTGGCCACGACCAGGTCCAGGCCGCCACACTCCGAGTCGAGCTCGCGCAGGCGCTCCAGATGGGCCTCCGTGCGCGTGACATCCAGCTCCAGCGGCTCCACCGTCGCGCCAGCGGCCTGCGCCTCGGCGGCGAGGGCTTGCAGCTGCGGCAGCCGGCGCCCGGCGGCGAAGACGCGCAGGCCCCGCTTGGCCAGCCACAGCGCCAGGCCCCGTCCCAGCCCGCTCGAGGCGCCCGTCACCAGCGCCGTCCGGTAGCTCATCTCCGCCATGGTGTCTCCTCCTGGCTGCGTGGCTGCTTCTCGCACGGTTGGCGGCGGAATTGGGACACAAATCCATGCCGCGCGGCGGCCCCGGCGGTGGGGCGGGGCCTCGTCTGTCCGGTTGGAACCGGGGCGCCGCGTTGTTGACGAGCGTGCACGCACTGGCCCCGCCGGGCGTGCCTCGCCAGGCAGCAGGGCGATGACGCGGGGCCTGTTCGTCCGCACCTTGTCTACACGAGGAGAGACTCGGACATGATGCCCTCGAACTACGTGCTCGCGGTAGACGACGACCCCGACATCCTGCTGGCCTTCAAGGACGTGCTGGAGCTGGAGGGGCATCGCGTGCTGCTGGCGCGAGGAGGGCGCGAGGCCCTGGAGTTGCTGCGCCACGGCGCGCGCCCCTCCGTGATTCTGTTGGACTTGATGATGCCGGACGTCAACGGCTGGGAGTTCCGCGACAGGCAGCTCGCCGACGCCTCGCTGGCCCCCATCCCGGTAGTCGTCATCTCAGGGCAGGGCGTGAGCGCGCGCGAGGTGGCCGCGCTCGGCGTGGACGACTACCTGCGCAAGCCCGTGGACGTGGAGCAGCTGCTCGGCGCCATCTCGCGCTACGTGCTCGTCGAGCAGGAGCACCCCCAGCCCGTGTGAGCCGGAGGCCCGCGCCGTCGCACTGGACGACGCGGGCCTGGCTCATGCGCTCAGTGCATGCCGGAGGGCGCGGTCTCCAGCTTCGCGACGACCTGGTCCACGGAGAAGCTCGACGGACGCTGACGCGGCGGGAACTCTCGGAAGCTCGAGAGGAACCGGGCCACGGCCTGCTGCGCTGGCACGAAGTAGAAGGCGTGGTCGATGAGCCAGGACTGGTAGCCGACGGCGTCCTGCGAGCGCTCCAGCGGGTCGGCGCGCAGGTCGAAGGCGAGTGGCGCGCGGCGGATGGTGAAGGGCTCACCCCAGGCCTCGATGCCCTTGGCGTTCTGCTCCGCGAACACGAGCTTCATGCGCCCGTGGCGCACGGCGACCAGCTCTCCGTCGTCACCGAAGTAGAAGAACTCCGTGCGCGCGGAGGGCCCCTTGCCGGACAGCAGCTCCCGCTGGTCGTAGCCATCCAGGTGGACCTTGAAGCTCTTGTCGTTGGCCTCATGGCCGCTCTTGAGCTTGTCCACGATGTCCGGGTCGCCCGCGGCCGCGAGGAACGTGGGCAGCCAGTCCTCGGAAGAGAACAGCTCGTTGATTTGCGTGCCGGGCTCAATCACGCCGGGCCAGCGCACGACACACGGCGCGCGGAAGGCACCCTCCCAGTTGGTGTCCTTCTCGCCGCGGAAGGGCGTCATGCCGCCGTCGGGCCACATGCACGTCATCGCACCGTTGTCCGTGGTGTAGACGACGATGGTGTCCTCCGACAGGCCCACTGAGTCGAGCTTGTCGAGGAGCTGCCCGACCATGCCGTCATGCTCCACCATGCCGTCCGGGTAGAGGCCGAGCCCCGTCTTGCCGCGCGACTCCGGCTTCAGGTGCGTGTGGACGTGCATGCGCGTGGTGTTGAACCACATGAAGAAGGGCTGGTCGGACTTCTTCGCGTCGTCCAGGTAGTCCATGGCGGCGGAGAGGAACTCCTCGTCCACCGTCTCCATCCGCTTCTTGGTGAGCGGGCCCGTGTCCTCCACCTTCTGGCCGCCCTTGCCATCCGACTTGCACCGCAGCACGCCGCGCGGACCGAAGCGCTTCCTGAAGGCCGGGTCCTTGGGGTAGTCGGGGTTCTCCGGCTCCTCTTCCGCGTTGAGGTGGTAGAGGTTGCCGAAGAACTGGTCGAAGCCGTGGACGGTGGGCAGGAACTCGTCGCGGTCTCCCAGGTGGTTCTTGCCGAACTGCGCGGTCCGGTAGCCCTGGGCCTTGAGCAGGTCCGCGATGGTCGGGTCCTCGGCCTGCAGGCCGACCTTGGCGCCCGGCATGCCGACCTTGGTGAGCCCCGTGCGGAACGGACACTGGCCGGTGATGAACGCCGCGCGCCCCGCCGTGCAGCTCTGCTGCGCGTAGTAGTCGGTGAGGAGCGCGCCTTCCTTCGCCAGCCGGTCGATGTTCGGCGTGCGGTACCCCATCACCCCGAGGTTGTAGGCACTGACGTTCCAGTAGCCGATATCGTCACCGAAGATGACGAGGATGTTGGGTTGCTTCTTCGTTTCCTTCTTCTTCTGGGCCGCCATCGAATCCCCCGGACGTGAATGTGGAATAGGAGTGAGCGTGGCGGCCCCGGGGAACAAGACGGGGCGGACGGGGGAACAGGCCGACGGTGCGACGGCCCGGCCCGACTTCGTGGCTCGTGGACACCGGACTGCGTTCGCGGGGCGATGGCGCGGGCGCTGGCCGGTGGTCACCTTGCGACGTTCCGCGAGTCCCGGGTGGATGGATGCCAGGCGTCAGGCCGTGGGGGTTGTTGCTGCTTCTCCTGATGTCGCCCCCGGCACGGGCGCAGGACGCGCACTACTGGACGCGACAGTTCGGCAACCGGGCGTGGTTGCTCGGCGGCGCGTTCATCGCGAACCCGGGTGACATCAGCGCCGTGTATTACAATCCGGGTGCGCTCGCGCTCCTGCGCACGCCGGAGCTGGAGTTGACGGGAACCGTCTTCGAGTCCACGCGCCTCTCCGTCCAGAACGGCCTGGGCAACGGTGAGGGCCTCACCGAGTCGAGGGTCGACGTGCTGCCCTCCCTCATCGCGGGTTCGCTGCGCTGGGGCTTCCTGGGCAGGTCGCGGCTCGCCTATTCGCTGCTGACGCGGCAGGGGTTCATCGCGTCGCTGGAGTCTCGCGAGCAGGGCACGGGTACGGACCTGGGTGGGGTGCCAGGCATGGACCAGCTCGCGGCGGACGTGCGGTTGGACCAGGACGTGGGGGAGTACTGGGCGGGGCTCACGTGGTCCTTTCCCCTGGGACGACACGTGGGCGTGGGCGTCAGCCCCTTCGTGGCGGTGAGGGACCAGGAGACGAACATCCAGGTGCTGGCGCAGGGCTCGGGCCCCGGAGGCAGCGCGCTGCTGTCCACGCTCGGCCGCGACTTCCACCTGCGCCACGTGCGGCTGCTCGCGAAGGTGGGGGTGAGCTACCAGCGGGAGTCCATGTCCGCGGGCCTCACCGTGACGACGCCGAGCGTGGCGCTGTGGGGGGAGGGCGAATCGAGCTTCGAGCGCGCGGTGCTGGAGCGGGGCTTCGGGCTGTCGTCGACGCCCGCGTCCGCCTTCGACTTCCAGGAGGGGCTCGCCGCGAGGTTCCAGTCGAACTGGGCGGTGGGGCTCGGCGTGAGTGGGACGCTGGGGAGCACGTCCGTGTATCTGGCGGCGGAAGGCTTCGCCCGGGTGAAGCCCTTCACGCTGGTCGATGCCGCGTCGTTCTCTCCCCGGGACTCCCAGGAGGTCATCGACCCGGACGTCGACTTCGCGCTCGCGCCGCTGGTCAACGTGGCGCTGGGCGTGGAGCAGCGGCTGGGGTCCCGGCTGCGCGCCTACGTGAGCGCGCACACGGACTTCAGTGGCGTGACAGCGACATCTCGCATGAACGCGCTGCTGGCGGGTTGGGACCTCTACCATGTCGCCACCGGACTGCACTTCACGGTGGGCCGCGCCCGCTTCACGGTGGGCGGCAACGTGGCCTGGGGCCAGGAGGTCACCGAGCGCCTTGCCGACGCTCTTCAGCGAGCGGGCCTCCAGCCCCTGTCCCCGAGCCAGAAGGTTCGCTTCCTCCAGCTCAGCGTCATCATCGGCGCGAGCTTCGCGCTGGCGCAGCAGGACGAGAGTCCCGACGAGGACGCCGATGACGAGGCCCCGTCGATGCGGTGACGCGGCTTCGCATGGAGCGCGACACGGCGTTGCCCCGGAGGGCTGCTTTCCGCGTGCCTGACGGGTCCCCACCTCCAGGTGCGGGCGGTTCGGGTTCGTCGAAGGGAGACGGGCTTCCGTCGGAAGGGCAGGTCGCCAGGAGGGCGGCGCGCATGAGCGAGGCACCAGAGTCCGGGGCGCTGCTCGACGAGGACGCGACCGTGGCCTTGCTGCTCGACCTCGCGCGGGCGCTGCACCTGTCCTACGTGCCTTCCTTCGGCGTGGAGAATCGCGTGAAGAAGGCGGCGAGGGCCTGGGGGCTGGAGGTGGAGGTCTTCACCCTCCAGACGCTCGCGCTGACGGAGGTGCGCTCGGGCGCGAGTCGCCGCGTCGACTTCCAACGGCTGCCCTTCAATCCTCATTGGAACCTGACGCGTGCCGCCTCGCTGCTCCTGCTGTCGGAGTCCATCGCACGGGGGAAGCGCACGGTGGCCGAGGCCCGCGCCGAGCTGGACCGCATCATGGCGCCCCATCAGCTGCACCCCGAGTGGCTCGTCTACCTCGCGTATGGCGTGTATGGCGCGGCGGTCGCCGCCCGTGTCGGCGGCGGCTGGTGGGAGCTGGTGGCGGCGCTCGTAGTGGGGGTGCTCGCGGGTGGCATTCACTTCGGCACGCTCAAGTCCGAGCGACTGGACCTGCAGAAGAGCTTCCTCGCCGCGTTTCTAGGGACACTGCTTGCGTTCGGTCTGACCTTCGTGCTGCCGACGTTCGATGCGGCGCGCGCCCTCTTCGGGGGCGTGACGCTGCTCGTGCCGGCGATGGTGGTGACGCTGGGCTCGGCGGAGCTGGTGGGCGAGTCGGTGGAGGCGGGGATTTCACGGCTCACCTATGGACTGCTGCGCTTCCTCATGCTGGCCGTGGGCATCGGCGCCGCGGGAACGCTCTGGAGATTGTTCGGGCCGCTTCCGGTGCAGATGCATGCGAACGCGCTCCCTGATGCCGTGGTGCTGGTCATCATCGCCGTGGGGGGCCTGGCGCTGACGCTCTGCATGTCCGCGAGGCGGCGCGATACGCCGTGGATTGTCGGCGCGGTGCTGCTGGCCTGGGGCGTTCAGGAACTCACCAAGGGCGTGTTCGGCGACAAGGGCAGCCCGCTCATCTCCGCCTTCGTGCTGGGCGTGGCGGGCCAGCTCTACAGTCGACTGCCGGAGCGACTCCCGTCGACCATCATCATGCCCGGTCTGCTCCAGCTCGCGCCGGGCTTCGTCGGCACGCGGGCCATCCTGGCACTGCTCGGTGTGCCGGGGCAGGGTGACGACGCCCGAGTGTTCCAGATGCTCCTCGTGGCGCTGCAACTGGTGATGGGCCTGATGTTCGCCTTCATGCTCGGGCTGTCGCATGACGCCCGGACGCGCACGGAAGACGCCAGGCGCGCGAAGCCGGCGGAGTCGTCCCGGCACGTGTGACGGCTTCACGTGCTCCCTCAGTCAGAGGGCGTCGGGAGCCGCTCCTCGTACCAGCGCCGTGCATCCTTGAGCTGCACATGGGTGTCGTCGGGCTTCACTTCGATGGCCCCCGAGAGGATTCCCACCTTCGCGTAGATGAGCGCGTGCGTGGTTCCCCGTGCCGTATCCAGGCGGCCCTCCAGTTCGAGCCCGTCCGCCTTCGCGTGCAGCGCGCGTACCTGTAATCCCGCGTCGCTCATCCGCGCCTGCCCGGTGACCCTCAAGTCCCGTGCCTCCAGCAAGGGCGACAGGAACCCCGGGAGCTTCTTTTCGGCCGTGAGCAGCGCGACGAACGGGTCCGCGTTGGAGAAGTGCGCGGAGAAGTGTGCCTCCAGCTCGACGGGCTCCAGGGTCAACCGCGCGTGGGGCAGGTCGAATCGCCCACTCCATCCGCGAATCGTGATGTGCGGTACGTCCGCTGAAACGTGGTTCAGGTGAATCGCCGAGCCATCCAGGCCCAGGCTCTTGCCGTGCAGGCGCAGACGCCGCGCGTCGATTTCGGCGGAGGCCTTGCCGAGCATGAGGATCCCCGCCCACCGTCCTTCCACGAGGTTCGAAGAGAGGTTCAGCCGCAATCGCTGTGAGTCCTCGTGTCCGCTCGTGCTGTCCGACGCCTCCAGCGTGGCGTGACCCGACTCCACGTGGAAGGTCTTCCCCATCCATGCGTTGAGCATCCGCAGGTCCACGGGCCGACTGCGCATCACGTGCAGTTCGTGCTTCACCTGGGGCTTCGCGTCGGGGGCATCCGTCTTCGCCCACAGCGTGAGCGAGACCTCCGGTATCTCGAGCACGCGTCCCGCCTTGCCCTCCACGTGGACAGGGGCGAAGCGCATCTTCAGCACGCTGTGAGCCCCGGTGCCTCCGTCCTCCGTCACCTCGCCGTGAACACTCCAGGGGGCACGCGCGCGCACGGGGCCCACCCGCAGCTCCAGCGGAGCACCGCTCGCATCCACGCGACTGCCCGCGGCCAGGTGTCCTCCCTGGATGCGCACCTCCGCGTCGAGCTGTCCGGCGCCCTCTCGCAGCAGGTCAGGATGCTCCCGGGACACCAGCGCCCCGAGCCACGCGAGGTCGAGGATCTCCAAGCGCACGCCCAGCCGTCCGTCGAACTTCGCCACGCGGCGCGGCTCCTCCGGAGCGGCTCGGACGGCATCGAGGTCCAGCATGCCCGACACCTCCCGCACGCGCGCCACGGTCCGTCCCTCCTGCTCCAGCGTGCCGTCCTCCAGGTGGAGCGTGTCGAGTGTCACGGTGAGTCGTTGGCCCGTGACCAGCCGCACCGAGCCCTTCGCCTGACCCGGGCCCACGTAGCGCACCGGCTTCAACGTCAGCTCGCGCAGGTCCTCCAGCTCGATGTCCCGCAGCTCGATTTCCCACGGATGCGTGTGCCGGCGTCTCGTGGGCGTGGTCTCCAGCGCGGGCATGGGCTCCGCGTGCACGCTCACACCTTGGGCACGCACCCCTTGCGCGTGGACGCGCCGGGACAGGAGCGCGAAGAGGGACGCGTGGGCTTCCACGGTCTCCGCGTCGATGCGCCACTCCACGCGAGCATCCCGCTGCCACACGGAGAAGCCTCGGAGGTGCACGGGCCCGGGCCACAACCACCAGCCTCCGCGCCACTCCACCCGCGTCCTCGGCGTGGCCCTGGCGAGCTGCGCGGGCACCAGCCCGACATTGAGCACCAGGTTCAACAGCCCTTCGAGGGCCAGCACCACCACGAGCCCCCAGCCCAGGAGGAGGCGCCACCGGCCTCGCCGCGCGCGAAACCAGGGAGGGGCGCGCGACGCCCGGGGCGCTTCGACGGACATGAAGCCCTCCCGGGCACGGCGGGTCCGTCAGGAGGTAGCCACGCGCGCGCTTCCAGGCATCGCACCCGGGGGCAGCGTCACGTCGACACCCGACTACGACACCGCGCTCCAATACGGCTTCATCACCTGACGGCTCGCGGCCAGCGCGTCCTTCGCGTCCGTGTGGACGTCGCCCGTGGGGAAGCTGTCGGTGCGTCCGGCGAGCACCTCGATGCAGGCATGCACGGACTGCGACAGGCCCTCCAGCGAGTAGCCCCCTTCGAGCAGCAGCACCAGCTTGCCGTCACAGACGCGCTCGGCGAGCGCGCGCATCGCGGAGCACATGGCGGCGAAGCCCCGCTCCGTGACGTCCATGCCGCCAATGGGGTCGTGCTGATGCGGGTCGAAGCCCGCCGACACCAGCACCAACTGGGGACGGTAGGCCTCGGCCACTGGCAGGAGCAGCTCCTCGAAGAGCATCCCATAGTCCGCGTCCGAGTTGCCGCCCGGCAGGCCCACGTTCACGGTGTAGCCCTCACCCGCGCCCCGGCCCACTTCGGGCGTGGCGCCGGTGCCCGGGTAGTAGGGGAACTGGTGCACCGACTGGTACATCACGTCGCGGCGCCCCCAGAAGGCCGCCTGCGTGCCGTTGCCGTGGTGGACGTCCCAGTCGAGCACGAGGACGCGCTCGGCGCCCAGCCGTCGCCCCGCCTCCGCCGCGATGGCCGCGTTGTTCAGCAGGCAGAATCCCATGGCGCGGTCCGGCTCCGCGTGGTGTCCGGGAGGACGCACCAGCGCGAAGGCGTTGCGCGCCTGTCCCGCCATGACGGCCTCCACGGCCTGCACCGAGGCGCCCGCCGCAAGCCGTGCCGCATCCACGCTGTCCGGAGAGACGTGGGTGTCCGCGTCAATCTGGGCCTGGTGTCCGCTGAGCTTGCGCAGGCGCGTGAGCAGCTCCGGGGTGTGGACCGCCATCAGCTCCGCGTCCGTCGCGGAGCGGGGGGCCGCCATCACCGTGCCCCGCACCGGCGCGCGCGCGAGCACCCCGAGGATGCGCTGCAAGCGCGCGGGGGATTCCGGGTGTCCCTCTCCCGGGTCGTGCTGGAGGAAGAGGGGGTCGGTCAGCAGCAGGGTGGGCTTCATCGGGTATGACCTTACGCATCCAGACGGGGGGAAGTCAGGCTCCCGCCGGGCGGAGGGGCGGACGAGGGCTCCACCCCGGTTCTTGCCCTGTCGGTGTTTCCATTCCTACAGTGCCTCGCCTTGGCTCCGCGCTTCAAGAAACCCGGCCTGCGCAGCATCCTGCTCGGCTCCTTCGCCGTGGTGCTCGCTATCATCCTCGGGACGCTCTTCTTCGTCGTCCCCGCCCGGGTGGAGGACTTCCTGGAGACGCGCCTGACGAAGCACGGCGACGACAAGGCCCTCCAGGCCGCGCGAGATCTGGCCAACACCTCCGTCTCCGTGCTCCCTCCGCTGCTGGAGGCCCTGCACGGAGGAGACGACGACTTCGCGCTCATCGCCGTTCTCGGCGCCGACGGCCGGATGCAGGCCGTCCATCCCCCTGGCGCGGAGGCGTGGCTGCTGAAGAACCTGAGGCAGCGGCTGGAGGGCAGTCCCGGCGCGCCCCTGGATGGCGCCCTGTTCGACAATGGCAACCGGGCGATTGTGCGCCCGGTGGTGCTGCGCGAGGGCCCAGGTCAGGTGCTGGTGGCGGTGAACTTCTCGTCGCTGGACGAGGTCGTCACCTCGCTGCGCCAGGTGGTGCTGCTGGCGTTCGGCATCGGCCTGGCGCTCTTCCTCGTCGTGGCCTTCTTCATCTCCCGCGCGTTCATCCTCGTGCCGCTGGACGCGATGATGACCATGGCGCGGAGGCTCGCGGAGGCGGACCTCACCGGCCGCGTGGACATCAGCTCGCGCGACGAGCTGGGCCTGCTGGCGGAGGCGCTCAACTGCATCGCCCAGAGCTGGCGCGACACGCTGGGTCGGGTGCGCGGCGTGTCGGACGTGGTGGCCGGGGTCATCGAGCAGATCCACCGCACCGGCACCACCGTGTCCTCTGGCGCGAGCACCGTCCAGGCCCGCGTGGAGGAGACGTCCTCCTCCATGGTGGAGATGATGGCCTCGCTGCGCGGAATCGCGGAGAACGTGGAGGTCCTCTACCAGAGCGCGGAGGAGAGCAGCTCCTCCATCATGGAGATGGCCGCCACCAATGACGAGGTGGCGGAGAACGTCACGGCGATGGCCGCGAGCGTTGAGGAGACCACCAGCGCGATTGAGGAGATGACGTTCTCCATCAAGGAGGTCGCCAAGAACATCCAGGAGCTGTCGTCCTCCACGGAGGAGACGTCCTCGGCCATCAGCCAGATGGACGCGGCCATCGGTCAGGTGGAGGCGAACGCGAAGGAGACGGCGCGCCTGTCCGAGCAGGTCTTCGACGACGCGCAGACGGGCGTGGAGGCGCTGCGCAAGACGCTCACCGGCATCGACCGCATCAAGGACACCAGCCGGGCGACGGCGGACGTCATCGACAGCCTGGGCCGGCGCATCTCCGAGATTGGCAACATCCTCAACGTCATCGACGACGTGGCCGAGCAGACCAACCTGTTGGCCCTCAACGCCGCCATCATCGCCGCGCAGGCGGGAGACCACGGCAAGGGCTTCGCGGTGGTGGCCGAGGAAATCAAGGACCTGGCCGAGCGCACCGGCGCGTCCACCAAGGAAATCGCCGAGCTCATCCGCAGCATCCAGGAGGAGAGCCGCAACGCCGTGGTGGTGATGAACCAGGGCGCGCGCAACGTGGACGAGGGCGTGCAACTGGGCCGCGAGGCCGAAGGGGCGCTGCGCAAAATCAACGACAGCACCCAGAAGTCCACGCAGATGGTGAAGGCCATTGCTCGCGCCACCGTGGAGCAGGCGCGCGGCAGCAAGCAGGTGACGGCCTCCATCCACCGCATCAGCGAGACGGTGCAGCAGATTTCCAAGGCCTCCAACGAGCAGGCCAAGGGCGGCGAGCAGATCATGAAGAGCGCGGAGAAGATGAAGGCGCTCACCGCCCACGTGCAGCGCAGCAGCCAGGAGCAGGCGCACGGCAGCAAGCAGATCACCCGCTCCATCGAGAGCATCAACGAGATGGTGACGCACCTGAACCGCGCCCAGAAGGAGCAGACCAAGGGCAGCGAGCAGGTGCTCAAGGCCGTGGAGACCATCAAGGGCGTGTCCGAGCACCAGACACGCTCCGTCAAGCAACTGGAGGAGGCCATCGACAACCTCCAGCGGCAGGCGGAGATCCTCCGGGGCGAGGTGCGTCGCTTCCGCGTGTAGGAGTCGTGCGCTGCGCCCGCGAATGGCTTAGGACTGGGTCGGCATGCCGACAGAGCGACAGGTTTCCGAGCGCTGGGTGGTCTTCCTGATTGGCGCGGTCCAGTTCGTCAACATCCTGGACTTCGTGATGGTGATGCCGCTGGGCCCCGACTTCGCGAAGGGGCTGGGCATCGCCTCCTCTCACATCGGCACCATCGGCGGCGCGTACACGGCGGCGGCCAGCGTGGCGGGGCTCGCGGGCGGCTACTTCCTGGACAGGTTCGACCGGCGCAAGGCGCTGGCGGTGTCCATGCTGGGCCTGGTCCTCGCCACGGCGGCCGGAGGACTGGCCACGGGCATGTCCACGCTGCTCATGGCGCGCGTCGTCGCTGGCATCTTCGGTGGGCCCGCCACGTCGCTGTCCCTGTCCATCATCGCGGACCTGATTCCGGTGGAGCGGCGGGGCAGGGCGCTGGGCGCGGTGATGGGGGCCTTCTCCATCGCCTCGGTGGCGGGGGTGCCCATGGCGCTGAAGCTGGCCGAGCACGGAGGCTGGCGTCTGCCCTTCTTCGTGGTGGCGGGCCTGGGCCTGCTGGTGGCGCTGGGCGCCATCTTCTTCCTGCCACCGGTGCGAGGACACCTGGTGAACGGTCGCGGGCCGGTGCAGACGGTGGGCGTGCTGGAGCTGCTCGGTCGCCGCGAGGTGCAGCTGTCCTACCTCATGACGGCGGTGGTGATGATGGCGGGCTTCGTCCTCATCCCCAACATCTCCGCCTACCTCCAGCAGAACCTGGGCTACCCGCGCGACCTGCTGTGGCTGCCGTACTTCGTCGGCGGCATCGTGAGCTTCATCACCCTGCGACTGGCGGGGCCGCTGGTGGACAGGCTCGGGGCCTTCAAGGTCGGCACGGCCGGCTCGCTGCTGGTGCTGGTCGCCACCTACGTGGGCTTCGTGCGCTACCCCCAGTGGCTGCCGATTCCGCTGCTCTTCGTGCTCTTCATGACGGCGATGGGCGTGCGCAACGTGTCCTACAACACGCTCACCTCGCGCGTGCCGGACAACCCGGTGCGCGCGCGCTTCATGTCGTTGCAGTCCGCCGTCCAGCACATGGCCGCGGCCCTGGGCGCCTTTCTCAGCGCGCAGCTCCTGACGGACCTGCCGGACGGCACGCTGGGCGGAATGGGGCTCGTGGCCGGGGTGTCCATGGGCATGTCGCTCTTGCTGCCGCCGGTGTTGTGGGTGGTGGAGCGTCAGGTCCGCTCGAAGGAGCAGGCCCGGGCGCTGGCGGTGCCTGCCGAGCAGGGCCTGGCCGTCCCCTTGTCGCCCCAGGCACACCCACACCAGTAGTGTGTGGGCCCGGTGGTGGGCCCGGTTGCCCCCCGCCCACGGTGACGGGCGGACGTCCGGAAGCGTCGAGCGGTTGCGCCAGGGGGCCCGGGGCGCGATAAACCGGGCTGCTTCGGGGAGCCCGTCAGGACATGTTCAACATCGGCGCAGGCGAAATGGTGCTCATCGCGGTGGCCGCGCTGCTCATCCTCGGGCCGCAGCGGCTGCCCGAGCTGGCGCGTGCCATCGGCAAGTTCATGCGGGAGTTCCGTCGCCAGACGGACGAGGTCCGCAACGTGGTGGAGCGCGAGTTCTACACCATGGACCACGAGCTGAACCGCGACCCCACCCCGCCCATCCGCCCCGGGACGGCCTTCGCGCACTCGCCCGCCCCCCAGGCGCTGCCGCCGGACACGCACCTCGCGCCGCCCGCCGACTCTGTCTCCGAGTCCACGGAGCCCACGCCGGAAGCGCGGCATCCGCGCACGCCGCTGGGCCTGGATGGCGTGGACCTCCCCGCCCCCGCCCCCGCCCCCTCGCCCGTGTCCGAGCCTGGGGCGCCCACGGCCGTCTCCGAGCCCGTCGCGCCCACCGAGACGCCTTCCTCCACCCCTTCTTCCGACGCCGCCGAAAGCGTGGGCGCGGATGGCCTGCCCCGCCTCGCGCCGCTGCCTGGAACCGTGGCGCGCAACGCGCCGAAACGGAGCTGACCCCTGAGTTCCCAGACTGCCGCTGACTCCGACCTGCGGATGAGCTTGATGGAGCACCTGTCGGAGCTCCGCGGGCGCCTCTTCAAGTGCACCCTGGCCGTCTTCATCCTGGGGACGGTGTCGCTGTTGTTCGCCAAGCCCATCTTCGGCGTGCTGATGCGGCCGGTGCTGGACGCGCTCCCGGAGGGCAACCGCGCCCTCATCTACACGTCCGGCATCGAGGAGCTGAACGTCCTGATGAAGGTGGGCGTGTACTGCGGCATCTTCCTCACCACGCCCGTCATCCTCTGGCAGATCTGGGGCTTCGTCTCGCCCGGCCTCTTCCCGGAGGAGCGGCGCTACGCGGCGCCCTTCGTCATGTTCGGCTCGCTCGCCTTCATCGCGGGCGCGTGCTTCTGCTACTTCGCGGTGCTGCCCTCCATGTTCAAGTTCCTCCTCAACGAGGAGGAGACGCTCGCGCTGGAGCAGCGGCTGGACACGGCCCGACTGCGCGCGGATGACGCCCTGCGCTTCCTGCGCGTGGGCGACGCGGAGCGGGCGGGCGTGCTGGCGAAGGAGACCAGCGCTTCGCTGCGCGCGGATGGAGAAGGTCAGTCACCGGCCCCCGAGCGGGCGCCCTCGCAGTCCGTGGAGCTGAAGTCCCGGCTGGCCGGACTGGGCAAGCTGGTGGACGCGGCGGCGGACGGCTACGGCGTCCAGTCGCGCGGCGTGTTGCGGCAGGCGGTGGAGAAGAAGGTGGTGGCGGTGACGGCCTACGCGAAGCAGGACTACGCGGCGGCGTCGGTGGCCATGGACGAGGCGGCGAGCCTGCTGGCGGGCGTGGCGCCCACGCGCACCGAGGAGCTGTCCGGCCTGTGGAAGCTGGAGAAGGAGCTGTCCGCGGGCGAGGCGCGGCACGAGGCGGCGCGGTGGACGCGGCCCATGCTGACGATGCACGAGCAGCTGTCGCTGGTGCTGCTGCTCATCCTCGCCTTCGGCATCATCTTCGAGCTGCCGCTGGTGATGGCGCTGCTCGGCGTGGTGGGCGTGGTGCAGTCGAAGTGGCTGTTCAAGTACCAGCGCCACGCCTTCGTGGTGTGCCTCATCGCGGCGGCCATCATCACCCCGACGGGTGACGTGGTGAACCTGTCGCTGATGGCGGGGCCCATGTTGCTCTGCTACGAGCTGGGCGTCCTGCTGGTGTGGTTGGTGGAGCGGCGGCGGGCGCGGAACGCGGCCGAGACGGGCATCACCCCGGCGTCGTAGTAGGGTCCGCGACCATGGTGGGCTCCCGCCGGCACTTCCGGGCCAACGTCCGATATCTGCGCGCGCTGCTGCGCCGCTTCCGCACCACGATGGGGCTGGCCGTGGCCCTGTTCGTGGTGGGGCCCTTGATGTTCCATTGGCGCTACAAGGGAGCGGACGGGGACCCGATTTCCTTCGGCGAAGCCCTGCACCACGTCTACTTCCTGCTCTATGGCCAACCGTCGCTGCCCTACGTGCACGACTGGCTCATCGAGCTTTTGAACGTCGTGATTCCCCCGGCGGGAATCGCCCTGGTGGCGGACGGCGTCGTGCGCTTCGCCTACCTCTTCTTCGCCCGGCACAAGAACGACAAGGAGTGGATTGAAGTGGTCACCGAGACGATGAAGGGCCACGTCGTGGTGTGCGGGGCGGGGCGGGTGGGCTACCGCGTGGTGGCGCAGCTGAGGGAGATGGAGAAGGACGTGGTGGTGGTGGAGAAGCGCGAGGACGCGGCCTTCGTCTCCGCGCTGCGGGACGAGAACGTGCCGCTGCTCATCGACGACACGCGCAGCCCGCTGTGCCTGCCGCGCACCAACGTGAAGGACGCGTCCGCCATCGTCTGCGCGACGGACGATGACCTGGCCAACCTCAACATCGCGCTGGATGCACGGAGGATGAACCCGAACATCCGCGTCGTCATCCGGCTGTTCGACGAGGACCTGAGCGGCAAGGTGCGCGACACCTTCAAGGCGGAGGCGCTCTCCAGCTCGTCGCTCGCCGCGCCCGCCATGGCGCTGGCGGCCCTGGACCCGCGCATCATCCACTCGTTCCACCTGGGCAAGCACCTGATGGTGGTGTCCAACTTCGAGGCGCGCGAGGGCCTGCCCGGCCTGACCATCTCCGACATCCGGGACAGGTTCGGCGGGCTGGCGCTGTCGCTGCTTCGCGGCAGCCACGAGCGGCTGCACCCGGTGGGCGAGGAGGTCATCCGCCCCGGTGACATCCTGGCCATCCAGGCGTCGTATCCGGAGTACCGCCGCCTGCGCGCCTTCTCGTGCGAGGCGGAGCCGCCCACCTGGTCCCACCAGGACCCGCCGCCGCTCCCGGGGCAGCGCAAGGTGGGCTGAATCCCGGCGTCACACCGTCCTCGCTGTCGCGGGGCGGGTGGCGCTGGTGGACGCGAGCGCGGCGCCGCCGTGCTCCAGCGCCGAGGGAAGCGCGAGGGCTCGGGTGAGCAGGGCCGCGAGGGGTTCCCACTCGACGAGGAAGCCGTCGTGGCCGTACAGGCTGGACAGCTCCGCGTGCTCCGCATGGCGTCCGAGCGCGCGCAGTCGCCGGGCCAGGGCCTCCATGTGCTCGGGGAAGAAGAGCTGGTCCCTGTCGATGCCCACGCACAGGGCGCTCGCGCGGATGCGCTCCAGTCCACCGTGCGGCGCACGGGCGAGGTCGTGGTGGTCCATGGCGCCCAGCTGCGCGAGGTAGGCGCGCGCGTCGAAGCGGGCCTCCAGCTTGCGCCCCTGGTGCTCCAGGTAGCTCTGCACGGGGTAGAGCGCGCGGGAGGACCACGTGGGTGGGCGCTGCTGACTGGCTTCGAGTCCGGGCTCGGCGCGGTAGGTGAGCATCGCGAGCTGTCGTGCCAGCTCGAGGCCGCGGTGGGGGGCCTCAGGGAAGCCGGGGTCCAGGAGCAGCGCCTGCCGCGCGACGTGGTTGAGGCCCACCACCCATGAGGACGCGGCTTCGGCGGTGGCGATGGGGGCCATGCGCGCGAAGCGCTCGGGAGCGAGGGCGGCGAGGCAGAGGACAATCATCCCGCCCAGCGAGCCGCCGGTGACGAGGTCCACCTCCTGGATGCCCAACGCGTCGAGCGCGAGGAGAATGCTGCGGGCCTGGTCCCACGGCGTGACGGTGGCGGGAAGGTGTTGCTCGTCTTGTCGGAGGTCCCCCTTGGCGAGCGTGGGCGCGGGGCCAAAGCGCGTGTCGTCCGCGCGGCGGGGGAAGCCTTCGTCGGCGGGGCCCGTGGTGCCGTAGCAGGAGCCGAGGTTGTTGAAGCACAACAGCCGCACGCGCGTCGGGTCCAACGCGCGGCCGGGGCCGATGACGGGCTCCCACCAGCCGCCTTCTCCTCCCGCGCGCATGTCTCCGGTGAGCGCGTGCACGAGCAGCACGGTGGGCACGCGCGCGGAGGGGCGGGTGGTACTTCGACGGCGGTCGCGCTCGACGGCGTGGTGTTGCTCGGCGAGGGTGCGACGGACGACGCGCGGCGAGGTGGCCTGGGCTTCTTCGTCCGGGAGGAGCCGGGCGCGTGCGTGGAGCCACGGCAGGTCGTCCTCGGGGCCCCACCACCAGCCGCGCACGAGGTGGGGAGTGAGGCGGGCGCCTGCTTCCAGCGTCAGGTCCGGCGTGGTCACTTCAAAGAGGCGCGGCGTGGGCGCGCAGGGGAGGGAGGCCAAGGGAGACTCCGGACAAGCGGGTGTTGTCGCGGGCGCGCGGGGGCGTCCGGGAGGGAACGAGGTTCAGCTCGGGCGTGACGGGCTTCGCTCGGCTCCTACGGGGTGGAGCGAGGGCGCTGAAGGAGGGCCAGAAACGACGAAGCCCACCGACCCTCGCGGGGTGGGTGGGCTCGGTGGCTCGCCAGGGTCGGATGGACGTCAGCCGACACGGGCGGGCGGGAGCCCACCTGTCATCGACATTCGACGCATGGCGAGAAGGGACGTCATCGCCGCTAGGGATAAACGCTCGCCCCACGCGAGTCAAGCCGACCCACCGTGCCAGGGCGCGGCGTGAGAGGCGTGTGACACTCGCAGCGCCACGGTGTCGTGGGATTCCACGACGGCGCGGGAATCCCTCTCACTGGTTCGTGACGTGGGCGTTCGCGGTGTACGGGGCGAGCGCGCCGATGTGGCCGGGGCGGGCCTTCACGCGCGCGAGCCAGGCGGACACGGCGGGGAAGTCCCCCAGGTCCAGGCCCACGTCAGGGGCGACGTGGGCATAGGCATACAGGCCGATGTCGGCGACGGTGGGGCGCTCGCCCACGAGGAAGGTGCGGTGCTGGAGGTGGCGCTCCAGGGACTTGAGGGCGTTGCGACCCGCCTCGATGCGCAGGAGGAAGGTCTCCGGGTGGCGAGGGGCTCGGCCCGTGAGCTTCCAGAAGCGCGCGGTGCCGATGTTGGGCTCCACGGCGTTCTGCTCGAAGAAGAGCCACTGGTGGACCTGCGCGCGCTCGAAGGCGTCTTGAGGGAGCAGCGGCGTGCCCTCGGCGAGGAAGAGGAGGATGGCGTTGGATTCGGCGAGGAAGCGCCCCGGTTCGGGCTCCAGGACGGGGATGCGGCCATCCGGGTTCTTGTGGCGGAGGAAGTCCTCCGTGCGGCTCTCGCCCGCGAAGATGTCCACGGGGACCAGCTCGTAGGGTCTGTCGAGCCAGGACAAGAGGAGGCGCAGCTTGTAGCCGTTGGCGGAAGGCGCGTAGTCGTAGAGGCGCATGCGGGGCTCCGGGTGGGGGGCTGATGGGTGGCAGCGTAGGCCCCTGCCTCCAGGCGAGCGACCCGGTCCTTGCGGCCCGTGGCGTTCCGAGAGGGCGCAAGAACCGGGTTGAAGGGGCGGGGTCCGGGGGCCATACCGAGGGGAGGACACACCTTTCAGCCAGGAGCCGGGACATGGCGACCAGCGACTACGCCCGAATCGAGCAGGCGATTCTCTATCTCGATGCGCATGCGCGCGAGCAGCCGTCCCTGGACGACGTCGCGGCGCACGTGGGGCTCAGCCCCTTCCACTTCCAGCGCCTCTTCACCCGCTGGGCGGGCATCAGCCCGAAGCGCTTCCTTCAGGTGCACACCCTCAGCTCGGCGCGTCGGCTGCTGGCCGAGCGGCGCAGCGTGCTCGACACGTCGTTCGCCGTGGGGCTGTCGGGGGGCGGGCGACTGCACGAGCTCTTCGTCACGCTGACGGCGATGACGCCGGGGGAGTTCAAGCTCGGGGGCGAGGGGCTCACGGTGCACCACGGGGTGCATGTGTCGCCCTTCGGAGAGTGCCTGATTGCCGTGTGTGAGCGGGGCATCTGCGGACTGCACTTCCTCACGGGGGCGTCGGAAGCGCAGGCGCTGGCGGAGCTGCGAGCGCAGTGGCCGAAGGCGACCTTCGTGGAGTCCATTCGGGAGACGGCGCCGTGGGTGGAGCGCATCTTCCCGGAGGCGCCGCCGAGTGGGCGCACGCCGCTGTCGGTGCTGGTGAAGGGGACGCCGTTCCAGGTGCAGGTGTGGCAGGCGCTGCTGCGCGTGGCGCCGGGAGAGGTGGCGACGTACGAGGACCTCGCCCGGGCCATTGGCAAGCCGAAGGCGGTGCGCGCGGTGGGCACGGCGGTGGGAGGCAACTCCGTGGCGTTGCTGATTCCCTGCCACCGCGTGCTGCGCAAGACGGGCGTCTTCGGGGACTACCGCTGGGGACCCGCGCGCAAGCAGGTGATGCTCGCGTGGGAGTCGCTGCGGTACGGGGCGGAGAACGAGGACGGCGAGCTCCGCGTCGAGGCCGCCCGGTCCGAACTGGCTTGAGTCGACGGGGAGCTAGGCGGCTTCGTCGAGCGGCAGCTTCTCCGCGAGCTCCTCGATGAAGTCGTCGATGACGTAGGGCACCGATGCGTCTCGCTCGGGGCCCTTCCGCGAGGGGTGGTCGAACTCACCGGCGAGATGGCCAACGACCTCATGTCCGAGATGAGAGGCCAGCTCCGAAGGGCTCATCGAGTCGAAGGCGTCCACGTAGGTATAGATGTCGTTGGTTTCCGGAATGCGCCACCCGCGAACGGATGACAGCTTCTTCCAGATGGGCCGCTGCACGAGCTCGTAGTCGAAGAAGACGAGGCGCGGCACGGCGAGGGCACCCAGCGGCGGCGTGGGTTGCCCCCAGATGAGCCGGTTGAGAATCTGCTCGTTCGTGAGTCCTTCGTTCCAGGTGTAGGCGGAGTGCTCCAGGACCCGGAGACGGAACGACTTGGAGTTCACGATGCGCTCGAGGATGTCGAGGGCCTCGCGCAGCCTGGCTCCGCGAGAAGCGTCGATGTTCACCTGCCGCTTGACCTGAAAACGCACCATGTTTCCTCCTGGGTTGTTTCAGCGAGAGGGCTCAGCCCAGCGCCGCGAGCGCCGAGACCTTGGCGATGATTTCGGGCGCCGAATGCACCAGGCTGGCAATCAAGGTGAGCCATCCGATGACGCCCGTGGCCGCGCTCGCGACGAGTCGGATGACCAGTGACAGGACGGCCCCCGCCAGCCCCAGCGCGGCCGTCACCCGCTCCAGGCGCCGCAAGAGGCTTCGCGCCTCCTCCAACGGAGCCTCCTGGTCGATGAGCAGGACGGTGTCGCAGTCCATGTTGAGCCGGCAGCCCATGTTCAGCCGTGGGGCAGGGGGGAGCAGCTCTCCGCCCAGGAAGATGCCGATGCCGTCCACGAAGGCCGTGGCGGCTCGGCTCACCGCGCCGAGCACCTCGTTGGCGACGCGGAAGAGTGAGCGAAAGACATTGCGCGCCAGGGTCCTGACGAAGTCACCGACGGCCTCGAAGATGGTCGACAGGGACTGTCCGAGTCGCACGACCTGCCGCTTCAGCCATTTGAAGGTGCGCTTGATGCCGTCCCAGAGAAAGAAGTCCGAGTTGTCGACCTCGCTCGTCCAGTAGTCCTGGAGCTCGGCTTCGTTGGCCCGGACGAAGCCGAGGATGTCGTCGCGAGAGACATCCTCTTCGCGCTGCTGGCGTGCGAAGTCCTCGAACAGCTCCGGGGTGACCTGGTGGGTGGCGCTCTCCATGGCGGCCACGGTGAGGGGCCTCTTCGGATTGTTTCGCCAGTAGAGGTCCAGCGCCTTGAGCATCTTCTGCTGGGTGGCGGGCTCCCGAATGTCGCCCAGGGGATAGCCGTTCAGCCACAGCTCGTTGCGCGCGAGTCGCAGGAGAAAACGCCGTGCGGCGGAGAGGTTCTGTTCGGACAGTGCCAGCCCCTCCAGCGCCTGACGCACGGGAGGGGCGGCCTTCGCCACCTTGTCCACGAGGGCATCGTGAGACAGCACCAGCTCCATGGCCTGGCGCTCGGAGATGTTGCTGGAGGGGATGAGTCCCAGCTCGGCGGCGACGGCGCGGAAACGGGCGAGCTGGATGCGCAGGTTGTTCGTGTCGCTCGGGTCGACGGGGACGTTGGGGCGCAGGCCCAGCGTCGTCAGGCGGAGCTGGACGGCGCGCACGAGCACGGGACGCGCCATTCCACCGACGGGGTACCACTTGTCGATCTGGAGCGGGTCCTCCAGCGTGACGAACTCCTGGAGCGCATCCCACGTGGCCTGCTCGATGGTGGCGCCACTCGCCTCCAGCCCGATGTCCCTGCGAAAGACGTTGAGCCCCTTGAGGAGCTCCGCATTCATCTTGTCGCTCGTGGGGTCTCCCACGGCGTAGCCGAGGTGGCTCAGGCGCAGACGGACGGCGCGCACCACGAGCTGGTACCGCTCGTAGTTGGCTCCCTGCGACGAGGGCGTCAGGGCGGAGAGCGGGACGAGCCCCGTTCGCTGCTCCAGAATCTGGAGGTTCTCTTCCAGGTTCAATGCGTTCGCGAGGGGCTCTTCCCCACCGGCTCTCAGCGGCACGCCCTGCGCCGCGGAGAGTCTGCGGGGGCCATTGAACAGGGCCGCGACATGACCCTGTGTCGTCGATGGAGGCGGCATGTGGGAGCTCGGCCGGGGGCTCAGGTCTTGGAGACAATCTCCTTGAGGGTGTCGGCGAAGAAGTCCACGACGGCCTTCCGGGCAGCGAGGCTGGTCTCCACGGACTTGCGGTGCACGTCCAGCAGCTCCTGAAGCCGGGGAATGTCCTGCTCATCCGTCTGGAAGAGCTTCGTGTCTCCGTCGAACTTGATTTGAGTCGCCGCGACCAGCTTGATGACTGCTTCTGTCGTCACTCCGTTGACTGTCTTGGGCAGCGCGCTCTGCGTCAGGCTGTCCCAATTGATGACAGGATTGCCTTTGCTGTCGTTCTGGATGACGTGTTTGACCTGGCCTGTGTAGGTGATGACCTCCAGCGTCACGAGGTCATCGACCGCAGCATTGAGCTTCTCGAGCGCTTGCCTGAGTCCCATGTGTTTTCCCCCAATAAAGCTCGCGTCGACTCGCGGAGCCTGATGCTGGGATTCTACAGCGAGTCCGAACAGCGCCGTCAAGGCGAGGACTCAGGGGGCTTGTAGCGCACGGGTCGCGAAAGACCTTTCCGGTGGCCCGCATGGCGTTGAGCCGAGGGTGGGGATTTTCGCGGGCTTGTCTGTATTTGGAGTCCGTCGACGGGCGCGTTCTTGGGTGCGGTCGGACCCCATGAGGTGTCAGGATGGAACGGCTTCGTCATGGCGTTCCTGGCCCTTCCTCCGCATGCCGCGCTCTCTCCCCTGGTGATGGGGTACTGGTTCATCGAGGACCTGGAGGGTTCGTACGAGGGCAAGCCCATCCGGACGACGCCTCACGCGGGCGCCGTGCTGACGCTCAACTTCGGTCGGCCCTGTGCGAGTGAGTTCGCCGCGGGAGCGCCCCGCGCCTCGCTGCTGGGCATCCAGAGTCATCCCCGGAACTGGAGCTCCGGAGAGGGCTGCTCCTTCGTGATGGTGATGCTGCGACCACCGGGGCTCGCGCGTCTCTTTCCCGCCTTGGGGAAGGACAGCCGCGACGACATGTTGGAACTCGGTGGCGTCCTGGGGGATGGCGCCGCGCGGCGGCTCTGCGATGACCTCGCCGCCGCGTGGGCTCCACGTCGTGTCGCCGCGCGCCTGGATGACTGGTTGCTGCGACGCTTGTCCGCGAGCCGTGCCCTTGTCGGTGTGAGCCAGTTGGGACATGCCTGGGCGACCCTGCTGCGGACTTCGCGTGTGGACGAGGCCGCGAGAGAGGTGTCTGTGTCCAGACGGCAGCTCGAGCGCTGGTTCAGCCTGTACGCGGGGCACACGCCCAAGCAACTGCTCGGGCTCGACCGGATTCAATCCAGTCTCCACGCGGCCCAGACAGGGAAGGGAGACCCGCTCCAGGGCTTCAGCGACCAGGCCCATCAGATTCGACAGTGGCGTCGTCACCTGGGGATGACGCCAGGAAGGTACTCGCGCGCTTCGAAGTCGATTCTCGCCGAGTACTTCGCCCAGGCCCGGGATGCCGCACCCGAAGGACTGGCCCACTTCTTCTGACGGATGCTCTCTCGCTCCACCGTGGCAAGTGCGGGGGGCTTGTCGCATTCGTTCAATACGCTCGCGGGACGGCGCTCCAGACTGTCTTTCCTCTGGATGAGAGAGGAGCCAGCGCGATGGGGCAGGGGACGTTCGTCGAGTATCGAGAAGGCGGGACTGACTGTGAGGCGTACGTCACCTGGGACTCGCGAAGCGATGCCCGTCGACCTTGCGTCCTGCTCGCTCACGCGTGGGATGGGCTGAACGCCCCGATGCGGGAGAAGGCGGAGGAGCTCGCGGCGCTCGGCTACGTGTGCTTTGCCCTGGACGTCTATGGCAAGGGCGTGAGGGGAGGCGTGGCCGATGACAACTCTCGCCTGATGGCGCCGTTCATGGCGGACCGCGCGCTCTTGCGCAGGAGGCTGTTGGCGGGATTCGAAGCGGCGCTCCGTCATCCCCTCGTGGATGCCGACCGGGTCGCCATCATCGGCTACTGCTTCGGTGGCCTGTGCGCCTTGGATCTCGCGAGGAGCGCCGTGCCGGGCCTGAAGGCCGCGGTGAGTTTCCATGGAGTCCTCAAGCCACCGCGGCTCGAGCCTCAGGAGCCCATCTCCGCCAAGGTCCTCATCCTCCATGGCTGGGAAGACCCGACCGGACCGTCTCCCGACGTGCTGGCAGTGGCACGCGAGCTGACCGAGGCCGGAGCCGACTGGCAGCTTCATGCCCATGGCCACGCCATGCACGCCTTCACCTATCCGGGGTTGCACAACCCCCAGGCGGGGCTCCAGTACCACCCGGCCGCGGCGAGGCGCTCCTGGGCCGCCATGCGGACCTTCCTCGACGAAGTCTTCGAGCCCTCGCCACGGTAGCTCCTGCCGTGGGGCCATGAGCGGCTCACGGAGCGAGGAGCCCGGCGGCAGGACTTGCTTCGCCGACCCTGGGCGCTCGCTTCGCTATTCAGTCGGTGCTTGCTGGAAGGACTTCCCACTCGGTCCGCTCAGGACATCCGGGCGACGAGCTTGAGTGGCAGGTTGCGCAGGAAGAATCCCACCACGGTCCACGGCCAGCCGGGGACGTAGGCGCTCACCGGCTCGCGCTCAATCGCCTTCACCAGCGCACGAGAGCCCGTCGCGGAGTCCACGGCGAAAGGCAGGTTCTTCGCCCCCGCGTTCAGCTCCGTGTGGATGTACCCGGGATAAATCGTCGACACCTTGATGGGCGTGTTCATCAGCTCCGCGCGAATGCCCTCCGTCAGCGTCGCGAGGCCCGCCTTCGTCGCCGCGTACACGGTGAGATGCCGAGGCAGCCCTCGCATCGCGCTCATGGACGAGATGGTGACGAGGTGTCCCTGGCCCTGCTTGCGCAGGATGCCCACGGCCGCTTCGCACTGCGCGACCGCGGCCACGAAGTTCGTCTGCGCCGTCTTCGCGTTGGTGGCGAAGTTCCCGGTGCCAATCCGCTTCCCCACGCCGATGCCCGCGTTGATGATGATGCGGTCCAGGCTGCCGAGGTCCTTCGCGAACGCCTCGAAGACCTCGAACACCTGCTCGTGCTCGTTCACATCCAGCGCGCGCACGGAGATGTGCAGGTCCGGATGCTTCGCCAGCAGCTCCGAGCGCAGCGCCTCCAGCCGGTCCGTGCGCCGGGCACACAGCGCGAGGTTGCGCCCCCGCGCCGCGAACTCGCGGGCCATGCCCTCACCCAGTCCGGAGCTGGCGCCGGTAATCAGGATGTTCTTGCGCATGGCGGTGTTCCTCAGCGGTAGGTGATGAGGGCGCGCTGAGGGCCCTCGAAGTGGGCGTGCTCGTTGAGCGTCGACATGTAGCGGCCCCGGTCACTGTAGATGACCTTGGTGATGCCACAGTTGGCGAGCGTCCAGTTCAACCGGAACGCGTGCTCATCTGGAATCTGGAGCAGGTGCTGGCAGATGGCCGTGACAGGGCCGCCCGAGGTGAACACCAGCGCCGTCTTCGACGGCCCGAGACCCTGGATGAGCGCGTCCAGCGCCCGCACACAGCGCTCCCGGAACTTGGGCCAGGGCTCCGTGTACTCCGCGTCGTGTTTCCCGGCGACCCAGCGCCCGACGGCTTGGGTGAAGAGTTCCTGGAACGCCCGGCGCGGGTCCGCGGCTCCCAGGAGGTCCTCCGCCAGGGCCGCGTGATTCGCGTAGCGCGGCGTGTGCCGGGCCACGAGCTCATCGTGGTCGAACTCGTTGAATCCCGGCGTGCGCGTGGGCAGGAGGCTCGTGCCCATCGCGGTGAGGCACGTCTCCGCCGTCTGCCGGTGGCGGGTGAGCGTGCCGGTGACGACCGCGTCCACGGTCAGCCGTGGCTTGAGCGCCTCACCGAGTACTCGCGCCTGGATGTAGCCCGTCTCGGAGAGCTGGTCATAGTTCTCCGCGCCGAAAGACGCCTGACCATGACGGATGAGATACACGACGCCCATCAGCGGCCACCCTTCCGGATGAGGCGCTTGCAGCGCCAGTCGAAGTACGTCACCAGCGACCAGAAGTTCTTGAACGCCGGATTGCGCGTCTGCTTGTGGTGATAGCGGTAATAGATTTGCTGGATGATGCCGGCGAGCCGGAAGATTCCGAAGACCTCATAGAACGTCCAGTTGGCGGGCTTCAGGCCGGAGCGCTGGAGGTAGTAGTCGACGACCTCCTGGCGGCGCAGCATGCCGGGCACGTGCGTGGGCTGGCGCCGCGTGGCGCGCATGAAGAAGTCGTCATCGGCCTGGACCCAGTAGGCCAGCGCGCTGCCCAGGTCCATCAGCGGGTCGCCCAGTGTGGCCATCTCCCAGTCGAGCACGCCGATGACGTGGGTGGGGTCTCCCGGGTCCAACACCACGTTGTCGAAGCGCCAGTCATTGTGGATGACGCAGGTGGCGACGTCGTCGGGGATGTGGTCCTTGAGCCAGGCGCGCACGTACTTGAAGCTCGGCACGTTCCACGTCCGGGCCTTCTCGTAGCGGTCCGACCAACCCTCCACCTGGCGCCTCGGGTAGCCGGCCCCTTTGCCGAGCGACGACAGGCCCACGGCCTGGGCGTCCACGGCGTGCAGCTCCAGCAGCCGGTCAACGACGTTGAGGCAGAGCTTGCGCGTCTCCGCGGGGCTGAGGTTCATGCCCCGGGGCATATTGGCGCGAGGGATGATGCCCTCGATGCGCTCCATGACGTAGAAGTCCGCGCCGATGATGGCGGGGTCCTGGCACAGACCCACCATCTCCGGCACCCACGGGTAGATGGGCTTGAGCGCCTTCTGCACGCGGAACTCGCGCGACATGTCGTGCGCGGATTTCGCCTTCGTTCCGGCGGGCGGCCGGCGAAGGATGAGGTCGCGGTTCGGATACTTGAGGCGGTACGTCCAGTTGGACGCGCCCCCCGAGAACTGCGTCACCGTGGGCGAGCCCTCGAGCGTGGGTACCTGCTGCTTGAGCCAGGCATCGACAGCGGCGACGTTCAGCTCCTCACCGGCGCGAATGGAGCCGGGTGCGTCGAGCGAAGTGGAAGGCGTGGCGTGGGTTGCCATGGTGGGTCACTTCCTGGAGAAGCCGCGCTTGGCCAGCTCGATGCGGGCGATGACGCCCTTGTGCACCTCGTCCGGACCGTCCGCGAGCCGCAGCGTGCGCGCCTGTCCGAAGAAGCCCGCGAGCGCCGTGTCATTGGACACGCCCGCGCCACCATGAATCTGGATGGCGTCGTCGACGATGCGCTGGAGCATGCTCGGGGCGACGACCTTGATGGCGGAAATCTCGGTCATCGCGCCCAGGGGGCCCACCTGGTCCATCTTCCACGCGGCGTAGAGCGTGAGCAGGCGGGCCTGGTCGATGGCGATGCGGGCCTCGGCCACGCGCTCGCGGTTGCCACCCAGGTTCATGATGGGCTTGCCGAAGGCCGTGCGGTTCATGCCCCGGTCAATCATCAACTCGAGCGCCCGCTCCGCCGCGCCGACACAGCGCATGCAGTGGTGGATGCGGCCGGGGCCCAGTCGGCCCTGGGCAATCTCGAAGCCCATGCCCGGACCGCCGATGATGTTGGAGAGCGGCACGCGCACGTTGTCGAAGCGCACCTCGCCGTGGCCGTGGGGAGCGTCGTACTCGCCGAAGACGGGCAGCATGCGTTTGATGGTGACGCCCGGCGCGTCCAGGGGCACGAGCACCATGGAGTGCTGGTGGTGACGGTCGCCCCCGGCGTCGGGCGTGCGCGCCATGAAGATGGTGACCTTGGCGTTGGGGTGCCCCAGGCCGGTGGACCACCACTTGGTGCCGTTGAGGATGACCTCGTCGCCTTCGACGACGGCGGTGGCCTCCATGTTGGTGGCGTCCGAGGAGGCCACGCCCGGCTCCGTCATGCAGAACACCGAGCGGATTTCACCCGCGAGCAGCGGCTTGAGCCAGCGCTCCTGCTGGGCGGGGGTGCCGTACTTCCACAGCACCTCCATGTTGCCGGTGTCGGGGGCGTTGCAGTTGAAGACCTCGGGGGCCATCAGGCTGCGCCCGGTCTCCTCGGCGATGGGGGCGTATTCGAGCGTGGTGAGGCCCGGGGCCAGCTTCTCGTCCGGGAGGAAGAGGTTCCAGAGTCCCTTCGCCTTGGCGCGAGCCTTGAGGTCTTCCATGACGGAGGACACCGGCCACGTCTTCCAGTCACCGCCACGGGAGGCCTCCATGACCTCCTGGTAGTAGCGCTCCTCGGCGGGCTCGATGTGCTCGCGCATGAACTGCTTCACGCGCTCCAGGTAGTCCTTGGCTTTGGCGCTCGGCTCGAAGTTCACGGTGCAGCCTCCTCTCACGAGAGGAGGCCATCCTTGGCACCCGTCTCTTGTTGAATCCACTGAATGTTGGTCATGTGTCGTCATGAGCCCAGTTCAGGATTCAGCGCGACGGCAGGGGGCCCCCGACCTCAACCTCTTCAGGGTGTTCGACGTCGTCTACCGGGAGCGCAACCTGACGCGCGCGGCGGAGGTGCTGTTCCTCAGCCAGTCCGCGGTGAGCCATGCGCTGACGCGCCTGCGCGAGCAATTGGGGGCTCCCTTATTCGTCCGGGAGGGGCGCGGGGTGGCGCCCACGCCGCTGGCGGAGCGACTGGCACCGGAGATTCGCGAGGCGCTGGCCCTGCTGCAGCAGGCGGTGCATCACACCCGGGGCTTCGAGCCCACGCGGGACGTGGGCACCTTCACGCTGGCGATGAGCGACATGCTGGAGCCGTCCATCGTCCCCCGGCTCGTGGCTCGGCTCCGGGAGCACAGTCCCAAGGCCCGCATCAGCAGTGTGCGGCTGGAGCGGACGCGGCTGGAGCGAGACCTCGCCTCCGGCAAGTTGGACCTGGCCATCGACGTGGAGCAACCCACCAGCGCTCAACTGCGGCACACGGCCTTCACCCATGACGCGTTCTGCGTGGTGAGCCGCAAGCGCAGGCGGCTGGACGTGACGGCGTACATGGGAGCGCGACATGTCACGGTGTCCTCGCGGCGAACGGGGTTGGCGGTGGAGGACCTGGTGCTCAGCCGTCTGGGCTACCAGCGCGAGGTGACGGTGCGCTGCCGGCACTACGAGACGGCCTGTCGCATCGTGTCCGGCTCAGACTTGATGTTGACGATGCCCCGGCGCCGCGCGGAGGAGATCAACGCGGAGCTCGACAACCACCTGCTACCCATGCCGCTCGCGCTGCCCCGACTGGAGTTGCACCTGTACTGGCATCGCTCCGAGGACAGCGAGCCGCGCAGTCAGTGGTTGCGTTCGGAGCTTCAATCCCTGGCGAAGGGACTGATGGACGCGAGGCGTGGCGCGTGAGTGGATGATGGCTTACTCCGCTTCGAACGTCGCGAGGTCGACCGTCGCGGCGCGCAGTTGTTCGACGACCCGGGGTTCGGGCCACGCGACGGTGCGATAGCGCGTCGGCCACAGGTCCGGCACCAGCTCAAAGCACTCGGGCGCCAAGCGCCTCGCCAGGGGGAAGGACACGATGAAGGGGGCCCCCTCGTCGTCGTCGATGCTCACCAGGTCCGCTTCGGGAAGCAGCATGTCCTGGTCCTTGATCCACATCGTCCAGGCGAGGGGATACCCATCCGTGTTGCGGGTGTTGAGCGTGAAGTCGGAGAGGAGCGTGTCCACGCCCTCCGCCTCATGCCAGGCCTGGAGGCTCTCCTTCTGGAGTTCGTACTCCCTCAGCGCGAACAACGCGTGTCCGTGGCGCACGCGTCGCGCGAGCTCATTATTGCCACGGCGGAGATAGGGAGCCACGCGGCCCGCGCTGTCCAGGGTGTAGAGCGCGGGTGAGATGGCGTGTGGGTTGGACTCGAACTCCAACTGCGCCTGCTCGCACAACTGGGTGACCCTGGCTTCATCCTGACCACCCGTGAAGATGAATCTGGAGCGTGTGGGAACGCTGATGACGGGACGTCCGCTGACCTTGCCAGCGCAAGACGCGAGGAAGCCAGGGTCCAGCAGCCGCGAGGATTCGTAGACGTCATCTTCTGAGTCAGCGACACGGGCGAGGTTGGCGAAGGCGGCCGCGAAGGCCTCCTCCTCGGAGATTTCCCACCTCGCCAGGTGCTCATGCCACATATGCGAGGTGGAGTTGGGCAGCTCCATCACCAGCAGCACCCGCAGGAAAGGGATGGGACGTCGCTCCACCAGGGCGTTGGCCACCTCCCTCGAGGCCCTGGGCCCAAAAGAGGCCGGGCGAACCACGGGCATCACCTTCTCCCGGACGTCCGCCCAGGAGTCCGGGAGCGACGCTGGCATCGTGAGGGCGGTGAAGAACTGCCGGACATGGTGGGAGCGCTCTTCCGGCGTCATGTCTTGCGTGGCCAGCAAGAGGCTCTCCAGGTTCATCCGGGTGGAGGAACCATTCACCCGGAACCCCACGGCAAACTCATCCACCACTCGTTTGACGCTGAGCACATAGGGGAGGGAGTACAACACCGCCTCCACCTCGAGCAGCAGCACCTCACGGGTGCGCGAGGTCGCGGAGGCTTTCTTCTCCAACCCCAGAAGTCTTTTGAAGAACTCCATGGGCGGAGGGTTATAGCGCACCGGACTCCATCCGCGGCCACAGGAGCCAATCACTGTCGATGCCAGGCTCCGTCATGGGGGCTGGTCGGACGACCAGGGGGCGTCGGACCTGCCTGGGAGCAGCTTCATCCCGCGGAGCTTCCGGAACCAACCCCAATCACCCTCCTTCATTTCGAAGACCTCCCCCGTCCACTCCCCCAGCACGACCTGCGCACAGCCGGCCAGCTCCACCTCCGCATAGGCGACAGCCGCCTTCGAGCATCGCTCCCCGAGCACGGATAGGTCGGTCACGAGAGAGATGAGCTTGTGGCAGGGGCCCGTGCCCAGACCTCCATCCGACGCCAGCTGGCCCCGTCCGTCTCGGCCCCTCTCCGAACCTCACCCCTGCGATGCAGGAGCTGAAGCGCATCGGCTGAACTCTCTCACGCGACAACTACCTTGACGCTCACCGGCAGTGGCCTCAGCCATGCGCGAGTTCGCCGCTTGGCTGATGCCACTACCGTGAGCACCCGAGGTCACGCCTCGATGTCGAACGCGAGTGACGCGCGCTCACCGGGCTCCACGTGCAGCAGGCCCTCACCGGTGGCCAGTGCTCCGGCGGCGGCCGTCCACGGCTCCACGCAGACGAAGTCCTTGCCGCGAAGGGTCCACACCACCAGCATCTTGAACTCCGGGCTCCACGACAGGTGCACGGGCCTCAAGCCCGGTCCACGTCCCAGAATCGTCCCCGGGCCCGAGTGGTCCCTCAGGTGCAGGTCCACCTCGTCCAGCGTCAGGTCGAACCCGGTGAAGGGCACCTCGCGCTTGTTCCGGTTGTCCCACGCGTGTGTCGCGTCCGTGTCCACCGTGGCCACGGCCTTCGCGGTGTCCGGCACCCAGAAGTACGGATGGAAGCCCAGGTGCAGGGGCAGGGGCCGCGTGTCGCGGTTCTCCACGTCGAAGTCCAACGTGAGCCGCGTGCCCACCAGCGAAAACGTCAGCTGCGCGTCGAAGGCCCACGGGAACTGGCGCAGCGTCTCCTCGGTGGAGGACAGCCCCAGCACCAGCAGCGAGTCCTCCGCCTGGCGCACGGTCCACGGCAGCCTGCGCGCGAAGCCGTGCTGCGACATCGTGAAGGACTTGCGGTCCGCCGGGTACGTGTCACCCGGAAGGGGCCCGGCGATGGGGAACAGCACGGGGATGCCACCGCGCACGTTCTTCGCCGGGTCCGCCACGGTGGCCTCGTCGAGGTAGAGCACCTCGTCGCCGTCCACCGTCATCCTCGAGACGAGGGCCCCGCGTGAAGGAATCACCTCCACGCGGCACCCACCGTCCACCAACGCGTACGTCTCCAACCCGGCGATGCCGGGGAACACTCGGCTCATACGAGCCTAGATACCCCCATCGTGGGGGTCGCTGTCCATGAAGGGATACGGCACCTTCACGGGCGGCGCGAAGTTCTCCTTCACCGTGCGAGGGCTGGTCCACCGGATGAGGTTGAGCAGTGAGCCCGCCTTGTCGTTGGTGCCCGACGCGCGCGAGCCGCCGAAGGGCTGCTGGCCCACCACCGCGCCCGTGGGCTTGTCGTTGATGTAGATGTTGCCCGCGGCGTGGCGCAGCTCGCTCATCGCCGTGTCGATGGCCTTCCTGTCACGGCCGAAGATGGCGCCCGTCAGCGCATACGTCGCGCTCTGGTCCACCTCGCGCAGCGTCTCCACGTACTTCGCGTCGGGATACACATACACGCCGACCAGCGGCGCGAAGATTTCCTCGCGCAGGATGCGGTGACGCGGGTTGGTGAGCTGCACCAGCGTGGGCTTGACGAACCAGCCTTCCTTCCGGTCCGCCTCGCCGCCCGCGACGATGCTCGCCTCGCCGTCCTGCTTCGCCAGGTCGATGTACGAGGAGACCTTCTTGAAGGACTTCTCGTCGATGACGGCGCCCATGAAGTTGCGGAAGTCCGTCACGTCGCCCATGCGGATGTCGCCGATGAGCCCCTGGAGGCGGGACTTGAGCTTGGGCCACAGGGACTCGGGCACGTAGACGCGGCTGGCCGCCGAGCACTTCTGCCCCTGGTACTCGAAGCCGCCCCGGACGATGGCCACCGCGAGCGCGTCCACGTCGTCCGCCGCCGACGCGTGCGCCACGATGAAGTCCTTGCCGCCCGTCTCTCCCACCAGTCGCGGGTACTGCTTGTACCTGCCGATGTTCTCTCCCACCGTCTTCCACATGGAGTTGAACGTCGGCGTGGAGCCGGTGAAGTGGATGCCGCCCAGATGGGGGCTCGCCAGCGTGGGGTTGCCCACGGTGGGGCCGTCGCCGTTGAGCATGTTGATGACGCCGTCGGGCAGGCCCGCCTCGCGCAGCAGCTCCATGAAGTACCAGGCGCTCAGCGCGGCCGTGGAGGACGGCTTGAACAGCACCACGTTGCCCATGATGGCGGGCGCGGTGCAGAGGTTCATCGCGATGGACGTGAAGTTGAACGGCGCCACCGCGAACACGAAGCCGTCCAGCGGACGGTAGTCCAGCATGTTCCACGTCTGCGGCGAGGACTCCGGCTGGATGGCGAGAATCTGCTCGGCGAAGTGGACGTTGTAGCGCAGGAAGTCGATGGCCTCGCACGCCGCGTCGATCTCCGCCTGGTGGGCCGTCTTGGACTGACCCAGCATGGTGGACGCGTTGATGAGCGGGCGGTAGCGCGTGGCGAGCAGCTCCGCGGCGCGCAAGAAGATGGCGGCGCGCGAGGTGAATGACATGCGCGCCCAGTCCTCCTTCACGGCCAGGGCGGCCTGGATGGCCTGCTCCACGTGGCTGGCGTCCGCCTCGTGCAGCGTGGCCAGCACATGCGAGTGCCGGTGCGGCATGCGGACGGTGTCCGTCTTGCCGCTGCGCACCTGCTTGCCGCCGATGAGCAGCGGGATGTCAATCTGCTCACCGGCCATGCGCTTGAGCGTGGCCTGGAGTTCACGGCGCTCGGGCGCACCGGGCGCGTAGGGCAGGATGGGCTCGTTTCGGGGAGCCGGGACGCGGGGGATGGCGTTGATCACGCGGAAGACCTCGGGACGGGGCGAAGAAAAAGGGCGGGCGAGCATTAACCAACCCGCTCCACCGGGGAAGCGTGGAAGCGGGCCGTCGTCAGCGCCCGGACACCCGCTGTCAACCCCCAGGCAGGCCGGGTATTTCCCACCACCCCGCCTGGCGGCTCATACCGCGCGAGGGGGGCACATTGACCGCGCGACACAGCGCGCGGTTACGATGGGGCATGCGCATCCCGCCCCCGAGCCCCGTGATGCCGCCTGTTCCTGGCCTCGTCGCCCTGGAAGAGGCGCTCCGGAAGGACCTCGAGCGGTTGGAGTATCCCCGGCGCTCCTGGGTGCTCCCGCGCCGCACCCGCGCCGGCAAGGCCGTGTTGGATGTCCTCATCATCGGCGGAGGGCAGAGCGGCCTCACCGCCGCCTTCGGGTTGATGCGCGAGAAGGTGCCGAACCTGCTCGTCGTCGATGACGGAGAGCAGGACCTCGCCGGACCGTGGAAGACCTTCGCGCGCATGCACACGCTGCGCACGCCCAAGCACCTCACCGGCCCCGACCACAACCTCCCCAACCTCTGCTTCCAGTCCTGGTTCGAGGCCCAGTACGGCGAGGCCGCCTGGACCTCCCTGGAGCGCATCCCCAAGGAGCTGTGGGCGGACTTCCTCGGGTGGTATCGGCGCACGCTGGGCATCCCCGTGCGCTGCCGCTCGCGCGCGGGTGCGCTGACGTGGAGCGCGGAGGACGACTGCTTCCAGGTGCCGCTGGAGGACCTGCGCACCGGGCAGGTCGAGGTGCTCCCTGCGCGAAAAATCGTGCTGGCCACGGGCATCGACGGCTCGGGACGCTGGGAAGTCCCGGCGGTGGTGGCGGGGCTGCCGCGCGAGCTGTACGCGCAGACGCGCGAGGACATCGACTTCGAGGCGCTCCGGGGGCGCAAGCTGGGCGTGCTCGGCGCGGGGGCCTCCGCGTTCGACAACGCCTCCGTCGCGCTGGAGCACGGCGCGGGCGAGGTGCACCTCTTCTACCGGCGCAAGACGCTGCCCACCGTCAACCCGTATCGCTGGGCGGAGTTCGTCGGCTTCCTCAAGCACCATGCGGACCTGCCCGACGCGGACAAGTGGCGCTTCATCCATCGCATCTTCGAGATGGGGCAACTGCCTCCCGCCGACACGTACCGCCGCGCCCGCGCGTATCCCCAGTTCCACCTGCACGCGGAGAGCCCGTGGGTGGGCGCCGAGGAAGTGGACGGGCAGGTCCGCGTCACCACGCCGCGGGGGCACTACACCTTCGACAAGCTCATCGTCGGCAGCGGCACCGTGACGGACCTCTCGCTGCGGCCGGAGCTGGCGAACCTGCACCAGGACATCGCGCTCTGGAAGGACCGCTTCACGCCGCCCTCGGGCCAGGCGCACACGGACCTGCTGCGTCATCCGTACCTGGGGCCCGGCTTCGAGTTGCAGGAGAAGCACCCGGGCCGCGCGCCGCATCTGGCGTCCATCTTCAACTACACCTTCGGGTGTCTGCTCTCGCTGGGCTTCGGTGGCGCGAGCATCTCTGGCATGAAGTACAGCCTGCCTCGACTGACGGCGGGCGTGACGCGGCAGCTCTACGTGGATGACCGGGACGCGTTCTTCAGCGCCCTGGAGTGCTTCGACGAGAAGGAATTCGAACCATGAGCAGTGGTGAGTTCGGGCTGCGCAGCCGTCGCGTCCTCGCGGCGGGAGGGATGCGCGAGGCCGTGGTGGTGGTGAAGGACGGACGGGTGGAGAAGGTGGCGGGGCCGGGAGAGGCCCTCGGGGCCCTGACGGTGACGGACGTGGGCAACCACGTGGTGATGCCCGGCGTGGTGGACTGCCACGCGCACATCAACGAGCCCGGCCGCACGGAGTGGGAAGGCTTCGCGACGGCCACGCGCGCCGCGGCGGCCGGAGGCATCACCACCGTCGTGGACATGCCGCTCAACTCGCTGCCGCCCACCACCACGCTGGAGGCGCTGAAGCTCAAGGCGAGCGCCGCGCGTGAGTCCAGTCAGGTGGACCACGGCTTCTGGGGCGGCGTGATTCCGGGCAACGCGAACGAGCTGGAGGCGCTCATCGACGCGGGGGTCGCGGGCTTCAAGTGCTTCCTGTGTCCCTCCGGCGTGGACGAGTTTCCCCCGGCGGACCGCGCGGTGCTCGACGTGGCGATGCCGATTCTCGCGCGGCGGGGCATTCCGCTCATCGTCCACGCGGAGCTGGAGTCTCCGCTGGCGGAGGCGGACGCGGGCGGCCCTCGCACGTACCGCGCCTATCTGGAGTCCCGGCCTCGACGCTGGGAGCAGGATGCCATCCGGATGATGGTGGAGCTGGCGCGTCAGCACCGCTGCCGGGTCCACATCGTCCATCTGTCGTCGGCGGATGCGCTGCCGTTGCTGGCGGACGCGCGCCGGGAGGGTCTGGATGTCTCGGTGGAGACGTGTCCGCACTACCTCAGCTTCACCGCCGAGGAAATCGAAGACGGGGCGACGCACTTCAAGTGCGCGCCACCCATCCGCGAGGCTGAGAACCGTGAGCGGCTCTGGGCCGGGCTGGCGCGGGGCGACATCGAGCTGGTCGTGTCGGACCACTCGCCCTGCACGCCGGCGCTGAAGCTCCTGGAGCGTGGCGACTTCAGCGCGGCGTGGGGCGGAATCGCGTCGCTCCAGCTCAGCCTGTCGGCCGTGTGGACGGAGGCGCGCAAGCGAGGACATGGCCTGGAGACCCTGGCGCGCTGGATGTGTGAAGCCCCGGCCCGGCTGGTGGGACTGCACGGCACGAAGGGGACGCTCGCGCCCGGCGCGGACGCGGACCTGCTGGTGTTCGACCCCGAGGCCACCTTCATCGTGGAGCCCACGCGGCTCCAGCACCGTCATCCCCTGACGCCGTACGCGGGCCGCACGCTCTCGGGCGTGGTGGAGACGACGTTCCTGCGCGGGATGAAAATCTACGAGCGAGGACAGCCGTTCCCTCGCCCGAGTGGAACCTGGGTGCGTCGCCCGTCCTCGGCGCGCATCGCCGCTTGAAGCCTCTGGAGAGTACACACCATGCATGCACCGGAAGAGGGGAAGCTGCGCGTCGGCTTCACCGAGCTCATCGATTTGGCCGCGGAGAAGGTTGGCGGCAAGGCCCTGCTGGCCAGTGACGAGTTCTTCGCCGGCAAGGAGAACCTGCTCAAGCCCGGCCGGGGCGTCTTCATCCCCGACAAGTACACCGAGCAGGGCAAGTGGATGGACGGCTGGGAGTCGCGCCGCAAGCGCGTGCCCGGCCACGACTGGTGCATCCTCCAGCTCGGCCTGCCCGGCGTGCTGCGCGGCGTGGACGTCGACACCAACCACTTCGTGGGCAACTTCCCCGAGTACGCCTCCGTGGATGCGCTGGAGGTCGAAGGCTCGCCCTCCGCGCAGTCGCTGGTGGACGCGAAGTGGACGCGCATCCTTCCACAGCTCCGGCTGCAGGGCGGCTCGCGCAACCTCTTCCCCATCCTGAGCGAGCAGCGCTGGACGCACCTGCGCCTCAACATCTACCCGGACGGCGGCGTCGCGCGTTTTCGCGTCCATGGCGAGGTGCGGCCGGACCTGACGCGGCTGACGCATGCGAATGGCTCGGTGGACCTGGCGGCGGCGGAGAACGGCGGCACGGTGTCCGCGTGCAACGACGCCTTCTTCGGGCCGAAGGACAACCTCATCCTGCCGGGCCGCGCCGCGAACATGGGCGAGGGCTGGGAGACGCGCCGCAAGCGCCTGCTGCCGGGCTTCGACTGGATTGTGGTGAAGCTGGCCGTCCCGGGCTCCGTGGAGCGCGTGGAGGTGGACACCGCGCACTACAAGGGCAACTTCCCGGAGAGCGCGTCCCTGGAGGGCATCACTCTGCGCGAGCCGGTGGTGGACTTCGCCAACGCGCATGACCTCGTCTGGACGGAGCTGCTGCCGCGCACGAAGCTGCAGGCGGACCACCGGCATTACTTCGAGTCCGAGCTGAAGGCGAAGGGGCCCTTCACCCACGTGCGGCTGAAAATCTTCCCCGACGGTGGTGTCAGCCGGCTGCGCGTCCACGGGCGGCCGGCATGAGCGCGCTGCACCGGCTCAACACGCTGGCCCCCGAGGCGGCCAGGGAGGAACTCTTGCGCTGCTGTGGCTCCTCGCGCTGGGTGGAGGCCATGGTGCGCGCGCGGCCCTTCCGTGACGTGGAGCACGTGTTGTCGGAGGCCGGGTGGTTGTGGGAGCAGACGGGGCCAAACGACTGGCAGGAGGCCTTCAAGCACCACCCGCGCATCGGGGATGTGTCCTCGCTGCGCGCGAAGTTCGCGTCCACCGCCACCTGGTCCTCGCAGGAGCAGGGCGGGGTGAACGGCGCCGCCGAGGCGGTGATTCAGGGCCTGGCCGACGGGAACAAGGCCTACGAGGAGCGCTTCGGCTTCATCTTCCTGGTCTGCGCGACGGGCAAGAGCGCGGAGGAGATGCTGGGGCTATTGCGCGCGCGCCTGGGCAATCCTCCGGACGAGGAGCTGCGCATCGCCGCTGGCGAGCAGGCGAAAATCACCCGCATCCGATTGGAGAAGCTGCTGGCGTCATGAGCACACTTTCCACCCATGTCCTCGACACGCACCGCGGCCGTCCGGCCGCTGGTGTTCCCATTGCCCTGGAAGTCCAGGTGTCCTCCGGCGAGTGGAAGGAGCTGGCTCGCGGCGTCACCAATGACGATGGTCGCGTGCGCGACTTCCTGCCCGCCGGCGCGCGCGTCGAGCCCGGCGTGTACCGGATGTCGTTCGACACCGGGACGTACTTCCACTCGCTTGGCGTGAAGGGGTTCTACCCGTCGGTGTCGGTGGTGTTCGAGCTGGCCGCGCCCGACGAGCACTACCACGTGCCCTTGCTGCTCAGCCCCTTCGGCTACTCCACGTACCGGGGGAGCTGAGGGGCTTCAGGCCTTGTTGGCGGCCTGCGCGGAGGCAGCGGCCTGGACGGGGCTGCTTCCGCGCCGCAGCAGGGCGTGGATTTCGGCGATGAGCAGCGCCGGCTTCACGGGCTTGACGAGATACGCGTCGGGCACGGGCAGGCTCGGGTCGCTGTCCGAGCGGGGCGCGTAGCCACTGACGAAGACGACGGGGATGTGCTGGAGCGTGGGCTCCTGGCGGCAGCGGCGGCACAGCTCGTAGCCGTCCATGCCCTCCATGTTCACATCCGAGAGGAGCAGGTCCGGCGGCTGGCTCAACGCCAACGCCAGCCCGGCCTCGCCATTGGCCGCCACGGCGCAGTCGAAGTCGCCGGACAGCAGGAGGCGCAGCGTCTCGCGCATCGTCCAGGAGTTTTCGACGATGAGGACCTTGGGCTTCACGATGCTCGGGCTCCTCCGGTGATGGTATCGGGCCCCGTGGGAGACGGCCTCGGGTGGAGCATCACCGCTCGGCGCCCGCCGTAGCAAGGGGTCCTCCCTCACCCCCAGACCCAGGTACAAGGTGGATGCCGACAGGTGCTCCCGGAGCGGTGCGTCGAGGGCAACTCCCCGGGTGGCGGAGCTTCACCAGTCCACGTCGGGATGCCTCCGGGTCGGAGCCTGGTCGCCGCGCGCGCGAGGGGACCTGCTCGGACGTGCACGCATCATCCCGCTCCACGCGCACGTGTTCCCGCAGGTAGCCCGGAGGGCGCGGGGATTGGATGCGTGGCCACCATGCTTCATGCCCGCGCGTCGTGTGGGTGTCGCCTGTCCGACGGGCGTGCGGAACTGACGGTGCGCTGGACTCGTGTTGGCGAATATCAGGCGGCCTGGTTCGGACGGCGGAGGAAAGGGGTTTCCCCCGTTCCAACGGAGTGTGTCCGATACATGGAAACGTGATATTCCATCGACTTCTGGATTCTGCCGACCTTCCGGTCCCGCCTTCGTGAGCGACGAAGAGAAGACAACCGTCCTTGACGAGCGCAGCCCTCCTCCGAGCTCGTGGGGGGACCGCATCCGCACGCCCGTCACCCTGCCAGGAGACGCGGCCGGAGCGCGCCGCTCGCTCGAAGTGGGGATGGTGGTGACGGGGCGCTACCGGGTGGAGGGACTGCTCGGTGAAGGCGGCATGGGCCGCATCTGGCTGGCGGAGGACCTGCACGAGAAGCGCAGGGTGGCGCTCAAGGAGATGCAGGTCCCCGCGGGGCTGACGGCGGGGAAGACGGAGGAGCTGGTGCTGATGTTCCGGCACGAGTTCTTCGCGATGAAGAAGCTCCAGCACCCGGGCACGCTGAAGGTGTTCGACTGGGGCATGACGGAGGCCGGCAACCGCTTCATCACGATGGAGGTGGTGGACGGGCAGGACCTGAGCACGCTGGCGCGCGAGGCGCCGCTGGACACGCGCACGCTGTACCGGGTCCTGCTGCAGATGGCGCAGGTGCTCGCGTTCATCCACTCGCGCCTGTACGTGCACTGCGACATCAAGGCGAGCAACGTGCGCATCACCCGCTCCGGCGCGGTGAAGCTGATGGACTTCGGGGTGATGCACCAGCTGGGCACTCCGAGCCCCGGCAAGCTCAAGGGCACGCTCGAGTACCTGGCCCCCGAGTGGCAGCGCGGCGCGAGCATCGACGGGCGCGCGGACCTCTACTCGCTGGGCGTCATGGCGTACTACCTGGTGACGCGCCGGCTGCCCTTCAAGCGCAACACCCCGGCGGCGCTGTTGGCGGACCACCTGACGCGGCCGCCGCCCCGTCCCTCCACGTTGTGTCCGGTGGACCCGCAGCTGGAGGAAATCATCCTGCTGTTGCTGGCGAAGGACCCGCGCGAGCGCTTCCAGGACGCGAGCGAGCTGATGGAGGCGCTCTGCCACGCCAGCGGTGAGCCGATGCCGGAGGAGCCCCTGTCGGCGCGCTCCAGCTACCTGCACGTGCCGGAGGTCGTCGGGCGCGCGGCGGAGCTGGAGGCGCTGATGAACGGGCTCGCGGAGGCGGACTGGGGACAGTCGCGCGCGGTGCTCCTGGGCGCGCCCGCGGGCGTGGGCAAGACGCGGCTGCTCCAGGAGTTCGAGCTGCAGGCGAAGCTCGCGGAGCTGCCCTTTGGCCGGGGACAGTGTCGCGCGGAGGGGCAGGCGCCGCTGACGCCGATTGCCCAGGCGCTGCGCGCGCTGATGCCACACACGCCGACGGAGGTGATGGAGCGGCTGTCCCCGCGCCTGTCTCGGCTGTTGCCCTCGCTGTCGTCGGCGGAGTCCGCGGGCGTGGCGCAGGTGCCCGGCGAGGAGAAGCTGGGGTTCTTCGGGGCGCTTGCGGAGTGGGTCCAGGCGCTCGGCAAGCGGATGACGTTCGTGTTGTGCTTCGAGGACCTCCACTGGGCGGACACCGCCTCGCTGGAGGTGCTCAACGTGCTGATTCGCGCGCTGCAGGGCACGCGCGGCATGGTGGTGGGCACGTTCCGCTCGGGAGAGCTGAGCCGGCTGAGCCTGGCGTTCCAGACGGTGGACGAGAAGCTCACCTGGCGCATGGACCTGGAGCCGCTGGCCGCCGAGCACGTGGGCACGCTGGTGGGCCTGGCGCTGCCGGGCCTGCAGGTCCCCGAGGGCTTCGTCGCGCGGCTGCATGAGACGACGGGGGGCAACGCCTTCTTCGCCACCGAGTGTCTGCGCGCGCTGGTGGAGGAGGGCGCGCTGACGCGCGTGGGCGGCCGGTGGACGGCGGAGGCGGGGCTGGACACCCGGCCCCTGCCCGAGAGCATCCAGGCCGTGGTGCTGGAGCGGTTGTCGTCCGCGCCCGTGGAGCAGGTGTCGCTCTTGCGCAGATTGGCTCCGGCGGGACGGAGCCTGGAGCTGCCCATGGTGCGGGCGCTGGCGGAGCTGCCGGAGTCGGAGCTGTTCGCCGTCCTGGACGGCATCGTCGAGCGGCAGTTCCTCCAGGAGGAAGAGGGCCGGTACGTCTTCACGCACGACACCGTGCACCAGGCCATCTACGACAGCACGCAGGACGAGGAGCGGCGGGCCGCGCATGCGCGGGTGGCGCTGGCGCTCCAGACGCTCTACTCGCAGCGGCCGGACCTGTCCCGCACGGTGGGCTGGCACTACCTGCGCTCGTCGGAGCCGGAGCTGGCCATTGGCCCGTTGCTGGACGCGGGCCGCGCGGCCATGGAGGCGCAGGCGCTGCTGGAGGCGACGCTGCTGTTGAAGGAGGCGTCCACGCTGCTGGAGGCCGCGCCGGACTTCCCTGGACGCGACCGGCTGCTGTTGCGCATCTGGGTGACGCTGGTGGAAGTGGGCTACGCGAGCGACCCGCCCAGCTCCCTGGCCTTCTCGGAAAAGCTCTTCGCGCACTGGGCGGCGACGGTGGACCTGGTGGAGGGACGGAGGCTCGCGCTGGCGCAGTTGGACGCGGCGTGCGCGGCGCCGGAGGACGAAAGGCCCGCGCGGCTGCGTGAGTTGTTCCGCGAGCGCGCGGCGGACGCGCAGTCGTCGCCCGAGGACATCTTCTGGAAGCAGGCGGAGCTGCGCATCCTCCAGGCCATGGCGCTGGCCATCGTCGGGCGCACGAAGGACCTGGACGTGCTGCTGGAGCGCGTGCGGGCGGAGCAGCCCGAGGTGTCGCCGTACCGGGCGGGCGCGTTGCTGGCTCCGGCGGTGCTCAGCGCGTACACGGGGCGCTCGGCGGGCGTGGTGGAGGCGCAGTTCGAGCAGCTCGCCCGGCTGCGGGGGATGCGCGAGGTGATGGGCCGGCTGCCGCGGCGCCTGGCCTGGGCGCTGGGCATGGGCGGCTACATGATGAACATGAACCTCGCGTTGCGCGGCGAACCGCTGGACGCCCAGGCGACGCGGGACGGCTACGCGGTGGCGGAGGCCCACGGCTTCACCGACGTGCGCGCGTTCCACCTGTTCTCCGTGGTGACTCGCGCGGCGTTCACGGGAGACGGCGCGGCCTTCGTCCCGGCCTTCACCGAGAAGACGGACCTGGTGCGCAGGCTGGGCAACCCCCGGTTGATGGAGCGCAACCTGGCCATCTTCACGCCGCCCTACTACCTGGAGCGCGGCGAGCACGAGCATGTGGCCGCCGTGGTGGCGCGCGCGGAGTCGCTGGCGCGGGTGCTCCCGGAGGACCGGTGGTTGCAGTGCCACGTGCAGACGTATCAGGCGTGTCGGGACGTGCTCTTCGAGGACGCGGCGGCGGTGCGTCAGTCGTTGCCCCGGGCCCTGGTCTCCGCGCGCGAGGGCGGCATCCGGATGGAGACGCTGCTGCGCGTCTACCAGTCCCGCTTCGAGCGGGAGCAGGGGAACCTGGAGGCCGCGCGCGAGGCGGCACAGACGGCGCTCTCCCGCGCGGTGGACCCGGTGCTGGCGAATCCCTGGGATGAAGTGCTGGCGCGGCGCGCGATGGCCGTGCTGCTGCCGGGCGAGGAAGGGTTCACGCACCTGCGTCGCGCGCTGGCGCTGGCGGAGCTGACGGGCAACGTGCTGCAGGTGGGGCTCGTGCATCTGGCGCTCGCGGAGCGTGCGGTGTCCGCGGACGCGGCCGTTGTGGAGCTGGAGGCGGCGGAGGCGGCCTTCACGGAGGTGCGGGCGTCCAACCTGCTCGCGCAGGCGACGTCGCTGCGAGGGGCGCTCCAGCGGAGCGCGGAGTCCCGGCAGAGCGCCTGAACGCGGGTCGAGGCGACGTCGCTGCGAGGGGCGCTCCAGCGGAGCGCGGAGTCCCGGCAGAGCGCCCTGAGCGCGGGTCGAGGCGACGTCGCTGCGAGGGGCGCTCCAGCGGAGCGCGGAGTCCCGGCAGAGCGCCCTGATCGCGGGTCGAGGCGACGTCGCCTTCGAGCGCGCTTCAGCGCGGAGGCGACACGGTGTGCCTGAGGGAACTCCCGCGTTGGTGCGTGAGCCCTCCCCCATGCGTGAGGTGTTCGGGGACCCCGAGGCGCACTCGAGCAGTCGCTCTTTCCGCCAAGCTCCCCCGAGAACGCGGTGCGCGAGGGCGTTAGAGTTCCGCCCATGGCCCTCGCACCCCTGCGCTTCTGTTTCGACTATCTGTCTCCCTACGCCTATCTCGCGTGGACGCGCATGCCCGCGCTCGCCGCCCGCCATGGTCGCGTGGTGGAGCCCGTGCCGGTGCTACTCGCCGCCGTGCTCAACGCCACTGGCAACATCGGCCCGGCCGAGGTTCCCGCCAAGCGTGGCTACGTCTTCAAGCACACCTTCCGCATCGCTCACGAGCTGGGCGTACCCTTTGGCCCACCCCCCACGCACCCCTTCGTCCCGCTGCTCCCCCTGCGCGTGACGGCCGCGGTGGACGACCTGGAGGCGCGCGGCCGGCTGGTGTCCGCCCTCTACGCTGAGGTCTGGGGCGGAGGGAAGGGCGCCGAGTCGCCCGAGCAGGTGGCCGTGGCCATCCAGGCCGCCGGGCTGGACGCCCCCACGCTGCTCGCCGCCGCCCAGCGGCAGGACATCAAGGACCGTGTGCGCCGGAACACGGACGAGGCCATCGCCGCGGGTGCGTTCGGCGTGCCCACCATCTTCGCGGACGGGGAGCTGTTCTTCGGCGTGGACTCGCTGGGCCACCTGGAGCGCTTCCTCCGGGGCGAGGACCCGCTGGCGTCGGTGGACCTGGCCCGGTGGAAGGATTTGCCGGCCACCGCGTCCCGACGCTGAAGGGGGGCCCTGGGAGCGCCGGTTTCCGCTAGGGTGCCCCGGGTGGATGGGCCGCTGGTCGCCCGCCACGTTCCCAGGTGCTCACCGCATGAACGTTCTCGCCGAGCTGGGCATCGTCGTCGCTGGCCTCGTGCTCGCCATCGTCCTGCTGGCGCTCAACTTCTGGCGCGCCATCCTCTTCCTGTTCCCCCACAGCGTCCGCGTGGAGCCGGAGGCCCCGGCCGACCAGATGGACATCCCCTTGGAGCTGGCCCAACTGGCCATCCAGCTCCAGGGCCTGGGCTTCGTGGCGCTCGGCAGTCACGAGGAGAAGCCCCGCCTGCGGAAGGCCACGCTCTCCTACGACTGGGCCCACCCCATCGAGCGGGTCTTCGCCACCATCTACCAGACCCCGGACGGCGAGCCCCGGCTCTACTTCCTCACCCCCCTGGCGCCGGAAGGCTTCGTCATCACCGCCGGTTATCGCCGCCCCGCCCTGGACGTCCCCGGGGTGTACCGGAGCGGTTCACTGGCGGACGCTTCGCCCGAGCGCCTGCTGCGCGCCCACCTGCGCCGCATGGAGGGCGTCACGCCCGCCGGGGACTTCTCCTGGGAAGGTCGGGTGGAGGCCGGGCGTTCCTGGTACCGCGGGCTCGGCCGGAAGGAGATACGTCGGCAGAACCTGCAAGGGCTGTTGTGGACGGTGATGGCGCTTGCCATCGTCGCCAGCGCCTTCCTGGGGCGGCGCGCGTCCTGAATCCCCGCCACCCCGTCACTGCGCGCGTGCACCGCGCGCCCCTTGAGAGTAGGTAGACGAGCACCATGAAGAGCGTGTCCAAGACCGAGGAAATCTTCTTTCTTTCCGGCAAGCGCACCCCGTTCGGGACCTATGGCGGCAGCCTGAAGGACCTCAGCGCCACCGACCTCGCCGTGGAATCGGCGAAGGCCGCCTTCGCCCAGGCGAAGGTGTCCCCGGAGCTCGTGCAGCACGTCGTGTACGGCAACGTGGTGCAGACGAGCGCGGATGCCATCTATCTGCCCCGCCACGTGGGCCTGCGCACGGGCGTTCCCATCGCCGTGCCCGCGCTGGGCGTCAACCGGCTGTGTGGCTCCGGCTTCCAGGCCTTCACCACCGCCGCGGAGCTGATGCTCACCGAGCAGGCGAGCTGCGTGCTCGCCGGTGGCACCGAGTCCATGAGCCAGGCGCCCCACGTCATCCGGGGCGCGCGCTGGGGCCTGCCCCTGGGCAAGGGCAACCTGGAGGACATGCTCTGGACGGCGCTGACGGACAGCTACACCGGCCAGCCCATGGCCATGACGGCCGAGCAGCTCGCGATGGACTACTCGCTCACGCAGGATCAGGTGGACGAGTACGCGGTGCTCACCCAGAAGCGCTTCGCCGCCGCGCAGGAGGCGGGCCGCTTCCAGGACGAAATCGCGCCCGTGACGCTCAAGGGCAAGAAGGGCGACACCGTCTTCGCCAGGGACGAGCACAACCGTCCGGAGACGACGGTGGAGGGGCTGCGCAAGCTGCCCAAGGTCTTCAAGAAGGACGGCGTGGTGCACGCGGGCGCCGCCAGCGGCATCTGCGACGGCGCGGGCAGCATGGTGATGGCCACGCGGAGCTTCGTGGAGAAGCATGGCCTGAAGCCCATCGCCCGGCTGGTGAACTGGGGCGTGTCCGGGTGTGACCCCAAGGTGATGGGTATCGGTCCCGCGCCCGCCATCCGCCAGTTGCTGGAGCGCGCGCAGGCGAAGCTCGCCGACGTGGACCTGTTCGAGGTGAACGAGGCCTTCGCGCCGCAGTACCTGGCGGTGGAGAAGGAGCTGGGCCTGCCGCGCGAGCAGACCAACGTCAATGGCGGCGCCATCGCCGTGGGGCACCCGCTGGGCGCTTCTGGCGCGCGCATCACCACCACGCTTGTCTATGAGCTCAAGCGCCGTGGTGGACGCTATGGTATCGGCTCCGCCTGCATTGGCGGCGGCCAGGGCATCGCGGTGCTGGTCGAGGCGCTCTGATGCCTGCACACGACTTCCAACCGGGACGCGAGATGAGCAACGAGGTGGACGCGAAGACGGCCCGTGAGCGGGCCAAGGCCATCGCCGAGCAGCGCCGCGCGGAGCGCCGCAACCGCAAGCGCAAGTGCGTGGTGTGCGGCGTGGAGGAGAGCGACAAGACGCCGCTCACCGCCCACCCGGAAGGCATTGGCCCGGCCTGCAAGGACGAGGTCTCCTGCCAGAGCCGCAGGGCCGCCGCGGGGCGGTGAATTTCCTGGGGCCTCGCGTCAGTGGACGCGCGAGGCTCCTGGCCCGCAAAGCGCCGGTGTCGGCTGCGCGACTGTGGGAGATGTGCCCCTGGACGTGGGGCCGGGCCTGGGTGGCCCGGATTCGCCCGAGGCCGGTAAATCGGGCCCGTTTCTTGATAGCGGAATCGTCTCGGGGTAAACGTCCAGAATCTCAGCTTGAGACTTGAGACGAGGGTCGGAATGGGCGTTACGAGCTTCACGGGAGTCAAGGTGTTCTCCACCACGCTCGCGCGTGATCGCGAGAACATGGGTGAGAACATCACCAAGTGGCTCAAGGAGAATTTGAACAACGTCGACGTGGTGGACAAGGTGGTGACCCAGTCCTCGGACAAGGAGTTCCACTGTCTGACCATCACGATTTTCTACCGCGCGAAGGCCTGACTCGTCGGCCAGCAACGCGCGGAGTCGATGTGCGAGGGCGCTCTCCCGGGACCGGGTGGGGCGCCCTTCGTCGTTTGGGGTTGCGAAGCGGAGAGGGTTCCACCACCTTTGGTCGGCTGTTGAGCCCGTAGTGGAGGATTGAATGCGACCGATGCGCAGCTTCGGCGGCAGGGGTGGCGGAGGCTGGGGTCTGCCCGGTCTGGAGTCCATGTCGTCCAAGCTGGCGGTGGGGTTGGTCGCGGGGTCCGTTCTGTACCTGCTGCTGCGCTACCAGGGGGCCACGCAGGGCGTGTTGCTGCTGCTGTCGCCCAACACCGTCTTCGGCAACCTCTTCCTCTGGCAGCCGCTCACCTACGGCTTCATCGAGAGCGAGCCCATCAGCATCCTCTTCGGAGCGTTGCTGCTGTGGAGCATCGGCGGCTCGCTGGAGAGCTCCTGGGGCTCGAAGCGGCTGCTCATGGTGGCGGTGGGCTGCACGGCGCTCGCGGGCTACGTGCTCGGCGTGGTGGGCCTCTTCATGCCGCTGCCCATGGGGTACCAGGGCGGCTGGGTGATGGGCACGGTGCTCTGGGTCGCCTACGGCCTGTCGATGGGCCGGGGGCAGACGAACTTCTGGGGCATCCCGCTGTCGGGCAACGCGTTCGCCGGCATTGGCGCGGGCTTCGTCGTGCTGCGCATCCTCACGGCGGGCCTGGCCAGCCAGCTGCCGCACGTCATCGCGATGGTGCTGGTGTTCGCCTACGTGCGCGGCGCCAGCCCCAAGCGGTTCATGCTGCACTTCCAGCACTGGCGTCTGCAGCGTCAGCTGCGAGGCAGGTCCAAGCACCTGAACGTGGTGCCCAAGGACAAGGACCGGCCGGACCGGGATCAGTTCCTCAACTGACCCCCGTCGTGCCGTGCCTCAGTGGGCCGCCTCCGGGTGGCCGTACTGCTTGAGCTTCCGGTAGAGCGTGGCCACGCCGATGTCGAGCTGCTCGGCGGTGCGCGCCCGGTTGCCCGCGTTCTGCGCCAGCACCGCGAGGATGTAGTCCTTCTCCATGTCCTCGAGCCGGCGCGGGTTGCCGGCGGGGATGAGGCTGGGCGGCGCGGCGCGCACTTCCTCGGGCAGGTCATCGCGCTCCACGCGGCTGCCCTCGCACAGGGCCACCGCGCGCTCCAGCGCGTTGCCCAGCTCGCGCACGTTGCCCGGCCAGTCGTAGCGCAGGAGCTGGTCCGCCGCGTCGGGCGCGAGTCCGGACACCTTGCGGCCCAGGCGCTCCGCGGCCTCGGCGAGCAGCAGCCGGGCCAGGGGCAGGATGTCCTCGCGCCGCTCACGCAGCGGAGGGATGCGCAGCTCGATGACGCGCAGGCGGTAGTAGAGGTCCTGGCGGAAGCGGCCCGTGCGCACCTCCTCGCTCAAGTCGCGGTTGGTGGCGGCCACCACGCGCACGTCCACCTTGCGGCTGGTGTTCTCGCCCACGCGCCGGACTTCCTTCTCCTGGAGCGCGCGCAAAAGCTTGGCCTGCATGGAGGCCGGCACCTCGCCCACCTCGTCCAGGAAGAGGGTGCCGCCGTGCGCGGCCTCGAAGAGTCCGGGCCTGTCGTTCGTCGCGCCGGTGAAGGCGCCGCGCGCATGGCCGAACAGCTCGCTCTCCAGCAGGCTCTCCGTGACGGCCGCGCAGTTGACGGCGATGAAGGCCTTGTGCGCGCGCGTGGACTCGTCGTGGATGAGGCGGGCGATGCGCTCCTTGCCCACGCCGCTCTCTCCGGTGACGAGCACCGTGGAGTCCACCTTCGCCGCGCGGCGCCCCAGGTTGATGACGCGCAGCATGGCCTCCGCGCGCGCCACCATGCCCGCCGGGTCCTCCGTCACGCCCGCGCGCGCCAGCGACTGCCGCTTCGCGCGCAGCTTGCGCTCGGCCTGCTTCAGCGCGTCCGTCACCTGGCCCAGCACGCCCTCCATGCACTGCGTTTCATAGAAGCGCAGCACCTCCTTGCACTCGGTGCTCCACTCCTCGGAAGGACGGCCGACGATGTGGCACGCCGCGTCCCCCTGGCCCACGCAGCGCACCTCCGTGCAGTAGATTTCCCGCCCGTTGACGTAGCTCATGTAGCCGGACGCGAAGCCGGTGAGGCTCCAGCACACCGGGTGGTCCGCGCGGCCCAGGTGCAGCAGGTGCTGCTCGGCTTCATACGAGTCGCGCCACTGCGCCTCGGCGAAGGGCTCCGGGCCCTCCTCGGGCTTGCGCTCCACGCGCTCCACCCGCACCTGCCCTTGCAGCGTGTGCAGCCGTCCGCCCGCGCGGCGCCACAGCGACTCGTCCTTCCACGGCACCGCGCCCTTCATCGCCTCCGCGGTGCGCCAGCCGTGCGCGTAGCCCAGCCGCGTGAAGATGCCGCGCGCGGCCGTCACCCCCATCAGCTCCACCAGCTCCTTGCGCAACAGCCCCAGCGCCACCGGGTCCATGAGGAGCACCCGCTGCCCCGCGAAGTGGATGAGTCCGCCCCCTGGCTCGAAGGACAGCAGCTCCCCCAGCTCCAACGCGTCGAATGGCCCCGCCACGGTGTCCCGCTCCCTTCCAAAGTGATGTCTCTCTCTATCGTTTTGAGAGGCTCCGCGCACGCAAGGATGTTGAGAAGTCGTTATTTCAAGGGGTTGGAATGAGCTGGGCCCTGGTCCTGGGGTTGCAGTAGAAGGCCCCCATCATGGGAGACGGACTGGACAGGCGGGAGGTCTTGCAGGGCGCGGCGGCGGCCGGCGTGGCGGGCGTCCTGGGCGCTGGCTCGAAGGGCGGACGGGCTGCCGCGCTCTTCGTGTCGCACGGCTCGCCCATGGTGGCGCTGGACGCGGATGCGTATCCGCGCGCGCTGAAGACCTTTGGCGACGGCGTGGCGACGGCGCGGGCCGTCGTCGTGGTGTCCGCGCACTGGGAGACGCCGGGCGAGGTGCGCGTCACCGCGAGCGCGAAGCCTCCGCTCGTCTATGACTTCTCCGGCTTTCCGGAGGCGCTGTACCGGCTGCGGTACGCGGCGCCGGGCGCACCGGACGTGGCCTCCGACGTGGTGGCCCGATTGGGCGCGGCGGGGCTGAAGGCCGTCGCGGATACGGAGCGCGGCCTGGACCACGGTGCGTGGGTACCGCTGCTTCATACGTTTCCACAGGCAACGTTGCCGGTGGTGCAGGTGTCGATGCCGCTGGGCGCGAGCGCGGCGGACGTGGCGAAGATGGGCGAGGCCTTGCGGCCGCTGCGCGCCGAAGGCGTGCTGTTGATGGGAAGTGGTGGCATCGTCCACAACCTGCGCCGTGTGAATTTCCATCAGAAGGATGCGTCCCCGGAGCCGTGGGCGCAGTCCTTCGACACCTGGGTGGCGCAGAAGCTGGAGGCGCGGGATTTCGTGGGCCTCCAGTCATGGTTGGATGCACCGAATGCGAAGCTCGCGCATCCGAGAGCCGAGCATTTGTTGCCGCTGTACTTCGTCCTCGGAGCGGCCCTCCCCGAAGACCGTCTCACTTCAGTTTTCGAGGGCTTCCATCACGGAACCTTGTCCATGCGCAGCTTCGCGCTGCGCGCCTGAACCCGTAGTTCATCGAGGAGCACACCCCTATGAAGACGACCCTGAAGAGCGCGATTGCCCTGCTGGTGGCCCTGCCGTCCCTCGCCCTGGCTTCCACGTGGGACGTTGACACGGCCCACTCCGGCGCCGAGTTCTCCGTGAAGCACATGATGGTGACGAACGTGAAGGGCTCCTTCGGCAACGTGAAGGGCACCATCAACCTGGACGACAAGGACATCACCAAGTCCACCGTCGAGGCCACCATCGACGCGACGACCATCAACACGAACAACGCCAAGCGCGATGAGCACCTGAAGGCGCCGGACTTCTTTGACACGGCGAAGTTCCCGACCATCACCTTCAAGTCCACGAAGGTGGAGAAGGCGGGCGAGGGCAAGCTGAAGGTCACCGGCAACCTGACCATGCACGGCGTCACCAAGCCCGTCGTCCTGGACGTCACGGGCCCGACGAAGGAGTCGAAGGACCCCTGGGGCAACACCCGCACGGGCGTGGAGGCCACCACGAAGCTGAACCGCAAGGACTTCGGCCTGACCTACAACCAGGCGCTGGAGACGGGCGGCGTGGCGGTCGGTGAGGAAGTCACCGTGAACCTGGACCTGGCTCTGACGAAGAAGGCGGACGCCGCGGCTCCTGCCCCGGCGAAGAAGTAGTCGTCGCTTCGTTCATCGACGCTGAATGAAAGAGGGGCTCCCACGGTGGTGGGGGCCCCTCTGTCGTTTCAGGGTGTGCCGCGTGCCTGCCGTGTGGCGCTCAGCCCTCGGCGACGGCCTGCACGCTGGAGCGGTAGATGAAGATGCGGGCGGTGTTGGTGCGCTGGTCCGCGGGGACGACGAAGAAGCCGGGCGTCGTTCCCTTGAAGTCCTGCGAGAAGCCGGCGACCTGGCGTCCGTCGTTGAAGGTGACGCGAATCTTCTGGCCCTCGGCCTGGGGCTGACGCGCGCCCGCGGCGAGCATGAAGAAGATGGCCTTCACGCGCTTGCCGGGAATCTGCTCCGGCGCGTAGCCGCTCTGCTGCTCCAGGGAGATGACCTCGTCGAGCAGGTCCGCGTCGCGGATGGTGCCGCGCTTCACCTGTCCTTCGACGGTGTGGATGATGACGCGATGCTCACCTTCGATGAACGAGGTGATGGGCTCGGTGTGCATCGGCGGGGTGACCGCGAAGAGCGGCTCCCGTGAGGCGGCGAGTGTCTGCGTGCGCTCGGCCAGGGACGCGGAGGCCCGCGCGGTGGGGAGCGGGCTGGCCATGTAGGGATTCGGCTGGGCCGGTGCGGGGCTTCTGAGCGCGGAGCTCAGCGCCGCCGCGGCCACGGCGGTGGCGGCGAGTGGAGGCGTGGCCTCGGGAGGCTCGACGGCCTCTTCCACCAGTTCGATTTCGGCGAGGTCCTGCTCGAGTTCGACGGGGACCTCCTCCTCTTCGAGGGGCACAGGCGGCGTGTCGAGGCCGGACTCGGTGGAGGAGAAGTCGTTCACCGGGGCGCCGAACGGATGCGCTTCCTGGGCCTGCCAAGGCGTGGTGGCCGGGGGAGGGGACTCCTCGGACCAGGAGGCGTCTTCGGTTTGGACCTGCTCGGTGGGGAGCGCGTCCTCGGAGGACAGCTCGACCATGGGCTCCACGTCGACGGACGCGTTGCTCCACTCGGTCTGTTGGGCGGTGGCCTCGGCGTAGTGGCCTTCGTGGGCTGTGGGCTCACTGCTCCACGTCGAGGTCGGAGTGGCGGAGTCGGGAGAGCCGCTCCACTCGGACTGGGGGACGGGCTGCTGCTCGGACCACTCGGCGGTGGGCTCGGGCTCCGCTGAGACCCACTCGGGTTGGAGTTCGACGGGAGCGGCTTCGGCCGTGTTCCAGGCGGACGAGGGTTGCGTGCCGGGCGCGGACCACTCGGACTGCGCGGGGGCCACTTCCTCCGGGGTTCCAGACCACTCGGCCTGGACCGCGTCGGCGGGGAGTTCCTCTGGGGTGGCCCACTCGGGCTGAGCGGTGGCGGTGGCTGCGTCGCCCGTGGTGGCGGACCAGTCGGTCTGGACAGCGTCGGCGGGGAGTTCTTCCGTGGAGGCCCACTCGGACTGCGACGCGGGAGTGCCGGCTGCGTCCGTGGTGGCCCACTCAGCCTGGACCGCGTCGGCGGGGAGTTCTTCCGTGGTGGCCCACTCAGACTGAGCGGTGGCGGTGACTACCTCGCTCGTGGATGCAGACCAGTCGGTCTGGACGGCGTCGGCGGGGAGTTCCTCCGTCGCGGCCCACTCGGCTTGTGCTTCCGTCGAGGCGGCGTGCTCTCCCGGAGTCTCCGTCGTGGCCCATTCGGCCTGGACGGCGTCGGGTGCGAGCTCTTCGGCCGTGGCCGCCCACTCAGGCTGGGCCGTGGCAACCGGCTCGCCCGTGGACTCCGCGGCCCACTCTGCTTGAACAGCGTCGGGGGCAAGCTCCTCCATCGCGGCCCATTCGGGCTGCGCGGTGGCGGTGGCGGTGTCACCCGTGGACGCGGACCATTCGGTCTGGACCGCGTCGGCGGGGAGTTCTTCCGTGGCGGCCCACTCGGGCTGAGCGGTGGCGGTGGGTGCTTCGCCCGTGGAGGTGGTCCACTCGGTCTGCACCGCTTCGGGCGCAATCTCTTCCGTCGTGGCGGCCCACTCGGGCTGCGCGGTGGCAACCGCTGCGTCGCCAGTGGCTGCGGACCACTCGGTCTGGACAGCGTCGGCGGGGAGTTCTTCCGTCGCGGCCCACTCAGGCTGAGCAGGGGCGGCTTCGCCAGAAGCAGTGGCCCACTCGGCCTGGACAGCGTCGGCGGGGAGTTCTTCCGTGGCGGCCCATTTGGGCTGAGCAGGGGCGGCTTCGCCAGGGGAGGTGGCCCACTCAGTCTGGACAGCGTCGGCGGGGAGTTCTTCCGTGGCGGCCCATTCGGGCTGAGCAGGGGCGGCTTCGTCAGGGGAGGTGGCCCACTCGGTCTGGACCGCGTCGGCGGGGAGTTCTTCCGTCGCGGCCCACTCGGGCTGCGGAGCGGGAGTGCCGGTTGCGTCCGTGGTGGCCCACTCGGTCTGGACTGCGTCGGCGGGGAGTTCCTCGGTCGCGGCCCACTCGGGCTGCGGAGCAGGAGTGCCGGTTGCGTCCGTGGTGGCCCATTCGGCCTGGACTGCGTCGGCGGGGAGTTCTTCCGTCGCGGCCCACTCAGGCTGAGTGGTGGCGGTGGCTGCGTCGCCGGTGGTGGCGGACCACTCGGTCTGGACCGCGTCGGCGGGGAGTTCCTCCGTCGCGGCCCACTCGGGCTGTGCCTCGGTCGTCGACCACTCCGACTGAGCGGCCTCGGGCGCGAGTTCCGTCGGCGCTGCCCATGCCTGCTCGGCATGGCCTTGCTCGGCCTCGGTGGATGCGGCAGCCCACTCGGATTGGAGTTCGATGCCCTCGGAACTCGCCGTGGCGGAGTCCCCCGTGGACGCGTCTGAGGACACCCACTCGGGTTGCAGCTCGATGGGCGCGCCCTCTTCCGTTGCTCCGACATGCTCCGAAGCGAGGCTCGCGCTGCTCGCCAGGGGCTCCAGGTCACCTGACTGCGTGCCCCATTCGCCCTCGCCGGAAGCGTCGGCCGGAAGGTCCAGTCCTCGCTCATCCGAAGTCGAGAACTGCCCAGGCTCAAGGAACTCGCCAGCGCTCGCGAGAGGCACGGCCTCCTCGGGATTGCCGCTCAGGTCGAATCCATCCTGCGAAGCCGCAGCACTGAGCGACGCCGCTGTCCCCGTGAAGTCGGTCGCCGCGTCGGTGTCGACCGCGATGGTGTCGGCCTGGAGATCGGGCCCGACCTGCACAGCGCGAAGCTCCAGTGAAGGCACCGTGTCCGTGCTGAAGGGCGACTCCACGGCAGACGAGGCTTCCGCCTCCACGCCAAGGTCCCCCACCTCGAAGGTAGGGGGCTCACCCTGAGCTGCCGTCTCCTCGAAGGGTGTGGCGCTCACTTCCTCGGTGCTCACCGGCTCGGCGGAGAGGAAGTCCTCGGACGCTCCTTCGGTGCTCACATCACCGCCATCGAGCGCAATCTCCTCGACGGCGGGCGAAGTGGCGACGTCGGAGTCTCCCTGTGCGCTCTCTACCGACGGCGAGGCGTCCCAGCTGCTTGAAGTCGCGTCGAGAGACAGCTCCCCGGCATGCGACTCCGGAGCCGATGCCGCGAACTCTTCCGCCGAAGCGGGCTCGAGCATGTCGGACGCATCGAGCGAAATCTCCGCGCCAGCGGCATCGTGAGCCGCTGCCGTGGAATCCTCGGTGCCAGCATCCCGCGGCGCGAAGGTGGACTCGCCCACGCCAGGGTCCTCGGACGACTCGTAGGCCGAGTCGCTCAAGATGCCCGTGTCCTGGGCGGCGAAGTCCAGGTCAGCTCCCGCGTCGTGCGCGGCAGCGTCGCTCGCCGAAAGCTCCTCCGTCACATCGCTCGAGTCGAGCGACATGGGTTCGGCGTTCTCCATCGCCCCGACGTCGATGACGTCATTGGCGTCGGCGAGGTCCGTCGCGGACGACTCCATCGGGTCCACGGCCAGGGGCGCGGAGGCCCAGGCTTCGTCGAGGGACGAAGGGGCCTGTTCCTCGGCCAGCATCGGCTCGCTGTCCGCTGTCGCGTCGAGCAGTTCGACCTCCGAGGAGGGAACCTCCACCTCGGACTCGGAGGCGGTGAGCGTCGTTTCCTCGGAAGGCTGTGCCGCGAGGAGCGTGGACGTCGAGGGCTCCTCGGCCGATTCGACCTCCAGGGAGAGGTCGGCGAAGGACGACTCGAGCGAGGTCTCCGGCTCACGTCGCGGAGCGGCCCGCTCCACCTGCGTGTCGAGCTCTCCGAAGTCCTCTTCCGCGGCCAGCTGTGATGCCTCGCTCGGCGCGACGTCCTGGTGGCTCAGCGGCGGCTGTCCGCTCTCGAGGTCGTCGGTGGCGTCCTCGAATGCGTCCGTGGTGGGCACATCCGTTTCCGAGACCTCCAGCACGTCCTCGAACGACGAGGCGTCGGACGTGGCCACGGTCGGCGCACCAGCAGGGGGCGTGGGACTCGGGGCCATCCACGGGGCCGGCTCACTCAGGGCGGGGATGTCGATGTCGTCCGCGCTGAGGGCCAGGTTCTCCGGCTCCGGGGCGGGAGGCGTGTAGGGGGCCTGGGCCGGCTGCTCGTAGCCCGCGTAGTAGGACTGCTGCGCGGGGTCGGTGGCCTGGGCCTCATGCGGCTCGGCGGCGGGCCAGCCCTGGTTCGGATCATGCCCCTGCTGCTGCGCGTAGGCCTGATTCGGATCGTAACCCTGCTGCTGCGCGTAACCCTGGTTCGGGTCGTAGCCCTGCTGTGCGTAACCCTGATTCGGGTCGTAGCCTTGCTGCTGCGCGTAGGCCTGATTCGGATCGTAGCCCTGCTGCGCGTAGGCCTGATTCGGATCGTAACCCTGCTGCTGCGCGTAGGCCTGATTCGGGTCGTAGGCCTGGTTCGGGTCGTAGCCCGGCTGCGCGTAACCCTGATTCGGATCGTAACCCTGGTTCGGGTCGTAGCCCTGGGCGGGGTAGGCGTACCACTGGCCGTCGGCGCCGTAGTAGCCCTGGGGCTGCTGCTCGTAGCCAGCGGGGTAGGCGTACCACTGGCCATCAGCGGCGTAGTAGCCCTGGGGCTGCTGCTCGTAGCCAGCGGGGTAGGCGTACCACTGGCCATCAGCGGCGTAGTAGCCCTGGGGCGCCGCCTCCTGCTGCTGCCAGGTGGAGGCGTCGGACGCGGGGGTGTCCTGGATGCCGAGGAGGCCACGCAGCTCTCCCCAGCGCGCCTCCTCCACGGGAGACAGGCTGCCCAGCTTCCGCTTCTCGTCGAGGAAGCGAAATTCTCTCATTGCTGCACGCGTGTCCGACATCCGTCACCTTGCTGCGGACGGCGGACTGCCCGGTTACCGTCGCAGCGCAAATGGGGGGGCTGCGAGTGTAGGAGACTCCCGGGGAGGGGTAAACCAAATGGACCAAGCTTGCCCGGCCGCTACCTCTGCCGGACGATCTTCTCGATCTCCGAATCGAGGTCTTCCAGGGTCATTCCGTAGTGGGTCTTCAGCGCCGCCTCGAAGGGCACCTGCCGCTTGCACACATCCCGGGTGAGGGTCAGCAGGCGGTGGGCGCCCTCCCGGCGCATCAGCTCCTGGACCGCCATTCCGGAGATGGCATACGCCATGGTCGCGCTGGGGGTGTTGATCGGGGAGACCTTCATCATCTGCTTGACGCTGATGAGGGACAGGGTTGGGTCGGCGAGCACCGTCCGCATCTGATCCACCATCTCCAGGTCGGGGCCCGGGACGTCCAGGTACTTCCACTCCACGAACATGGAAAGCCCCTCGTTGTACCAGAGGGGAAGGCGGACCATGTCGCCGTCGCCCCCTCCGCAGATGTCGGCGACCGTGGCATGGACGTACTCGTGGATGATCGTGGCCTTGGTCTCCTTCGTCAGCTCCTTGGCGTTGTTGATGGCGATGGCGTTCTCGAAATACTTCCCAGCCACGACCCTCGCCACGCGCGGACCGAAGGCCGTCGCGAACTCCTGGCCGGTGTAGAGCACGACGGACACGGGGGTCTCGCGTGCCTCGCCCAGGACGCCTCGGGTGAAGTGGTAGGCATCGCTGAGAATCTCGACGATGTGCCCCTCGTAGTCAGCACGTTGGCCGAAGTCGCGATCATTGTTGAAGTAGCTGATGACGAACCGGCTGTTGGAACGCACCCGCATGCCCCTGGCGTCCACCCCGGACTCGAAGCCGAGCTTGGGCCCCCGGAGGGTCATCCCCGGCCGCGTCTCGAGTGACACGACGGAGGCCTCCTCGCCCCCCATCGCGCTCGCGGGACGTGCCTGCCCGGGCTGAGGGGCGGAGCTTCCAAGGCGCCGGGAGATGCGCGTGGCCTCGGACCGGGCCGCGTCTTCCTGAAGTGTCTGCTGGCGGGCTTTCTGGAGCAGTCGTTTGGCCTCGGCCGACTCCTTCGCGCGGGGAGGCACCTTCTCGAACGCCGCCTGGGCGCCCACGAAGTCCTGCTCCTCCAGCAGCAGCTTGCCGAGCTCCAGCGGGAAGCTCCCGTCCTTGGGGAAGAGCGTCACGCCCTTCACCAGGGCGGACTCGGCCGCTGCCCGCTGCTCCGTCTTGCGCGCGGCGCTCGCCAGGCAGCGGATGGCCGGCGCGGACTCCTCGTACAGGATGGCGCGCTCTCCCATCGAGTACGCCATCACCGTGTCGTCCTTCATCAGCGCCTGGCAGCCCTTGACCAGCGCGCCGGAGACCGTGGCCCGCTGCTCCGCCGGAACCGCCTTCGCATCCCCTGACGCGAAGGCCAGGTACAGCTCCTCCCAGGACTTCTGTCCGGAGAGTTCTTTCGCCTTCTGGGCGGGCGTTTGCGGCGTGGTGGCGAGCAGGAGCGCGACGAACAGGAAACGCATGTCCCCAGTATGGCCGAGCCCCGCCGCGTGCGCGCAAGACCCCAGCTACTTGCGGGCCACCTGCCAGCCCAGCTCCTCCAGGGCTTGCTCCAGCTCGCGGATGTGGGCCGGACCCGTCGTCTCCAGCGTCACCTCCACCATGGCCTCGCCCAGCCCCGCCTTCGAGAAGGCGCGCTCGTGGTGGAGGTCCACCACGTTGGCCCTCAGGTCGGCGATGCGCGAGGTCAGCCGCGCGAGCATCCCAGGCCTGTCCGGCAGCCGCACCTCGAGCTGGACCAGGCGTCCGGCCTTCACCAGTCCGCGCTCGATGATGCGGCTGATGACGTTCATGTCGATGTTGCCGCCGCTCAGGATGATGGCGGTGCGCTTGCCCTTGGCCTGGGGGACGCGGCCATTGAGCACCGCCGCCACGCCCACCGCGCCCGCGCCCTCCACCACGCTCTTCTCCTGCTCCAGCAGCGTGAGGATGGCGGCGGCGATCTCCTCCTCGTCCACCGACACCACCGCGTCCACGTACTTGCGCACCATGGGGAAGGTGAGCTCGCCCACCCTCTTCACGGCGATGCCATCCGCGATGGTGGTCCCCGCGGCGGGCAGCTCCACCAGCTTCCCGGCTTCAATCGACGCCTTCATGCTGTCGATGGTGGACGTCTGCACTCCCACCACGATGACGCCCGGCTTGCTCTCCTTCAGCGCGCACGCCACGCCGGAGATGAGCCCGCCTCCGCCAATGGGCACCAGCACCACCTCCACGTCAGGCCACTGCTCCAAGAGCTCCAGCCCCAGCGTCCCCTGGCCCGCGATGACATGCGCGTCGTTGAAGGGGTGCACGAAGACGAGCCCTTCCTCCTGCTGGATTCGCAGCGCCTCCGCGTAGGCCTCGTCGTAGTTGGAGCCCTTGAGCACCACGCGCGCGCCGTACTCATCCCGCGTGCGCGACACCTTGATGAGCGGCGTGCGCTCCGGCATGACGATGGTGGCCTTCACCCCCAGCCGACGCGCGTGGTAGGCGACCCCCTGCGCGTGGTTGCCGGCCGACGCGGCGATGACTCCGCGCTTTCGCTCCTCCGGCGTCAGCGTCAGCAGCTTGTTGAGCGCGCCGCGCTCCTTGAAGGCGCCCGTGCGCTGGAGGTTCTCCAGCTTGAAGTACACCGCCGCGCACTCCGTCCGCTCGGTGAAGTAGTCCGAGGCGGGGCAGGGCGTGGGGCGGATGGCGTCGCGCAGACGCTCCCGCGCGGCGAGGATGTCCTGGAGGGTGACCATGAGCGTGCGCGTGTAGCGGAAGCGCGCCCCGGGCGGAAGGGACAGTCGGCACCGGAGTGCCCGCCCTCCCGGGTTGCCGCGATGCGGCAGGCTCGCCCGGCGGGAGGACGGACGGGCACGCCCGCGCGCGTCAGATGCCGCGCAGCACGGTGGCCTTGCCCACCCGGCCGATGGCGAGGATGTAGGCCGCCGTCCGCATGGAGACCTTTCGCGAGCGGGCAATCTGCGCCACGCGCTCGTAGGCCTCCTTCATCGTCTTCTCCAGCTCCGCGTTGACGCGGTCCTCTTCCCAGGACAGGTGCTGGAGGTTCTGCACCCACTCGAAGTAGCTCACCGTGACGCCACCGGAGCTGGCGAGCACGTCCGGCACCACGAAGATGCCGCGCTTCTCGAAGATTTCGTCCGCTTCCGGCTGGGTGGGGCCGTTGGCGCCCTCGATGATGAGGCGCGCGCGCACCGCGTTCGCGTTGTCGCGGGTGAGCACGTGGCCGAGCGCCGCCGGGATGAGGACCTCGCAGTCCGCCCCGAGCACGTCCTCGTTGCTACACGCCGTGCCGCCACCGAAGCCCGTCACGGTGCCGGTGCGCTTGACGTGCTCGAAAAGGGAGGGGACGTCCAGGCCCTGCGGGTTGCGCACGCCGCCCAGCACGTCCGACACGGCGACCACCACGCCGCCGTCTTCCCACAACAGCTGCGCGGTGTGGCTGCCCACGTTGCCAAAGCCCTGAATCGCGAAGCGCGTGCCCTTCACCGGCAGGCCCAGGTCCCTGAGGATTTCGCGGCACACGTACAACAGGCCGCGCCCGGTGGCCGCCTCGCGGCCCTTGGAGCCGTAGAGCTCCAGCGGCTTGCCCGTGACGACGGCGGGCGAGTGGCCGTGGTAGCGCGAGTACTGGTCCATGATCCACGCCATCACCTGGGGGTTGGTGTTGACGTCGGGGGCGGGGATGTCACGCGTGGGGCCGATGACGTCCTGAATCTGGTCGACGAACTTGCGCGTCAGCCGCTCCAGCTCCTTGAGGCTCAGCTGGGAGGGGTCGCAGGCGATGCCGCCCTTGGCGCCGCCGTAGGGCACATTCACGACGGCCGTCTTCCACGTCATCAGCGACGCGAGCGACGCGGACTCGTCCTGGTCCAGGCCGGGGTGGTAGCGCAGGCCACCCTTCATGGGGCCCCGGCTGTTGTCGTGCTGAATCCGGTAGCCCAGGAAGGTGCGAATCTCGCCGGAGTCCATCTCGATGGAGACCTGGACCTTCACCTCGCGCAGCGGCGTGGCGAGCAGCGTTTCGATGGGGGTGCCCACGTCCATGATCCGCGCGGCCTTGCGGAAGAAGTAGTTGGTACCCTCGACGGCGCTCATGTTTCGCAGTGCTCCTGGTGGCTGCGGTGGGTCCAACCGGTCCCGCCCCGCGCGAAAGACCTTAACAGAAGGGGTGCGCTACCATAGGAAACTGCCATGTCTCCCGGCCCTCCGGATGCTTCCACGGTGAACGGACACCTGCAGGGCCTGGCCCGGCGGATTCGCGCGCTGCGAGAGCGACGCGGCCTCACCCAGGAAGACTTCGCCGCCCGGTGTGGCATCTCCGTGTCCTTCGCGTCACTGCTGGAGCGCGGAGAACGAGGCCCCAGCTACGAGACGCTCCTTCAGGTGGCCGTCGCGCTGGAGCTGCCCTTGTGGGAGCTGCTCCGGCTGGATGACGTGGACGACGCGGGAGCCCACCGGCTGGAGGGCTTCGCCCGGGCCCGTCGGCTGTCGCGACAGGACGTGGACCGGCTGCTGGAAGTGGCGGAGGTGATGTTCAGCGCGGGCCCCATGCCGTCGCGGCCCACCGGGCCCGAGCCCGCGCGCTGCGAGGAGCCCGAGTGCGAGCGGCCCGTGCTGGCCCGAGGCCTGTGCACCGCCCACTACCACCGGGCCCGACGCAGGAAGGCCGCGGAGCAGGAAGGCGCCTGACCCGAGAGGGGCGCATCCCCGAGTCATCTCGGAAGCGCCCAGGCCAGCAAGACGCCTGCTCCGAGTCCTGGCTCGCGGCGGCCCCGGGAAGCACGTGCCTCCCGGGGAGAGCACCGGATTACTTCTTGCGAGCGCGCTCGACCTTCAGCGTGCGCTCACCGTGCTGCTTGCCGTGCGTGGTCTCGAACCCGGCGGCGTCCTCATCCGCGACGAAGACGTACGCGTAGGTCGGGCGCAGGTCCATCCGCGCGACCTTGCCGGCCGGAGCGCCCGCGGCCTCGAGCGCGGCGGTGACGCCCGCCTCATCCAGCCCGTCCTGCCTGCCCAGGCCCACCCACAGGCGCACCTGGCCCGGCAGGTCCGGCAGCGCCTCGTGACGCGGACGCCGCTCCTCGCGCGAGCCGCGCGGGCGGTGCCGCTCCAGCTTCAGCGGCTTGTCGCCGTGCAGCTTGCCGTTGAGCGCCTCGAAGGCCGGAGCGTCCGCCTCGGCCACGTAGGCGTAGCCGTAGGTGGGGCGCAGCAGCGCCTTGAGCACCTTGCCGGCGGGCGCGCCCGCGGCCTCCAGCGCGGCGGGCAGCTTCGCCTCGTCCATGCCGTCATCCATGCCCAGGTTGGTCCACAGCTTCACCTCGCCGGGGCCCGCGTCAGGAGACGGGGGCGGACGGGTGCCGGGCTCGCGCTCGGTGCGCGGCTTGCTCTTCTCCACGCGCAGCGTCTTGGTGCCGTGCTGCTTGCCGTTGAGCGTCTCGAACCCCGGGGAGTCGTCCTCCGCGACGAAGACGTACGCGAAGGTGGGGCGCAGCTCGGCGCGCACCATCTTCCCCAGCGGCGCGCCGGCGTCTTCCAGGGCCGTGGCGATGCTGCCCGGCCCCAGGCCGTCCGCCGTTCCCAGGTTGACCCACAGCTTCACCTCGCCAGGGCCCGCCTCCAGCGCCGCGGCGCCTCGGCTCGCGCCCGGGTCTCTCTCCCGACGGGGCTCGTCACGACGCGGACGGCGCTCGCGGTCCGGGTGCTCCGGGCGGGCCATGGGCTTCTCGCCCCGCTCACGCCGCTCCTCGCGCTCGCGACGCTCACCGCCGCGCTCGCGCTTGTCGTCGCGCCCGCCGCGTCCACGGCCCTCGCTCCGGCTCTCGCTCTTGCGCTCGGGGGCAGGCTCGCGGCGCTCGGTCTCCTGGGCGGCCTGGGCCTTCTCCATGCGCAGGTGGCTGAAGAAGTACTTGAGCAGGAAGGCGACCAGGTCGTCCGCGTTCGGCTTGTTCTTCAGCTGCGCGGCCAGGGGCAGGAAGCCCTCGAAGATGGAGGAGCCGGAGGCCTCCTGGATTTCGCGCACGTGGCGCTCCGTCCACAGACGCATCGCCTCCTCGGGCGCGGGCATCTCCTGCTTCTCGAACTTGATGCCGTACTTCTTCTCCAGCACGGTGTACGTCGCCAGCTCGCGCCCGGAGAAGAGGTTGATGGCGGTGCCCTTGTTGCCGATGCGGCCGGTGCGGCCGACGCGGTGCAGGTACACGGCCGGGTCCTCGGGCAGCGAGTAGTTGATGACGTACTCGAGGCCGGAGATGTCGATGCCGCGCGCCGCGATGTCCGTGGCGACCATGAAGGCGACCTCGCCGCGCTTCACCTTGCCCATCACCCGCTCGCGCTCCTTCTGCGGCAGGTCTCCGTTGAGCAGCTCCGCATCGAAGCCGTTGCGGTTGAGCACCGCGGTCACCAGCGCCGTGTCATCCCGCGTGTTGCAGAAGATGATGGCGTTGGGCGGCTCCTCCTTCTCCAGGATGTAGATGAGGTTGCGCGGCTTGGGGAAGGCGTCCGACACGTCGTAGCGGACGTGGTGGATGTGCTCCACCGTGAAGACGTCGCCGGACAACAGCAGCGTCTCCGCGTTCGTCGTGTACCGGGCGATGAGGTTCTGGATGTCCGTGGGGACGGTGGCGCTGAAGAGCAGCACCTGACGCGCCTTCGGAAGACGGTCGAGGATGCGGGTGACTTCCTCGTAGAAGCCCTGGTTGAGCATCTCGTCGGCTTCGTCCAGCACCGCGTGGTCGCAACCGTCCAGCTTCAGGTTGCCCCGGTTGATGTGGTCGAACACCCGGCCCGGCGTGCCGACGATGATGGGCGTGCCCTCCTCGAACGCGTCCTCCTGCTGCTTCATGGAGGCGCCGCCGTAGATGGCCGCCACCTTCACGCCCTTGTTCTTGCCCAGGGACCGCAGCTCGTCCGCCACCTGCATCGCCAACTCGCGCGTGGGGCAGAGGATGAGGGCGCGCACGCGCTTCTCGTCCGCGGGAATCTTCTCCAGCAACGGCAGGCCGAACGCGGCCGTCTTACCAGTGCCAGTCTTGCTGCGGACAATCAGGTCCTTGCCCTCCATCACCGGCCGGAACGCCCGGGCCTGGACAGGGGTGGGATGGGTGTAGCCGCGCTCCGCCAGCGCGCGGCGGAGGGGCTCTGACAGGTTCATTTCGTCGAAGCCGATGTCCGCGATGTATTCGGCGGGACGGGTCGGGGCTTCTTCGGTGGCCGGGCTGCCCGGCGCGGTGGGCTCTTGGATGTCGCTCATCAAGCAGGGGCATAGCTCCTGCATTACCCTCTGGCAACAATCGCGGCACTTTGGGGTATGGAGCGCCCATGGCGAGTGGAGGGAAAAGAACCAAAGGAACGACTTCCCGGCCCCGAGCGAAGCGGGCGGCGGGCAGCGCGCCCGCCCAGGCGGAGGTCGTCGAGGCGGAGGTGGAGGAGCCAGGGGCCCAGACAGCGTCGGACCCGGATTCCTTGGAGCCGGACGTGGCCGAGCTGGTTGACGCGGAGCCCGAGGTGGAGGTGGTCAGGCCCGTGCCCTCCCGGGCCCTCGTCAAGTCGAGCGAATCAGCGCTCTCCAACCGGGACCCCCTCCAGGCCTACATGACGGAGGTGCAGCGCCACCCCCTGCTGACGCGCGAGGAGGAGCTGGAGCTGTCGCGCCACTACCGCGACACGGGCGATGTGCGCACCGCCTACCGGCTGGTGGCCTCCAACCTGCGGCTCGTGGTGAAGCTGGCCCACGAGTACCACCGCAACCCGCTTTCCCTGTTGGACCTGGTCCAGGAGGGGAACATCGGGTTGATGCAGGCGGTGAAGAAGTACGACCCGGAGCGGGGCGTGAAGCTGAGCAGCTACGCGGCCTGGTGGATTCGGGCGTACATCCTTCGCTACATCATGGACAACTGGAAGATGGTGAAGCTGGGGACGACGGAGGCCCAGCGGAAGCTCTTCTTCAAGCTGCGCCAGGAGCAGGACAAGCTCGTCGCCCAGGGCTTCGAGGCCAGCCCCAAGCTGTTGGCGGAGCGGCTCAACGTCACCGAGCAGGACGTGGTGGAGATGGACCAGCGGCTCGGCCACGACGAGCTGTCCATCGACGCGCCGCTGGGCGGGGACGACGAGGGCTCCCGAGGCACCCGCGCCGACCGCTACCTGCCGTCGGGCGCCATCCCCGCCGACGAGCGACTGGGCGCCGAGCAGCTCAAGGCCCTGTTTCGCGAGAAGCTCGCCGAGTTCTCCCGCACGCTGGAGGGCAAGGAGCGCTTCATCTTCGAGAACCGCCTCACCTCCGACGAGCCGCTGACGCTCCAGGACATCGGCGACAAGTACGGCGTCAGCCGGGAGCGCGCGCGGCAGATAGAGGCGGCGCTCATCCAGCGGATGCGCGAGTTCATGCGTGAACACATCCCCGACTTCGACCTGGTGGCGTCGCCCAAGGCCTGAGGGGGCGGGAGCGCGCGGCGAGGGCGGGGAGCGCTATGCTGCCCGCTGTCGTCACCGCTTCCTCCTGGGGGTTCTCCATGGGCCGCATCTTCCGCGCCTCGGGCGTGTGTCTCGTCGTCGCCGCGTTGCTGACGCTTGTGGGTTGTGCTGGCTCGCTTCGGCAGAACTACCTGCGCGACAAGGCGGCGGACCATGTCTACCGACGGCCGCTGCCGGACTTCTGGCCCGACGTGAAGGCGCTGCTCAAGGAGCAGGGCTACTCGTGGAAGGAGATGCCGGGCCGCTTCGTGCTGGAGACGGAGTGGCGCGACTCTGGCGGCGGCACCCTGGGGCCCACCTCCTCCTCGCGCTTCCTCGTCGAGGGCCTCACGCTCAATTCCGGGGGCGCCATCCTCCGGGTGATGCGGGGCAACCGGGTGGCCCAGTCCATTGGCGTGGGCAACGTGGACCAGCGAATCGCCACCGGCGGCTCGCAGCGCGCCCAGGAGGAGCAGGCCCAGGCCCGCCTCGACTCCACCACCAGCGGCGTGCTGCCCACCCAGCAGAACTACGCGCGCGACTTGGAGCTGGAGCTGATGTTGCTCCAGCGAATCGACCCGGCGTCGGCCGCGAAGCTGGAGGCGGACGCGGTGAGCGCCCACCCCTGAGCCGCGCGGCGGCGTGACGTCACTTCTTCCAGGGCCGGGAGATGACGCAGGCGTTGATGCCGCCCACGCCCATGGACAGCTTGCCCGCGCAGCCGGCGGGCGCCGCGACGGCCTCGTCGAACACGAAGCGGCCGTGGACGCGGGAAATCTGCTGGTTGAGTTCCTTGGGCTTCAGCGGCGTGGGGAACACCTGCCCGCGCCCGTAGCCCAGGTACTGCGCCGTCAGCTCCCAGCCGCCGCCCGCGGACATGCCGTGGCCGAACGTGCCCTTGCGCGCGGTGATGAGCACCGACGCGGGCAGCACGTCCCGCAGGTTCTGCACCTCCAGGTAGTCACCCGGGGTGGCGGTGGCGTGCAAGTCCCAGCTCCCCACGTCGTCGGCCGAGCAGCCCGCGGCGGCCAGCGCCTCGCGGATGGCCAGGGTGGGGCCTTCCTTGGACGGGGTGATGATGTGGTCCGCGTCCGCGGTGACGCCCACGGAGACGGGCTCCATGCCCAGCGGCTTGAAGCCCTTGGACGTGAAGTAGTCGTAGTCGCCCAGCACCCAGACCACCGCGCCTCCCGCGATGTGCGTGCCGCGCAGCGCGGTGAGGGGCTTGGAGATGGCGGCGTCGGCGGAGATGACGCGGGCGTTGTAGAAGCCGCCCACGACGAGCGGGTTGGGCGCCGCGTCCGTCATGCCCATGACCACGGCCTTCGCCTCGCCCAACTGGAGCGAGTTCATGGCCAGCTTCAGGCCATAGCCGAAGGACGAGCACGCGGCGACGGGAGCGAACGTCATGCCGGTGATTTGACCCAGCATCGAAATCTGCGAGGCGGGCGTGTTGTGGATGTTCCACAGCACGTTGGAGGAGACGGCGTTCCAGGGCGGCTCCGGCGCGCTCCACTTCTTCTGCAGCCGGGCGTTGCGGGTGCGCTTCTCCTTGATGACGGCAAGCTTCGCGGACTCCACGTCGGCGCCGTCCGGCACGCCGATGGCCTCGATGTCGCGCAGCTCCGCCAGGTACTCGCGCAGCTCCGTGGACTGGGCCGTCCAGAAGTGCCACCACGCGTCCTCGGCCTCGTCGCGGATGCCTTCTTCCACCGACGACGGCTCCGGCGGCAGGCCCGCCAAAGGCTCGCGCGTCTCCAGCCACTTGCGCATCACCGCGTTGCGCTCCGGCGCGGACCAGAATCGGTCCCACCGGCGCTGGGCGCGGTACAAGTCCAACGAGATGGACTGGATGGTGGGCAGGTCGCCCAGACCCGTGCCCACGTAGACGTGCGCGCGGGGCCCCAGGGCCTGCAGCTCCTGCTCCAGGCCGGGGTTCTGCGACAGCGACTGGATGAACGCGCCGATGGCGAACTGCGTCGGCTGCCCCATCTTCCGCTCCAGCTGCGAGAAGCGGTTGGCCGGGAAGCGCTCGTCAATCCAGGGCTTGTAGTCGGCCAGCTCGAACTCCGGCGTGCCGACGAGGAAGTTGTCCGGCCCGAAGCCGTTGAAAGGGGACAGCCAGCTTTCGGAGGACGTGAGGTTCCTCTCGAACGCCTCGATGTTCCTGGACCGGGGGGCGACGACGCCCCAGCCGAAGATGCCAACTCTGCGCACGGTGTGACTTTCCTTGGCCGCTACTCAGGGGGCGAGCGGCTCGATCTTCAGATTGTCGAAGTGGACCCGGCTCTTCCAGCCGGAGAAGCCGAAGTACTGATTGCGCGTCCCTTCCAGGGGCGAGGGGTCCTGGAGGGTGAGGAACGGCTGCCCGTCCAGCTCCCAGGAGAGGGTGCCTGCGCGTCGGGTCAGCTTGAAGTGGTGGCGCTTGCCGGGCACCACGGAGGCCCCGTCGCGCGTCACCCGGTCTGGCGTGTGCTCGCTGCGTCGGGCGATGGCCGACTGCGTGTTGCGCCAGCCGCCGAAGATGAACACGTAGCCCGTCGCCGTGTACTGCAGGCGCAGGTCTCCGGCGTAGAAGGAGCGACCGTCACCCCACGCCTCGATCTTGATGTCGCCGTCCGGGCTGTCCGTCCACGCGTCGAACTCAATCGTCGCGTCGCGGGGGATGGGCCGCTTGAGCCACACGGGGCGGTTGTGGACCATCTCCACCACCAGCGCGCCGTCCACCAGCTTCGTGGCGGAGGGGTTGGTGACGTTCCACGCGTCTCCCAGCGTGTCGCGGTTGAAGTCGTCCGCGTACGGGCCCGGAGGAATCACCGGCGCGGGGGGCGCGACGCGGGCGGGCATCCGGTCCGGCGAGTCCACGCGCAGGTTGTCGTAGAAAATCTGCGACTCGAAGCCGGACAGGCCCAGGCGGTCATGGCCCTTGCCCTTGAGGGGACGCGGGTCATCGAACTCCAGGAAGGCTTCTCCGTCGATGCTCCAGCGGAGGAGCGTGCCTCGGCGCTCGATGCGCCAGTGGTACGTGCGGCCGGCCTGCACCGGCGTGCCGCGCGCTTCCACGCGGACGCGGGTGTCGTCCTTGAACACGGAGGCGATGTCCGCGGCGTCCGTCTTCGCGCCGTCGTCCGCCTTGTCACCCTGCGCTCCGGCCTTGCGCGCCGCGCGGCGCTTGAGCGCGTCGATGTTGGGCGCGCCCATGTCCAGCCGGGCCAGCACGGACATCGAGTTGTTGAACCCGCCCTGCACCAGGACGTACCCGGAGCTGGGGTCCACGCCGTTGCCGAAGACCTCCACCCGGATGTCACCCTCGGGCAGCTCCGAGCGCACGTCGAACTCGATGGCCACGTCGTCCGGCAGCGGCGCCTGGAGCCACAGCGGGTTGTTCTTCACGCCCGGTGCCAGGAGCTCGCCCTGAATCACCCGCCAGTAGCCACCCACGGAGAAGAAGTCCCGCTTCACCACGCCCGGGTCCGCGAAGTCCTGGGTGTAGGGCACTGTCGCCGTCACATCCGCGTTTCCGCGGAACAGGGCGTAGTGGATGAGGGGAAACTGGATGACGAGGACCAGCGCGGCGAGCACGGCCCAGCCCCGGCGCGACATCCCTTCCGGCTTCACCCACGCGGTGCTCGCGGTGGGCTCCTGCCGGGGGGCGGGCTCCGAGGGGGACTCCTGCTTCTTCTCCGACTCCTTGCGCCTGACCTGGCCCATCAATCCTTCGGGGGTTTTCCGGGGGGAAAGGCGGCGGAATGTACGCGCCACGACGCTGGAGGTAAAGCGCGGCCGGCGCCCGTCGGAGGTCGGCTACTTGACCCCCCAACGTTTCTCGAGCGCCCGCTGCTCCGCCTGCCGCAGCTTGGCGCGCTCCTTTTCCCCGCGTTGTTTGTCGGCTTCTTCAGGGGAGGGGCGCATGGCGAGCTGGTACACGGCGCCCGCCACGGCGAACAGGCCGGCGGCGACGATGACGCCCCAGGGCCTGCTGGCCACGGCGGCCACCAGCCCGCCGAACTGGTGCAGCGCCGCCAGCGCGCCGATGACGAGCACCCAGCCGCCCACCGCGGAGGCCACCAGGGCGCTGACCACCCGGTGCAGCAGCGCGCCGACGAGCCCGCCGATGATGAACCCCGGCGCGAAGCCGAGCAGGAAGTCCTGCGGCCCGGCGATCTGCCCGGCCAACAGGCCCAGCGGCACGCCCAGGCCCACGAAGGTGATGGCGGGCGGGAAGAGGAAGCCCAGCGCCAGGAGCACGGCCGCGACGATGGAGGGCGCCCGCGGGTCCAGGTCCGGCAGGCCCAGCTTCGCGGTGACGGCGCCCGTCCACACCAGCCCCAGGAGCGCTCCGATGGGCCCGGCCAGCACCCGGAACACCCGGGGGCCTCCGCCCACCAGCAGCAGCGTCACCCCGGCGACACAGCAGACGATGCCCGCCCACATGGGGAGCAGGCGGTAGATGCCGACCCAGCCCGACGGGTTGAGCTCCTGATAGGCCTTGAGGGCCTGGAGGAGGCCTTCCATGGCTCCAACTCCTTGCATTGCGGCGCACCCGACGTTTGCCCCCAGGGGGCACGAGGGCGCCGACGATGTAGCTTAAGCGTAGCGGGTCAAGGCCAATAGCAGCAGGACGACGAAGACGGCGGCGGCGAGCAGGGCGAAGCCAAAGAGGGCCTTGGGGGTGGAGGTGCGGCGCAGCAGTTCCTCCGCCTCGGCCCGGTCCTCGGGGGTGGGACTGCCCGCCAGCAGACGCTCGGCCTCGCGTCGCGCGCCGGCGACGTCGCCTGCCTCCTTGCGAGCCCAGGCCGCCCGGACCTCGGGAGAGCCGGGCTGCTCGGGCGTCTGTCCGCCTTTTGCCATGGGCCCGCTCTATACCGGGGAATGCGAGTACCCGTCGACGGTATATAGATGCGCTCTATGTCCGTGCGGCGTCTGACCCGTCGAAACCTCCTGCTCGGCTCCGCCGCGCTCGCTCCGTTGCTGGCGGGGCGTGCGCACGCGTTCGGCGAGAAGAACCGCTTCATCCCCGCGGTGGCGAAACACGGCGGCCGTTGGGATGCGCGGCTGTCCGGCCTGCGGCGAATCGCGTGGGAACTCCAGCGCCGCACGTCCGTGGAGGTGGTGCCGGACGCGCGCCCCTTCGCGCTGAGCAGTCCGGACCTCTTCGAGTACCCCTTCCTCTACTTCGGCGGTGACGGGGCCTTTCCTCCACTCAACGAGGCGGAGGTCTCCAACCTGCGGCGCTACCTGACGTACGGCGGCTTCATGCTGGCGGACGCCAACGACGGCAGCGACGGGGACGGCTTCGACGCCAGCTTCCGTCGGGAGATGGCGCGGGTGCTGCCGCAGAACCCGCTCGCGGAGGTGCCCTCGGGGCACGTGGTGTTCAAGTCCTTCTTCCTGCTGGACGCGGCGCCGGGCCGGCTGCTCAACAAGCCGCAGATGATGGCGGCCAGCCTGGGCAAGCGCGCGGCGGTGCTCTACTCGCAGAACGACGTGGCCGGGGCGTGGAGCCGCAACGAGTCCGGGGACTACGAGTTCGACGTGAGCCCCGGCGGCGAGCCGCAGCGGGAGCTGGCGGTGCGGCTGGGCATCAACGTCTGCATGTACGCCCTCTGCCTGGACTACAAGGACGACGCCGTCCACCTGCAGCTCATCCTCAACAAGCGGCGCTGAAGCACCGGCCCTACGCCAAGAGCCTGGATGAATTCCCCCACCTTCAACGCCTGGAAGCTCGTCAGCCTCTCTCCCCTGCCTTCGTGGGCGCTGGTGTTCCTCGCGCTCGGGTTGCTCCTGGGAGTGGCGCTGGCCGCCTGGGGCGTGCGCCGCGAGCCCTCGCGTGGACGTCGCGTCCTCTTGTGGGCGCTGCGCGTGGGCGCGGGCGTGGCCGCGCTCTTCTTCCTGCTGGAGCCCGGCATCCGGCACTTGCAGGTGGCGCGGATGAAGAACCGCGTCGCGGTGCTGGTGGACCGCTCCGCGTCCATGGGTTTCCCCTCGGAGCCCGGAGGCCCCACGCGCGCCGCGGAGGTGGCCACCTTCCTGGAGAAGGCCTCGCCGGCGCTCGCGGGACTCCAGGACCGCTTCACGGTGGAGATGTACGGGTTCGACCCGGAGCTGGCGCCGGTGACGCCCGCGTCGCTGGCCAAGGAGCCGCCTCGCGCGGGCACCACGGACCTGCTGGCCGCGCTGCGTGCGGCGGCGGGCGCGGGGCAGGGCGCGCGCAAGCTGTCCGGCGTGCTGCTGTTCAGCGACGGCGCGGACAACACGGAGTTGAAGTCGGGCGTGGTGGGCCGGGCTCGCGCGGCGCTGGCGGACCTGGGCGTGCCGGTCTCCACCTTCACCGTGGGCCAGGAGGCGCTGAAGGACCTGTCGATTGAAGGCCTGAAGGTGGATGACTTCGCCTTCGTGCGCAACTCGCTCACCGTGGAGGCGGAGATTCACGGCCGTGGCTTCCGGGGCCGGGAGATTCCCATTGTCCTCAGCCAGGAGGGCAAGACGGTGGCGACCAAGACGGTGCGCCTGGAGACCAACGACGACGTGAAGCCGGTGTCCTTCACCTTCACGCCGGACCAGACGGGGCGCTTCGTCTACACGGTGACGGTGCCCACCTTCCCGGACGAGGCGGTGACGGAGAACAACAGCCGCTCCTTCACGCTGAAGGTCATCCGGGACCGCGTGCGCGTGTTGTTGGTGGTGGGCCGGCCGTCCTGGGACGAGCGCTACCTGCGCGGCCTGTTGAAGCAGGACGCCAACGTGGACCTCATCTCGTTCTACATCCTGCGCACGCTGTCGGATGACCCGGGCGTGGCGAACGAGCGCGAGCTGTCCCTCATCCCGTTCCCCATGGAGGAGATTTTCGACACGAAGCTGGACACCTTCGACGTCGTCATCTTCCAGAACTTCGGGCACGCGGACCCGACGCTCTCCATCGCCGAGTACGAGCGCAACCTGGAGCGCTACATCCACAACGGCGGCGCCTTCGTGATGATTGGCGGCGACAGCGTGCTGGGCGAGGGCCGCGCCACCATGCCCACGCTGATGGAAGCCTTGCCCGTGGCCGCCGCGGGCCCCGCCAACGTGGAGCCCTTCACCGCGCGCCTGACGCCGGAGGGCCTGCGTCACCCGGTGACGGCCATTGGCACGGGCGCGTCCAGCACCGAGGCCGCGTGGGGAGAGCTGCCGCCGATTCCGGGCGCCAACCTGACGTACGCGCGCCCTGGCGCCACCGTGTTGCTGGAGCATCCGCATCTCACCGCGAATGGGAAGAACGCGCCGCTTGTCGCCGTCTGGGACTATGGCCGGGGCCGGGCGCTCGTCATGGCCACGGATGCGTCGTGGTACTGGGCCTTCGCCGCGCACCGGGATGGCTCGCCCAGCCGCGCGTATGACCGCTTCTGGGGCAACGCGCTGCGGTGGCTGGTGAGGGACCCGGACCTGACGACGCTGAAGGTGACAGCGGACCCGCCGTCGGTGGAGCCGGGGCGTCCGGTGGCCGTGGTGGTACAGGCGCGCAGCTCCGACTACCAGCCCGCGCAGGACGCGCAGGTGCGCGTGGAGCTGTTCTCGGTGGCAACGCAGAAGCCGGTGGCGGTGCAGACGGGCGCCACGGGGCCGGACGGCGTGGTGCGGCTGGAGTTCGCGCCGCCGGAGCCGGGGCCGTACAAGCTGCTCGCGACGGCGAAGAAGGGCGAGACGGACCTGGGCAAGGGCGAGGACGCGGTGGCGGTGCGCGCGGTGGGGCCGGAGCTGTCGGACGCCTCCGTGCGGCCGGAGCTGATGGAGCAGATCGCCAAGGTGACGGGCGGCAAGGCGTACAAGCTGCCGCAGGACGGGCTGCCGGACATGCCGCTGTTGGACCCTCCCGTGGTGGAGGTGGGGCGCGCGAAGGACCAGCCGCTGTGGGACCGCTGGTACTACCTCGTCGCGCTCATCGGGCTGCTCGGCGCGGAGTGGTTCGCGCGGCGCCGCTTTGGTTACGTCTAGGGGGCGCTGGGGCGCGTCCACGAGGTGGGGTAGACAGGGGCTTTACGACCCGCACCCCATCTCGGAGTCCTCGTGCGTCACGTCCTCGCGCTCCTGCTCGTCTTCCTTCCGCTGTCCCCGACGTTCGCCCAGTCGCTGCCCCCGGACCTGGACGCCACGATTCAGAAGGCGATGAAGACCTTCGACGTGCCGGGCGTGGCCCTGGCCGTGGTGAAGGACGGCAAGGTGGTGCTGTCCAAGGGCTATGGCGTGCGCAGGCTGGGCGACGCGGCGCCGGTGACGGCGGACACGCTGTTTGGCATCGCTTCCAACAGCAAGGCCTTCACGGCGGCGGCGCTGGCGATGCTCGTCGACGAAGGCAAGCTCCAGTGGGACGACCGCGTCGTCGACCACCTGCCGTCGTTCCAGATGTTCGACCCGTACGTCACCCGCGAGCTGACGGTGCGCGACTTGCTCGTCCACCGCAGCGGGCTGGGGCTCGGCGCGGGAGACCTGCTGTACTTCCCGCAGTCCACCTTCACGGAGGACGAGATTGTCTCCAAGCTGCGGCACATCCGCCCGGCGACGAGTTTTCGCAGCCGCTACAACTACGACAACATCCTCTACCTCGTGGCCGGCAAGGTCATCGAGAAGGTGAGCGGCCGGCACTGGCGAGACTTCGTGCGCGAGCGCATCTTCACGCCGGTGGGCATGCGTGACAGCAGCACGCTGTCGAAGGCGCTGCGCGTGGGCAGCAACGTCGCGACGCCGCACGCGAAGGCGGATGGCGTGCTCAAGACCATCCCCGCCATGGGCTTCGACAACAACGCGCCCGCGGCGGCCATCAACTCCAGCGTCAACGACTTGTCGAAGTGGATGCTGACGCAGCTGGCCCGGGGTGTGATTCCCGGCACCGAGGGCAAGAAGCGGCTGTTCAGCGAGGGCCAGTCCCGCGAGATGTGGGCCGCGCAGACGGTGATGACCGTCACCGAGCCCTCCAAGCCCCTGGCGGCGCTGCGCGCGAACTTCGCCGCGTATGGACTGGGTTGGTCGCTGCGGGACTACCGGGGCTACAAGCTGGTGGGCCACGGCGGCGCGCTGCCGGGCTACTACTCACGGGTGATGCTGGTGCCGGAGCTGGGGCTGGGCATCGCCGTGCTGACGAACCAGGAGGAGCGCGGCACGATTGAGGTCCCGGTGTGGACGGTGCTGGATGCGTTCATGGGCGCGCCCGCGACGGACTGGGTCGCCGCGTTCAAGGCGGATGACGACGCGAAGAAGGCGAAGGCGGAGGGACAGGTCGCCAGCCTGAAGGAGGGCAGGAAGCCCGAGAGCAAGCCGTCGCTGCCGCTCGAGGCCTACGCGGGGAAGTTCCGCGACGCGTGGTACGGCGACGTGACGCTGACGCGCGAGGCGCAGAAGGTGGTGCTGCGCTTCAGCAGGACGCCCGGCCTCGTCGGCGAGCTGGAGCACTGGCAATACGACACCTTCGTCGCGCGCTGGAAGGACCGCTCGCTCAACGCCGATGCCTTCGTGTCCTTCTCGCTGAAGCCGGATGGCACGGTGGGCGAGATGCGGATGCAGCCTGTCTCGCCGCTCACCGACTTCAGCTTCGACTTCCAGGACCTGCTCTTCACGCCCGTGAAGGAGGCCCCGAGCGCCGTCGCGCTGCCGGTGCACTGAGGTCGGGAGCCGCCCGCCTGGCCGAGATGCCAGGCGGGGCCTCCTCGCGGACGACGCGTTACGGCTGCTGCTTCTCCACCACGCCGCACGCGATGCGACCGCCGGCGTCACCCGTCGGGTCCGTCTGGTAGTCGTCTTCCTTGGTGTGGACGACGACCGCGGAGCCGTCCTTGTCGAACAGCGACTTCACGGTGAGCCCGTTCTGGGAGAACGTGTCGAACTGCACCTTGCCGTCCTGGCCCACGTGGAGGTTGGGCAGGTCGCCCACGTGCTTGCCCTTCGGCGACATCATCCCATGCGCCTTCTTCGTCGGGTTGAAGTGGCCGCCCGCCGTCTTGAAGTCCGGCGCCTCGCACTTGCCCGTCTCGTGGATGTGGAAGGCATGCTGACCCGGAGGCAGGTCATGCAGCGTGCCCTTGATGACCACGCCCTGCTTGGTCTGCTCGAAGGTGACCTCGCCCACGTCCTTGCCCTGCGCGTCCTTCACCGGCGCCTTCGCCGTCTCACCCGGCGGAATCACCTTCTTCGCGGGTGCGGGAGCGGGAGTCTCCTGCGCGGGCGCGGCGGGCGGCGGGGCCGCGGGGGCCTGGGCCAGCACGGGAGCAGCGGCGGTGAGAACGGTGGCGGTGAGCAGCGCGCGAATCTTCATGAAGTAGGTCCTTCCTTCAGAGGGGAAATCAGCTCGGCGAAGGTGGACACTAGCGGCTGTTTCCGCACCCCGCTGGGAAACCGTGCGGGCGGGCAGACGCCCCGCCACGCACAGGCTCACTCCTGGCCCGGAGGCGGCACCAGCAACGGCACCGGCACCACGCGCGACGCCCCGAAGGCCGGAGCCCAGACGCGTTGCACGTCGGGTCCATTGAGGAAGCGCACGATGGCCTGGAAGGCGGGCAGGGGACCGCCCAACGTCTCCGCCCACTCCAGCCCCCTGGGCGACAGGTTGGGCACCAGGGGACCCAGCTCCTCCGCGGACGTGGAGGAGCGGGTGACGCGCAGCCCCTCGTCCCTCAGTCGCTTGGGGACGTACAGGGGCGCGAACCGCGCGTGCCGGTGGTCATGGACGCAGCCCTCTTCCTCCAGCAGCGCGGCGGACAGGGGCAGCTCGCGCACGTTGAAGAGGAGCTTCACCGCGCCCACGTGAGGGTCATACGGGCCGCGCAGCCGGTGGTCTCCCCGGGGAATCAGGCGCCGGTCCAGGTAGCAGAACGCGCGAGTCTCCGGTGGCAGCGTGCCCCGGTGCCGGGCCCCTCCGTACCGGTAGAAGGGCCGCAGGTGCTTCGCGTCCACCTCCAGCGGCGTGCCCACCTTGAGCGCGCGCAGCTTCGGCAGCAGCTCCTCCGACAGCCCATGCACCCGCGCGAACTCCGGCAACTCCTCCAGGGGCGACGCGGCGAAGGCGCGGATGCGCGCCAACAGGCGCTCCGGGTCCGCGTCCACCAGCAGCTCGTCGAAGCGCGTCTTCACCCCGGGCAGGCTCACCGGCACCAACGTGGTGAGGGCCTCGCCTTCCGCGCTCCACCGTGCATCCAAGGCGCTGGCCTCCGGCGTGGTAGGTGCCAGGCGCCACTCGGGCGCCTCCGGCGTGAAGTGCTGCCATTCGCCACGGCGCTCGAAGCGCGGCGGGTCCACGTGGCCCGGAAGCGAGGACCACACGGTGATGCACGTGCGCACCTGCGTGCCGGCGAAGGCGCCAGGGCCCAGGTCCACCACCTCGCGCAGCGTGAGCATGCGCAGCAGCGACTGGCGCAGCGGCGCGTAGAGGAAGGCGTCCAGCAAGCTCGCCGGGGTGATGAAGGCGAGCACGCCGGGCCGCGTGGAGAGCCGGTGCGCGGCGACCAGGAGGAAGAAGGCGAAGTCGTCCCGCAGGCTGGTGCCCGGTGGGAGCGCCAGCGGGAGCAGGGCGCGCAGCTTCGCGTAGGCGCTCGGGTCCTTCAGGACGGGCGAGGTGCCGTTGTAGGGCGGGTTGCCCACCCACAGCTCGCGATGCTCCGGAGGCGTCGTCGCGAGCATGGGCTCCATCCCACCTCGCAGCGTGTCGCCTTCGCGCACGTCGGCTTCCGGGACCCGGGCCTGACAGAGTCTGGCCACGGCGGGGTCCAACTCCAGCCCGCACAGCCGTGCTCCAGGCCAGAGCTTCGAGGCCGCCGACAAGAAGGCTCCTGCCCCACAGGCGGGGTCCACCACCGTGAGGGGTCCAGCTCCCAGGTGCGCCATCGCGAGCGATAGCGTGCGTTCCACCAGGGGCGCGGGCGTGAAGAACGCCCCCACCGCCTTGCGGTCCAGCCCGGGGAACTGGTGGACGAGCTTTTCTTCGTCGACGTCCAGCATCCTGTTCGCGGCGCGTGGCATCGAGGACTCATCCTAGCCAGCACTGACGCGGAGGGTGATCCATCCAAAGCTTTGCAAACGCACTCAAAGCCCACGATGTGATGTCCCAATCAATTCACATGCCCGGAAGTCTGAGATTCGCGGCCCCGCAATGCGTGACGCAAGCCCGCACCGCCCTCGCGGCGGGTTGTGCGCAAGTCGCCAGCCTACCCAGGTTGCCTCGACATTCCGCGAAACGCGCCCATTCCCACCAGCATCGCCCCGACGAAGAGCAGCACCGTCGTGCCTCCCACCGGGAGCGACACGAGGGCGGGGCCAGGGCAATAGCCTGACAAGCCCCACCCGATGCCAAAGAGCGCCGAGCCCGCGACGAGGCGGCCGTCCACGTCGGCTTGCGGCGGAGCAGGGAAGCGGTCCGCGAGCACGGGCCGCGCCCGTCGGAGGATGAGCCGGCGGAGCAGCGCGTAGGTGCCCAGCGCACCGGCCATGACGAAGGCGAGGCTCGGATTCCAGCTCCCCGCCACATCGAGGAAACCCACCACCTTCGCCGGGTCCGTCATTCCGCCCAGCCCCAGCCCCAGCGCGAAGAGCAGCCCCGCCACTCCCGCCATGAGCGCGGCCTTCACGAAACACCTCCCAGTACATGTCGGGAGATGAAGACGGCGATGGCGCCCGTCGCCATGAACGTCAGGGTGGCCACGAGTGAGCGCTTGGAGCCTCGGGCGAGGCCACAGACGCCGTGGCCGCTGGTGCAACCGCCGCCCAGCTGGGTGCCGAAGCCCACCAGGAGCCCGGCGACGAGCGTCGCGCCCACGCTGGTGAGAACAGGGGGGCCGAGCGACTCCGGGCGGAAGGTCGCCAGCAGCACGCCCCCCACCGCGAGCCCGCCGAGGAAGGACGCGCGCCAGCCCCGGTCGGCCGGCGCGGCGGACAGGAGTCCTCCGGTGATTCCGCTGATGCCCGCGATGCGGCCGTTGAAGAGCAGGAGGAGGGCCGCGCTGAGTCCGATGAGGACGCCCCCCAGGAGGGGAAGGAGGACCGCATTCATGGTGAGTGCACCTGACGAGAAGAGAGAAGTCCGAGGAGCGAGGGTGACACGCCGCGTCCTGTCGGTGAGAGTCGCGTGGGCGGAAAAAGGATTCAGGGCCCGGTGTTGTTCGTGTCGGATGCGGTGGGCCACGCTCGCGGCGCGCGAGGGCCCGGCCGCTCATCACCCCTGGACAAGAGGGAGCAGGCGCGTGGCTGTTTCGAGCAGGGCAACGAAGCGCATCCGAAGCGACGCGACGCTCGTCGCGGCGGCGCGCGAGGGAGACCGTGAGGCGCTGGAGGCGCTGCTCGCCCGGTACGCCTCGCCGGTGTACCGCTTCGGGCTGCGGCTGTGCGGCTCCGAGGAGGAGGCCCGCGACGTGCTTCAAGAGACGCTGATGACCGCCTTTCGCGGCCTCCATGCGTTCCGGGAGCAGGCGCGCCTGTCCACGTGGCTCTACCAGGTGGCCCGCTCCCACTGCTCGCGGGAGCGGCGGCGGGAGGCGCGGGGCGGGGAGCGACTTCCCTTCGACGCCGAGGCCGTGAGGGCCGTGCCCTCCCTGGAGCGTGCTCCCGACGAGGTGGCCCACGCGCGGAAGATGGGGGCGATGCTCCGGGACGCGCTCGCGGCACTGTCCGCGTCGGACCGTGAGGCGCTGCTCCTCCGGGACGTGGAGGGCCTGTCGGCCGAGGAGGCCGCGCGGCTGACAGGCATCGACGTGCGCGCCCACAAGAGCCGGCTTCACCGCGCGCGCATGCGGCTGCGGGAGCGACTGGCGCGAGGAGACGGGGACTCCTGAAGAGGGGCGGGACCCAGGCTCCTTGGAGGCCCAGGCCCCACCCCCGCCCTCCTCCCCAGGAGCAATGACGGAGGAGGGCTACTCGGTGGCGTTACGCCTTGCTGGGCGTGGGGGGCGGTGTCGCCTTGGAGGTCGCCGCGGCCACCTTCGCCGCGACGGGCACGGGGGGCTGGACCGCGCCCATGTGCATCCGGTGCTTCACCTCCGCGAAGCGCTCGCTGGACTCGCGCTCCGGGAACAACAGCGACACGAGGACTCCCACGACGAAAGCCAACGGCATGGTGATGATGCCTGGGTTCTTCAGCGGAAACAGCGCGCTCGTGTTCTTCAGCAGGTCCACTTGTACGGTGGGCGACAGGAAGATGAGCAGCACCGCGCTGAACGAGCCCGTCAGCATGCTGGCCACCGCTCCATACGTGGTGAACTTCTTCCACGCCATGGACAGGAGCAGTGCGGGGAAGTTGGCGCTCGCGGCGATGGCGAACGCCAGGCCCACCATGAAGGCCACGTTCTGTCCCTTGAAGGCCACGCCCAGCACCACGGCCAGCACGCCGAGGAAGAGGCTGGCGAGCCGCGCCACCTTGAGCTGCTCGTGCTCGGGCGCCTCGCCCTTGCGCACCACGCTGGACCACAAGTCGTGGGACAGCGCCGCCGCGCCGGACAGCGTCAGGCCGGCCACCACCGCGAGGATGGTGGCGAAGGCCACCGCGGAGATGAAGCCCAGAAAGCCCGTGCCGCCGACGACTTCCGCCAGCATGGGCGCCGCCATGTTGCCGCCCTTGTCCACGCTGGTAATCGCCTGCCGGCCCACCAGCACCGACGCGCCGAAGCCGAGGATGAACGTCACCAGGTAGAAGTAGCCGATGAGGCCCGTGGCGTAGAACACGCTGCTGCGCGCCGCCTTCGCGTTGGGCACCGTGTAGAAGCGCATCAGGATGTGCGGCAGGCCCGCCGTGCCGAACATCAGCGCCAGCCCCAGTGAAATCGTCTCCAGCGGGTTGCTCACCAGCGCGCCCGGCGCCAGCGTCTGCGCGCCGTACTGCGTGGCCGCCGCGTTGAAGAGCGCCAGCGGGTTGAAGCCGAACTTGTACAGCACCGCTCCGGCCAGCGCGGACGCGCCCGCGAGCAGCAGCACGGCCTTCACGATTTGCACCCACGTGGTGGCAATCATTCCGCCGAACAGCACGTAGAGAATCATCACCGCGCCGACGATGACGACGGCGACCTCATAGGACAGGCCGAAGAGCAGGTGGATGAGGTTGCCGGCGCCCACCATCTGCGCAATCAGATAGAAGCTCACCACGGTGAGCGTGCCCAGCGCGGCGGCCAGTCGCACCGGCGTCTGCTTGAGGCGGTACGCCACCACGTCCGCGAAGGTGTACTTGCCCAGGTTGCGCAGCGGCTCGGCGATGAGGAACGTCACCACCGGCCAGCCCACCAGCCAGCCCACCGAGTAGATGAGCCCGTCGAAGCCGGACATGGCGACGAGGCCAGCGATGCCCAGGAAGCTGGCGGCGCTCATGTAGTCGCCCGCGAGGGCGAAGCCGTTCTGCAGGGCGCTCACCCCGCCGCCGGCCGCGAAAAACTCCGAGGTCGTCTTCGTCTTGCGCGCCGCCCAGTACGTGATTCCCAGGGTGACACCGACGAAGAGGAGGAAGAAGAAGATGGCCGTGCTGTTGGGCTGGCCCAGCTGCGTGCCCGGTGTCGATGTGGGGTTCATTCGAGGCTCGCTCTCAGCGACGCAGTTGGCTCAGGGCTCGGTCGTACTTGCCGTTCGCCCAGATCATGTAGATGCCCGTCAGCGCCCAGGCGGTGACGATGACGACGGCGCCCAGGAGGATTCCCACCGACAGGCCGGGGGCTATCTGGTGGCCCATCAGCGGCTTGTTGAAGGCCACCAGCAGGATGAAGCCGAAGTACGCCACCAACGTGGCCACCGTCAGGACGGCGGCCACCCGCCAGCGCGACGCGGCGAGTGCTTCCAGGGCGTCTTCTTGGGATTTCGAGGACATTTCTTGCCTCCAGTGTGACGTCGGAAGACCGAGGGGGAATCAGGGCTTCGCCCGCACGGGCGTGCCCTTGGTGAGCAGTTCATCCAGCACGGCGGGGTCGGCCAGGGTGCTGGCGTCACCCAGGTTCTCCGTCTCGCCGGACGCAATCTTGCGCAGCATGCGGCGCAGAATCTTGCCGGAGCGCGTCTTGGGCAGACCATTGACCACGACCACACGGTCCGGCGTGGCGATGGGGCCGATGACGTGGCGCACCTGCTCCTTGAGCGCGCCCACCATCTGCTCCGTGGACGTCTCCAGCCAATCCGGCTTCACCGTGACGAAGGCGCACACGCCCGTGCCCTTGATGTCATGAGGGAAACCCACCACGGCGGCCTCGGCCACGGCTTCGTGCGCGACGAGCGCGCTCTCCACCTCCGCGGTGCCCAGGCGGTGACCGGAGACGTTGAGGACGTCATCCACGCGGCCCGTAATCCAGTAGTAGCCGTCCTCGTCGCGGCGGCAGCCATCGCCGGTGAAGTACAGGTTGGGGAAGCGCGAGTAGTACGTCTCCACGAAGCGCTGGTGGTGGCCGTACAGCGTGCGCGCCTGTCCGGGCCAGGAGCGCGCCAGACACAGGTTGCCGCTGACGCCGTTGCCCTCGATGACTCGGCCCTCGTCGTCGAGCAGCACCGGCTCCACGCCGAAGAAGGGCAGGGTGGCGGAGCCCGGCTTGCACGGCGTGGCCCCCGGCAGCGGGGAGATGAGGATGCCGCCCGTCTCCGTCTGCCACCACGTGTCGATGATGGGGTTGCGTCCCTCGCCCACCACGTCGTGGTACCAGCGCCAGACCTCCGGGTTGATGGGCTCGCCCACGCTGCCCAACAGGCGCAGCGACTTGCGCGAGGACTTCTTCACCCACGCGTCGCCCTCCCGGATGAGCGCGCGCAGCGCGGTGGGCGCGGTGTAGATGACGGTGGCCTTCACGTCGTCCACCACCTGCCACAGCCGGCCCGCGTCGGGGTACGTCGGCGTGGACTCGAACAGGACGGTGGTGGTGCCGTTGATGAGCGGGCCGTAGAGCAGGTAGCTGTGGCCCGTCACCCAGCCCAGGTCCGCCGTACAGAAGTGCACGTCGTCCGGCCGCGCGTCGAAGACGTAGTGGTGCGTGGTCGCCGCATACACGAGATAGCCGCCCGTGGTGTGCAGCACGCCCTTGGGCTTCCCGGTGGAGCCGGAGGTGTAGAGGATGAAGAGCGGGTCCTCCGCGTCCATCCACTCGGCGGGACAGACGCCGCGGTGGCGCGCCATCTCCACGTCCAGCCAGAAATCGCGCCCCTCGGACATGGGTACTTCGCGCGACGTGCGCCGCACCACGAGCACGGACGTCACCTGGGTGAGGCCCTCCACCGCTTCGTCCGCGATGGCCTTGGTGGGAACGCCCTTGGGCCCGCGAGGACCTTCGTTCGCGGTGACGAGCACCCTGGCGCCGCAGTCGAGGATGCGCTCGCGCAGCGACTCCGAGGAGAAGCCCGCGAACACCACCGAGTGCACCGCGCCGAGCCGCGCGCACGCGAGCATGGTGTACGCCAGCTCCGGAATCATCGGCAGGTAGATGCAGACGCGGTCGCCCTTGCGGACGCCGTGGGCCTTGAGCACGTTGGCCACGCGGCCGACGTGGTGCTGGAGCTCCCGGAAGGTGATGGTCTGGTATTCGCCCGGCTCGTTCTTCGCCCAGATGATGGCGGCCTTGCCGGGGCGCTCCCGCGCGTGGCGGTCCACGCAGTTGTAGGCGGCATTGAGCTTGCCGCCGCTGAACCAGGAGAAGTCCACCTGCTCCGCGTCCACCTCGCGGATGGCCTCCGGGGGATGGAACCAGGTGAGCCGCTGGGCCTGCTCACCCCAGAAGGCGTCGGGCTCATTCAGGCTCTTTTGATAGAGGTCGCGGTAGTCCTCCAGCGTCTTCACGTGGGCGTGACGGGAGAAGTGCTCCTTGGGCGAGACGAACGAATCCTTCGCGGCAGTCATCGGAGGTGACCTCGGGGAGAGCAGGGGGCGTCAGTAGAAGAACTGGAGCTGCGCGGTGCCGGTGATGCCGGTGTCCGCCTCGGAGATGTCGCCCAGGCGGGAGATGGCGACCTCCGTCTTCAGGTTGAAGGTGTGCTTCTGGAACCAGAGGTTGAAGCCGGGCCTCACCACGAATGCGTCCTGCGCCACGACGCGCGAGCTGAAGTACTCGACGGACACCAGCGGCTCCACGTGGCCGATGCGATAACCGAGCTCGGACAGGAAGCCCGTGCCGCTCTGCGGGCTGTCCATCCCCTGGCGGTAGGTGTACACGCCCGTCTGGAATACGAGCTCCTGGTCATTGCCCATGGGCCAGTCCAGGAACACGTCCGCCGAGAAGGCCACCGAGTCGTGCACGCCGCTGGCCGTCGCGACGGCGGAGGGCTGATAGTCCGCGCCCGCGCCCACGGAGAGGTGGGGCTTCTCGGTGAAGTAGATGCCCTGGAAGAAGAGGTCCTCCTCACGGGTGAGGAAGTTCCACCGCACCATCGCCACGCCTCGGGGGATGTCATCCGGGTTGATGGCGGGCGCGTCCTCCCGGACGGTGCCCTCCGCGCCGTTGAGGATGGCGGCTCGGAAGCCGAGCGGACCCACGAAGCCGCGCAGCTGCACGCCCATGTCGCGCCAGATTTTTCCGACGCCCGGCGTGAAGCGGATGAGGTTGGAGTGGAAGTCGACGGTGTTGAGCGCGATGGCGCCCTGGAGGTTGTGGCGCGACAGCGGGGCAATCAGGAACCCCACGTCCACCCAGAGCTTGTCGACGAACTCGTAGGAGGCGAAGGCATCCTGGACGAAGAAGTCGACGTTGTAGTTGCCGTCCTTGCCGAAGTTGGGCTGGTCCGTCTCCATGAAGAAGGACAGCCGCTTCGTGACGTTGCCGAAGACGAGCAGCCGCACGCGGCGCAGGAAGAAGTCGGTGCCCACGTGTCCGACGGGCGCCCCGTCCTTGATGAACTGGGCCTGGGGCTGCAGCAACAGGTTGATGTTGAGGTTCGCCTCGTCGTTGATGGTGATCTTCCCGGCGACCGCGGAGCCCAGGGGCAGAAGGGCCACCGCGAGCGTCAGCAGCAGCGGCAACGGACGCGTGGGGGGGAGGGGCATGCCCGTCGCCCAGAGCAACACTCCGGCCAATTGCCGCCACGCGAAGATTCAAGACCTTGCAGGTTGGCTCGCCGCGTCAGGATGTTACGGAAGGTGACGTGGGCGTTACCTCGGTAACGATTCGTGCAATGCGTCGTAACGAAGCGCGCGCGACGGAAGACGTTGGCCGGTGACAACGCGCCTGCCCCGAGGGCGGTGCGTCATGCGCGAGTGCGCGGGAGGCCGAGTTTCTGGCGCTTCTCCCACAGCGCCTTGCGGCTGATACCCAACCGCTTCGCCAGCTCCGTCTCGCCCATGTGCTCCTGGTGCTCGAGCACGAAGCGTCGGAAGTACTCCTCCATGGAGCCGCCCGCCTCCTCGGCTTCTGGCTCGACGGGCGCGGGTGCGTCGGTGGTGGGAGGACGCGCCTCGCCGCCGGGCAGCTCCAGCGCGAGCAGGTCGGGGGTGATGACGGGGCTGTCCGCGAGGATGACCGCGCGCTCCAGGGCGTTCTCCAGCTCGCGCACGTTGCCGGGCCAGGGATGGACGGTCAGCGCCAGCAGGGCTTCCGGTGACAGCGTGGCGGGAGCGCGGCCGAGCTTCCGGCAGGCCTTCTCCAGCAGGTACTTCGCCAGCACGGGCAGGTCCTCGCCGCGCTCGCGCAGGGGCGGAGTGCGGATCTCCACCACGCGCAGCCGGAAGTAGAGGTCCTGCCGGAAGACGCCCTCTTGCACGCGACGCGGCAAGTCCCGGTGCGTGGCGGCGACGATGCGCACGTCCACCTTGCGAGGCCGCGTGGAGCCCACGCGCCGCACCTCGCCGTCCTGGAGCATGCGCAGGAGGCGGGCCTGCGCGGCCGCGGGCAGTTCGCCCACTTCGTCCAGGAAGAGGGTGCCGCCGTGCGAGGCTTCCACGAGCCCCGCGTGAGCGGTGAGCGCGCCGGTGAAGGCGCCCTTCTCGTGGCCGAACAGCTCGCTCTCCAGCAGGCCCTCTGGAATCGCCGCGCAGTTCACCGACACCAGCGGGCCGTCCGCGCGAGGGCTCTGCGCATGGAGAGCGCGGGCCACCAGCTCCTTGCCCGTGCCGGACTCGCCGAGCACCAGCACGGTGGCGGGGGAGGGCGCGACCTTGCGGATGCGCTCGAACACGTCGCGCATCGCGGGGCTGCTCCCCACCATTCCGCTCACGGGATAGGCCTGCTCCACCTCGCGCTTGAGCGCGGCGTTCTGTCGGGTGAGCTTCCCCTCGCGCAGCACGCGCTCGACCTGGAGCAGCAGCTCGTCGTGGTCGAAGGGCTTGGCGATGTAGTCCACGGCGCCCAGCTTCATCGCGTCCACGGCGGACTTCACCGTGGCGTAGCTCGTCATGATGAGCACGGGGACGCCCGGGCATAGGGCGATGACGTCCGTGCCCGGCGCGCCCGGCAGGCGCAGGTCCGACATCACCAGGTCGAAGGAGTCGAGCGCGTAGTCGCTCGCGGCTTCCTGCACCGCGCCCGCTTCCGACACGTCGTGTCCCGCGCGCACGAGCAACCGCCGCAGCTCCGTGCGGATGATGGGCTCGTCCTCGATGACCAGGATGCGACTCATGCGGTGGCTCCCGGACCTGGACGCGAGCTCGACTCCACGCCGCGCGCGTCGGGCAGGCTCACCGTCACGGTAGTCCCTCCACCCGTCCGACTGTCCACCTGAATGGTGCCGCCGTGCTCCCGGACGATGCCCGCCACCAGCGCGAGCCCAAGGCCCGTGCCCTCGCCTGGCTGCTTCGTGGTGAAGAAGGGTTCGAAGACCCGCTGCGAGAGTTCAGAGGGGATGCCGTGCCCCCGGTCCAGCACGCGCAGATGGATGCGCCCGTTCGCGGACTCCGCTTCCAGCTCCACGCTCGCGCCTTCGGGGGACGCGTCCACGGCGTTGGTCAGGAGGTTCACGAGCACCTGCTCCAGGCGCTGCGAGTCGCCTTGGACGACGAGTCCTTCGGGGCTGTGGTGCTCGAAGCGCACGCCGCGAGACTTCGTCGACGCGCGCGCCAGTCGAGCGAGCTGCACGGCCTCGGTCAGCAAGGGGCCGACCTCCACGCGCGCGAAGGGGCGAGCCTCCCCGCCCACCGTGCCCGCGTGGCTGAAGCCCACCAGCGCGCGCACAATCGCGTCGATGCGGCGGCACTGCTGCAGGATGAGGAGGGTGCGTTCCTTCACCGCGTCCGCGTCATCCAGCTCGTACTTGAGGTTCTGCGTCAGGCTGGCGATGGCCGTCAGTGGATTGCCAATCTCGTGCGCCACGCCCGCCGCCACGCGCCCCAGTGAGGCCAGCCGGTCCTGGTGCGCGAGTCGCGCATCCACGGCCTTGCGCGCCGTCAGGTCCTCCACGAGCAGCGCCATCCCCTCCGAGGCGCTGCCACCTTCCTCGTCGGGAGTGAGCCGTGAGCGGTGGAGGCGCAGCGTTCGCTCACCGTCGCCCACCGTGACGCGCGTCTCGGTGTCCGCCTCGGCGCCGGTCGCGAAGCCGGACAACAGCGGACCCCAGGGAGAGGGCAGGGCGGCCAGGGGATGACCGCGCGCCGCGTGCTCCTCCACGCCAGACAGTCGCTCCAGCGCCGCGTTCCAGATGACCACTTCTCCATCCGGGCCCACCGCGCACACGCCGAGCGGCAGGTCTTCCAGGATGCGCCGCAGATAGCGCCGTACGGCCTCCACCGCGTGTACCGGGCCCTGCATGCCCCGGGCATCGCGCAGGCGTTCCTCCACGAAGCGAAGTTGCTCGGCCAGGGCCGCGCGTGTGCCGGGACCCAGTCGGAGCGCTTCCTCCACCGTCAGGCGCGCCAGCACAGGGCCGAGGAGTCCGGACAGGTTTCGCTCCACGCCGTCGCGCAGGCGGCGAAGCTCTGCGGGGCGACGCTCGTCGGGGGACATTCCCAGGCCGGCCAGCGCGCGGTCGACCTCGGCTGATGCGGCCTCGGCGCCGAGCAGGGGCGCGAGTCGCTCGCGGAACTCCCGGGGCGAACCTGCCTCCACTCCGCCGGAGACGAGTCCCGGGGCTTCACGCGTACACGCTCGCGCGGCCTCGGCTTCCGATTCGGACTGTCGCGTGGCCAGCGACACGGCGACGAAGGCCAGTGTGTTGAGGGTCAGTGAAGCGAAGGTGGAGAAGCCCCAGGGTTCGTCGCCAGGGAAGCCCAGCAGCACCGCCACGCGGTGGGTCCATGCGACCAGTCCTGGCGAGGCCCACAGCGGAACCACGAGCGTGAGCAGCCACATCGTGGCCCCAGCGCCCAGGCCCGTGAGCAGGCCCGCGCGAGTGGCCCGCTTCCAGAAGAGGAGACCCAGCACGCCCGGGGCGAACTGCGCCACGGCCACGAAGGACACGAGCCCCAGGTCCACGAGCCCGAGGCCGCGAGTGTCCAGCAGCCGGTAGAAGCCGTAGCCCGCGAGGATGATGAGCGCGATGAGCAGGCGGCGTGCCCACAGGAGCCAGCCGTACAGGTGGGGTTGTCCGCGCGCGTACCCCAGGGGCAGCACCAGGTGCGTGAGGCACATGGGGGCGAGGGCCAGCGTGGTGACGATGACCATGGCGCTGGACGCGGACACGCCGCCCAGGAAGGCCACCAGCGCCAGCCCCGTGGCGCCGCGCGAGGCGGGCACCGCGAGCAGGTGGAAGTCCGCGGGCCAGGGCAGGGCGAGCGCTTCACCGCTCCACAGCACCACGGGCACCGCCAGGTTCATCACCAGCAAGACGAGTGGGAAGGCCCACGTCGCGGTGGACAGTGCGTCGCGCTCGGGGGCCTCGGTGAAGGCGACGTGGTAGCTGCGCGGAGTGAGGAATGCGGCCGCGCAGGAGAGCACCAGCAGCGGAGCCCAGGACGCTTCACGGGCGGGACGGCGCAGTTGCTCCACCGCCTCCGGGTTTGCCTCCAGCCACTTCCACAGTCCGTCCACGCCGCCGAAGACGGACGACACGGCCCATGCGCCCACTGCCACGAGGGCCACCACCTTCACGGCGGACTCGAAGGCGATGGCCAGCATCAGTCCTTCGTGTCGCTCGCGCGGGGTGAGGTGTCGCGCGCCGAAGAGGACGGAGAAGACGATGAGCACCGCGCAGAAGCCCATGCCGACGAGCGTGGGCGAGGCCGAGGGACTCAGCACCTTCGCGGACTCCACCACCGCGCGCACCTGGAGCGCGAGGTAGGGGAGGCTGCCGGCCAGCATGAAGAGTGTCACCGCGGTGCCGGTGCTCTGGCCCGGGTAGCGGAAGGCGAGCAGGTCCGCCAGCGAGGTGAGCTGGAGTTCACGGGTGAGGCGCAGGAGGGGGCGCCACAGCACGGGCACGAGCAGACACGCCAGGGTGACGCCCAGGTAGATGCCCAGGTAGCGGAAGCCGTGCCGGGCCGCGTAGCCCACGCTGCCGAAGTAGGACCACGACGTCGCGTAGACGCCGAGCGCGAGCGCGTAGACGAGCGGGTGCTGGGTGATGCGCGAGGAGATGAGGCCGCGCTCGGCCGCGTAGGCGACGAGGAACAGCACCAGCAGATAGGCGACGGATGCGGCGACGAGCGAGCCCAGCTCAAGCGTCATGGCCACCGCTCCGGTAGGCGGCCCAGGCTCCCAGGGCGATGACGCCCAGCCACACGATGAAGGGCATGTACCCGGGTGCGTCCTCCGCCAACCACAGCCGCCGCAGCGGCGAGCCAAAGAGCAGCACAGCGATGGTGAAGACGAGCAGCGACGGCATCGCGGGCGCGTCCTGCTCCGGGGGGCGCTTCATGGTGGTGAGGATAGCAGCGGGGCGACGGCTGGGTGACAATGCGGTGAAGTGCTGTCCCCATGCCGGGGGGAACTGTAGATGGCCGCGGTTGAAACCGTCGCGTGGGTGAAGCCACCCGAGCCGATCCGCGGCCTCGACCACCTCGTCCGCGCGAGCTTCAGGGGGCGCGAAGAGCTGCACGCAGCGACGGGGAGACGGTTTTCACGAGCCACTCCCGGTCAGTTCTCCCGAGCGCTGCGGACCAGATGAATGGTGGGAAGCTCCGCGAGCAGATGGTCGATGCAGGTACGTACCGCCGCCGTCAGCGACCGATGGGCGCGGTAGAGCAGATAGACACCGGCAGCCTCCCCTTCCCAGTCTTCTAGGACTCGAGCCATGTGCCTCTTGTTCACATCCTGGGCGCACAGCGACTCGGGGAGCATCGCGATGCCGACACCCGCGAGCACCGCGCGATAGGCAGCGGAGAACTCGCTCACGTAGAGGCGCGGCGCGAAGGTGAAACGTCGCTTCGTGCGACCTTGGGCGAGCGTCCACGTTGCGTGGCCGTCCGTGGCGCGCGTCGTGATGCAGTCGTGAGAGGCGAGCTCCTCGACTCCGCGAGGCGTGCCGTGCGCCTTCAGGTAATGCGGGCTCGCGAACAGCAACTTCCTGGTCATTGGGCGGACCTCGCGCGCGACGAAGTCGTCGGTGTCTTTCAATTTTTCCGTCGCGATCGCGATGTCGAAGCCGCTGTCGGGGTCGGGGCGACGTCCGTCGATCTCCAGGTCGATCGACACCCCCGGGTGCCTGGCGAGGTACAGGTAGACCACGTTGGCGACGGCGGGGCCGAAGGCGCTCGGCGCGGCGATGCGAACGCGGCCGCGAGGTTCATCCTGGAGCTCGCGAACCTGCCCGGTGCCTTGCGCGAGGTCGTCCATCGCGCGTTCGGCATGGTCGAAGTACTTACGCCCCGCGTCCGTCAGGCGCAGCGTCCTCGTCGTGCGCTCCAGGAGCCGCAGGCCGAGCGCCGACTCGAGCCGGGCGATGCGGCGGCTCACCGTCGAGACGGGAACCCCGCGCTCACGAGCAGCAGCGGAGAAGCTCCGCCGCTGCACCACGCGCACGAGCAGCGCGACGTCGTTGAGGTCCACGTCTATTTTTGCATTCATGATAAGAGTCCGTTTCCGAGGAGCATACTAGTGCGTGACCGTTCCGTCCGGTATCTCGTTGCGCATGACATGGTCGACCGAACAGACGCGCTGGCTCATGAAGGTGCTTCAGCCAGAACAAACCGTGGCATCGCTTCCCGGGGCTGCGGCGCTCACCGAGCCGATGCGTGCGGCCCTGCTCGGCCTCGCTCCGGACGCCTACTCCGCCGAGCTCGGGCGCCTGCGGGCAGGCGCGAAGGAGGCCGCGCGCGAGTTGCTCGCGGATCCCGCGGTGGGCGCGATGGTGGACCGACTTCCCTTGCGGCCCGGGGCGAGGGTTCTCGCGTTCGGCGATAGCCACACTTCCGATCCGCAGTCGTGGGCGGTGATCCTGAACGAGATGTTGGCCGCGCGCCGTCCCGCGGATGGAATCTCGATCGACGTCAGCGCCGTCGCCGGTGAGACGACAACGCACGGCCTGATTCGAATCGGCGGGGTCATCGCGAGGAATCCAGACTGGATCTTGTTCTTCATCGGCGTGAACGACGCTCGAACACAAGGCCCGACGCCGAGCAAGACGCTCGTCGCTCCCGAAGAGACGGCGCGCAACCTCGCGGAGCTCCGCACGCGCGTCTCCCGGGAGACGAAGGCGCGGTGTCTGTGGGTAACTCCTGCCCCGGTGCTCGAAGATCGCGTGTCGAAGCATTGGGGGTTGTCCCGCTTCGGGGTTCGCTTCCGCAACGAGGACATCACCCGCGTCGCCGAGGTCATTGCCTCCTTCGACGAGCCCGCGATCGAACTGTTCGCGCGGCTCGGCCTGCCACCCCCGCAGGATCTGCTCATGGAGGACGGGCTTCACTTCACGCAGGAGGGGCAAAAGAGAATCGCGCTCGAAGTCTTGCGCGGCTGGGCCGACGCGAGGGCGCGATGAAGTATCTGGTCACCGGCGCGACCGGTAACATCGGCTCGGGGGTAACCCGGTGCCTCCTGGCACGGGGCGAGCGCCCGTGCGTGTTCGTGCGCGACGCGAAAAAGGCGCGAGCGCTTTTCGGGGATCGAGTCGAAGTCCGGGTCGGCGATCTGGCTGGTTCGCGCGCCTCTCTCTCCGCCGCCCTCGCGGGGCTCGATGCAGTGTTTCTCCTGAGCAGCGGTCCCAAGCTCGGTGTCTGGGATCGCGCGTTCGCACTCGCCGCCAGGGCTGCCGGGGTCAAGCACCTGGTCAAGCTCTCGACGCTGGACGTGAGCACGGGCGTGGGGACCGGCCCATGGCATGCGCGCGGCGAGACCGCCGTTCGAGAGAGCGGCCTCTCGTTCACGTTCATCCGGTCGGCGGCGTTCATGTCGAACGCGCTCGGCTGGGCCGATTCGATTGCCTCCGAGGGCGTGCTCCGGTCCTCCACGGGCGAGGGGACGATAGCCTTCATCCATCCGGACGACATCGCCGAGGTCGTCACCAGGGCCCTGACGACGCGCGAGTACGTCGGGGAGTCTTTGGTGATTACAGGGCCGGAGGCGCTGAGCTACGGCGAGATGGCCACCCGGATTGGCGCCACCATCGGAAAGACGGTTCGCTTCGAGCCGATCTCCGATGAGGAGGCCCAGGCGGACGTTGGCAGAGGCCCGTACGCCGCGGCGCTCGTCGATATCTGGCGCGCGGTCCGCGAAGGGCGGATGGCGCTCGTCAACGAAGGAGTGGAGCGCGTCCTCGGACGAAGGCCGCTCTCCTTCGACCGCTGGGTCGTGCAGCACGCCGAAGCGTTTCGCTGATCGCTCAGCTTCGGTAGGAACCCTGTGCCTCCCCAAAATTCGAGGGCTGCATCATGCGCGCGTCAAAGCCGCGCCACGACGTGCCAGGCGCGGTGGGCTCGCGCACGCGCCCTTGGCGGAGAGGGTTCAGACATCTTGGTAGACATAGGACACACGCGGGTCGTGCGGTCGTGCATGGCCCGCGAGGTACACGTCTGTGTCGGCCATGCCTGTCTCTTCAACGGAGTTGAGTACGAAGCCGGGACCTGCTGGGAGGCCATCGTCGAACCAGCGCAGCAGCAACTCGTGGGCGAAGAAGGCAAGTATCCGAGGAGCCGCAACCGGGTCAACGAGTGCCCGTGCTGGCTCGGGCCATTCGAGGGCACGCAGGGCCTGGTCCAGCGGGTCATCCGGCGCGGTAAACCGCTGGTAGTCGCTCACCAATCCGGCCCAATCGCGTTCGAGCAGCGCCACTGCATATTGTCCAGGCAAGATGACTTCGTAGCGCACCTCGGTGATTCCTGGAGTGCGCCAGGGTTGGTTGAAGTTCATGGTCCGCACTCGCATGGCATCCACCGACACGGGGCGGCCACCCACGAGGCAACTGGCTCTATGGGGCGGTATCGGAAAGCGGTGCCGCCACTCGTTTTGATAAACCATGTCTCGCTTCCCAAGCACCTCTGGGTGGACAGAGGCCATGTCTACGACGAGGTAAAGGAGTGTGCACCAAGACGAGCCACGCTCGACAGAAGGCGCGACGGTGGAGCGCGGGCACTCCTGGCTGAATCGCTTCCGACGACTGCTGGTGCGATGGGAGAAGACACCTCTCTGGGAATGCCGCGCCTCGCGGCGGTCATCATCATCTGGTTCCACGCGCTCCCGCCGAGATAAGCTCCGGGATGTTGGCCCCTCAATTGCTTTGGGCAGAGGCAGCCCCTCATCTCGTCACTGGAAGCCGAGCACCCATGCGTTCCCGCCCCTTCGTCTCTGTCCTCCCAGCCGCTTCCACCTCGTCTGTCCGCGCCAGGGAGGTGGCCCTGTGAGCCGCGTCGCGGGATGGGTGTTGCTGGTGCTCGCGCTGGTCGTGTCGTACCGCCCGGCCGAGGCCGCGCAGGCGAAGAAGACTCAGGCGAAGAAGACCCAGGTGGCGGTGCTGCGCCCGGAGGGCCGCCAGGCGGATGCGCTGCGCAGGGTGCTGACGCAGGAGTTGGGCAAGAAGGGACGCGGGCGAGAGGTGCTGCCCGCGAAGAAGGTGGATGCCCAGGTGAAGCTCATCCGCGGCGGTCCGAAGACGGATGAGCAGCGGCAGGCGCTGGCGAAGAAGCTCGGCGCGGACGTGCTGATCCTCGCCTCGGTGAAGGGGACGAAGCGCTGGGACGTGGAGGTCCGCGCCTACTCCGGCAAGGACGGCACCCTCCTCGCGGAGGAGCGTTGGAACGTCCGCACGAACCGCGCCTTCCCCGATGTGCGGCGAGAGCTCGAGCCCAGGCTGGGCGCGGCCCTGACGGAGGGCTCGGAGCAGAGCCTCCCGCCTGCCGCCGTCACGCCTCCGACTCCTGTCGCCGAGCCCGAGCCCGAGGTCGCGCCCCCGGCCCCCGTCGCGGAGGCACCGCGCCCGGCGGTGGTGAAGCCTCCTCCGCCCACCGTGAAGAAGGAGGAGCCGCCGGTGGAGCCCGAGCCGAAGGCAGCCGGCCCGCGCGACCTGGACGGCCCCACCCTGGAGGTTCTGCTGTCCGGACAGGGGCTGTTCCGCCGCTTCAACTTCTCGGGCAACAACGCCGACGAGCTGCCCGACTACAGCCTCAACAGCGCCGCGGCGGCGAGCCTCGCGGTGAGCTACTTCCCGCTCTCCCACTTCACGGATGGGGTGGTGCACAACCTGGGTATCGTGGCGCGGGGCTCACGCGCCTTCGGGCTGTCCACGCGGCTCCCGGATGGCTCCAGTCACGCCACCACCGCGCAGCTCCTGGAGGGAGGCCTGCGCTTCCGCCTGCCGCTGCGGTGGCTGGAGGTCTCGGTGGGCGCGCTGTACGGCACCCACTCCTTCGCGGTGGAACTCCCGCCGGAGAGCACCTTCACCCTGCCCGACGTGGACTACCGCTTCGCGCACGTGGAGCTGGGCCTGCGCAAGGCGCTCACCGAGCGATGGGCCATCGCCGCGCGCGTGGGCTACCAGCACGTGCTCAGCGGCGGCGAGCTGTCCTCGGACGACTACCTCCCGGAGCTGAGCGGCTCCGGACTCGATGGCGAACTCGCCGTGGAGTTCGCCCTGACGCGCATGCTGGGTCTGCGGCTGGGCGGAGAGATGCGGAGCTACTCCTTCACCGCCAACGCCGCGGAGGGCACCCCGGTCTTCGCCGGCGGCGCCAAGGACCTGTACTTCAGCGGTCAGCTCGGCGTGTATCTGAGGCTGTAGCACCGGCGCATTGAGGGGGTCTGTCCCCCACGCATGTGGCGCGTCCTCCACACTTTTGCGCGAGGCCCGCACGAAAAGTCGGGTCTGATGAAACGCGTATGCACGTGTGACACGAGTTTTTCAGTATCCGTGTCATCGGGCCATTTGACCGACGCGCGTGCGAGTCGCGGCTACATTGACAGGAACGCGTAATCCATCCGATTGGTATGTCTCCCAATGATGGAGGCGCTCGTGCCGAGGATGCGGTCACAACGGTTGTCACGAGAGCCAGCGGAGCGGGGACGGTGGTGGCGCCCGGTGGTGCTCGGGCTGGTCTTGAGCGGGGCTGCTGGCTGCGAAGGAAACATCTCCAACCCGGAGGGCCCCGGTGGAGGACCCGGCCCCGGTACGCCCACCGCCATCGAGAAGCCAGCCCCGTCCGTGCGGATGGCGCGCCTGACGCACGTGCAGTGGACGAACAGCGTGCAGGAGCTGCTCAGGCTGGATGCGCCGCCCACCACGCTTGCGGGCACCTTCCGCGCGGACCCCGCCCAGAGCGGCTTCCTCTTTGACAACGATGCGCGCGCCCTCTCCGTCGACGAGGCCCTCTGGGGCGCCTACCAGCGCGCCGCCGCGGAGCTCGCCGGCCAGGTGACGACGGACGCGACGAAGCTCGCGCGTGTGCTGCCTCCGTCGGCCGACACCGGCGAAGCGCGCGCCCGTGCCTTCGTGGAGTCCTTCGGCCTGCGCGCGCACCGGCGCCCGCTGACGTCCGAAGAGGTGGAGAGCTACCTCGGGCTGTACCGCAGGGGCCCCCAGGCCTACGCGGACATGGCGGCCTTCGAGGGGGGCATCCGGCTGGTGATTGAAGCCTTCCTCCAGTCGCCCCACTTCCTCTACCGCGTGGAGCGCAGCACGCAGGCCGTGCGGGACCGGGTGCCGCTCGACGACTACGAAGTGGCTTCGCGGCTGAGCTACGGCCTCTGGAGCGCCATGCCGGACGACGCCCTGTTCGCCGCCGCGAGCGAGGGCACCCTGCATTCCCGCGAGGGCGTCGCCACACAGGCACGGCGCATGCTCCAGGACGCGCGCTCGAACAAGGTGGTGGAGGCCTTCCACCGCACCCTCTTCGACGTGCCCCGCTATGCCGCCATCCGCCCCTCCCTCACGCGCTACCCGCAGGTGTCCGAGCGCCTCGGGGAGCACGCGGCCCGGGAGACGACCCTCTTCGTCCAGGACGTCGTCTTCTCCCGCAAGGGCGGCTACAGCGACCTGCTCACCTCGCCAGCCACCTTCGTCAACGACGAACTGGCGCGGGTCTACGGGCTGAGTGGCGCGTTCACCGCCGACTTCGTCCCCGTGACGTTGGACTCGCGCGAGCGCAAGGGCGTGCTCACCCAGGTGGGCTTCCTGGCCGCGCACGCGACGTCGGTGGACCCGGACCCCATCCACCGCGGCGTCTTCGTGTCCGAGCGCATCATCTGCCGGAAGATTGGCGCGCCGCCGGCCAACATCCCACCGCTCCCCGCCCCGCAGGGCCGCACCAATCGCGAGGTCGTCGCCTCGCACACCGAAGTGCCCGGGAGTGCGTGCGCCAGCTGCCACTCGCACCTCATCAACCCGCTCGGCTTCCCCTTCGAGAACTTCGACGCCATCGGCGGCTACCGCACCACGGACAACGGACATCCGGTGGACGCCAGCTCGACTCCCAACATCAACGGGGAGACGGTGCCGGTGCGCGACGCGCTCGACCTGGCGGACGCACTCGCGGCCAATGAAGGGGTGCATGCGTGCTACGCGCAGCACTGGGTGGAGTACCTCCACGGGCGCCCGTTCGCCCACGAGGATGGGCCGTTGGTGGAGCGGCTCGGAAAGCTGTCGAAGGCGGGCAACCTGCCCATCGTCGACCTCGTCGTGGAGGTCGTCACCAGCGAGGGCTTCGTGAATCGCCACCCGGAGGAGCTGCCATGAAGCTGAGTCGCCGGATGGTGTTGAAGGGCCTGGGCGGGACGATGCTGAGCCTGCCGTTTCTCGAGGGGCTGGTGCCGAGGACCGCCCGCGCGGCGGATTTGGGGGCGCTGCCGTACGCCATCTTCTTCCGGCAGGCCAACGGCGTCGCCTCGGCCCAGACGACGTCGGAGCTCGGCGCGGAGCCGGAGCGCTTCTGGCCGCGCACCCTGGGCGCGCTCACCGCGGCGAGCAGCGCCGGGCGGGCCGTGGACGTGCTCAAGGACCACCTCGCGGACCTGCTGCTGGTGCGCAACATCAACATGAAGGACTACAACTACGGGGACGGCCACGCCCGCGGCGCCATGCAGGGGCTGACCGCGCGGGGCCCCGTGGTGGAGGGCGCGGGCGGCGGCTCCGAGTCCGGAGGCGAGTCCATTGACCACCGCATCGGCCGCGAGCTCAATCCGCAGCAGCGTGACTCGCTCGTCTTCTACGCGGGCCGGCGTGGCGGCTGGCTCGGGGGGCCCTGCCTCTCCTACCGGAGCAGCAACGTGCGCCGGGCCGCGCTGCATGACCCGTGGAATGCGTACCAGACGATGATTGGCGGCCCGGGAGGACTGACTCCCGAGGCTCGCGAGCAGCTCCTCGTCCGGCAGCGCAGCGTGAACGACCTGGTGAAGGCCCAGCTCCAGTCGCTCCAGCAGCGTCCCGAGCTGAGCGCGTCCGACCATGAGCGCTTGGACCTGCACCTGTCCAACGTCCGGGACCTGGAGGTCGCCCTGAGCTGCCGCATGCGCGCGGACCAGGAGCTCATCCTCCAGCAGCAGTCACCCGGCTATGACAGCACGGACGGCACCGAGGTGCTCGCCACCGCCAGGCTGCACATGGACATCGCGGTGATGGCGATTGCGTGCGGCACCAACCGCGCGGCCGTCATCCAGGTGGGCAATGGCAACGACGGCGACACGCGCTACCGCGACCCGGACACGGGGCAGTTGATGGAGAACTTCCATTACGTGTCCCACCGTCGCACGTCGCACGACTCCAGCGGCGGCATCATCACCGGCTCGGACCTGCTGCACCACCACGTGGACGTGCAGTTCGCGCGCGCCTTCAAGCACCTCCTGGACCGGCTGGCGGCCTACCAGATGCCGGACGGAAAGCGACTCATCGAGCACGGCGTGTCTGTCTGGTACAACGACCTGGGCAACGGGCCGGCTCACTCGGCGCGCAATGTGCCCTTCGTCCTGGCGGGCAGCTGCAATGGCTTCCTCAAGCAGGGCGTCTACGTCGAGGCGTCGGGCGGCGGCAATCCCAACCACAACCGGATGCTGAACACGATTGGCACCGCCGTGGGGCTGAGGAACGCGGCCGGCGGGAGCCTGGACGACTTCGGCGACCCGGCGCTGACCAAGGGCGTGCTCTCCGAGCTCATCGCCTGAGTAGACGATGGCGACCTGCTCCAGTGTTCGACGCTGGAGCAGGCCCTACCCCGTGCCTCAGTAGAAGGTGATGGTGAACTGCTCCCATTGCCCCACGGAGGCACCGGCGGCATACACCCCGCCGTCGCCCCCGTTATCGGCATACAGGTAGCGGGGGGTGAGGAGATTGTTCGTCGACAGGGCCACGGTGTCTCCGGTGCCGATGGTGAGCAGGCCCGTGCCGGATATCTTCGAGATGCGGAAGGTTTCATAGCTGCCAGGCGCCGTGGGGGTGGCTGTCACCTCCGAGCCGCCACCGTTCACGGCCATGAGATAGTTGCCGTTGACCGTCTGCAGGTGGATGAGGTCGCCGGTCTGCAGCTCGAAGCCGTTGCGGTCCACCAGTTGGAACTTCTCCCAGGGACCCACGGCGGCACGATTGGCGTTCACCGCGCCGCCGCCGCCGCCCTCGGCCACCACGTAGTGGCCGCGCAAGGCACGCAGGGAGATGGTTCTTGAGTAGAGACGCGCCACGGTGGCCGCGTCCGTGATGCTCAGCGAATCGCGCTGCCCGATGGCCTGCCCCCCCAGGGGCTCGATGGTGGGCAGCCCATTCTTCGAGAACGCCGTCCTCGGGTAGTGCATGATGGAGCCGTAGTCATAGGCGAGGATGTCGTCACCGTCGGCGATCTGCTGGTTGAAGTTCTGCTCATAGCCCGCGGTGATGTTCTCGGGCCGGACGAGCACGTAGTTATTGCGGTCCTCGCGCGACTGCTCGTGCCACAGCCCCAGGGCATGTCCGATTTCATGGATGGTGTTGCCCGTGGTGCACCCGGCCTCCAGCGTCACCACCTGCCTGCCACCAATTCGTCCCACGTGGGCACTGCACCCGGCGCCCGTCTGGAAATTGACGTAGTTCGGGTACAGCGCCGCGTTGAGCACGTTGCGTTGCACGAAGCGCAGGTGCGTACGCTGTTGCCAGTGGTTGATGGCGTCCGTGATTCGCGCCTGGTTTGGCACAGCCGCGTCGATGGTGTAGGGCACCTCGGAGTTGGTCCAGCGGAAGTTTGCTCCGGTGATGGCCACGCCCTGGGCGTGGACTCCCGGGGCGTCGAGACCTCCCCGGGCCTTCACCTCGCGCACGCGCGCCTCCATCTCCTCCACCGTGCCGAGAATCATGTCTCCATCGAGGATGGCCAGTCCATCCACCTCGGCGTACTTCACTGGCACCAGCTTCCCTCTCGCGGCGTTCCAGGCGTAGCCCTCGCGAACCGGGGCGCCAGCCGGCACCCGGGCCATCTCCGGGTCCAGGGCGGGACGCGACTCCAGTCCCTCACCGCAGGCGGTGAGCAGCAGGCTGGGGATGAACAGTGCAACCAGCGCGGACTTCAATGTAAGTCGAAGCATGGTGCCTCCTTTCCGGAAGGCATTCCGGAAAGCAGGAGACAACCACATCACTCTGACATTTGTCGTTTGGAATTAAGGGCCCGCACCAATTCACGGCATGCCCCGGCGCCTCCGCCGAATGGAAGAGATGCACTGCATATGCATTCATGGGCGCCAAGGCGAACGGGTACCTGTGGATTCCCCGTATGGGTTATAGCGCCAGGACTCGGGTTCCAGGCGTAACCACACGAGTAGACCCCTTCTACTTTGCGGACATGCGGGAACAGACGCGGAGACGATCAAATGCATGTGATGGACTCTGTGTCCATGGTCCTCAAGTGCTTTCTGGCGGGTCGCCAGAGGACGCTGGCCATTCACATGTTGCTGGCCGAATAGGAGGGGGAAAGGAATAGTGTCTTTCATTCCATGGGGGGCTGGTCCATTCCGGGTTCCATCCTGCTCCTTGGGGGAGAAACAAGATGCGAAGCCGTCAAGGTATGCTGTGGTCGTGGGGGCTGGGCCTGACACTGGCCTTGTCACTGGGGGCGTGTGGTGTGGACTCCCGTCCTCCCGCGGATGGGGTGTCGCAAGAAGACCCCGGGGCGTTGACGAGTGAGCCGCTGGAAGCCTCGTTCACATGGGACCCGTATGCGGACGCGGTGGCGTCGGGCACCAATGCGGCGGTGCTCAACGCGAGCGCGGCGCTGGGCGCTCCGGATGGACAGGTGGCGACGCTGCTGGGCCTGCTCAACGCGGCGCTGGTGCTGGATCTGGGTGCGGGCGAGGAAGGCACCGGCGACCTGCGCGTCTACTACAAGGGCTTGTCGTTGGCGCTGGTGGCCCAGGTGGACTTCCTGAAGGCGGATGGGACCTACATCGGCTCCAGCTCGTTGCATCTGGTGGAGCTGGGCCTGGGGACGCATATCGCCGTGGCGACGTACCCGGGGAACGTCCCCTATCGCTACGTGCGCCTGAAGGGCGCGGTGGCGCTCTACCTGGTGGACGCGGTGGAGACGTCGCTGCGGGCCGTCTGTGGTGATGGGGTGCTGGGCGGATTCGAAGTCTGTGACGACGGCAATCAACTCTCGGGAGACGGCTGCAACAGCGTCTGCAAGTTGGAGCCGGGCTACACCTGCACGGGACAGCCGACAGTGTGTACCGACATCGACGAGTGCGCCGCCGGTACCGACAACTGCGACGAAAACGCCACCTGCACCAACATCGGGGGCTCCTTCACCTGCGCCTGCACCGCGGGGTACGAGGGCGACGGCGTGACCTGCACCGACATCGACGAGTGCGCCGCCGGTACCGACAACTGCAACGACAACGCCACCTGCACCAACATCGAGGGCTCCTTCACCTGCGCCTGCACCGCGGGGTACGAGGGCGACGGCGTGACCTGTACCGACATCGACGAGTGCGCCGCCGGCACCGACAACTGCAACGAGAACGCCACCTGCACCAACACTGGGGGCTCCTTCACCTGCGCCTGCAAGGCGGGGTACGAGGGCGACGGGGTGACCTGCACCAACATCGACGAGTGCGCCGCAAGCCCCTGCCTGAACGGTGGCACCTGCATCGACGGCGTGGGGAGCTACACCTGCAAGTGCGCGCCCACCTACGAGGGGAACATCTGCCAGTCTTGCTCCGGCACCCTCGCGGACTGCAACGCGAACTCGTCCGACGGCTGCGAGGTGAACCTCCAGAGCGACGCCGAGAGTTGCGGCGCCTGCGGCATCGTGTGCTCGACGGGACAGATCTGCTCGAACGCCACCTGCCAGGCCATCCCACCCGGCCAGGTCCCCGGCACGCCGGTCAGCTCCCCCGCGAACCACAGCCCGCTGGCCCCGACGGTCGCCGATGTGAATGGCGACGGCAAGCTCGACATCCTGGTGGCCAACGCCGAATCCGGTTCGACCCAGACGCCCTCTGGCTCGCTCTCCGTCTTCCTGGGGAATGGCGACGCCAGCGTCCAGCCAGAGGTCAACTACGGGAGCGCCTCGCTCTCCAGCAACGCGGTCGTGGCCGTGGACGTGGACGGTGACGGGTGGCTCGATGCCGTCACCGTCGACGGCCAGACCAACCTGCCCCTCATCAACGGAAACATCAGCGTCTACAAGAACCTGGGCTCGAGCGCGCCCGGGACCTTCGGCGCGCCGACGAGCTTCACCACTGGCACCCCGGGCTCCGTCCACCTCTGCACCGGGGACTTCGATCACGACGGGGTGGCTGACATCGCCACGACAAGCGTGACCCAGAACCAGGTGAGCGTGCTCTTCGGCACCGGCGCGGGCAACTTCGGCGCGCCCACGTTCATCGGCATCCCGAACACCGGCGGCGCGCAGTCGACCACCGCCTGCCGTGACCTGAACAGCGATGGCTTCTCCGATCTCGTGGTGACGAGCCCCGCCAGCGCACGCCTGTCGGTCCTCATCAACCAGGGCGACGGCTCGTTCGCCGCACCCGTCGCCTACAGCAATTCCGCCAGTGGCCAGACGGCGGGCATCGCCTTCGGCGACGCCGATGGCGACGGCACACTCGACATCCTCTCGAACGGCGCGGCCGGCCGGTACCTCTTCTTCTTCAAAGGGAACGGCAACGGCACCTTCGCGAGCGGCGCTCAGTCAATCGCCGCGGCCAATACGGCCACCAACTCGGCGCTGGGCGTCGTGGCCGGTGACTTCAATGGCGATGGCAAGCTCGACGCCTACATCCTCGTGACAGCGGCCTCGGGCGGCGTCCGCCCGATGACCGGCAACGGCAACGGAGGCTTCAGCTCTGGCGCCGTCGTCACGACCGGCGCCTCGCCTGGCCTCAACGCCATCGCCACCGCGGACATGGACGCGGATGGGTACCCCGATCTCATCCTGACCAACAGGGGATCCAGCACCGTGACCGTGGTCCCCAACGGACTCTAGGTCGCTGTCCGCGATACCGCGATGGGACAGTGTGCTCTGAGTTCAGCGCGGTCTCGGTAGGAGGATCGGTGCGCCGCGTGCTTCGCCGCGCGGCGCACCGGAAGACGCGCAGGCGCCTGACGGGCATTGCGTCGCTGGCTCGGGCTGCTGCGCGCTGGGCGCGCTTTTCGTAGAGTCCCACGCCATGAACCTCCTCACCTTCGGTCTCAACGTCACTTTGGACGGGTGCATCGACCACACCCAGGGCATCGCGGACGACGAGCTGCACGACTATTGGACGCAGCTCATGGACCAGAGCGGGGCGATGCTCTTCGGGCGCAACACCTACGAGCTGATGGAGGGAGCCTGGCCCGCGGTGGCACGCGACGAAAAGGCGCCGCGTGCGATGCGCGAGTGGGCGCAGAAGCTCGAGGCGAAGGCAAAGTACGTCGTGTCGAGCTCGCGGAGCGACTTTCCGTGGCGGAACACCATCAAGGTGGAGGGTGACCTTCGCGAGGCGATCTCGGCGCTGAAAGCGAAGACCGAGCGGGGTGTCCTCGTCGGAGCGCCCAAGCTCGCGGCTGCACTGGAGGAGTTGGGGCTCATCGACGAGTACCGCATCGTCGTTCATCCCATCATCAGTGGCCGCGGGCCGACGTTGTTTCAGGGCCTGTCGAGTGCGCGGCAGCTCGAACTCCTATCGACGCAGCGGTTCAAGTCCGGCGTACTGGCGCTCCACTTCCGTCGCAAAGCGGGATGAGTTGGAGTCTGTAACTCCGCGCCAGGCCCCTCCCGACGCACGGGAGCGGGCCTGGGGCAGTGGGCCAGACGTCAGTCCAGGAGGTTCGCCAGGCCCGCGTACGTGTTGGGGCCGGGGATGCCGTCGAGCGGCCCGCTGTAGCCGCCCCGGTTCGCCAGCGACTGGAGCACCTTGTACGTGTTCGTCCCGGGGGCCCCGTCAACGGGCCCCGTGTACCCGGCGCCGCTCAGGAAGGTCTGGAGGCCCCGCCACGAGTTCACGCCCGGGGCCCCATCGGGGGGGCCCATGTACCCGCCCAGGCGCGCCACCCGCTGCAGCGCCGCGTAGGACTGGGTGCCCATGACACCGTCGATGGGGCCCGTGTAGCCGAAGCCCCGCAGCACGGTCTGCACGCCCTTCCAGGACTGGGTGCCCATGGCACCGTCGATGGGGCCCGTGTAGCCGCCCTTCGCGGCGAAGCGCTGGAGCGCCGCGTAGGACTGGGTGCCCATGACGCCATCCACGGGTCCGGAATAGCCATACCCCCCGAGGACCTGCTGGACGCCCTTCCACGTGTTCGTGCCGGGGACGCCATCCACCGCGCCGGTATACCCGCCCGCGCTCGCAATCCGTTGCAGCGTCACGCCCTGGGCCTGGGTGACGGGCGGCACGGGACCGGAGGACCCGTCCAGGTACGCCTGGATGCCGTTATAGGTATTGGGGCCGGGGACGCCATCGATGGGGCCCGTGTAGCCACCGTCCTGGGCCAGCAGTTGCAATCCCTTGTACGTGTTGACGCCCGGGACGCCGTCGGCCGGCCCCGAGTAATACCCCAGCTCACGCAGGACCTTCTGGATGCCCGTCCAGGTCTGGGCCCCCGGCACGCCGTCAATGGGGCCGGTATAGCCCCCGCGGCGCGCCAGGTTCTGGAGGAGGGTTCCCTGCTGGGCGGTGATGACGGGGGGGCCTCCGCCGCCACTCCCTCCGGGGATGGCCGTGGGCGGAGGCGCCGTCGCGCCCAGCGGGGGCTGGGCCAGTCCGGCGAACGCGGACAGCTTCGCGACGTTCAGGTCGAGCGGAATCCCGTTCTGGTTGCCGGACGACGTGTACTGGTGGATCTCCCACGTGGGATAGGCCGTCCCCACGGACGGGTTGCCCGGCGTGCCCGTGTAGTGGGCAATCCAGAGCTTCGAGCCCACGGCCTGCGTCTGGGGCCAGGTGTGGGCCTTGAGCAGACTCGAGTACGTGTACAGGAACGGGGCCTTGCCCAGCCGCGTCTTGACCGCCTGCATGAAGCTCGCGGTCAGGGAGTCGTTCCAGAAGATGCCGTTGTCGATGGCCTCGTTGTCGAGCACCAGCAGGTCACCGGGCCGGTGGTCGTAGAGGTGGTCCACGAAGTACTGCGCGTCACCGGCCGGGGTGTACGAGCCCGCCACCCAGTAGTGCCCCACGAGCAGCCCGGCCGCGCGGGCCCGGGCGACCTGCTGGGTGTAGTAGGGCGCGACGTAGAGGGGAGAGACATTGGAGCCGCCGGCCTTGACGATGGCGAACTGGTAGCCGGCGCTCTTGATGGCATTGAAGTCCAGGTCCCGCTGAGTCGTGCCGACATCAATCCCATACACACCGCTCATCCCGGACGGCGGAGGCGTTCCGGGGTCCTGGGCCAGCCAGGTGGTGAGCCCCGCGTAGGTGTACTGCCCCGGGAAGCCATCCACGGGGCCCGTGTACCCGCCGAGCTGGGCGAGCCGCTGGACTCCCTTCCAGGTGTTCTCACCCGGCACGCCGTCGATGGGGCCGGAGTAGAAGCCCTTGCCGGTGAGGACCGTCTGGATGCCCTTCCACGTGTTGACGCCGGGCACGCCGTCCACCGCGCCCGTGTAGCCGCCCCGCTGGGCCACGCGCTGGAGGATCTTCCCCTCGTCGATGCTGATCTGGATTCCCCCGGAACCTCCACCGCTGCCGGTGCCTCCGCCGCTGCCGGTGCCGAGCACGTTGCGGATGAGCGGCGCGGGGTCGCTGACGTTCTCGCCGAACGCGGCGTTGTTGGTGGTGCCCCGGGTCATATGGAGGTGGGGCCCGGTCCACGCCGAGCCGTGGTCGTCTCCCGCGCCCGCCACGTACGCGATGATGTCTCCCTGCTGGACGTAATCGCCCACCGCGAAGCGCGTCCGGATGACGTGGGCGTACCCGGAGAAGTCGCCCGGAGCGGACTCCACCGCGAGGGTGTGGCCCACGATGGAGGAGTACTGCACGCGGCGAACGATGCCCGAGCGGAGCGCGGGGATGGCCTGGCCCGCGCTCGCGTAGAGGTCCAGCCCCCGGTGCCCCAGGGGACCGTAGTAGGGGCCCTTGACGCCGAAGCGGGTCCCCCACCGGGACTCCGCGTAGAAGGCCTGCACGTTGGACGGTGCGAGGGCCTGCGCTTCCTGGACCACGTCGGTGGGGCTCCCGGAGCCTCCCGTGTCCGGGCCTCCGCAGGCGGTCAGGACGACGAGCAGGCCCCACAGCAGCTTCGTCGGGGTCGAGAGGCGGCGCGGGTTGAAGCGCCCTGGACGGGCTCGGGTATTCATGTCGCTCCCTGGTTGGATGACTCGAACCAGAGCAGATTTAGCATGAAAACGTGAAATTCTTGCGATGGAGGTGTCCTGCTCCCCTGCTGGACGCCTGGGCCTGAATCAGCGCAGAGGCAATCCCAGCCGCATTGCCAGGAATGAAATCATCACGTCGGCCGCGGCCTGGGTGTATTCGTTCGTCATGCGGCCATGAAGGTAGAAGGACATCCGCAGGCTCGCGGTGCCGAACTCCACCGCCAGCGCCGCGATGTCCGGCGAGCCCCGCGGGATGTCGATGCCGTGCGTCGCGAGCAGGTTGCGCGCGAGCGTGCCGAGGCGCGCGATCGTGGACTCGAGCGCGCGAAAGCTCACATCCGAGACCGGTCCGGTCAGCAGGACGACCTGCGCCGCCGGATGCGTGCGGTAGAAATCCGCCGCCTCCTGAACCATGCGCGTGAGCGGTTCCTGCCAGTCCTTGGCCCCCAGGAGGCTTTGGGCATAGTTCGTCAGGTGCGCTTCCAGCGCCGCCAGTTGGCGCTCCGCGAGCTCGTTGAGCAGGGCTTGGGGGGTCGGAAAGAACTTGTAGATCGTCGAGCGCGGGTACTCGAGACGCTCCGCCAGCGTCGGGATGGAGAAGGCCGAGAGCCCTGATTCGAGCAGCAGCTCCTCCGCCGCCTGGAGCACGGCATCGACCCGGACCTTGGCGCGCTGCTGCTGCGGCTTGCGCGCCACGAAGTCTGGGTTGGGAGCGGATTGACGCGCATCGTCAGCCATGGCGCTTGACTCCATTGCGTCCGTCGCGGACTCGCAGTCGGCCAAGCGGGTTCTTCCACGCCAGGGTTCGCTCGACAACCTGGCGGTGGCGGCCGAGTCCTTCCTTGGACTCGACGCCCGGACGGGCACCCGCCCAGCCCTGACTTTCGCAAGAGGCGGTTAGGCGACAAATGTCGCCTACGGCACTTTGGCGACAAATGTCCCTTTTCGGGGTACACGTGAAGTGCGCTCATACCGAGCGTGCGTCTCGGAAACTGATGTCTCCGAGCACGCGCCCAGCCGGTCGGACCGAAGCCCCATCCGACCGACCCACAGGCTGTCAGGAGGAGGGACGTCATGGCGGCACGTCTGACTCGAAGCGTTCTCGTCGCGATGTGTTTTGTCTGTGTCGGCGGCACACCGGCGGCAGCACAATCGGACCTGCTCGGCAGCAAGCGTGGAGGGCACTACTGGTTCGATTTCTGTACGGGCAAGTCCGATGCGACGCTCCTACCGCCCGACCCACGGTCACTCGTGACGCCGACGGCGAACAAGAACGTCGTCTTCAACGTGGGATGGAACTCGTGCATGAACCGGGCTCCGCTGACGTGTGGCGAGCTGCGGTCGACCAATGCGGCTGGAGGGCGGCTGCTCGGCGGAAACGGAAGTCCCGATGCCGGCTGGGAGTTCAGCGGCCATTCCGCCTGGAGTCTCTGGTCGATGTCGGCGTCCCAGTACAACGCGCTGTGGCTGAGGTGGGGCCTGCCGTTCCGCCCTTCCGACTTCGACAACCTCGTCGCCGAGCGCTACGGCACCCCGCTCAGCGCGCAGCGCAATCCGTATCCTCTCCCGTTCGAGGATCCGAACCGCACGAACGGTGGCTCCGGCCAACTGCCGATGGCACTGACCCAGACACGCAATCCCGACGGCTCGTGGAGCGGACAGATCGGCGTCACGTGTTCGGTCTGTCACAGCGGCCAGATTGGCAAGGCGAGCGACGGCGCGGGCCTGGGGGCACTCCACGGCACCAACGGCCTCACCGACGCGTCCCTGTTCCTGGGCGAGCTCGGAGGCCTCAACCCCGCCTTCACGATTGCCTCCCTGAACCGCATCCGCGGCACGGGGAACATCACCAACTTCCAGCTCTTCGCCCTGCTCACCATCTTCGACCCCGACGGGACCATCCCCGGCGTCATCCTCAATCCGGAGATCTGGGCGGCCGGCTCGACCGGCACGGAAGACCCGCCGAACTGGTGGAACCTCGGGCACCGGCCGGTGAAGTTCTTCGACGCCGGGATGAGCAGCGACGCCACGCGCATCGAACTCTCGTGGTACATGCCGGGCGCCGCACTGCCGAACTACGAGGGCGGCTACGACTGGATCCTCGAAAACGAGTACGAGGCGAACACCTGGATGCTCGGTCTGAAGTCGCCGGCATACCCTCTACCGGTCAACACGGCGCTCGCGCAGCAGGGGTCGCTCCTGTTCCACACGCTCGATCTGTGGGCAGCGAACCGCAACAACCCGGTCGTGAAGCCGCAGCAGGCCGGCAACGGCTCGTGCGCGAGCTGCCATGGAGCCTACGCGCCGCGCTACGTGAACGATCCAAACTTCCTCGCCAATCCCTTGTTCGAGGGCATGGCGGCCAACGTCACGGCGATCAACGTCATCGACACCGATGAAGCCCGACTGCTCGCCAACGACGGAGCCGTCGAGACCCAGGCCAAGTACAGCTTCTTCGGGTACAACGGCCAGGACGGGTGCGCCGAAAAGTACAACATGATCGGCTATCTCGCGCAGCCTCTCTACGGTATCTGGGCGTCCGGCCCCTACTTCCACAACGGCTCGGTGCCCGACCTCTGGAGCTTGCTCAAGTCGTCGGACCGCCCGCGGATCTGGCGTCGCAAGTCGAAGTCGCCGAGGTTCGGCGTCGTGATGGGATTCGAGACCGACCTCGCGAAGGCCTATGACCAGGCCAAGGTCGGGTGGAAGTACGACACGATTGCGTGCAGCCACCTGACCTTCTCGCCGTTCAACCACTGCAATCCGTGGGATCCGAACGAGACGCCGCTCATCGAGGGCGGGCTGTCGCTGCTGTACGGCAACGGCGCGCTGGCCTGGAACCTCCTCGGCAGCATCGTGTCCCCAAGTTTCTCGAACTCGGATATCGAGGATCGCAAGATCTACAACACCCGGATGTTCAGCCAGTCGAACTCAGGCCACACGTTCACCGACGTGCTGACCGATGCGGAGCGCACCGCGCTGATCGAATACATGAAGACGTTGTGAGTCCTATCCCGGAGCGTGGCGGGGATTCGCTCGCCACGCTTCGGCACACTCCATCGGCGCCAGGGGAGAGGCGCCTGCGCGGTGGGTCGCCTGCAACGGAGCATGAGAAGGAGAGGAGCCCTATTGGGCGTAGCGGGCGGGAATAGAGGGGGAGGTGAGGGACGCTGACGGGGAGCTGAATGAAAGGCCCTGCCAACTGGCAGTGCCTTCTTGTCTAACGCGTGCCTCGCGATGAAAGGGATGGATTTGCAGCGAGCGCCTCGCGCGAGCCTGGCGAGTTCATGACATTCGAGAGAATGCGCCGACTGAACTCCTGTAGGCCGCGTTCGCACAATTCCAGAAGCCGAGTGGTCGCCTCCGTCCGGCGCTGAGCCAGCTTCATACGATGCCTCCGATGTTCGGTTCGAGAGAACCCAGAAGCGGTACTTGCCTGAATCCCGCATCCATTTCGCTGGGCGCTCAAAGACGGAATCGGCCAGAGCGAACACAGTGTTCGCGGGGAAGATGACCCCAGCCATCAACAAGCACTCGGCGGTACTGAGACAGATGGCGTGGTCCCAGGGGCCAGGACCCACGATTTCGTCGAGCACCCCTGCCGCCGAGCCTCTGCCGTCAACGATGGCAAGTCCTGCGGCGAGTTTTTTCGGGCCAGCGGTGGACGCCCCGGTTCGGCTCTGCTCTCGCAGGCGCTTGATTTTGGAACGAAGTGCACTCGCAAAATGATTGCGCCTCGGGTCGTCGCCAAGCGGATCGCGGCATCCTTCGCGCGCAGCCCATATCAAGTCATGCCGAAGCGCTTGATTGAAGGCGCGCCCAGTCTTCCGAAAGTCTATTCCTCGCGGAACCAGGCCAGTACTGCTGGCGCGGGAATCGCCGTGACCGTTCGTGTTTGTCCCTTCCCCGGACCATCGGTATAGAGTGAGTCTCCCCGGGGCCTCCATCGACGTGCCCAGCTCCGGTGCACGCACCTTCTTCCGCACATCGATTCCCTTCCCATATGCCTTCACGTTCCTGGCACCGTACCGTCGGCATCACCGCCACTCTGGGTCTCTGCGCCTGCGGAGGGCCCGACGAGAGCGACCGGTATCTGCTCGACTTCGTCTACAGCTCGAACACCATCCGGATGACCTCGGACAACACCTTCGAGCTGGCTCCGGACAGCTTTGTCTCGTCCGACGACCTCTTCTTCACGGTGGAGACCCTGACCTACAGGCTGGCGGACTTGCGGATGGACCTGTCGCCCGCGGTCCGCTGCGAGGACTATGAGGAGGTGCTCTCCCCGGAGATGTCCTGTAGCAACTCCGTGAGGCGCCCTGGCTCGGACCCCCTCCTGGATCCCACCGAGGACCTGCCTGGCGTGCTTCACCTCCCGGGCCCCGTGGAGGTGGGCACCGGCAAGCGCCTGTCGGCGGGGGGCAAGCAAGTGTTCATCCCCCGTGTCTCCTATCCCGCCATCGACACGCGGTGGGTCCCGGGGACACCGGAGCACCCCAGCTTCCAGCTTCGCGCGCGCTTCACCTACCAGGGACATCCCCATGTACTGGAGTTCGCCTTCCAATCGGACGAGTCCATGCGCTTCGAATACCGGGGCGTGCCGCTGGGACTGCCCGAGGAGTTCTCGGAGCATCCCGCCGCCTTCGGTGGAAACCTGGAGATGGATCATTGGCTCGAGGACATCGACATCTCGGGCTGTCTGGCGACTGGGGACCTGACTCTGGACGGGAACGTGCTTCGGCTGGAGACCGGGCGGGGGGCCTGCGCGGAGGCCGCCACGAAAATGCGAAGCAGCATCCAGTGGAGTGGCGACCTGTTCACCGGGCTGCGCCCGTAGACACATTCACCGCATCCATGCCCTGTGCCTTCCATGGAATGCGTGTGCTCAGAACCCGGGTTGCCAGCTCCAGGTTGAGGCTGACCACCTTCTCCTCGTAGAGAGGCGCCGGCGTGTCATTTTCGTCGTCCATCGGTGCCCACCGCTCCCGTACGGGAAGAAGGAGAAACAGGCGGTCACGTCTCGAATTGTGTGTAGTTGGTCGGGAGGGAGTTCGGGGGGAGGCTCCTTGGCGAGGTCATTCAGCGGAGTCTGCGTTTGGCCTCAGCAGGCCGAGAACCGCACCATCCGGTGCAGGTTCTTCTTACCTTCTTGCGCGAGAGCATGAGCGTCACTCGCTTCCGTGGCTCTCCCGCACTTTGTGTGATGTGCCAGCGGTCCGCTACTCGTTGAACGTCGGGAGCACCGAGCCGGCTGTCCGACATGGTCCAAGACGGCGCTGACAGACTCTGAAGTCAATCCGCCAGGACGCACTCGACGCGCTCCCTCTTCTCGGGGTTGCCGTTCAGGAACTCCTTGAGATATCCCCTGACGGCCGCCTCCTCCGCATGTCCTGCCAGCGCGTCTTTGTACACCGTCGTCAACTCATCCGAGTTGAAGATGCGGTAGTGGATGATCTCCAGCCAATCCCAGGCCCTGTCCCGCAACGTGCCTGTCATGTCGACGACCGTCGAGACGTAGTCATCGGCGCCGAACGACTCCGACATGCCGATGATCTCTTTCATCAGGTCTCCATGCTCCGTGTCATCATCGAGATACGACAGCATCACAGGGATGTATTTCCGGTCCTTGCTCAACGCCATGCGTCCCAGGACCTGGGAAAAAGCCTCGACATCCGAAGGCGTGCTCAACTTCGAGTAGAACTCCAGTTCTCTCCGCAGCTCCATTTCGCCTCCCTCGCATCGTGACAATCCACTTCCTCCAGATTCTGGTGTGTGCGCGAGGAAAGTGTCCACGGCGCGTCGTCACACGAGCGGCCCTCCACCCGCCGAGAATGAGCCCGGATGAGACTCCGGCTCCTTCGTGGAGCTACGTCCTGACCGCGACATCCAGGGGGGGCGAGTTGCCGGCTCACTTCAGGACGAGCGTCGCGCGCGTGCGGACCTCCATGTGAACCGCGCCGTCTGCCATCGGCCCAAGGGCCTGGGTCGCGGTGAGTCGGACCTGCGCTTCTCCAAAGCAGTGGCCACCATGAAGGTCTGCGGCGTTGCCCCTCAACATGGGGGGCCGGGAGAGGCTGGGGCCATGCCTTGAGTTCGATGGCCATGAGCCGCTGCATGCGTCATCGCCTCCGCGCTTCAGTGCGGCCCTGACGGTATCGCCGTCGTGTCGGGCTGATGCTCCCGACGGAAGCGCCGCCAATTCTCGATGGGGGACCTTGGCGCGGGGAGGGTTTCCTCCCCCGGAGCGGTGATGGTCAGGCAGACGCGAGGCTGATAATCCCTCCTCCGCCATGTCCGAGGATGCCCCCGCCTTCGCAGAACTCGCGCAGTTCACCCTGGACCGGGCCTCGCTCCGGTTGCTCCCCGAGTCGTTCTGCCGCCGCAACCAGGTCGTGGTGCTCGGCAAGGTGGACCCGGAAGCCCCCGACGTGCCGGTGACGGTGGGCACGACGAACCCGGACAATGGGCCGATTCTGGAGCTCGTCACCGAGTTCCTCCGGCGCCCCCTCAACACGGTGCGCCTGAACCCCTACGAAATCGAATCCGCGCTGGAAGTCGGCTTCGGCGCGGGCCCGCGTGTCACGGCGGATATCGTGCTGAAGCCCGGCCTCAAGCTCACCCACTCGCCGACCACCGTGGAGCTGGTGGAGCACGTCCTCTTCAGCGCCGTGGAGATGAAGGCGTCCGACATCCACGTGGAGAGCTACTTCGACGACGTGGACCTGCGCTATCGCGTCGACGGCATCCTCCATCAGTCCTACACGGACATCGACCCGCGCTCGTTGCCGGGCGTCGTCAGCCGCGTGAAGGTGCTGGCCGGACTGGACATCACCGAGCGACGCCGCCCCCAGGACGGTCGCCTGCGCGCCCTCGTCGAGCGCCCCGAGGGCCGCAAGGTGGTGGACTTCCGCGTCAGCGTGGTGCCCAGCCCCGCGGGCGAGGACGTGGTCATCCGCATCCTCGACGCGAGCGTGGGCCTGGTCCCCGTGGAGAAGTTGGGCCTGTCGCCCGCCATGCAGGCCGTCTTCCTCCAACTGCTCTCCAACCCGGAGGGACTGGTCCTCGTCACCGGCCCCACGGGAAGCGGGAAGACGACGACGCTGTATTCGGCGCTGGCGCGGCTGAACGACGGACGGCGCAAGATCGTCACCGCCGAGGACCCCATCGAGTACTACGTCCCCAAGGTGAACCAGAAGCAGGTGACGCCGCAGATGCCGTACGCGACGTTGCTGCGCGCGCTGCTGCGCCAGGACCCGAACGTCCTGCTCGTGGGAGAGATTCGAGACCTGGAAACAGGCAGCATGGCGCTGACGGCCGCGGCCACGGGGCACGTGGTGCTGGGCACCCTGCACACCGCGGACGCAGTGGGCGCGGTGGCCCGCCTCCGTGGATTGGGACTGGATGACGTGGACGTGGCGGACTCGCTGCTGGCGGTGCTGACGCAGCGACTGGTGCGGCGCATCTGCGAGAAGTGCGTGGAGGACACGAAGCCCACGCCGGAGCAGACGAAGCTCCTGGGACGGCTGCTGGACGGAGTCCACACGCGCGCCGGACGAGGGTGCCCCGCCTGCAATCACACGGGCTATCGAGGTCGCTCCGGCATCTTCGAGTTGCTCGTCGTGGACCCGGACCTCCAGGACCTCATCGCGCACGGTGAGCCCACGGTGCGGCTGCGCCGGCACGCGCGGAAGCACGGCCTGCGAACGCTGATGGAGGACGGGCTCGACAAGGTCAACGCTGGCACCACCACGGTGGCGGAGCTGGTGCGCGTGGTGCCCTATCGCCACATCCTCACCACCCGGGATGAGCGCTTCGGCGCGGAGTCGGACGAGGAGGCGTAGGCCCGCGCCTGAATGGAGGGCGGGCCTCGCCAGGCCAGGAGCACCTCCGAGCACGGCTCTCGGAGGTGCAAGCCTGGGGGACTGCTTCAACTCGCGACGGGCCCGAAGCCTTGCGTCACAGGACCTGACAGAACAGCAGCGCGGGCTCGGTTGAGGCCGTGTCGACCGGACACGCGAGGCTCGTGTTGGAGGTGTTGCCCCATTTGTCCGTGGCCAGGAGCGAGAAAGGCAGCTGGGTGTCGAAGGAGTAGATGTTCGGGATGGACCACGTCAACGAGTACGGCGCCTGCGTCAGCGTGGCGGTGAAGCCCGGGATCAGGCCTCCGCTGAGGTCGACGGACTGGATGCCCCGCGGGTCGCTCACCGTCCCCGCGGAGACGAAGTAGGTACGACCGGCACCAAAAACGGTGAACGTGTACGTGGGGCCGGTGTTGTCCGCGGTCACCGTGCGCGTCACGGGCGTGCTCGCCGCGCCCTGGAGGTCGCTGCACTGGAACAAGAGGATGGAGTCCCCGTCCTGCCGGGCCGAGGTGTCGACGATGAACTCGTAGGGTGCGGTGGTGTCTATCTGCATCACGACGCCGTTCTCGCGCATCTCGACGTGGTGAACGCCATCCGTGTCTACGCACTGCACGGTGAACTTCGGGGACTTCGGCTGGGAGTCGTCACGGGTGATGCCTGTGATGACGGGAGGCGTGATTCCCTTGAAGAACACGGTCTCGAAGTTCGTCGTGTTGCCGCAGTTGTCATGGACCACCGCGTGGAAGGCGTGCGGGCCGTCGGCCATGTTGGCACCGAACTCCAGCACGTACCCCGGGGTGGTGGGCAGCGCCACCAGGGTCCCATCCACATACAACCCATAGGGGTAGACCAGGCCACAGATGTCCGAGGCTCCAAAGGTGAGCCTCACCAAGGAGCCCAGCTGGGTCTTCTCAAAGGTCACCGCCGGGGGCGTCACGTCACGCGGCGCGGCCAGGGTCCTCACGCTCTTGTTGCCAAAGGCATCCGTCACCTCCACGGAGAGGTTGTGGGCCAGCGGATCCATGGGCGTGTACTGGACCACATATGACGTGGCGGAGTTCGTGCGCGTGGCGAAGACCACCCCGTCCACCTTGAAGTCGACCCGTGTGATGGTCGAGATATCCGACACGCTCGCGTTGACGATGAAGGGCGGGGCACTGCCTCCCACTGTCATCGAGACATTGGGAGGCGTGTTGTCCACATCCAGGGCGTGGTGGACCATCGTGACATTCAAGAAGCGGTCGAATGCCTTGATCAAGATGTCGTGGGTGCCGTCAGGCCAGGTCGACGTGTCGTATTCGTTGTCGAAGGGCGCCATGGATACGGTTGACCTCCACACGGAGTTGTCGAAGTACTCGACCCGTTCGATACCGGAGTCGTCGGTCGCCGTGACGGAGAAGTAGGGCTGCTTCAGCGGGCCCAGGCGGGTGACCGACAGGACGGGCGGCTTCTTGTCCAACACGACGGACACCGTCGTGGTGGTGGCGTTCTGCCAGAAGTCCCAGGCCTTCAGTCGGACCGTATGCGTCCCGTCCTTGAGCGCGGCCCCCGGCATTCGCAGGGTGAACTGCCAGCCCGGCAGCGGGAACGGATTTCCACCATCCAGTATCAGCTGTGGGGGTGTGTGGAACTTGTTGGGAGTCTCCGCATCGGTGATGGTGCCTGTGCATTCGATGTCCGCCCACACCTGGGTGCAGCTCAGAACGGCGGTGGGAGGGTTTGTGTCGGGCAGGTCGCCCACGTTGATGGCGGCGAACGCGGAGCCCACGGCCTTCATCTGGGTGCTTCCCGAGGCGCCGTACAGGGATATCACCGCCTCGAGCGTGGCCTGGCGGGCCTGCGCGTAGTCCGCGCCCAGGGGCATGGATAGAACCGCGCGGCTCCAGAGGCGCAAGGCCGCGGTGGGGCCAAGGCCGGAGAAGCCTTCGGGGACCAGGAAGCTGCTCCACGGGTCCGTGCTCTGCTCTCCCTGCCAGGGAGTACAGCCGTAGGCCAGGAGCAGGAACATGCGCACCAGGGGGCCACCTGCGCGGTGGGTCTCCTCACCGCCGATGCCGTCGAACCAGATGTCGATGATCGGATCGATGAGATTGCGCATCACCGGGCCGGCCTCCTCACCCATGGTGAGGTTGGTGGTCTTCAGGGGCACGGCATCGATGTCGAGCGCCGTCCCACCCACCCGCGCGGCGTCGCGGGCGAGCTCGGTGACGAAGCCGAAGATGTCCCCTGTTCCCTCATTCATGCCATGCATCTCCGTCCTGCCGGAGGGAAAGGTCGCGGGGTTCCTGGCCAGCTCCCGCATGAAGAAGTCATGGCCCAGCTCGTGGCCGATGATGTCGGTGGTCGACAATGGAACGAGCAGGCCCCCGGCGGCCGTGACGCCAGCGGGAAAGGTGCGATAGCCAATCTCCAACCGCGGACGGGTGTTGCTGGGATTGTACTCCGCGTTGCCCATGGGGGCGTGCAACCAGACCTCGAAAGGCAGACCCGCTCCGGTGGGGCCATCGCGGCTGAGGAGGGACTCGTAGACGCCCCAGGCCAGGTTCACGGCGAACATCGCGTCCACCGCCGCGCTCTCGCCGTTCTCGCCGTTCTCCTCGTTCGTGGGGTTGAAGAGGCGCCCATCACCAAACTTCGCGTCAATGCTCACATAGTCTTCGATGACAGAGCCAGGGAGGCTCTCCGTACTCAGCATCGCCTGGTACTTGTTGCCCCGTGGATCCTGGAGCACATAGAGGCGATTCTCGAAGAGGACGGAGTGCGTGAGCCTGCCGGAGAAGTAGCCATAGCCCGACACGGGCTTGTAGGTCCCCCCTGCCAGGTCGATGGCCAGCGGCTCCAACCGCAGCAGCTGGCCGGAGCGGGCATCCACCTGCGCGCTCCAACGCCGCTCCACGCCGGCCGGTTCATTCCCCGTGAGCAGGTGCAGCTGGTGCACGAGCGTCAGGCCCGTCACCACGCGCTCGAAGTGGTCGGCGTTGTGGGCACGTCCGGCGGCGGGGGTGGGCACGCCTGGCTTGAGGCGGCGCTCCTCCTGGGGAAGGAACATGAGCCGGGACTCTTCCACCCGCGCCGAAGCGTCCTTCATCTCCGCGAGGACCGTGGCCTCCGCCTGGGCGGCGGTGACCCGAGCCTGCATCTGGGGACGCGTGGTGGCCGCGAAGCGGACGTTGGTGAGGGAGGTCACTCCTTGAGTCGTCCTTGCTTCCAGTCCCTGGATGGGGATGCCCTGGAAGTGGAGCGAGTGGCGGTCCCCCGTGTCACCGGGCGCCGGGACGAGCGTGACCTCCCGGAGGTCGAAGCCGTGCTCGGCGGCGAGCCGTTCCGCCTGGACCCGTGACGGAGACTTCTCCCGCGCGGCCTCGTCCAGCGGCGCGGAATCACAACTTGCGACCATGAAGACACAACCGCCCAACAACCACTTGCGCAATCCCATCGGACTTCCCCCTCTGGCGTATGGACTCATTTCCCGGTGATTCAGGGACCCCTGCGTCCTGCGCACCATTGTCGGAATGTGGAGGGAAAAGGTGCTTGCCGCGCTCCAATCCGGAGGGCCAGGTGCTCGTTGCCGCCTCCGTGCCCGCGCAGGTGAAGCTCCTGGGCGGCTGCTGGACGAAGTCCGCACGCGCGCCGGCTGAGCGGCCCTCCCGTCGAGGCATTGACACGAGAAGACTCGACGCGTGGCGGCGTCCCCCGCAGAATCGCGCGCGTGAGTGATTCGGGGGAGCAACCATCATGATGACCGTCCAGGAACTGCGTGCGCTGAGCTCGCGCCTGACCGAAGCCTTCTTCTGCAAACAGGTGGGCCCGTTCGTGCTGGTGCAGCGGCCGCCCAGCCCGGTGATGGCGCAACTGGCGATGAAGATGGGCGCGGCGCGCACGACGATGGCGCGGGACCTGCCCAGCTTGGAGCGGCAGCAGGTGGCCCTCTGGCTGCACTTCGACGCGCTCACCGTGGCCACGCTTCCGCCCGTGGAGGGACAGGACGTGCTCACCGTGGGACGCCAGCCGGACTGCGACCTGGTGGTCAACGAGCCCTCCGTCTCCAAGCGCCACGCGAAGCTCTGCTGGTGGGGCCCGTCGGTCGGCTGCACCTTGGTGGACCTGAAGTCGAGCAACGGCACGTTCGTCAACGCCAGGGAGGTGGAGGCGGGCGGCGAGATGCACGTGCGGGACGGGGACCTGCTGGGCTTCGGCGACGCGACGTTCGCCTATCTGCTCGCGCCTTCTTTCTATTCGAAGATGAAGCGCGTCGCCCCATGAGCGCCAGCGGCCGGTGAGTGGTGGGTATGTGATGGAACGCGGCGGACCTGTCCTCGAGTCGGTTGGTTTCCGGGGCCCGCGTGCCGCAACGTGGCCCCACCATGCCGACCCACACCCCTGACACCGTCTCGTCTCCTGGCCGTCGACTCGCACGACAGGCCCTGCTGCTCACAACCCTCTCCACCTGCCTCCTCGGCTTGTTCCCGGCCCACGCCGAGGACGGAGCGCCCGCGCGCCGCGACACCCTGTTGGTCGGAAATACCCGAGGCAACAACGTGGTGCGCTACGACGCACGCACCGGAGAGTTCCTCGGAGACTTCATCCCCTCTGGCAGTGGCGGGCTGGTGAACCCTGACTCGCTCGTCTTCGGGCCGGATGGCCATCTCTATGTCGCCAGCGGTGACACGCTCGCCAACTCCGCCATCCTTCGCTTCAATGGCCGCACGGGCGCGTTCATCGACACCTTCGCGTCGGGCGCGGGCCTGTTCCGCCCCTATGGACAGGCGTTCGGACCGGATGGCCTGCTCTACGTGAGCAGCTTCCTCACGGACAAGATTCTCCGCTTCAACGCCCGGACGGGCGCCTTCGTGGATGTCTTTGCCTCCGGCAACGGCCTGCCCGGTGGCCTCAATGGTCCCAACTTCCTGGCGTTCGGACCGGACCATCGGCTCTATGTCACCACCCAGGGTTCGGTCGCCGTGGACGGCGTCCCCACGTTCCCCGGCCTGCCGAGTCAGGTGCTGCGCTTTGACCTCTGGTCTCGACGGTCCGAGGTGTTCATCGACCAGCCCGCGCCGTCACCGGATGGAGCGGGCTTCATCAGCCTGCTCGGGCTGGCCTTCAGTCCTGGCTGCTCGCGGCTCTTTGGTGACTGCGACCTGCTGGTCAGCGACTTCGCCAACGACATCCACCGCTATGACTTCTGGTCGCGGCGGATGGAGTCCACGCTGTCCACCAACTACACCGGCACCGTGCCGACGAAGAACTTCCGTGGCGGCGTCGTCTTCGGCACCCACGAGCGCATCTACACGGTGGGCTTCGACTTCACGGACCCGGCGCTGAGCGGCGCGGTGCTGCGCTTCGATGGCCGCGATGACAGCCCGCTGCCTTCTCCAGGCAACGGCGGCGCCCTCCTCGTGCCGCCCTCCACGGACCTGTTGCGTCCGGTGGGCATCGCCTTCGTGCCTGGCCGCTGAAGGCCCGGCGCGTCACCGTGACCTGGAACGCGAGCTGAGCAGGAACCAGGCGGTCAGCAAGACCACGGAGCCCAGCATGACCGCCAGCGGCAGGGGGAGGTGGGCGTGTTTCACGCCCAGGTAGAGCAGAAAGCCTATCCCGCCCAGCACCAGCACGATGAGGACCATGGACAGAAGAATCATGGGCAGCACCGAGCCCACCGCCATGAACAAGAGGCCGCGGACCATGAGCCCGAGCGCGGCCTCGGAGGCGAGGTCCGGCAACGACTTGGACCCGAGGGTCCTCCGAGCGCAGTCCAGACAGAGGCGCTCACCGTTCGTGACCTCCGGCTCCTCGCGGAGACGGGTGCCGCAGACCTGACAGTCTCCGCCCAGGCCCAGCTTGTACCGCCAGAACCCAGGGCGCTTGGGAGTGGCCATGGGAGAAGCGTAGGGACTGCCCGTCACGCGAATGTCACGCGTGGAGCGCCGTCTTCGTGTGGAGGCCCGGGTCCCCCGGTAGGATGCCCCTCGGGTGTGTGAGCGCACCCCTGGAGGGATGGGGACGTGGACGCGAAGCCGGACGACTTTGGACCGCCGAGAGATGAGCAGGAGCTGTCCGCCGTGGCGGACATCCTGATGCATGCCTATGCGATGACGCCCGCGGACTGCCTCGCGTGGAGGCAACGGCTGGATGCGCGCGACCTGCGCCTCTTGCGCGATGGCGGGAAGGTGGCGGGCACGCTGGTCTCCATCCGGAAGGGGCAGTGGTTCGGCGGGCGCAGCGTGCCCGTCGTCGGTGTGGGTGGCGTGGGTGTCTCGCCGCTGCACCGGGGGCAGGGGACAGCGACGCGGCTGATGACGCGACTGGTCCAAGAGGCGCGCGAGTCGGGCGCGGCGCTCTCCATCCTCTATCCCGCCACCCAGCCCCTCTATCGGCGCGCGGGCTACGAGCAGGCCGGCGCGCGCTACGAGACGCGCGTGCAGATGTCCGCGCTGGAGATGGGCGAGCGCACGCTGTCCCTGCGAGCCATCGAGTCGCGCGACGAGGCGGCCATCGCCGCGTGCTACACGAGCGTGGCCCGCTTCCGTCAGGGCTGGCTGGACCGGAGCGAGTTCTCCTGGGGGCGCGTGCGCAACCCTCGCTCCGAGCCCGTCCACGGCTACCTCGTGGAGGGCAGCGCCGGAGTGGAGGGCTACGTCTACCTGGCGCGCCGTCCGCTCAAGGACTTGAAGCAGGAGCTGGCCCTCACGGACATCGTCGCCACCACGCCCGCCGCGGCGCGCCGGCTCCTCCGCTTCCTGGGCGACCACCACTCCCTGGGCACGGAGGTGGTCTGGTACGGCGGCCCGGACGACCCGTTCCTCCTCTTGCTGCGCGAGCAGTCCTATTCGGTGAAGGTGTACATGCACTGGATGGTGCGCGTGCTGGACGTGGTCTCCGCGCTGGAGGCTCGTGGCTGGACGCCGGGGCTCTCCGGCTCGCTGCACCTGGAAGTGACGGACGAACTCTTCCCGGAGAACCAGGGCCGCTTCGTGCTGGAGGTGGAGGACGGCGTGGGCCGGGTGAAGCGGGGCGGCGAGGGCCGGCTGCGGCTGGATATCCGCCAACTGGGCCCGCTGTACACCGGCTTCCAGTCCGCGGCCTCCCTGCGGTCGGTGGGGCTGGTGGAGGCGGATGACGCGTCCGTGGAGGCGGCGATGGCGCTGTTCTCCGGGCCTCAGCCGTCGCTGCGGGACATGTTCTGAGAGGGGACGAGCGGCCCCACCCCCAGGCCCTGGTGGCCCTCCGTCGGGCGCCAGGGCGCTCGGATGGGGGGCCCGGCCGTCAGGTGGCTACCGCGCCGAGGGCGGGTGATGGTAGGAGCCCGAGACCTCATTGACAGGGGAGCAGTCCATGCGGGCGTTCGTCACCGGTGGTTCCGGTTTCGTGGGCAGGTACCTTCTCGCGGCGCTCAAGGCTCGCGGCGACGAGGCTCGCGCGTTGGCGCGCTCGCCGGAGTCCGTCGCGACGGTGGTGGCGGCGGGGGCGGAGCCCTTCGAGGGCGACCTGTCGGACGTGGCGAAGCTGCGGGAGGGCATGGAGGGCTGTGACACCGTCTTCCACTCGGCCGCGCTGGTGAAGTCGTGGGCGCCTCGCGCGGAGTACTACGAGGCCAACGTGCGCGGCACGGAGCGCGTGCTGGAGGCCGCGCGCGCGGCGGGCGTGAAGCGGCTGGTGCACGTCAGCACGGAGGCGGTGATGGCGGACGGCACGCCGCTGGTGAAGGTGAACGAGACCTGGCCGCTGCCGGAGCGCCCCATCGGGGACTATCCGTCCACCAAGGGCGAGTCCGAGCGCCGGGTGCTGAGCGTGAACTCCGCGGACTTCACCACCGTGGCGGTGCGTCCGCGCCTCGTCTGGGGACGCGGGGACACGTCGGTGCTGCCGCAGATGGTGGAGGCGGTGCGCACCAAACGCTTCAAGTGGGTGGGGGATGGTCGCTACCTCACGTCCACCTGCCACGTGGCCAATTGCGTGGAGGGCATGCTGCTGGCGGCGGAGAAGGGCCGGGGCGGCGAGGCGTACTTCCTCACCGACGGCGAGCCGGTGGTGTTCCGCGACTTCGTCACCGCGATGCTCAAGTCGCAGGGCGTGGACCCGGGCAACAGCACGATTCCCTACGGGCTGGCCGCCACGGTGGCCACGCTGGCGGACCTGGCGTGGGGAACCTTCGGCCTGCCGGGCCGCCCGCCGCTCAGCCGCACCGAGGTGCTGCTGATTGGGCGCGAGGTGACGGTGAGCGACGAGAAGGCCCGCCAGGAGCTGGGCTACGAGGGGCGGATGCCGCGCGCCATCGGCCTGAAGGAGATGGAAGCGGAGTTCCAGGAGCGGTCATCGCGCGCGGCGTGAGGCGCGACACGTGCGTGTGCGCTAGCCTTGTTCGCGGCGGCTGACACACGAGGAGGATGGGCCATGCGAAGGTTCGAGTTCGTCGAGGGAACCAGCTCCAAGTTCTGGCAGCCGGAGGTTCAGGGCAACCTCTTCATCGTCACGTTCGGGCGCATCGGCACCGCGGGGCAGCGCAAGGAGAAGGCGTTCCCCGACGCGGCTGGCGCCGAGCGTGAGTACGAGAAGAAGGTCGCCGAGAAGGTGCGCGAGGGCTATCAAGAGGTGACGGCCGGTGGCGCCGCGGCCACTCCAACTCCGGCCGCCGCGCCGCGTGCGCCCGAGAAGGTTCCGCTGCCCCGCCGCGTGCCCGTCGCCACGCCCACGCAGGAGACGCTCAAGGCCGCCGCGGATGCGCTCGCGGCGCTGCGGGCGCGCCTGGGCTGGCGAAGCTGGGAGGTGACGTCACGGGCTCGAAGCGCTCGCAGGGCGCTGCGGGCCCTGGGCGGCGTGGACCCGGCCGCGCACGCGGAGCTGTCCGCGACCTTCGATGCGCTGATGGCGCGCGTCGTCGCCACTCCGAAGGAAGGCCGGCTGCCGCTGCGTCACGCGCTGGGGCTGCTGAGCGAACTGGACGTGGCGGCCTTCTCCCGTGCCGTGGAGGCGTGGCGCCGCGCACCGGAGACGGAGGCGCTGGCCATGGTGCGGCGGGCGGAGTCACTCGGTGAGCCGGAGCTCGCGCTGCGGCTGGGGCTGCTGCTCGCGGAGCGTCCCGGCATGAAGGGCAGCGCGTCCGAGGAAGGCTGGGGCAAGCGCTGGGGCCAGTTGCGCCCGCATGTCGAGGCGAAGCTGTCCTCGTCGGGTGGCTCGCTGACGGAGTGGGTGAAGGGTGTGAGCCCGGGCAGCGATACGCAGCTCGCCGGTCGGCTCTCGCGCCTGGAGGCGTGAGGCGCGACGCGGCGCGAGGGGGATGCATCGACACATGACACCCAGGGTTCTCATCGTCGTCGGGCTCTTTCTCGCGCTGGGCGGGGTCCTCTTTCTGTCCGCCGACCGGGAGCCCCAGCCTCGGGGTGTGCAGGAGGCCGGCACGTCGACGCCCACGCCGCCCCGTCCTCCGAGGCCCGGCCAGGTGGTGGACATCTCCTTCCTCTACAGCACGGAGAAGAAGGAGTGGGTGGAGGCCGTGGCGGAGGACTTCCAGCGGCAGCATCCCCACATCCGGCTGAAGCTGATGGGTCGCGGTTCGCTGGATGCGGCGCAGGCCATCCTGGATGGCCGTGAGCAGCCCACGGTGTGGAGCCCGGCGGACAGCGCGGTGTTGCGCATGCTGGCCTCCGACTGGGCCACGGACCCCACGCGGGGGCCGTTGTTCGCGGAGACGGGCGAGCAGGCTCCGCGTCCGCTGGTCATCACGCCGCTGGTCTTCGTGGTGTGGGCGGACCGTGCGGAGGTGCTGCGCAAGGCCAGCGGAGGCGGCGCGGTGTCGTGGAAGGTGCTTCAGAAAGCGGTGACGAGTCCCCAGGGCTGGCCCGCGATTGGCGGCAAGCCGGAGTGGGGGTTCGTGAAGCTGGGCCACACGGACCCGACGCGCTCCAACTCCGGACTGCAAGCGCTGTTGCTGGCCACGCTGGAGTACTACGGCAAGCGCGGCGGGCTCACGGTGGCGGACCTGCTGGACCCGCGCTACCAGGACTGGATGAAGGCGCTGGAGCGAGGCGTCACGCGCTTCGAGCCCTCCACGGGCACCTTCATGGCGGACATGGTCCGCTTCGGCCCGTCCCGCTACGACATCGCGGTGGTGTACGAGAACCTGGCCATCGCGGAGCTGTCGCACGCGCAGGGCCGGTGGGGCGAGCTGCGGGTGTACTACCCGGCGCTCACCCTGTGGAGCGACCATCCGGCGGCGGTGCTCCAGGCGGACTGGGTGACACCCGAGCAGAAGGCGGCGGCGCTGGAGTGGCTGCGCTATCTGCAGAGCCGTCCGGTGCAGGAGCGCGCGCTGGAGTTCGGCTTCCGCCCCGCGGACCCGGCCGTGCCGCTCAAGACGCCGGACCCGAACAATCCCTTCACACGGCTGGCCCCCCATGGAGTCCGCGTGGACGTGCCTCCCGTGGCGGAAGTTCCCGAAGGCCCCGTGGTCCGCGACCTGCTGACGTTGTGGTCGCGGGTGTTGACCTCCGGTCGTTAGCGCCTCGGGGTTCCCCGACGTCTGCCGTGCCCCGGAGGATGGGGGCGCGGCTCAATCCTTCACATCCAGGTCGTCGCGTACCTGTCACTGCACCCCTGGCGCCGAGCTTGGACCGGTGGGTGCGAGTGCTCCTCGGGCGTGCGGCCAGTCGCCGTCATGTCGGGCCTCGCTGGACTCGAGCCAGGCACGCGGCCACCTTGGCCGCGGGTGAAGGAAGGGGTGCCTCATGATGAGAACCACGCAGGGGATGAGGAAGACCATGGGGGTGTTGGGGGTGGCGTTGCTGCTGGTCACCAGCACGGCCCACGCGTTCAACGACGCGGATGCGCTGAAGGTGGTGGGCTTCGCGCGAACGCAGCTCCGGAAGACCGCCACGGCCATGCCCAGCACGTCTCGCTCACCGAAGGCGTCGCGCGCCGACGGGACGTGGTCGACGGTGGCCAACACGGATGCGGTGGCGTGGACGCAGGGCTTCTTCCCGGGAAGCATGTGGCACTTGTTCCAGGTGGGGCTGGAGCCGTCGTGGCAGCAGAAGGCGGACCAGTGGACGCGGCCCCTGGAGGGTCAGAAGACGAACCGGCAGACGCATGACCTGGGCTTCAAGCTGTTCACGAGCTACGGCCAGGCGTACCGGCTCACGGGAGACCCGTACTATCGCGGCGTGCTGCTGACGTCGGCCGAGACGCTCGCGACGCGGTACAACTCACGCATCGGCATCATCGATTGCTGTGATTGGAACTCGGCGTGGGACGTGCCGCTCGTCACCGACACGATGATGAACTTGGAGTTGTTGCTGTGGGCCGCGGCGAACGGGGGACGCGCGGAGCTGCGGACGATGGCCATCAATCACGCGCTCACCACGCTGCGCGATGCGGTGCGCCCGGATGGCAGCTCCTTCCACTACGTGGACTACAACGCCGCGACGGGGGCCATCCGTTCGAAGGGCACGTTCCAGGGGTACTCCACGAACTCCACCTGGGCGCGGGGCCATGCGTGGCTCATCTACGGCTACACCATGGTGTACCGGTACACGGGTGATGCGCGGATGCTCGCGGCCGCGCGCAAGGTGACGGACTGGTACCTGGACAATGTGCCGGCGGACATGGTGCCGAAGTGGGACTTCAACGCGCCGGGGACGCAGAAGGACTCCTCGGCGGCGGCCATCGTCGCCTCGGCGCTGCAGGAGTTGAGCAACCTGGAGACGGACGCCGCGCGCAAGACGCGCTACCGCGACGCGGCGCTGCGCACGCTGGACACGCTGGTGTCACCGGCCTACTTCGCGCAGGGCACCAACAGCCCGGGCCTGCTGCTGCATGGCGTGGGGCACCTGCCCGCCAACCAGGAGATTGATGTCAGCCTCATCTACGGCGACTACTACTTCCTGGAGGCGGTGCTTCGCTTCAACCCGAACCCTCCGTACCCCTGGTACTCGAAGGTCGCCTTCTTCGAGAGCCAGCACCTGCTCGGCACCACGAACACGGGCGTGCGCACCGTCGAGTTCGACGTGACACCGCTCGCATCCTCGCAGGACGGCACGGTGGGCTACACCGACAGCTCCACATCGGTGACGGGCTACTCCGTGCTGAACATGACGGTGCGGATGAACCTGGACGGGTACTTCGACGTGCGCAATGGCGGGGCCTACGCGTCGCTGGTTCAGGTGCCCTATGTGAATGGGCAGACGTACCACGTGCGCATGGTCGCGGACCTGCCCGCGCAACGCTACAGCGTCTGGGTTCGTCCTCCGGGCGGGAGCGAGGTGCAGATCGCCAACCGGTACGTCTTCCGCACCGGGGCTCCGGCCATCAATGACCTGGGGCGCGTGTCCGTGCGGACGGTCATCGCGGACAGCGACTTCCGAGTGCTGGGGCACACCGTGACTCCCGGTGGAACGACGGCCGCGGGGGTCGCGGAGGTGCTGCCCGGGCCTGTGCGGCCGCCGGTGGACTTCGAGCACACGGCGATGCCGGGGAGCGAGGTCTCGCCGGTGCTCACGTGGCTCTCGCAGGACGCGTCGTTGCTGTCGCTGCTGGCGGACTTCGAGCGCTGGGGGACCGTGCCGACCGACCACCTGCCCGGCGACGTGGACGAAGTCGCGGTCGCGGAGGCGGCGCGGGTCGTGGCCAACGAAGCGATGCCTGAAGGCTTCGGCTGCGGAGCCGCGGGCGCGGTGCCTCTGCCGCTGCTCGTGCTCGCGCTGCGAAGCTGGCGCAACCGCCGGCGGAGGCAACAGGCCGCGCGCGGCTGAGGCCCGATGTGACAGCGGCCCGCTCCTCGCTTTGTCGAGGGGCGGGCCGTTCACTCACCTCACGCCCGCCCGGCCCAGGTGCGCGTGGGAGGGCGTGGGGGACGACCGTCAGTCGTCGTTGTCGTCGTGGTCATCGTCCTCGTCGCCATCCTCGTCATCGTCGTCGAAGGCGTCGATGGAGCGGCGCAGGTTGTTCTCGATGGTGGAGCGTGCGGCGTCGTCCCGCGGGTCCAGTCGCTGGCCCTGGCCGTCGACGAACCAGCCGCTCGGGTCGATATTGATGGTGATGTTCGGCTCTTCTCCGGCCTTCACCTCGAAGCGGGCCTCTCGCTCCTGCTCCAGCCGCACGCTGGAGACGAAGCTGAAGGGCTGCCCGTCGATGTGTCCGTCGATGACCACGGACGCGCCGAGCCGCGCGAGCTCCTGGAGCGCCGCATCCTCACCTGCCTCGGTGGTGGAGACCTTGCCGATGTCGAACTCGATTTCGTCGAAGATTCCGGGCTCCACCTGCAGGTTGCCCACGCGGATGACCTGACCGTTCAGGTCCTCGCTCGTCAGGTCGATGAGCAGGGGGCCCACCTCCTGCTCGGAGTCATCATCGTCCCGCGTGCCGTCATCCGCGCCACCCGTGTGGCCGTCGTCGGCGTCGTCGCCCTCCAGCTCCAACTCCAGCTCCCGCACGGAGAGTCGGACCCGGTCGATGGTGATGCCAGTGGGGGCCTCGAGCCGCTGCTCGATGTGGCCGGGCGCGGACTGGGCGCCACGCGCGGCGCCGACTCGGGTGCTCAGCCCGACCTTGACGGAATCCGGGTTGCCGCAGGCCGAGAGCAACATGATGGACGTGCACAAGCCAATGAGTCGCATACCGTTCATCTCCTGGTATCGAGAGGACCTGGCGCGCGACTTCTCCGGCCTGGGCCGCACGAAATCCCCTGTTCGAAAAGAAGGAGCATCGGCGCGCTTATCGGCCACATCGCGACGCGGGGACCTTTCGTGAAGGGGGCGCCTGTGGCCGATAGAGGCCTCGTGACTCCTTCCTGATAGGCGCGGTACTGAATGGGGAGACATGACCGGTGCTCGTACCCCAGCAACAGCGTGTGTCCGGTGGTCCGGAGCGCCCTTCGTGTGGGGTGCGAGGGCGCGGCAGGGGCCTGCTCGGCGTGTGGGTGAGAGGGGCGGGCCGTGACGGAGGAGGAAATCTCCGCCTGCATCCAGCGCGCGAATCGAGGCGCGCAGGATGCGCACCGCGAGCTGTACCAGCGCTTTCACGCGTCGGTGCGTCGTGTCGCGCTGGGCTACTCCGCGCTGGGTCCGGCGGAAGTGGAGGACGTGGTCCAGGAGACGTTCGTCCGGGCCTTCCGGGAGCTGGCGCGGCTGGAGCATCCCCGCGCCTTCGGGCGCTGGCTGGTGACGATTGCGCGCCACCATTCCCAGGCCCTCAGCCGGGGCGCGCGGATTCGAGGGCGCGCGGCGGAGGACCTGGCACTGGAGCTGGAGACGAGCATGCCAGCCATTCCTCCCGCCCTCACGCTGGAGCGGCGCGTGGTGGTGGTGCGCGAGCTCATCGAGGGACTGCCCGAGGGCCCGGAGAAGGAGACGGTCCGCCTGTTCTATCTGGAGGGCGAGCTGAGCGCGCGAGAGATCGCGGAGCGTCTGGGGCTGGGCAAGAGCGCGGTGACGATGCGCCTGGAGCGCTTCCGGGCACGGGTGAAGCGTGAGCTGTTGGCGCGGCTTCTGGCCGCGGGAGTGGAGTGAGCCATGAGCGACGCGAGCAGACACCTGGACGCGCGGAGCTGGAAGGCCCTGCGCGACAAGTCGCCCGAAGAGGTGGCGTACTTCTCCACGCATCTGTCCCAGCCCTGTGAGGTGTGCGAGGCGTTCCTCGAACGGAGCGACGAGGACGACGCGTTCGGCGTGGAGTCGTTGGCGGATGAGGCGCTGGGCTCGATGTCCACCCCGCGCGAGGACGCGGTGGGGTGGGCTCGCCTGCGCCGTCGCCTCGGGACGCCACGACGCGCGTGGCTCGCGGGAGCCCTGGCGGTGGCCGCCGCGGCCGTGGTCGCCATCGCCGTGCTCCCCCCGTTGGCGTCGAAGGAGCACGAGGACCGCTCGTGGCGACTGAAGGGTGTCGCGCCGATGTCCCTGGAGCTGACCGCCGTGGCGCGCCTGCCGGACGGGACGTTGCACGCGGTGACGGAGGACGCCTTGCTTCCTCCCGAGGCCGTGGTCCTGGTGCGCTATCGCGCCAGCGAGGTCTCCGACGCGATGCTCGTACTGGAGTCCCCGGAGGGTCCCGCGCAGATGCTGGGCGGCTACACGTTGGAGGCGGGGACGCACGACCTGAAGGAAGCAGGCGAACTGGCGGGTGTGTCCCTGGCCGGGGAGCACGGTCCACGGGTGCTGGTGCTGGCCGCGTGGCCACGGGGGCCTCGCTCGGCGGCCGAGCGGGACACGGCCCTCACTCAAAGCAGGGTACCCGAGGAAGCCGCCCAGGCGAGGCTCCGGCTGCGGGTGGAGCCGGGGTATGTTGCCCCCTGAGCGTGCCTTCGTGAGTCGTCCCTGCTTCCGCGTCGTCCTGTGGCTTGCCTTCGCGTCGCTCTGCGCGTGCGGTGCGGCGAGCGTGGGCGAGAAGGGGCGGGCGGTGCGCGTGCGCCTGGATTCGGCGGAGCTGGCGTCGGCGCATGAGGGCGAGCGGCATGCGCTGCTCATCGGCATCAATCAGTATGAGGACGCCTCCTGGCACGGGCTGCGCTACCCGGGCAAGGACGCGGAGGACCTGGGGCGTGTGCTGGCGGACCCGCGACGCGGCGGCTTCCGCTCGGTGACGGTGCTGACGCGTCCGGAGCAGACGACGCGCGCGGCGGTGCTGCAGGCGCTGCGGACGCTGGCCGCACGGCCCTGGAACCCGAAGGACGTGGTGGTCATCTACGTCTCCGGCCATGGCACGCTCGCGCGGGATGCACGGGGTGACCTCCAGCGCTACCTGGTGATGCGCGACACGCGCTTCCGGGACGTGCAGGGCACGGGGCTGGAGATGGCGGCGCTGGAGCGGGAGTTGGAGCAGCTGGGCTCCAGGCGACGGGTGCTGGTGCTGGCCACGTGTCACAGCGGCACGGGCAAGTCGCTCCTTCCCCCGGCGGTGCTCGAGGAATTGGAGCGCACCAAGGGGGCGTTCCCACCGCGTCCGCTGGAAGAGGACAGCCGCGCCTCGCTCGTCCTGTCCGCCAGCGACTGGGGCGAAACGGCGCGCGAGGACGATGCGCTCGCCAATGACATCTACACGCACTTCTTCGTCCAGTCGCTCGACGGCCGAGGGGACCGCAACCGGGATGGCGCGGTGAGTGCGACCGAGGCGCATGACTGGGCGCGCCGCCACACGTGGACCTATACGGAGGGCCGGCAGCGCCCGAGCGCACGGATGACGGAAGTGGGCGCGGACCCGGTGCTGCTCGCGGGCGCGTTGACCCAGCCCGGGCAGCCGGAGGTCTTCTCCTACAGTCCTCGCCTGGAGGGCTTCACGCTCAAGGTGGATGGCGTGGACGCGGGCGAGCTTCCAGGCGGCGTGGCCTTGCCGGAGGGAAGCCGGAAGCTGGGCCTCCACAAGGGTGGCCAGCTGCTGTGGGAAGACACCGTGGCGCTGCGAGCGGGGGAGCGCCGGGCGCTGGACTCGCTGCTGCGCGAGGTGTCGCCCGGCCCCCAGCGCACGGTGGCCCTGGAAGTCGGCGCCCTGGGCTTCCTCGACGCGCGCAGCCGCCGCGAGGTGCTTCCGCCCACGGCGCTGGCGGGCGTGGGGCTGCGTCTGGGGGGCGTGCTGCTGGAGCAGCGGCTCGACGTGGGCGTGGACCTGGCCGCGGGGCAGGGGCGTCGGGCGCTGCTGCTCGACGTGGGCGGAACGGTGCCCGTGCGCCATCGGGTGTTGATGCTGGGCGTGACGGTGGGACCCTCGTGGCAATGGGGTCGGCTGGGGTTGTCCACGGGGCCTCGTGTGGCCGCCTTGTGGTTGGAGCGCTCCTTCCAGTTGGACCTGTTGAGCCAGGACGAGCGCTACCTCACGGTGTGGCCTGGCTGGATGGCGGGAGTGTCATGGCGTCTGGGGACGAGGTTTGTATTGGAGGCGAAGGGCCAGCTTCTCTGGGCCTACGTCCCCGTGGACGGGCGCACTCGCGCGGTGGGTTTTGGTGGCCTGTTTCTGGGCGGAGGATATCGCTTCTGATGCGTGCTCCGAGACGCGTGATGCCCCTGGCGTGGGCGGGCCTGGCCCTGATGGGGGCGTGTGGTGGCTTCAACAACGGGCCGCTGGAGGCGGGTACCGTGCGCGGGCGAATCCTCGGCGCCGAGGCCGACGTGGCGGTGGTGAGCGTGCTGGGCCAGCCCGAGTTGAGGGCGCGTGTGTCGTCGGACGGACGCTTCGAACTCGGCGGCGTGCCGGCCACCTCCGTGGAGTTGTTCCTGGTGGCCTCGCGCACCCGCGCGGCCCGCACGAAGGTGGTGGCGCAAGGCGCGCGCATCACCGAACTGGGTGACATCGACGCGCCCCTGGGCGCCTTCATCACCGTTCGCCTGCGAGACAGCGCTGGCAACGTGCCACCGCGTGGCGAGGTGGAGGTGGAGGGGACCGCGCTGGACGAACTGGAGATGGACGCGTCGAGCGGAGAGGTGCGCGTCGGTCCTCTTCCCGAGGGGTGCTACACGCTGGAGGTCAAGGCGGACGGTCTCGAGGAAGTGGAGGAAGAGGTCTGCGTCCGCCAGGGCGAGGAACTGGAGCGCGAGTTCGTCCTGCGTGAGGACGACCTCGGCGGAGACGACGATGGCGGCGGTGACGACGACGGAGGAGACGAGGGCGGCTGAGTGTCCTCGGCGCGTTCCGTCCCCGGTCAGCGTCCCGTGCGCGCGGCCAGGTCGATGAAGCCTCGAATCCAGATGAGGTTCACCGCGTGGCACGCCTCCATGCTCATGGGCGTGGTGGTCTCCAGCGTCGCCGTGTAGGGCACGCCCTGGCGCGCGTACCAGTCCGTGACGCTGCCGTCGTGGTAGACGATGAGCCCGTCGTCGTCGGTGATGTTCTGCTCGTCGACCTTCTGGTTGCGCACCACCGTCGCGTGTTTGGACGAGGCCTCGACGAAGGGGCGGTAGAAGGCCTTGTCTCCGAAGGTGTACGCGTACGTCGCGGCGCCGCCCAGGTAGTTGTCCTGGTGGATATCCAGCGCCGCGTTCGGCGCCCGGAAGCGCGACAGGTCCGAGCGCACCAGTCGCGTCTCCTTGGGCCCGCCGTCGTAGAGGGCCCAGCGCAGGTGGTCCTGCCCCTCGTTCAGCTCACCCCGCCACTCACCGGGCGCCACTTCATAGCGAAGGAAGTCGTTGTTGGGCTTCTCTCCGGAGCGGTTGTAGCGGGTGCCGTCCTCGAAGCCGGAGGGGTTGATACATGGATACACGCGCAGGCCCACGCCGCGTTGCCGGGCATAGGCCACCACTTCGGGGAAGCGCTCGGCCAGGGTGAGCGGACCCGCGGGCTCTTCCCCGTGGAACCCCGAGGTGATGACCAGCCAACGCTCTCCCGGCACGGTGATGCGGAAGAGCGGGTAGGGCTGTCCGCCCTCCAGGACCTGGCCGTACTCGGCCACTTCTCCAAGGTTCTCGAACGAACGGATGCGTTGCGCGTAGTCGGTGTATCTCACACCTTCAACCTATGCGTGACGCTCCCCGTCGCCTACCCATTCCCACCCATGGTCATGGGTGGGCGTTGAGTGGGGGACGGGCACCGAGGGGGCTTCTCACTCCATTCCGGTGCGCTCACGGAACTCCGTGGCCAGCTCCTTGCGCTGCTCCGGCGTCAGCGTGCCGTGGACCTCCAGCGCGGCATCCGTCGCCTGGTGGGCAAACGCGCGCATCGCGTCGATGCGCTCGTCCACCAGCGCGTGGAGCTTCTGCGCGTCGGGCGTGGTGGACTCGAGCTGGGTGACGACCTCCGAGCGCACCGCGTGCTGCTCCTTCGCGAGCTTCGCGCCCTCGTCGAGGAGGCGGTCCTTCACGGCGTTGATGGACTTGCGCTGGGCGTCCGTCGCGTCGATGTCGTCCAGCTTGTCGTTCAGCTTCCACGACACCATCTGCTTGATGCGCTCGGGGTTGTGGCCCCAGCCGTGGTGGCCGCCGCGGAAGGCGAAACCGCTGAGCAGGACGACGGCGACGACGGCGGAACCGGCGATGGCGAGCTTCTTCATCATGGGACTCTCTCCGAATGCGGGGCCCGACGCGGGCCCGGGTGGCTTCGCCGTGTTGGCGATGTTGCCCAATGTGCCGGGCCGCTTTTTCGGGCGCTTGTACCGGGCGTGAAGAAGTGTGAAGCCCCCCGGCCCTGGAGTTTCGCCCCGGGTGCGCCCGCCTGGACGGCTGGAGGGAGAGCCCGGCCCACCGGCCCTGGGGGCCCCGATTTCGGGCCGCGCCCCGCCTTTCCGCTCCCGACAGAACGACTTTCGAGGCCGATTTCTCGGCCTGTGGGACGGGCCACCCTGACGCGTTCGAGAGAGTAGCGGGAGGCCGGGGCCGAACGTAGTGTTCGGGCCATGTCCTTTACCCACCTCCACCTGCACACGCTCTACTCACTGCTCGATGGGGCCATCCGGATGAAGGACCTCATCAAGACGGTGAAGGAGAAGGGGATGTCGAGTGTCGCCGTGACGGACCACGGCAACATGTTCGGAGCCATCGACTTCTACAAGAAGGCGAAGGACGCGGGCATCAAGCCCATCCTCGGCATGGAGGCGTACGTCGCGGGCGCCAAGGGTCGCGAGGACCGCTCGGAGAAGGTCAACCACCACCTCATCCTGGTGGCGAAGAACGCGGAGGGCTACGCGAACCTGCGCTACCTGTCCTCGACCGCGTACATGCAGGGCTTCTACTACCACCCGCGCATCGACAAGAAGGTGCTCGCGGACCACAGCAAGGGGCTCTTCGCGCTGACGGCGTGCCTGGGTGGTGAGGTGACGAGCGCGTGCTTCCGTGGGGACATGGACCACGCCCGCCGCGCGGCCCAGGAGTACAAGGACATCTTCGAGCCCGGGCACTTCTTCCTCGAAGTGCAGTCCAACGGGATGCCTGAGCAGGACAAGGCGAACGTGAACCTGATGCAGCTGTCGCGGGACATGGACATCCCGCTGTGCGCCACCGCGGACGCGCACTACATCAAGCGCGAGGACGCGCGCGCGCACGAGCTGCTGATGTGCATCGCCAGCGGCAAGACGCTGGCGGACAGCAAGCGGATGAAGCACGCCACGGACAAGCTCTACGTCACCAGCCCCACGGAGATGCTGGAGTTCTTCAAGGAGATTCCGGAGGCCGTCCACAACACGCAGCGCATCGCCGAGCAGTGCAACCTGGAGCTGAAGCTGGGCAAGCCCATGCTGCCCACGTTCAAGGTGCCGGACAGCCACACGCCGGACAGCTTCATGTCGGAGCTGGCCTACGAGGGCCTGCGCGAGCGCTTCATCGAACTGGCGGCCACCGTCAGCTATCCCATCGACCGGGAGGAGTACCAGGCGCGCCTGACGCTGGAGTTGGGCGTCATCCAGAAGATGGGGTTCAGCGGCTACTTCCTCATCGTCCAGGACTTCATCAACTGGGCGAAGAAGATGGGCATCCCCGTGGGCCCGGGCCGTGGCTCCGGCGCCGGCAGCCTCGTCGCGTACGCGCTGCGCATCACCGACGTGGACCCGATTCCGTACAACCTCCTGTTCGAGCGCTTCCTGAATCCGGAGCGCGTGTCGATGCCCGACTTCGATATCGACTTCTGCCAGGACCGGCGGGACGAGGTCATCCAGTACGTCGGCCGCAAGTACGGCGAGATGAACGTGGGGCAGATCATCACCTTCGGCTCACTGAAGGCGAAGAGCGTGCTGCGCGACGTGTGTCGCGTGTTCGCGCTGCCCTTCAGCGAAGGTGACCGCATCGCGAAATTGGTGCCGGAAGTCCTCAACATCACCTTGAAGGAGGCCATCGAGATGGAGCCTCGCCTCAAGGAGATGATGGAGAAGCCCTCCAACATCGGTGAAGTGGAGGGGCGGCCCGTCACCACGAAGGACGTGCTGGAGATCGCGCTCGCGCTGGAGGGCCTGCACCGCCAGCCGGGCATGCACGCGGCCGGCGTGGTCATCGCCGACAAGCCGCTGTGGGAGTTCGTGCCCGTCTACCAGCCGCCGGGTGAGAAGACGCTCATCACCCAGTTCGCCAAGGACGAGGTGGAGGCGGCGGGCCTGGTGAAGTTCGACTTCCTCGGCCTGAAGACCCTCACCGTCATCCAGCACGCGCTGGATTTGGTGAAGCGCAACCACGAGAAGGACATTCCGCGGCATGAGATTCCGCTGAATGACGACAAGGTCTGGGAGTTGATGGCCAAGGGCGACACGGCCGGCGTCTTCCAGATGGAGTCGAGTGGCTTCACGGAAATGGTGGTGAAGCTCAAGCCGTCCTGCTTCGAAGACGTCATCGCCGCGGGCGCGCTCTATCGCCCGGGTCCTCTGGACTCCGGCATGGTGGACGTCTTCATCAACCGCAAGCACGGCCGGGAGAAGGTGTCGTATCCGCATCCCGCGCTGGAGCCGGTGCTCAAGGACACGTACGGCGTCATCGTGTACCAGGAGCAGGTGATGCAGATTTCGCAGGTCCTGGGTGGGTACACCCTGGGCCGCGCGGACCTGCTTCGCCGCGCCATGGGCAAGAAGAAGGCCGAGGTCATGCAGGCCGAGCGGGCCGGCTTCCTCGAGGGCTGCGCGAAGAACAGCGTCGACCTGAAGGTCGCTGGCGAAATCTTCGACCTGATGGAGAAGTTCGCTGAGTACGGCTTCAACAAGAGCCACTCGGCGGCGTACGGACTCGTCACGATTCACACCGCGTGGCTGAAGGCGCATTACCCCTGTGAGTTCATGGCGGCCCTTCTCTCCAGCGAGAAGGACAACACGGACAAGGTGGTGAAGCACATTGGTGAGGCGCGCGAGTCGGGCCTCCAGGTGTTGCCGCCGGACGTGAATCAGTCCGACCTCCAGTTCGGCGCGGTGGAGGGGAAGATTCGTTTCGGGTTGGGCGCCATCAAGGGCGTGGGCGAGGGCGCCATCGAGTCCATCCTGGATGCGCGCAAGGACGGCTCCTTCAAGAGTCTCTTCGACTTCTGCGAGCGCGTGGACAGCCGGCGCGTCAACAAGAAGGTGTTGGAAGCGCTGGTGAAGGCGGGCTCGTTCGACTTCGAGAAGCGTCCGCGTCGGCAGGTGTTCGACACGATTGAGCGGGCGATGAACCGCGGCTCGTCCAGCCAGAAGGACAAGGCGGCGGGGCAGAGCTCGTTGTTTGGCATGCTCGCGGGGCCCGCTTCGGGCGGCGCCGCGATGAAGGACGACTACGTCGTGGTGGAGGAGTGGTCGGAGAAGGAGCGGCTGGCGCTGGAGAAGGAGGCCATCGGCTTCTACGTGTCTGGCCATCCGCTGCATCAGTACGACAAGGAGCTCAAGCGCTACGCGAAGCCGATTACGTCGGTGCAGCGCGCGCGCAAGGACGACAAGCTCACGGTGGCGGGCGTCGTCACGGTGCTGCGCGAGCGGCCCACGAAGACGGGCAAGCGCATGGCGTGGGTGACGATTGAAGACCTGTCCGGGTCGATTGAGCTGGTGTGCTTCCCGGGCAAGGACGGCACGCGCAACGTCATGGGGCGGGATGGCAAGTGGGCGAAGCAGGGGCCCAAGCCGGGGTTCGAGAACTGGGAGCACCTGCTCAAGTCGGACGACCCGATTCTGGTGACGGGGACGGTGCAGATCAGCCAGCGGGACGAGGACTCGCCCACGCCGGAGCTGATTGTCGACGACATCCAGAGCCTGAAGGAGGTGCGTGAGAAGCGCACCAAGCGGCTGGAGCTGCGCGTGCCGGCAGACCTGCTGACGGAAGACCGCGTGGCGAAGCTGCATGAGCTGGCGAAGAAGTTCGCCGGTGCCACGCCGGTGGCCGTGAGTGTGTTGTTCCACGGTGAGGCGGAGGCGCTCATCGGGAACACGTCGCTCAAGGTGCAGGTGCATGACGACCTGCTGCTGGCGGTGGACCGGTTGTTTGGGATGCGGGTGGTGGAGTTCGGGTGACGGTGGGGTGCTTCGGCACCACGCCGCTTCCGCGTGGGTGAGGTACGGTTCGCCCACTCACGCGGGAGGCCGTCATGGACACCACCTACAAGTCGCTGCGGATCGAGAAGGCGGATGGAGTCGCCGAAGTGATTCTCCTGGGCCCCGGTCGTGGCAACGCCATGGGCCCGGACTTCTGGCGGGAGATGCCCGAGGCCATTCGCGCGCTCGACGAGGATGAATCCGTGCGAGTGGTGCTCGTCCGGGGCAACGGGGACCACTTCACCTATGGCCTGGACCTGATGGGGATGATGGAGTCCCTGGGGCCGCTGCTCACCGGTGACAACAACCTCGCCCAGGAGCGCACGAAGCTCCTGAAGCTGATTGGCGACATGCAGCAGTCCACCGAAGGCATTGCCCGCTGTCGCAAGCCGTTCATCGCCGCCGTGCATGGCTGGTGCATCGGCGGTGGCATGGACCTCATCGCCGCGTGTGACTTCCGCTACTGCTCCCGCGACGCGAAGTTCTCCCTGCGCGAAGTGAAGGTCGGCATCGTCGCGGACCTGGGCGCTCTCAATCGCCTGCCGCGCATCATCGGCGAGGGACACACTCGCGAGCTGGCCTACACCGGTGGCGACGTGGATGCCGAGCGCGCCCTCCGCATGGGACTCGTCAACGAGGTCTTCCCGTCGGCCGAGGAACTGCTCACCCAGGCCCGCGCCACCGCGCGACGCATCGCCGAGAACCCGCCCCTCGTCGTCCAGGGCGCCAAGCAGGTGATGGAATACTGCGCGGACAAGTCCACGTCGGACGGCCTGCGCTACGTCGCCGTGTGGAACTCCGCGTTCCTCCAATCCCACGACCTCGCAGAAGCCTTCTCCGCGTTCGCCGAGCGTCGCCCCGCGAAATTCGTGGGCCGGTGAGCCCGCCCCTCTCACGAGGGGCTTCCACCCGCTGCTCTCGCAGTGCGAGGATTCCCGTGAAGTCGAGTCTCGGGAGTCCCACGGCATGACGGAGACGGTTGGGTTGCTGGGTTATGGGCGCTTCGGTCGCGCCCTCTCGGGGCTGCTGTCCGACGCGGGCGTGCCGCACAGCGTGTTTGACCCGAGGCAGGACGAGGTCCCTCCAAAGCTGCAGGTACGTTCGCTCGCGGAGCTGGCCGCGCGCTCCACGGTCCTCGTACTGGCGATGCCTGTCTCTGTCATGCGCGAGGCGCTGACGACGCTGCGCCCCATTCTGTCGCCTTCCCACCTCGTCATCGACGTGGGCAGCGTGAAGGTGCGGCCGGTGCAGGTGCTCGCCTCCGTGCTGGGTCGTGACATTCCCTGGGTGGGCACGCATCCGCTCTTCGGCCCCGCGAGCCTCGCGCGTGGCGATACTCGGCGCACCGTGGTGTGTCCGAACACTCTCCACCCAGAGGCCGTGCGCCGCACCCGTGCGCTGTTCGAACTCCTGGGCTGCGAGGTGACGGAGATGTCGCCCGAGGCCCATGACGAGCTGATGTCCCGCACCCATGTGCTTACGTTCTTCCTGGCCCACGGACTTGTGAAGGCAGGGGCGGGCAGAGACCTGCCCTTCGCGCCTCCCAGCTTCCAGCCCATGGCTCGGCTTGAAGAGTACGCACGGCTGGAGGTGCCACACCTGTTCGCCGTCGTGCAGACGGAGAACCCGTATGCGCGAGAGGCCCGTGTCCGGTTGATGGATGCACTCACTCAGCTCCATCAGGGACTCGAACCACAAGCAGGGGCCGCGAGTCCGACGCCTGAGTCCGCACCCCCCGCGCTCCTGGGGGTTCGAGAGCGCATCGACAGTGTCGACCGCGAACTCGTGTCCTTGCTCGCTCGGCGCGCACGCCTCGTTCAAGAGGCGGCCCGTGTGAAGTCGGCGCACGGCTTGCCGTTTCCCGATGCGGAGCGTGAGTCCTCCATGATGGAGACCCGACGCCAGTGGGCCGAGCGGGACGGCCTCGACACCGCCGCGCTGGACGATGTCTTCCGTGCCGTGCTTCGCCTTTCCCGTGACTCCGTCGCTGGACCCGACGGGGAAGCGTGAGCCCCGGGAGTAGCGCCCCTCGCTGAACGCTTCGGCGAAAGCCCTTGCCGCAACCACACCGGACCGTTTCGCTCGCCGCCTCGTCCCAGCTCAGCGCTGGACGGTGAACGTGGGGTTGAGGACCTTCATGGTCCCCTTCGTCACACCGAACTGCTCATGAACCGCCGCGCGGCGCACTGTCTCCGCCGGAGAGATGCGGCCCGCGAGCAGCTCCTGATACGCCCCCAGGACACGCGTGGCCTCCTCGCGCGACTCCCGGACGAACTCCACCCGGAAACGCTTCACTCCTCGCGCCAGCAGCGATGGCACCAGTGACGCCGCGCTCTGCGCCTGCGCGTTGAACACCGTGTTGCGGCAGCCCACGTCCACCACCACCGGATGCTCCAGGCCCTTGTGGTCCCTCAACGACAACCGGTGCTTCTCGCACGGGCGTCCACAGCTCTTGAAATCGCGCCCATGCGACAGCGTGTGCGAATACACGCAGTGCTCCGTGTGGAACGTCGAGATGTGGTGGTGCACCGTCACCGCGAAACGCTCGGCGGGCAGGTGCTCCAGCATGGCCCCCAACTGCACCGCGTCCAAATCATGCGCGAACGTGAGCGTGTCCAACCCCAGCCCCAACAGATGCAGCGCCGTCACGGAGTTGGTCACGTTGAGCGAGAAATCCCCGTGCAGCGCCGGCCGTGACTCCCTCGGCGCAAAGGGCCGCTCCAGGAAGTGCATCATCGCGCCCCAGTGCCGCGCCAGCACCGCGTCCGGCTTCAGCTTCGCGATGCGCGCGTCGTAGCCCTCCTCGCCGGGCTTCTGCACCCGCACCGTCGCAATCGTCACGCGCAGCCCCGCCGCCCGCGCCCGCTCCACTGCCCGCTGGAGCCCCACCAACTCCATCCAATCCAGCTCCACCTCCGGCAGCCCCGCCGCAATCACCGCCTCGAGCTGCTCGTCCGTCCGACACAGCGGCAACAGCAACGCACTGTCAGCCACCGGTGACGCGACCACGCGCTCGCGCTGCGAGGCCCGCACCTCCTCCAGCACCGCCGTCTCCCGCACCGTGCGCGCCGGTCCCCGAGACACCGCCTCCGTCAGCTCCGCCACCAGCGAGCGACGCAGCGCCTTCAGCTCCGACACCGGCAGATGCAGCCCCGACCCCAGCGCCGTCGTGTCCAGCTCCGTCAGGTGGAACGAAGTGCCACCCAGCGCCGCCAGCTTGTCCTTCAGCAGCGCCGCGTCCATCCCACCCCCGCGAGACTGCGCGAGCGGCACCGTGCTCGACGCCGTGGCCACGTGGCCTCCCCGCGCCGTACCCGTCACCACCAGCGGTCCTCCCGCCGTCCCCGACACCGTCAGCGCCAGCGGGACACGGCCCTCGGGCTCACCCTGCGCCAGCAGCTCCTCCGTGTGCTTCGCCAGGGAAGGATCACTCGTCACCCAGACGCGCTGCCCGCGCGCCACCCGCCCCATGTCCGGCCCGGGATTGCCGAAGCCCAGCACCCAGCCGTGACTCGTGCGCTCGACGCGGAACAGCGGTCCGCCCGCCTCGTGCTTGTCCTCCGGGTGCCCGTCGTCGAACACCACGCCCATGCCCGGGCGAGGGGACAGCTCCGCGGCCACCGGCGCATCGCCCTCCAGCGGCGAAGATACCTTGCCCTGCGGCGCCTCCGACTTCGTCCGCGCGTCGTCCTGCCCCAGCCCGCCCGTCCATGGACGTCCCTCCGGGTCCTCCGCCACGAGCACGTCGCGGCCCTGCACCGCTTCCACCACGCCCAGGTACGCGCCTCGGTGTTTGGGGAAGCGCCCCTCCACCAGCGTCTGGTGGTCCGAGCCCGCGAAGAAGCCGTGCGAGAAGCCCCGGCTGTACGACAGCGTCATGTCGGCCAGGTCCTTGCGCAGCGCACCCGTGTCCGCCTTGCCCGCCGACACACCGTCCACCCAGCGTCGATAACCCTGCACCGCCGTGGCCACGTACTGAGGCCCCTTCTGCCGGCCTTCAATCTTCAGCGAGTGCACGCCAATCTCAATCAGCTTCGGCACCGCCATGACACCGGCCAGGTCCTTGGGGCTGAGCAGGTAGCGCACGTCGCCCAGGTCCTTTGTCTGTCCATCCACCACCAGGTCATACGGCAGCCGACAGGACTGCGCGCACTGTCCCCGGTTCGCCGAGCGCCCACCCCACGCCTCACTCGTAAGGCACTGGCCGCTCCAGGACATGCAGAGCGCGCCGTGGATGAACACCTCCAGCTCGATGTCCGTCTCCGCCGCCAGCCGTCCAATCTCCGCCACCGACAGCTCACGCGGCACGACGATTCGCGTGGCACCCAATCCGCGAGCGAAGCGCGCACCCTCCGCGCTCGAAATCGTCATCTGCGTGGAGGCATGAACCTCCATCTGGGGACACACCGCGCGAGCCACCAGCGCGATGGCGGGGTCCTGGACGATGAGCGCGTCCACGCCCGCCGCGGCCACACGCCGCAGGATGTCCTCCACCACCGGCAGCTCCGGCTCGAACACCAGCGTGTTCATCGTCAGGAACGCGCGCGCGCCCGCGCGGTGCACCAGCGCCAGCGTCTCCGACAGGGTGGCGAGCGAGAAGTTCTCCGCCCGGGCCCTCGCGTTGAAGCCCTCGTCCAGCCCGAAATAGATGGCGTCCGCGCCACTGGCCAGCGCGGCCTTCATCGAGTCGAGGTCTCCAGCGGGGGCGAGGATTTCAGGACGACGGCGCATGTCCGCCCTCTACCACAGCGAGGCTGCCATCGCGCCCGTCCTCACGCGCCCGTGGACGCAGTGCGGCAGGTTCTGGTCAAGTCGCCGCCCGGTTGCTTCCACAGGAGACGAGTCATGGCTGAAGGCGTGTTCAAGGACGGGCTGCTGGCGGGCAAGGTGGCGTTCATCTCGGGCGGCAGCAGCGGCATCAACCTCGGCATCGCCGAGGCGTTCGTGAAGGCGGGGGCCAAGGTGGCCATCAACGGTCGCAATGTGGAGAAATTGGAGGGCGCGGTGAAGGGCCTCCAGGCCCACGGCACCGCCATGGGGGTGGCCGCGGACGTGCGCGACTACGCCTCCGTGGAGAAGGCGCTCCAGACGGTGCGCGACGCGTACGGTGAGATGGACATCCTCATCTGTGGCGCCGCCGGCAACTTCCCCGCACCGGCCCTGGGCATGTCCTCCAACGGCTTCAAGGCCGTCATGGACATCGACGTGCTGGGCACCTTCAACCTCTGTCGCGCCGGCTTCGAACACCTGCGCAAGCCCGGCGCCAGCATCATCAACATCTCCGCGCCCCAGGCCTACCTGCCCATGGCCATGCAGGCCCATGTGTGCGCCGCAAAGGCCGGCGTGGACATGCTCACCCGCGTGCTGGCGCTCGAGTGGGGCGGCGCCGGCGTGCGCGTCAACGCGATTACCCCCGGCCCCATCGAGGACACCGAGGGCATGCGCCGCCTGGCCCCCAGCGAGGAGGGCCACCAGAAGCTCGCCCAGGCCCTGCCGCTCCAGCGCTTCGGCACCAAGGCGGACATCTCGCGGCTGGCCCTCTTCCTGTCCTCGGAGGCCGCGTCCTACATCACCGGCTCCATCATGGTCTGCGATGGCGGCCAGTCCCTGCTGGGCGGCGCCGCGCTCATGGCGGCCATTGGGATGTAGCCCGACACAGAGGGGGATGGGGTGCTCACGACCTCCTCTGTGAAATTTGTTGTAATTGCAAACTTGTGGCCTGGGTCTACGTGGCGGGTGGCGATGTCTGGTACAAGGCATTGCAACCCGCGAGTGGAGTCTTCCCTGGGGGGGACAGCTCGCATCCCGGAGATCCGCATGTCCGTACGCCTTGCCCCGTCAGCCCGACTCCTCGGGCTGGCCGCGCTGTGTCTTGGCCTGTTCGTTGGCTGTGGTGATGACCCGGATCCGCAGCCCCTGCCCACGCCCTCGACGTTGCCGGACGCCACCGCATCCACGGTGGTCCTGACGCCGGCGAGGGACGTGCTGGCGGACGGCGCGGACCAGGGCACGGTCACTGTCACAGTGAAGAGCAAGAACGGCACCGCGCTCGCGGGGCGCACGGTGACGGTGGCGGTGGAGGGCGACGGCAACCTGGTGCTGCAGCCGGGACAGACGAACAGCCAGGGCGTCGCCGTGGCGACCGTGGTGACGGCCCACGCGGGGACCAAGCGGGTGACGGTCTCCGTCGCGGCCGAAGGGGGCGCGGTGGTGTTGGCCTCCCGGCCCTCGTTCAACTTCGTCGCGCTGGTGGCCACGCGGCTGGAGTTCATCCCCGCGCCGGTGGAGTCCACGGCGGGCGCGCCCATCACCGGCCTGAACGTGCGCTTCCGCGACGCTCAAGGTCGTCCCGTCCTGGGCGCGACGGCGGCGGTGACGTTGTCCCTGGCGGCGAACCCGGGGGATGTCGCGCTGGAGGGCACGCTCACGGTGACGCCGGTGGGTGGCACGGCGAGCTTCACGGACGTGGTGCTGAAGAAGGCCGGCGCGAACTTCCAGCTCAAGGCGTCGGCGGCGGGGATGGAAGATGCGACGAGCACCGAGTTCTCCGTGGCTCCGGCCGCGGCGGCCTCGCTGGACATCGACGGGCTGGAGTCCACCGCCGTCGCGGGCGCGGCGCGCTCGGCGCAGGTGACGGTGCGTGACGCCTTCGACAACGTGGCCACGAACTACACCGGCACGCTGTCCGTGAGTTCCACGGATGCCACGGCCTCGCTGCCCGGGCCCCATGCCTTCACCCAGACGGATGCGGGGCGCTTCACCTTCACGGGGGTTGTCCTCAAGCGCGCGGGCAGCCATCAGGTCACTCTTCAGGACGCGAGTGTCGCCGCGCTGCGCGCCCAGCAGGACGTGGGCGTGGTGGCGGGGGAGGCGTCGGCGCTGGTGTTCACCCAGGTGCCCGCGTCGGCCTCGACGAGCGCCGTGTTGTCTCCGGTGGAGGTGTCCCTGCGGGATGCCTTTGGAAACCTCTCGGCGGTGGGGGCTCCTCCCGTGGCGGTGTCGCTGGTGGAAACAGGCGACCTCTCCGGGGTTCAGGAGGTCGCGCCAGTGGAGGGCGTGGCTCGCTTCACCGGGCTGCGGGTGAGCACGGAGGGCAGCTATCACCTCCGGGCGAGCGCGACGGGGCTGACGGAGGCGAGCAGCACCGCCATCTCGGTCGTCGATGACGTGCCGCCCGCTCGGCCCGTGCTCTCGCTGGGGACGCTCGGCACGGAGTCGGCGACGGTGACGTGGGTGGCCGTGGGTGATGACGGCAGCGTGGGCCGGGCGACGTCGCAGACGTTGCGCTACTCGCTGTCCCCCATCCTCACCGACGCGGAGTTCGACGCGGCGACGCCGGTGGGGGGCGTGAATGCTCCCGCCGAGCCAGGCACCGCCGAGTCCGCGCAGGTCACCGACCTGGTCGCGAACCAGACGTACCATGTCGCGCTGCGGGTGACGGACAACCGCGGCAACTCCGCGCTCTCCAACAGCCTGTCCTTCCAGACGCTGAACGCCGAGGTGACGCAGCTGGCCTTCACCACGCAGCCGGTGAATGGGACCGCGGGCGTGTCGCTTGCGGGCGTGCGAGTCTCCCTCCAGAACGCGCAGGGCGAGGTCGTCACCACGGCCAGCCTGCCGGTGACGCTGTCGTTGGTGGGGGGCTCGGGCTTCGAGCCGAAGCAGGTCTCCGCCGCCTCTGGCGTGGCCCTCTTCTCCGACCTGCGCATCGACCGCGCGGGCACCTATCGCTTCTCCGCCAGCGCCAACGGGCTGACGGTGCAGAGCGATGAGTTCGTCATCGAGGCGGGAGCGGCGTCCCGACTGGCGCTCACGGGGCTCGTGGCGCCCGTCATCGCCGGCCAGTCACAGAGCGTGGAGGTGACGGCGTTCGACGGCTTCGACAACGTGGCCAAGGGCTACTCGGGCACCGTGCGCTTCACGTCCACGGACCCGGAGGCGGAGCTGCCCGGCGACTACACCTTCACCGCGCAGGACCAGGGACGCCACGTCTTCTCCGACGTCGTGCTGGCCAACATGGGCCTCCGCCGGGTGACGGCGACCGACACCGCCAACGCGCAGCTCACGGCCTTCATGGAGGTGGAGGTGACGAACGACGCCGCCCACCACCTGGACCTGGAGGGGCTGCCGACGCAGGCGGCGGCGGGTGGCAGTCACACGCTGACCCTCAGCGTGAGGGACCGCTTTGGCAACCTCGTCACGGGCTACACCGGCGAGGTGGACTTCGCCTCGGACGACCCTCGCGCCACGCTGCCTCCCGAGCACGTGTTCACCGCCGGGGATGCGGGCCGCTTCACGTTCAGCGTGACGCTGGAGAGCGCCGGCGAGCGCTCCATCACCGTGGCGGAAGTGGGCGGGGCACTGTCCATCACCCGGAGCACGCAGGTGTCCCCGGGGAACGCGGAGTCGCTGTCGCTGGTGCTGTCGACGGCGTCTCCGGCCGCCGGTCAGTCGGTGAGCGCGACGGTGACGCTGGTGGATGCGTATGGCAATCAGGCCGCCGGCTATCGAGGCACGGTGGCGCTGAGCGTGGCGCAGGACCCCGGGGCCACGGTTCCGGGGCCGTACACCTTCACCGAGACGGATGCGGGCCGGCACGTCTTCAGCGTGACGTTCGCCCAGGCGCAGGCGACCACGCTGTCCGCCGTGGACACCCAGCAGGCGACGTTGTCCGCCTCCGAGGCCGTGACGGTGAGCGCCGGCGTGGCCACCGCGCTGCGCGTGTCGGCGGTGACAGAGTCCCTGACGGCCGGTGTCGCCCATGTGTTCTCCGTCAGCGCGAGGGACCGCTTCGACAACCTGTCCCGCGACTACGTGGGCACGGTGCAGCCGTCGGCGACGGATGCCAACGCGGGGCCGCTCACCGCCCACACGTTCACCGCGGCGGACCAGGGGGAGCATGGCTTCACCCTTGCCCTGCGCACCGCGGGCACGCAGACCGTCACCTTCACGGACGCCGCGCTCGCGGTGTCGGCGGCGCGCGAGGTGACGGTGGACGCCGCTGCCCCGGCGCGGCTGGGCTTCGTGTCCGCACCGGGCTCGGCTTCGGTGCGCCAGGTGCTCGCCGCGGTGAGCGTGGCCGTACAGGACGAGTTCGGCAACACCTCGTCCAGTGGTGCCCCGGTGGTGACGCTCTCGCTCTCGGGCGGCGGTGTGCTCGACGGTGACGTCACCGCCACGGCCGTCGCGGGCGTGGCGCGCTTCACCACGCTCTCGGTGGCCCAGGAGGGGGACTACACGCTGACCGCCTCCGTGTCCGACGCGAGCCTGCCGGCCGCCTCCAGGGCGCTGTCCATCATCGACGACCAGGTGCCCTCGCCGGTGGCCACGCTCGAGGCGAGCGTGGTGGGCGCTGACTCTGTGAGGCTGCGCTGGGTCGCCACGGGCGACGACGGCCAGCTGGGCCAGGCCTCGTCCTACCAGCTGCGCTACGGCCTGGCGCCGCTGAACGAGACGAACTTCGAGGTGGCCGTGGTGGTGCCCACGGGCACGCCGGGCCTGCCTGGAGCGCAGGAGGAGGCGACCGTCGCGGGCCTCGCGGTGGGCCGCACGTACTACTTCGCGGTGCGCGTGGTGGACGGCGCGGGGAACTCCAGCCCGCTGACGACCACCTCCCTGGACCTGCCCAGCGCGTGTGGCAGCCAGGTGTGCGCGCCCCGTGCGCCCGAGTGCTCCGAGTCGGGCGTGGAGGTGGTGACGTATGAGGCCACCTGCGAGATTCTGGCCGGTGAGCCGACGTGCGTTTACGTGCCCACCGCGTCAGCGTGCACCGGTGTGGATGCCGTCTGCTACCAGGCGGCGTGCACCACGGCGGCGGCGCCCGGAGAGCGCACGCTCATCATCACCGAGGTCATGGCCTCCCCGAGCACTGGCACGACGGAGTACATCGAAGTGACGAGCACGTCCGACGCGCTGCTCAACATCAACGGCCTCTCGCTCATCTCCTCGGCCACGACCACCGTCTCGGTGGACAAGGGCCCGGGCGCGGCCGTGGTGCTGCCGGCGCGCGGCATCCTGGTGCTGGCGAGCAACCCGGACCTCGCCACCAACGGTGGCGTGGACGCGGACTACGGCTATGGGAACGCCCTGGAGCTGGAGAGCACGGGCCAGCTGTCCCTGCGCGTCAATGGCGTGGTGATGGACGACCTCACCTACGACGAGGAGTTCCCGCTGGTGGCGGGCCGCTCCCTGAGCCTGTCCTCGGAGCTGGTGGGCAGCACCGCGAGCCGCTACTCCTGGTTCTGGTGCGCGTCCAACGACGAGCTGTCGGGCGGAGACCGGGGCACGCCGGGCCTGCCCAACGAGACGTGCGGCGTGGACATCCAGCCGCCCGTGGAGTTCTGCGCCATCGAGTCCCCCAAGTCGTTCCCGGCGGTCATCGCGCGCGGCTCCTCCCATGAGGTCACCAGCCGCGTCTACGAGCCGCAGGTGACGACGCGCAGCACGGCGGGCAATGACCACTTCCCGTACCTCGTCTCGGAGCTGGGCTACGGCACGGACGCCAACGCCCCGGAGTCCTGGACGTGGGTGCCCGCGACGCCGAACCCCAGCTACGGCGCGCTCGGCGGCAACGACGACGAGATGTTGGCCACCCTCCAGATTCCCACGAACGGGAGCTTCCTCTACGGCTTCCGCTACCGCTTCACGCGCGGCCCGGCGGGCGCTGACGCGTGGGTCTACTGCGACCAGAACGGCGTCGTCGCGCCTGGGGTGCCGGCGATCTACGGCACCGTAACGGTGGACGAGGTCATCCCGGTGGCGGACCACGTGGTCATCAGCGAGGTCAGCGGACGTGGCGCGACGTCCCAGACGGACGAGTTCGTTGAGCTGCACAACCCGACGAACCAGGACGTGGACCTGAGCGGCTGGATGCTGCAGTACAAGTCGGCGGCCGGCTCCACGTACACGGGCACTTTCGTGATTCCCGCGGGCAAGGTCATCCCGGCGCATGGCTACTTCCTGCTCGCGCACACGGGCTACACCGGAACCGGAGCGCTGGCTGCGGATGCGACGTGGTCCGGCTTCGACCTGTCGGCCTCCACGACGGCGGGCGGCCATGTCCGAATCGGCCGGAATTTGACGACGCCCTCGCCCATCGAGGTGGACAAGCTGGGGTGGGGGACGGCGAACTCGCCGGAGGGCTCCGCGGCCGGTCCGTTCCACCCGGCGGCGGGCGGCAGCATCGAGCGCAAGGCGCTGCCCACGTCGACGCAGGCCACCATGGCGGAGGGCGGCTCCGACGCGAGCCGGGGCAACGGTTCCGATTTGAACAACAACAGCGCGGACTTCGTGGTTCGCACCGGCCGCCAGCCGCAGAACTCCCTGAGCGGGACCGAGCGGCCGTAGTCCGCGGGACATCCTGAGCGGTACGGGAGGCCGTCCTGGCTGTACGCCGGGGCGGCCTCCCTGTCTTCCGAGGCTCAGGCGCGGCGGGCCCACTGTCGGCCAGAGTGCCGTCCGGCCATCAAAGGCTGCTGCCCGGAGGCGGCGGGCGGATTACCTTTGCGGCGCACACTTCCCGTCAGCAGCACGCCCAGGAGAGCAGCCCGTGCCTGAAACGCCTGTCCCCGACGCCGTCCGCCTCATCACCTGTCCGCCCGCCGAGTTCCGACGCTCCGGTGAAGCCGCCATGGAGGCCACCCGCGCCGGAATCGCCCGCCTCAAGGCGCTTCGCGCCCCCTTCGACGTGGTCCAGGTGCTGGAGCTGTACGACGAGGCCATGGCCTCGCTGGACGATGCGGGGGCCCGCGCGAGCGTCGCGCGGCACTCCCACCCGGAGGCCGCCATGCGCGAGGCCGCCGAGGCCGCCGAGCAGGAGCTGGAGACGCTCGCCACCGACATCCGCATGGACCGGGGCGTCTACGACGTGCTCGCCTCGTTGGACCTCTCCGGCCAGGACGCGCAGACGCGCAAATGGATGGAGAAGGTGCTGCGCGACTTCCGCCGCTCCGGCGTGGACCGCGATGACGCCACCCGCGCGCGGGTGAAGGCGCTCAACGATGAGCTGGTCCGCATTGGCCAGGAGTTCAGCCGCAACATGCTCCAGGACACGCGCGCGGTGTCCCTGCCGCCCTCCGCGCTGGACGGGCTGCCTGACGACTACGTCCGGGCCCATCCCCCGGGCGCGGACGGTCAGGTGAGCATCACCACCGACTATCCGGACATCATCCCCTTCATGACGTACTCGCGCGACGCGAAGGCGCGCGAGCAGATGTGGCGGGCCTTCCGCATGCGGGGCCACCCCAGCAACACGGACGTGCTGGAGCGCATGGTGGCGCGCCGTCACGAGCTGGCCACGCTGCTGGGCTACCGCAACTGGGCGGCCTTCGCGACGGAGGACAAGATGATTCGCGACGAGCAGGCCGCCGCGGACTTCATCGCGAAGATTTCCGACGCGTCCGGCGCGCGCATGCAGCGCGACTACGCCCTGCTCCTGGAGCGCAAGCGCCGGGACGTGCCGGGTGCCGCGCGCGTGGACCCGTGGGACCAGGCGTACCTGGAGGACCGCATCAAGGCGGAGCAGTACGCCTTCGACTCGCAGGCGGTGCGCCCGTACTTCGAATACACGCGCGTGAAGCAGGGCATGCTGGATTTGACGGCGCGGATGTTCGGCGTGACGTACCGGCGCATCCAGGACGCCACGGTGTGGCACCCGGACGTGGAGGCCTACGACGTGCTGGAGGGCGGCACGGTGAAGGGCCGCTTCTACCTGGACATGCACCCGCGCGCGGACAAGTACAAGCACGCCGCGCAGTTCACCCTCACCAGTGGCAAGTCCGACCGCCGGCTGCCCGAGGGCGTGCTGATGTGCAACTTCCCCAAGCCCGGCACGGAGCCCGCGCTGCTCCAGCATGACGACGTGGAGACGTTCCTCCACGAGTTCGGCCACCTGCTGCACCACATCTTCGGCGGCCACACGCGCTGGGCGGGCGTGTCCGGCGTGCGCACGGAGTGGGACTTCGTGGAGGCGCCGTCGCAGATGCTGGAGGAGTGGGCGCGCGACACGGCGAGCCTCCAGACGTTCGCGAAGCACTACCAGACGGGCGAGCCGCTGCCGGCGGAGATGGTGACGCGGATGCGCAGCGCGGAGGAGTTCGGCAAGGGCCTGTGGGTGCGCCAGCAGATGTTCTACGCGGCGCTCAGCCTGGAAATCTACCGGAGGGACCCGGCGGGCCTGGACGCCACCGCGCTGGTGAGGGAACTCCAGGGCACGTACACGCCGTTCCCCTACGTGGAGGGCACGTACTTCCACCTGTCCTTTGGGCACCTGGAGGGGTACTCGTCCAACTACTACACGTATATGTGGTCGCTGGTCATCGCCAAGGACCTCTTCACCGTGTTCCAGAAGCAGGGGATGTTGTCCCCCGAGCCCGCGCAGGCGTACCGGCGCGCGGTGCTGGAGCCGGGCGGTTCGGACGACGCGGCCAGGCTGGTGCATGCCTTCCTGGGTCGCGACTACGACTTCCACGCGTACGAGGCCTGGCTGAACAAGGCGGCGTGAGCGTCAGGGCGTGAAGGGGGGCGCCATTCCGGGCGCCCCCGCTGGGCCTACACTTCGATATTGATTTGCAGAATCAAGTAGTGCGTGTCCGTGCACGGACTGGTATGTGAGGCGGCGTCGGCCCGCGACCTGGGTCTTTCCGTTCCGCGGGCACTGGCTGGATGAAACCGTGAGCACACCTGACAGGCGTCCCTTTCCCCTCTTCGCGATTCTCGGTGTCGTCGCCGTGGTGGCCGCCGTAGCGATCGCCGTGAAGCTCCAGGGCGGCTCCTCCTCGGAGTCCGCGCCCGCGCCGGTGGCCCAGGCCCCCGCGGTGCTGGAAGCACAAGGCCGGACCTTCAAGCACGGCCAGGGGACCACCGTCGTCCCGCTGAATCCCCAGCGTGTCGTGGTCTTCGACCTGGTCGCCCTGGACATCCTGCAGGCGCTGGAAGTGGGCGTGCTCGGCGTCGCGGGTGACCAGTTCCCCCACCATCTGGCGCCGTTCGCCGACGCGAAGTACCTGCGCATGGGGACGCTGTTCGAGCCCGACTACGAGGCCATCCACGCCGCGAAGCCGGACCTCATCATCACCGGGGGACGCTCCAGCGCGAAGTACGCGAGCCTGTCGAAAATCGCCCCCACCGTCGACCTGCCGATGGGCGGTGTGAATTACATCGACACGGTGGTGGCCAACACGGAGCTGCTGGCGAGCATCTTCGGCAAGGAAGAGAAGGCCCGTGCGCTGGTGGCCCAGCTGCGGGAGTCCATCGCGAAGCTGAAGGAGACGACGGCGGGCCGAGGCAAGGGGCTGGTGGTGCTCGTCACCGGGGGCCGCATCAGCGCCTATGGTCCGGGTTCGCGCTTCGGCGTCATCCACGGTGACTTCGGCGTGCCGGTGGCCGCCGAGGGGCTCAGCGCGTCGCTGCACGGTGAGGTCATCGGCTCGGAGTTCATCCGGGAGAAGAACCCCGACTGGCTCTTCGTGATTGACCGTGACGCGGGCATGGGCCAGCAGGGTGGGGCCCAGAAGGTGCTCGACAACGAGCTGGTCCAGCAGACCACGGCCTGGAAGTCGGGGCAGGTCGTCTACCTGGACCCCCTGACGACCTATCTCATTGGCGGTGGCATCCAGGCGGTGAATGCCCTGCGGAGCCAGATTGCGGACGCCTACTCCGCGCGGGCCCAGTAGGCTGCCCGGGTCGTGAAACGCTTCATCGCCGCCGCCGCCGTCATTGCCCTGCTGGCCCTGGTCAGCCTGTTCATTGGCGTCAGCAACGTGTCGTGGGACTCGCTCTTCTCGCCGAGCTCCGACGAGCGCGCCCTCCAGGTGTTGGTCATCAGCCGCATCCCCCGGCTCCTGGCCGTCATGCTGGTGGGGACGTCGCTGGGGGTGGCGGGGCTGTTGATGCAGATGCTCGCGCGCAATCGCTTCGTGGAGCCCGCGACGGCGGGGTCGGCGGAGTCCGCGAGCCTGGGAGTGCTGGCCGCCACGGCCCTGGCCCCTCAGCTTCCCGTACTCGGGAAGATGCTCGTCGCGGCTTGCTTCGCCCTGGCGGGGACGGCGCTCTTCCTGCTCATCCTGCGCCGCATCCCCATGCGCTCGGTGCTCATCGTGCCGCTGGTGGGCCTGGTGCTGGGCAGCGTCTTCGATTCGGTGACGACCTTCTTCGCCTACCGGTTCGATCTGCTCCAGTCGGTCAACGCGTGGAAGACGGGCGACTTCTCCACCGTCTTGCGCGGTCGCTACGAGCTGCTCTGGGTGACGCTGGTCCTCACGCTGTGCGCCTATGTGGCGGCGGACCGCTTCACTGTCGTGGGCATGGGGGAGTCCTTCACCACCAACCTGGGACTGCGCTACTCGCGCATCGTCGCGCTGGGGCTCGTCATCGTCTCCCTGGTCACCGCGATGGTGGTGGTCACCGTGGGAATGATTCCCTTCCTGGGGCTGCTGGTGCCGAACGTCGTCAGCCTGTTCATGGGAGACAACGCTCGAAAGTCCATTCCCTGGGTGGCGGTGGGGGGCGCGGGCTTCGTCCTGCTCTGCGACATCATCGGCCGCGTGGTGCGCTTCCCGTACGAGATTCCGGGGGCGACCATCGCCGGAGTCATTGGCAGCGGGCTCTTCCTCTTCCTCCTGCTGAGGAGGGACGCCCGTGTCGGCTGACGGCCTCGTGGTGGTGAGGCGGCCCGAGCGCACCCTGTTCATCCTCGGGTGCGTGGCGATGGCCTGCGCGGCCCTGTTCATGCTCATCGACGTGGGCGGACAGTGGGACTTCGTCCTGCCGTTCCGGGGGCGGAAGCTGGCGACGGCGCTCCTGGTGGGCTACGCCATCGCGGTCTCCACGGTGCTCTTCCAGACGGTGACGGGCAACCGCGTGCTGACGCCCGCGATTCTCGGGTTCGACAACCTCTACGTGCTCATCCAGACGTGCCTGCTCTTCTTCCTGGGCTCCGGCTCGGTGGCGGGCCTGGACCCCCGGCTCCTGTTCGGCGTGGAGGTCCTCATCATGGTGGCCTTCTCGGGGCTGCTGTACTGGGGGATGTTCGGCGGGGCCCGGCGCAGCCTGCACCTGGTGCTCCTGACGGGCGTGGTGCTGGGGGTGTTGTTCCGGAGCCTGTCGTCCTTCCTCCAGCGCCTCATCGACCCCAACGAGTTCATCTTCCTCCAGGACCGCTTCTTCGCGAGCTTCAACAACCCGGACCAGGAGCTGCTCGTCGTCTCGTTCCTCCTGACGTTGGGCGTGTCCATCCTGGGCTTCCGGATGCTGCGCACCTTCGATGTCCTGGTGCTGGGGAAGGAGACGGCCATCAACCTGGGTGTGGACTACCAGCGGACGGTGGCGCTCACCCTGGTGCTGGTGGCCATCCTCGTTTCGGTGTCGAGCGCGCTGGTGGGGCCGGTGACGTTCTTCGGCCTGCTGGTCTCCAATCTGGCGCATGCGCTGGTGCGCACGTACAAGCACGCGCTCATCCTGCCCGCCGCCGCGCTGGTCGCCGCGGTGGCCCTGGTCGCCGGACAGGTCGTCCTGGAGCAGGTCTTCGCCTTCGACACCAACCCGCGCGTCATCATCGAGTTCGTGGGCGGGCTGGTGTTCATCACGATGCTCATGAGGAAGTCCCCGAGATGATCGAGGCGAAGAACGTCACGAAGCGCTACGGCCCTACGCTCGTCGTGGACGACGTCTCCCTGCGTTTTCCCGTCGGTGGCATCACCTCCATCATCGGCCCCAATGGCGCGGGCAAGTCGACGCTGCTGTCGATGATTTCCCGCGTGTTGCCCATGTCCTCCGGCAACGTGCTGGTGGATGGGCTGGACGTCGTCACCACGCCGGGAGACGAACTCGCCCGGCGGCTGGCCATCTTGCGTCAGGACAATCACCTCACCTCACGACTGACGGTGCGCGAGCTGGTGACGTTCGGCCGCTATCCCCACTCGAAGGGGCGGCCCACGGTGAAGGACCAGGAGCACGTCGAGCGCGCGATTCAGCACATGGGCCTGGAGGCGCTCTCGGCGCGGTTCCTGGACGAGCTGTCGGGCGGCCAGCGTCAGCGCGCCTTCGTGGCCATGGTGCTCTGCCAGGACACGGACTACGTCCTCCTGGACGAGCCGCTCAACGGCCTGGACTTGAAGCACGCGGTGTCGATGATGAAGCAGCTGCGGACGGCCGCCAACACGCTGGGCAAGAGCTTCGTGCTGGTGCTGCACGACCTCAACTTCGCGTCCTGCTACTCCGACCACCTCATCGCGATGCGGGACGGCAAGGTCGCGTTCCAGGGGCGTTCGGAAGACATCATGCGGCCGGACGTGCTGCGGGCTGTCTATGATTTGGAGATCGCCATCCAACAAATCAATGGCGACTGGATTGCCACGCATTACCGCTGACGTCGCGCGGCCCATTGCCTCGCGGGCTCATGATGAAAGGATGATGGAGGCATGCGGTCGGCATGACTCCGCGCGCGCGTGGATGGGAGAGCCTCCGGTGACTTGAGAGGAGAGCGACCCATGCATGAGGCCGATTTCGAGAGGGGTTTCAGGAACGCCCCTCGGTTGATGGCGCTGGTGTTGGCGGCGCTGTTCATTCCGGGGCCTCGCGCCCAGGCCTACCCCATTCCCCCGGAGACGCTCTGGGGACTGACCGAGGAGGCCGAGTGGGTGGTGTGGGCGGACGTCGAGGAGGCATGGCCGTTGCCGGAGGATGAGCGCGAGCGCGCTCAAAAGGAGGACTGGGAATCGGGCCATGTCGCGCGCCTGCGCGTCCGCGAGGCGTGGAAGGGGAATGCCCGTCAGGGCGAACGGCTCGAGGTGCATTGGATTGAACTGGCATGTCCAGCACCCGCTCGCTTCGAGAAAGGGCTCGCGGTGGTGGCGTTCCTGACGCACAGGGCCGGCAAGTGGCGCGCTGTGGCGAAGTCGTACGGGACGCGCTACCCGGCGAGCAATGATGACCTGGAGGCCTATCGCCGCGCGGTGACGCTCGCGAGGAACGCACACGAGAAGTGGACGCAGGAGCGCATCGTGGGGCGGGGCGGGAATCTGGAGGCGGCGCGGGTGGACTGGCAGGTGCGCGTGTCCGCGCATCCCGCGACGCGCTGGGATGGGTTGTACGGGCTGGTGCCGGAGGGGGACTCGGCCCGCGCGTTCTACGATGGACGCGTCAGGACTCCCGTGGTGTTGACCGGCGCGCAGCGCGAGCAACTGGCGCGGGGGTTCGTCGAGCGCCCTCCGCTGGACCGGGCCCTTCCCATGATGCTCAAGGCCCTGCGGGGGCATGCGGACAAGGAGGTGGACCTGAGGGCCGCACGCGCGCTCGAGACAGCGCTCACCCTGGACGGACCCCCGGGCTGGGTGCCCCGTGCCTTCAGCCTGCTTCGTGAGCGCTTTGGAGAGAAGCTCCCGCCGCGAAGGGCGCCGACCCAGGAGGAACTCATGACCCGGATGCTTCGCGATGGGCTTTCGGGGCCCAGCCACGAGGAGCTGGAGGGGTTCATTGAGGAGTGGACGCGCTTCAAGCAGCGCCATCAGTTGACCCCGGCACTGCTGCCTCTGCCGGTGGAGCCTCCCGTCCCTGGCACAGGGGGAGACTCACCGCTCTGAGGCGTCGTCAGTTGCGTCCCCACTGCCGGGGGCGGGTGAAGCGCAGGAAGCCACCGGCCTCTTCCTGTCCAATCGTCTCCGCCTCACCGCCGAAGTAGCGCGCGCGAAGCTCCACCAGCTTCGCCTCCAGCGCCTCTCCGGACAGCTCCTTCGCGAGCGCCTCCCGCTCCGCCATGTACTTCGCGCCCGCGTCCCAGCGGGCGTCCCGGCTCTGGTCCAGCGTGTCCCAGCGCTGGAGGGCCTCGTCGTCCAGGCCCATCTCCTCGCGGACCGAGCGCAGGCTCCTGGCGCGCTCGTCGGCCGGCATGGCGCCCAGGTCCGTCTGCACGGAGGGCAGGTCCAGGAAGCGGTTCATCAGCTCCTGCTGGTGGCGCTCCACATAGGCCGCGGCCTGCTCACCGTGCACCTCCTGGAGGCGCTCCTTGTAGGTGGACAGCTTCTTCTCCAGGCTCACGCCTTCCTGCGCGCCGAGCGTCCGCAGCGTGTCCGCGATGGCCTGGTTCTTCCGCTCCGACGCCCAGATGCGCTCGGCGTTCTCCTTGCCGAAGAGTCGGTGGCGCGCGTCCCACGTCGCCGCGCGGCGCTCCGTGTCGCTCAGCCCTCTCAAATAAGACTCGCTGTCCCGGACCCACTTCTCGTAGTCCACGCGGTTGCGCAGCATCGCCGCCAGCGTGTCGTAGTGCTCCGGGAAGTTCGCCTTGAGGAAGGCCAAGAGCTCCTGCTCCCAGCGGTCCGGGAAGCGCTCCTGGAAGAAGCGCATCAGCTCCTCCACCATCCGTATCTGGAGATACGGCTCGTGGAGCTTCGCCCCGTACTTCTCTCGCAGCGACGTCGCGAGCGCCTCCAGCTCCGCGTCCACGGCACCGGGCGCTGGGGCAGTGGAGGGCATCACGGGTGGCGCGGTGACGGCCGAGGGACGGGCCGTGACAGGGGCTTGCCGCGTGGCTGCGCCTGAAGCGGACGGCGAGGCGGGCGTCGTGACGGGGACAACCGCCTCGGTGGGCCGGACCAGGCCCCAGCTCAACACGCCACACGCCACGGCCACCGTGCCCACCAGCAAGACCTTCGTGCGCTGTCGCATGAATCCACTCCCTGGGGCACGGTGAAGAACGCCGGGAGGCCAGATGACGGGCCTCCCGGCGACGGACGACTCAACGCGGGGTCAGTCGACCTTCGCGATGTAGTCGATGATGGCCGCGTAGAACTCCATCTCGCTGAACGTGTCGGGCCCCAGGCCAATGACGTCCAGGTGGTCCTGGTTGATGACGCTGGACATGGAGGTCGACTGCAGCGCGCTGGGCGCGTTGATGTTGGACACGTAGCCCAGCGCGGAGTCCTGGGCGATGAGGTCCGAGCCCAGGCGCTCCGTGTAGCGCAGCCGGTAGCCCATCTGCTGCGAGTTGATGCCCACCAGGCCGTCGTCATCCTGCTCGGACCGGTTGCCGTCGCCCTTGCCGCCAGCGCCGTCGTTGTCGCAGTCGTCGGCGCAAGCGCCGTCGCCGTCGATGTCGAACAGGAACTCACGCACCACGAACAGCGCGGGGTTCACGCTCAGGCCCTGCTGCGCGGTGATGAGCGACGCGTAGTGGGACGCGTAGGAGGCGTTGATGGGGTTGGCGGTGTTGAAGGCCTTCGCGCCCGTCGTCTTCCCGTCGTTCGCGTCCGCGTCGTTGTAGATGAGCGCCTTCACCGCCGCGTAGCCGTCATTGCCCGGGGCATAGACGACGTCGCCGTAGAAGCGGAACAGCGCGTCCAGCACGCTGGTGATGCCGGGACCCAGGTCCAGGATGTACTTGGCGACCGGCGAGCCACGGTGAGGCGAGGACACGCTCACCAGCGCCTTCACCACCGTGTAGCCCTTGCGCTCGCGCAGCACGCGCGCGGCCTTGCGCACGTCGAGCCCACCCTGCGAGTGGCCCACGAGATTCACATAGGACGAGCCCGCGGTGGCCATGAAGCCCTCCACGTCATTGGCCAGGTCCAGCCCGCGCACGTCGGAGTTCTGCACCGGCTGCACCGCCGCCGCGAAGGCGCGCTGCCCGCTGTTCAGGCCACTGTTGCACGACGTCTCGAACAGCTCGTTGCACGGGTCACCCACGAAGGTGCCGTAGTCGTCACCCCAGTAGTCGTACCCGAGGATGTCGTCGAAGCCTCCCAAGCCATGCGCGAACACGACGGGGTAGGTGGTCTTCTCCGCGGCGGTGGCCGGACTGACGACGCCCAGGACACCGAGCGTCAGGACTGCAAGGAACAGCGGCTGTTGTTTCATGGGGGACTCCTGGCTTTGGGAGGAACGCCTGCTGCAACCGATGCACGTCGGAACAGAACCCCGGGAGCCGGCCTCACTCAGAGGCACCCTGCGACTCAGCCCAACCCCACGACCGAGCGAATCCCGAAGAACGAGAGATCAGTGCCTCAGGATTGATTCCAGAGTCAACACGTCGCGCTGCGTTGGCTTCACGCGGCGAGCCGTCTGTTTGCTGGCGCACTGCGTTGTCTGTGATTGCGCGGTGCGCTGTATTGATGCGTCAATTGTTGCGCATCGCGTCGCGACTCACTTCATACGGGCGGGTCGCCCCCCGTCGCCGGAGCGGTCAACGGGGGGCGCAGCGCGGCCTTACGGCTCCACGGGCGTCTGCTGGATGCGCCAGATTTCTTCCGCGTACTGCTTGATGGTGCGGTCCGAGGAGAAGATGCCGGCGCGCGCCACGTTGATGATGCACTTGCGCGTCCAGCCCTCGGCGTCCTGGTAGGCGCGGACGACTTCATCCTGCTTCGCCGCGTAGGCCGCGAAGTCCGCCAGCACCAGGTAGCGGTCCTCTTCCAGCAGGCTGTCCACCAGCGGCTTGTAGAGGGCGCGGTCCTCCGGGGAGAAGAAGCCGGTGGAGATGAGGTCCAGCGCCTCGCGCAGCTCCAGGTTCTTCTCGTACTCGTCGCGCGGCCGGTAGCCGGCGCGCTTGCGGGCAATCACTTCATCGGCGGTGAGGCCGAAGAGGAAGAAGTTCTCGTCGCCCACCGCCTCGCGAATCTCCACGTTGGCGCCGTCCAGCGTGCCCAGCGTCAATGCGCCGTTGAGCATCAACTTCATGTTGCCCGTGCCGGAGGCCTCCATGCCCGCCGTCGAAATCTGCTCGGACACGTCCGCCGCGGGGATGATGCGCTCGGCCAGGCTCACCCGGTAGTTGGGGGCGAAGACCACTTGCAGCCCCGTCGTGCCCGCGTCGCTGTTGACCACCTCGGCGATGCCGTTGATGAGCCGGATGGTCAGCTTCGCCAGGTGGTAGCCCGGCGCCGCCTTGGCGCCGAAGAGGAACGCGCGCGGGTGGATGATGGTGCTCGGGTCCCTGCGCGCCCGCATCCACAGCGCGACGATGTGCACCGCGTCCAGGAGCTGCCGCTTGTACTCGTGCAGTCGCTTTATCTGCACGTCGAAGATGGCGTCGGGGTTGAGCCGCACCGAGCGGAGGTCCCGGATGTGCTGGGACAGGTCTTCCTTGTTGGCGCGCTTCACCTCGCGGAACGCCTTGCGGAAGGCCGGGTCCTCCGCGTGCGGCTCCAATTCGCGCAGCTTGTCCAGGTTCGTTGCCCAGCCCTCGCCGATGCGGGAGGTAATCAGCTTGGACAGGCGCGGGTTGCACCACGCCAGCCACCGGCGCGGCGTCACGCCGTTCGTCTTGTTGTTGAAGCGCTCCGGGTACATGGCCGCGAAGTCCGGCAGCACATCCCGGCGCAGCAGGTCCGTGTGCAGCGCGGCCACGCCGTTGATGCTGTGGCTGCCCACCACCGCGAGGTGGGCCATGCGAATCTTCTTCTCCGGGCCCTCCTCCACCAGGCTCATCCGCCGCTGCTTCTCCTGGTCATAGGGGTAGCGAATCTGCACCTGGCGCAGGAAGCGCTGGTTGATTTCGTAGATGAGCTCCAGGTGACGGGGCAAGAGCCGCTCGAACAGCGTCGCCGGCCACTTCTCCATCGCCTCCGCCAGGAGCGTGTGGTTCGTGTAGCCGAACACCGCCTGCGTAATCGACCAGGCCTCGTCCCAGGGCAGCCGCTTCTCGTCCACCAGCACGCGCATCAGCTCCGCCACGCCAATGGCCGGGTGCGTGTCGTTGAGCTGGATGGCCGCCTTCTTGGGGAAGTCCCTGAAGTCCGTGTGGTTCTTCAGGAAGCGCCGGACGATGTCGGCGATGGAGCACGCGACGAAGAAGTACTGCTGCTTGAGGCGCAGCTCCTTGCCCGCCTGGAACGCGTCGTTCGGATAGAGGACCTTGGAGATGACCTCCGAGTCGTTCTTCTCGACGACGGAGCGCTCGTAGTCGCCCGCGTTGAAGAGCAGCAGGTCGAACTCCTCGGACGCGCGCGCCTGCCACAGCCGCAGGGTGTTGACGGTGTCGTTGTGGTAGCCGGCGATGGGTGTGTCGTAGGGGACGCCCACCACCGTCTTGCCACCCACCCAGCGCGCCACGGGCTTGCCGTCCGGACCCTGGTGGTGCTCCACCCGCCCGAAGAAGCGCACCGGCACCGCCTTCTCCGGCCGGACGATTTCCCACGGGTTGCCGAACTTGAGCCACTCGTCGGCGCGCTCCACCTGGTAGCCGTTGACGATGTCCTGCGTGAAGATGCCGAACTCGTAGCGGATGCCGTACCCCATGCCGGGGTAGCCGAGCGTCGCCAGCGAGTCCAGGAAGCACGCCGCCAGGCGCCCCAGGCCGCCGTTGCCCAGGCCCGCGTCCGGCTCCATCTCCAGGAGGTTGGTGAGGTCCACCCCCACCTCGCGCATGGCCTCGGACGCGGCGTCGTGCATGCCCAGGCTCAACAGGTTGTTTCCCAGCGCCCGACCCAGCAGGTACTCCGCGGACAGGTAGTAGGCGCGTTTGACGTCCTTCTCGTAGTAGGTGCGCGCGGTGCGGACCCAGCGGTCCGCCAGCCTGTCTCGCACCGCGAGGGACAGCGCCATGAAGCGGTCGTGCGCGGTGGACGTCTCGTAGTTCTTCCCACGCGAGTAGCGCACGTGGTCCAGGAACGAGCGGCGCATGGACGTCGCGTCGCTCCCGGTGCGGCCGCTGTCGTCATTCGAGTTCGACGCCGCGGGACGGGACTGCGGGGAAGCGGAGGCGGGAGAGGCCATGTCGCGAGAGGTCTCCATCCGGGTGTGACTTCGGGTGGGAAGGCTGATGCGGGGTGTCAGGGTAGCGCAGCCCTGGCGGAGGTCGCATGGGAAAGCGCGGAGCCAGGAAGGGGAGGGATGCTCCCTGGGAAGGACCTGGGACGTCCAGGAGCGAAGCGCGATGCGCGCCCATCCGCCTGCTTTCCCACAGCGCTCGCGTGGAACGGGCGCCCCTGGCAGGCCGGTTTGATGTAGAAATCAACGGTCATGGCCTTCCCGAAGAATGACTTGGACCAGCGGCTCGCGCTGGTGCGGCCCGAAGACACGGTCCGCGGCCTCATCTTCAACGCGGTGCTGACGCTCGCGGAGAAGCAGCTGGGGCCGGACACGGCCGCCCGGCTGCGCGAGCCGCTCTTCAAGCGCTCACCGGTGGACTTCTTCTCCTACTCCGCGGTGGACGCCATCCGGTTGCTGTATGCCACGTCTGACGCGCTCGCGAAGGCGGGGCGCTTCACCTCCCAGGAGGACGCGGTGCGCGCGTGTGGCGCGGCCGCCGTGACGGGCTTCTTCTCCTCCACGGTGGGCCAGACGCTGACGCGGCTGATTGGCAAGGGCGACCCCAAGCGCCTCCTGTCCAACGCGCCCACCGCCTACTCCACGCTGGTGAGCTACGGGCGCCGGGAGTACTCCGTGCTGAGCGAGCGCCACGTGCGCCTGTCCTTCCACGGCGACATGCAGCCGGTGCAGTTCCACGAAGGGGTGCTCCAGGAGGCCCTGAAGGCCATCCAGTGCAAGGGCACCGTCGTGGGCACGCCGCACGGCTACTTCGCGGCGGACTACGACATCGTCTGGGAGTAGTCCGCTGGCGGCCCCGGTGCCGTCTCAGGGCGCCGCGGGGGCCTGTCCGGCGACGGCGGCCACGGAGACGGCCTCCATCTGTCCCGCGAGCTCCTGCGCCTTGGCGAGGAAGTCCGGCAGGAGCGTCTTGGGCAGCGGGTCCGCGCGGGGGAACTGCTGGTTGAGCGGGTTGGTGTACCCGCCGCCGCGCTTCATGCCGAAGTGCAGGTGCGGTCCGGTGGAGCGGCCGGTGTTGCCCGAATAGGCGATGACCTGCTTCTGGCTGACGCGCGCGCCCACGCGCACGCCCTCACCCACCTTCGACAGGTGCATGTACTGCGTCTCGAAGCCGTTGGCGTGGCGCAGGACGACCATGTTGCCGGCCGCGCCGGCCCAGCCCGCCTGCGTCACCGTGCCGTCCGCCACGGCCCACACGGGCGTGCCGATGGGCGTGCCGTAGTCCACGCCGTTGTGGTTCTTCAGGTACTGGAGCACCGGGTGGAAGCGCGAGCCGAACTTGCTGGTGACGTGCGCGTACTTCAGCGGGCTCTTGAGGAAGGTCTTCTTCGCGCTGGCGCCGTCCTCCTGGAAGTAGTTGGGCTGCCCGTCCGGCAGGACGTAGCGGTAGACCTTCTTGGGGCCGACGAGGCCGCCGACGTACTGGGCGGCGAGCACCTCGCCGTAGCGCAGCACGCGGCCCTTGGAGACGAACTTCTCCACCAGCGCCCGCGCGGTGTCGCCCTTGCGCACGTCCCGGTAGAAGTCGATGTCCCAGGCGAACACGTCCGCCAGCACCATGCCGATGGCCGGGTCCTCGCCCGCGTCCACCGCCGCCTCGTAGAGCGACGTCTGGATTTCGAGCGAGACGACGGACACCTGCTTCTCGACTTCGATGGAGCGCTTGCTGCCCACGTACTTCTCGCCGTCGCGGCGCACCTGCCACTCGTCGACGAGGCTCTGGCGGTAGTCGAAGAAGTCCAGCTCGCCATCGCGCAGGACGATGCGGAACTGGTCTCCCACGCGGGACTTGCGGAAGTCGAACACGCCTTCCAGCGCGGAGATGACCGCGGTCACCTGGGCGTCGGGTAACTGGGCCTCATGCAGCGCGCCCGCCAACGTCTGGCGCGGTTCAATCCGGCGATTCTTGATGTCGTACCGGACGGCGGCCTCGGAAGCGGAGGACACGGTCAGCAGGGCGGCCAGGGCGAAGAGGGGGGCAAGTCGCATGGGGCGGGGAGCGAGTGTAGTGGACACTCGCGCCCCTGCCCAACTGGCGGCTCGGGTTTTTCCCGAGCCTGCCTGCCTGGCTGCTTCGCCGTGTCAGCTCCGGCGCCGGCGCCGGGCCATGAGCAGCAGCACGCCGAGCATTCCGAGCGGCCCCGCGAGCCCCGCGCCGCCCCCGAAGCTGGTGCAGCCCGTGTGTTCACCGGGGCGCTTGGGAGGCTCGGGCACGGAGCCGGCGTCGGTCCCCGCGTCGGAGCCGGCGTCAGTCCCCGCGTCGGAGCCGGCGTCGGTCCCCGCGTCGGAGCCCGCATCAGCGCCGGCGTCCGGTTCAGGGTCGGGGCCGGCGTCCTGGCCCGCGTCCACGACGACGGGGCGTGGCCGGACGGTGACTTTCACCGGGGCGGAGGCGGAGAGCTCCGCGTCACTCACGGTCAGCTCGAACGTCAGGTCCGTGTCCACCTGGACGGTGGGCGCGGTGAAGCCCGGCCGCTCCGGGTCACTCACATCCAGCGTCACGGTGGGGCCCGTGAGCTGCTTCCAGGTGAATGCCAGCGTGTCTCCATTCGGGTCGGTGCTCCCCTCGCCATCGAGCGTCACCGGCTCGCCACTGAAGACGGTCTGGTCCACTCCGACGACGACGCGGGGATGGCAGGTGCCGACGTCCGCGGCGAGCTTCAGGAAGGGCGGCGCGGTGGCGCCCTGGACGGTGATGTTGTCGATTTCCCAGCCGTGGGCCTCGAGCGCCAGGGCCGAGCCCAGGCGGAAGCGCAGCTTCACCGTGCTGCCCTGGAGCCGGGTCCCGAAGTCCAGGGTGACGGTGTTGGTGTTGGGCCAGGCCGCGTTCTCCTTCACGTAGGCCAGTCTGCCCCCCAGGTTGTTGCCGGTCTCCGTGTCGAGGGGGCCGCCATAGTCCAGGCCCGCGGTGACGAGGGTGCTGACGTCCTGCCAGGTCTGACCATTGTTCCGGGTGAACTCGATGACGCCCCCGTTCCAGTAGTCCGTCACGCCGGTGTGCTCGCTGGTGAAGTAGGCGAAGGAGTGGCGATGCTCGAACGACAGGCTGAACCGCCCGCCAGCGGGGATGACCATCTCCGGGGTCTGCAACGCCGTGTCCGCGAAGTCGAAGGCATCCTGCGCGAACCAGATGCGGTCCCCCGGAGCGCGCGGCGACTCCTGGATGCGCCAGGTCTGGCTTGCTTCACCTTCGAGCACGTCGGGCACCCAGGTGCTCCGGTGGCCCTCGACCCTGTCCGTCACGGACGGGACAAGGTCATAGTCGAGCTGCGCGGTGTGCTGCTGGGTGGAGGACGTCTGGCAGGAGGTGGCGCTGTCGAGGGTGACGTCGTAGCGCGCGATGCTCGCCGAACCCACCGAGAGGGCCAGCTCGACTGGAATCGAAACCGTCCGGGCCGAGAACGGCGCCACGACGTCCACGGTGACGAAGTTCCCCTGGGGGAACAGCAGGGTCGTCGGGCCGTTGGAGACCGTCACTCTCGCGGAGGAGGCGTCGGCGGGGCCGTGGTTCCTGACGGTGACTTCGATTCTGCCCGTCTCCGCGCCATCCAGCACCCCGTCGTGGTTGTCACAGGAGCGCGCGCCTTCTTTCAGCGTGACGCCCTCCAGCCTCAGGTCGGATTGAAGGTGCTGGGCCTCGACGAGCCCGCTGAAGCCCACGGAGTCGCGTGGCGGCGACACCGCGCAGGAGCCGGCGCCGCGGTCCGCGAAGGCCTGGGCCAGCAGCTCCATGTCCTGGAGGTCTTTCGCCGCGGCGGCCATGAGCAGCGCGTCCCGCTGCTCCGTGAAGGTGGCGTCCACCGGCGCCAGCATCATCCCGGTGACCACATAGTCGGCCATGCGTCGCCTGGCCTCGGCGAAGGAGGGGATGCGCGGCGAGTTCCCCCGGCTCTGCGCGACCAGGGCCAGGTAGCCATCGAAGAGCATGCTGGCCCAGACCTCGCCGGCGTTGTGCATCTGGGCGTTCCCAAACGCGTTGGCGCGCACCGGGTGGGTCGCGGGCAGGGCGGTGCCCTGGGTGATGTGCCGGAACCTGAGCGCGTTCTTCGTCGCCAGCCGCGAGTAGGGAATCCGACGGACACCGAAGTAGGAACTCTCCCCCCGGAGCTGGGCCGCGAAGCCGCCCACCGCGAACGTCCCATCCAGGTTGTCATTCTCGCGCAGCATCAGGTGGAGGGCCGTGAAGTCACTCCAGCCTTCACTCATGGCGTCGCACTGCGGCGTCGAGCATTCGGCCAGGCGATGGAAGAGCACGTGCCCCCACTCGTGGGCCACGATGGTGTTGTCCAGGGTGCCATCCCTGTCGGCGCTGGCCGCGCGCCTCATGGTCCCCTGCGAGGGGCCCTGCGCGAGCAGCGCCTTGAGCGCCTGTCCATCCTCGTAGGAGAGGGACAGCACCGGAAGTGAGGGATTGGGCGCCGGGTCTCCCTCGAACAGGGTGGGCGCCGGGGCACCGGGGACGTGATTGATGACGATGAGGCCCGCCGCCAGGGCGGCCTCCGCGTGGATGGCCTTGCGCTCGTCCGTGCAGCCACCCCGGTTGACCACGATGATGGCGTCCTCCGCGTTGGCATTCACCAGCGGCTGGCACCCGTCTTCTCCAGGCGCCTGCCCGTCATCCGCGAGGACCAGGGGCTTCTGCAGGTTGAAGTCCCGGGCGCCAAACGCGGCCTTGCCGGTGGTGTATGAGAAACCCGTGCCGGAGAACGCGCGGACCTCGGGTGTCTCCCAGAGGTAGAACTCCAGCCGGGGAGACACCCCGTCCGAGGGGACGAAGGCGAAGGCATTGTTGCGCGCCCGCGCATCCGGCCCCTGGTTCTGGGCCTCGGCCAGCAACCTGTCGTTGGCCTCTCCGCCTCGATTCAGGTTGTCGGTCTGCGCGTTGCCCGCCTGCTCATCGAAGCCAGAGAGGTAGAAATAGTCGTGCAACCAGTTGGTGGTGTAGAACAACTGGACCACCGACGCGGATGTCTGTGTTTGAGAGGCCAGGGGGGCGGCGCTGGTGTCGTATTCATGCGGGAAGTCTCGCGTGCCTGGCGTGACGAACGCTTGCGCGTCCTTCCCGGCGGGACCCTCGGAGAAGCCGTCCGGGCTGTAGTGGTCGGCGTAGGCCCACACGTTATTGCCAGCGGTCCGGGTCGCCCCGGCGGGCAGCCACGGGTCCACCTGGAGCGTGCCGGGGTGGACCAATCCCTCCGCGGACACCTGTATCGGCTGGGTGAATCCCGGCTCCCGTCCGTCGGGTTCGCCTTTCGGGTGAGGGGTGTAGTCGTCCTGGGGGCTGTCCAGCGGGACGCCATTCGCATCCGCCCAGACGCGGTACGTGAACGCGTCCGCCATGACGCGGTCGCGGCGATGGAGCACGCGCCCATCCTCCACGTGGAGCAGGTAGCCATGTCCTCGCGGGTGTTCATCCCCCGCGCGCTCGGCGAGGAGCTCCACCGAGTAGGCTGGGAGCAGCTGACCCCTCACGGGGACGTACACCTGCCTGACCCGGGCCGGAGTCACCAGGGAGACACCGGAGCGCTTGTCCACGCTGTCGGGCACGAAGTCGAAGAAAGAGCCCCCCGCCTGGGCGTGACGCACCTCGTGGACTTCACCCGCCAGGGATTGGCCATACATGTCCCCGAGCGCGCTCAGCACCGCCTCGCCAGGGGACTGGCGGGGACTGGCGGTCGTCAGGGGGGAGCCGGCGAGCTGCTGGGCGCGCTCCACCCCACGACTCAGGTGGCCCGTGAGGCCCACGAGCGCCAGGTCCCGGGTCAGGAGCACCTTCAACTCATTGCGCACCACCTCCAGGCCCGCGACGCGCTGCCTGAAGAAGACGATGATTCCGCCCCGGCCAATGTCATGCACGCGATGGACATACGCCGCGCGCAGGTCGGCCGGGGACAATCCATACAGCGGCGCCTGCTGCTCCAGATAGGCACGCGCGGCCGCCTCGGGGGTGTCATGGCTGGGATTCGGGCGCGACGTGGCGCGCTCGGCCCACACCAGGGTCGGAGTGTTCCGGTCCACGTCGCGAGAGACGACCGCGACGGAGGGGAGCGCCGCGGCGCTCCCGACCTGTCTGCTCGGGTCGGGAGCGCTTCCCGTGGGGAGTTCCACCGCACACCCTGTGCCTATCGCCAGGGCCCACACCACGGTGGGAACACTGCTCACAAGACTCTTGGCCACTTGACCCCCCACGGATTCACTGCCTTCCCTTGACGGGAGCGCCGGCCCTTACTGGCAGATGGTAGTATCCCGCAGCCGGCTGATATGGCCAACAGCATTGCCTATCAGTGAGCGTGCGTAGATTCCTCCCACCCAACTGCCGTTCGCGAAGCTGAAATGGGCATTGGGTGCAAGGACTGTGCCGTAGAAGCCATAGTCAAAGGCGGTGATGGCGGTTGCTTCGGGGAAGTTGAAGAGGACGCCGTGCTCGTCAATGCCACCCGTGAAGACGTGTCCGAAGTTGGCGAAGCGCGCCGTGGTTCCGCGGACGTTGATGACAGCCAGGGAGTTGGCGGGGGCTTCGAGGGAGAGCAGCGTGGCGTTGGTGAACACGCTGGCCTCCACGTTGAAGACATTCACCTCGGGGTTGACACCGCGCAGCAGGACGCCCCCCCAGCTCTCGATGATGACGGTGCCCGCGGAAGGCAGGTTGGACAGGCGGGTGGAGAGCGCGCGCAGCGCGGTGAAGCGCGCGGCGAAGTCGATGGGATTGCCTCGCGCCGCGGTGCCGCGGTTCACCACGACCGAGCCCTGGGGAAGGAGCTGTCCGCCATATCTGGCATTGCCCCAGACCGTGCCGTTGTTGAGGATGAGATTGCCACCCGCGACCAGGACGTTGGTGGTCTCCGTCGCGGGGAGCTTCCAGCCGACCTGGAAGTCCTTGAGGGAGATGTTGCCGCCGGCGGCCACCTGTCCTCCGACGTCGATGCCCTCGCGATAGTCCTCCTGGACGAAGAGGTTGTAGTCCCCCAGGTGGACATCGAGACACTGGCGGGTGCTGCCCTCGCTGACCTTCACGGTGATGCTGGTGTGGAGGCCCCCATTCCGGATGACGATGGTCGCGAGCCCCACGCCTTGAGACGTCACGGTTCCACCCAGGGTCACCGTGGCGACGTCCGCGTTGGACGCGGAGTACACCGTGCCCAGCGCGGGCGAGGAGATGTCGCGCTTCACGCCGTCGTCATAGTGGCCCACCACGACCAGGTGCCGTGTCGAGCCCACGCCGCGAAGCGTGGAGTCGCCGTTGATGACGGACATGGACGTCAGCTTCGCCGTGGTGGTCACGGGAAGCACGAGCGGAGGGGACTCCGCGGAGGTGCCCGTCGCATCGAAGCCATAGGCGGTGAGCGTCACCGTGCCAATGGCATCCCTCGGAATCCGGAGCTGGGTCGTGAAGGGCGCGGTCTTCATGAACGCCCCGTGGCCCACGCCTCCGACGAGCGCGCTCACGGGTAGGAAGCCTCCGGTGCCTTGCAGGCTCACCGTTATCAGGCTCCCCGGCGTCACAGGCGTGCCCGCGGCCGGCGAGACGATTTGCATGGCGCCCGCCAGCAAGGGGAGCGGCTCTGGGGGTGGGGGGCTGTCCTCGAGGGGCGCCAGGGTGGGCGGGCAGCTGTTCTCCCGGGTCAGGAGTCCTGGGGCGGGCATGGACGTGGCGAACAAGGGGCCCTTGACGGGGCTGTTGAGCAGCTCGACGATCCGGTTGTCCTGGGCGTCGTTGCTCATGACCTGGAAGTGTTCGGAGTCGTTGTCGCCGCTGACGACCGGGAAGGTGGTCAATGGGGTGCTGGTGCTGTTGTTGGCGAGCCCTCCCCGCTGGTCTGCCTCGGCGAGGAAGAGGTCGTACGGGTCGTCGCAGAAGATGCGGCTCTTGTTGCCTGTGACGGTGTCCAGTTTGGTCAGGATGAGCCTGTCCTTCACAGAGGACTCGGCGCCCTTGGTGTAGGGGTGTCTGTTCTGCATGTTGATGTACAGCGTCCGGGTGGAGGGAAGCAGCATCTCGAAGGCGGTACCGTGCTCGATGGTGTTTCCTCCGGTGCCGACCAGCACATGCGACGGGACCACGGTGGTCTGGATGCTGTTGATGGTCGGGCTCTGCGTCACGAGGTCATCAATGGCTCCTCCCTCGGCCCCGTCGATTTTGACGCCGAAGTTGCGCAACATGTTCCTGACGGCGGTCATCTCCGATGCGTTCAAGGACGTTCGCATCCTCACGACCTCGTCCGCGATGCGCGTGCCCAGGTGGGGGGTGTTCACGGTGATGAGCCGGTTGAAGTAGCCTTTTCCGAGGTTCGAGTCGTCGTGGTAGTCGGTCCGGTCGACGAACTTGCGGGCCATCAATCCGCCCATGCCATGGCCGATGACGTCGACCTGGGTGACGGCGACATTGTCATGGCGGTGCTCGGTCAAGGCTTCGTCCACGGCCTTCGAGACGACGTCGACGTTCTGCGGAGACTCGATGCCCGCCGAATTGTAGAGCGCGTAGTCCGCACAGGTGACGTCGAACAGGGGGTTGCCGGAGATGCGGGCGCTGCCCGTCCAGAACAGGCAGCTGGACCAGATGTCGTGAACGACCACCAGGGGGGGGCGGATGATGTTGAGCGGGAGCGTCTCCGTGACAGCGGTCCCTCCCGTCGGGGTGAAGGCCGCGGAGAGTGTCGTGGTCCGCTTGTTGACCCCGGCGGAGGTGCCGTTGTTGAAGTCCTCGGGGCTCGTATACAGCGCCAGCGCGTAGAAGCCCGTGCTGAGCTGCACGGCGGGGACCGACACCGTGTTGCTCACGGTGGAACTCCCAATGGCGCTCAAGACGCCGTTCGGGTTCCCGGTGGCGGCGGGCACGGAGAACACCATGTTTCCAGCGCCGCTGACCTTGGCGCGCACGACGAGCTTGGTTTCGCCATCGGCGACCACCGCGCGAATGGAGGCGCCGTTGTCCTCGTGCGCGAGCGCCTCCAGGTCTTGCGACACCGTGCGCGAGCTCCTGTCGATGAGCTCGGGGTTCGGGTCGACCACCTGGAAGGTCCCGAAGGTGATGTTGTCCAGGACCACCGCCGAGTCCAGGATGCCGTCCCCGAGGTCCTGGATGGAGAACTCGAGGGTGACGGGCCCACCGCCCCTGATGGGAATGTTGATGATTTTGTAGTTGGTGATGCCCATGTCCGGGAACGTGGGGATGGTGGACGGGTAGGTGATGGGGAAGTAGTCGATGCCGGCCGGGTCGTCCGCGAGCAGGTCGAACCCGGAGCCTCCGGCGCGCGTGGCGGAGGCATCGAAGAATTCGGCGCTGTTCACCGACGTCTGCTCGATGGTGCGCGTGTTCGTGGCATCGGTCACGCGGACGGTGAACACGTCATTGAATTCGCTGCCGACGTAGTCGGGCGACTCGGCGCTCAGGAAGCGATAGTCGAAAGACATGCGGGAGATTCCCGCGCGCACGTTGAAGGTGAGCCGCAGCGTCACCGCGTCCCCCTCGATTCCCGTGGGCGTGAAGTCCGTGCCGGGCTCGGTGGCGCGCGTCCCAGGCTGGTTCAGGCCGATGGTGCCGGTGCTCAGGACGGCCAGGGTGTTTCCCATGCGGGGCTTGATGACCCCAAAGGTAGGCAGCACGAGCGCCGAGTCATCCGCGGGCGCGGTGAGCGTGGCGGTGGTCCCCGCGGGAGCGTCCATGGCCGCGGCGAGCGCCGCGGCCGTGGCGTTCAGGGTGCTGGAGGTTGCTGGCGCTGGCGCCATGAACTGGCCCGCGAGGCGCAGCCGCTCCGTCCTGGCGTCGGCGCGCAGCCTGGAGGCTCGTGGCTGTTCCGGCTCGGGCGGAGGGAGACTGGCGTCACCACACGCCACGGCGAGCGCTACGACAAACGGGAGCAGGAGAACGGTGCGCGTCTGCATCAGGTTCACTCCGTGGTGTTGAGCTGGTGTGGCACGTGGGATGCGGGCTTCGGTGGGCGATAACGGGCACGGCCACCCAGCGGTTTCCCACTGGGTGGCCGGGTCTTCCGAGCAGGGGCCTGACTCAGGCCGCGAGCCAGGCGCGCTCTACTTGCGCTTGGCGGACATCACGTAGTCGCGGTGCCACTTCTTGGGCAGGTGGGCGAGCACATTGCCGTCCTTGCTCGTCATCGCGATGGACTCGTACTTCTGCTGAATCTGGCCGTCACCCACCACGAAGCCGTTGGCGTAGACGACGGTCTGGTCCGCGGCGAGCGCCAGCTTCTCCGCATCCGAGCCCACCTTGACGTTGTAGACCTTGCCGGCGTACGGCTCGCGGCTGACGTCGACGAGCTTGCTGGGGCCCGTCTTGGTCATGACCACGTCGCCCTTCTTCAGGGAGCGGGCCTGGACCATGCCGCGCGCCATGACCTGGATGGGGTGCATCTCCGTCATCAGCAGGGAGCGGCCGGACTCGCTGCGGATGCGCACCATGGGCACGGTCTCCACGCCGATGGCCGTGTCCATGACGGTGAGCGCGGGCTGGTGCGGGTTGAGCACCCGGTCACCGGCCTTCACCGACTCGATGGGCGCCACCTTGCCCGCGGCCAGCTCGATTTCAGTCCCCGCCGCCAGGCAGCTGTTGGTGATGGTGAGCTTCTTGAAGGAGTAGCTCGGCCGGTCCACCAGGTCGTCGTTGCTCAGGGTGATGGAGGACTGGTAGGGCGTGGAGACGGTGCCGGAGACGAGCACGAGCGGCAGCGTGATTTGCGCCGTCAGCTTCACCGAGTCCTGCACCTGACGGCAGCCGTCGTCGAAGAACGCGGCGTTGGCCTCCGTCATGTCCCAGTAGAGCGTCTTCTTGTCCGAGCTCAGCGTCACGCGGTTCCAGAACTGCGCCATCTTGGCCTGCAGGGTGTTGGTGTCCGTGACATCGCAGCCGCCGCCCACGTTGGTGAGGATGAGCTTGATGTGACCGGAGTCGGGACGCGCCACGTTGTTGTTCAGGTCGACGCGGTACTGATTGATGACCGCCTCGTTGAACGTGTGCGCGCTGCGGATGGAGACGTTGCCCTTGAACGGCAGCTTGACGGACTGGGGATTGCCCGTCAGGTCGTAGTCGCAGTCCTGGGTCCAGGTGCGGTTGAGGCACACGGAGATGAGGTTGTCGTTGAACTTGATGTCCAGCGGCGCCTCGATGACCGGCGGGAGGTTCAGCCGCGGCTGCTGGGTGGTGGTGGTCGCGACGTCGGAGCCGACCTCCTTGAAGACGTACGAGTCCGTGAAGCCCTCCACGGTGTCCTCGGCCTTGTAGGACGCAATCCGGTAGCGCGTGAGCCGGGTCAGGGCCAGGTTGCCCTTGGCGTTGACCGTCACGTTCGTTCCGAGGTCGTACTGCTCACCCCAGATGAGCTCGCCCAGCGGGTACCCCGTGGTGTCGGTATAGGTCGTGTCCGTATAGGTGTAGAAGGAGCCGCCCGGGAACGAGGACGTGGACGTGCCCGTGCCATCGTTGAGGACGTCGGTGTCCTCACCCGTGCTCGCGGCGGCGATGACGTGCTGCTCCTGCCGCGCGGCGGAGTTCTCCGCGAGGTCCTTGCTCACGGGCAGCAGGCCCGGCTTGTAGCCCAGGGCCACGTGCTCGCGGTGCCGCGTCTCCATCGCCTCGAACAGGTAGGGAGAGTTCTCCGGCGTCTTGCCGGCGATCTTGAGCCGCGCGAGCGCGAAGCGGTACTGTGCCGGGTCCGCCAGGTTCAGGCGGATGCGGACGTCGGGCTTGGCGATGCCGTGCAGGTAGCTCTGGTCTGCCTGGTACGTGGCCCACTCGGCCTTGGTCAGCCGCGAGGCATCTCCCACTCCTTGCCTGGTGCGGCCGAAGTTCGCCACCTGTTCATCCCGGGGCGCCGACGTGCAGCCCGACAGCAACGCCAGTCCCGTGGTGCAACCCATCACCAGAAAACGACGCATTCCCATCATAGTGCCTCCTCCGCTTCAGACCGCCGTCAAGGACATCCAGACACGTTCAAATCACTCACACACCTGGGCGTAGTCGGGGCAGCAGTCGCCGAACTCCGCGCAGCCCGGGTCGCAGAAGCAGCCGTCCGCGGCCTCGCCGCAGAGCCCCACGCAGCTTCCGGGCGCCGCGCAGACGAAGTTGCCCTGGTTCAAGTCACTGAAGAGCAGCACGTTGGGCGAGTTCTGGGGATGCAGCACGCAGTCAAGGGTCGCCGAGGCCTTGAGGTTGGTGTTGATCTGCGCCGGGGTGGCCGAGCGGTGGGTGCTCAGGTATTGGGCCACGGCCCCCGCGACGTGGGGGCTGGCCATGGAGGTCCCGTCGTCGACGTGGGTGGCCACCGCGTCACCAATGGACGCACCGAGGATGCTCACGCCCGGGGCGAACAGGTCCACGCATTGCCCCCAGTTGGAGAACCCCGCCCGGGTGTCCGCGTCGTCGACGGCCGCGACGGTGATGGCCTTGGGTTCGCTCGAGGGGGAGCGGGTGCAGGCATCCACGTTGTCATTGCCAGCGGCGACCACGACGGTGATGCCCTGATTCACCAGGTTGGCCACCGCGGTGTTGACGGGGACGAACGTCTCCCCGGCCAGGCTCATGTTGACGACGCAGGGCCCATCCTGGAGGGGACAGTGCGTCCCGACGAAGTTCAGGCCGGCGATGATGCCAGCCCAGCTTCCCTTGCCCGTGCAGCGCAACACCCGCACGGGGTGGACGGTGGCCTCCTTGGCCATCCCGTAGAGGGTGCCAGCGATGGTGCTGCTCACGTGGGTGCCGTGGCCGTTGCAGTCGTCGGTGCCCAGGCCGTCGACCACGGAGGTGAACCCCTCGCCCACCCGGCCTGAGAACTCCGAGTGCTCCGCGTTGAGGCCCGTGTCCAGGACATACACATGGACCCCGGCGCCCGTGCTGCCATGGTCATTGTAGGTGCCGTCGTGGCCCTGGCGCTGGTCCGCCCGGTCGATGCCATCCGCGGGGCTGGGGACCAGCCCCGTGAGCGAGACCTGCTGGTTCTCGTGGATGGAGGCCACGCCCGGGTTTCGCATCAGCCGGTCGAGCTCCGCCTTGTCCAGCCGCGCGGCGAACCCGGGGATGACCGAGTACGGGTGCATCAGCGAGTTGGCTCCACCCGCGCGGGCGATCTGGTTCGCCGCCGCGTCGATGGCCATCCCGGTGACCCCTTCGGAGAAGACGACGATGTACTCATCGGGGATGCGCAGGTCGTCGGGTGCCTTCGCCAGGCGCACGCGCTCGTGAGAGAGGCTCGTGTCGGCCTGGGGCTCTTGCGCCTGTCGCTCACAGCCGCCGCTCCCCACCAGGGCGAGGGTTGCGAGCGCGGACAGGACCTGGGCTCTGTTTCGAGGGCCGCGGAAGAAGTGAGGCTGTGGGGATCGCATGTCGTCTCCGCGTGGGGCAGGTGGACTGGTGGCGCGATGGCAACGGGGCTCCGCTGCCAGGTGGATGTGCTGGAGTGGGGGAGCGGCGGGGGAGACCGCTCGAGGCCGAGGCCGTGTGGCGCCAGGCACCCACGGGAATCCGCTAGACGGCGACTCCGGGGACGGGGTGCCAACGCAATGTTCGCGAGTTAATGACGCCCGCTGGCTTCAACCTATGCAGAGATTCTCAAATTTCACTTAGAGTGAATACTTTCATTGAGGATGCTGCTGAGGCTGAGATTGATTTGACTCTCCACGGTCCGGAGCACGCTGGTGAACTCCTGGGAGGAGAGGTCCAGGCGTTCCATGAGCAGCCGTCGCGTCTCGTCGTGCACGGCCTGTTGGGCGCTCTGGAGCCACCGGGAGACGGTGGACTGGTTGACGCTGAAGAGGGCGCCAATCTTGGTCGTGGAGAGGTGATCCACGAAGTGCAGGCGGAGCAGGTAGCGATGTTCGCTGGGGAGGGCGGCGAAGGCGTCCTCCAGGGCCCGGCGGAACTCGTCGTGGTAGCGGCGCTGGATGACCTCGAGTTCCGGGTCCGAGTGGGGGGCGGGGAGCAGCTCCAGGAGGGCGTCACTGAGTGGGCCTTCGTCGTGGGTTGTCCGGAGCAGGCTCAAGGCCGTGCGCAGGGAGATGACCCGCACCCAGTTGGCCAGGGTGCCCCGACCGGAGTACTCGGCGATCTTCGGTGCGCCTCGGCCGCGCACCAGCAGCCGCTCCCGGACGCGTTGGCGGACCTCGTCGACCACCGCGGGGGACAGCCGCATGTGCGCGAGCACGGAGGGCAGGCTCGCCATGTGGTGTCGCTCGAAGGCGGCGAGCGCCGAGGGAAGGCCCTCCGCGCACGCACACGCGAGGAAGAGGTCCGCTGGCACGAGCTGGGCGAGCAGGTGCGCCAGCGCGTCGCCTGACGCCCGGTGGGGGACGTGGGTGGCCAGATGACAGACGAAGGCGTCGGCGCCCAGGGGGATGTCTGGCCACTGTTCACTGCCCGCCCTCCAGCAACGCAGCAGTTGCTGCTCGAGGCCGTCAGGGGGCTGGGCCCCTTCGCCGCGAGTGCCGATGCGCGCGAGGAATAACGGTGCGAATGCCAAGCCCCCCCCCTTCTGGGCACCATTATATCCCAGCGTATGACCTTGCTGGCTAGGCAGGGTAATCTGGGTGAAGGTCGTCTTTGGGCATGAAAAGGGCGAGTTTCCAGGTTTTCCGAATGAGGCCCGTTTTGTGCGAGGCTTCACCCGGGGTGCTTCAGGGGGGTGGCAAATCCTTTCATCCAGCTGCCTGTGCGAAGAAGAGGTGGTGGCCCTGATGGAAGGGGGGCTGGAGACAGGGGCGCGTGCCCGGGTCCATCACCATGCCGCGGCGTGCCCGGCTTGCCGCGAGTTGCTGGTGGCCGTCGTGCGCAGCGAGGCGTTTCACCTGGACCCGGCGGAGGCGGTGTTCGCTCCGCATCGGATGGCCCCCCTGGGGGAGACGTGGACGCCGCCGACGGAGCTGGACGAGTTCCGATTGATGCGGCTTCTGGGGCGCGGGGGGATGGGGGCCGTGTATCTGGCGCACGACACGTCCTTGGACCGGCTGGTCGCGCTGAAGCTCAGCGTCGCGCTGCAGCCGGACACGAGCACGCTGGCGAGCTTCGCCATCGAGGCGCGGGCCATCGCGCGCATCAAGCACCCGAATGTCGTCACCGTCTTCCGCGCCGGTCAAATCGAGGGGCGGCCCTATCTGGTGTACGAATACGTCGATGGGAAGAGCCTGGCGGAGCTGCCCTTGCCCTTGCCCTGGCGCTACGTGTTGGACATCGCCCTGGGGTTCTCACGGGGACTGAGGGCCGCGCACCAGCGCGGTGTGCTTCACCGTGACCTCAAGCCGGGCAATGCCATCCTGGACTCAGACGGCACCATCAAGCTGCTCGACTTCGGGCTGGCCGCCTTCGTGGGGACGGACCGCTCGACGCCCTGGGCCGTGCCGGGCGTCGTCGGTACGCCTCGCTACATGGCGCCCGAGGTTCGCCTGGGCGCGGCGGCCACGCCGCAGAGTGACCTCTACGCGCTGGGCCTCCTGCTGTACGAGCTGTGCACGGGCAAGGTTCCCCGCGTGAGGCCGACCGCCACCGCGCCGCTGGCAGGGCCGCGAGCCGGGAGCCTGGTGCCGTTGACGGAGCTGGTGCCGGGAATCGACCGGGACTTCGCGGGGGCCATCGAGCGCTGCCTCGCGGACGACCCCGCCGGGCGCTTCGGCCTCGCGGATGCGTTGTGCCTGGCGCTGGAGCGCCTGATGACACCGCTTGGAGGCGAAGCGGCCTTTTCCCCGGAGAGGGCTTCTCCGGGGGCCGTCCAACCCTGGGAAGGGCTCACCACGCTCTGACGGCTTCACGCCGCCGCCTGGTGAGCCTGCGTCAGCGTCCCGGCGACGGCCGCGGCGCGGGACGCTACAGCTCGACCTTCTTCTCCGTCTGGGTTGTCCCGTCGAACCGGAGCATCACGCCCTTGTTGTCATAGCGGGTGATGATGTTGACGGGCCGGCGCCAGAGGGACTGGAGGTTCTTGAGCGTCTCTCGGGCGTAGTCGCCCTTGAGGTCCTGCCCGTCGTGTTTGTGCGCGAGCAGCAGCTCTCCCCGGTTCTCGTGGTTGCCGTCCACGACTTCGATGATGGGCTGGCCAAAGTTGGTGAGCCCCTGGAGCAGCTTGCTCTTCACCTTGCGGAACTCGCGGTCGAGAATCTCCCACGAGTTGCGTTTGTCATTGAAGCCATACACGAAGAGCTTCTGCTCCATCGCGAATTCGGGCGTCAGGAACGTGTCGATGAAGGTGATGTCGTTGTAGTGCTTGCGGACCTCGAAAATCTTCTCGCGGCCAGCGCCCGATTTCTTGTCCCAGGAGCGGCGAGCGCGCAAATCGTCACACTCGTCCCACTCCTTGCCGAAGCGGCCCTTGTTCCACCGCTCCTCGATATCCCGCCACAGCTCGATGCCCAGCTTGTAGGGATTGATGGCGCCGGGGCGGGTGCCCATGGTGCCGGAGTGGTGGTCCGCGTAGTCGATGATTTCGTCATCGCGCAGGGCGCGGCGGGTCATGATGGTGGAGTGCCAGTAGCTGGCCCAGCCCTCGTTCATGATTTTCGTCTGGCCTTGCGGCGCGAAGTAATGCGCCTCCTCGCGCAGAATCGCGAGGATGTCCGACTCCCACGGCTCCAGCGGCGCCTCTTCCAGCAGGAAGAGCAGCACGTCGCGCTGGGGGCGTTCGGGGAACTTCTTGGCGCGCTGCTTCTCGTCCTCCACCTTCTTGCGCTGGGAGTCGAGGAACTCCGACGGGTTGATGTAGCCGCGCATGTACTCGCGGCCGACCTTGAAGCCCTCCACGCGCTCGTTGGCCTTCAGCTCGTCTTCCGCCCGCCGGGGGTCCGGGTTGCGCCGGATGTGGGGCGAGTGCTGGTCGATGAGGTTCTCCAGGCTGAGCGTGCGGTCGATGAAGTCCTCGACCTTCTCCACGCCAATCTTGTCCACCCAGCGGCGCACCCGCGTGGCGTGGTTGGCCATCTCGTCAATCATCCGCCGGTTGGTGTGGCGGAAGGAGAAGTTGTTCTTGAAGAAGTCGCAGTGTCCGTAGACGTGGGCCATGACCAGCTTCTGGTCCACCTCCGGATTGCTCTCCATCAAGTAGGCGTAGCAAGGGTCATTGTTGATGACGAGCTCATAGATTTTGCTGAGCCCATACTCGTAGCCCTTCGCGAGCTGCTCGTATTCCATGCCCCAGCGCCAGTGGGGGTAGCGCGTGGGGAAGCCGCCGTAGGCGGCCACCATGTTCATCTCGTCGTAGGACACCATCTCGAAGACGGTGTCGAAGAAGTCGAGGCCGAACTCCTTCGCGTAGCCGTGGATTTCGTCCCTCAGCGCGGCGAGACGGGGTGTGAGGCTCTTGGGCATCGGGAAGTCTCTCCGAGGGGCACGTGGGGGAGGCCAGACGTCAGCGGCCCTTGCCGAGGAAGTCCTTGATGGACGCGTAGATGGCGTCCTTGTCCGCGATTTCGCTGAGCGCGACGTTGGGGGTGTCTCCCACCGCCTCGCGCAAGTCCTTGATGAACTGGCCGCTGCCGTAGGGGGACTCCACCTGTCCGTAGGCGAACTGGTTGACGTTGGGCAGCACGTCGTTGCGCAGCATCTCGATGCACTGGCGCGTGTCGTCCGCGCTCCAGTTGTCACCGTCGCTGAAGTGGAACGGGTAGATGTTCCACGCGCTCTTGGGGTAGTCCGCCAGGATGATGTCCCGGCAGAGCTTGTAGGCGCTGGAGATCATCGTCCCGCCGGACTCGCGGGTGTGGAAGAAGGTGTCGCGGTCCACTTCGCGCGCCACCGCATCGTGGATGATGTAGCGCGCCTCCAGGCCCTTGTATTGATGACGCAGCCACGTATCGAGCCAGAAGCTCTCGATGCGGACAATCTCCTTCTGCTCGTCACCCATGGAGCCGGACACGTCCATCATGTAGATGATGACCGCGTTGGTCTCCGGCAGGTCCTGGAGCTTGTAGCTGCGGTAGCGGCGGTCTTCTCGCGTGGGGATGATGACCGGGCGCGCGGGGTCGTACGTGCCCGCGGCGATCTGCCTCCGCAGGGCCTGCTTGAAGGTGCGCTTGAAGTGCCTGAGCGATTCCGGACCGGTGGTGTTGATGCCGGTGTAGCGAATCTTCTGGGTGACGATCTTCTCGTTGTGGCGCCGCTCGATGTTGGGCAGCGACAGCTCCTCGCCCAGGATTTGCGCCAGCTCCTCGAGCGTGACGTCCACCTCCAGGGCGTGGTCTCCCTCGCCCTGGCCGGCCTGGTGGCCCTCCCCGGGCTCCACCGCCCCGGGGCCGAGCTGCTGACCCACCTCGCCCTCTCCCTGTCCGACGCCGCCCTGTTCCTTGTGGCCGTACTTGAAGCGAGGGATGTCGATGAAGGGAATGGGGATGCTGATGGCATCCTTGCCTTTCTTCCCAATCATCTCGCCCTTCTGCACGTACTTGCGCAGGTTGGCTTTGATCTTCCCGCGGACGATCTGCTTGAAGCGGGAATGGTCCTGGTGGATCTTCAAGGTCACGACGGCTCGCCCTTCTCCTGAGGTGGTTACTCCTTCGCGTCGCCGCGGGCGAAGATGCTCGCCACGAAGTTCAGCACGTCCGTGGAGCAGATCTCGCAGTAGCCGTAGTTCTTCATCATCCGGTCCTTCACCAGGTCGATCTTCTCCTGGGTCTCCTTGTCCACGACGGAGGAGACGAGGTTCTTCAGCTTGATGCTGTCCTTCTGGTCCTCGAACAGCTTCAGCTCCAGCGCCTTGTGCAGCCGCTCGTTCGTCCGGTAGTTGAAGGTCTTCCCCTCCACCGCCAGCGCGCCGATGTAGTTCATGATTTCGCGGCGGAAGTCATCCTTGCGGCTGTCGGGGATGTCTATCTTCTCCTCAATCGCACGCATCAGGCGCTCATCGGGCTCTTCGTAGAGGCCGGTGTACTTGTTCTTGACCTTCTCCTTCTGGGTGTAGGCCTTGATGTTGTCGATGTAGTTGCCGCACAGCTTGCCGATGGCGTCCTCGTCGGCGGAGATGGCGCGCTGGACCTCGTTCTTGACGATGTCCTCGTACTCCTGCTTCACGGACGTGAGCAGCTCCTTCATCCGCTTGCGCGCGTCCTCGTTGCTGATGAGCGAGTGCGTCTTGAGACCCGCCTCCAGCTCGTTGAGGACCATGAAGGGGTTGATGCAGCCCTCGCCCTTGTCGCTCACCAGTGCGTTGGAAATCTTGTCCTGGATGTAGCGCGGAGAGATGCCCTCCAGGCCCTCCCGGTTGCTCTCCTTGCGCAGCTCCTTGATGTTGTCTTCGGTGAAGTTGGGGAGCGTCTTGCCGTTGTAGAGCTTGAGCTTCTGGAGGAGGGAGAGGTTGTGCTTCTTGGGCTCCTCCAGGCGGGTGAGGACGGCCCACATGGCGGCCATCTCCAGCGTGTGCGGGGCAATGTGCTTGCCCTTGATGGCGCGGGAGTTGAAGTCCTTCTCGTAGATCTTCACCTCCTCCGCGAGCTTGGTGATGTACGGCACGTCAATCTTCACCGTGCGGTCACGCAAGGCCTCCATGAACTCGTTGTTCTCGAGCTTCTTGTACTCAGGCTCGTTGGTGTGGCCGAGGATGACCTCGTCGATGTCCGTCTGCGGGAACTTCTTCGGCTTGATTTTGTGCTCCTGCGACGCGCCGAGCAGGTCGTAGAGGAACGCGACGTCCAGCTTGAGCACCTCGACGAACTCGATGATGCCGCGGTTGGCGATGTTGAATTCGCCGTCGAAGTTGAAGGCGCGCGGGTCGGAGTCGGAGCCGTACTCGGCGATCTTCCGGTAGTTGATGTCGCCGGTGAGTTCGGTCGAGTCCTGGTTCTTCTCGTCCTTGGGCTGGAAGGTGCCGATGCCCACGCGGTCCTTCTCGCTGAAGATGAGCCGGTGGACGTGGATGTGGTCCATCACCCGGGCGAAGTCACCGTGGTACTGCGTCATCAGGTCCTTGAAGACGAAGCGGCACGCGGGGCACAGCTCGGAGCCGTCCGGAATGGTGTGGCCGGACTCCGGCGGGGAGATTTCCGCGTAGACCTTGGGGCGCCACTCCCGGGGAACGAGGTTGAGGGGCTCCTCGTTCATGGGGCACTTCATCTTCTCCTTCACGGTGGTGCCATCCGGCAGCTTCTTGTCGGTGGTCCAGGAGAAGGTGTACGCGGCGCCTTCGGGCGTCTTGGAGTAGTCCTCCGTGCCCTTCTTGAGCAGGCGGGCGATGGTGGACTTGGAGGAGCCGACGGGGCCGTGCAGCAGGATGACGCGCTTCTCGGTGCCGTAGCCCTGGGCCGCGGACTTGAAGACGTTCACCAGCTTCATCAGCGGCACGTCCAGGCCGAAGATGGCGTCGCGGCCGCCGAACTTCTCGTCGCTGAAGAAGTGGTAGCGGATGAGCTTCTTCTTGTTGTCGATGTACTCCGTCTTCCCGTGGCTGAGGATCATGTCGTAGATCCTCTGGAAGGCGGTGCGTGTCACCTTGGGGTTCTTGCGGACGATTTCGAGGTAGTCCTCGAATGAGCCCTCCCAGGTGAGCTCCGCGTAGGTCTTCGCGTCCTGGAGCGCGGCGATTCTGGAGACCCACGAACCCTTTTCAGCGTCCCTCATGTCTCTCCCTCGGGGGCCGTCCAGGGGTGCGAAATGTTCACACCCGAGGGGGCCAGAATGGTGAACCTGGAGGGCTGGATTGCCATTCCACAACCATCCCGCCGAGGTCCCAGGCACGACAGCCCTGCAGCCAATTCGGGACCCCGCCGCGGAATGGGACCGCGCGTTACGCTCGTGTCAGGGGCAGGACGCCGACCAGGCGCGCCCCCTCCACGGGGTGAAGAGGCAGAGGTGATTATAGGGCGGCGCTGGCGAGGGGGTAGGTGCCCCCCCCGAACGCGAGGGGTATTGAACGCCTGAAGGGTTTTCGGGCGCCCGCGGAAGGGCCAACTGTCCGCTGGTTGTGGGGCGGCGTCTCCGTTCGCTCCACATGTCGGCGTCAGGGTTTGCGTTCGTGCGAGGAAAGAGCGGCAGCCAGGCGGGCGACCCGGGCCTGGAGGGTGATACCTTCGCCCATTTGCGTACGGTGGGCGGGCTGGAAGAAGACGCACGCGCGGTGAGGCTCCGGGCGTTTCGGGGCGGGCTTCGCTGAGGGTGAAGTCGCTGGGAGGGCGAGGGCGGCGGAAGCGGGGGTCGCCAGCTTGGCTTTGTGCCGTGCCTGCGTATCCTGCCGCGCGTCATGGCGACCGCACCTACTCCTGTCTCCCACCCTTCGTCCCCCGTGCCGAGCCTCGCGGCGGTCCCCACCCCCGCGCACGAGCCGAGCACGCGCTGGCTCGTGGGGATTCTGCTGGTGGTGGCCCTGTTGCCGCGGCTGGTGGTGTTCTTCCTCAACGAGAATCTCTACGGCGACGCGGTGGTGCGCACGGAGCTCGCGGAGCGCTGGCTGCGCGAGCCGCACCTCATCACCGCGTACGGGGATGGCGCGTACCAGTTCGGTCCGCTGCACCTGTACCTGGTGGGCGTGGCCCTGTCGGTGTTCGACAGGGAGGTGGCGGGGCGCGTGGTGAGCCTGCTGTTCGGCGTGCTGTCGGTGGTGCCGCTGTTCGCGCTGACGCGGCGGCTGTTCGGCTGGCGCGAGGGCGTGGTGGCCGGGCTGGCCTTCGCCGCCTGGGGCATGCATCTGCAGTTCTCCACCACGGCGGGCAGCGAGGCGGTGTCGCTGTTCTTCATGCTGGCCGCCTTCGCGCTGTACGCGGAAGCGGTGGACGAGAACCGCTTCGCGCCGCTGTTCCAGGCCGCGCTGATGCTCAACCTCGCGTGCGCGCTGCGCTACGACGCGTGGATGTACATCCTGCTGCTCTGCGTGGCGTTGGTCTTCAGCAGCCAGGACAAGGTGGCGGCGTTGACGCGCGCGGTGGGCTTCGGGCTGGCGTGCCTGCCGTTCCCCCTGCTGTGGATGCAGGGCAACGAGCTGATGCACGGCGACCCGTTCTTCCCCGTGAAGGCGGTGGAGGACTTCCATCGCAACTGGGTGCTGTCCTCGGCGGGTTCGGGGGCCGCCATCGGGTGGCGGGTGCAACAGCTGTTCTTCTGGCCCGGGGTGGCGCTGCTCACCCTGTCGCCGGGCGTGGCGTTGCTGGGCATGGTGGGCATGGTGAAGGCGTGGAAGGCGCGGCCGGACACGCGCTGGCTGGTGGCGGCGGCGGTGGTGCCCACCGCGTACTTCACGTTCCGCGCGGTGGTGCTGTTGAACTTCGTGCCGCTGGGGCGCTTCACGGTGACGCAGTTGGTGGTGCTGCCGGTGTTCGTGGCCTTCGGCTTCGCGGCGCTGGTGGGCAGCAAGGGCGAGGGGCTGCGCAAGGCGGTGGTGGGCGTGACGGCGGTGCTCGCGGTGGCGCTGCCGGTGGCCATGGGCCTGTTCACCTTCCACGCGGAGGGACGGCTGCAGGACTCCTTGCGGCCGGTGAGTCCCACGTCGACCAACCCGGTGCCGGTGATGCGGGTGGCGGACTTCGTGAAGGAGCAGGTGGCGGCGAAGGGGGGCGCGGTGGCCCTCGACGACGACCCCAGCTACATGGACCTGCAGGTGGCCTTCTTCTCCGGGCTGCCCGAGGAGCGCATCGCCCGCGTGCGCTGGGACACCTTCCGCAAGCGGCTGGCGGAGGCTCGGCCGGAGGTGTTGGTGCGCTTCGACCAGGGCTCGCTGGTGAAGGACCCCGGCGTGAAGCTGGAGGGGCGCACGCTGACGCTGGATGGCGTCGGCTACGAGGAGGTCGAGGGGTTCATCGCGCCGCTGCACGTGTACCGGCGCCGCGAGTAGGGGGGCCTCAGGGCTTGCGGGGCGCTGCTTGCTGCTTGCGGAAGAACTCCACCTGCCACTGCTTCACGAGCGCCTGGTGGCAGGCGTAGGTGGGGCAGAAGAGGTGCGTGCCGTCGTTGCGTGACACGAAGAAGAGGTCCTCGCAGGCCATGGGCGCGAGCGCGGCCTGGAGCGCCGCGGCGCCCGGGCTGGCGATGGGGCCCGGAGGCAGGCCCGACACCCTGTACGTGTTGTACGGGTGCGGCGTCTGGAGGTCCGCGCGGGTGAGGTTCTTCGTGAAGACGCCGCGCAAGAGGCGCATGGCGTAGAGCACCGTGGGGTCCGTCTCCAGGCGCATGCCCTTGCGGAGTCGGTTGTGGAAGACGCAGGCGATGCGCGGACGCTCCTCGGGCGCTCCCGTCTCCTTCTCCACGATGGAAGCGAGCGTGAAGGTCTGCAGCAGGCTCAGCTTCACGCCCGGCTGCCTCGCCGCGTCCGCCTTCCCGTATTCCTCCAGCGCTCGCGCCACCATCTTCCCGAGCACGGCCTCTTCGCCTACGCCCTTGGAAAAGGTGTACGTGTCCGGGAAGAGGAAGCCCTCGATGGACTTCGCCGGCACGCCTGCTTCTCTCAGGAAGGCCGCATCGGTGGTGAGCGCTTCGAGCTTCTGGAGGTCGAGGCCGATTCCGGATGCCGCGAGCAGGGGGAGGATTTCCTCCGCGCGCAGTCCCTCCGGCACGGTGAAGCGGTGCAACTTCACCTGACCGGTGACGATTCTCTCCAGGACCTGGGCCGGAGTGATGGGGCCCTGGAATTCGTACTCACCGGCCTTCAGTCGGGGCCCGAATCCCTCCTGGCGCAGGTAGCGATAGGCCCGCTCCTCGTCCGGCACCACGCCTTGGGCCGCCAGGAGCCGGGCGAGCGCGCGAGGCCCCGTGCCAGGAGCAACGTCCACCGTCACGGGCGCGGGCAGCGCGGAGGGCGTGTCGGCGAAGTCGTCGAGGTGGCGCGCTTGCTGGAAGTACCAGCCTCCCACGCCCGCCGCCGCGAGGACGGCGAGCGCGAGCACGGCGACCAGGGCCTTCTTCACTCCGAGGGTTCCGAATCGTAGTCGTCGTAGTCATCCGCGTGCAGTGCCGTCTCCGGGGGGCGGCGGGCGTCCAGCCAGCCCTGGAGGATGAACTGCGCGGCCACCTGGTCGATGACCTCCTTGCGGCGGGCTCGGCTGACGTCGGCTTCCAGGAGCGTGCGGGTGGCGGCCACGGTGGACAGGCGCTCGTCACACAGCTCCACCTGGACACCGAGGGACTGGGCCACGGCGTCCCCGAACTTGCGCGAGGCCTCCGCGCGCGGGCCCTCGGAGCCGTCCATGTTGAGGGGCAGTCCGATGACCATGCGGTCCACCTCGTGCTCGCGCGCCAGGGCGCCGAGGGCGGCGAGGTCCGCCTTGAGCGAGGTTCGTCGGATGGTGGTGACGCCCTGGGCGGTGAGACCCAGGCCATCCGAGACGGCCACGCCGATGGTCTTGGTTCCGAAGTCCAAACCGAAGGTGCGCATGTGCCGGGGACCATAACCGCAATCCTCCGTCGCGGACCGCTCCGTCCGACGTCGGGGACGCGCCTTGCCTGTCAGTCAGGCTAACCGACGGAATTCGCTGCGACGACGTGCGAGCCGTCAGGCGGCATCCTCTCTGCAAACCCGACGGCCCATCGCACGGCACTGCTTCCAACACGCCGCGCGGGAGGGCTCATGGTGGACTTTCTGAAGGGCGCGACGAACCTGCTGGCCAGCCCGGAGGGCACGGCGATGAATGGGGCGGGTGACGCGGGGGGACTGCCGCCCCTGGTTTCCAACTCCATCAAGACGGCGGCGGGCGTCGCGACGGGCAACGTGTTGTTGGCGGCGAGCGGCGTGGTGGGGGTGGCGGAGGACTTGAAGAAGAACCCGCCCGCGAAGACGGAGTACGCATCGGCTTCGGGGGGAGCGGCGGCGAAGGCGGAGGGCTATGCGGCAATCCTGCCCACGGGCACCAGCGCGCTGGACCCGAAGATGCTGGATTACGAGGACGCGCTGAAGGTGCTTGAGGCGAACTTCGACCAGCTGGACCTCGCGGATGGAAAGAAGTCCGGCTCGCTGTCGAAGGACGAACTGCGGCGCGCGGCCAACGACGCGAGCCTGTCCCCGCAATTGCGAAGCGCGGCCCGCTTCCTGACGGAGAACGCGGCGTTGTTCGAGCGGGTGGATTCGAGCGGGCTGCTCGCGCGGTTCATGCCGGTGGTGGGGCGGCTGTACAACGACGACCGCATCAAGCTGTCGGGCGTGCGCTCGGAGCTGAAGCGCGTGGGCGAGGAGTTCGCTCGCTACGGACGACCGGAGCGCCCTCGGACGCCGAAGCCCGAGCCGGAGACGTGTCCGCCCTCGACGGGGACGCCGGGCACGCGCCCTCCCACCACGGGAGGCCCATCGCCGGGCACTCCTTCACCGGGCACGCGTCCTCCGTCCACGGGTGGCCCTTCGCCGGGCACTTCGTCACCGGGCACGGGGGGAGGAACGGGCCCGGTGGGTGGCGGTGGCAAGCCGCCCACGTCGAAGGACCCGGATTTTCGCGAGTACCTCGAGGCGGTGGCGGTGCTGCGCGACAACTGGGGCACGTTCGACACGGCGTCGGGGACGAAGGATGACCGCGTCACGCGCGAGGACATGGCGGCGCTGCTCTTGAGCCCCGCGGCGTCCTCGACGCTGAAGAAGGCCGCGCAGTTCTTCAAGGACAACCCGCTGTACTTCGACCGGCTGGAGATGGCGGCGGGCATCGACGGCCGCGACGGCATCATCGGATTGCTGGATGTGAAGGCGGAGCTGGCACTGTCGGGCGGCTCGAAGACGACGACGTCCCCGTCGAAGGGCTCGAGCGCGCGCTCCATCGTCGACAACCCGAACATGAGCATCGAGGACAAGGTGCAGGCCATCCTCGGCTCCATCTCCACGGAGACGGACGCGGAGATTCTCCAGGTCATGGAAAGCATGGCGAGCGCGGGGGAGGACCGCGCGGCGCTGGGCACGTCGGACGCGGACAAGAAGAAGGCGGCGACGCTCGACGGGAACATGCGCGAACTGGAGCTGCGGCTTCAGCGACTGCTGGAGAAGCGCAAGTCCATGTTCGACCTGATGAGCAACATGTCCGCGAAGTTCAACGAGATGGCGAAGACGGCCATCTCCAATCTGCGCGGGGCCTGAGGAGCCATGGGACGCGTCATCAAACACGAAGGGGCCGAGGCGATGCGGATGGAGAGCGGCGCGGTGCAGCGGATGAAGTCCTTCGCGCGGGGCGAGGCGACGTGGGCGGAGGTGGAGGGGATGACCTTCGAGGAGGCGAAGGCGATTGCGCAGGTGGGATGTGACCTGGCCGCGGCGGGGCGGCTGGAGGAGGCGCGCATCCTCTTCGAGGGCCTGGTGGCGGGGAACCCGAGGGACGCGGGGGCTCGCGCGGCGCTGGGCACCGTGTACCAGAAGCTCGGGAGGCTGGAGGAAGCCATCGCGGAGTACAGCGCGGCGCTGGCGAGGGATGCCGCGCATCCGGTGGCGCTGGCGAATCGGGGGGAGTTGTACCTGCGCAAGGGGGAGCGGCAGGGGTTCACGGACCTCTCCAACGCCGTGGAGGTGGATCCGCACGGTGAGACGGCGGCGGGCCGCCGGGCGAGGGCGCTGGTGAAGGCCATCACCCTGGTGGCGGTGGAGAAGCTGAAGCAGGACGCCCAGCAGCCGTAGCTGGGCGCGGGGGTGGGTGTGGTGCCGCCGGCGCTCGGGGGAGTGGCCCGGCGGCGGCTGTCGGCGGGTGGGCTCGGGTGGAGAGGGAACGGGAAATGGGGGAGCCCACCTGCCGGCCGCTTTTTCGTGTCGCGTCAGGGTTGAGGCAGGTCGGCGAGCCGCTCGCCAATGGGGGGATGGCTCTGTCCCTTGAGGACGACCCAGCGGGGGGGCGCGGGGTCCATCTTGTTCACGCGGGCGGCCTTCACCAGCATGCGGCGGAACGCGTCGACGTCGTGGGTGAGGCGCAGCGCGTAGCGGTCCGCCTCGCGCTCGCGCTCGCGAGAGAAGGCCCCGGCGATGGGGCCGCCGACGAGGAGGACGCCGGACAGGAGCAGGGAGAGCAGGGGGAGGGTGCGGATGTCCGCGAAGTGCGTGGTGCCGAACCAGCCCCGCGTGGAGGCGGCGCGCAGGAGTCGGTCGATGGCGAAGAGGAGCGCCACCAGGGCCAGCGAGGAGGCGATGCGGCCGGGCCACTTCGGCTCATGCACATGGCCCGCCTCGTGGGCCACGGCGGCGAGCACCTCGTCCTCGGTGAGCTCCTGCAGGATGATGTCGTTGAGGACGATGGTGCGCGTGGGGCCCTGGCCCGCGAAGTACGCCTGGAGCCGGCGCGAGGCGATGGAGGTCTTCTCCACCAGCACGTCGGAGAAGGCGATGTCCGCCTGGCTCATCAGCTCCGTCATCCGCGTGCGCAAGGGGCCCGCGGGCAGGGGGTGCTGGTCGAAGTAGAGGCGCCCCCGGTACGGGTCCAGCGCGGAGGAGACGAGCAGGAGCAGGGCGACGGGCACGCCCAGAATCCACCACCAGTGGCGCGTGCGACGGGCCAGGCCGTACAGGCCGATGACGAGCGCCGCGATGGCGAGCGCCCCCAGCAGGTGGCCCTTGAGCATGTCCCGGGCGAAGGCGGCCGGGGTGTAGTTGGACATGCCGTGCTGGTGCTCCAGCGAGTACGCGAACCAGATGTCCACCGGCGCGTAGACGAGCTTCACGAACAGGTCCGTCATCAAGGCGAAGAGGACGGCCGCGCCCCAGCCCGACTCACCCCACAGCCGGTCCATGGCGCGAAAGAAGGCGCGGCTGACGGGGGCGGTGCGCAAGAAGCCGAGCCTGCGCTCCATGCCGGCCGCGGCCGCCGTGGCCATGCGGAAGAAGGGGCGGACGAGCACGCCCAGGAGCAGCGCCAGCAGGGCCAGCCGCGCGAAGGGGTCCACCGCGGCCCGGACGTAGTAGGGCAGGTGGTAGGCGTGAATCTCCGCCAGTTGCTCGGGCGTGAAGAGGGGCTCCATGCGAAGTCCCCAGGCTACGCCGCGCGGCCCCTGGCTGCCCAGCCAGGGGTGGTCCACCGGTCTACGTATGGGGCTCCAGCTCGGAGGCGGGTGGGGCGGGGACGGGCTCCCCTTCCGCGTCCGCCAGGAGCAGGGCCTTCACCTTGGCGAGGCTCTCCCGCGTGCGGTCCACGAAGGCGCTCTGCGAGCCGATGCGTTCGGCCGTCTCCAGGGTGCGCTCGTAGATGTTGATGGACTTGGTGAGCAGCACGCGAATCTTCTTCCGCAGCTCCTGTCGGTAGACGACGGACTCCTCGGCGTTGAGCTCCGAGGGCGCCGGTGAGCTCACCATCTGCGCATAGAGGTCCTCGTACAGCGCGCCAATCTGCGAGCCCGCGGCGGTGGCCCAGTAGCCGTTGCCCACGCGGATGGAGCGCAGGTAGTGCCCCTGCGCGGACAGGAGCAGCTCCGCCTTGTAGTTGAGGTCCTCGGCGAGCTTGTCGGCGCCCTTGGCCGGGTCCAGCTTCACGTTCTCGTAGTGCAGCCGGTACAGCTCCCCCATGAAGAAGTGCGCCTGCGCGGGGAAGTAGTCATCCACCTCGTCCTTGTCGGCCAGGGCCTCGTAGGACGAGATGGCCTTGCGCAGCGTGGCCTCCGCGGCGTCGGTGCGGCCCGCCTCCAGCTCGCAGACGCCCTGCTGCACCCGGGCCTCGATTCGGCGGTTGGCCGGGAGGTCCTCGCGCGCGGCGATGGTGGTCAACACCGCGATGGCCTCGTCGTAGCGCTCCAGGTGGTACTGCGTCTCCGCCACGCGGAAGGACGCGTCCAGCGCGTCACCCTGGCCTTTGGCCGGGTCCGCCAGCTCGGAGAAGCGGTGCCACGCCTCCTCCCACTCCTTGAGGCGCTGGTGGGCGAGGCCCGCGTTGTAGAGAGATGAGCGACGGTGCTGGCTGTTGGGGTGGAAGTCCGCCAACCGGCCGAAGTAGCGCGCCGCCTGCTTGAAGTCGTTGGCCGCGAAGGCCGACGTCCCCCCGGCGAAGAGCTCCTCGTCGTTGAGCTTGTCCAGCTCCAGGTCCGCCGTCACCGTCACGGCGTCGAACTGGAGCTCCTGCTTCGGGCCTGACTCGGAGGCCTCCGGACGCGCGGCGCTGCCCGTCGTCCGACATCCGGTGACGCCCAGCCCCAGGGCCACTACCCACCACCAACGGCTGACCGACATGTACGTCCGCTCGCTTCCCGTCACGGAATGCGCCTCCTGGCCTTGCCGCCTCAGGACAACGCACCGTCCCTCGGAGTTCCCACCGCTCAGGTGGGCGCGCCCAGTTTAATGCGTCCCCCTGTTTCGTGCCGCCCCGGCTGGCCGCCTCCCGGGCGGGCCTGGCCGGGTGCTCGGTCCAGACTTCAGAAGGTGTCGTCGCCGAGCAGGTAGCGGCCCGTCTGCCACAGGCTGGTGATGTCGTGTACGTCCAGTCCGAAGCGCGGCACCTGAATCAGGGGGATGCCTGGGCAGGCGGCCTGGAGCTGGGCGATGCCGCGGCCATCCTGCTCGGCCAGGACCTGGAGTTCGCGCAGCGTCTCCTCCACCTTGGCGCGCCGGGTGGGCGTCAGCGTGGCGGCGTCCGCCCACATGGCCTCGGTGGGCAGCGGGTGGACGCGATTCACCACCAGCGCCACCACCTCCATCCGGTGCTGCTTCAACAGGGTGTTGAAGTGGATGGCCTCATCCATGCGCTCCGGATGCGGGCTCGTCACCAGCACGAAGCCCGTGGTGGCGTCCTCCAGAAGGGCCCGCACGCCGCGCGCGCGCTCGCGGAAGCCCTCGTTCATGCCGGACAGCGACAGCATGAAGCTGGACAGCTCCTGGAGCATCTCCGTGCCGGTGAACTTGGACAGCGCGCGCAGCACGTAGCCGCTGCGGTTGAACAGCGACAGGCCGAACTTGCCTGCCTTCAGCGCGGGGGCCAGCAGCCACTTCGCCGCCTCGTTGTCCAGGAAGTCGAGGACGCGGTTGGGCGCGTCGAGGAAGTCCAGGGCGTGGGCCGTGGGCGGTGTGTCGAGCACGACGAGCTCGTACTCGCCCTTGCGGCGCAGCTCCCACACCTTCTCCATGGCGATGTATTCCTGGCTGCCCGCCAGGGCCGTGGAGAGCGACTGGTAGAAGCGGTTGGCGAGGATGCGCTCGCGCTGGTCGGGAGGCGCGACGCGGGTGATGAGGTCATCCCACGTCTGCTTCATGTCCAGCATCATCGCGTGGAGGGACGCGCGGGCCGTCACGCCCAGCGGCTCCAGCGCGGAGGACGGCACCTGCGTCTCCGCGTTGCCCAGGGCGGACAGGCCCAGCGAGTTGGCCAGGCGCTTCGCCGGGTCGATGGTGCACACCAGGCTGCCGCGGCCGTCCACCGCCGCGCGCAGGGCCAGGGTGGCCGCGACTGTCGTCTTGCCGACACCGCCGGAGCCGACGCAGATGAGGACGCGCTTCTTGGCGAGCGCGGGACCGAGGGCCGTCGTGCTCACTTCTCCCCCATCACCAGTGCTTCGAGGTGGCCCATGACCTGTTCAATCGCATCCCGACCGAAGGTGGGGAGGTACAGCCGGGGGACGGTGAACACCGGCGCGTGAAGGTTGCGCTCCAGTTTGGTGCCCGCGAGCACCGTCAGCGACGCGCGGTCATGGTTCGCTTGCGCCACCCGGTGCAGCTCGGGGTGGCCCACCAGCGCTTCCAGGTCCGCCTCCGTGAAGCGCTCCGGGATGGACTGGTTGAGCACCGCCGCGTGCGTGCGGATGTGCACCTTGTCCTTGAGCGCCGCGTGCAGCTCCAGCGCCTCGTTCACCGGCATCTCCTCCGGGAGCGCCACCAGCACCGCCGCCGTCACCGACGGGTCCACCAGCAGGTCTCGCATCTTCTGCGCCTCGCGGGACATGGGCCCCTGAGGCACCGTCTGCACGAGCACGTGCGGCACGCTGAGGAAGGAGATGGCGTGACCGGTGGCCGGCGCGTCCAGGACGATGGTGTCGAAGCGCCACCTGCCGTCGGGGAGCTTCTCCTGCAGGTGGTACATGATCTTCCCCAGCAGGACGAGCTCCTGCAGGGACGGGATGAAGCGCAGGAAGTAGCGCACCAGCCGGTTCTCGAAGACCGTTTTGTAGAGGGCCTCGAAGCGCAGCACCATGAGGCCGTACTCGCGCATGGCCTCCTGCGGACGCACGTCCACCGCCCAGAGGTTCTCTTCCAACAAGGTGACTTCGGGGCCGGCGGCGGGGTGCTCCAGGAAGCGACTGATGCGCTCCTGGGTGTTCACCTCGCACACCAACGTCCTTCGCCCCGCGCGCGCCGAGCGAAGGGCGAGCGCCGCGGCAACCGTGCTCTTGCCCACGCCGCCCTTGCCGGAGACGACCCACAACCGCTTGTCCAGGAGCCCTGCCATAAGAGAGCGGCGAACCGTAGGAATCGTGTCTCCAGGAGTCAACGCGTTTGGCCAAGGGGTGTTGCCCTGCTTGACACGTCGCGTTGCCCCCTCGCAGAGTGCGGCGTCTTTTTCCCGACGTCCTGTTGGCGGGTGTCTCCCGCGCGGGTGAAGCTCCTGATTCCCATGCTCAAGAACAACCCGATGATGAAGAAGCTCGTCGAGACGGGCGAGGAGCGCGTCGGCAAGCTGGCGCAGCAGCTCCTGTCGAACGAGAAGTTCGTGGCGACGGTGCAGACGCTGGTGTCGCGCTCGCTGGCGGCGAAGGGCACGTTGGACAGCGCCCTGCGCTCGGCCCTGTCGGCGATGAACCTGCCGTCCACCGCGGACCTGGAGCAGCTGCGCGCGAAGGTGGATGACCTGGAGCGGCTGCTCGCGTCGGTGGAGAGCAAGGTGGACACCCTGGTGGCGCAGAAGGCGCCGTCGTCGAAGAAGTAAGCACCCGGACCCGAGCCGGGGAGTCCAAGGCCCATGCGGCGCATCGCCTTCATCAACGAGAAGGGCGGCACCTGCAAGACGACGCTGGCGGTGAACACCGCCGCGTGGCTCGCGAAGGAGCGGGACTTGCGGGTGCTGCTGGTGGACCTGGATACCCAGGGGCACGCCGGCAAGGCGCTCGGCCTGGACGTGCGCACGCTTTCTCGCAACGTCTTCCACCTGTTGACCGACGACACGGTCCGCCTCGAGGACGTGGTGCGCCCTTCGGCCGTGCCCGGGCTGGATGTGCTGCCCGCGTACAAGGAGATGGCGGACTTCCCCGTGGTGGTGGCGGCGGACGCTCGCCGGGCCCACCGGCTGGCGGACCGCCTGGAGGCGGCTCGGGAGGCGGGCTACGACGCCGTCGTCTTCGACTCGCCGCCGTCCATGGGGCTCACGACGCGCAACATCCTGGTCGCCGCCACGGAGGTGGTGGTGCCCGTGGCGCTGACGTACCTGGCGCTGGACGGCTGCGCGGAGGTCGCGGACACGGTGCGGCAGGTGGGCGAAGCCGAGGGACGTCCGGAGCTGAGCGTCACCAAGGTGGTGCCCACGCTGTACCGGAAGACGGCCCTGGCCACGGCGATTCTGGAGCGGCTCCGGGCGTACTTCCCGGACTCACTGGCCACCACGCCCCTGGGCTACGACGTCAAGGTGGACGAGGCGCAGAGCCACGGGAAGACCATCTTCGAGTACGCGCCCCGGAGCCGAGGGGCGCGGATGCTGTCGGCCATCGCCGCGGAAATCCACGGTGGGCCCGCTCCCCGGAAACGGAAGCGGGCGGCGCGAGCCGACTAGGGCTCCTGCTTCTTCTGCTGCTCGAACTGCTCGAGCTTCTTCTCCAGCTCCTCCAGACGCTGGGTGAGCGACTGCATGTCGCGGCCCAGGGCGGGGAGGTTGCCGGTCAGGTTCTCGACGACGTGCTTGACGCGCTCGTCGATCTTCCGCTGCCAGTCCTCGAAAGCGCGCTGGCTGGCCTTGAGCAGGTCGGCGGGGGACAGGCCACCGGCGGTAGCCGAGTCAGCGGCCTGCAGGGGCTCCTCGGTGGTGGCGGCGGCTTCGGGGATGCCCGCCTTGGCGGCTTCCTCGCGACGCAGGAGCTTGTCGAGACGGGATTCCGCTTCCTCTCGGATGGAGGCGACGCGGGGAGTGACCTCCTTCTGGATGAAACCAGAGATGGACTCGCCGGGGTGACGGATGATTTCCCGGAGCACCGACAGCGGCATCTGGTTCTTCTTCTTCTCCTCCTCGAAGATGATCTGCGCGAGGGTGACCGAGGTCAGGTCTTCTTTCGTGCGGTTATCGACAATCCGCACCTCGGTGCCCTCCTTGATCATCGCGGCGATCTCATCCAGCGTCACGTACCTGCTCTCCACGGTGTCGTAGAGTTTTCGGTTCGTGTACCGCTTGATGATCTTCGGCTCCTTGCTCGGAGCGCCTGCTTGCTCGGCCTCGCTCATCGGTCTCTCCGCCCCTTTTGGGCTCGACTCAAAGCCAGCTTCCGTGTCTGAGTCTCGCAGGGGCGAACCTCGTACCAGAGGGGTTGGAGGCGAGCAAGCAGCGAGAACCCGACTCGCCGTACTCGCCCGGTGGCCCTATACTCGTCCCCGCCCCAGGCCTGAATGATCGTCAAGTGCGCGCGGTGCCAGACGCGGTTCAAGATCCCCGACGAGAAGGTGACCGATAAGGGGGTCAAGGTCCGCTGCACCAAATGTCAGAACACGTTCCGCGTCACCCGCGAACCTGGCGGGGAGGATGCCGGTGCGTCCTCGCCTCCCTCCTCGGCCGGGCAGGCCGACCCCTTCGCCGAGTTCGGTGTCGCTCCCGACCCCAAGGGCGTGGAAGTCACGCGCCCCGGCTTCTTCGCCCAGGGCGTCGCGGCCACGCGCGCTCTGTCGGGCTCGCCGTCCTCGTCCGAGAACCCCTCCTGGAACAGCATGGACGGGGAACTCGATACGGAGGACGGAGTCTTCCGCGAGCCCACGCGCATCGGTCCGATGCCGCGGCCTCCGCTCCAGGCTTCGGGCGCGCCGGGTGTCGCCGCGGCGCGCAACGGGGGCGCCGTGCCCCTGCCCGCACCGCCCGAAGCCATTCGTCCACCTGTCGACACTTCGACGGGGCTGTACGGCGGCGCGGTGCCCCCTCCTGTCGAGGATGGCGCGCCGATGCCGGCTGGCGCCGTGCCCTTGCCGGGCTTTGCCCCCAGTTCCCCGCGGGCCGGGCCGGGAGTTGCCTCCCCTCGGAGCGCGCCACCGGGTGGGATGGCGGCTCGCGCCATGCCGCCGCCCCCTCCGCCCGCCGCATTGCGCCAGGGTGGGGGAGCCGTTCCCCCGCCGCCGCCCGGCTCGGGGGCTCTCGCGGGCAGTGCTTCGCCCCCGGCGCCCGACGCGGACGACCCGTTCGCTGACTTCCTCTCCGCCCCGATGCCTGGGGGCGCACAGGATCCATTCGACGCGCTGCCCGCGCCCGTGACGGGGCCCAGCATCGCCGACCGACGCCCGTCGGCTCCCGGCGCGCGAGCGGTTCCTCCCGCGCCGCCCGCCGTGGAGGACGACCCGTTCGCGTCCATCGACATCGACGACTCGACGATGGTGGGCAGTCCGCCCGCCCAGGCCGCGCCCGTCGCGTCCGCTCCTCCCAGCGTGGAGGACGACCCGTTCGCGTCCATCGACATCGACGACTCGACGATGGCGGGACAGCCGTCGTTTTCGCCGGTGGCACCTGCTTCACGCGGGGCGCCGCCGAGTGCCCCGGCCGCGCGCGGTGGCGCGGGGGCTCCGTCGGGAGCACGTGCGCCCTCGGCGGGTGGCTCCGCGCCACATGCTGCTCCGGCGGGAGCTGCTGTCGCGGCGCCACGTGCGGCCTCGGTGGGAGCACCTGTCGCGGCGCCACGCTTGGCACCGGCGGGAGCACCTGTTGCCGCGTCCGCACCACCTGCCGCCCCGACGGGAGCATCTGTTGGCGCGTCCGCGCCGCGTGCGGTCTCGGCGGGAGCTCCCCTCACCGCGCCTCCAGCGCGCGCTGCCCAGCCGGGAGCCTCCTTCACCGGGCCCGACGACGCGACGCAGGCGGGACGGCCTCCGCATCAGGGCGCTGCTCCGTCGGCCCGTGCGGCGCTGTTCTCCGGGCCTGAAGACGCGACGGTGCCCGGCCGTCCTCCGCTCCAGTCTGCGCCCGGAGGCCCGGACCCGTTTGGTGCGCTCGACCTCGGCGACGCGACGATGCCCGGCCGCCCTCCGCTCCAGTCTGCTCCGGGGGGCGCGGACCCGTTTGGTGCGCTCGACCTGGGCGACGCGACGATGCCCGGCCGTCCTCCGCACCCGGCCGCCGGGGCGGGCTTCGAGTCACCCTCGGCGCCGCCCGCGGGTGCCCAGGACCTGTTCGACCTCTCCTCGGACGGCGACTTCGGTGAGCACGCGGGCCTGCAGCCCTCCGACACCGGGCGCGCCGCGCTGTTCGGCACTTCGTCCCAGGGCGCGCTCGGGCTCGATGACTCCCAGGCGCACTCGACGGGTTCACTCCTTGACGACGTTCCTCCTCCGGAAGAGAGCCTGGACTTCGGAGGAGTCACGCTCGGCCGCATTGGCGGGGCGGGAGTGGGGCAGCGCGAGGTGCTCGAACTGGACCCGCAGATGTCCGCCGCGCCCGTGGTCTCCGTGGCCAAGCCCACGGCTCGGCCGGAAGACGTCGGCATTCCCCAGGCCCGGCCGCCGAGTCGCGCGCGCAAGGTGACGGCGCTGCTCGTCAACCTCATGGTGGCCGCGGCGCTCGTGGTGGGACTGGGCGCGGTGGGCAGCGTCTATCTGAGCGAAGGTCGACTGGACCTGTCGGTGCTGTCGCCCGAGAACCTGCGCGCCCTCGTCGTCCCCGCCCCCAAGCCGCTGGTGGCGCTCGACGTCTCCAACGGCCTGTTCGAGACGCAGGCGGGGCGCCCGCTCTTCTTCATCCGGGGTGACGCGGAGAACCGGACCGCGTCGGCGACCCACGTCCGCGTGCGAGGCGCCCTCTTCGATGGCGACCAGCGCGTGCGCTCCGTCGAGGGGCTCGCGGGGCTGGTGGCGACTCCCGAGGAACTCCACGCCGTGGGCAACGCGGAGGCGGCTCAAGCGCTGCGCAAGCGCCTGGACGCGGGCGCCGTGTCCGTGGCGCCTGGGGCCCGCGTGCCCTTCCTCCTCGTGTTCCACGAGTATCCGGCGGCCCTCGGGAGCTTCCGGCTCGAAGTCACCGTGGAGGCCGTCCCGCCACCCGCCGAGGCCGCTCCCGCACCCACGGAGGCCGCGCCGCCTCAGGCACCCGCCCAGGCCGCGCCCACGGAGTAAGCGCCATGCCCTCAGTGGACGACGCACGCAACGTCGCCAGGTTCCTCCACGCGCTGGGTGGCGGAGCCGAGGTGCGCCGCAAGGCCGCCGCGAGGGAGCTGTCGCGCGGTGACCCGTTCGACGCGAATGAGCTGGTGGGTCACCTCATCTCCCTCTCGCGTCACGGCTGGGAGCCCGCCACCTGCGTGCTGTCCGACTTCCTGGCCGCGCTGGAGCAGGAGGCGGAACACATTCCCCACGTCACCGAGCTGCGCAGGCTCGCGCACGTGCAGGCGCTCGACTCGGTGGCGGACCTGTTCGCCCAGGGCCCGGCGAAGCGCGAGATGAACCCGGATGCCGCCGCGCGGGCGGACGCCAACGCCTTCTCCCAGTCGCTGGGTCACCTCAAGCAGCAGGCCCGACTCACCCGGGACCCGGACACGCTGTCGCGCTTGGCCACCGTCAGCAACCCGTCCGTGCTGCGCAACGTCCTCATCAATCCGCGACTCACCGAGGACCTGGTGGTGCGCATCGCCGCCCGCCGTCCGGCCCGCCCCGAGCCCTTGCTGGAAATCTGGAGGTCCGCCCGCTGGTCCGTGCGCCATGCGGTGCGCCGCGCGCTCGTCTTCAACCCGTACCTGCCCCCTGAAATCGGCGCGAAAATCGTCCCCCTGCTCAACACCAGTGACTTGCGCGAGCTCACGTCGAGCACCGCGCTGCACCTGTCCCTGAGGGAGCAGGCCGCGCGACTGCTGACGGAAGGGCCCGCGGCGCAGCGACCCGAGAGCGAGGAATCGCCCGAGCCCCCACGCGGAGCCCGTCACACCCACGACTGAACGGGAGTGGAAGAGGGGACGAGCGGACGAGCGGACTAGCGGCGGCGAGGTGAGTCGTGCTCGCTGTACTCGGCGTCGGTGGAGCCCCGGCGCGAGGACGGCAGCGACTTCGCGTCGACCAGGTCCTCGCCCTTGGACGCCTTGCGGAACGAGTAGACGAACTTGCCCACCGCGTTGCCAAGCTGACCCATCCGGGCGGCCGAGAAGACCACCAGCAGGATGAAGCCGAGGACGATGATTTCTCCGAGGCCGAGGCCCAACATGATGAGGGCACAGTGCAGCAAAGGAGCAGGGGAGGCAAGCCGCGCGTCCACCCGTGGACGCCCGTCCGCTCTTCTGCTGCGCACGGACCGGCTTCCATCGCACACTGCGGCCCATGCTCCTGCTTGCCCACCGAGGCGCCTCGGCTGACGCCCCCGAGAACACCCTGGAAGCCTTCGCCGAGGCCGCCCGGCAGGGTGCCGACGGCGTGGAGCTGGACGCCATGGTGTGCGGCTCGGGCGAGGTGGTGGTCTGCCACGATGAGCGGCTGGAGCGGCTGGCGCGGCTTCCCTGGGAGGTGCGCCACACGCCCTGGTGGAAGCTGCAACGCGCCGACGTGGGGACGTCACTGGGCTTCGCTCCGGCGCGCATCCCCCTGCTGGAGGATGTGCTGGACGCGCTACCGCCGCAGCTCATCGTCAACATCGAGCTGAAGTGCGACCGGTTCGACGACGACGGGCTCTCCCAGAAGGTGGCGGACCTGGTGCGCCGCCGGGGACTGGCCGAGCGCGTGGTTGTCTCCAGCTTCAACCCGCTGTGCCTCTTTCGACTCCTCGCCGTCGCGCCCGAGCTGCGGCGGGGCTACCTCATCGACCCGGACCGGCGCTGGGGCGTGCACGCGTACGCGGTGAGCCCGCTCGTCTCGTCCCACTCGGTGCACCCCTACTACGAGGACTGCACTCCGGAGCGGGTCGCCACCTGGCGCGCCGCGGGGCTGCGGGTGGCCACCTGGACGGTGGACGACGCCGCGAGGGCCCGCGTGCTGGAGCAGATGGGGGTCAGCTACCTCATCACCAACCGGCCCGGCGCGCTGCGAGAGGCCCTGCGCGCCGCGGCCTGACCGCCGTGCCTAGAAGTCCAGGCCGAGCGTGGTGCTGAAGGCGAATACCGCCGGGAGACCCCGGTCCTCCAGCGCGTTCGGATTGTCCGCGCGAGGCGTCTCGACGCTGCCCGTGCGCGTGAGCGACAGCTCCGCGCCCAGTTGCAGCACGCCGCCGATGAAGCGCACGCCGCCGTAGATGCGCTGGTTCACGTTGTCGCCGAAGGACACCTTGGCGTAGTTGTCCGTGCCCGTCAGCGCACCGCGCGAGTCGCCCACGGTGGAGTCCTCGTAGCTGCGCGAGGGGTCGAAGTCGAGGCGGCTCGTGGTGGCCCCGACGAAGCCCAGGTCCAGGCCTCCGTAGGGCGTCAGCGTCACCATGCCGCCCAGGGGGAACTGCTTGCCCACGCCGATGTCCAGGCCCATCACCGTCAGGCTCAAGTCCCGGGCGCCGAACAGCTTCGTCACGTGCCCGCGCAGGCCCACGTCCGGCAGCCACGTGAAGCCTTCGTTGACGGCCCACTTCACCTCGCCGGTGGCCACCACCTGACTGCTCTTCTCCACCCAGCCCACGCGCCCGCCCAGCTCCAGCGAGAAGGGCAGGCCCTTGCGCACGTGGAAGGAGGGGATGAGCACCGTGGAGGGCTGCTCCGGGTTCTCCGTGGGGATGCGCACGCTGTCCGGCAGCGACACCACGGACAGCTCCGCGTTGACGGCCCAGGCCGAGTGCCCCGTCGTCTCCGGCGGCATCAGGTTCGCCGAGGTGATGGCGGCGCCCATGACGCGGGCGAAGGCGCGGAAGTTCGCGTTCGCGGCGGCGTTGGTGAGCGCTCCGCCCTGCATCGCCTTCGGATCTCCGAAGTCGGCGATGCGCAAATCGTTGTCGTCCGCGTATGCGGTCGCTCCCGAGACACACGCCGCCAGGGCGAGCCACCGACTGAACGTCCGCATTCGAGTCACCGCCTCCCGGGAACCCGCCGGCCGGGGGCGCCCCACAGCGGCGGACGCTAACGCCAGCCCGCGAGGAGCGTCAACAAAACGGGCGGCCCTTCCGACGAGTCTCGTGAGGAGAACCCACCGGAAGGGCCGCCCGGAAGGCGGCGCCGCGTGTCGTCAGACGCCTACTGAGGCTGCGGCTTCACCCCGCCGGGGCTCTGGCCCGTGACTTTCTGGGCGACTTCCGCCGGACGGCGGCGGATGACCAGGGTGCGGCGGCTGGCGAAGTCGGTGCTCTCCCGCGCCACCACCAGCACATTGTTGTTGCCTTCCTTCAGGGTGAACTCGGTGGAGAACTTCAGGGTGTTCGGCTCGCCACCCTTCGGGTCCACGCCCTTGAAGTAGACCTTCTGGTCGTTGACCAGCACGTAGACGTCCAACAGGCCGTTGGGGTCCGTCACCACGCCGGACAGGGTGAACTTCTCCCCGTTGGCGACCAGGCCGCCCGCGGACGGGTCCGCGTCCAGCTTGATGTCCGGCGGGCGCCGCGTCGTCGTCCACGCCAGCTTCGGCTGCACGGGCTTGCCCGTCTTCACCTCGCGGGCATCCTGGGCGCGCACGAAGGCGAAGCGGTTCTTCTCCAGCTCCACGCGGAAGAAGCCCTTGTTCGCGGCCTCCACGGGCAGCACCGCGGCCGCGTTCAGCTTCGCCACCGTGCGGCCCCCTTCCACGGGCGAGCCGAGGAACTCCGTCTTCTCCGCCACGCGCACCGAGCCCTTCTTCGCCTCGAGCGTCGCCACCGGAGCGTCCTTCACGGGCAGCTCCATCTTCTCCATGACGAACTCCTCCAGCGGCTCGTCGATGATGGCCAGCTTCAGCGGGAAGGTGTCGCCCTTGTAGCCCTTCTTCACCTCCACCTGGAACCGCGCCGTCTTCGTCTCGCCGGCCTTCAGCTCACCCAGCTTGAAGCGGCCCTTCTCGATGAAGATGTTCGCGTCCCCGCCATTCTTGATTTGCGTGAAGGAATCCATCGCGACGCCGGGGCCGACGTTCGTCACGTCCAGCAGCACCGCCACCGACTCGCCCCGCTGCACCGTGCCGTCGCCGTTGCAACTGGCGCAGTCATCGACGACCTGCCAGTTGAAGGCGAAGGACGGCCGCGGCAGCTCCGCGAAGTTCAGCTCCGACACGCGCGTCTCCGGCAGCGCGCCCTGGTCGTCGAAGAAGCGCACCGTCACGTCGTCGCGGCGGCTGGTCAGGTCCTTGGGCAGCCGGACCTTCACCTTCCAGGACTTCTTCTCGCCCGGGTTGAGCGCGCCGAAGAGGAACTCGCGGCGGTCCAGGAAGGCGTTGTCGCTCTCCGTCCAGGCGCGCACGCGCTTGAGCGGCTCGGCGCCCTTGTTCTCCGCCGTCACCACCATCTCCAAGAGCTCGCCCGCGTGAATCTTGGTGTCCGGCGTCGGCGTCAGCGTGCCCGTCAGCTGCACGTTCTTCGGCGTGGGACCGGCGCTCCAGTCCACACCCAGCGCGGCGATGGCGGCGTTGATGCGGGTCTCCTCTTCACGGCGCTTCTGCTCGATGAAGGCCTTGCCCTGCTGCAGCTGCTGCTGACGGGTGGCCGCCGGGGCCTTCAGCACGTAGTCCCGCGCGAACTGCACCTCGAAGTCCTCCTTGATCTCCTCCTGCGACTCCGCGTCCAGCTGGTCGTCCAGGTCCTCGCCCTGGCCCGCCACGTCGAGCAGCGGGTCGTTCTCCCCATGCGGCTTCTTGTCCCCGTCCTTGCTCGCGGCGACGGCCTTGGGGTTCTTGGGCTCCTCCTTCGCGGCGACCGCCAGCTTCTCCTGCTGCTTGGGGTCCACCTTCAGGTACTTGAGGCTCTCGCGCGGCTTCTCGCGGTCCAACACGTCCTCGCGCTTCTTGGCGACGGTGGCCGAGTCCGGGTTGCCGAAGTGTTGATCCAGGTCCGCCTCGCCCATGGAGCGGCGCGACGCGAACACGTCCACGCGCTCGTCGGTGACGCGGGTGGGCACCAGCTGGATGTCCGGGACGATGCCCACTTCCTGGATGGAGACGTCGCCGGGCGTCAGGTACTTGGCGATGGTCAGCTTCAGCGCGCTGTCGTCCGGGAAGTCGTACAGCACCTGCACGCTGCCCTTGCCGAACGTCTGCCGGCCGATGATGACCGCGCGGTTGAGGTTCTTCAGCGCGCCCGCCACGATTTCCGACGCGGAGGCGCTGCCCGCGTTGACGAGCACCGCGATGGGATAGGTGTCCTCGCCCTCGGTGGGACGCGCGCGCTTCTCCTCGCGCAGCTTGTCCGACAGGCCCACCGTCGCGACGATGGTGCCGTTGGACAGGAACGTGTCGGACACCTGGATGGCCTGCTCCAGAAGGCCGCCCGGGTTGCCACGCATGTCCAGCACCAGGCCCTTGAAGCCGCCCTTGGCGTCCGCCTGCTTGCGCAGCTCACCCAGCGCCGACTCCAAATCCCGCGTGGTGTTGCCCTGGAAGTTCTTCAGGCGGATGTAGCCCACGTTGCCGGAGAGCATCTTGTGCTGGACGCTCTCGATGGAAATCATCGCGCGGGCCAGCGTCATCACGCGGGGCTTGTCCCAGCCGTCGCGCTCCACGGTGATGATGATGCGGCTGTCCACCGGGCCGCGCAGCTTGGACACGGCCTCGTTGAGGTCCATGTTGACGGTGGACTCCTCGCCAATCTTCTTGATGCGGTCGTCCTTCTGGATGCCGGCGCGGTGCGCGGGCGTCTTGGGCAGCACCTTGACGACGGTGAGGTTGCCCTCGCGCATCTGGATGACGAAGCCCAGGCCGCCGAACTCACCCTTGGTGGACAGCTTCATCTCCCGGTACAGCTCCGGGCGCAGCAGCACCGAGTGCGGGTCCAACGTGGACAGCATGCCGTTGACGGCCGCGTACTCGATGTCGCGCGTGTCCTCGATGGGACGCATGTTCTTCGACAGGAAGTCGAACACGTCCTTGAGGGCGAAGGACATCTTCCACAGCGAGTCGACATGCCCGATGTCGAACTCACGCGTCTTGCCGTTGACGTTGACGGCCAGCTTGCCCGTCTCCGGGTTGCCGTCCACCAGCACGTCCGGAACGCTCTTCTCCACGTACTCGAGCGAGGAGATCATCATCTCCTTCGGCTTGATGCGCTTGGGGTCGACGTAGTTTTCCTTCACGTAGAGGATGACCTTGGTCAGCACGCGAAGGCTGTTGAGGTCGTGGGGTGCCTTCTCGCCCTTGGCGGAGGGCAGGCTGCCATCCCAGGTGCCTTGTCCCTGCCCGGCCTCGGCCGCTCCCATCATCAGCGGAATCGGCGCCCGGTGACTGCCCACGAGGGCCCAGGCGCCGAGGAGCACGGCAACAGCGGCGATGCGGCGGAGAAAACGCGGCATGTGATTCATCCAAGCTGGAGCGCTTGTGGGCGCCCCGGGGTGTGGCGTGAAATGCCTAGAAAATCCGAACGTTTGAAACGGTAGCTGGGCATTGAAGCGGCCGGGCAAGCCTAATCACGGCTTTCTGGTGCTTCAAGGCATCGACTCTCCGCTGAAGAGGCAGAACGTCCCTGGCGGGCACTGCGTTCCCGCCTTGGAGGGACCGACAGCCGGTGGAGGCGTTTATTTCAGGGCAGCGCCCCCTGGCTGCTCGTGGGCGGAGGCGGCAGAAGGTTCGCTTCGCGCAGCCCTCGGTACATGAGCGTCCCGGCGACGATGGCCACGGGCAGGAAGAAGGTATTCAGGATGGGAACCCAGAGGAGCAGGTAGACGCCCGCTCCCAGGCCCAGGGTGAGGGCCCGGTGCTGGCGGAGCATGCGCCTCACCTCGGCGAAAGGGTAGAGGTGACGCGTCATGGGGGCCGCCAGGAACTCGCCCGCCATCCAGGTCATGGTCCACAAGGCGCCGAGCACCGTCCACAAGAGGCTGCCCACCCCGGGCAAGAGGTGGAGCGGCAAGAGGAGCGTCAGCCCGGCGAGCAGGAAGAACAGCCGTGCCAGGGTGTGTGCAAGCCCCGTGACGATGCCCCGCACGAAGCTGGACAGGGTGAAGGGCGGGCCGTCGCCTCCCCCACAGAGGGCCTCGGTGGCCTCGGAGAGGGGGTCCTGGAGGGGGGCCAGCAGGAGCGGGGGGACGATGTTGGCGCCCACCACCCACAGCACGAGGCAGGACAGGACGAGCACCGTGTACCAGGCCCCCCGGCCATACCAGGACTCGGGCTGGGTCCAGAGGGAGCCCAGGGCCCCCGGGGCGTAGTGCCACAGGAGCCAGGCCAGCCCCACGAGGGCGACGGCGGTGACGGCGGCGCACAGGGCGGACAGGACGAAGAGGCGCCGGGAGCGGAAGATGAGGCCGAAGGCCCGGCCGAGCAGGCCCAGCCCCTGGAAGAAGTCGGCCAGGCGGGGCTGCGGGGAGATGGAAGGGATGGGGGATGGGGGGGGCATGGCGGGGCCGGTGTGCAAATCGAAAGCGGCTCTGGAGTTACACGTTATATAGGGCGCGCTCATGTCCCTCGACCTCAAGCGCGCCAACTCCGAGCCGATCACCTCCGTCGACCTGCTGGTGTCGGGTTTTCGGTCCGCCGAGAAGCCCCAGGGCCACCTTCGTCTGGGCCTGGAACACGAGAAGCTGCTGTTCCCCGTGGGTTCAGACGCTCCTGTCCCTTACGAGGGTCCGTCCGGAGTGGGGGCCCTGCTGAACCGGCTGGCCCCCGAGGGCTATGTCCCCTTCCGGGAGACGCCCGAGTCCCCGGTCATCGCCCTCCAGCGGGAGCGCGGCGAGGCGACCATCTCCCTGGAGCCGGGTGGACAGTTCGAGCTGTCCGGCAGCCCCTTCCACACGGCGCGCGAGGCGCACGCGGAGAACCTGGCCCACCTGAAGCAGGTGAAGGCGGCGGCGGGGGAGCTGGGGCTGCGGCTGGTGACGATGGGGTACCGCCCCACGGGCACGACGGCGACGATGCCGTGGATGCCCAAGTCGCGCTACCTGGTGATGCGGCGCACCCTGCCGGAGCGGGGCCAGCTGGCGCTGAACATGATGTTGATGACGGCCACCGGACAGGTGTCGCTCGACTGGAAGGACGAGGCGGACTGTGTCCGGAAGACGGTGGTGGTGGCGCGGCTCTCCCCGGTGATGAACGCGCTGTACGCCAACAGCCCGCTGGTGGACGGCAAGCCCTCTGGCTACCTGTCCTACCGCAACCGCGTCTGGGACGAGGTGGACCCGACGCGCTGTGGCTACCTGCCCGCGTTCTTCGACGGCTCCTTCTCGTACCGGGCCTATGTCGAATGGGCGATGGACGCGCCGCTGCTCTTCCTGCGCCGCGAGGGCCAGTACCTGCACCCGAAGCTCACCTTCCGACAGTTGCTGGAGCAGGGCTTCGAGGGACAGCCCCCGGACCTGGCGGACTGGACCGACCATCTCTCCACGCTCTTCCCCGAGGTGCGCCTGAAGAAGGTCGTCGAGGTGCGCGGCGCGGACTGTGGAAACGCGGCGATGACGGGCGCGCTGGGAGCGTTGTGGCGCGGAATCCTCTACGACGCCACGGCGCTGGACGAGGCGGAGCGGTTGTTGCCGAAGCTCACGTACACCGAGCACCTGGCCTTCCACGACACCGCGCGCCGCGAGGGGCTGGCCGGGAAGCTGGGCACGCACGAGCTGTACCGGCTCGCGGAGGAGATGGTGGGCATTGCCCGGCGGGGTCTGCTGCGCCTGGACGCTGCGGACGCGCCCCTCCTGGACCCGCTGGCGGAAGTGGCCGCGTCGAAGCGCTCTCCCGCGGCGGTGCTGCTCGAGGCGTGGGCGAAGAACCCACGCCCCGAGACAGTGCTCTCGCTGGCGAGCGTGTGAAGCGAGGCCGCTAGAAGCGGCCGCCCAGCGTGAGGTTTGCGTTGAAGAGGCTGCCCTTCGCCGCGCTGTTGGTACCTGGGCGGTCGACGACGTCCTCGCCGCCCAGCAGGCGATAGGTGGCCCGGGCCCCCGCGAACAGGACGCTGCCGAAGCGATAGTCCACGCCGGCGGCGAGCGGAATCTCGGTCATCCAGTCGTTCTGGTAGACGTCGTCCGCGCCGTCGGAGGGGTCCAGGTAGCTCAGGCCGAAGCCCGCGCCGACGAAGGGCCGCCACTTCTGGTCGATGAGCGGCCCGGCCTTGGCCAGCACGCCGAAGTTGTTGCGCCACAGGCCCGCATCCTCGTCGTCGATTCGACGCGAATCGATGGGCAGGCGTTGCAGCTCATAGCCCACCTCGATTCCCACGTACTTCCACGCCTGGGCGTCGGCGTTGATGCCGAAGGTCGCGCCCACGCCGACGTCCTCGCCCAGGTCTCCCGTGAAGCTGCCGAGACCCAGTCGCACGTCCATGCCGACCTCCGGCTCCTTCTTCATGTCCAAGGCCCCGGCCACTCGCTGGGCCTCAATCGCGAAAGCCGGGCTCGCCAGAGCCATGGCTGCCACGGCGACTCCTCCCACCATCGAACGTCGCATCGCATACCTCCCCGAAGTTTCGGTCAGCGACAAGGTGGGCATCCGTTGAGTCGGCTACAGAGAGGGCCCGCTGGGTTGGCGGTGGACCGCCGGGCCCGCGAGGAGCCGGACGGGAAGGCGCTCAGCGGCGGCCGAACAGCTTCTTCAACCCGGACAGCAGGCCACTCGGACGCGCCTCGGGCTCGCCAATCAGCGGCGAGCGGGCAACGAGCGCCTCGCGCCCCGCGTCGTCCAGGTCCTCCAGGGAGAGGGAGACGGGCTGGCGGCGGACTCCGGGCAGCGTGGCTTCCAGCGAGAGGGCTCCGTCGGCGGAGAGCGAGAAGTGCAGCTCCACCTCGCCCGCGCGCTCCACGTTGAGGGAGAGCCGACCCAGGTACTCGTTCTCCGCCGCGAGCGGCGAGGGGCCCTGGAAGAGGGCGAGCTCCAGGGGACCCGGAGCGATGGGGATGACGAGCGTCTTGCCGGCGGGCAGTCGTGTCGTGCGCTCGAGCACTCGGCGCAGGGTGCCTCCTCGCTCGGCGACGCCGATGGGCGCGGAGAGCACCTCGGAGACGGAGGCGGCGGGCTTGCCGCCTTCAGCCAGCACGATTCCGCGGCCGAGCAGCGCGGCGCCCAGGGCCACGCCGCCTCGGGCGTCGACGTCGTCGCGCACGGGGACGCCCAGGCTTTCCTCCAGCCGGCGGCGGACCAGGGGCGTGCGTCCCTGTCCGCCCACGAGCAGCACGGCGTCGAGGCCCTGGGGCGAGAGGGCGTTCGAGTCGAGCACCTCGCGCACGACGGACGTCACGCGCTGGGCGAGGTCCGCGGTGAGGGCCTCCATGCGCTCGCGGGTCAGCGGGGGCACGGTGCCCGAGGGCAGGGTGACGTCCACCTGTTCGCGCTCGGAGAGGGCCACCTTGGCGGCCTCGGCGGCGGTGCGCAGGGGGCCCCAATCGAGCGCGTGTTCAGGGCGGGGAATGCCCTGGTCCGCGAGGTCGCTGGCGAGGGCTTCCGCGATGCGGGCGTCGAAGTCCAGGCCACCCACCGTGGGGTCGCCGCCGGTGGTGATGACCTCCAGGTCGTCGCCGGTGACTTGCACCACGGCGACGCCGAGTCCTCCGCCGCCCAGGTCGATGACGAGCACGCGCTTGCGAGCCAGGCCGCGTCCGTGTCCGTGGGCCAGGGCGGCCGCGGCGGGGGCGGTGAGGATGCGCTGTGCGTCGAGCCCCGCGAGGGTGGCCGCGTCACGCAGGGCCGCGCGCTGGCGGTCCGTGAAGTGGGTGGGGGCGCAGATGACGGCGCGGGTGGCCTTGCGTCCGACGAAGGTCGTGGCGGCGTGCTTGAGCTCGCGCAGGAGCAGGGCCGTGAAGAGGGTGGGCGCGACGAGCCGGCCACCGAGCTCCACGCAAGCATCGCCGCTCGGGTCGGCGGCGACGGGGAAGGGGAGTTGTGGGGCCAGGGCGCGGAGTCGGGGGGAGCGGGCGCGCAGGCCGAGCAGGCGCATGAGGCCGGGCGCGGCACGGCGGGGAGCGCGCATGGCTTCGACTTGAGCCGCCGGGCCGACGAGCAGTTCGTCATTGCCGTCGACTGCGACGAGCGCGGGAAGTTCGTGGCCGTCCGTGCCCGGGAGCGGAACGAGTTGAGCGACGCCATCGTGGAAGACAGCGACTCGTGCGTGTGAGGTGCCCAGGTCGATGCCGAGCACCACCTCTGGAACGGCGGGGGAGGTGGAGGGCGCTGAGACAGGGACCTCCAGGAGCGCACGGCGGCGATTGCGCGCGGTATCGGCGTCCTGGGGGGCGGGTGGTTCGGTGGGCTCGGTACGTGCCTCGGTGGCGGGGCGCGGCGAGGTGGCGGGGGCTGGCTCCGCGCGAGCAGGGGCGGGTGTGGTGGCCCCCGGGGCCTGGTCGGTGGGAGCCGTGTTACCGGCTTGAAAGGCCGGTGTCGTGGGGGCTTGCTCGGCCGTGGTCGCTGGCTGGGTGGCGGAGGCCGTTGCTTCCGTCGAGGAGGCGGAGTTGCTGGTGCTGGTTCGAGTCTCGGTCGAGCTGAGCGCAGTGGGCTCCGTGGGGCCTTCTGCTGCGTGCTCGGAGCGTGGCGTCGGCGATGGCGCGGAGGTGGAGTCGCTGGTGGTGGCTCGCGCCTCGGCTGCTCCGAGTGCGGTGCTCGCCGTAGTGACTTGTGCTGCGTGCTCGGAGCGCGGCGTCGGTGCGCCTGTCTCTGCTGCGGAGGTGGACTCGCTTGCGTCGGTCGCGCCGTGTGCAACTGGCGCCGAAGAGGACTGTGCGGCTGGTGTACCCGTGTCGGCGTACGCAATGTCCGCGCTCCGCGCGGCTGGATCCGTGGAGCCCTCTGCGGTTGTGGGCTTCGGAATTACCGCTGTCGTCTTCGTGTCGGTCAGTGCCTCAGACGCCCCGTGCACGGCAGGCTCCGTGGACGACCGTGCGGCCAGGATGCCTGCTGGCTCGGTGCGAGCCGGCGGCTCCGTGGAGAAGCGGTCGTCGCTGGACTCGTGCGGCTTGGTGCCTGCCGCAGACGGGGTGACTGCAGGCCTGGTGCGAGCCGAAGGCTCCGTGGAGGAGCGGTCGTCCCTGGTGGCGGGCGGCTCAGTGTCTGCCGCGGGCGGGGTGACGGATGGCGCAGTGGGGGTCGGAGGCTCCGTGGCGGAGCGGTCGTTCGTGGTCGCGGGCGGCTTGGTGTCTGCCGCAGACGGCGTGACTGCTGGCTCAGTGCGACCTGAGAAATCCGTGGAGGACCGGGCCGCTGTGGTGGCGAACGACTCAGCACGTGCCGAGGTGTCTTGCGCTGTCTCCGACGCCGCGTTCTCGATGCGCGACAGTTCCGCTGCCGTGGACTCAATGTCGGTACCGACGTTGGTCTGGGTGTGAGCAGTGGAGACAGGGGCAGTCGTGTCGTTCGGCGACTCGGTACGTGCCCGCAGGTTCGTGGACACGGCTGCCTCGGTGGCAACCCTGGCCTCGACATGCGATGCGAGTGACCGAGTTGAGCTCTCTTCCGTGGCGGCTGATTCAGTGCCGCTGGAGCTGGCCGTGATGCCCCACGGGTCTATGTCGCTCGTGGGCTCGATGGGCGACGTGGGTGTCGACTCGACGCGAGACGACGCCGCAACTGCGTGAGTCGGTGCCACTGAGGTGTTCGTCGGCTCGAAGCGTTTGTCGTCGGCGCCCTGGGGGCTGGAGGACGAAGGCTGCTCCTCGGTGCCCGGAGCCAGCCCGGTGGTCGCGTCGAGAGAGGGAGGGGCAGTCACCTCGGAGGGACTTGCCTCCCATGCTGGGACCTCCGGCGTTCCGAACCAGGGCACCTCGGACGACGTGTCCTCGGTGGTACCCGAGGCTCCCGCGCCGGAGCGATTCAAGGAGGCTTCGGGTGCGACGTTCGCGGAGGTCCCCGATTCGAAGCTCAAGCCCGCTTCCATCGCGTCAATCGACGAGGACGCGAAGTTCGAGGGCTGTTCCTCGGCGCCGGCTCCGGAGGCCGCGTTCCTTGTGCCTGGGTCGTGCTCCTGGACGAAAGCGTCGGACGCAGGGGCCGCGCCGAACGTGGGTGCGCTCACCGCGCTCGTTGCTGATTCCGAGGAAGGGAAGAGGTCGCGGGGCGCCTGGGCTGTCCCTGCGTCCAGGATGCGTTCGTCCGTTGCTGGCGCCTGTGCGGGCTGCTCCGTCGACCCCGCGCCCTGCTCACTTCCTGTCGAGGGCTCATCCTCATCGGGATCAAACAAGCTCGCGGTGATGTCGAAGTCGAGTTCGCGATCTTCGTCAGCGGCGAGAGAGGTGGCTTCGGAGGATGTGGATGCCGTGGTCGCGGCACTCTCCGTCCACGAGGACGATGCCTGCTCGGTCGTGTTCCCGAATCCTGGAGATGTGTCGGCGGCGCTCGCGTTGAACGAAGCCGCATCCGACGGCTCACCCTTGCCATGGTGTGGCACTGGCGGTTCCGCTTCGGGTGACTGGTGAGGAGTGGTGTCCTCGACGTGCCGCGCGGTATCGCCGGTGTGTGGGCTCAGGGCCTCGCTGGACGTCCCGGTTTCATTGCTCGCCGGAGCGAAGTGGCCGCCGTGCGGAGTCTCCGGGGTGTTGTCGCTCTCGGTGGCGAAGGAGCTGCCTTGAGCAGCCTCGGTGGCGAAGAAACCGCGCGGTCCGGTCTCAGGGGCAGCAGGAGGACTCTCCGCCTCGCCGCGCTCATCCTGGGACGCCGCTACGTGCGCCGGCGGCTCGGGTGGGCGGACTGGAACCGGCTTGGGTGCCTGCGTCTTGCGAACCAGTCCAGGGACGGTCTGCTGCGGCTCCGGGGCGGCCCGACGCGCGACCACACGGTCGACGAGCGCCTTGCTCGCGGCGTCCAGTTTCACGAAGCGCACCGTCATCCCAGCGCGCCCGCCGCCTGCGTCCACCTGCGACTTCACCACCACGCCTTCGCCGCGCAGCAGTCGGGTGCCATCCGCGAGGACGAACTCGAACGCCAGCCCGGTGCCCTCGGGCTTCAGGGCACGCGTGGCGACGAACACGCCTCCGCGCGCCACGTTCGAGCCGTACTTGTCGACGAACTCCTCCTCCGTGCTGTACGGGAGGCGGATGCGCAGCGGAAGCAGCTTGGACACAAGCCCGCTCATCGCAGGGGGATCCGCACCTCTCCCCCCGTCCCTTGCATGATCAGGTGCAGGGCACCTTCCCGCAGGGCCGGCGGGGGGAGCTCGAACAGGAGGATGATGTCGGCGCGCTCTTCAGGGGCCCAGGTGCGGCGCAGCGGCCGCGTTCCCGCGAGCACCTGCGCGTCCCGGGCCAGCGCATACGACGCGCCTTGCGCATCCACCACCGTGGCTGACTCCAGGTCCAGCGTCACGGGCTTCGGGCCCACGTTCTGGGTGACGAACTGCACGCGGAGGAACAGCTCCTCCGTCGTCACGCTCATCTTCCCCGAGCCCTTCGCCGAGTGAGAGGACTCCAGCCCGGTGAGCTTCACCGCCACCGAGTCCACATGCACCGTGGCGTTGCCCTCGGGCACGCCCAACTGTCGGGGCGCGGCCTCTTCCAGTCCCGCGGCGAGTCCCGCGAGCTGGGCGTTCGGCGCGCCTCGGGTGGCCTCGGGTCCATGGGCCTGGCGACCCCCCTGGTTCACCCGGTCCACTTCCTGCCGCAGCTTCTGGAGCGTGCGCTCATCCGCCGTGCCCAGGGCCTCGGACGAGGGCTCCTCCTTCGTGCAACCCCCGATGAGGAGGGCCGCAGCCAGGAGGCGCGCCACCGGCGCCAGCACGAGAGAGGCGCGAGCGCTCACGCGTTGCCCGCTCCCTTCACCAGCTCGTACAGCTTCTCCAGAGCGGCGGGCAGCTTCGACGCGTCGGGGCCGCCAGCCTGCGCCATGTCGGCCTTGCCGCCGCCCTTGCCGCCGACTTCCTTGGCCATCTCGCGCACGAGGTCTCCCGCGCTGATGCCCTTGGCCACCACGTCCTTCGTCAGCGCGACGAGGATGATGGCGCGGCCGTCCTTTTCGCCGCCAATGGCGATGACGCCGGAGCGCATGCGGTCGCGAAGCTGGTCCGCCATGCCGCGGAACACCTTGTCGTCCGCCGGGTCCACTCGCGTGGCGAGCACCTTCATGCCGTTGACGTCGCGCGCCTGCTCCAGCAGGTCCTTGCTGCCGGCAGTGTTCGCCTTCACGGCCACTTCCTCGACCTTGCGCTCGAGCTCCTTCACGCGCTTCTGCGCCGCTTCCACGCGCTTGACCACGTCCTTGGGGGACGTCTTCAAGAGCTCGGCCGCCTTGCGCAGCTCGTGCTCCTGCTCGCGCACGTGCTGGAGCGCGCCCACGCCCGTGAGCGCGATGATGCGGCGCACGCCGGACGCCACGCCGCTCTCGCTGGAGAGCTTGAACAGGCCGATGTCGCCGCTGCGCCGCACATGCGTGCCGCCGCACAGCTCGGTGGACTCCGGATGCACGGTGACGACGCGCACCGTCTCGCCGTACTTCTCGCCGAACATGGCCACCGCGCCGGACTTCTTCGCGTCCTCGAGCGCCATGACGCGCGTCTCGGCCGCGGCGTTGTCGCGAATCCAGCCGTTGACCAGGTCCTCGACCTTCTCCGCCTGCTCGGCCGTGACGGGCCCGAAGTGCGAGAAGTCGAAGCGCAGGAAGTCCGGCGCCACGACGGAGCCCGCCTGCTTCACGTGCTCGCCCAGCACCAGCTTGAGCGCCTTGTGCAGCAGGTGCGTCGCGGAGTGGTTCGAGCGGATGGCCTTGCGGCGCTCCACGTCCACCGCGGTCTGCACCATGTCGCCGACCTTGAAGGTGCCCTCGGTGACTTCCACGGAGTGGACGATGAGGCCCGGCACCGGACGCTGCGCGTCCTTTACCTGCGCCACAGCCTTGCCGCCGTGGCCCACGATGTTGCCGCTGTCGCCGAGCTGACCGCCGGATTCGCCGTAGAAGGGCGTCCGGTCCAGCACCAGCTCCACCTTGTCACCCTGGGACGCCTGGACCACTTCCACGCCGTCGCGAATCATCGCGCGGACGCTGCCCTCACCCTCGTGGCCCTCTCCCTCGTAGCCGAGGAACTCGGTGGTCCCGAGCTTCTCCACGAGCTTGAGGTAGACGTCGCCGATGGCCTTGTCCTTGTTGAGCTCGCCGCCCTTGCCGCGCTCGGCCTCCTTCACCAGCTCCGCATCGAAGCCGGGGATGTCCGCGTCGAGCCCGTGCTCACGGAGGATGATCTGCGTCAGGTCCCACGGGAAGCCGTAGGTGCCGTGGAGCAGGAAGACGTCCGCGCCGGACATCAGCGTCTCGCCCGCCTTCTTCATCCGGGCGACGCTCTCCTCAATCATCTTCATGCCGCGGCTGAGCGTTCGCCGGAAGCTCTCCTCCTCGTGCTCGGAGACCTTGAGCAGGAAGGGACGGCTCTCGCGCAGCTCGGAGTACGCGTCACCCATCACCTCGATGACGCGGTCGACGACCTTGAAGAAGAAGAGCTGGTCCAGCCCCAGCAGCGTGCCGTGGCGGATCGCGCGGCGCATGATGCGGCGCAGGACGTAGCCCCGGCCCTCGTTGGAGGGCTGCACGCCGTCCGCGATGAGGAACGCCGCCGCGCGGCCGTGGTCCGCGATGACGCGGTGGGAGGCGCCCGTCTCCTGCGAATACGGCTTGCCGGAGACCTCGACGACCTTCGCGATGATGTTCTGGAACAGGTCCGTGTCGTAGTTGGAGCGCTTGCCCTGCGCAACGGAGGCGATGCGCTCCAGGCCCGCGCCTGTGTCGATGGACGGCTTGGGCAGCGGAATCAGCGGCGCGTCCTTCTCCTTGCGCTCGAACTGCATGAACACGAGGTTCCAGATTTCGAGCCACCGGTCGCAGTCGCACGCGACGCCCTGACACTTGCGGCCCGCGGCTTCCTCGACACAGGGGATGTCGTCACCCTGGTGATAGTGGATTTCGGAGCAGGGACCGCACGGGCCCGTCTCGCCCATGGACCAGAAGTTGTCCTTCTTGCCGAGCTTGTAGATGCGGTCGCGAGACACGCCCTGCTGCGCCCACAGCTCGAACGCTTCCTCGTCCCAGGGGATGCCGTCCTCGCCGTTGAACACGGTGATGGACAGCCGCGCCTTGTCGAGCCCGAGCGTCTTCGTCACGAACTCCCAGCCGTACGCAATCGCGTCCGCCTTGAAGTAGTCGCCGAAGGAGAAGTTGCCGAGCATCTCGAAGAACGTGTGGTGCCGGGCCGTGTAGCCCACGTTGTCGAGGTCGTTGTGCTTGCCACCGGCGCGCACGCACTTCTGCGACGTGGTGGCGCGGCTGTAGTCGCGCCGCTCGCGGCCGGTGAAGACATCCTTGAACTGGACCATGCCCGCGTTGGTGAACAGCAGGGTCGGGTCGTTCGCCGGCACCAGTGAGGAGGAGGGGACGCGGCGGTGTCCACGCTCCTCGAAGAACTTGAGGAACGCCTCGCGAATCTCGGAGGCGGTCAGGGCGGAAGGCATGGTGTGGGTATATGCCACAAGAGGAGGCCGCGCAGGAGTTCTTGGAGGTTGCATGAGGGGGAGGACGGCCCGGGAGGGGGGACTCCGACAGCCCTGGCACGCCTGGACGGCAGGTGGGGTGGGGGGCGGGAAACACCGCGCCACGCCCGCGTGGGGTCCGCCCCTCAGTGTCCGTTCGCGGCCTTCTGCTTCACCACCCGGGCGGGGGCTCCCGCCACCACGGCCATGGGGGGCACATCCGAGATGACCAGGGCGCCAGCGCCAATCACCGCGCCGTCTCCCACAGTCACCGGGCCGATGATCTGCGCGCCCACGCCCACATAGACGTTGCGGCCGATGCGGGGGACTCCCGCCTCGCCGCGTCTCGGCTCAACGCTGACGTTCTGGGAGAGGAAGCTGCCTTCGCCCACTTCCACCCCCGGCGCCACCACCACGCCCACGCCGCCGTAACCCAGCCCCACGGAGGCGTGCAGGCGCGCGTCGATGTCCACGTGGCAGTGCAACAGCCGGTCACCCACGGCGGCCACCATGCTCGGAAGCACGGGCACGCCCAGGCTCTTCAGCCGCCTCGCGGCCCGGTAGAAGGTCAGCGCGTCCGGGCCCATGCCCCACCCCGCGCCACCCCCCAGCGACCGGACGGCGTCTCAGCCAGGAGGCGGTCCTCGCCCACGCTCGCCATCCCGAGGAGGGAGGTGGGGGGAGACAGGGAAGCCGTCCAGGGTGAAGGGCGCGTCGTGGCCATCGCTCCGCGCCAATCTAGGGGACCTCCTGGCTCGGGCCAGCCGCTCGTTCGAGAGGCCCTGGGGAGCGTCCGCCAGCGAACCTCCGACGGTCCGCGCCGGCCCTGGAGTGCCACTGGGCGGACACTCGGCTCGGTGGCTCACGGGGGCGCGTGCTTCAGGAGGCCGCGCTCTCGCGCAGCCGCTTCAGGGCCTCCTCGACGTACTGGACGCCCTTGGGCGTGATGGCCTTCCCCTTCTTGGTGTCCTGCGCGTAGCCGGCGTGCAGACGCAGCGCCTTCGCGGCGTTGGGGGCGGCGTAGGTGACGCCCAGCTCGCCCCAGAAGCGGGACGTCGTCCCCGACGTCACTTCCAGGTCCAGCTCCACCGCCCGGGCCAGGTACAGCGGAATCAGCGAGCGCACGAGCTGATCCTTCAGCTTGCCCGCGGAGCGCAGCTCCTCGTGACGGGGGTGTGCGCGGAGCGCTTCCATCAGTTGGCCCACGGCCTGACCCGTGTCCGCCGAGGACGCCGCCTGGGACGCGGGAGCCGCCTCGCGCTTCTTCGCGCGGGCCTTGCTCCGGGCCGGGCTCTTGCCCGACTTCGTGACGGAGGCCTTGGCGGCGGGCTTCGCGGACTTCACGGCCCGGGTCTTCTTCGCCACCTTCGGGGCACGAGGCGCCGGTGGCTCGGCGGCGACGGCTTCGGCGGGAGGACCGTCCACCTCGGAGATGGGGCGCGGGCGCGGTGTGCGCTCGACGCGCGTGGACTCTGGCGCGCTGGGAGGCGCGGCGGCCACGGGGGCAGGGGACGGCGAGTTCCGCCGATCCACGTGACGGGGTGCGGAATGGTCGGCACCGTTGCGGGAAGGGGCCTGCGGGCGCGCATAGCCCAGGCGCGAACGCACCTCTTCCACCACGCCGCTCAACCCCACTTGCTGCAGCAGACCTTCCAACCGGGAAGCGAATGACACCGGGCATGCCCTCCTGGACGTGCGCACGTTACCCCAGGATGGCCCCAGGTCGGATCCACCCTGCCTACGCAAGCAGGGAAGGTGGGTGTGCGTGGACCGGGCATCCTGCAACTGTTCGTCAGCGGGCAGACGGCGCTACACTCTCCGTCGTCCCCGCCATGCGGCTGCCTGCCCTCCCCCTCCTCGTGTTGCTCGTCGTGCCCGGTGTGACCCTCGCCCAGGGGGACACCCGCCTTGCGTTCCTCGGGCGCCAACTCACGCAGGGCAAGGACCCCCGTTCGCGCTCCCAGGCGGCCCTGGTGCTGGGGGCCACCGAGGATCCGGAGGCCGTGACGCCCCTGTGTGGCGGCCTGAAGGACCCGAGCGAGCTGGTGCGCGCGGCCGTCGCCAAGTCCCTGGCGAAGCTGCAGGAGTCCTCCGCGCTGCCCTGTCTGGAGGCCCACAAGACGGAGGCGGACGCGACGGTGCAGGCTGCCGTGCGCGAGGCGGTGAGCGCGCTGAAGGAGTACCAGGCACGACCTCCGCGCTTCTACGTTTCGCTGGAGGGGATGAAGGACCTCACGCGCTCGTTGCCGGCCGAGCTGGTGAAGGCCACCGAGGCGCGGTTGCGCTCGCGGCTGATTCGCCGGGGCGCGCTGCTGGCGCCGGCCAAGGAGTCCAAGGCGGCGGCGAAGGGGGCGCTGAAGAAGCTGGGCCTGCATGGCTATCGCATCACCCCGGAGGTCCATGCGATGGAGGGAGGCGGGTTGCGGGTGGCCATCGTCTGCCTGAGCTACCCGGACCTGTCCCTGCTGGGGCAGGTGGATGTGAAGGCCGCGGGCGCGCAGCCGGCGGACCTCCTCAAGGCGCTGGTGCCGCGCGCGGTGGAGGAAGCAGCGGAAACCTTCGAGTGGAGCAACGAGACATGACGACGAGCACGACGGCGCACGCGGCGGCCCCGAAGCGGCGCTGGCGTAACTTCCTCCTGGATACGAGCTTCCAGCTCAAGCTGACCGCGTACATGGTTGGAGTGACGGTGGTGCTGTCGGCCCTGCTGGGCGTGTTCCTGGTGCGCTCCGCCTGGGCGCTGATGCGGGAGACGGCGACAGCGGTGGAGGCCCGCTCCCGGGCCGCCGAGGTCAGCCGGGAGTTGTCCGGCGCCACGCTGTCCAACGAGCTGCTCGCGCGGATGGACGACCCGACGTTCGAGGCCACCTTCCGGGAGAAGGCGCAAGGCATCGACGCGGCCTACGAGGCGGAGCGGGCCGCCATCGTCGAGCAACGCGCGGAGCTCGAGTGGCGTCAGCGCGCGACATGGTGGGTGCTGGGGGCCTTCCTGGTGGGCTTCATCGCCGTGGTGGCGATGGGCACCATCGTCGTGACGCACCGGGTGGCCGGGCCGCTGTTGCGCATCCGGCGCATGGTGGGCGACGTGTACGAGGGCAAGCTGCGCCCGCCGCAGTACGGCCTGCGCGACGGCGACGAACTGCGGGAATTGTTCGACGCGACGCGGAGCATGATGCAGAAGCTGCGGGACCAGAGTGAAGAGGATGCTCGGGTGCTGGCGAAGGCGCTGGAGACGGCGGAGCGCTCCGGTGTGCCGGGAGAGTCGCTCGATGAGCTGCGCGCGCTGGAGTCCCGCTTCCGCGCGCGTCTGGAGGCCTGAGTCTCGTGAAGCCGTCCCCGGTCAGTGCTTCCGGGGACGCAGCTTGCGGAGCTCGGCTTTCATCTTCGCCAATTGTTGCTCGGCGTCCTTGCGCCACTGGTTTGCTTCCTCCAGGGCCTGCTCGATCTTTCGAAGACGTCGGGCCTCGGAGGCGAGACGGCGTTCGGTGTCCTTCCTCCGCTTGGCCTCCGCTTGTCGGCGCAGCCGGGCCTTCTCCATCCGGGCCTTGAGCTGGTCAATCATCTCGGTGGACTCGAGCAACAGCGTCTCACCGGCCCAGACGAACATCTTGTCGCCACGGACCTCGAACTCGAGCCCCAGCACCTTCGAGGTGAACCGTCCCTGCTTCGACCGAAGGGGGACATAGGTCCTGTCCTTGGCGGACTTCAGCCGGAACCCCTCCAGTCGCTCCCGACCCGCGTCGTAGATGAAGTATTCGCGGATGCCGAGCCGCGCGTTCCGCTCCACGTTGACCACGGCGTCCTTCTTCCGGTTGCCGCCCGAGTGAACCTCCATCACCCAGTCCAGGCCCTTGCCCTCATGGCTCACCAGCCACTTCTCACGAGGGTGTGGCTCGACGTCGAACACCACTAGCAGGTCCGGCGCGAAGCGGCGCTCCCCGGGGTAATACACGGGCAGCTCCGAGCCGACGTAGGCCTTGCGCCGCCGATGACGGAAGTGATGCCTGAGCACATCGAGCACCCGGTGCTTCGCGTCTTGATGCAAGTCCCCCTCGGGCGGCGACATCTCCCGGTACGTCACCTCCGCTGGCAGTGACTCCACCACCTGCGCCCTCTCCTCGGGCCCCATCGCGTCCCACGCCTCCTGGGTGGGCGCCCGAGGGAAGGCGTCACCACGAACTCTGTCCGCGTGCCGTCCCATGCTTCAAAGCGTGGAGTTGGCAGCCTCGCGCGTCAATGCCCGAGGCGGATGAGCAAGGCGTGGGCCATGCACAATCGCGCGCGCTCTGAAGCAGGAATCAAGCAATGCGAGTGAATCGTGTTCCAGGACTCCGTGAAGGAGTCCACGGGAGCGGACTTGTGAAGCTTCACGGTGGCGAGGCGACGTCCACGGTGAGCCCCGTCTGCTTGAGCACGGCGTGGATGCGCAGGCGCGCCTGGGCCCACGGAAGCGCCTCCACGCGATAGCCCTCGAGCGCTTCCATGAGGTGCGCGCGGTAGCTCGGGTGGCCCGGGTCCGCGACGATGACGACACCTCGGTCCGTGGTGGAGCGGATGAGTCGACCCACGCCCTGGCGCAGGAGCAGTAGCGCGCGCGGAAGTCGGTACTGGAGGAAGCCCTGGTACTCGCCACCGGAGCGGGCCAGCGGCTCCTCACGCGCGGCCACCAACGGACGCAGCGCGGGCTCCAGCGGGAGCTTGTCGATGAAGACGCAGCCGACGCCCCGGCCTGGGATATCCACGCCCTGCCAGAAGCTCTTCGTGCCCAGCAGCACCGTGCCCGTGTCGCGCTCCTGCCGAGCCGCCAGCGAGCGACTGTGTCCGCGCGACTGCCGCAGCACTTCGATGCCCAGCGGCTCCAGTCGGCTCCGCGCTTCCGCGCCCACGCGCTCCATGCGCCGCGTGGAGGCGAACAGGCCCAGCAGCCGTCCACCCATCGTCTGCGCGAGGCCCGAAATCCGCGTCGCGGCCCACTCGACAAACGGGTCCTCGTGCGCGCGCGGCGCATCGGTGACGAGCACCACCAGCGCCTGCTCGTGGAGTTGAAAGGGAGACGGCGCGCGCAACAGCCGGGGGGCAGGGCGGTCTCCGCGTCCATCCAGCCCCAGCCGCTTCAACACGAAGGGCGTTCCCGAGCCGTGGCTCGTGGGACCCAACGTGGCCGAGGTCAGCACCAGCGCGCGCTTGTTCGCCGCGAAGTCACGCGACACATGGAACGACACGTCCACAGGCTGCGCGCCCACGTTCCATCGCTGCCGCCGAGGCTCGGCTGTCGCGGAGTAGCACCGTCCCGCCGCCGCTTCGCCCGAGAGCTCCTGCGCCAGCGTCGCCAGTTCGCCCAGCTCCGTGGTGGCACCGGACAGTTCGCGCTCCAGCGCGGGCATCCGCGCGGCCAGCTCCGGCAGGGCCTCCAGCACCCGCACCGCGAGCAGCGTGTGCAGCGCCTGCAGCGCGCCGCGCACCAGCTCCAGGCCGTCACGCACCGGCTCCCACGTGGGCAGCGCGCGCACCGCCTCCGTCACGCGCAGCTCCGGCGCATACGCGCCCTCGTCGGGGTCCTCTCCCGCGGTGGTCGCCGAGGGCTCGCACAGCTCTGTCACCCGCGAGCCCAGGTCCCGCGCCTCGTCCATCAGCCGGCGCAGCGCGTCCTCCACCTGGCCCATCAGCGCGCGCGACTCCTCGCGACGCGACGCGGAGAGGGCGCGGCGCAGCTCCGCGAAGAGGCCGTGGCGTCCATCGCGTCCGTGCAGTCGCTCGGTGAGCCGCTGGAAGGCCAGGTCCGACAGCTCCACGGTGAGGGCCGTGGTGGCCACGTCCTCCACCTCGTGGGCCTCGTCGAGGACCAGATGCTCCAGCTTCGGGTAGCGCGCCGGCCACGCGAAGGCGAGGGACTGGTTGATGACCAGCACATCCGCCTCGCGCGCCTGGGCCACCGCCGAGTGGTAGAAACACCGGTGGTAGTGCGGGCACTTCTCGCCGAGCGTCGTCGCGGCCTCGGAGCGCACCGCGGGCGTCAGGCCCATCAGGACGGGGAAGCGCTCGCGGAACCAGTGGCTCAGCCGGTCCATGTCGCCATCCACACTGCGGCGCAGGTACGCGCGCAGGTAGGCGCGAGGCGCGCGAGCCGAGTGCCCCATGCCCGGCTCCACGCGCGTGGCCTCCAGCGCGCGGCGTCGGCACAGGTAGTTCGACTGTCCCTTGAGGAGCGCGTAGCCGAAGGTGCCGCCCATCGCCTTGTGCAGTCGAGGCAGGTCCTTCTCCAGCAACTGGTCCTGGAGCGTCTTCGTGTGCGGGGCCACGCCCACCTTGCGCCCGTTGCGCGCGGCGAAGAGGGCCGCGGGCGCCAGGTACGCGAGCGACTTGCCCGTGCCCGTGCCCGCCTCCACCGCCACCTGCTCACCGTCCGACAGCGCGCGCGCCACCGCATGCGCCATCTCGAGCTGCGCGGGCCGACTCCGGAAGCCCTCCTCCATCCGCTCCAGCGCGCCTCCAGCGCCCAGCACCGCCGTCACCTCGTCGGCCCGCACAGGCAGCACCGGCGCGTCGGTCTCGGGCTCGGGCAGCGAGGGGACACCGGCCGCTCGTCGTCGCTCGGGCTTCCCGCGAAGGAAGCCTTGCGTCTCCAGCGCCAGCGACGCGGGCGCGGCGCGACAGGCGTCGCTCAGTCGCGACAGCAGCTCCAGCAGCGGCCACTCCTCGTAGTCGAACGCGCCGCCGTCCGTCTCTGGAGGCCCCAGCCGCCGCGCGGCCCGAGGGTCCAGCGTGGCCAGCAGGTCGGAGACGTCCTCGCCCCGGCCCTCGCGCACGAAGCGGTCCATCGTCTGCACGAGCACGGCGTGCACTGCTTCGCAGTCGGACAGCGCGCGGTGCGGCTGGCGGATGCCCAGCCCGGCCCAGCGCAGCAGCGACTCCAGCGAGTGGCTGGTCAGCTCCGGGTGCAGGTAGTGCATCAACTCGCACGAGTCGAGCACCGGCGCGCGGATGGGACCCAGCAAGTCCGGCAGGAAGCCCTTCTCGAACGGCGCGTTGTGCGCCACCACCGTCCAGCCCGTGAGCCGACTTCGCAGCTCCTCGATGTCAGTCCCGAAGCGAGGCCGACCCGCCAGGTCCGCGTCCGTCAGGCCCGTCAGCCGTCGGATGGTGAGAGGCAGGGGTCGCGACGCCGAGTACAACCGCGCGAAGCGGTCCACCTCGCGTCCGTTCTCGAAGAAGAGACACCCCAGCTCGATGATTTCGTCGGCACGTGGATCCAACCCCGTGGTTTCGAGGTCGAGGAAGACATGCCGCGTGAAAAGCTCCGCCGCGCCGCCCATGCAGGGCCGGGAGACTAACGCTTCCCGGCGCGGTGCCCAGATTTCAGCCTACGTCTTCAGTCCACCAGGAAAACGCCGGAAATCATCTTCCCCATGGCACACCCGTAGACGAGTTTTCCGGACTCCTTGGGTGTGAAGGAGATGTCCACCGGCTGGTTGAGCGGCAGCGGCGTGTTGATGTCGTAGCCGTCCATCACCACTTCGGTGGCGCACGTCTGGTCCGTCTTGCGCGTCACCACCAGCTTCACCGGCTCGCCCTTCTTGAGCGTCACGGGGCTGGGCTCGTAGCCCTTCTCCGTCACCGTCAGCTCCACCACGCGCACGCCGTTCTCCCGCTTCTCGGGGACGGTGGGCGCCGAGGGGGCCGCTTCGGCGGCGGGCGTGTCCTTGGTGCATCCCTGCTGCGTGGCGCCCACCATGGCGGCCGTCGCGGCGAGCGCGAGCCAGGGCTTGATGATGCGGGAGAAGAAGGGGCGCATGGGGTGCCTCGAACGAAGAACTTGCGAAGGTGAAAGGGGCGGCGCCCCCGACGCAGGGCCCTCAGGCCTCGTCGACGGGAGCGCTCGCGGGACCCGGCTCGAACCGGAGCAGGGCGTGGAGCGGGACGAAGACCTCATGGCCCGGCTCACCCAGGAGCAGGTCGAACCGGCCCACGTGCATCAGCGGGAGCTGAAGCGTGATGCCGTTGCGCAGCACCAGCTTCACCGTCTCGCCCAGGTGGTCCAGGAACGCGCGCGGGTCCGAGTACGGACGCTTGTCCGGCTGACGCGCCACCGTGGAAGGCTTCTGCGTCAGCTTGGCGTCACGCTCCAGGCCGGGCAGCAGCCGTTCCCACTCAGCGCGCCGCGCCAGCAGCACCACCTGCAGCTTCTCCAGCCGCCCGGTGCGCTCCAGCGTGAAGGCGATGGGCTCCTCCGCGACGAGCGTGTCCAGCAGCGAGCGCTCCGCCAGGACGACGGAGACCTCCACCTTGCCGGCGATGAGGCCGCCGAGCAGCTCCGCCACCACGGCGTTGTCGACCTCGCCGCGCGCCTGCTTGATGGCCGCTTTGCGCTGGGTGCGCTCCTTGCGCGCCATGAACTCCGCCACCGTCATGCCGCTCTGGAGCACGCCGAAGGCATCCCCCAACGACAAGCTCGGCGTCTGGCCCATCAGCTCGTAGACCTGGTCGAAGCGCTTCGCCTCTTCGGCGTGCAGCTTGCGCCAGATGCGGGCCTTCATCTTCCCTTCCAGCTCCCCCTTGGCGATGCGCGCGGGCACATGCTCGCGCTGCGCCAGTGCGAGGATCTGCTCGGGCGTGGGCGGAGGCCGGGGCGTCGAGGAGCGGAAGCCCCCCGGCCGACCACCGAAGCCGCCCGGACGCGCACCGGGTCCCCCCGGGCCTCCGGGTGCTCTCGGCGCCAGTGGACGGGCCCCTGGCGTCACGCTCGCCGGACGCGGCGAGGGTGCGGGTGCCGCGCCGGTGGGCCGGGGAGCGGGCAAGGGGGCGGCGGTCGTCGGCGCCGTCGCCGCGGGAGCGGCGGGGCGGGGCGAAGGACTCACCCCCGAGGGCCGAGGAACCGCCGGCGTGAGGGGGGGCGCCGTGCCGGCGGTGGGCCGGGGCGTGGGCGTGGGGCGCGGCGTGGGCGCCGGAGGGGCGGATTCCAAGGGGGACGGAGTCTGGGCGGCGCTGCCGGGCGTCGAGGCCGGCCGCCGGATGACTTCGACCGCGGGAACCACCCGCCGTGTCTTCCGATCGTTCACAGTCGTACGTTACCTGATGCGAGGAGCCCGAGCATGCCCGGCTTCACGGCTGGAGGGAGGCTGAGAGGTCCACTTTCCACCCAGACGGCTCTCGGACCATCCGGACCTCGTGGGTGCTGCCTGACGAGCGAACGAGCACGGTCGCCTCGTCGCCCGCCTCCCGGACCAGGGAGACCTCCGTAACATCCGGAGGAGGGGGGACATTCGCGAAGAAGAGGCCCAGGGGCTCGGGTTTCACCGCGCCCCCGGAGGCGTCACTCACCGCCTGGGCCCGCTTCGTCAGGGCCGTCTGGGTGGGCTGGGACAATGCGCCCCAGGCCGCGCGCAACTCGCCGCGCTTCACCAGACGGTGGAAGGACGTATACGCATCTTGCGGTGTGCCGAAGCGGGGCTGGTTGCAGCCGGCCACGCCCACCAGGAGCAGGGCCAGCAACCAGGGCATCGTCGCGGTCAGGCGCATGGACGTGGGGTTTAGGTCAAAGCGGCGCCGGGGGAAAGCCTTGGGTGCGTCCGTCTCACGGAACGTGTTGCTGGACACGGTTGCGCCCCGCTCCCTTGGCCGCGTAGAGCCCCGCATCCGCCGCGCGAAGAAGCTCCTCCGCGCTCCCCAGGTCTTCCGAGGGCACCGTCGCCACGCCGAGCGACGCCGTCAGGCGCACCTCCTGCCGCTTCCCGTCCACGCCCACGTGCTCCACCCGCAGGCCGGCGATGGCCTCGCGCACGCGCTCGCACACCTTGAGCGCGTCCGCCGTCGCCGTCTCTGGCAACAACGCGATGAACTCCTCCCCGCCATAACGCGCCAGCACGTCCACCTCGCGCAGCCGCGAGCGCGTCGTCTGCGCCACCGCCTTGAGCACCTGGTCCCCGAAGGGGTGGCCGAAGGTGTCGTTGATGCGCTTGAAGTGGTCGATGTCCAGCATCACCAGCGACAAGGGAGACTGGTAGCGCCGCGAGCGCGCGAACTCGTCGCTCAGGCGCTCCTCGAAGCAGCGCCGGTTGAACAGCCCCGTGAGCGCGTCGGTCCGGCTGAGCGCCAGGAGCTCCTCGCGCCGCCGCGCCAGCTCCTTGTTGGCCTTGTCCAGCTCCCGGTTCTTCTCCACCAGCGCGTCCTGGAGCGCCTTGAGCCGCAGCATCGACTTCACCCGCGCCGACAGCTCCAACATGTCGAAGGGCTTCACCAGGTAGTCGTCCGCCCCCAGCTCCAACCCCTCCACCTTTCCCGCCGCCTGCCGCGCCGTCATCAGAATCACCGGGATGAAGCCGAAGCCTTCCTCCCCGGAGTTCGCCTTGATGATGCGGCACACCTCCACGCCGCCCAGCCCCGGCATCTCCACGTCCATCAAGATGAGGTCCGGCCGCGCCTCGCGAATGGCCGACAGCGCCTGTGTGCCGTCATGGGCTTCCTTGAAGACGTACCCCCGCGGCGCCAGCCCCTCGCGCACATGTGCCACGTGCGATGGATCGTCATCGACGATGAGCACCGTCCGGCCGCTCAGCTCGCCGCCTGCCCCAGTCCGCCGGGCTACCTCCGGCGTCCTCTTCCTGTCACCCTCCGCCATGCGGTTGCGCCCCCAGTGCAATCATCCCGCGCTGCCAGAATGCCTGTGATTGTCTCCCGCCGACTCCAGGAAGCCAAGGGGTAGGGCAAGTCCCCGTCTTTCGGAGGCTCAGGCGGGTTTGACGAGGCGGGCCCGGTACACCGGCTCTCCCGAGGTGAGATACCGCCGCTCACGCGTCGAGGGCACCTCCTCCGGGTCATACGGATGGAAAACACCGGAACCCAAGGGGTTGTGGAAACCCACGGATTCCAGGATGGAGAGCATGTTGTGGGCGCGGTCCTCGACGTCGGTGCGCATGTCGAAGCGGCCGCCGGGGGCGAGCCTGGTGAGCAGGAGGGCGGCGAAATCCGGCTGCACGACGGCGCGCTTGGCGTGGGCGCGCTTCCACCAGGGGTCGGGGAACTGGAGGTGGATGGCGGAGAGCGAGCCGGCCGCGAAGATGCGGGGGACGGCGAAGCGGGCGTCGGACTCGACGACGCGCAGGTTCTTCATCCCGGCCTTCTGGGCGCGCTCCTGGGTGTCGCGCGCGTACTTCTTGCGCCACTCGAAGGCGACGAAGCGGATGGTGGGGTTGCGGCGGCAGTACTCCAGCGCGTGGCCCCCGGCGCCGGAGCCGATTTCAAGCTCCAGGGGGCCCGGGAAGCCGAACTCGGCGTCCCAGTCCGGAGGGGTCTCCTGGGCGATGAGGTGGAGGCCGACGGGGTCTGGCAGCAAGCGGGGGCGTGGCATGAGGAGGGCGCTCCAACCACGGCCGAGCGGGGTCTGGCCAGGGAAAAACACTGGTATAGGGGAGGGATGAAGGTCTTCCAGTCGGTGGCGGAGGCGGGCCGGGCGCTGATCGGCCGAGCGCTCGCCCTGGGCAACTTCGACGGGGTGCACGTGGGCCACCAGGCCCTCTTCGCGGAGGCGCGCAATCACGCTTCCCCCGCGGCGTTCACCTTCAACCCCCACCCGGGCAAGGTGCTCCAGCCAGACCTGGCGCCCAAGCTGATTACCTTGCTGCCCCGCCGCCTGGAGCTGCTCGCCGACCTGGGGCTGGAGGCCACGGTGGTGCAGGCCTTCTCGCGTGACTATGCGCGCACGGGCCCCGCGGACTTCGAGGCCACGCTCTTCGACGCGCTCGGCGTGGCGCACGTGGTGGTGGGCAGCGACTTCACCTACGGCGTGGCGCGCGCGGGCAACGTGGAGACGCTGCGTGAGGCGGCGTCCCGGCGGGGCGCGCGCGTCCATGTGGTGACGCCCGTCACGGTGGACGGGGTGGTGGCCTCGTCCTCACGGGTGCGTGAGTACATCCTCGAGGGGCGCGTGTCCGCCGCGTGCCGGCTCCTGGGTCGCCCGTTCGATTTGGACGGGATGGTCGTGGCGGGGGCGGGGCGGGGGAGGACCATCGGCTTTCCCACCGCCAACGTGGACACCCAGAACGAGCTGCGGCCCGCGCCGGGCGTCTATGCCATCCGCGTGCGCTTCCTCACGGGGGAGGGCGTGGGCACCTGGCATGGGGGCGCGGCCAATATCGGCATCAAGCCCACCTTTGGCGGCACCGAGGTCACCATCGAGGCGCACCTGCTGGATTTCGCGGGGGATATCTACGGGCGGGAGCTGCGCGTGCAGTTCCTGGAGCGCCTTCGCCCCGAGCAGCGGTTCGGCTCCGTGGCGGAGCTGACCGGGCAGATCAAGCGCGACGTGGAGGCCGCTCGCACGGTGATTGCGCGGGCCGGGGAGTGACGCACGCACTTTTCCCGTGATTGTTCAACGGGTTGGCGAGTCCGGGCCCCCCAGAGGGCGCCTTGACGGATGTGCGCGGCTCCCCTCTAATTCGCTGTCAGGAACCGTGCCAAAGGTGCTGTGGGGCCCCGAGGCAACGCCCCTGTCTCCCAAGAGCGAGGCGGGCCCCCGCCCGTCTCATCCTTCTGTGCCACAAGGAAGAGGCTTCACGAATGTCCGGTCGATTGGGTGAACTGCTGGTCCGCGAGAATCTCATCTCCGTCCAGCAGCTGCGCAAGGCCCAGGAAGAACAGCAGAAGAGCGGCACGCGCATCGGCACCGCGCTCATCAAGACGGGCGCCATCGAGGAGTCGAAGCTCACCGACTTCCTCTCCAAGCAGTACGGCGTGCCGGCCATCAACCTGAAGGACTTCGATATCGACCCGGACATCATCAAGCTCGTGCCGAAGGAAGTGGCCGAGAAGCACCTGGTGATTCCCGTCAATCGCGCCGGTCCCTCGCTGATCGTCGCCATGTGCGACCCGTCCAACATCTTCGCGGTGGACGACCTGAAGTTCCTCACCGGCTACAACATCGAGACGGTGGTGGCCTCGGAGGTCTCCATCCGCGAGGCCATTGAGCGCTACTACGCGGAGAAGGGCCCCTCGATGGAGGAGATCGTCGGCGACGTCGACGACGAAGTCGAGCTGGCGAAGGAGGAGACGGAGAACATCGACGAGATGGCGAAGGCCGCGGATGACGCGCCCGTCGTCAAGCTGGTGAACCTCATCCTCATGGACGCCATCAAGAAGCGCGCGTCCGATATCCACATCGAACCGTATGAGCGCGACTTCCGCGTCCGCTTCCGGATCGACGGCGTGATGTACGAGGTCATGCGCCCGCCGATGAAGCTGCGCAACGCGATTACGTCGCGTTTGAAGATCATGGCCTCGCTGGACATCTCCGAGCGACGCCTGCCGCAGGACGGCCGCATCAAGATCAAGATTGGCGGCGGCAAGGAGATGGACTTCCGCGTGAGCGTGTGTCCCACGCTCTTCGGCGAGAAGGTCGTGATGCGTCTGCTCGACAAGAGCAACCTGCAGCTGGACATGACGAAGCTGGGCTTCGACGCGGAGCCCCTGGCCTGGTTCAAGGAAGCCATCGACCGTCCCTACGGCATGGTGCTGGTGACGGGCCCCACCGGTTCCGGCAAGACGACGACGCTGTACTCGGCGCTCTCCAGCCTCAACGACGTTGGCACCAACATCTGCACCGCCGAGGACCCGGTCGAATTCAACTTCGCCGGCATCAACCAGGTGCAGATGCATGAAGACATCGGCCTGAACTTCGCCGCGGGCCTGCGCTCGTTTCTCCGCCAGGACCCGGACATCATCATGATTGGTGAGATCCGCGACTTCGAGACGGCGGAAATCGGCGTGAAGGCCGCCCTCACCGGCCACCTGGTGCTCTCCACGCTTCACACCAACGACGCCCCTGGCACGGTGAGCCGTCTGCTCAACATGGGCATCGAGCCGTTCCTCGTGACGGCCTCGCTCAACCTCATCCTCGCCCAGCGTCTGGCACGCCGCCTGTGCCCCGCCTGCAAGAAGCCGGCGGACAAGGTGGACGAGCAGGCCCTCATCGACGCCGGCATCCCCCCGGACAAGATGGGCACCTTCACCGTGTACGAGAAGGTCGGCTGCCGTGACTGCAATGACCGCGGCTACCGGGGTCGCGTGGCCATCTACGAGGTCATGCCCTTCTGGGACGGCCTCAAGGAGCTGGTCATCAACGGTGGGTCCGCCGCGGAGCTCAAGCAGGAGGCCATCCGTCTGGGCATGAGCAGCCTTCGCATGAGTGGCCTCAAGAAGGTGATGGACGGCTTCACCACTCTGGAAGAAGTGGTCGGCAACACCGCCCCGGACCGTTTCTAGTCACCCCCTCCCCCAGCCTCACCGAAGGACATCCCCACCGTGGCCAACCTGCACCAGCTCCTCAAGGCGATGGTCGAGAAGGGCGCTTCCGACCTCCACGTCACCACCGGCTCGCCGCCGCAATTGCGCGTGGACGGCGAGCTCGTCCCCTTGAAGACGGCGCCGCTGACGCCCGTGGAGACCAAGCAGCTCTGCTACTCCATCCTCACGGACGCCCAGAAGCACAAGTTCGAGGAGGACAACGAGCTGGACCTGTCCTTCGGCGTGAAGGGGCTGTCGCGCTTCCGCGCCAACATCTTCATGCAGCGTGGCGCGGTGGCCGGGGCGTTCCGCACCATTCCCTTCAAGATCCTGACCTTCCAGGAGCTGGGCCTGCCGCCCGTCGTGGCGGAGCTGGTGAAGAAGCCGCGCGGCCTCATCCTGGTGACGGGACCCACGGGGTCGGGCAAGTCCACCACGCTGGCCTCGATGATCGACAAGATCAACACCGAGCGTCATGAGCACATCATGACCATCGAGGACCCCATCGAGTACCTGCACCCGCACAAGAACTGCCTCGTCAATCAGCGCGAGGTGGGTGCGGACACGCGGAACTTCAAGACGGCCCTCAAGTACATCCTGCGTCAGGACCCGGACATCGTGCTGGTGGGCGAGTTGCGCGACCTGGAGACCATCGAGGCCGCGCTCACCATCGCCGAGACGGGCCACATCTGCTACGCGACGCTGCACACCAACAGCGCGGTGCAGACCATCAACCGCGTGCTGGACGTGTTCCCGCCGTACCAGCAGCCGCAGGTGCGCGCCCAGATGTCCTTCGTGCTGGAGGGCGTGATGAGCCAGGCGCTGGTGGCCAAGGCGGGCGCTCCGGGCCGCATCCTCGCCCTGGAGGTCATGATTCCCAACCCCGCCATCCGGAACCTCATCCGCGAGGACAAGGTCCACCAGATCTACTCCTCCATGCAGGTGGGTCAGGCCAAGTACGGCATGCAGACCTTCAATCAGGCCCTGGCGGCGCTGCTTCTGCGCCGGCTCATCACCCAGGACGAGGCCTTCGGTCGCTCCAGCGACCCGGACGAGCTGCGCAACATTCTTTCCACTGGCGGTGGCGGGCTCCCGGGTACCCAGCGACCAGCCGGAGGAGCGACGGGTCGTTAGTTCCTGGTTTCGAGATTCAGCGGTTAGACTCGCGCGGCGTTTGCGGAGGTCGAGCTCATGGCAGCACCGGCAGTCCAGAAGGCAACAGCTTCCAAGAAGAACACCGCCCAGTTCCTCTGGGAGGCGAAGACCAAGAGCGGGGAGACGAAGAAGGGCGAGATGGAGGCCTCGGACAGCGAGGCCGTCAACGCCCGGCTCAAGTCCCTGGGCCTCAATCCCGTCAAGGTGCGCAAGAAGAGCGCGCTGGACGGAGAAATCAGCCTCCCGGGCTTCGGCGGCGTCACGGGCAAGGACATCCTCGTCTTCACGCGTCAGTTCGCGACGATGATCGACGCGGGTCTGCCCCTGGTGCAGTGCTTGGACATCCTCGCCAACCAGATGGACAACCCCGCCTTCAAGAAGGTGGTGCTGGCCATCAAGGCGAAGGTGGAGCAGGGCAGCACCTTCGCGGATGCGCTCAAGGAGCACCCCAAGGTCTTCGACGAGCTCTACATCCAGCTCTGCGCGGCCGGTGAGGTCGGCGGTATCCTCGACACCATCCTCAACCGTCTGGCGGCCTACCGCGAGAAGGCGGAGAAGCTCAAGCGCAAGGTCAAGGGCGCGATGACCTACCCGGCCATCGTCATCCTCGTGGCCATTGGCGTGACGGCGCTGCTGCTGCTCAAGGTGACGCCCGTGTTCGCGGCCATGTTCGCGGACTTCGGCTCGGCGCTGCCCGCTCCCACCCAGTTCGTGGTGGACCTGTCCGCCTGGGCGGAGGCGTACTGGCTGCATGTGATCAGCATCATCACCGCGCTGGTCGTCTCCTTCACCTGGAGCTACAGGCAGCCCAGGGGCCGCAAGTTCTGGGACAAGGTCTTCCTGAAGTTGCCGCTGTTCGGTCCCGTGCTCCGCAAGGTGGCGGTGGCGCGCTTCACGCGCACGCTGGGCACGATGATCTCCTCGGGCGTGCCCATCCTCGACGCGCTCGACGTGACGGCGAAGACGGCCGGTAACCGCACGGTGGAAGAGGCCATCTACTACGTTCGCGGGAAGATCTCCGAAGGCAAGAACATCGCCGGTCCGCTGCTTGAGACGAAGGTGTTCCCGTCCATGGTGGTGCAGATGATTGGCGTCGGTGAAGCGACGGGCGCCATGGACACCATGCTCAACAAGATCGCCGACTTCTACGACGACGAAGTGGACACCGCCGTCAGCGCGCTGACGGCCATGATCGAGCCCCTGTTGATGGTGTTCCTCGGCGGCGTGGTCGGTGGCTTCCTCATCGCCATGTACCTGCCCATCTTCTCCATTGCCGGTGCCATCAAGTAGCTCCGCTGTCGCCAGGGCGCGCGCGGACGAGTCCGAGAGGCTCCGCGCGCGCCTGGTCTGGCTGGTGTTGTTCCGGACGGTGGCGGCGAGCCTGTCGCTCGTCATCACCGTGGGTCGCCTGCTGCTCCAGCCCCTCGAGGAGCCGAGCCGGGCAGACTCGCTCTCGCTCTCCGTCATTGTCGCCGCGTATGTCTCCACGGTGGTGGTGGGCATCCGGCTGCGGCGGGAGAAGGCCGGCCGGCTGGACGCGTGGGTGCAGGTGCTGGGCGACGTCGTCATCGCCACGGGCCTCGTGTTCCTGAGTGGTGGTTCCGACTCCCCGCTGACGTTCCTCTACAGCCTGGCCGTCATCGGCGCCGCAGTGGTGCTGGACTGGCGAGGGGCCCTCTGGGTGGCGGCGGCGGCGGCGCTGTCCTTCGCCGGGCTGGTGGGGGTGCTGCGGCTGTCGGACGTCGCGCCGCTGGGGCCGCTCTTGTCCAGCCGGGGCTTCTTCGTGCTGGGCAGCAATCTGCTCGCGCTGGCGCTCATCGCCGTGTTGGCGGGCTACCTGTCCCGGCAGCTCTCCGCGACGGGCGGCGCGCTGTCCGCGCGAGAGGCGGACCTGCGCAGGTTGGGAGGGCTCCAGCAGCAGATTCTCTCCTCCATGCCGTCGGGGCTCATCACCTGCGATGCCCAGAAGCGCGTCACATACGTCAACGCCGCCGCGCACGGCATCCTTCAGCTGGAGGACATGGTCAGCACCGGTCAGCCGCTGGAGTCGCTGCTCCCCGGAGTGTCGGGGCTCGCGCCCCGCTCGTCGCGCGGCGAGCTGGTGGTGGGCATGGACGGGGGGCGTCGTCGCATCATCCTCGGGCTGTCGGTGACGCCGCTGGAGGGCGAGCCGGGGGCGCTGCTCATCGTCTTCCAGGATTTGACGGAGCTGCGGCGGATGGAGGAGGACCTGGAGCGCTCGGACCGGCTCGCGAGCCTGGGGGCGCTCTCCGCGCAGCTGGCGCATGAGCTGCGCAACCCGCTGGCGGCGATGCGAGGCTCCGCGCAGCTGCTGGCGCAGGAGTGCTCGCGGGACGTGGTGGTGCAGAAGCTCACCAACATCCTGGTGCGCGAGTCGGATCGGCTCGGGCGGCTGGTGGAGGACTTCCTGCGCTTCGCGCGTCCTCCGGAGCCCATGCGTCGCGAGGTGTCGCTGGACGCGCTCCTGGCGGAGACGGTGGACATGTTGCGGGCGGACCCCCTGGCGCGGGACGTGCGGGTGGAGGTGTCCGCGCAGGAGCGGCTGACGGCCGCGGTGGATCCGGACCAGCTGCGTCAGGTGCTCATCAACCTGGTGCGCAACGGGTTCCAGGCGGCGGGACCCAGGGGCGAGGTGCGGGTGGGGCTGGCGAGAAGCGAGAAGGAAGCGCAGATTCGGGTGTGGGACTCGGCGGGAAGCATCACCGAGGAGATGATGGGCCATCTGTTCGAGCCTTTCTTCACCACGCGGGACGGAGGCACGGGACTGGGGTTGTCCACCGCGCACTCCATCGTCCGCGCGCATGGCGGCTCCATCCGCGTGCGCTCGGACCCGGCCGAGGGAACGGAGTTCGTCGTGGGGTTGCCGCTGTGACGACCGCGCATGCAGCAGAGAGCGGAGTGAGAGGCCACATTCTCGTCGTGGACGACGAGCTGTCCATGCGGGAGTACCTGGAGCTGTTGCTGCACCGCGAGGGTTACGCGGTGACGAGCGTGCCCGGGGTGAAGCCCGCGTGCGAGGTGCTCGCGCGCGACGGGGTGGACCTGGTCATCTCCGACATGAAGCTGGGGACGGGCAGCGGCCTGGACGTGCTGCGCACGGCGCGGGCGCGCAAGGAGCCTCCGGAAGTCGTGCTGATTACGGCCTACGGGACGCCGTCCGCCGCCGTGGAGGCGATGCGCGAGGGGGCGTACGACTACATCTGCAAGCCCTTCGACAACGAGGAGCTGCGGCTGCTGGTGCAGAAGGCGCTGGAGAAGCGCACGTTGCGGCAGGAGAACATCACGCTGCGCGCGCGGCTGTTGCCCGGGCTGGGCGTGGCGGTGGGGCAGAGCGCGCGGATGCAGGCGGTGTGGTCCCTGGTGGAGAAGGTGGCGCCGGGGCGCAGCACGGTGCTGGTGACGGGGGAGAGCGGCACGGGCAAGGAGCTGGTGGCGCGTGGCATCCACATGCGCGGCAATCGGGCGGCCCAGCCCTTCCTGCCCTTCAACTGCGCGGCGCTCAACGAGGGCACGCTGGAGAGCGAGCTGTTCGGCCACGTGAAGGGGGCCTTCACGGGGGCGTTGCACGAGCGCGCGGGCCTGCTGGTGTCCGCGGGTGAGGGCACGGTGATGCTGGACGAAGTCGGCGAGATGCCGCTGGCCACGCAGGTGAAGCTCCTGCGGGTGCTCCAGGAGCGGAAGGTGAAGCCGGTGGGGAGCGCGGCGGAGGTGCCCTTCCAGGCGCGAGTCATCGCCGCGACGAACCGGCGGCTGGAGACGGAAGTGAAGGCGGGGCGCTTTCGCGAGGACCTCTTCTACCGACTCAATGTGATTACGCTGGAGCTGCCACCCCTGCGCGAGCGCGCGGGCGACATCTCGCTCCTGGCGGGCCACTTCCTGTCGAGGATGGCGGAGGAGCTGGGGCGGCCGGGCCTGCGCTTCGCGCCAGAGACGCTGGCGTTGCTCGAGCGCTACGCGTTCCCCGGCAACGTGCGGCAGCTGCAGAACATGGTGGAGCGCGCGGCCACGCTGTCCGACTCGGACCTGCTGGGGCCGTCCACGCTGCCGCCCGCGGTGCGCGGCGAGGCGGAGCCGGTGGCGCGTCCGGGCGAGGGCGGCGAGCCCCAGTTGAGCGGCGGCTTCAACCTGGAGCGCCACCTGGACGACAGCGAGCGGCGCTACCTGCTGGCGGCGCTGAAGCAGGCGGGTGGGGTGAAGACGCGCGCGGCGGACCTGCTCGGCCTGTCCTTCCGCTCGTTCCGCTACCGGCTGGCGAAGCATGGCCTCACGGACGAACTGGAGGACCCCGCGCCGGTGCGAAGCGGTGAGTGACGCTCCCCTCGCGGGCCCGGACCTAGAAGCCGAGCGCCGCCCTGGCGCCGTCCGCGGCCTCCAGGCCCATGCGCCAATTGGCGTCCTGGCTGTTGTAGGAGAAGCGGCCGCCGCGGCCGATGGAACTCAGGCGCTCGAAGTTGTCGAGGTGCTCCTGGAGGGGCTGGAGGACGCGTTGGAAGCCGGGCTGGTACACCGGATAGCAGCGCGGCAGGCGCACCACGTGGAATCGCCCGACCGGGGCCGGCCCCAGCAGGCCCACGGACTCCAGCTCCTTCCAGGCGAGCGCCGCCATGGCTTCATCGGACTCGCTCCAGAGGGCCTCGTCCTGGGAGCACCAGTACTCCGCGCAGAGGATGGTGGAGCGCTCCGCGCCGTAGAGTCCGGGGACCCAGTTGCGGAAGTTGGTGACGCGGCAGGTCCTGACCGCGCGCGTGTGCATCTCCAGCCAGGACTCGGGGAACAGCCCCGTCTCGTGGACCTCCAGGTACACCAGGAGCGCGCTTCGGAAGGTGAGCACGTCGCGCGCCTCGGTGAGCGCCCGTTGCACCTCGGGGGGCTGGCCTGGAAGCTGTGCCACGAGCGGCACCAGCGGGGCGCTGGAGATGATGTAGTCGTAGGCCCGCGAGCCGTGGGAGGACTTCAGCCCCGTCACGCGGCGGCCCTCGACCTCCAGCGCCTCCACCCGGCTCTCCAGGAACACCTCGCCGCCGTGGTCGCGGACGAACTGGGCCATGCGCTCGTACACTTCACCGGTGCCGCGCTGGGGGTAGGGGAACTGCTCGGTGACCTGCTTGACGGCGCGTGCCCGGGCGTTGCTCGCGCCCGTGCGCAAGGCGGCGAGCACGGTGTCGACCAGCGAGGCGTCCTTGGCCGCGGCGCCGGACACGCTGGCGTCCACCGCGGAGCAGGGCCGTCCGAAGAACTTCTCGTTGAAGTCTCGGAAGAACTGCTCGTAGACGCGGCGGCCAAAGTGCTGCACCAGCCAGTCCTCGAACGTTCGAACCTCCGGAAGCGGGCGCAGTTGCTGGCGCCCGTAGTCGAGCACGCACCGGATGGATTCGGTGAGGCCCACCTTGCGCACCACATCCACCACCTGGAGCGGGTAGCGCAGCACCTTCCCATCATTCCGGAAGACGCCGGGATGGGACTCGACGGTGGCCCAGTCCTCTCCCACCACGCTCTTCCAGAGCGAGTCGATGCGCGCATCCTGCGTGTGGAAGCGGTGCGGCCCCAGGTCCACCCGCTGGTTCCACAAGTCCAGGGTGCGTGACAGTCCGCCGACGACGCGGCTGCCCTCGTGGACCTCGACCTGGGCCCCGGCCTTCGCCAGGACATAGGCGGCGGTGAGGCCCGCGGGGCCGGCACCCACCACCGCGATGCGGGGACGGGGCGACAGGGGCGAGGGGGCGCTGGAGGCGGAGATGCTCATGGCGAGACGGGGCGCGGGGCGGAGCGGAAGTAGCGGGCGAAGGCGGGGTCCGCGTGTCGCGCGTGGACGTGCTCGGGGCGGTACACGCGCAACGTGTATTCGTAGAGGGGCCCCGCGGCATCCAGCTCCCAGAACCGACTCAGCTTGCCCACCACGAAGTCCAGCAGCGCGCCCGGCGGCTGATAGTACAGCTCCTCGCGCGTGTACTCGGGGTCGTGGAACGTGGTGAGGAAGTTCACCGAGAAGCCCTTCGTGCACAGCGCGTACATGGCGGCCAGCATGCCCTCGACGAAGCCGCGCCAGGCCTCGGGCGTGGCCGAGAGCCGGACGTTGAAGGTCCCCGACAGCGTCAGGTAGTCGTACCGTTCGGGCGGAAGGCTCGCGACGATGTCGCGCGTATGGAAGGTGCCCTGGGGAAACTTGCGCGCGCACGACTCCGTGAACGAGGGATGGACGTCGCTGCCGGAGTAGCGGGCCTCTGGGTGATGGTGCTGGAGGAACTCGCCGAAGTGCCCCATGCCGCACCCCACCTCGTGCACGGAGAAGGGGCCTGACGCGCCTTCGAAGAGCCGGGCCAGCCGGTGGAAGCGCTCGTATTGGGTGGCCTGGTCCCGGTGCGACAGGGCACGGGGGTCGTCTCCGTACTGGTCCAGGAGCGCGCCGTAGAAGGCGCGCTGCTCTTCAGCGATGTCCATGGAGGGTCTCCTGTCGCGCGGGCTCGGCCCGTGGCTCCGCGACGGCCAGCCTGGAGGTGCTCGTCGCCTGCCGCACCACCGCCTGGGGCTTCTGATTGATTTGGAGGAAGATGCGCGCCACGTACTCGGAGAGGATGCCCACGCCGAGCAGCGTCACTCCCGAGGAGAACAGCACCGCCACCGCCAGCGATGCCCAGCCAGGCACGGTGATGGTCCCGGTGATGCGCGAGAAGACCACCACTCCGCCCGCGATGGCGGACAGCACGGACAAGAGGAAGCCGCCGACGGAGGCGAGCCGGAGGGGGAAGGTGGCGTAGTTGAAAAGCAGGTTGAAGAACACCGTCACCAGTCGGCCCAGCGTGTACGAGCTGCGCAGCCCCTCGGGGTGCTCGTGGCGCACCTCGGCGGCGGTGATGCGGTCGGTGACCCAGGACAGGTAGATGTCGAGGATGATGTCGTGCCGCTCGCTGCGGGCGACCTCGGCGGCGACGCGCCCGGAGATGAGCCGGAAGGCGGAGATGTCGAAGGCCACCCGCATCACCCTGCGAGGGATGACCATGATGAGGCGCGAGGCCAGCGAGCGCCACCCGGGGCCCTGCCTCACGCGGGGCAGACCGTAGACGACATCCGCGTCGGCCTGCTCGGCGCGGGCCAGCAGCGCGCCAATCTCCTCGGGCGGGTTCTGCAGGTCCTCGTCGAGCGTCACGACCCAGCGCCCACGGGCATGCCGGAAGCCGCACACCGTGGCGTTGTGTTGCCCGAAGTTGCGCATCAGCCGCACGCCCACGATGTGCTCATCCCCCTGCGCCAGCTTCTCGATGACGGCCCACAGCGCGGGCCTGGCGCTGTCGTCGACCAGGATGATTTCGAAGGGGGTGTGGCGGGCCTCCAACGTGCGGACCAGCCGCGCGCACAGCTCGGGGAGCGAGGACTCCCCACGGAAGCAGGGGACGACCACGGAGATGTCGACGACGGGTGGGCTCATGCGAAGGGGGGCGGGCGGGGGAGCCCAACGCTCGCGAATCCTACCGCGTTCCCTGGACCTGTCGCGCGGCGGAGTGCGCTCGCCTGGTCGCCGCGAGTCCCTGGGGCACCCCGAGCACGGTGTCCTCCGGGCGGGCGGGGGAGCCCCTCCGAGGCTCGAGCGGCTCCCGGAGCCCGGGAGGGTGCTGTAGCCTGGAGGCCCTCCCGCCTGCTTCATCGTGACGCCATGACCATTCCCTTCAATCGGCTGCAGATGCTTGGAGACGAGGCGAAGTACATCGAGCAGGCGCTGGCCAACAGCCACCTCATGGGAGATGGGGGGTTCACGCGCAAGTGCCATGCGCTGCTGGAGGAGCTGCTGGGCGTGAGGCGGGCGCTGCTGACCACGTCCTGCACCCACGCGCTGGAGATGGCCGGACTGCTGCTCGATTTGCAGCCGGGGGACGAGGTCATCGTCCCGTCCTTCACCTTCGTCTCCACCGCGAACGCCTTCGCGTTGCGGGGCGCGCGTCCCGTCTTCGCGGACGTGCGGCCCGACACGCTGAACCTGGATGAGCGCAAGCTGGAGGCGCTCATCACCGAGCGCACGCGCCTCATCGTCCCCGTCCACTACGCGGGCGTGGGCTGTGAGATGGACGCCATCATGGACATCGCCACGCGCCGAGGCGTGGCCGTGGTGGAGGACAACGCGCATGGCCTCTTTGGCCACTACCGGGGACGGGCCCTGGGCACCTTCGGGACCTTCTCCACGCTCAGCTTCCACGAGACGAAGAACGTGAGCTGTGGAGAAGGGGGGGCGCTGCTCATCAACGACGCGCACCATGCCGAGCGGGCGGAAATCATCCGCGAGAAGGGCACCAACCGCAGCCGCTTCTTCCGCGGAATGGTGGACAAGTACACGTGGGTGGACATCGGCTCCAGCTACGTCATGTCGGACTTGCTGGCGGCCTTCCTCTACGGGCAGCTGCGCGAGCATGAGCGCATCCAGGCGCGGCGCCGGGCGCTCTGGGACACGTACCACCGGGAACTCTCCGCCTGGGCGACCGCCCAGGGCGTGGCCCAGCCCCACGTGCCCGCGCACTGCGAGCAGGCCTATCACATGTATTACCTGCTGATGCCGTCGCTGGAGGCCCGCACGCGCTTCATCCAGCAGCTGCGTCAGCAGGGCATCAACGCCGTGTTCCACTACCTGCCGCTGCACAGCTCGGAGATGGGCCGGAAGTTTGGCGGAGAGGTGGGCGCCTGTCCGGTGACGGAGGACGTCAGCGACCGGCTGGTGCGGCTGCCGTTCTACAGCACGATGACGGAAGCGGAGCAGTCCACGGTGCTCTCCGCCGTGAGGGACTTTCGGTGCTAGCGGCCCGGCACTCCGTCGCCATCATCCAATCCAACTACCTGCCCTGGAAGGGCTACTTCGACATCATCCACGATGTGGACACGTTCATCTTCTACGATGACGTGCAGTACACGCACCGCGACTGGCGCAACCGCAATCGCGTGAAGACGGCCCAGGGGCCGGTGTGGCTCACGGTGCCGGTGGGCTCCAGCACGGATCGGCTCATCTGCGACGTGCGAATCGAAGAGGGCACATGGGCGCGCAAGCATTGGGAGACGCTGCGACACCAGTACGGCCGCGCGCCCCACTTCGAGCGCTATGCGCCACTCTTGCGTGAGGTGTACCTGGAGCGGACGTGGACGCACCTGTCGGAGCTGAACCAGTTCCTGGTGCGCCGAATCGCCGAGGAGTGTCTGGGCATCCAGGTGCGCTTTCGCGACTCGCGCGAATGGACGCTCACCGGCGCGAAGCGGGAGCGGATCCTCGACCTGCTGCGGCACGCGGGCGCCACGCACTATGTTTCGGGCCCCGCGGCTCGCGACTACCTTCGACAGGAGGACTTCGACGCCGCGGGAATCCAGCTCACCTACAAGGACTACGCGGGGTACCCCACGTACCCCCAGCCCCATCCACCCTTCGAGCACGCGGTGACGGTGCTGGATGTGCTCTTCCACCTGGGGCCGGAGGCACCCGAGGCCATCTGGGGCTGGCGCCAGCGGGCTCGCTGAGGGGCTGCCTGCCCCCTGTTCGTCCTCGCGTCCGTGCTTGCGGCTTTGCCCGGCGCGCGAGGGGTGTGCTACCCCACGAGAGCGATGACTTCGGCTCGTGGCAGTACGGGATGGAACGCGGTGGCCCAGGGCGCCCTGGGGTGTTTTCTGGTGGCGGCCTTCTTCGGGTTGAAAGAGACCGCACCCGGGCTGACCGTCTCCTTCCGCATGCCCTTCAGCGCCAGCTCTTCCGGAGAGCTGTACCAGTGGCTGGGCCACGCGCTGTTGCTGGTGCCGGGAGGCGTCCTGCTGGGGCTGTCGCTCGTGCATGGGCTGTCGGCGCCAGCGGTCCGGATGTGGCGCCGGCTGGAGGCGCTGAGCGCGCAGGAGCGGCGCGCTGGAGCCGTGTTGGTGGCGGTGGTGGCCTTCCTGCTCGCGCGAGTCGGGCGCTTCGTGTTCCTGCTGGACCGTCCCATCACGGATGACGAGCAGGCGGCTCGCTTCGGTGGGCAGGTGCTCGCCAGCGGCAGGTTCCTGGTGAAGCTGACGGACCCGCTGGAGTCCTTCCCCACCATCTTCCTCTACGTGCGGGATGGCATGGGCTCCAGCTTCGAGTGGCTTGGGCTGCAGGTGGCGTGGGCGTTGGGGGAGCTGACGGGGACGGGCTCGCTCGTCTTCTCGCTGGCGGCGGCGGTGCCCGCGGTGGTGGTGGCCTGGGTGGCCACCCGGCGGCTGGGCCCGGCGTGGGGTGGGGTGGCCGCGCTGCTGGTGCTGCTGTCACCGATGTCCGCGCTGCTGTCGATGACCGCTCATGCGCACCTGCTGTCCCGCGCGGCCTTGTCGGTGGCGGTGGTGTGCTTCCTCAAGGCGGAGGAGAAGGGCGGGCGTTGGTGGACGTGGCTGGGGCTGGTGAGTGGTGTCTCCTTCCTGTGCCGGCCGTTCGAGACCCTCTTCTTCCTGGCGCCGTTCTACCTCTGGGTGCTCTGGCGGCTGGTGCGCCGGGAGCTGCCCGTGGGAGCGTGCCTGGGAGGGCTGGTGCTGGGCTGGTTGCCGGCGGTGGTGGCCTTCCTCGCCTTCAACCATGCGGTGACGGGGGACGCGTTGCTCCCCGCGCGCGTGTCCATGTACACCTTCCCGGCGAAGCTCTCCGCGCATGACGCCTCGATGCTGGAGCGCTTCGGCGCGAACACCAGCTACAACGCGTTGATGCTCGCGGTGTGGTTCCTCGGGCCGGTGGGGGTGCTCCTCGTGGGAGTCGGGGCGTCGTGGGACCGGCTGACGAAGCTGTTGCTCCTGTCGGTGCTGGCGCTGCTGGGGCTGGGGCTCTTCCACGACAACCACGGCATCCACTCGGTGGGTCCCATTCACTATTCGGAATGCGCGCCGGCGCTGGCGCTGGTGGCCGTGCATGGGCTGCGGAGGCTGGTGGATGTGGCCCGCCGGGCCGAGCTGCCGTCCGCGACAGTCATGGCGGGAGTGCTCGGTTCCCTGGTGGTCGGACTGGGCATCTTCGACATGCGCAACGCGCTGGCCCTGCGAGAGCAGGCCCTCATCCACGAGTCGATGGAGGCGTACCTGAATGACGCGGGGCTGGGGCGCGCGGTGGTGCTGGCGCCTCAGTACGCCGTGGCCTGGAATCAAGTGCCCGCGTTCCGGAAGGTGGGGAGCTTCGTCCTGGAGTGGCCGCCTCCGCACCCGGGCTACGAGGAGGACCTCATCGTCCTGCACGATGGGCCGGGCTTCGCGGAGAAGCTGCGACCGCGGTTCCCGGATCGCCGCTTCTTCCGAATGGTGCCCGGCAAGGCCCCGGACCCCTTCCGGCTGGAGCCCCTGGACGTCGGTGGCGCGCCTCCTCCCGCCTTGCCCGCGCCCACCGCGGAAACGGGCGGACGTTGAGGCGCGTCATGCGAGCGCGCGAACGTGTGGGCGCCGCGAGTCCGTCCCTCGCGGCGTTTCAATCCGCCGTCATCCCGTCCTTCTGGCCCTGAGCTTTCGAGGCCCCTCATGGCAACCTCCGCCGCGCGCCCCAGCTCCCTCCGTCCTTCTCCGCACTCCCTCCTCGTCTTCGTCACGGCGCTGGCGGTGTATGCGGGGACGCTGCGCAACGGGCTCGTCTATGACGACATCCCGCTCGTGGTGCAGAACCCGTGGTTGCGCTCGCTGGACACGCTGGCCGAGGCCTTCCAGCGCCCGCTGTTCGCGTTCGACGACGAGCCCACCTCCCAGGTGGATCGCAGCCCCGCGGAGAGCTACTTCCGGCCGCTCGCCCACGTGCTGTTCTTCGCGCAACGCGCGCTCTTCGGCACCACGGCCTGGCCGCACCACCTCGTGCTGATGCTCCTGCATGGCCTGGCGTCGCTCCTGGTGGGATGGCTCCTGCGTGAGTGCCTCCGTCGCCCCGGGGAGAACCTCTCCGAGGCAGGAAGCTGGGCCGCGCTCGCCGGCGCGCTGCTCTTCGCCGTGCACCCCGTGCACACGGAGTCGGTGGCCTGGGTGAGTGGGTGTATGGACGTCGCGGCCACGCTGATGGTCCTGCTCTCGGTGCGCCTCATGGTGGGGAGCTCCGGCTCATGGCGATGGGGCGTGGGAGCGGGCCTGTTGTGGTTCGCGGGCCTGCTGTTCAAGGAAGTGGCGGTGGTGTTCCCCGTGGTGCTGTGGGCCACGGACCGTGCGGTGGGCACGCGTCCCGCCCGCCCGGGGCTTCGGGGGTGGGCGCTCCGATATGCCCCCCTGGGGCTGGGGCTGCTGGGGTACGCGGCCCTTCGGCTCAACGCGGTGGGCCTGTCTCTTCCCGTCCCCGTGGGGTCGGGGCGCACGGGGCTGTATCCCCTGCACATGCTGGCCCTGGCGGGGAAGCTGCTGGGCAAGCTGCTCTGGCCCCATCCGCTCGTGCTGACCATTCCCCTGCGTGTTCCGCCCGAGCCGACCCAGGTCGCCCTGGGCTCCGTGTTGCTCGTGGCCCTGCTCGGCCTGCTGTGGTGGAAGCGCCGCGACGCGGGGCCGGCCTTCGCTGGCGGCGTGTGGCTCCTGGCCCCGCTCCTGCCCGTCTTCTTCTTGCAGCTGAGGGGCGTGGAGGCCTACGCGGAGCGGTTCCTCTACCTGCCTTCCGTGGGCTTCTGCCTGTTGGCCGCAACGGGGCTGCGAGGGCTCCTGGAGCGATGGCGCGAGCATGCGCGAGCAGTGAAGCTCCTGGTGGGGGGTGTCGTCGTGGTGTGCTCCGTGCTGACGCTGGTGCGTGTGCCCGCCTGGCATGACGAGGTCTCGCTCTGGGAAGACACGGTGGCGATGACGCCTGGCCAGCCCATCCTCAGAGGCTATCTGGGCGGGGCCTATCTCAAGGCGCGTCGCCCCGAGCAGGCCCTGGCCGAGCTCCAGCTTGCCGCGGTGGAGCTGCCACGCAGCTATCAAATCCAGAGCGACCTGGCGGTGGCCTACGCGCTCCTGGGAAGGATGGACCTCGCCATCGTCCAGTTCGAGCGCATCCTCCAGCTTCGTCCTGGCGAGCCGGTGGTCATCCACAACCTCGGGCTCGCGTTGCGGCGGACGAAGCGGATGGAGGAGGCGGTTGCTCGCTTTCAGGAGGTCTTGCGGCTGGCTCCGCGTCGCGCGGATTCTCACCTGGAGCTCGGGCGTACGCTGCTGCAGATGGGACGCCCAGCGGAGGCGGTGGCTCCACTGGAGGAGGCCTTGCGCCTCCAGCCAGAGTCAGAGCCCGCTCGGCGAGGATTGCAGCAGGCCCGGATGGCCCTGGGCTCCCCGCCCTGATTCAGGCGACAGCGTGAGTGAGGGGTGGCCCGTTCGGTCCAGCCCCGCCTCGTCAACGGAAGTCGCGCCGCTCGAAGATGAAGATGGCGGCGGCGGTGAAGAGCGCCGCCCAGCCCAGGCCGTAGCCCACGCCCGAGAGGAAGGTCGAGGTATCGACCGGGAGGCCGTACGTCGCATAGGGGCGGAAGTTCATCCGCTCCAGGTTCGGCAGCAGGTAGTAGAGCGCCTTCGCGAAGGTCTTCACCGAGCCGTCATCCAGTCGGTTCGCGATGTCGTAGAGGTCCGAGGCCAGGTGGCCGGTGAAATAGATGCCGGTGGTGGCGATGGCCGACACCGCGGGGCCCGTGAAGCTCGAGAAGAGGATTCCCGCGCTGGTCAGGACCAGCAGTTCGAACCAGAGACCCACCGCCGCGACGATTTGCGTGGAGTGGATGCTCACCTGGAACATCAGCAACTGGCTGGCGAAGATGAGCATCATCGCCCCCATCATCACCGCGAGCGTCAGCATGTTGCCCGCCAGCCGCGCCAGCAGGAACTGGGTGCGCGACACGGGCTTGCTCACGACGAGGAAGATGGTGCGCCGCTCGATTTCGCGGCTCAGCAGCCCACTCGACAGGAAGATGGTGAGGAAGACGAGGATGAGGCTCATCATTCCCAGGCCAAAGTCGGTGAGCACCCGGTCGAACGTGGCGACCGTCACCTCCGTAATCAACGTCGACGACAGCAGCACCACCGCCGCGAAGGCGCCGACCACCACCGTGACGCGGTTGCGGCGTGCCTCCCGGAACCCGTTCCAGACCATCGCGCCGAACGCGCTCATGTGTTGATCTCCCCGCCGACACTCGTCGTTCGTCCGGAATCCTTGAGGGCGTCCATGAAGAGCTGCTCCAGGGAGAACTGAGCCGCCTGGAGGCTGTTGACGCGTCCGCCGGCCGCCAGCACCTGGCTCAGCATCTTCTGGCTCTGGGCATCGGGCACCTGCACCCGCACACGCCCGTCCAGGGACTGGGTGGACTCCAGGGCCACGCCCAGGCTCTTCACCTGCTCCAGCGGCAGGCCTTCCACCACCATCTCCACGGTGGGCACCTGCGTGGAGAGCAGCTCCCTGACGCTGCCCTCGCGCACGCGACGGCCACCCACGAGCACGGCCAGCCTGTCACAGAGTGCTTCCACGTCCGGGATGATGTGGCTGCAGAACAGGACGGTGGTCCCCCGGTCTCTCTCGGCGAGGATGAGGTCGCGCATCTGCCGTCGTCCGACGGGGTCCAGACCGCTGGTGGGCTCGTCGAGGATGAGCATCTTCGGTCGGGCCACCAGCGCCTGCGCGAGCGCCACGCGCTGCACCATGCCCTTGGAGTAGCGCCGAATCTGGAGCTTCTCCGCGGCCCCCATCTCCACGGAGCCGAGGACCTCCGTCACGCGCACGTCGAGCTCGTGGCCGCTCATGCCGCACAGCTGGCCCGCGAGCGTCACGAACTCACGGCCCGTGAGGTACTCGTAGGGCGCGGGATTCTCTGGCAGGAAGCCCACGAGTCGCCGCGTGGCGGCCTTGTCCACGGGCTGGCCGAACAGCAACGCGTTGCCGCTGCTCGGCCGCACCAGGTTCATCAGAATCTTGATGGTGGTGGACTTGCCGGCGCCGTTGGGACCGAGCAGGCCGTAGATCTGCCCGGCGCCCACCTCGAGGTCCAGGCCCTGGAGGGCGCGAACGGTGCGGTTGAACCAGAAGCCTACCTTGTAGGTCTTCGAGAGTCCCCGGACTTGAATGGGAGGGGCGTCAGGGCTGAGGGGATTCATGGTTCTTCGCGTCCATGGGCTTTGGAACGAGGCGCTCCCCGTCCGACGTCTTCTCGTTGTAGATGATTCCCAGCCGGAACCGCGTCGCCGTGGAATAGGCGCGTCCGTCGTCACCCAGGAAGAGCTTGCCGCCCAGGGGATCGCCAGGAAGCTCGCTCAGGTCTCCTGCTGAGACGAGGGCTTCAAGGGAGCCGGGCAACTGGCCGGTGCGAGCCTTGTGGTGTTCTAGGGCCTCGTCGAGCTGCCGGAGAAGCCGCTCCTGGAGGATTTCATTCACGCGGCGCTCGTAATACGTGCGCGTCTCCTCGTCTTCGGCGCTGTCGCGCAACGTCTGCGCGAGACCCAGGCTGGTTTCGAACTCCCCGGCCTGGGCATACAACCGGGTCGCCAACCCCGAGTACCACTCCGGCGCGCCGGGCTCCCTCGCGAGCGCTTCGATGATGGCGGCCGCCTCTTGATAGCGGCGCTCGAAGAACATGAGGTTGTAGGCGAGCTGGAAGTGGATGCGCTTGTCCTCCGGCGTGTTGGCCATGCCCTTGCGGAGGATGGTCGAGGACTCCTTGACGTTCGCGTACTGCTCACGACCCATGTGGATGGGGATGGTGATTCCCGCGAACGTGTAGACCTTGGCGAACCGGGGGTCGAGGTCCGTCGTGAGGTCCGCGTAGTAGTAGACGTCGCGGTAATCAGACACAGACCTGGCCGAGCCGACCCGGTTGATCGTCAGAATCCAGAAGTAGTCGGTGACCAGGCCGAGCTGCGCCTTGAACAGTGCCTTGAGGAAACCGGGGCGCGGCAGGATGGGACGGTCACCCAGATGCGGAGGGGGGCGGGGCTGGCCAGAGAGGTAGACCACCAGAAGCAGTCCAGCAACCAGCAGCACGGTAGGCAGCTTGCGCATCATTCCCTTGAAGAAGCAGACACGGGACACCCGAGGAGCCCCGGATGTCCCGTTGATACAGCGCGGCGCTTCACCCAACCAGAGGTCCAGCGCCTACATGATTACGGGCAGCTCACGTCGTTGTACGCGTTACCCGGCTCGCCGCCACCGATCGTGCCCGGCGGGTCGATGCCGCACGTGTTGGTGAGCGCGGTGGACACCGTCGCGAGGGAGGTGATGCCCCAGGTGTCGCCGAACGCATCGTTGTCGACGTTACCGGCCGCCGTCGCGTAGAATTCGCAGTTCGGGCAGTTGCCGTCCACGCCGATCTTGCCCATGGGCGCCGCGACCGTGGGGGCCTGATTGAAGCGCGCCGAGTCCTGGCCGATGCAGCCCTGATCATATTGGCGCGCGTTGACTGCCTGCGCCGCCGGAGCGCAGCCCGCCTTGATGGCGTAGGTGAAGCGGTTGCCCGGCTCCGGATCAAAGCCGACGACCTTGAAGTCCGAAACATACTTGTCCTTCTCGCCGAAGTACGCCTTCTGGGCCGTGAAGATGGCCTTCAGGTTCGTCTTGGCCTCGGACTGCTTGGACTTGGCCTGGAAGCGGATGAAGTTCGGGATGGCGATGGCGGCCAGGATGCCGATGATGGCGACCACGATCATCAGCTCGATGAGGGTGAAGCCACCCTTCTTCTTCAGGAGACGGTTCAGCATGTCGGGAGTGCTCCGCAGGTGCAGAGGGGGGTTGAACGACAGCCCGGATTCATAGCACGAACGGTGCCATGGCCAACAGTTGCCCCAACCCGGTGAATTCCCACAGCGGGGTGGGGCGGATCTCGCTCGCTCCTCGCCCGAGCTGCCAAAAATTGTCACCGCGCCTGCCGCAAATCGTCGATCCCCGATGCTGTCCTCCCTGGGCCGCGACGCTAGGATGCCCGACTCCGTGACGGACTCCTCACTCGTGCCAGGCTGGGCCGGGCCCCTCTTCACCGCCTTCCTCCTGGTCCTCGGCCTGTGTATCGGCAGCTTCCTCAATGTCGTCATCGCCCGTGTCCCTGAAGGACTGAGCATCGTCCGGCCAGGTTCGCGCTGCCCCAAGTGCGGGCATGTCCTGTCCTGGTACGAGAACATCCCCGTCCTCTCGTGGCTCGCGCTGAGGGCTCGGTGTCGTTCGTGTCACGCGCCCATCTCCCCGCGCTACGTGCTGGTGGAGCTGCTCACCGGACTGCTCTTCCTCGCGTGTTTGCGGAGGTTCGGGTGGACGTACGAGTTGTTCCCCGCGCTCGTGCTCGTGTCGTTGCTGATACCGCTCACCTTCATCGACCTGGCGCACTGGATCCTTCCGTTTTCGCTGACGGTTCCGGGCATCGCCGCGGGGCTGGTGCTCGCGGTGCCCCGAGGCGCGGACGCGGTGGTGGACGCCACGTTGGGAGCGGTCATCGGCTTCCTCGCCTTCCGCCTGATGGAGTACGTGGGCTGGAAGGTCTTCCGAAAGGAAGCGCTGGGCGGCGGTGACAAGTTCCTCGTCGCGCTCCTGGGGGCGTTTCTTTCCTGGCGAGCCTTGCTGGGCATCCTCTTCTTGTCATCGCTGCAAGGCGCGGTGGTGGGACTGGCCATGCTCGGACTCACCGGGCGCGCGGGGCCGTCGACACCTCCCGATGCCGCGCCCGTGACGCCTCCCGAGGGCGTTGCGCCACCTCCGGATGCTCCGCGCGTCAAGGCATCCGAAGGCGCGGCTTCCCCTTCCGAGGAGAAGCTCGTCTCGCACACGACCGAGGGCGCCGCCCTGCCTTCCGGTACCGAGAGCGCGGCGCTTCCGCCTGTCGTTCCGGCTGACGCGTCGTCTCCTGGCCTCGGCGCGACGACGGCCGGGCCCGAGGGCACGAATGAGTCCGAGCCCGAATCCACGATGACGTGGGAGTTCACCCGGCCGGGGATTCCGTTGTGGAAGCGCTTGTTGCTGGTGCCCTGGTGCCTGCTCTTCCAGCCGATTCCCGATGCGCCCATGGACGATGAAACGGGCGAGGAAGAGGAGTGGGTGCCCGGGCCCACCAACATTCCCTTCGGGCCGTGGCTCGCGCTGGCGGGCTTGGAGGTGATGTTGCTGGGGCCGTGGCTCGCGCGCGTGCTGCCGATGGACATCGCGATGTTGCTCGGGGGCGCGCCGTGAAGCGCGCGCACGCGCGATGAAGTGGCGCATCGCCAGCGTGGCGTTCCTGCTGAGCTCGCTCTGCACGGGACTCTCCTGGTTGTCGCTGCAGCCCGTCCTCATCCGGTTGTTGGAGCTGGGGCGCCGGCTCGTGTCGCCGGGGACACCGGACGCGGAGGTGCTGACGCAGGTGCGAGGCTTTCTGCCGCTCGCGCTGGGACTGGACCTGGTCGCGCTCACGTTGCTGTCGTACGTGGTGTTGGACCTGACGGTGGGCCGTCCGCTGCGCTCCGCCGAGGCCATGGTGGAACAGCTGGGGCGACTGGAACTGGACCCGCACCTGACACCCACGCAAGGCGGGCCGCTGCTGTCGAGGATGCAGCGCGCGTTGCAGCGGCTGGCGGAGGCGCTGCGTTCGGAGCAGGCCCTCACGCGCTCCCAGGTGGAGTCGCTGCGGGAGGCCAACACCCGTCTGGCGCGAGCCCAGACGGAGCTGGTCTCCGCCGAGCGGCTGGCCACGGTGGGCAGGCTCGCGGCGGGCGTGGCTCACGAGGTGGGAAACCCCCTGGCGGGCATCCTCGGGTACCTGTCGCTGGCTCGGATGAAGGCGCCCACGGAGGAGCTGAAGGACTACCTGGAGCGCATCGACCACGAGGTGCAGCGCATCGACCGCATCGTCCGGAGCCTGCTGGACCTGGGGCGTCCAGAGACGGCGTCCCCAGGACCGGTGGATGTCGGCTCGGTGGTGGAGACGTGTGTGCGGCTGGTCCGCGCCGCGCCCGAGCTCGCGGGTGTGTCGGTGGACCTGGCGCTGGAACCGGGGGTGTTCGCCCGGGCGGAGGCGGGCCCGCTGTCGCAGATCCTCATCAACCTCCTGCTCAACGCCGCGCAGGCCATGGGAGGGCAGGGGAGCGTCAGTGTGGTGACCCTTCGTGAAGAGGGAGAGGCCCGGCTGGTGGTGAGGGACCACGGCCCAGGCATTCCGCCCGAGGTCATGCCCCGGTTGTTCGAGCCCTTCTTCACCACGAAGGGGCGACAGGGCACGGGGCTGGGGCTGGCGGTGTCGCTGCGGCTGACGCAGGTCATGGGCGGGCGGCTGGGGGCGGAGAACCTGCCCGAAGGTGGCGCGCGCTTCACCGTGTCCCTGCCCGCCGTGTGAGCGGACGCTGTCCGGCCAGAAGCTATCTCCTGCCTCGGGACTGGGGGATGATGCCAGAAGGCCCCCATGTCCTTGTTCCGCACCATCCTCGTCGCCGATGACGAGCCCTCCATCCGGCACATCCTCACGTTGGTGCTCACCGACAAGGGCTACGACGTTCGCGCTGTCGCGGACGGGGAGGAGGCGCTGCGGGAGCTGGCCACGCGCGACTACGACGTCCTCGTCTCCGACGTGCGGATGCCTCGCAAGGATGGGCTCACGCTGCTGCGCGAGGCGCAGGCCGCGCACCCGGGGCTCACCGTGGTGGTGATGAGTGCCTACGGCTCGCAGGAGCAGGCCCTGGAGGCGGTGTCCGCCGGCGCGTACGACTACGTCCAGAAGCCCTTCAAGCCCGAGGAAATCGTCTTCGTCCTGCGCAAGGCCGAGGAGCGCGAGCGGTTGCTGCGCGAGAACCGGCGCCTCAAGCAGGGCGGTCTTCCCTCCGTGCCCCAGGGGCACATCCTCGGAGGGAGCGCGTCGCTGCATGCGGTGCTCAAGCAGGTGGCGCGCCTGGCACCGGTGGACACCACCGTGCTCATCAGCGGGGAGAGCGGTACGGGCAAGGAGCTCATCGCCCGGGAGCTGCACGCGCGCAGCCCGAGAGCCCCGCTCCCCTTCGTCGCCGTCAACTGCGGCGCCATTCCGGGAGGGTTGCTCGAGAGCGAGCTGTTCGGTCACGCGAAGGGCGCCTTCACCGATGCGCGCACGGCCAAGCGCGGCCTCTTCTCCGAGGCTGACGGCGGCACGCTCTTCCTGGACGAAGTGGGCGAGCTGCCGCTGCCCGCGCAGGTGAAGCTCCTGCGGGTGCTGCAAGAAGGAGAAATCCGTCCGGTGGGCGAGAACCGGGTGGAGAAGGTGGACGTGCGCGTGGTGGCGGCGACGCTGCGGGACTTGGGCAAGCTGGTGGAGAAGGGGGAGTTCCGCGAGGACCTCTACTACCGCCTCAACGTGGTGAACGTGAGGGTGCCTCCCTTGCGAGAGCGCCGCGAGGACGTGCCCCTGCTGGCGAGCGCCTTCATCCACCGCTTCAACCGCGAGCTCAACCGCGAGTCTCCCGTGGAAGGCCTGTCGCCAGAGGCCGAGGCCCTGATGTCCGCCTACGCCTGGCCGGGCAACGTGCGCGAGCTGGAGAACGCCATGGAACGGGCAGTCCTCCTGGCGGATGGCCCGCACATCCTTCCGGCCAACCTGCCCGAAAGGCTGTGGGCCGCGCCCGCACCCGGGCCGACGGGAACCAACACCGGCGGGATGCCACAGGTCGGTAGCGACCTGTCGCTCAAGCGGGCCATCCGGGAGCTGGAGGAGTCCTACATCCGGGCGGCCCTGAGACGGACGAAGGGGAACCGGACCCGGGCGGCGGAGGTCCTGGACATCAGTCACAGGGCGTTGCTGTACAAGATCAAGGAGTACGGCATCGACCCGGACGCGGAGGCCGAACGGAGCTGAAGGGGGAGATTCCGTCGGGCCGTATTTGACGGAATGCGGCCGGAGCCGGAAAATCGGGCCTCCGCGACCGTGGTGGGGGGCCCGGCGCAGTTTGGACGCAGGGGTCCCGGCCGAACGGAGAGCAGGCGGGCTCCGGGCACTTTTTAGGAGGGGTTGACGGCCAGTGCTACGCTGGCTGCCTCTCGACGGAGTCAAGCATGGCGAAGGGCAAACTGGCACTCGGTCTGGACATCGGATCGACCTCCATCAAGATGATCCTGCTCAAGGAGCAGCGCAAGCGGGGTGAGGTCGGCTTCGCGTTGCAGAGCTTCGGCATGAAGCCGCTGCCGCCCGAGGCCATCGTGGATGGCGCGCTGATGAACTCCACCGCCATCGTCCAGGCGGTGCAGGAGCTGATGTCCGAGCTGAAGGTGAAGGGCAAGGATGTCGCCATCGGCGTGTCCGGCCACTCGGTCATCATCAAGAAGATTCAGATGCCGCGCATGTCCCAGGAGGAGCTCGAGGAGAGCATCCAGTGGGAGGCCGAGCAGTACATCCCATTCGATGTGAAGGACGTGAACATCGACACGCAGATCCTCGACGGGGGCGGCAACGACGCCACCGGGCAGATGGACGTGCTGCTGGTGGCCGCCAAGAAGGACATGATCAACGACTACACCACGGTGGTCTCCGAGGCGGGCTTGGCCCCGGTGGTCGTGGATGTGGACGCCTTCGCCGTGCAGAACATGTTCTCCGTCAACTACGACCTGCCGGAGAAGGAGACCGTCGTCCTCATCAACGCGGGCGCCTCGGTGGTGAACATCAACATCATCGCCAACGGCGTGACGGTCTTCACCCGCGACGTCACCATCGGTGGCAACCAGTTCACCGAGGAGATCCAGAAGCAGCTCAACGTCTCCTACGAGGAGGCGGAAGCGCTGAAGATCGGCGGCAACCGCGCGGACGCGGATGCCGTGGTGCCTCAGGAGGTCGAGCGCGTGCTCTCCAGTGTCGCCGAGCAGGTGGCCGGTGAAATCCAGCGCTCGCTGGACTTCTACGCGGGCACCGCGGCGGACTCGAACTTCACCAAGGTCTACCTGTCCGGCGGCACGGCGAAGATTCCGGCCCTGTTCAAGACCATTGAAGCGCGCACCGGGGTGCCGGTGGAGATCCTCAACCCGTTCCGCAAGATTGAAGTGGACAACCGCAAGTTCGACCCCGCGTTCATCATGGACGTGGCGCCCATGGCCGCGGTGGCAGTGGGACTGGCGCTCCGGCGTCCTGGCGACAAGCTGGCCTAGACCGTCCACTTCCTGGAGACGACGCACATGATGATTCGCATCAACCTGCTTCCCGTCCGGAAGGTTCAGACCCAGCAGAAGGGCCGGCAGATCCTGGTCCTCTTCGCGCTGGCGCTCATTGGCGCCGCCGTGGGCAACTATCTCTGGTTCGACGACCGCGACAGTGAGTTCCAGCGCAACGCCCTGGCCATCACACAGACGCGCGCGAAGATCGCCGAGCTGGAGAAGGTCATCGGCGAGGTGAAGAACATCAACGCCCGCAAGACCGAGGTGGAGAAGAAGCTGGCCGTGCTGGACTCGCTGCGCAAGGGCCGCAACGGTCCGGTCCGGATGATGGACGCGCTGGCCTCCGCCACGCCGAAGAAGGTCTGGGTGAAGGCCTTCGTCGAGACCAGCAGCGCGGTCGCCATCGATGGCTCGGCCGTCAGCCACGATGAGGTCGCCGAGTTCATGCGCGGCCTCAACGGCGTGGTGTGGACGCCCAAGGGCATGGGGCGCCTGGTGGATCAGCGCCGGGACACGAAGACGTCTCGCGTGGAGCTCCTGACGGCGGAAGCCACCATTGAGGAGTTCCCCGCCGGGCAAATCACCCCGTTCTTCACCAACATCGACCTGACCAGCGCCGTGCAGACGAAGGGGGCCACCGGGCCCACGGGTGTGCCCTCCCTGGTTGACTTCAAGATCACCCTCACCGCGAACTACGCCATCTGACCGAGGCCACCGCCATGGACAAGTACCTGGACCAATTCGTCAAGGCGTCCCCGGCCGCCAAGTTCGGTGGCCTGGCAGCGGTCATCATCTTGATGACCGTCGCCAACTTCTTCCTGCTCATCGACCCCACCGAGACCCGCATCAAGTACCAGCTGTCCGAGCGGCGCACGCTGGACCTGGAGCTGGCGGAGAAGAGTGAAATCGCCCAGAACCTCAACGAGCGCCGGCGTGAGATGGACGTGCTGGAGCAGAAGCTCGCCGAGGCCCTCACGGAGCTGCCGGAGAAGAAGGATGTCGAGGAGCTGCTCGCGCAGATCAACGACATCGGCAAGAAGAGCGGCCTGGAAATCTCACTGGTGCAGCCCGACCGCGAATACGTGGGCGGCGGCGAGTTCTTCGCCCGCATCCCCATCCGGATGACGGTGAGCGGCAACTACCATGAGATCGGCATGTTCCTGCAGGAGATGGCGAACATGCGCCGCATCGTGAACGTCAACAACATCAACCTCGGCCAGCCGACCCTCAAGAACGAGAAGGTCGTGCTGCAGAGCACCTTCCTGGCGACGACTTTCCGGTTCGTCGAGACCAAGAACTAGAAACTTGATCCGTCCGGAAAGTAGGGCGACAAGGGGATTGAGGATGAAGATGTTCAAGGCCACCATGACGACTGCCGCGCTCGCGCTGACGCTCGCTGCCTGCGAGGAGGCACCTCCGCCCCCTCCGCCGGTGGCGGCGCCACCTCCCGCGGCGCAGGCCGCGGCGCCCGTGGAGACGGCACCGACCGCGGTCGAGGCCGCGGCCGTGGCGCCATACGTCTACAGTTACAACCCGGTGGGCAAGCGGGATCCGTTCCGCAGCCCGTTGGAAGAGCTGGGCCCGGTGGCCCAGGCCAATCCCGTCACGACGTGCATGGAGCCTTTGTGCGCGTTCGACCTGGACCAGCTCAAGCTGGTCGCGGTCGTCACGGGGGACGCCAATCCACTGGCGATGGTCGAAGACCCGCTGGGTCGAGGTCACATCGTGCGCCGCAACACCCGGGTTGGACGCCAGGGTGGCAAGGTCACGCAAATCCTTCGCGATTCGTTGACGGTGACCGAGGTGTTTTCGGGCAACGGAGAGATCATCAAGAATCCGGTGACTCTGCAGCTCAAGCCCGATGACCAGCAGGACCCTAGTTACAATCTGATGACGGGCAAAAACTACGGGGAGTAGCGCCCCCTGTGGCGCGCCCGCGGGCGGCAGCCCGCTTCCAACTTGGTGAGGGGACGCATGCTCGAGAGGAGCGCTGTGACGAGGGGCAAGTGGATGTTGGCGACCGCTTTTGCGGTCGTCCTTGCGGGCGCCAGCAGCAGTGGCGCCGAACTGAATACGCTTCGGGACCTGGATGTGTCCCGTACCGGCTCGGGCGCCCAGGTGGTGGTGACCGGAACCCGGCCCCCCACCTTCACCGTGTTCCGGCTGAGTGGTCCGGAGCGGTTGGTGGTGGACCTCTCGTCGGCTGACGCGACGGGTATCAAGGGCCACCACGACGGCTCCGGCCCCGTGGCCGGTGTCGTGGCGTCGCAGTTCTCGGACGAGCGCGCGAGCGTCGGCCGGGTGCTGCTGGCGCTGGACAAGGCGTCGCAGTACGACGTCCGGGCGGATGGCAACCGCGTGGTGATTTCGGTGGATGGCGCGACGCCCGCCGCCGAGGTCAAGCGTCCGGAGCCCGTCGCCGCTCCTGTCGCCACGGCTCCCGCTGCCCCGACGCCCGCACCGGTCGCCGAGGTCAAGCCCGCCGCGCCCACCGCCGTCATGGTGGCTGAAGCGCCGGCGAAGCCCGCCGCTGAAAAGCCCGCGCTGCCAGAGAACGTGGTCGCCGCCGAGGCGGATGAGCGTGAGGTGGCTCAGCCAGCTCAACGCATCACGCAGCTGGCCTATTCCGACGACACGCTTCGCATCCGCGCGGATGGCGACATCGCGCGCTATGAGGTGCTGGAGCTGGCGGACCCGCCGCGGCTCGCGGTGGACCTGTACGGGGTGGGGCTCTCCGCCCGCGCCCCTCGCGTGAATGGCGCGACCCTCCGGGACGTGCGTGTCGGCGCCCACTCGGACAAGGTCCGGCTGGTGCTCGACGTGCGCGGCAAGATGCCCGCCTACCGGGTGGACCGGGCCGAAAAGGGCCTGGAAGTGGTGCTGGGTGGAGCGGTGGCCCGCAAGGCCGCGCCCGAGCCCTCGCCGCAAGAGGTCATCGCGTCGGTGGCTGAAGTGGAGCCGCTGCGCCCCGCGCCCCAGCCGGTGGAGGCGCCTGTCACGGTCTCCCTGGTGGAGGTGAAGGACCTGTCCTTCCAGGAGGGTGGGGCGGGTGGTCGCGTGGTGCTGAAGCTGTCCGGAACGGCCGCCTGGAAGGTGGACCGTCCCGACCCGCGCAGCGCCGTGCTGACGCTGGACAACGCCCGGCTGCCGAAGAAGCTGGAGCGCAGCCTGGACACCAGCGCGCTGGAGACGCCGGTGAAGATGATCAGCGCCTTCAGTGTCCCCGGTGAGGGCCGCAAGGTGCGCGTGGTCGTCGCCGCCGACGGCGCCATCGAGGAGAAGGTCACCCAGAACGGCGGGACGCTCTCCTGGCGCCTGGACGTGAAGGGCGTGAAGACGGACGAGGTGTCCGTGGCGCAGCGCACCGCCGGCTTCACCGCCGAGGCGCCCGCCTACGCCGCCGAGGGCGCGCCGCAGCAGGCCCGCTACCGTGGCAAGCGCGTCTCCTTCGAGTTCAAGGACATCGACATCCAGAACCTCCTGCGGGTCATCGCGGAGATCTCCAAGAAGAACGTGGTCGTCGCGGACGACGTGTCCGGCCGCGTCACCATCCGCCTGCGCAACGTTCCCTGGGACCAGGCGCTGGACCTCATCCTGCGCACCAAGCAGCTGGGCAAGGAGGAGTTCGGCAACATCATCCGCATCGCTCCCCTGAAGACGTTGGAGGAGGAGGCCCGGCTGCGTCAGGAGCGCAAGAAGTCGCTCCAGCAGCAGGAGGACCTGCTGGTCAACCTCATCCCCGTCAATTACGCGGTGGCGTCTGAGATGGCCGCGCGGGTGAAGGACGTACTGAGCGAGCGCGGCAACGTCACGGTGGACACGCGCACCAACGTGCTCATCGTGAAGGACGTGCGCTCCAACACGGAGAAGGCCCGCGCGCTGGTGCGCAGCCTGGACACTCAGACTCCGCAGGTGCTCATCGAGAGCCGCATCGTGGAGGCGAGCACCGCCTTCAGCCGTCAGCTCGGCGTGCAGTGGGGCGGCCAGGCGCGCGCCTCCCAGGGCACGGGCAACCCCACGGGCCTCATCTTCCCGAACAACGTCGCCGTCACGGGCGGCTCCGTGGGCACCGCCGCGGGTCTTCCCGCCGCGCCGAACTTCGCGGTGAACCTGCCGGCGACGGTGGGTGAGGGTGCCGGTGGCGCGCTCGGCTTCGTCTTCGGCTCGGCCGGCGGCGCGCTGCAGCTCAACCTGCGGCTGTCCGCGGCGGAGAACGAGGGCACGGTGAAGACCATCTCCGCGCCCCGCGTGACGACGCTGGACAACAACACCGCGCGCATCAGTCAGGGTGTGTCCATCCCGTTCAGCCAGACGTCGGCCGGTGGTGTGAACACGACCTTCGTGGAAGCCCGCCTGTCGCTGGAGGTGACGCCGCACATCACCCAGGACGGCAGCATCCTGATGTCCATCAACGCCTCCAACAACCAGCCGGACCAGTCCAACACGGGAGCGAACGGGCAGCCGTCCATCCAGCGCAAGGAAGCCAACACCCAGGTGCTGGTGAAGGATGGGGACACCACGGTCATCGGCGGCATCTACGTCCGCCGTGGCGCGACCACGACCAACGCGGTGCCCTTCCTCTCGAAGATTCCGGTGCTGGGCCTCCTGTTCAAGAACTACTCGGAGCGGGATGAGCGCCAGGAACTGCTCATCTTCATCACGCCCCGCATCCTCAACCGGCAGACCATCGCGCAGAGCCTGTAAGGCATCGCGCCTCTTCATGCAGGAGAGCGTTCGCTCATGAAGCCCATCTATCTCGCCGCGCTGCTGGTGTTCGGCACGGTGTCTTGTGTCGACAACCTCCCGAAGCTCCAGATTCTCCAATCCGCTCCACCCGAAGAGGACTGCAATGTTCCGGATGACGTGGCGTTGCTGAGCGGCTCGTTGAACCTCGCGCTGGCTGGTGACTACCTCGCCGGGCTCACTGTCACCTCCAACCTGTCCGACACACCTATCGTCGTCGGGGAGGGGCCGGTCTCCGATATCGACTCCACCGCCGTCTATCTCACCGAACTCGAGCTCAGCTATCAGACGGAGCCCGAGCTCAACATCCCCAGTGCGACGGTTCCCATCTACGGGACCTTCCGTGGCAATCAGGATGGTTCCATGGTGCTCGGCCTGTTGACGCGCGACGCGCAAAGCGCACTGCGGTCCGCGGTCGGGGGAGGAGGCTCCGTTGTCGACGTGCTCGTGACTCTGCGGGTCCGAGGACACACGGTCGCTGGCGGCGACGTGGAGACGAACGAGATTTCCTACCCGCTGGTCGTGGGCTTTGCCCCCTACGTGTGCCCCAAGCCTGGCGATGTCCACGGCCCCAGCGTGGGGCCGTGTGACCCGCGCGGGCAGAATGGCGTTGTCCCCGAGTGCGTGTCGCCCTGAGCGGCGCCGCTGCCCAAGAACCCTGAGAGCCCATGTCCTTTCGCACGCACCTCGAGTCAGTGGTCAACCAGGTGGACGGAGCCCTCGCCTGCAGCGTGATGGGCTTCGACGGCATCTCCGTGGACACCTTCCAGCGCGAGGAGGCAAGCGAGCTGGACTTGAGTGGTGCCTGGGTGGAGTACGCCAACCTCCTCACGCAGCTGCGCAACGCCGCGGAGACGCTCAAGACGGGGACGGTCAGTGAGGTCAGCGTCAACAGCGACAAGGTGCTGACGCTGATGCGGTTGGTGTCACCGGAGTACTTCCTGGTGCTGGCGCTGCGCGCGGATGGCAACTACGGCAAGGGGCGCTATGTGCTGCGCGTGACGGCCCCCAAGGTGAGCGCGGAGCTGTAGCCGCGCTCGCTGTAAACCAGTCATCCAGACGACGCGCCGCTCCACTGGTTTCCCCTTCCCATGGAAGGGGGCATGGGCTAGACACCCCCGACTTTTCAAGCTTCCGCTATTTCGAGTCTGAAGGAGTCGGTCCCCATGGCCGGATTCATTGATACGTCCGAGTTTCACAACAACATGAAGATCGAAATCGACGGTGAGCCGTTCGTCATCGTCGAGTTCCAGCACGTGAAGCCCGGCAAGGGTTCCGCCTTCGTTCGCACCAAGATTCGCAGCCTCCTCTCGGGCCGCGTCCTCCAGCCCACGCTGAAGTCCGGCGAGAAGGTGGGCAAGCCGGACATCGAAGAGAAGGACATGCAGTACCTGTATGTCCAGGGTGACGACTACTACTTCATGGACAAGCGCGACTTCGAGCAGACCTTCATCAGCGAGAAGGCACTCGGCGACGCGAAGAACTTCCTGAAGGAGAACATCGACGCCACCATCCTGTTCTGGAACGGGAAGGCGATTGCCGTCACGCTGCCCAACTCGGTGGACCTCAAGGTCGTCAAGTGCGACCCGGGCGTGCGCGGCGACACGGTGTCTGGTGCGCTGAAGCCCGCCACGCTGGAGACCGGCTTCGAGGTCTACGTGCCCCTGTTCATCAACGAGGGTGACGTCCTGAAGATCGACACGCGCGACGGTGGCAAGTACCTGACCCGCGTCGCCACCGCGGGCTAGCTCAGGCTCCGCTCGGAGGGACGCGAGAATGGCAACCAAGCGCAAGTCGACCCGGGCGTCCGCGCCCACCAGCGCGCCCGCCCCGGCGAGCGCGCGAGACGCGGGCAACACGTCCCTGGACGTGGAGGCCCTGCGAGAAATCGTCAACATCCTGGAGGCCTCGGACGTGACGAGGCTGGTGTGGAAGCGCGGGGAAGAGAAGCTCTTCATCCGCCGCGGCCACGCCCCGGAGACGACCATCGTCCACCACTCGGCCCCCTCGGCCGTCCAGGTGGGCCCGGCCGTCGAGTACACGGCTCCGTCGGCGCCTCGCGCCGCCCCGGTCGCCGCTGCCCACTCCGTGGCCGCCGCGGCCCCCGTGGCCGAGAAGGCGCCGGAGAAGCCGGGCCACGTGGTCACCAGTCCCTTCGTCGGTACCTTCTATCGGACGCCGGCGCCGGATCAGCCCGCCTTCGTCGATGTGGGTTCGGTGGTGAAGAAGGGCCAGGTGCTCTGCATCATCGAAGCGATGAAGTTGATGAACGAAATCGAGTCCGAGGTGTCCGGCCGCGTGGCCGAGATCCTCGTGGAGAACGGTCGCCCGGTGGAGTTCGGCCAGGCGCTGTTCCGCATCGAGCCGGCTTGACGCGGCGCGCGCGCCTTCGCTTTTCGCGGGGCGCGCGCCCGAGCCGGCCGTTTCAGGAGACACCCCCGTGTTCAAGAAGGTGCTGATTGCCAACCGCGGGGAGATTGCCCTGCGGGTCATCCGCGCCTGCCGGGAGCTGGGCATCGCCACGGTGGCGGTGCACTCCACGGCGGACGCCAACGCCCTCCATGTCCGCTTCGCCGATGAGGCGGTCTGCATTGGCCCTCCGGCGTCCAAGGAGAGCTACCTCAACGTCCCGCAGTTGCTCTCCGCCGCGGAAATCACCCGCGCGGACGCCATCCACCCCGGCTACGGCTTCCTCTCCGAGAACGCCGAATTCGCCGAGGTGTGTGAGAACTGCAAGATCCGCTTCATCGGTCCGCGTCCGGAGATGCTGCGGATGATGGGCAACAAGGTCCGTGCGCGGCAGGCGGCGCGCGAGGCGGGCATGCCGCTGCTGCCCGGCAGCCCCGGCACGGTGAAGGACCCCCGCGAGGCGGAGGCGTTCGCCCGGGAGATTGGCTTCCCCGTCATCCTCAAGGCCGCCGCGGGTGGTGGTGGCAAGGGGATGAAGATCGTCCGCGAGCCGAGCGCGCTGGCCCAGGCGTTCTCCACCGCGCAGGCGGAGGCGGTGGCCTCCTTCGCCAACGGCGACCTCTACATCGAGCGGTACGTGGAGAAGCCGCGCCACATCGAAATCCAGATTGTCGCCGACGAGCACGGCAACGTCATCCACCTCAACGAGCGCGAGTGCTCGGTGCAGCGCCGGCATCAGAAGCTCATCGAGGAGTGCCCGTCACCCGCGCTCACGCCGGAGCTGCGGCAGCGGATGGGTGAGGTGTCCGTCCAGGCGATGCGCAAGCTGCGCTACAACAACGTCGGCACCATCGAGTACCTGCTGGACGAGCGCGGCGAGTTCTACTTCATGGAGATGAACACGCGCATCCAGGTGGAGCATCCAGTGACGGAGCTCGTCATGGGCGTCGACCTGGTCCGTGAGCAGATCCGCATGGCCTACGGCCACCCGCTGCGCTTCAAGCAGGAAGACGTGCAGATGCGCGGGCACTCCATCGAGTGCCGTGTCAATGCCGAGGACCCGATTACCTTCGCGCCGTGGCCCGGCAAGATTACCGGCTACAGCGTCCCGGGTGGCTACGGGGTGCGCGTGGACTCGGGGGCCTACGAGAACTACACGGTGCTGCCGTACTACGACAGCCTCCTGGCCAAGCTCATCGTCCACGCGGAGGACCGCGAGACGGCGATCCGCCGCATGCAGCGCGCGCTGGGCGAGTACGTCGTGGAAGGCATCCGCACCAACATCCCCTTCCACCGCGCGGCGCTGGCGGACGAGTCGTTCCAGGAAGGCAACTACGACACGCGTTTCGTCGAGCGTCTCCTGGCCAGTGAGACAGGTTCTCGCCGGCTGAAAAAAGCAGTCGAAGAGACGCCGTAGCACACGTCCGCCTACGTGGCGTTCCCGCCCGTGGGGCGGGCATGCAAGCAGGTGAGCTGGCCCCGGGGGGAGCCGGGCTGTTTCTTGACCCGCGTTGGAGGATTCCGTTAGCCTCCGACTCTCCCCCTTTTGAAGATAGAAACCCGCGAAGTTCCAAGGGGTTTCGGCTTTCCGGAAGCCCACGCTCGATGGACAAGAACAAGATCATCGAAGCCGCCGCGAAGCTCGTCGCGAAGGGCGCCTACGACAAAGCCATCAAGGAGTACCAGAAGGTCCTGGAGGTCGACCCGAAGGACATCCGGGTCCTCCAGAAGATGGGGGAGCTGTACGTCAAGAAGAACGACAACGCCCAGGCGGCGCACTTCTTCACGAAGGTCGCGGAGAGCTACTCCTCCGATGGGTTCTTCCTCAAGGCCGTCGCTCTCTACAAGCAAGTCCTCAAGCTCAATCCGAACCTGCTGGAGGTGAACCTCAAGCTGGCGGAGCTTCACCAGCAGCTCGGGCTGATGTCCGAGGCGATGGCGTACTTCCAGATCGTCGCCAACCACTACGACAAGGCGGGCGACACCAAGTCGTCGCTCGATACCTTGAAGAAGATGGTGGATCTCGACCCGGAGAACGTGGCGTCGAAGATCAAACTCGCGGAGCTCTATGCGCGCGAGAACATGACGCGCGAAGCCATCCAGGAGTTCAAGCGCGCCGCCGAGTACCTCAAGCGCAACAGCCGTGGCGATGACTGGGCCCGCGTGGCCGAGCGACTGTCCACGCTCGAGCCGGACAACCTGCCCCTGGCCAAGGAGCTGGCGTCCTCGTACTTGCAACGCGGTGACCAGAAGCGCGCGCTCGCGAAGCTGCAGGTGTGCTTCAAGGCGGACGGCCGCGACGTGGAGACGCTGTCGCTCCTGGCCCAGGCGTTCCAGGGACTGGGGCAGACGTCCAAGACGGTGTCTGTCTACAAGGAGCTGGCGAAGATCCACCAGGAGCGCGGCCGGCCCACGGAGGCGGAGGCCGTCTGGACGCAGATTGAAGTGTTGGATCCGCAGGACCCGGATCTGCTCGCCCGCCGCGCGCCCGCGCCGCAGCCCGCCGCCGCGCCGCAGCCTGCTCAGGCCCCGCAGTCCGCCGCCGCGCCGCAGCCCGCCGCTCGCGCCGCGCCGCAGCCCACGCCCCAGGCCGCTCCGGCTCCAGTGGCGCCGCCCGCGCAGCAGGGCGGACTGGCGCGCGAGCAGCTCTCCAAGCTGCTCACGGAGACCGACGTCTACGTGAAGTACGGGCTCCACGACAAAGCCCTGGAGCATCTGCGCAAGGTCTTCTCCGTGGACCCGGAGAACCTGGATGCGCACGAGAAGGCGTATCAAATCTATGTCGCGTCCGGGAACGCGGCGCAGGCGTCCGAGCAGCTGCTGAACGTGCTGCGACTGTGCACGCGCGCGGCGGACTCGACGCGCGCGCAGCAGTACCTGGCGACCATCCTCCAGCAGAACCCCTCCCACCCGGAGGTGCCGGCGTTCCTGTCGGTGCTGCGCGTGGAAGGTCCGGTGACGACGGCGCCGTCGGCCACGGTGGTGGAGTCGGTGGGCGAGGACGCCATCCTGGTGGACTCCAGCGACGACGAGGTCCTCGTCGCGCCGCCCCCCGAGGACGCGCTGCTGCACCCGCCCGGCGACGAGCTGGCGCTGGCCACGCTGCCCTCGAACGACTCCGACGAGGTCATCGACGACGACGGGGATGCCACCGTCGTCAGTGAGGAAGCGCTCGTCGGCGAGGCCATCACCTCGGGTGAGCACGACGTCTTCGACACGCCCGCGCCGGAAGACCTGGCCGCGGACTCCGCGGACGAGACGCTCGTCTCCAGTGACGACGACGGGCTGATGCTGACGGATGAGCCCGGCCTCGTGTCGTCGGAGGACGAGCCGCTCGTCGAGTCGGCCGACCTGGATGCGTCGTACGCCAGCGACGAGGGCCTGTCGCTGGGGGACTCGGACGACGAGGCCACGTCGACGTCGATGGCGGCGCTGTCGCTCGGAGACGAGGACGAACCGCCTCCGACGATGGTGCGCGCGCCCACGCGGGCCCTGCTCCAGGAAGCCGCGCCGAACACGCGCAAGCAGCCGGTGTACGTGGAAGAGGCGCAGCTCGACGTGGACGAGATGCCCACGCGGGTGGGCATCGCTCCGCTGGATGCCTCCATGCTCGACGAGCTGGAGGAGGCGCCGGGCTCGGACATGCCCTCGCTGGGGGATCCGTTCGAGGAAGAGGAGCCCACCGCCTCACACGCCGTCGTGTCGCTGGACGACATGCCGACGGAGGACCCAGAGACCGACTTCGGCTCGGAGCCTCAGGCCGAGTCCGACTTCGAATCGGAGCCCCAGGACGAGACCGACTTCGGGTTGGAGTCCCAGGCCGAGCCCGACTTCGAGTCGGTGGAGGAGCCCGAGGAGGCGTCCGCCGAACTCGTCGCCGACAGCGCCAGCGAGGGTGACGAAGAGGAGCCGGCGGCCGAGGAGTGCGACGAGGCGGCCTTCTTCCTGGACCAGGGCCTGATGGAAGAGGCCCGCGAAATCCTGGAGACGGTGTCGATTGCCTTCCCGGGCCATGCGCGCGCCACCGAGCTGATGGAGCGGCTGGAGGCGATGGAGGCCAGTGGTGGGGCGGCGCCCGAAGAGGAGCCGCTGGAGCCCATCTCGGTGCCTTCCGTGCAGCCGGTGACGGATGCGGGCGCGGAGCGCGACGCGTTCGACCTGGCGGCGGAGCTGGCCGGCGAAATCGACAACCTGGGCGACGACACGGCGGCCGCGGCGCCCGCGGAAGAGGACTTCCAGTACTCGGTGGAGGAGGTGTTCTCCGAGTTCAAGAAGGGCCTGGCCAAGGTGGTGAAGCCCGAGGACGTGGACACGCACTACGACCTGGGCATCGCCTACAAGGAGATGGGCCTGCTGGACGACGCGCTCCACGAGTTCGAGGTGGCCCGGCAGGGCTGCGCGGGCACCAAGCGCGAGGTGGACTGCCTGACGATGATGGGCATGCTGCACCTGTTGCGCGGTGACGGCGGCTCGGCGGTGGAGACCTTCCGAGAGGGGCTCGCGAGCCCGTTCGCCACGGGTGAGGCGGCCAAGGCGCTCGGCTTCGAGCTGGCGACGGCCTACGAGGCGAACGGCGAGCCAGGCAAGGCGCTGTACCACTACCAGCGAGTGGCGGTGATGGACGCGAAGTACCGCGACGTGGGGACGCAGGTGTCCCGCATCGCGGCGAGTACGCAACCGGAAGAAGACCCCCTGCCGACCCCGGCACCCGCCGCGGTGAATGGCTCCAAGGCCCATGGTGCCGCACCCGCAGCGGCGGTGGCGAATCCCCCGGTGCCAGCGGCCGGCGCGCCCAAGGCGCGCAAGGTCGGTTACGTGTAGTTGCCCCCGAGGTCCGGCGAGCCCATGACGACCTACCTCGATTTCTTCGACCTCACCCAGGAGCCCTTCTCCAACGCTCCGGTGAGCCGCTTCTATTACAACTCGGCGCAGCACTCCCAGGCGCTCACCCGACTGATGCATGCGGTGAGCTACATGAAGGGCCTGTCCATCCTCGTTGGCGACATCGGCGCGGGGAAGACGACGCTGGCCCGCCGCATGCTCGATTCGCTGCCCGAGTCCGAGTACGAGGCCGCGCTGCTGGTCATCATCCACTCGGGCATCACCGCCAACTGGCTCTTGCGGCGCATCGCCCTGCAACTGGGCGTGGAGAACCCCGCGCAGGAGAAGCTGGCGCTCCTGTCACAGCTCTACCAGCGGCTCCTGCAAATCTACGAGTCCGGCAAGAAGGCCGTCGTCCTCATCGACGAGGCGCAGATGCTGGAGACGCGGGAGTTGATGGAGGAGTTCCGCGGCCTGCTGAACCTGGAAGTGCCGGAGCGCAAGCTCATCTCCTTCGTGTTCTTCGGCCTGCCCGAGATTGAGAAGAACCTGAAGCTGGACCCGCCGCTCGCCCAGCGCGTGGCCATGCGTTACAAACTCGAGCCCTTCACCGCCGAGTCCACCGAGGCCTACATCAAGCACCGCCTCCGGCTCGCGGGCTGCCCGCGCATGCCGTTCTCTCCGGAGGCCCTGCTGGCGGTGCACGAGCACTCGTCGGGCTCGCCGCGTGTCATCAACACGCTGTGCGACAACGCGCTCTTCGAGGCCTTCCTCGCGCGCGCCGAGACGGTCTCCGCCGAGCTGGTGCATCGCATTGGAAAGAACCTGGGACTCCAGGGCATCAATGCGGCCGCTCCCGGAGCAGGCGAGCGGGCGAGCGCCCCGGCGACCCATCTGCCCCGAGCGTCGAACAACAAGCTCGATCTGGCGGAGATAGACCGTTACCTCGAAGGGCTGGGTAAGCTCTAGGGGCTTTGGCGACACAGAGCCGCAACGGTGCGCTTCGAGCGCTGCTGCTCGTGCTCCTCGTTCTATCGGGGAGTGTGCTCGCGTTGCGCATGCCCGAGACGTGGGAGGTGGCCTGCACCGTCGCGCGGCGGCACCTGCCGGACGTGCTCGGGCTGGACGTAGGCATCGGCCGGTGTGAGATGGATCCGCTCGGCTCGCGCGTGGTGGTGCACGGCTTCTCGCTCTTCCTCCCGGGCGAGGACACGCCGCTGGTGGCGGCGGACACCGCGGAAGTGCAGTTCGGGTTCCTGCGCCCCTTCTCCGGACGGCTGACGCTCGCGCTGGTTCGGGCCCAGCGGCCGCGCGTGACGCTGGATTTGTCCCAGCCCTCGACGGACCCGGCGAAGAAGTCGGAGGGCTGCTTCCTGGATCCACTCGAGCGGGTGCGGGTGTCCCACCTGGACATCAGCGGGGCGGAGCTGCGACTGGCGCTGCCCGAGGGCCGGCGCGTGGAGGTGGCGGACCTGGACGTGCGCTGGACGGAGCGCTGGGGCGTCATCGAGCTGGATGCGGAGGCGCGTCGCGGCCTCGTGCGGTTGGGCGCGGATGGCGCGGAGCTGGCGCTGCAGCGGCTGGCCTTCGCTGGCGCCTTGGACCCCGACGAGGCGCTGCTGGAGCTGGAGCGCGCCGAGGTGTCCCTGGATGACATCATCACCACGGTGTCGGGACGCGTGGACTCGCTGTGCCAGCCCCACCTGGCGCTGGACGCGCAGGTCTTCCTCCCGCTGCGCACGCTGTCGCAGGCGAAGCTCCTGCCGAAGCCCGCGACGGGGCACCTGTGGAGTCGCGTGTCCATCGCCGGCAAGCCGGAGTCGCCCGCGGTGTCGCTGGAGCTGTCGGGCAACGGCCTGGGGTACGACAGGTTTGGCCCGGCCAACATCTCCGCGCGCCTGTCGTACTCGGGCGATGAGCTTCGGGTGGAGGAGGTGGTGGTGCCCGTGGGTGCAGGCCGGGTGCGCGCCACGGGCAAGCTGGGGCTGACGCCGCTGTTCCCCCTCGAGGTGAGCCTCAAGACGGAGGATGCGTCATTGGCGCGCATCCTCGACAAGGCGGGGGTGAAGGGCGCGTGGGTGGACTTCGCGGCTTCGCTCGACGCGCAGCTCACGGGCAACCTGCTGCCGCGCTTCTCGCTGTCGGGACCGCTGGATTTGCGCACCAGCCGTTTCAAGCTGGCCACGCGGGCCTATGACGCGCCATCGACCGATGGAATCACCATCCTGGAGTTCGACAAGGGGCGCGCGCAGGCGCAGGTGAAGCTCCAGGCGGACCGCGTGTCGTTCAATCACGTCTCCGCGGAGGTGGGGCGCTCACGCGTCCAGGGCGACGTGGGGCTGCTCATCGGCGGCGGGCTGGGGCTCGACATCCACGGACAGGGCGAGCTGGACCTGGCGGACTTTGGCCACATCGCGGGCCTGAAGTGGGCGGGACGGGGCAACGCCACGTATTCAGTGACGGGGCCCGTGTCGCAGGTGAAGGTGGAGTCCGGGCTGTCGTTCCGCGACTTCGTCTTCTGGGGCTTCTCGCTGGGCGTGTTGCAAGGGAAGCTGAGCTACTCCGACGGGGTGTTGGCCTTCCCTTCGTTCACCGGACAGAAGGGGCGCACGCAGTACTACGGCAAGGCCGGCGTGGGCTTCGGACGGTTGCTCAACCTGCGGCTCGAGGTGAATGTCCCGCAGGGACGCACCGAGGACCTGGTGGACGTGGTGGCGGGCCTGACGCCGTCGCTGGCGGTGATGCAGGGCACGCTGGGTGGCACGGCTTCGGGCCGCGTGGAAATCGACAGTCCCATCGAGCGACTGGAGGGGCTGGTGGCCTTCGACGTGAAGGACACCACGTACTACGGACGCCGGCTGGGGGATGGCTCGGCGCGGCTGCGCTTCGTGGACGGCAAGGCGATGGTGCTCGAGCGCACGGAGCTGCGCGGTCCACTGGGGCGCACGTGGGCGGAGGGCACGCTGCTGTTCGCGGGAGGGCTGGATTACCGCTTCGGTGGAGACGGCCTGTCGCTGGCGGAGACGGTGGAGCCGGAGCTCGCGCGACGCATGGGCATCCAGGGGACGATGGTGATGGACGGCGTCGTGTCCGGAACCTCCGACGTGCCCGTGGTCGACGTCACGCTGCGCGCCCCGCGTGTGACGTTCGCCGAGCGCGGCCTGGGCGCGATGGACCTCACCGGGCGACTGGTGGGCAAGGACCTGGAGGTCTGGGGCCGCCCCTTCCAGGACGCCAACGGCCGCGTGAAGCTCAGGGTCCAGGACTCGTGGCCCTATGACGCGTCGCTGACGCTGTCGCTGCCGGAAATCCGTCCGCTGCTTCCCTCGGAGCCGCTGTGGGCGGGCGTGTCCGGCGCGGTGTCCGGCGCGCTCACGGCGAAGGGGCCGCTGATGGAGCCCGAGGCGGCGCACCTGCGGGCGACGGTGGACAAGCTGGTGCTGTCCCGCGACGACGTGCGGGGCGAGAACACGGCGCCCATCAGCCTCGCGTACGAGAAGGGTCGGTTTGAGGTGCAGCCCTTCCGCTTCCTCGGGCCGTACGTCGACCTGAACCTGGGCGGCTGGATGACCACGCGCGGGGGAATCGGCTTCACCCTGCGCGGCGGCGGAGACCTGCGCCTCCTGGAGTCGCTGCTGCCGGCGATGGTGGAGCGCTCCACGGGCCGCGTCACCGTGGACGCGGAGGCCACGGGCACGCTGGAGGCGCCGTCCGTGGTGGGCAGCGCGGAGCTGCTGGACCTGCGCCTCGCCATGCGGGACCTGCCCGTCAACATCCGAGGCATGTCCGGCCGCGTGGAGATGACGGGTCAGCGACTGCTGCTGGAGCACCTGCAGGGGCAGCTCAACGAGGGGCGCATCTCCGCGCGCGGCGACGTGCGGCTCGCGCGATTCATGCCCCAGCGGCTGGGCCTCACGGTGCAACTGGACGAGGTTCCCTACCGCCTCACGGAAGACCTGCCGGCGACGTTCTCCGGGCTGCTCCAGGTGGTGGGGCCGCCCCGAGGCTTCACCGTCACGGGCGGCATGGACATCGTCAAGATGCGCTACCAGAAAGCGCTGGACGTGGAGTCGCTGCTCAAGTCCATGCAGAAGCGCGCCAACGTGGCGTCGGCGGCGAACGTCATCGCGGGCGAGCAGCAGAAGCCCTGGGTCATCTGGGACGTGAACGTCCACTTCGGCGACGTGCTCGTGGACAACAACCTGGCGAAGGCGCGGATGCTGGGGGACGTGCGGCTGACGGGCACGGACCTGCGGCCGGGCCTCCTGGGCCGGGTGGAGCTGGCGGAGGGCAGCCAGGCGTTCTTCCGCAACAACCCCTTCACCATCAGCCAGGGGCAGCTGGAGTTCCAGGACCCCACCAGCCTGGAGCCCGTCTTCGAGGTCCAGGCCCAGACGCTGGTGCGCGAGTACGTGGTGAAGCTGCACGCCTTCGGCAAGCCCTCGGACCCCCAGGTGCTCCTGTCCTCGGAGCCGGCGCTGGTGGAAGGCGACATCGTCTCCCTGCTGACGCTGGGTTTCACCTCGTCGGACCGGGACACGGCGGCGTCCGCTGGGGCCGGGCTGGCGGCCGAGGCCCTCTTCAACGTGTCGGGCCTGGACCGGCAGGTCCAGCGGTTCCTCCCCAGCAATCCGGTGCTGCGGGATTTGTCCCTCCAGATTTCCACGACCTACAACGACGCCACACGTCAAGCGGAGCCCACCGCGCAACTGGAGTCGAAGTTCCTCAGCGAGCAGCTTAAAATCGGTATGACTCAACCGGTGAGTGGGCGAGGAACGCGGGCGCGTGCCGAGTACCGCTTCGACGACAGACTTTCCGCGCAGGCCCAGTGGGACAACGAGAACAGCGAAGCCTCGTTTGGCAACCTCGGGCTCGAGCTGAAGCTGAGCTGGGAGGTCGAGTAGCCCGCGCCGCCATGGCGCTGGCACTGGGGCTCTGCGTCCTGTGCGCGGGCCTGGCGCGAGCCCAGCTTCGCGAGGTCGACGTTCCCGGGCCGGAAGTGGTGGCCGTGGAGCTGCATCTGCCGGGCGGTGTGGACGGACAGGGGCTCAGCGGACTGGTGGCGGTGCGCAAGGGCCAGTTGCTGACGCCCGCGGCCGTGCGCCGCTCGGTGGAGCGACTGTGGGCCACGGGGCGCTTCGCGGACGTGGTGGCGAGCGTGGTGGACGTGCCCGGTGGGGTGCGCCTGGTGTTCCAGCTCACGCCCGTGTCGAGGCTCGCGCGGCTGCGCTTCGAAGGCAACGCGGTGCTGTCGGACGGCGAGCTGCTGGATGCCAGTGGCCTCCTGGAGGGCGGCCCCCTGGATGGCGAGGAGCTGGAGGGGGCGGTGTCCTCCGTGCTCCAGGCGTACCAGCGCAAGGGCTACGACTCCGTGAAGGTGACGGCGCGGCAGGAGCCGGTGACGGACGGCGTGGCGGTGTTGCTCCTCGTCTCCGAGGGCCAGCCGACGCGCGTGCGACAGGTGAGCTTCTCGGGCAGCCCGGGGCTGCCGCTGCCGCGCCTGCTGGAAGTGCTGGCGATGCCGCCGGGCGACGTGTTCGACCGGGCGCGGCTGGAGTCGGGGCTGGACCAGTTGCGTGCGCTGTTGCGTGAGTCGGGCCACTGGAGAGCCCAGGTGGGTACGCCCTCGGTGCTCGTGGAGGGCAGCTCCGCCTCGGTGGCGGTGCCTTTGTCCGCGGGGCCTCGGTATTCGCTGCGCTTCCATGGCAACCACCGCTTCTCCGCGGAGATTCTGGAGGGTGTGCTGGCGCATGACGCCGCGGAGCCGCTCGACGAGGTGGTGGCGGGACGGCTGGCGCGGCGGGTGGAGTCCTTCTACCGGCACCGTGGCTTCCACGACGCGAAGGTGCGCTCGCGCGAGGTGGTACGGCCGGACGGAGAGGTGGCCGTGCTGGCCTTCGACGTGGACGAGGGCCAGCCCCTGCGCGTCAACGAGGTCCGCTTCCATGGCAACGCCTCGCTCGGCTCGGGGACGCTGAGGGAGTTCCTCGCGGAGCGCATTCGCGCGGGCGAACTCCAGCCGGAGCTGGACCTGCGACTCCAGGACGACCCGCTGGATGCGGAGGGTCGCCATGGCCGTCGCGCCGCGGCGATGGAGCCCGTGCCGGACCCGTCCACGGTCTACGTGGAAGAGGCGTGGCTGGAGGCGACGGAGGCGATGAACGAGGCGTACCGCGAGCGGGGCTTCCTGTCCTCGTCCGTGGTGTTCCGTGGGCTGACGGTGGATGCGCGCACGCGGACGGCGGTGGCGGACTTCGACGTGGAGGAAGGGCCGCAGGCGCGCGTGACGGAGGTCCGCTACGAGGGGCTGCCGGAAGGTACGGCGCGGCTCTCGACGGGGGCGGGGGTGGGGGTGCACAAGGGCCTGCCCCTGAGCTTCGAGGCGGTGGAGGCGGCGCGCCTGTCCCTGGAGCGAGGGTTGGGGCAGCAGGGATATCTCTTCGCCCGCGTCACCACGGAGTCGTCTGTTGGAGAGGACGGACGGGCGGCGACGGTGGTGTTCCGCGCGGACGCGGGGCCCCAGGTGAAGGTGGGCAAGGTGCTGGTGCAGGGGCTGACGCGCACGGACCCGGACCTCATCATGGCCAACCTCAACCTGGAGGAAGGGCAGCCGCTCGCGCTGGAGGCGCTGACGGAGGGCCAGCGTCGACTGGCCCGGTTGGGGTTGTTCCGACAGGTGGATGTCTCGCTCGCGGACCCGACTCGCCGCGAGCCGTCCAAGGACATCGTGGTGACGGTGCACGAGCGGCCGCGCCTGGATGGGCAGGTCTCCGGTGGCTACTTCCTCGTCGACGGTCCTCGCATCACCCTGGACACGACGTATCGCAATCTCGATGGGCTGGGCTTGAGCCTGCTGGCCCGCGGGAAGGTGAACTACGCGGGCTGGAGCGCGGAGGCGCTGTCCGCGGACCGGCGCATCGCCTGTCAGCAGTCCGGAGGCGCGGCCTCCGCGGGCTGTGACGTGGAGCTTCAGGGGCTGGCGGGCCTGGGAGGTCGTGGCAACCTGGCGCTGTCGCAGCCGCGCCTGTACTTCCTGCTGCCGTTCGAAGTGGGCGCGCGACTGGATTTGATTGCCGAGCGCGTGCACCGGCCCTCGTATGTGTCCGCGCGATTCGCGGCGGCCGCGGCGCTCGACTGGGCGGTGACGTCCTGGTTCAACGCCTCGCTGTCGTACGAAGTGGAGAACAACCGGCTGCGCTCGCGCGCCGGCGTGCTGGAGTTGCTCAACCGCGCCGACCAGGAGCGGCTGCGCTACCCCTACGGCGACTTCGCGCTGCATTCGCTGCGGCCGTCCATCACCCTCGACTTCCGGGACGACCCGGCGAATCCCCGGCGCGGCCTGGTGCTCATCAGCAGCGCGGAGCTCACGCGAGGCATCAGCGTGAAGCCCACGGACGTGGCGGGCAATGCCGTGGCGGCGTTCCCCATCAACAGCGTGAAGCTGGCGAGCAACCTGAGTGGCTACATCCCCCTGGGACGCAGGGCGAGTCTGGCGCTGTCGGCGCGCGCGGGGACCATCGTCCCGCTGGAGCCGGGCGCGCAGACCATCGGCTCGAAGTTGTTCTACCTGGGCGGCTCGTCGAGCCTGCGCGGCTTCCGCGAGGACGGTGTGTTGCCGGAGGACGTGCGCGAGGCGCTGCATCAGCGGCTGCGGGATTGCCGCTCACTCATCAGCCCGTCGGGGTGCTCGGGAGAGCTGAAGGCGGTGCTCGCGGGGCAGGTGCCGGGGAGCCAGGGCGGTGAGCTCTTCACGCTGGGCAAGGCGGAGCTGCGGGTGCCGGCGCTCACGTCGCTGGACCTGGGGCTGTTCCTCGAGGCGGGCAACCTGTGGTTGGACCGGACGCGGTTGGATTTTGAGCGACTGCGCTACGCGGCGGGTGTGGGCCTGCGGTACGTGACGCCGGTGGGCCCGCTGGCGTTCGACGTGGGCTTCAACCTGGACCCGGATGAGGAAGTGAACGAGGCGCGGACGCAGTTCCACTTCAGCATCGGTACGTTCTGAGGAGGCGGGATGCGCGGGTCCGCATGGCTGACGGCGCTGGTGGTGGTGGCGTGGGGCGTGGGGTGCGGCCACACGGAGGACGCGGCGATGAAGCCGGAGCGCCCCAAGTGGATGCCTCCGGAGGGGACGTGTCCGAAGGGCGCGCTCGTCCAGATGGAGCGGCTGGGGTTGAAGCCAGGGGACAAGGTCCCCGTCATTGTCGATGCCATCCAGGACCATCCGGGTCCCGCCCGGTACAACTACAGCTTCGTGATTGCGCTGCCTCGGGACGACGGGGAGAAGAAGCTGCCCGGCGCGCGCATCGGTGGACGGTTGTACGTGACGAAGCACCGGGTGTTCGGTCGCTATGACCGGGTGTTCCTGCCGGAGAGCGGCGCGATGTCGGTGCCGTTCTGCGGCATCCTGTTGGATGCGCGGTGGGACCGTGACGGCGAGGGGCTGATTGCCTACCCGAGCCCGATGAAGGGCTTCTCCGTCGTGCAGGACAACACGGGCGTCATCCTCGTCGTGGACCAGTACCCGTGAGCTGTCGCGCCCTCCCGTGAGGTACAGTCCGGGACGTGTTCTACGCGTGCGTCCGGGCCGTGGTGGCGGTGTGTCTGCGACTCTTCTACCGGGTGAAGGTGAATGCACCCGGCGCCGAGCCGGAGGGCCCGGTGTTGTTCGTGGGCAACCACCCCAATGGCCTCATCGACCCGGCCCTGGTCTTCATCCTCACGCGCCGCAAGGTGACGTTCCTGGCGAAGGCGCCGCTGTTCCGCATGCCCGTCCTCGGCTGGCTGCTCAAGGGACTCGATGCGCTGCCCGTGTACCGCAAGCAGGATGACCCGACGAAGATGGGAGGCAACGAGGGCACGCTCGACGCCGCCAAGGGCGCGCTCGTGCAAGGCCGCGCCATCACCATCTTTCCCGAGGGGAAGAGCCACTCCGAGCCCGGCCTGGCGGAGCTGAAGACGGGGGCCTCGCGCATCGCGCTGAGTGCCGCGAAGGAAGGTGCCCCGGTGCGCATCGTTCCCGTGGGCCTCACCTACGCGGAGAAGCACGTCTTCCGCAGTGAGGTGCTCATCGACGTGGGCCCCGCCATCGAAGTGGCCACCTTCCTCCCCGCGGATGCCGCCTCGGAACCTGATTCCGTGCGCGCCCTGACCGAGCGCATCGCGGAGGGGCTCCGCGCCGTGACGCTCAACCTGGAAGAGTGGGCGGACCTGCCGCTCGTGCAGCTCGCCGAGCAGCTCTTCTCCTTCAAGCAGGGGGGAACGCTGGACGCGGAGCGGCTGCGCCTGTGGGCGCGTGGGGTGCAACTGTTCCGCGCCCAGGAGCCCGAGCGGTTCGAGGACGTGCGCACCCATCTCGCGTCCTTCCAGCGTCGTCTATCGCTGGTGCACGCGGAAGGGCCCAAGGACCTCGCGCTCGTCTACCGCACAGGCAACGTCGTCCCCTTCGTCGTGAAGAACCTGCTGGCGCTGGTGTTCGGCCTGCCGCTCTTCGCGCTGGGACTGGTGCTCTTCTGGCTGCCCTACCAGGTGCCCAGGGTGGCCAGCCGCAAGGCCGAACTCGACGTGCAGGCGACGGTGAAGTTCCTCACGGCCTTTGTCGTGGCGCTCGTGTGGTGGGCCGCGCTCACTGTCGCCGCGGGATTGTGGGGAGGCACCTTCTGGGCGCTCCCGACCTTCCTCATCGTGCCGCCCCTGGCGCTGTTCACGCTCTACTTCGCGGAGCGCTGGGATGTGCTCCGGCGGGACATCGACGTGTTCTTCACGCTGGGCAACCGCGCGCGCCTCAAGGCCCTGCTGCTCTCCGACGGAGAGCGGCTGGCCGCGGAGGTGGAGCGACTGGCGGAAGAGTACCGGCCGAAGGTCGACGCCACCGTCAGGCGGTAGCGCGCTCTCCGCACCGCAGCATCCGGATGCGGAGGGGTGCGCCCCGGGTAGGGCACCCAGCCGTCAGGCCGTAGCGCGCTCTCGCGGCACGGCCTCGCGGAACAGCCGTGCGCCGATGAGCAGGGCCACGCCGCCCAGCAGCACGGGCAGGGCATTCACGGCGATGGCGGTGCGCAGGTTCGCCGCGTCGGCGATGTTGCCGATGAGCGTGGGCGAAATCGCGTCCCCCAGCAGGTGGATGCACAGCACGTTCAGCCCCATGGCGAAGGCGCGGAACGCGGGTGGCACGCAGTTGACGATGGCGGCGTTGATGGGGCCGCTGTTGAGGAAGATGAGGAACTGCGCCACGCCCATCGCCGCGAGCGCGGGTCCCACGTCCTTCAGGTTGACGGCGAGGTACATGCACGGCGCCGCCAGCAAGAGGCCGATGCCGGACATCCACAGTCCACCACCCTCGCGCTTGCGGTCCATCTTGTCGCCCAGCCATCCGCCGGCCACCGTCCCCAGCAGGCCCGCCACCGCCGTAATCGCGCCGAAGATGAAGCCGGAGCTGTCCGCCGCCATCCCTCGCTCGCGCACCAGATAGGTCGGCATCCAGAAGCCCAGTCCGCCAATGGAGAACGTCATCAGCGTGTAGCCCGCCGTCACCGCCCAGAAGGCCGCGTTGCGACCCAGTCCCTTGAGCCCCACCATGAAGGGCAGCTTCGCCGCCGCGTCCGGACCATCCATGGCCCCGCGCTTCGGCTCCGGCATGAAGAAGGCCAGGGCCCCCAGAATCAGGCCCGGCACGCCTCCCGCGAAGAAGGCCACGTGCCACGAATAAGCCTGCGTCAGCCACCCGCCCAGCCCGTAGCCCGCCGCTGCGCCCACCGGAATGGCGATGTAGAAGAACGCGAGCATCCGGGTGCGCTGCTCGCGCGGGTACAGGTCGGAGATGATGCTCGGCGCCACCGCGCCATAGCCCGCCTCACCGATGCCAATCACCGCGCGCGCGACGAGCAGCGCGATGAAGGACGTGGCCAGTCCACTCGCCCCCGTCGCGAGGCTCCACAGCAACACCCCGCCCGCCACCAGCAGCCGGCGTGGATACCTGTCACCCAGGAAGCCACCCACCGGGGAGGCCAGCATGAACACCACGATGAACATGGTGCCCAGCAGCCCCGCCTGGGTGTCGTTGATGCCGAACTCCTTCTGGATGCCCGGCAGCGCCACCGCGACGATGTACCGGTCCAGGTAGTTGACCAGGTTGATGAGCGTGAGGACGAGCAGCGCGTACCCGGCATTCGCCGCGGGAGCGATGGGCGCGGTGGTCGGGGAAGGGGAGAGGCTCACGGAAGACGTGCTCATGACCGGGCCGCCCCGGCTCCGAAGCGGTGCGCGAGCAGTCCCCACCTCAAGCCCCTGTCACTCACGCGGCATCCGTCCAATCCCAGCGCCCTCACCGACTCCAGCAGGATGATGGCGCCCGCGGGGATGACGTCCGCGCGCTTGGGCTGCATGCCCGGCAGCGCTCTGCGCTCTTCCAGTGGCATCTGGCACAGCCGGTCCGCCAGCGCGGTCAGCTCGCCCACGGACAGCGTGCCGCCATGCACCCGCTCCGCGTCATACGGGTCGATGGCGTGTCGCACCGCGTACAGCGTTGTCACCGTGCCCGCGACGCCCACCAGCCCCGAGGCGGGAGGTGGAGGGGGCAGCGTCTTGAAGGTGTCGCGAAGGTGCGACTCGATGCGCGCCCGGTCCTCGGGGGACATCGGGTCGGAGCGCACGAAGCGCTCGGTGAGCCGCACCGCGCCCACGTCGAAACTGTGCCGAAACTCCACGTGGCCCGCGGGGTTGCCGAAGATGAACTCCGTGGAGCCTCCGCCGATGTCCAGCACCAGCAGGGGCCCCGCCGCCTCGCCCGCGAAGTCCGAGTACACCGCGGCGAAGGACAGCTGCGCCTCCAGTTGCCCGGAGATGATTTCCACCGTGACGCCCGCGCGCTCCTTCGCGGCGGAGAGGAACTCCGCGCCGTTGCTCGCGTCGCGTGCCGCGCTGGTGGCGGACACCGCGATGTCCTCCGCGCCCAGCTCCCGCGCCTCGCGCGCGAAGGCCTCCAGCACCGAAAGCGTGGCCTCCATGCCCTCCGCCGACAGCCGACGGGTGGCGTCCACGCCACGGCCCAGCCGGGTGATTTCCGCGCGCTCCCGGACGGCCTCGAAGCGGCCCTCCGCCGTGCGTTCCGCGACCAGCAACAGCACGGAGTTGGTACCGATATCGATGGTGGCGAATCGCGGCATGCGCGCAAGCCTACTCAACGCAGGAGCGCTTCCAAAGCATCCGCCAGCGCCCGGTACTCCTCCGGCGTGTTGTAGAGCTGCGCGGACACGCGGACGTGACGGTGGGGCGGCTTGGGCCAGGCGACGATGGGCACCTCGATGCGGTACTCGTCGAACAGGCGAAGGTGGACCGGGTCCAGGTAGAGGGGCGGCTCGGGCTGCTCCGGGTAGCCCGCGGGCAGGGTGACCACCGCCATGCTGCCCACCATGTCCTCGGGGCAGGCGGGGGCGGTCTTCATCCGCTCGCACAGCAGTGCGCGCGCGGCCAGGGCCTTGCTCCGGTTGGCCGCCATCACCTCGGGCCAGCCTCCGGGTAGCAGGCCACCCACCACTCGCAGCGCTTCCGGGACACAGAGCGCGGCGGTGGGGTCCATGGTCCCCGTCCAGTCGAAGAGGAGCCGGAAGCGGGAGCGGTCCGTGCGGGGCGAGTTGCGCCCATGGCTCACCGCCAGGGGCGTCATGCCCTCCTGCAGGTCGCGGCGCACGTGGAGGAAGGCCGCGCCCTTGGGGGCGCACAGCCACTTGTGGCAGTTGCCCGTGTAGTAGCCCGAGCCCAGCGAGCGCAGCGACAGGGGCACCATGCCCGGCCCGTGCGCGCCGTCCACCAGCGTCTCGATTCCCTTGGCTCGCAGCTCGGAGATGAGCCGGGCCAGGGGCATCACCAGCGCCGTCTGGCTGGAGACGTGGTCCACCAGGAACAGGCGCGTGCGGGGCGTCACATGCGCGAGCACCACGTCCACGATGGACTGCGCGGAAGTCACGGGCCAGGGGAGCTTCGCCACCACGACCTTCGCGCCCCACTGCGCCGCGACGAAGTCCAGCGCGTTGCGACTGGCGTTGTATTCGTGGTCCGTGGTGAGCAGCTCGTCACCCGGCTCGAAGCGCAGCGAGCGCAGCACCGTGGTGACGCCGCTGGTGGCGTTGGCGACGAAGGACACGTCCTCCGCATCCGCGTCGACGAAGTCGGCGAGCGTGGCCCGGGCCTCGTCCAGCAGCGGCTCGATTTCGCGGTGGAGGAAGCGGACGGGCTCGGCCTCCATGCGCGCGCGCAGCTCCGACTGCTTCTGGAGCACGGCGGTGGGGCACGCACCGAAGGAGCCGTGGTTGAGGAACAGGACCTCGGGGTCCAGTCGCCAGTGGGAACGGAGGGGGGCGCTCATGCGCGGGAACTGGACCCGAGCACGCGCCCCCTGTCAACGCGCCACGAGTCCTACGGCTGCGCGTCCGCGAGCGGCGCCCAGTCGGGCGTCAACAGCGTGCCCTTTTCCGCCCGGAGGGGGAGCTGGTTGTTGCCGTCCGCCGTCATCACGAACAGCTGCGAGCCGCCTGCCCGGGTGGTGGAGAAGAGCACCAGCCGACCGTTGGGCGAGAAGGCGGGCTCCTCGTTGTTGCCCTGGTCCTGCGTCAGGCGCGTCACCTTGCCCGACTCGACGTGGATGGTGAACAGGTCGAACGCGTTGCGCTCGTCGCGCGCGGTGAAGACGATGAGGTCGCCGCGCGGAGACCAGTCCGGCGTCTGGTTGTAGTTGCCCTGGAAGGTGAGGCGCCGCACGCCCGAGCCATCCGCGCCCATGATGTAGATTTGAGGGCTGCCACCCCGGTTGGACACGAAGGCGATGCGCTTGCCGTCGGGCGACCACGCGGGGCTGGTGTTGAGGCCGTAGGGCGTGTCAGTGATGGCCTTCGCGCCGCTGCCGTCGGCGCCGGACACGTAGATTTGCGCGCTCTCTCCCTCGGCCAGCGAGTACGCCAGGCGCTTGCCGTCCGGAGAGAAGGCGCCACCGGTGGCCATCTGCCCGGCGGAGACCACCGAGCGGGCTTCGCCACCCGGACGCTGCACCCAGATGTCCGGCCGGTTCTTCCGGTAGGACGTGTACGCCACCTGCGCGCCGTCCTGGCTCAGCGAGGGGAGGATGTTGATGCCGCCCTTGGTGAGCGACACGGGATTGCCGCCGTCCCAGTCCGCCACCACCACGTCGCGGTTGTTGCCCGCCTTGCGCACGTAGGTGATGCGCGACAGGAAGGGGCTGGGCTCGCGGGTGAAGTGCCGGTACAGCGCGTCCGCCAGCCGGTGGGCCAGCAGCGACGGGTTGTTGGCCGGCGCGTCCTTGGCGACCTTGAGGTCCTCGCGGCCGGTGCCCACGTTGAACAGGCGCAGCTCGCCGCGCAGCGTGCCCGCGTCGTCCGCGAGCGACACCTTGACGAGCGCCTCGGCGCCCACGTCCGCCCAGCGGCTGAAGGTGATGGTGCCGGCGGCCATGCCTTCCTTGGGGTCGGCCGTGAAGCTCTTGCGGTCCAGCACCTGGAGGATGCCGGAGGCCACGAGGTCGAAGTTGAACGCCGTGTCGAACGTGTTGGCCTGCGCCTTGGCACCCTCGTTCTGGGTGATGGGCGCGGGGACCGCCACGGGCAGCGGGCGGAAGTTGGCGCCGGAGATTTCGATGGTCGGCGTCTGGGCGAATGCCGCGAGCGGCACGAGGACGAGGGAGAGGAGCAGGGCTTTCATAGGGCGTTGAACATCAGGTTGACGCCGTTCTTCTGCAGCGCGTCTCGGAGGTGGTCGGGAGGAGGCGAGAAGGGTGAGGCCTTGCGCACGGCGTTGAGGACCGCCGCGTCGAACAAATCGTTGCCACTGGGCTTGGTGAGGCTCACGTCCAGCACCTCGCCCGCGCGGCCCAGGCGCAGCGCGACGAGCGCCTTGAGGTGCAGACGCTCCGATTCGGGGATGGTGTCCGCGACGCTGTAGTTGCGCCGCACCTGTGCCTGGAGCATCCCGAAGTAGCGCTCGCCCTCGGCGGTGGCCGAGTCGCCGTCCGCGTCTCCATCCTCGGCGCCCTCGGGCTCTTCATCCGGCGACGCCTTGGCCGTCTTGTCGAAGGCGCCGAAGAGCCGCTTGCGGCGGTCCTCGCCTTCCTTCTCACCCTTCACGGGCGTGGGCTTGGGCGCGGAGGAGGGCTCCGGCTTGACGCCGGGGATGGGCACCGCGACGGCGGCGGAGGACGGCGGAGGCGGCGCTTCAGGCGCGGGCTTGGGCGCGTTCACCTGCTTGGGCGGCGGTGGCGGCTGCTCCTTGCGCGGCAGGAGCTTGGCGTCGCGGGGCTTGCCCAGGCGCACCAGCGTGGCGCGGATGGGCTGCGCCGTGAGGTCCACCGGGGGCGATGCGTTGAAGCGCGCATACAGCACCGCGGCGAGCAGCAGGGCGATGTGCCCCACCACCGACGCGATGACGAACGGCGACACCCGCGCGGAGCGATTGACGAGCAGGCTGTGGCTCACCGCGGAGTGCATGGGCTAGCGCTTCGCCTCCTTCGGCTTCTTCGAGGTCGACGAGGTGTTGGACGTCTTGGCCCCCGTGGAAGGGTCCGTGATCATCCCCACATTGTTGATGCCCGCCCGCTGCGCGGCCGCCATGACCTCCACGACGGTGCCGTAGGGCACGTCCCGGTCGGCGTGGAGGAACACTTCTTTATCGGCCTGCACCTTGGCGTTGGCGGCGAGCTTCGCCTCCAACTCCTCCAGGGGCACCTCGGCGTCGCCGATGTAGACCTTCTTGCCCGCGTCGATGGAGAGGACCACCTTCTTCTCCGTGGCCTCCACGGGCGCGGCCTTGGTCTCCGGCAGGTTCACCTTCACGCCCTGCTGGATGAGGGGCGCGGTCACCATGAAGATGATGAGCAGCACCAGCATCACGTCCACCATGGGCGTGACGTTGATCTCGCTCATCGTGGTGCGGCCACCACTGCGATTGCCTCCGCCCATTCCCATGGTCGCGCCCGCCTAGCGGAAGAAGTGACGCTTGATGATGTTGAGGAAGTCCGCGGAGAAGTTCGACATCTCCGTGTCGAACACCTTGATGCGGCTGACGAACGAGTTGTAGGCGACCACGGCCGGAATCGCCGCGAACAGGCCCGCCGCCGTGGCGAACAGCGCGTTGCCCACTGGCGCCGCCACCGTGGCCAATGTCGCATTGCCCTGCTCGGCGATTTGATTGAAGGCGCTGAGGATTCCGATGACGGTGCCGAACAGGCCCACGAAGGGCGAGGCCGCGCCGACGGTGCCCAGGAACGACACCCGCGCCTCCAGCTCCGTGATTTGCGACGTGGAGGCTCGCATCAGCGCGCGCTCCACGTTCTCGATTCCGCCCAGCCGCTCCGCCATGGCGCCCTCGGCGCCGCCTTCCTTGGCCTGGGCCAGCTTGGACAGCTCCTCGTAGCCGGCGCAGAAGACCTTGGACAGGGGCGAGGCGTCGAGCTTCTGGGCCGTCTGGTAGATGGCCTCCAGCCGGGACGCCTTCCAGAAGGTGTCGAGGAAGGTGAGAGACTGTGCGCGGGCCTTGGCGAGCTGGGTGGCCTTCATGGCGATGAGGGCCCAGGAAGCCACGGAGACACCCATCAGGAGCAGCAGGACGGCCAGCTCGATGAAGGAAGCGTCGCGGATGATCTCCACGTAGTTCATGGCGCCAAGCGCCAGGGGCAGGTGGGGCGTCATGAGGTGGAGCGCGTAACACTCCGCTACAACTGGGTCAAACAAACGGGGACGGGGGCCGGTTGCCTGCTTGAAGTTGCTTGGCCGTACGGATGAATAATTCCCGGAGAGGGTCGTCAGAGGTGACTGAAACGGGCCGAACACCTCAACACCCCACGGACAGGTTGCCCCCCATGAACTCCAGACTGCTGGTCGCTCTCCTCTGCCTGGCGGCGGTCTCCACCGGCTGCATCATCCACGGCGAAGACGACTACGACGAGCCCATCTACCCGGGCGACGCGACGTTCCGCTGGACCTTCGGCGGACTGCGCTGCGACGAGGACCGCGACATCAAGGGCGTCAACATCACGATTCCCGGTGAACGGCTGGCCAACGACGGCCAATACGCGTGTCAGGCCAACGGCTTCGACGGCATCGTCCTCCACGACTTCGCGCCGGGCATCTACAGCTTCAACGTGGAGGCGATCAGCTACACCAACGAGGTGCTCTACGAGGCGAGCGGCACCTTCCGCGTGGATGGCGACGTGACGGTGAGCATCGACCTCGCGCCGCTGGGCGCCCCGCCGTCCTTCGCGTACGTGAACTGGCTGTTTCCGGCGAACTCCAGCAGCGGCAACCCGAACTGCAACCAGGCGGGTGTGGCCTTCGTGGATGCCCGGGTGGATGGTGGGCAGTGGGCGCGCTTCGACTGCACGGCGGGCCATGGCGGCAACAGCGTGAAGACGCCGTACCTGGACCCGGGTGAGCACGACCTGGAGCTGGTCGCCCTCGACTCGCAGCAGCGCACGCTGTACGCCCACAGCGGGCGGTTCTCCACCCGCTACGGCGAGCCGACGTCGTACACCGCCACCCTTCGCACCACGAGCAGCGGCGCCACCATTCGCTGGGAGTTCGTGGAGGGGTCGAGCAGGCTGGGCTGCGGGCAGGCCGGCGTGACGCACGTGGAGGCCCGCATCGATGGGGGCGAGTGGGTCCGCTTCAGCTGCTCGGAGGGCAGCTCGGGCGCCAGCGTCACCACGCCCACGCTGAACGCCGGCAACCACGACCTGCAGCTGGTGGCCGTCGATGGGCAGAACCGTCCCTGGTATTATTACAGCGCGCAGTTCTCGATTCAGTCCGGCGAGACGAAGCAGGTGCTGGCCCCGATGTGGGTGATTGGCGGGGCGTCCATCAAGTGGGAGCTGCGCGCCGGTGGCTCCGCGCTGAGCTGCTCGCAGGCGGGCATCACCGAGGTGGCCATCAACTTCCGCGATGTCTTCACTGGGGAGCTGGTGTACGGCATCGTCGGTGACCGGCACGGCTGCAACGACGCGCCGGTGGTCTACGAGTTCCTCCGCCCGGGCCGCTACGAGGTGGAGATGTACGCGAAGGCGGGCAACGGCACGGAGTACTTCTCGGTGAACGACAGCGTGTTCATCAATGTCGATGGCCACGTATTCCCGGGAGCGAGCAGCGCCGCGCTGGTGTCGCTGTTCCCGTAGTCGAGCCCGCTCGCTCGTGGGGTGAAGAAGAGGGTCGGGGCCACGTGCCTCGGCCCTCTTCGCGTTGCGGGGGAGCCCGTGGCGTTGGCATCAAACGTGATAGGGACACCGGACATGCGGCAAGGCAGCCACAGTCCCATTGGCGTATTTGATTCAGGTGTCGGAGGGCTCACGGTCCTCAAGTCCCTCATGGAGCACCTCCCCCACGAGAGCACGGTGTATCTGGGGGACACGGCCCGGGTGCCCTACGGCACCAAGTCCGGCGAGGTGGTGACGCGCTACTCGCTGAAGAACGCGGAGTTCCTGCTGGAGCGCGGCATCAAGCTGCTGGTGGTGGCGTGCAACACGGCCTCCGCCGCGGCCCTGCCCGCGCTGGAGGCGGCGCTGCCGGTGCCGGTGGTGGGCGTCATCCAGCCAGGAGCCCAGGCGGCCCTGGAGCGCACGCGAGGCGGCGGAGTGGGCGTCATCGGTACGCCGGGCACCATCCGCTCCGGGGCCTATCAGCGCGCCCTGGAGACGGCGAACCCCGGGGTGCGGGTGAAGGCCCGCGCCTGTCCGCTCTTCGTGCCGCTGGCGGAGGAGGGATGGACCACGGGCGACGTGCCCCTGCTGACGGCGCGTGAGTATCTGGGCGAGTTCGCCCGGGAAGGCGTGGACACGCTCGTCCTCGGCTGCACGCACTATCCGCTGCTCAAGGGCGTCATCGCGGAGGTGGTGGGGCCCCAGGTCGCGCTGGTGGACTCGGCGGAGGCCACCGCGCTGGCGGTGGCGGCGCTGCTGGCTCGCAAGGAGCTGCTGGCGCCGGCGACGACGCGTGCCCCGTCTCACGCGTACTACGTGACTGACGTTCCCGAGCGCTTCATGGAAGTGGGGGCGAGGTTCCTCGGCAGGCCCATCGATGCCGCCGAGCAGGTCGACCTGAAGTTCTGAGTCCCTGGCGTCGGGGGAGGCGCTCCGCGCGGCACGCGGGCCTCACCCCTCGGCGGTCCATCGCGTGGACCTCGCTCGAGTCATCGGAACACGGGCGTCTTCCGCCCGTGGGCCGGCTCAGGCGGACGGGCGGGTGGTGGCCGTGGCGGGCGGGGCTTCTTCCGGCGTGGTGGCCTTGGTGAGCAGCTCCTTGGCGGCCTGGACGACGGGAGCCTCGGCGGCGACCTGGGCCTCCACGAGCGCGCGGGCGGCCTCGTCACCGATGTCGTCCTCGCGCGGCACCAGGCCGGTGACACGCGTCACGAGGCGCTCCGCCAGGGGGAAGAAGTGCACCAGGTTGAGCGGCCAGTTCAGCCAGCCCACGGTAATGCAGTAGTACTTGTTGAAGGGCGCGGTGTGGTGGATGCGGTGGTGCGCCGGCGGCAGGATGAGGTGCACGCGCTGCAGGAAGCCGATGATGGCCGGCGGCGAGTCCATGTGCGACCACTTGTGGAACTGGTTGGTCGCCATCACCCAGAAGATCATCGCGCCCAGGAAGCTGGCGCAGAACACCCAGCCGGAGCTGCTCAGCGGCATGGACACCGCGGCCACGGCCACGGGCAGGGAGATGAGGCAGTTGTTGCCGTTGGTCTCCACGAAGTCGTGGCGGGTGATGGCCTTCTCGTCGACGTGGTGCTCGCGGAACGGGCGAATGAGGGCCTTGCCCAGAATCGGCATCTCCGTGGAGCCCCACGTGTCGCCCATCCAGTGGACGAAGCCGGAGACGAAGTCCGCGGCGAGGTAGCCCAACAGCACCGCGCCCAGGAGCAGCCACGGGCCGCCATGCGGGTTGTTGTAGAGCCGGTACACCAGGAACAGCTCCAGCGCGATGAAGCTGACGATGGCGCCAATCTCCATGGCGCGGATGGCGGGTGAGTAGCCTCCGGCCAGGACCTGGGCGTCCTGGAGGCGAACCTTGTTCTTGATCTCGTTCGTCTTCTTCATCCGTGGAGTCCTGGACGTTGGCGCCGCTGACCACCGCACCGCATGTTCTGTACGTACCCCAGCCGCTTTCGGCTTTTCAACGGACCGGGGTCGCGTTCTCACATGAAGGGTGGGCTGCATGGCAGGCGGGCGTCGTCCGCAAGAAATGCGCGGGGTCAGCGGCCAGGCTCCCCTGGCGCGACATGCGGGGTTGACGCTTACCTTGTGTCGTGGGGAAGCGGCTGGTACGGTCCGCCCACTCGGCAATGACGAAAACCTTCGAGAAGGCCGTCACCGGCTTCAACCACAACATCAAGCACAAGGGGAAGGTTTACCACGTCCAGACCGAGGACTCGGGCGTCAACAATCCCCACATCATCACCCACCTGTTCGTGGGCGGTAACATCCTCGCGTCCAAGAAGACGTCCTACTCGGACATCCTCAACGCGGAGAATCTGGCGGAGGTCGTCCGTGAGTTGATGGAGGAGCAGCACAAGGAGATGCTGCGCAACCTCATCAACAACGTGTACGACAACTTCGAGTCCACGGTCCGGCACTATCAGCCCGGTCAGCTGGCCTCGGAGGCTGAACAGGCCCACGCGAAGCTGCAGCCCGGCCAGCCGATGGCGCCCAAGCCGGTCGTCGTCGCTCCCGTCGCGCCCCTGCCTCCCGCGCTTCCCCCCGAGGTCGCCGCTGCTCGCGCCTTGAAGGAGAAGCCGAAGATCAACGAGGTTGGCGTCGAGACGCTGTTCGGAGAGGACCTCATCTCCGAGAAGAGCCTCGACGAGGTCATCCTCAGCTACCTCGCCGGAGAAGGCGACCAGTAGCCCGCGACTCCCTGGTGGCGTCTCGCCCCGGGAGCGCGGTGTCGGCCAGTCGACAGTTCCAGACTAGGGCAGCACCCACTGCACCCACGTGGCTCCGTACACCGTGAGCACCGCGGCGGCGAGCAGGTCCAGCAGCACTCCCACGCGCATCATCACCGGCAGGCGCACCACGCCGCTGCCGAAGACGATGGCGTTGGGCGGCGTGCCCGCGGGCAGGGCGAAGTCGCACGAGGCCGCGAAGGTGCTCACCGCCAGCAGGGGCCGCGAGGCGGGCAGCACGTTGAGCATGACGTTCGTCGTGGCCGTGTTGGAGGCGATGGCCGACAGCAGGATGGTGGCGCTGGCGACCACGCCGTGCTGCACCAGGACTGGCAGCGACTCCAGGCCGGACAGCCGCGAGGTCATCCACGAGGCCAGGCCACTGGCCTCGATGCCCGCCGCCAGCGCGAAGCCGCCGCCCAGCAGGAGCAGCGTGTCCCAGGGCACGCGCCGCAGGGCCGCCACGGACAGACGCCCCAGCACGAGCAGCGTCAGCGCGCCGACCATCGCCACCATGGCCTCGTAGTGCTTGCCCCCCAGCTTGAAGCCGTTGAAGGCGTGGGCCACGGGGCCGGCGAGCACCTGGCGCAGCGGGTCGCCGAAAATCCACAACAGCGCCGCCACGAAGAAGACGAGGCCCACCGTGCGCTCTCCCCGTGAGAGGGGGCCCAACTGGGCCAGCTCGCGGTCGATGACGTCCCCGCCCTGGCCGGGTCCCATCTTGTCGCGACGGGCCCACCTCCACAGCACCGCCCACGTCAGCGGCAGGAAGATGAGGACGAAGGGGAGGGCCGCGACCATGTACTCGACGAAGCCCACGTCGGTGCCCAGCCGGCGCGACACCACGCCCGCGAAGACGGAGTTGGTGGGGCTGCCAATCTTGGTGCCGATTCCGCCGATGTTGGAGCCGTACGCGACGGCCAGCATGAGCGCCGCGCCGAAGTGCTCCAGGGGGCGTCCTTCCGCGGCGCGGAGCTGGGAGAGCAGCGCCATGCCGATGGGCACCATCATCACCGCCGTGGCGGTGTTGGAAATCCAGAGCGACACGGCGGCGGTGGCCGCGAGCATGCCGAACAGCAGCCGCTCCGGCCCGGTGCCGACGGCGCGCATGATGAGCAGGGCGATTCTCCGGTGCAGGCCCCACTGCTCCATGCCCGCGCCCAGGGCCATGCCGCCCATGAAGAGGAAGATGTAGGGGTCCAGGAAGGGCAGGGTGGCGCGTCCCACCGCGACGGCGACGTTGTCCGTGTCGAAGACGCCCAGCAGTGGAAAGAGCGCCACGGGGAGCACCGCGGTCCACGCCATGGGGACGGCCTCGGTGAACCACCAGAGGGCCATCCACGCGGCGACGGCGGCCGCGGCGGCGGGGCGGTGGTCCAGGCCCGGCAGGGTGTGGAGACCGGAGGGAATCCCGTAGATGAGGGCGGCGGCCACGGGCCCGGCGATGCGTCCCACCCACTGTCCCGTTGTCGCACGCCGCACGGCCTGCTCGCTCATAAGGCGTGGCACCGTCGCACAGGTGGCGCCGGGGGTGGGAGGGGAAAGCCCCGGCTGCGGCCCGGCGTGCGTGGGGCGCTCCCGCCCGGCCGTGGTAGGTTGGCGCTCTCCCGCGCCGCGCCATGATTCAATTCTTCCACGTCTACAAGGCGTATCCCGGTGATCCGCCGGTGCTCTCGGACATCAACCTCAGTGTGGAGAAGGGCGAGTTCGTGTTCCTCACGGGCCCTTCCGGCGCGGGGAAGACGACGCTGCTCAAGCTCATCTTCTGCGCGGAGAAAGCCACCAAGGGGCAGATTCTGGTGGGGGGCCGCAACATCGCCCGCATCCGTGAGTCCGCCGTGCCGTACCTGCGCCGCAACATCGGCGTCGTGTTCCAGGACTTCAAGCTGCTGCCGCACCGGACGGTGGAGGACAACGTGTCCTTCACGCTGGACGTGCTGGGCGTGCCGCGCACGGAAGCGCGCGACAAGGTGCGGCGGATGCTGAAGCTGGTGGGTCTGGAGCACAAGGCGGACTCGTTCCCCCTGCGCCTCTCCGGTGGAGAGCAGCAGCGCGTGGTCATCGCGCGGGCGCTGGTCAATGACCCGACCATCCTCCTGGCGGACGAGCCCACCGGTAACCTGGACCCCGCGCTCACCGTCGAAATCATGGACCTGCTCACCCAGGTGAACATCCGAGGCACCACGGTGGTGGTGGCCACGCACGACGCCACGCTGCTGTCGCGCTACCAGAAGCGCACGGTGGGCCTGGAGCGCGGGCAGATTGTCTCCGACGAGGACGGCGTCAAGGCGGCGCGACGGATGGTGGTATGAGCGCGCTGGCGAAGACGCGGTACTTCTGGCGCTCGGCGGCGGTGGGGCTCAAGCACTCGCCCTTCGTGCACTTCATCGCGGTGACCACCATCGCCATCGCCCTGTTCTCCGCGGGGCTCGCGCGGGGCAGTGCGCGGGTGTTGGACAACCTGCTTGCGTCGTTGGGCGGCGAAGTCGAAGTCACGGTGTATCTGGCACCGGAGCTGGGGCAGGACGAGGCGCATGGCGTGCGCGCCCGCGTCGAGGAGCTCAGCCAGGGCCAGGTGACGCTGGTGCCTCCGGATGCCGCGCTGGAGCGGCTTCGCACCGAGCTGGGCGATTTGGGCGAGGCCCTGTCGGAGCTGCCGGAGAACCCGCTGCCCGCGGCGCTGGAGCTGCGTGTTCCTCCGGAGCAGCGCACGCCCGAGGCGCTCCAGGCCCTGGCGAAGGAGCTGCGCGCGCTGCCCGGGGTGTCCGGCGTGGACTACGGAGAGCAGGCCGTGGAGCGACTGACGGCCATCGCCCGGGCCCTGCGCTTCGGCGCGCTGGTGGCCTTCGTGGTGGTGCTGGGCGCCACCGTGGTCATCGTCGCGGCCACGCTCCAGCTCGCCATCTATTCGCGGCGCGAGGAGATTGAAATCCAGAAGCTGGTCGGCGCCACGGACCGCTTCGTCAAGGCGCCCTTCCTGCTGGAGGGACTGCTCCAGGGGTTGCTCGGCGCGGGTGTGGCGTTGCTCGGGCTGTGGGCCTTTGGTCGGCTGGTGGGGCCCACGCTGGGCTCGCTGTTCGCGTTCCTGCTGGGCCCGGGTGTCGCCGCGCCATGGGTGGAGCCGCGATTGGTGCTGGAATTGGTGGGCGCGGGGTGCGGCCTGGGGCTGGGCGGCAGCTTCGTCGCGGTGGGTCGTTTCCTGCGCGTATGAGCCGCTCCTTCGTCCTCACCCTGGCGCTGGTGCTGGCCGGCCTCCCCGCGCACGCGCAGAAGCTGGAGGAGGCGGAGCAGTCCGCGCTGCGCGAGAAGCTCGCAGCCCAGCGCGCGACGCTGGCGCTCGTCGAGTCGAAGAAGCTCACGGTGCTCGAGGGCCTGGAGCTGATGGAGGAGATGGTCGCCTTCTCCCGGCGGCGCGTGCGGGCCCTGGAGGCGGACCTCGCGGTGTTCCGCAAGCGCGTCATCCTGGCCGAGCGCGAGGAGGTGCTGCTGCGCGAGGCGCTGCGCGTGCAACTGCGGCGACTGTCCCCCCGGCTGCGCACCCTCTACCGCGTCATGCGACGGCGGCCGCTGGAGGTGCTCCTGTCGGCGGAGGACTTCGCCGCGCTGGTGTGGCGGGCCCGCGCGCTGGAGGCGAGCATGTCGGGCGATTTGGACCTGCTGCGCGGCGTGCAGCGCGTGGCGCACCTACAACGGCAGTCCACGCTCGAGCTGAAGCGGCTCCAGACCTCGCTGGCCGCGCGGGTCACCTTCCTCCAGGAACAGGAGCGGCTGGCGCGCGCGCAGCATGAGGCGCTCGAGGAAGTGGTGGGCTCGCTCGCGGGCGAGGCCGAGCTGGCCCGTCGCGCGGTGAAGGAGCTGGAGCAGGCGGACGCGGAGCTGACCCTGGTGGTGCGCGAGCTGAAGGAAGCCCCCGCCACGCACGGCTTCGGAGCCCTGCGCGGCAAGCTGCCACAGCCCACGCGCGGCATCATCGAGGTGGCGTTCGGCAAGGTCGTCAACCCGCGCTTCAACACCGTCACCGTGCAGAAGGGGCTCGACATCCGCGCCGCCACCGGGACGCCCGTGGTCGCCGTCGCCGATGGCACTGTCGTCTATGCGGGCTCGCTGCGGGGCTACGGCAACCTGCTCATCGTCGACCACGGCGACGGCTACCACACGCTCATGGCCCACCTGTCCGCCATCGCCCTGGAGCTGGGCGCCGCCGTGGCCTCCGGTGACGTGGTGGGCGAGGTGGGAGACACGGGCTCGCTCAAGGGCTCGTACCTCTACTTCGAGGTCCGAAAGTCCGGGCAGGCCGTCGACCCCGGACCCTGGCTGGCCCCCGCGTCATGACGCGTTGCGGCGAAACGGTTCGTGCCTTGTTATCCTGAGGCAACAGACTCCCACCACGAGAGGAGCAGGCGAGCGCATGGACCTCATGGGCGGAATGCAGAAGGCGGTACGGCGCGTGCTGGTGGCGCGAGGTGTCCAGTCCTCGACAGTCGATGTCGGGGGGCAGTCGGTGCACTTCTACTCGCTGAAGGGGCAGGGGAAGGGGCCGCCGGTGGTGCTGGTGCACGGACTGGGCGGCTCGGCCAATGGCTTCGGCCGCACCTTCTTCGGCCTGGCGAAGCGCTTCTCGCGTGTCGTCGCGCCCGACCTGCCAGGGCACGGCTTCTCCACCGAGTACTGCGGTGGGCAGGTCTGCGTGCGCAACCAGTTCGAGGTGCTGCGCGCCTTCGTGGAGCAGGAGGTGAAGGAGCCGGCCTTCGTCGTCGGCAACTCGCTGGGCGGAGCGATGGCGGTGAGCCTCGCGTCGGAGTATCCCCAGTGGGTGCGCGCGCTGGTGCTGGTGGCTCCAGCGGGCGCGGAGCTGCCGGTGGAGGAGAGCACCGCCCTGCTCAACTCCTTCAAGGTGGGCACGCCCGCGGAGGCCCGCGCCTTCACGAGGCGCCTGTTCCACCAGGCCCCGCTGCCCGCGCTGCTCCTGGCGACCGAGCTGCGCCGCTTCTATGACACACCCACCGTGAAGGCCCTCACCGCCGAGGCGATGTCCACCCGGCTCAGCCTGGAGCCAGAAGCGGTGCGCAAGCTGTCCATGCCGGTGCTGTTCCTCTGGGGTGGCAGCGAGCGGCTGTTGCCGTCACGCTCCCTGGACTGGTTCCGCGCCCACCTGCCGGCGCACGCCCAGGTGCGGGTGGTGCAGGGCTTCGGGCACGTGCCGCAGATGGAGCGTCCGGACGAGCTGGTGTCGCACCTGGTGCGCTTCGCGGATGCGTCGAGCCTCTGAGGGCCGGGTATAGACTGGGACGCCCTTCGAGCCTCACCGCGAAAGGACGTACCGACGTGACGGGTCTCCACCAGCCATGGCGCGCGGCGCTGGCCGCGCTCCTCCTCCTGTCAGGGCCCTCGGCCGCGGAAGAGAAGAAGGACGCGGCTGTGCGGTCCTCCACTTCCAGCGCGGTACGGGCGGAGAAGGACGACGTCACCTACCGACAGCTGGAGACCTTCGCTCGCGTGCTGTCGTACGTGGAGAACAACTACGTGGAGGGGCCGGACCAGGAGCGGCTCATCTACGGCGCCATCCAGGGCATGCTCGACACGTTGGACCCGCACACCGTCTTCATGCCGCCGGAGGTCTTCCGCGAGATGAAGATCGACACCTCGGGCGAGTGGGGTGGGCTGGGCATCGAAATCGCGCGCAAGAACGACCGCATCGTCGTCGTGGCTCCCATCGACGACACGCCGGCGGCGCGCGCGGGAATCAAGGCGGGCGACGAGCTGGTGGGCATCGACGGCGAGAGCACGCGGGGCATGGACGTGGGGCGGGCCATGCAGAAGATGCGAGGGCCCGCGGGGGGACGCGTGCTCTTGAGCATCCTGCGGCACGGCTTCAGCGCGCCTCGCGAAATCGCCATCATCCGGGACCACATCCGCATCGTCTCCGTGGAGAGCGAGCTCTACGGCGGCTTCGGCCACATCAAGGTGAAGAACTTCCAGGAGCGCACGGACCTGTACCTGCGCAAGGAACTCGACAGGCTGCGCGGCCTCAACGGTGGCAAGGAGCTGCGCGGCGTGGTGCTCGACCTGCGCAACAACCCGGGCGGCCTGTTGGACCAGGCGGTGGCGGTGAGTGACCGCTTCCTGCCGGGCAACCTGCCCATCGTCTCCACCCGGGGACGTGACGGTCGCAACTCCACCGAGGAGCGCAGCAAGGACCGCGACACGGAGAAGAACTACCCCCTCGTCGTGCTGGTCAACGCGGGCAGCGCGTCCGCGTCCGAAATCGTGGCCGGCGCGCTCCAGGACCACGGCCGCGCCACCGTCCTGGGCACGCAGACGTTCGGCAAGGGCAGCGTCCAGACGGTCATCGAGTTGGAGGATGGCTCCGGCCTGAAGCTGACCATCGCCCGCTACTACACACCCAAGGGCCGCAGCATCCAGGAGCGGGGCATCACCCCCGACTACGTCGTGCCGGACGAGCCGGGTGGCAAGCCGGGCCGTGAGACGCCGCGCGAGAAGGACCTCCAGCGTCACTTCCGCGCCGAGTCCACCGCCACCTCCGAGTCGTCCTCTTCCGCGCCTCGCGGCCTGCCCGAGAACCTCGCGCCGTGGGACGCCACCGCGGCCCTCAAGGACTATCCGCTCAAGGTCGCCCTCGAGTATCTCAACGGCCTCAGCGCCGTTTCGGGGCGCCCTCCGGCTCGCGCCGAGGGTCGTTGAAGACACCTTCCCCCTTGCATTTCGGCGAGACCTCCGTTTGATGGCGGGCGGACAAAGGTGAACGAGTGATGCGACCTTCGAGCAATCGCGCGATGCACGCGGCCCTCAGCGGGTGGTTGGTGGGCATGCTGGCCGTCGGCCCCGCCGCCGCGCAGTCGAGCCTCCCCCTCCGACTGACTCCCCGAGCAGTACCCACCGCCTCACCGTCCTCCGTGACGGTGGTGGCCATCTCGCTGGATGCGACATCACGAACGGAGGCGGCGCGGCTGGCGTACTGGGCGGAGCAGTCGGTGGCGCGCTCCGGACGGCTGGACCTGGTGCGGTTGTCGGACGCGCTGGACGCGCAGGGCAAGGCGGCGCGCGAGGCGAAGGCCGCCGAGGGCGCATCGGCCATGAAGGACGGCCAGACGGCGTATGACGAGCTGGACACGCAGAAGGCGCTCCAGCAGTTCGAGGCGGCCGCGCGCGCGTTCGAGGCGAGTGACTTGTCGCGCAACTTCGGCGACCTGAGCCGCGCCCGGGTGATGAAGGCGGCCTCGCAGGTGGCCAACGGCGAGGGCACGGCGGCGCAGTTGGAGATTCGCGCGGTGCTGGCGGTGGACCCCCGCGCCCAGTTCTCGCCCAACTTCTTCCCGCCGGACGACATGGCCTTCGTGGACAAGGAGCGCAAGGCGGCGCTGGCCGGCTCCACCGCGACGCTCTCGGTGCGCACCGAGCCCGTGCCCGCGCAGGTGTACGTGGACGGCCAGTTCCGTGGCGTGTCGCCGGTGGACCTCAAGGGGCTGACCCCCGCGGACCACTACGTGACGGTGATGGCGCCGGGCTTCGAGGTGGAGCAGCGCCGGGCACGCGAGGGCGAGACGACGCTCACGCTGGCTCCCGCCGCTTCCATGCGCGCGCTCCAGACGCTGACCGAGCGCATCGTGCGCAAGCCGGAGGGGCCGGAGCGTGACCTGGCCCTGCGCGAGTTGGGCACGCTCGCGGGCGTGTCCCAGGTGCTGGCCCTGCTGGTTCGCGGTGGCACGGGCACCGCTCCGCTCCAGGTGACGGGCCTCCGGCTCGACGTCGCGGACGGACACAACCTGGCCTACGCGCTGGGGCCGGTTCCCGCGGGCGAGACCATGGCGACGGGCTCCGACGCGCTCTTGTCCTCGCTGGTGGGCGCGGACACGGCCCGGCTCGCCGGCAACAAGCCGGTGACGCACTTCGCGAGCGGCGGTGGCTCCAACCGCAAGACGCTGGGCTATGTGCTGATGGCCACCGGCGTGGCGCTCTTGGCGGGCGGCATCTACTTCGGCATGGAGGCGTCCTCGAAGGAGGATGACTTCCGACGCGCGCCGCAGACGAGCCCCCGGGCACAGGACTTCAAGGACACGGGCAAGACGTACGCGCTGGTCGCGGACATCGGGCTGCTCACGGGCGCGGTCGCCGCGGGCCTCGGCGGCTACTTCGCCTTCTCCGGTGGCGGCAGCGGTGGCGGTGACTCCAAGCCCACCCCCGCGCCGGCGCCCGCACCCAAGCGTTCGCGTGCCACGCCGCCCCCCAAGTCCGACTCCAAGAGCGATTCGTTGAGCATGCCTCCGCCCCCCAAGGGCACCAGGCCCGTGGGCGAGTCGCTGCCCATGCCGCCTCCGCCGCCCCCGGCGAAGACGACGCCCGCGGCCCCTCCCGCGAAGACGACGCCCGCGGCTCCCGCCACGAAGACGACGCCCGCGGCTCCCGCCACGAAGACGACCCCGCCGCCCCCGGTGAGCGAGCCGCCCCCGCCGCCGCCCACGACGCGCTCGCAGGACACGCGCCGCTCCAAGGACGACGAGGCCGCCCAGCGCGAAGAAGAGCTGCGCAAGCGGCGTGAAGAGGTGGAGCGCCAGCGCCGCGAACTGGAGGATCGCCGCAAGCAGGAGGAGGAGTCGGAGGCCAAGCGCAAGCGCGAGGAAGAGGAGAAGCGCAAGCGCGAGGAAGACGAGAAGAAGAAGCGGCCGTCCATCGACGAAGACGATCTCCGGAATTACTAGCCATGCGCCGTCCCCTTCGTTTCCTCATTCCCTTCGCGGCCCTGTCCCTGGGCCTGTCCGCGTGCAGCCTCCTGGTCGACTTCGACGAGGAGGGGCAGCCGTGTGACGACCGCAACCAATGCCTGGAGGGCTTCATCTGCAAGGACGACAGCTGCGTCCGGGACAGCAACGCCGTTCCGGACTCCGGCTCGGATGCGGGCTCGCCAGGGCAGACGGACTCCGGTTCGGATGCGGGCTCGCCAGGGCAGACGGACGCGGGTCCGGTTGACGCGGGCCCGGTGGACGCCGGGCCGTAGTCGCCGCCACGAGGGGCGGTAGTTCCTACAGCCCCTCGCTTCGCGTGGTCCGATTGCCGCGCCGTGTCCTCGGGGACACGCCCGCCTGGCGGCCCCCCTGCCGACGCAAACCCCCGTCTCCACGGGGACTGTCGGGGCGAAGCCGGGGGGGCGACCCTCCCGGGAGGGGTTGGCATCCGCCGTGCTCTGTCGTGTGCCCAGGAGGTTTCATCGACATGGGCAAGCGCGTCGGAGTGCTGATGGGCGGGTGGGGCGAGGAGCGGGAGATTTCGCTCAAGACGGGAGAGGCCGTGGTCGCGGCGCTGGAATCCCGCGGCCATCAGGTCACCCGGGTGTTCGCGGGGCCGGGTCTGGACAGGGCGCTGCGCGCCGCGGAGCTGGACGTGGCCTTCATCGCGCTGCACGGGCGCATGGGCGAGGACGGCCGGGTGCAGGGCCTCCTGGATCTCCTGGAGCTGCCGTACACGGGCTCGGGCGTGCTGGCCTCGGCGCTGGCGATGAACAAGCCCATGGCCAAGAAGCTCTTCCGCCTGCACAACCTGCCCACGCCCCAGGGGTATCGCGTGGGTCGTGACGACGCCGCGCGCGCCCTGGAGCTGCAAGGCGACCTGGGCTTCCCCTGCGTCGTGAAGCCCGCATGCGGCGGCTCGTCGGTGGGCCTGTCCATCGTCCGCGAGCCGGAGTCGCTCGTCGCGGCGGTGGCCCAGGCGTGCCGCTTCGGCGGCGAGGCGCTGGTGGAGCGCTTCATTCCGGGCCGCGAGGTGACGGTGGGCATCCTCGGCGACAAGGTGCTGGGCAGCTGCGAGGTGGGCACTCCGCGCGAGGGCTTCGACTTCGAGGCCAAGTACAAGGGCGGCGCGCGCTACTTCCTGCCGCCCCGGCTGTCCGCCACGCGCGTGGCCAACGTGGAGGCCCTGGCGCTCTCCGCGTACCGCGCCCTGGGCTGCCGGGGGTACGCCCGCGTGGACCTCTTGTGCTCCGACACCGACAACGACGTGGTGCTGGAGGTCAACACGCTGCCCGGCTTCACCCCCACCAGCCTGCTGTCCAAGATTGCCACCCATGCGGGCGTGGAGTTCCCGGAGCTCGTCGAGCGCATCCTCGCGCTGGCGACGCGGGACGAGGTGGGTGTCAGGGACGCGCCCGTGGTCGCCCCCGCTCCCACCATCTCCGAGCCTCGCCGCGCGGTGAGCTGACCTTCCGGGTAGTCCGAGTCCTGGCGCCGCCTCAGCCCCGGCGCCAACCCCTTGGATCTCCTCGAAGCCCCGGTAACGCGAGGTGTCACCCCGGACCTGAACGGAACGTTCAAACTCTGGGAATAATTTGACACGTCCTTGACGCCTCCCTATTGTCCGGCGCGATCAGTCCTGGATGGTTAAAGCCTTGTCTTTTCGGGCACATACGGGACGGGGGCTCAGCGGACCCAGGAGGCGGCGGTCGGCGTGAGACGGGATTCCGATGCCGCCACGCAAGGAAGGACCGCGGGCCACGGGGGCTGCGCGGGAGGGGCTGAGCGTCACTGATGACCACCGTCGAGATCATCTTCCTGGGCGTCTATTTCAGCGTCCTGTGCGTGCTGGCGGTTTACGGCTCGCACCGGTACCGAATGGCGTTCCTGTATTACCGGCACAAGTTCAAGCTGCCGACGCCCAAGAGCCCTTTGAAGGAGCTTCCACGCGTCACCATCCAACTCCCCATCTTCAACGAGATGTATGTGGTGGAGCGTCTGGTGGAGTCGGTGTGCCGCATCGACTACCCCCGCGAGCTCCTGGAAATCCAGGTTCTCGACGACTCAACGGATGAGACGTGTGGCATCGCCCGGGCGTGCGTGGAGCGGCACCGGCAGAAGGGCCACGACATCGTCTACATCCACCGCGTCAACCGCGAGGGATTCAAGGCGGGTGCGCTGGAGCACGGGCTGAAGTCGGCGCGGGGCGAGTTCGTCGCCGTGTTCGACGCGGACTTCGTGCCGAGCCCTGACTTCCTGTTGCGCACGGTGCCGTTCTTCTCCGACGCGAAGGTGGGCATGGTGCAGGTGCGCTGGGGGCACCTCAACCGTGAGTTCTCCATCCTCACGCAGGCCCAGAGCATCTTCCTGGACGGCCACTTCATCATCGAGCACACGGCGCGCAACCGCTCCGGCTGCTTCTTCAACTTCAACGGCACCGCCGGCATCTGGCGTCGCGGCACCATCGCGGACGCGGGTGGCTGGCAGCACGACACGCTGACCGAGGACCTGGACCTGAGCTACCGCGCTCAGCTCAAGGGCTGGCAGTTCGTGTTCCTCCCGGAGGTCATCTCCCCGGCCGAAGTCCCGGTGGACATGAACGCCTTCAAGAGCCAGCAGCACCGCTGGGCCAAGGGCTCCATCCAGACGGCGAAGAAGCTGCTCCCCACCATCCTCAAGAGCGACCTGCCGCTGGCGGTGAAGCGCGAGGCGTTCTTCCACCTCACCAACAACATGGCTTATCTGTTGATGGTGCTGCTGTCGGTGCTGATGCCCATCAGCATGGTGGTGCGCTTCCAGCACGGCCTCTACGGCACGCTGTTCCTGGACCTGCCCTTCTTCATCTCCGCGACGGCGAGCGTGTGCTTCTTCTACGTCGCCGCGCAGCGGGAGCGGGGCGTGACGGGCTGGGAGCGGGTGAAGTACCTGCCGTTCCTGATGAGCCTGGGCATCGGCCTGGCCATCAACAACGCCAAGGCCGTGGCGGAGGCGCTGCTCAACCAGCAGTCGGGCTTCGCCCGCACGCCGAAGACGGGCGCCGAGGGCAAGAAGGTCATCGCGGTGAAGAAGGCGTACCGCGGCAGCAAGACGCTGATGCCGGTGGTGGAGCTGCTGTTCGCGGCGTACTTCACTGGGGCGCTGTGGTTCGCCATCGACGCGCGCATCTACACGTCGCTGCCCTTCATCATCCTGTTCCAGGCGGGCTTCCTCTACGTGGGCATCTCCAGCCTGCTGCAGGGGCTCGCCGGCCGCGTGAAGCTCAGCGACGCCAGCCCCGCGGTGAATCCCGCCGAGGAGCAGGCCCGCCGCGCCGCCTGAAGGTGACTCGCGCCGCGCCCCTTCGCATCGGGGCGCGGTGGCTTGTGTCCCTAGAGGCCCGCGTCCGGCGGGTCTCGCAGCAGCACCTGCTGCAGCCTCACCGGAGGCGGACCGGAGCGGGAAGGCCGGCACCCTTCGTCGATGGACGTGCTGGCCACCGCGCGCAGCGTGAGGCCCGCGTCGTCACACGCCACCAACTCCGTGGGGAACGCGACGGGGCAGGGTGCTCCCGAGCCGGTGAAGCCCGTGGCGCGCGTCTCGCCCACGAAACCTCCGGGTGTGCGCTCGAGGATGATGGACGCGGTGCTCGAGTCAGGTGACTCCGTGCCCGCGTCGCCGTCCGCGCGGGCTCGCACCACGGCCAGTGACAGCGTCCCGCCATCATCTTCGCCGTGGTAGCGGAAGGCCGGATTCTCGGCGTGGCGGTACTCGCCTGCCTGGCTGCTCTCGCACCCCGCGGGGACGCGCACAGGGGGCGGAGGTGGGGGCCGTGTCTCCACGGTGGGAGGAGCCTTGGCGGGACACGCCGTGAGACAGAGGACACTGAAGCCGAGGGCCAATGAGGGCAGGGCGCGGTGCATGGGGCGCGGATATTGGCTGAATGGACGGTTGGGAGGGACTTCGTTTGATTCCCCTTGGACGACTCTCTAACCTTCGGTCCGTCATGAGCATTCGACGCCTCGTCCTCTTTTCGCTGGTGGCCGCCCTGGTGGCCCCGTCTTCCGCGCTCGCGCAGGCCGATGACCTCCTGGCCCCCCTCACGCCGTCGAAGTCGTCGAAGGCGAAGGCGGGCAAGACGAAGGTGGTGAAGAAGAAGAAGGCGGAGAAGGTGACGAAGAAGCCCGCGCGCACCAAGGCTCCGGCCACCGCGAAGGGCAGCAAGAAGAAGAACCTGCCGCCTCCCGACGAAGGCCTGCTGGCGCCGCTGGCCCCGGTGAAGACGGAGCTGGCGGTGTTCATCGGCGGCACCGTCCGGGGTGCGCGGCTGACGCTGGATGGTCGCGACGTGGGGGTGCTCACGCCGGCTCCCACGCAACTGACGGTGACGCCGGGGGAGCACACGCTGGTGGTCCGCAAGCCGGGCTACGCGGAATACACGCGGCGGCTGGACGTGAAGGAGGGCACGCAGACGGAGGTCAAGGTGGTGCTTGAGGCCACCATGGGCTTCGCGCGAGCGCTCGCGGACGTGGCCGGCACCGTGGTGCTGGTGGACGACGTCGAGGTGGGCACGGTGCCGCTGAGCGACATCCTCCTCAAGCCTGGCTCGCGCGAAATCGAGTTCCGCGCCGAGGGCTACAAGTCCCACGTCCACAACATCAACGTGCTGGCCGGGACGAACTACGAGCTGACCGGGCGGATGCGCCCGGCGGTGGACACGGGTCTGGCGAGCAACACGGCGCGTGCCGGGGACTCTCCGCGCACCCCGCCGGTGCTGGACCCCTCGACGTCGATGCCTGACGAGCCGAACCCGGCCCTGTCGTTCGACAACGACTCGCCGGACGTGGAGGTGGAGAGCTCCAGCAAGCCCTGGTACGGGCGTTGGTACGTCTGGGCGGGAGTGGGCGCGGTGGTCGCGGCGGGCACGGTGGGCGCGGTGATGGCCACGCGGGACCCCACCCTCAAGCTGCAGGACAAGAACACGCTGTGCCCCGAGGACTGCGTCTTCTTGAAGGGCGGAGCCCCACGCTCTGGTGGCGCCGGTGCGGGTCCCTTCAAGACGCCCGCGGTCGGCGGGCTGCGCTTCTAGGCTTGGGTGCTCCAGGCCGCGCCCGCGCTGCTTCGGCGGGAGCGCGGCCTGTCGGGCCTCATTCGCCGCGCAAGTCATCCTCGACGGCGCGCTGCTCCGGGGCGGTGAGCACCAGGTAGACGTCCGACACGCGGCCCACGCCCCAGGAGTCCAGGACTGTGACGCGGACCTTGAAGGGCGAGGACTCCGGCAGCAGCTCGGTGACGTCAATCTCGCCGGGCTCGAAGCTGAAGGCGCGGCGGCCCACGTTGTCGACCTGCTCGTTGCCCATGTGGACGCTCTCGGTGAAGCCCACGACGGCGCGCCGCACCACCTTCTTGCCCTGGCCGTCGAGCACTTCCAGCAGCAGGAAGTTGTCCACGCTGAAGCCGAGCGTGCCCTTGGCGTCGCCGTAGAGGCGGGCCCGCTGGCCATCCCTGCGCAGCACCGCGCTCTCTCCGAAGGTGACGACGCGAGGCGTGCGCTCGCCTTCGTCCGTGTCGACCTCCACGTCATCGCGCACCTTGTCGAAGGACTCCGTCTCCTGGGGAGGCGTGTCGGCCACGAGGCGGACGGCGCGGGGGGCCAGGGAAACAGAGGGGGTGGGGGCGGCTGCGGGGACGTTCCGCGCACACGCCATCCACCCGAGGGCAGCGGCCAGGAGAAGCGTTCGAGAGTGCATGCCCACGAAGGCTAGACGAGCCGTGGTGCCCCGGGTCAATTAGCATGCGCGCATGCGGACGCTCCTGCCTGGCCTGCTGTCGTGGTGCATGCTCCTCGGGCAGCCCGCTCGAGGAGAAGAGGTCTCCCCGGAGGTGCAGCTGAGCCTCCAGCACCTCAAGCCCGCCGAGCGGGAGCGCGCGGCGAAGGCGCTGGGGCCGCTGGATGAACTGCCGCGCTACCGGGTGCAGCTGGAGGTGGACCCCGTTTCGCGCGAGGCGAAGGGGCGGGTGCAGGTGGAGGTGATGGCCCGCGACAAGCCCCTGACGGAGCTGTACCTGCGGGTGACACCCAACGCGCAGGGGGGCAAGCGGGTGGTGCTGTCCGATGCGCGGCTGGGGCGCCAGCCCATCGTCCTGGAGCAGCCGGAGCCCACGCTGTACCGCTATCGACTGGTGGACCCGGTGCCTCCGGGCGCGGCGGCGGTGCTGGACGTGGCCGTCCGGGCCGTCGCCCCGAAGGGGGAGAAGCCCGCGGCGACGCTCCTCGGGGGTGGAGGGCAGGGGCCGAAGGGCGACCACGGGGCCTTTTCTGTCACGGCGGACTTCATGAGCCTGGTCGGCGTCGTGCCCCAGGTTCCGCCGCTGGACGACAAGGGCCAGCCCTGGGCGGGGCCGCAGGGCATCGGAGACCTGGCGTTGTATGCGCCGGCGCATGTGCTGGCCTCCATCACCGTGCCGTCGGGCTGGTCCGTGCATGCCACGGGCGTGGCGATGGGTGAGGTGCCCGAGCGCGACGGCCGCGTGCGCTTCGCCTTCGCCGCGGGCGCGGTGCGCGACTTCCCCATCCTCGTGTCCAAGGGCTACGAGGTGTCCACGGCCACGGTGAACGGCGTCACGGTGGAGAGCCACTACGCGGTGAAGGACAAGGAGGTGGGCGAGCGCGTGCTGAAGTACGCCTCGTCGGCGCTGGCGGAGTTCGAGAAGCGCCTGGGGCCGCTGCCGTACACGCACTTCCGGGTGGTGGAGGCGCCGCTGTCCGGTGGGGCGGGAGGCATGGAGTTCCCCGGCCTCATCACCGTGTCGAGCATGCTGTATCGCGGCGTGGTGGACCCGTTCGAACTGGTGGCCGGTCAGGTGGACGTGGAGCAGTTGAAGGAAGTGCTGGCGATGCTGGGCCCCGCGGGCTCCGCGCCCCTGACACAACTGAGTGGCTCGCTGGAGCGCACGCTGGAGTTCACCGTCGCGCACGAGGTGGCGCACCAGTACTTCGCGGGCCTCGTGGGTTCGGACCCCATCCACGCCCCCGTGGTGGACGAGTCGCTGGCCCAGTACGCCGCGCTCCTCTACATCGAGTGGAAGCACGGCAAGGCGGCGGCGGAGGCGCTCCGGCGCGAGCTGCTGGTGTCGCCGTACCACATGTATCGGCTGGCGGGCGGCGAGGACGCGCGAGCGGACCGGCCCACGAGCGCGTTCGACAACGAGACGGAGTACGGGGCGCTGGTGTACGGCAAGGCGCCGCTGCTGCACCACGCGTCACGCAAGCTGGTGGGCGACACCGCGTTCTTCCAGGGCCTGCGTTCCTACGTGGACGCGTACCGCTTCAAGTGGACGTGCAAGGAGTGCTTCACCAAGGAGCTGGCCAAGGCGAGCCCTGGGAACGCGAAGGCCCTGGAGCGGCTGCGCGTGCGCTGGTGGAACGAGGCCCGTGGCGATGATGACCTGGGCCTGCCCAACCTGGACGCGGTGATGGGCACGCTGGGCGCCGGAAGCGGGTTGGATGTGGACAACCTGGACCCGCAGACGAAGGAGTTGCTCGAGTCGATTCTGCCCTCGCTGCTGGGGCAGTAAGGGCAGGGCGTCAGTCGAAGAGCGCCTGAACGAACTCGCGCGGCTCGAAGCGGCGCAGGTCCGCGATTTTCTCGCCCACGCCGACCCATACGACGGGCAGCTTCAGCTCGTCGCAGATGCCGATGATGACGCCGCCCTTGGCGGTGCCGTCCAGCTTCGTCAGCGCGATGGCGGTGATGCCCACGGCCTCGTGGAACTGCTTGGCCTGCTGAATGGCGTTCTGCCCGTTGGTGGAGTCCAGCACGAGCAGCACCTCGTGCGGCGTGCCGGGCATGGCCTTGTCCATGACGCGCTTGACCTTCTTCAGCTCCTCCATCAGCGGCGCCTTGGTGTGCAGCCGGCCCGCCGTGTCGGCGATGACGACGTCGGCGCCCTCGGCCTGGGCCTTCTTGATGGCGTCGAAGATGACGGAGCCCGGGTCGCCACCCTCGGTGCCCTTCACCAACTGCGCCTTCGCGCGCTCGGCCCACACGTCGAGCTGCTCGGTGGCGGCGGCGCGGAACGTGTCGCCCGCGGCCAGGATGACCTTCTTGCCCTCGCCCGTGAGCTTCGCGGCGAGCTTGCCGATGGTCGTCGTCTTCCCCGCGCCGTTGACGCCCACCACCATGACGACGTGCGGCGGACCGCCGCCTTCCAGCGAGCGCGGCACGGGCAGGTCGACGATGCGGGCGACCTCCGTGCGGATGAGGTCCTTGATGCGATGGGAGTCACTCAGCTCGCTGCGCTTGAGCTTCTCGCGCGCCACCTCCACCAGCTCGCTGGCCGTGCGCACGCCGATGTCCGCCGTGAAGAGGATTTCCTCCAGCTCCACCAGCACGGACTCGTCCACCTGCCGCTGCTGGCCGAACAGGCCGTTGAGGCGGGCCATGAAGCCCTGGCTCCGCGTCTTGTCCAGGCCCTGGGCCAGCGTACGGCCGGCCTCGGCGTCCACCTTGGCGCGGGCGGCGGCCTCCTCGGCGCGACGGGCCTCCTCGACGACGGCGGCTTCCCGGGCGCGCTCGTCCTCCACGAGCCGCTGGGCCTCGGCCTGCTCGCGCTTGCGCCGCTCCCGGGCCTCTTCATCAGCGGCCTTCTTCGCGCGGTACTCGGCGCGCTTCTCCTCCTCCTCGCGCTCCTTGAGGACCCGGGCCTGCTCCTCCAGCCGGGCTCGCTCGCCCGAGTCGGTGGTGGTCCTGGCGGCGAGGGCGGCCTCCTCTCGCTGACGGGCCAGCTCCTGGGCGCGGGCGTGGGCCTCGTCCACCTCGCGAAGCCGGGCTGCCTCCTTCTCGGAGGGGGGCAGCTCCACGCGCAGCTCGGGCCGCTCCGCGGGCAGCGCGGGCCTCTGCTCCGGGACGGGGACGCCGGGCTTCCTGCCGGGCTCGGGGGCGCGCTTGCGGAAGAAGAGCTTCTTGGCCGCCAGAATCATCAGCAGGGCGAAGAGGGCGGCTCCGCCAATGCCCACCGCGTCGCCCGCGGTGAGGCCATCCGACGGAGGGGTTCCCGTCCCCGGCTGGGTCGTCTCCCCGCCCGGAGTGGGGGCGGGGGAGGGGGAGGGCGGCACCTGAGCGGTCAGGGCGTCGAGGGCATTGGGGGTCTTCATGTGCGCCGCTCCGCATACACCAACACGCCGGTGGATGCAGCGCCCGTGGCCGAGTAGAACCGACGTGCCATGCGCCTCAAGCTCCCCACCGTCATGCTTTCGTCGGTCCTCCTGCTGGGAAGTGCCTGCATCGTCGAGGCCCCGGGTGGTGCGAGCCCCGAGCAGCGGCGAGCCGCCACCGTCACCCAGGTACCAGCCCTGTCCGTGCGCAATGGCGCAAACCTGGGCGGCAAGGTGGAGCTGGTCGCCGCCACCGTGCAACCCGGGCGGCTGACGCCGGGGGAGCGGGCCCAGGTCACCGTCTACTTCAAGGTGCTCGAGGCCCTGGACGCCGACTACCTCATCTTCGTCCACGTCGAGGACGCCGGCGGGCGCATGGAGCGGATGAACCTGGACCACATGCCGGCCAACGGGATGTTGCCCACGTCACAGTGGAAGCCGGGCGAGACGGTGAAGGACGAGTTCTCCATCTACCTCCCCGCCGACGCCAACCCGAAGGCCCTCAACATCTGGCTGGGCCTGTGGGACCCGAAGACGGATGCCCGCCTGCCGCTGACGAACCGGGACGCGGTGCGAAACGACGGAAGGGACCGCATCCTCATCGCCCAGGTCCCCGTGGCCCACTGAAAGACGCGTCGCGTCGTGCTTCACCTCGCGGGTGGCGAGGACCCGGTGGTGGTCGCGAAGAGGTTGAGGTCGAGCACCTCCGAGAGGTGCCGGATGGCCCGCTGGCCCCTCACGCTGTTGCCGAAACGGTCCAGCGGAGGGCTGAACGCGGCGATGGCGAGCCTGCCCGGAACGACGGCGAGGATTCCGCCGCCCACGCCGCTCTTGGCGGGCAGCCCGACCTCGTATTGCCACGTGCCCGTGTTGTCGTAGAGGCCGCTCATGGTCATCTCGGCGAGAATCCGGGGCACGTGCTCCGCCTTGACGGCGCGTTGCCGGGTGAGGGGGTTGATGCCCCCTGCGGCGAGGGTGGCCCCCATCACCGCCAGGTCATGGGTGGTCAGGCCGACCGAGCACTGGCGCGTGTAGACGTCCGTCGCCTCCATGGGGTCGCTGTAGAGGGTGTGGCTGCTGTCGAGCAGCCACGCGAGGGCGCGGTTGTGCTGATTGGTCGCGCTCTCCGAGCGGTAGACCTCGTCCATGACCTCGAGCTCGCGGCCCGCGAAGGCGCACAGGGTCTCGTGAATCTTCTCCCAGCGGTGCGCCGCCGAGTCCGCGGGAATCAGGCTGACGGTGGCGATGGCCCCCGCGTTGACGAAGGGGTTGAGCGGCTTGCCGTCATGCACCACGAGCGCGTGGACGGAGGCGAAGGACTCGCCGGTGGGGTTGTCGCCCACCTTCTTCCGGAGGACTTCCGAGCCCACCTCGTCGAGCACCCGCGCGAGGGTGAAGACCTTGGAGATGGACTCGATGGCGAACTCGGAGCGGGTGTCCCCGGCCTCCGTCGCCTGTCCGTCCGCGGTGATGACGACCAGCCCGAAACGCTCGGGTTGGACGCGCGCGAGCACCGGGATGTAGCTGGCGTTCTGTCCTTCCTTCAGGTCCAGGTATCGCTGGTGTGCTTCAGTGGTCGCCGCGCGGATGGTGGCGGGTGTCGTCGGTGCGCCCATCGGGTTGCCTCCTGTCGTGGGGAGTCGTGGGAGGCCAGGCCTCCTCTTCGTCTTGCGTCGGAGCCGCGCCGGGGTGGCCCGAGGCGCCGGGCTTCTCCCAGTTGAAGGGGGCCAGGTCGCGCGCCCCCGCCGCCGAGCGCCAGCTGGCCTTGCGCCGCGCATAGAGGATGAGGGGGATGGCCACGAAGAGGACGTTGCCGCCGATGAGGATGAGCACGTACGTCATCGGGCTGCCGACCTTGATTTGCGACGGCGGAATGAAGCTGAGCACGAACGCGACGAGCGCTCCGATGAGGCCCGCTCCGCCGATGACCCACATGCCCACTTCTCCACCTGGGACGCGGTACGCGCGCTTCGTGTGCGGCTCGCTGTAGCGCAGGTAGATGGCGGCCGAGAACATCAGCATGTACATGATGAGGTAGAGCGTCGACGTGAGCTGGCTGAGGATTTGATACGCCGCCTGCACCGACGGAAGGATGACGAACATCAACGACAGGAAGGTGACCACCAGCCCCTGGACGATGAGGATGTGGCTGGGCGCGCCGTGTCTGTTCATTCGCTGGAAGAAGGGCGGCAGATAGCCCGCTCGGCCCACGACTCCCAGCGCCGCCGAGGGGCCGGAGACCCACACCGTGACACTGCCCAGCACGCCCAGGAAGAGGGCCGCTGCTATCACCGGTGACAGCCAGGCCATTCCAAACGCCTTGAAGAAGTCGCGGTACGAGACGAGCAGGCTCTGGGTCAGGTTGATCTGCGTCTTGGGGATGATGAAGCTGATGGCCAGGGTGCCGAGCACGAAGAGCACCACCGTCGTCACTGACGCGATGAGGATGGCGAGCGGATAGGTGCGCGAGGGGTTCTTGGCATCCACGACGTGGATGGCGTTCATCTCCATGCCCGCGTAGAACAAGAAGATGGATGCGGCGAGCACCAGGTTTCCGAACTGGCTGAAGTCGGGAATCACCTTGTCCCAGCCGAGCTGAATCTGGAGCGGTCGTCCCGAGGCCATGTACACGAGGCCAAACGCGATGAGCAGCAATGCGGGGATGATGGTGCCGATGAGGCCCGCCCACTTGGAGATTTTCGAGGACGTCTTGAGCCCGCGCAGCGAGACGAAGGTCGCCGCCCAGTACAGGCCCAGCACGATGAGAATCGTGTAGAACTTGTTGCTGGAGAGCGACTTGTCCCACGTCTGGTTGGGGCCGACGAACGCCAGCGCCACCGCGCCGTAGGTGAGCACCGTCGGAAACCAGATGGTGGACTCCATCCAGACCAGGAAGATGGCGAGGAAGCCCCACCGGGGACCAAAGGCCTCGCCGACCCAGCGAAACACACCGCCCTTCTCGGGCCAGCCCGTGGCCAGCTCCGCCGCCACCAGCGACACCGGGATGAGGAAGAACACCGCGGCGAAGGTGTAATAGAAGAGGGACGTCAGCCCGTATTCGGCTTCCGCGGGCAGGCCTCGCAGGCTGACGACGGCCGTGACGTTCATGATGGCCAGGGTGAGCACGCCCAGCTTGGGCGCCGCACTGGCGGCAATGGGTTTTCTGGTCGTCCCCGACTCCATGGAGTCTTCCCTCGGTCCTGGTTCGTGTGGTGTTTCAGTAGCGGTACTGGAGGGTGAGCTGTCCGCGGACGGCCTGTCCGGACTGGCTGTCGATGGCGCGGTTGTAGCCCCACAGCCCCTCGACGCCGACGAGGACGCCCTTCATGGGTTTGGCCACCAGGTTCAGGGACGCGTATTGCGAGCGGCGGAAGCTCTTCGCATCGAGCGAGGCCTCGAAGTCGCGATCCCAGAGCTTGAGCCACCCATAGGTCGCGGTGGAGCTGAGCTTGGGTGTCCATGCGTAGATGAAGCCCGCGTAGGCTCCGAGCAGGGGCACGGCCTTGAGTGCGCCGCGCGTGTTCAGCGCGGCGTCGTACTGCGCGCCGCCCGTGTCGTTGAGGTACGCGCCAATGCCTTGTCCCCCCGCGACGCCGATGAGCAGCGTGTGCTTGTGGGAGAAGTGGTGAGCGCCGGTGAGATTGCCGCCGATGCCCAGCACCGTCTTGCTGTCCTTGCTGTCCTTGGACTGGATGCCCACCGCTCGCACCAGCCCCGCGAGCTGCAGGTGGCCCCAGGCTCCCTCGGTGCGCCAGGCGAGGACTCCGTCGGGGAGCATGTCGCGCGCATCTCCCGCGGACGTGGGCACGTTGGAGCCGGGCTGCTCCAGGGCGACGTGGAGGAACATCCGCCGCTGCTTGTCGTGGGACAGGGTGTGGCTGTAGCGGGCCACGGCATGTTTGGAGAAGACGAGCGCGTTGGGGCCCTCGAAATCGAGGGTGCTCGGATAGGCATCGACGTCCGCGAAGGTCGAATCGGTGAAGCCCGCCAGGACGCCGCCCAACTGCGCGTAGACGTAGTTCGGGTGGAAGCCGAAGGTGGGCTGCGCCTGGGCGAAGCTCGTGGTGAAGAGCAGCCGCATCGGCCCCAGCTCCGTCTTGCCGCGCATCTCCAGCGAGATGTCGGACGGGTTGGCGGTGGCTGTCGTGTGGGTGCCCGGAGAGTGGAAGAAGGGTTGTCCGCGCACGGGGATGGCGGACGTGGTGAACCAGGTGGGCGTGCCCAGGAGCTTGGAGCTGACGGTGAACGCGGTGGTGGCGCCGATGCCGAGCTTCAGGAAGACCTTCGTGCTCGGAATCCGGAAGTAACCGGGCAGTGTCGTGTCGAAGACCGCGTGGTCGGGGCGAGGGGCGAAGGCCTGGGTGTTGGAGGGGAGCTTCAGGTCGAGAAAGGGCAGCTCCGGGAGTGCCAGCTCCTCACCAGGCGACAGGGCAGCGGAGGACGTGTCTGTCTTCGCGTCCTGGCTCGTGGAGGAGGACTCCTGGGCCTGGGCGTCCCAGGCGAGGGTGCTCAGTGACGCCATCAGCGCGATGGCGACGCCGCGACCAGGGAACTGCTGTGAAGGGACTGAAGAGGTCATCGGGTCCGTTGCCGCCACGGCGAAGTGGCTGAAAACGTAGGGCCCCGCTGGTGCCAGTCATCCCAGCTAGGGAGTCTTGCCCGATGTTGGAAAGCGGGCCGCCCTCTTCCCCGCGCGGAAGTCGCGCGTGCGGGCCTGTCATCGCGCGCGGGAGTGCGGCAGGCCGTGGTGATGCGATTGGATGAGCCACTGGACGAGCGCGCTGCCCGCGACGGCGACCACGGTGAGGACGAGCGAGAGCGGCTGGGTCTTCGCGGAGCTGACGAGGAAGGTGATGAGGACGACCCCCATCAGGGTCGCGCCCACGCCAATGACGGCGCGCGAGGCTCCCGTCTGGCGCGCGAGCTTCCAGCACGCGACGTGGACCGCCATGTAACAGATGAGGAAGGTCGCGCTGGCGACATTGGCGATGGCGCCCAGGCTCATGGTGTTGACCATCACCAGGATGGCGACCACGCCCCACATGAAGCCCTTCGTGCTCTTGCCCTTGAGGGGTGTGCTGAAGGCTTGGGGGAGTTGGCCGGCGCGAGCCTGTGCGGACGACACGTTGAGGGCGGCGAAGAGCGTGGCGTTGATGGCCGACGCGGTGGCGAGCAAGGCCCCGAGCGCGACGATGGTGAACCCCGCGGAGCCGAGCACGGGCCGCGCCGCCTGGGCCACGGCGGTGTCCGCGTCACGGGCGAGCTCCGCGGGGGGCACCAGGGAGAGGACTGTCACGGAGAGCCCCACGTACAGCACCGTCACCACGCCGATGGCCAGGAAGATGGCCTGGGGAATGGTCTTCTTGGGATTGGCCACATCCGACGCGGCGTTGGCCATCATTCCGAAGCCCGAATACGCGAAGAAGCACAGCCCCACGCTCGAGATGAGGGCGGTGAGCCCCAGGTGGGGGTGCGAGTTCAGGTGCTGCGTTCCGCCCTGGGTCATGGAGTAGATGCCCACGGCGAGCAGGCCGCCCAGGATGACGAGCTTGATGGACACGAGGGCGACCTCCGCCTTGCCCACCGCACCCGAGCCGACGGCATTCAGGACCGACAGCAGGATGACGATGGCCGAGCCGAAGATGCTGAACCAGAGGTGTCCTCCGCTCGGGAGGAAGAGGCGGGTGGCGTAGGCTCCGAATGTCTTGGCCACCATGGCGATGCTGATGGCCAGGGTGACGAGGTAGATGAGCGAGAGCGTCCCGGAGACGAGCCCTCGTCCGAAGCCTTCCTCGAAGAAGAGGGTGATGCCGCCGGAGCTGGGGTAGCGCGAGCTGAGCCTGGCGTAGGAGTAACCGGACAAGAGGGTGACGACTCCCGCGAGCGCGAACGCGAGCCAGGTCTTCGGGCCGACGAGCAGCGCGGCCTGTCCCAGCAGCGCGAAGATGCCGGCTCCCACCATGGAGCCGATTCCGAGCGCGCTGACCGCCCAGAGGCTCATCGCCGCCCGCCGCGCGGGCGGGCCCTTCGTTGGTTGCTCCGCCATGGGGGCCCTCGAGGCAGGCGTTCCACCTGGCTCCGCTCGGGCCCCCGCGGTCTGCCTGGGGAGAGCTCGAGGTGGAGCCTCGTGGGAACGTCATGACGAAGGTTGGCGCGCTGTTCACTGCCCACAAGACGGGCAGGGCAGCGCAGCGGACCTCCCGCCCACCTGGCCACCCCCGGGGGAGGGGGCTGGGAGACGAGCGGGGCATTGTGCGAACAGGAAAAGCGCCGGAGTGGCCCTGTAAGCCGAGTTCTGTCCCCGCCCCTTTCGGAACGGGCGATGAACATTCATCTAGGGCCCTGGTTACCCAGGGGCCTCATCAGCGAGCAACCCGAACGCATGGGACGGGCAATCCCTGTCCCCCGGACAGCGGGGACGCGCTCCTATTGGCTCTTGCTCCAGGTGGGGTTTACCGTGCCGTCTGAGTCACCCCAGACGCGGTGCGCTCTTACCGCACCGTTTCACCCTTACCCGCCCCCTTGCGGGAACAGGCGGTCTGTTTTCTGTGGCACTTTCCTGCGAGTCGCCTCGACTGGCTGTTAGCCAGCACCCTGCCCTATGGAGCCCGGACTTTCCTCCCGCCACCCGTGACTGCGGTGGCCGGCGTTCACCCGGACCACTCCGGCACCTGTCCCTTACAACAGGCTCGGGACAGCGGTCCACTCCAGGGGGCTCGCGAGGCTTGGGGGACTACATCCGCTCGTCGATGGCGCGGTTGCTCATCTCATCCGCCTCGGCATTCTTCGCGCGGGGGATGTGGTGGAGCTTCACCTTGGTGAAAAGTCCCAGCAGCCGTCGCGCCTCCTCGAAGAGGGGCCTCAGCGTCATGCTCTTCACCTGGTACTGCCCACCGAGCTGGCGGATGAGCAGTTCGCTGTCGGCATAGACGTCCACCTCGCGCGCGCCCATCGACTTCGCGTGCTTCAGGCCCAGCAGGAGCCCCTGATATTCGGCGGAGTTGTTCGTCTGCGTCCCGAGGAAGCGGCCCAGTCGCGCCACCACGTGGCCTTCGGGGTCCGTCACCACCGCGCCCGCGCCCGCGGGCCCGGGGTTTCCTCTCGCGGCGCCGTCCGAATAGACGCGCACGCGAGGAAGCGGCTCGGAAGGAGGGGACGGCTCCACCGCTGTCGAGGCGGGAGCCGAGGTCGCCGTCACTCCGTCGTCGGCCCTCGAGGGAGGGCCCAGACGGGTGGCGGCTTCGTCGAGAAGCTGACCCAGTCGCTCCCGCGTGAGTCCGCGGAAGGTGCGCACCGTCGACGAGAGCGGCTCCTCACGCGCGATGTGGCGGAGGATGTCGACGAGGGACGGTGCGGGCATCGCGGCCTACTTCGCCGCCGCGGGTGTTTCCTGGAGGGCTTCCACCGCGTAGATGATGCGGTTGCAGGACGGGCAGACGTCCGTGCCCAGCGAGGTGCGCAGGTTGTTGTAGAGCTGCGGGGGCACGTTCATGTTGCAGCCCTGGCAGGTCCCCGCCACCACACCGACCAGCGCGGGCAGCTTCTTCTTGCGGATGACCTCGTAGCGCCGCAGCAGGTTCGAATCGACGGCGCTCGCGACACCCGAGCGACGGCCCTCGAGCGTCTTCACCTGCGCCTCGGACTCGCCCAGCTTGCCTCGCAGCTCCGCCATTCGCGCCGAGAGGCCTTGCTGCTTCGTTCCGAAGTCGGCCTCCTTCCCCTTGAGGGCCTCGCGAGCCAGGCCGAGCTGCTTGATCAGCTCCACCTGCTCCTCGGCCATCGTCAGGTTGGCCTTCTTGGCGATATCGATTTCACGGGCGAGGGCGGAGTACTCGCGGGTGGAGCGCTGTTCGCTCAGCCGCGCCTCCCACTTCTTCACCTTGTCCTTCTCGTCCGTGATGTTCTGCTCGCGCTCCGCCTTCTGCCGCTCCATGTCAGTGACACGCGCGCGCTCAGCCTCGATGGCGCTGCGAGCTACACCCAACTCCCGCTCCAACTCGGCAATCTGACGGGGGTGGACGTCCGCGGCCTTCCGGAGCGATGCGACCTCCAGGTCCACATTCTGAAGCTCCGCCAGCGCCTTCAATTTCTCCCGCAAAGTTGCTGCCTCCCACAGAGCCGCACCGTGTACGGCCGCGCGCTCTTCTACCAACAAGGGTGATAAGGGTCCAACGCCCAAATGGACCATGAGTCATCCCCTGGGCCCTTGGATTGCTCCTCGCCATTTGAAAGAGCTTCACGCACCCGTTAGACCGGGCACGTGCTCCGCGCCACCTTTCATCGCCCGTTGCTCCTCCTCGCGCTCGTCTCCGCCTGCCGCGAGACGCCCCCTCCCTCGGCCCCCGTCGCTCCCGCGCCGACGGCTCCCTCGCCCGCGCGCCCTGCCGCCGACGTGAAGTGGGGTGTCATCGAGGGTCGCGTTCGCCTCACGGGCACGCCCCCGGCCCCCACCTTGTCGCCCACCACCGGCACCGTCGTGTCCGTATGCGGCGAGCAGGCGGAGGACCGCTCCCTCGTCGTCGGCGCCGAAGGGGCACTCGCCCACACAGTGGTTTCCCTCAAGTCCGGCGCCGGCCTCCCCGCACCGGCGAGCCTCCCGGCCGACCCCGTGCTGGACCAGAAGAAGTGCGTCTACGAGCCGCCCGTCCTGGCCGCCCGGGCAGGCGGCACCCTGACGCTGCGAAACTCTGATCCGCTCGTGCACAACGTGCGCGCCGCCTCCGGCTCCAACCGCTCCTTCTTCAACGTGGCCATGCCGCTGGAGGGGATGACGACCCGCAAGCCGCTCCCCGCGGAGCCGGGTGTGGTGCCCATCCGCTGTGACATCCACCCGTGGATGCGCGCGGTGGTGCGCACCTTCGACCACTCGTACTTCGCCACCACCAGCCCGGAAGGGCGCTTCCGCCTGGAGGTCCCCGAGGGCACCCACACCCTCGTCCTCTGGCACGAGCGGCTGCCCCAGGCCGAGCAGACCGTGAATGTCCGCGCCGGAGAGGTCGTCGAGGTGGAGCAGTCCTGGGCGGTAGGAGACCTGAAGTAGCTGGCCCGCTCAGGCCTGTATCAAAAGAGTCTGGAAGTTTTTCGGCGCTGCGCGTTCTACATGTCGAGGCGTGGGTGATCCGGATTTCATTTCCGCTGCGGCCGAAAAATTGCTACAATACTGGCGAGCAACACCACGAGAGGGGGGCCGAGTCATGCAGCAGGCCAAGAAGCGAACGACTCTGACGAGTCAGGCACACACCCACCAGGAGCCGACCCGCAAGGAAGTCCGGCCGGTGGGGATGCAGGAAATGGGGCCTGGCCTCTACGAGCAGATCCGCCGTGCGCTGATGGAGTTGTCGCTGGCGTCAGGGACTTGAGCGGAGCCGAAGCGTCACGCTGAACGGAGCCCTGGCGGCGCCCCTGGACGGGCGCGCCTCGCTTCAAGGCCTCGTGGGTACCACCGAGGCGCAGGGACTCCCGGCGGATGCCAGGGAGTCCCTACAACCCCACGACTCAGGTTTCTTCTTCTTCGGTTTCCGCGGTCGCGGTCTCGTCGTCGTCGAACGAGTCGAGGTCTTCTTCCTCTTCCTCGCTCGCGGCGGCGGGCTCTTCGGGTTCAATCGGTTCGATGACCTTCGGGGCGGCGGCCAAGCGTCCGCGTCGTCCCTCGGGCTGGGGCTTGAGAGCAGGGCTTTCCCGCTGGTCCGCGCCGCACTTGGGGCACAGCGGGTCAGGCTTCTTCATGTCGTAGAACTTCGTCTGGCACTTGTAGCAGACGAACTTCGATCCGAGGTCCTTCGCCGGCATTCGCCACCTTCTGAATAAGGCCGAGAGAAGACAGAGGGCGGCTGCATAGTTGGCGCGCAAGACGGAGTCAACCGATGGTTTGCGCGGGAGATTTCTAGCGGTAGCATCCAGAACCCAGTCTCCCCTCAGTGAGCCGGACGCTCCCCTTGAACTTCACCTGCGACAATTGCCAGAAGCGGTACTCCATTGCGGACGAAAAAGTCCGCGGCAAGACGGTCAAGGTCCGTTGCAAGAACTGCCAGAACGTCATCACCGTCGAAGGACCCGCCGAAGAGGAGAGCACCCGCGTGGTGTCGCTCGCGGACGTGGAGCGGCTGAGAGCGCAAGAGCGCTCCCTGGCCGAGCCCGCCGCCGCGCCCGTCACCGCCGCGCCCGCGTTGGCCAAGGCGCCACCCGCCGCGCTTCAAACGCCCTGGGACGATGAGCCCACGCGTGCCGCACCCCTGCGGGCCACCGGTTCGCCCTGGTTCGTGATGGTGCGCAACAAGCAGGAAGGCCCCCTCGACGAGGGGGCGCTCCGGGAGCTCGTCGCCACTGGCACCATCAGTGGCCGCAGCTTCTTCTGGCAGCAGGGCATGGCGGACTGGAAGCGCGGCGCGGATGTGCCGGAGCTCGCTGGTCTGTTCACCCCGCCACCCGAGCCGGAGCCCCTTCCTCCACCCCCTCCGCCCGTGGCGGAGCCGCCTCCCGCCCGAGTCTCGAAGAGCACACCTGCTCGCCGGGAGCCGGAGCCCGAGCAGCAGCCCTACTTCCCCGAGCCGGAGCCGCAGTACCCCCAGGAGCCGGAGCCCGAGCAGCAGCCCGAGCCCCAGCGAGCGTGGGTGCCCGAGGAGGACCCGGATACGACGTACTTCGGCGAGCCTGATCCTCGGGGCCAGTCCCAGGCTTCGGCGCGGCGAGGGGCGGCACCGGCCGCCAGCGCGGCGCCGCTGAACGAGCTGTTCTCCGACCTGGACCTTCCAGAGCGGGGGGACCAGGACGACGTTCCCCAGGAGGACCCGCTGGCCTCGCTGGGCGGCGGTGACGAAGAGGAGCGCAGGCCTCGGGAGGACACGCGTCACTTCGCCAAGAAGGCGGGTGTCACGCGGCGCAACTCTGGCTGGAAGTACGCCGTCTTCGCGCTGCTGCTCATCATCGTGCCGGTGGGAGCCGCCTACGTGTTGTCGGAGTCGCTGGGCGTCATGCCGCTGCGGGTGACGACGGTGGACGCCGAGGGCAACCGGGTGGAGCAGTCCGTCTTCACCGGTGCTGGCATGGGCGCGCTGCGCGACAAGCTGCTGGGCAAGACGCCCCCGCCAGCTCCGCCGCCTGCGACGAAGGTGACCCCCGAGTCGCCCCCGGCCGCAGTGCAGCCCGCCGAGCCCAAGGCCGCCGAGCCGACGGCCGGCACCGAGGGCGCCGCCGTGGCGGCTCCGTCCAAGGAGCAGGTCGCGGCGGTCTACAACGACACGGAGAAGAAGGACGTCGCTCCGGAGGTCCGCGAGGATGCGGACGTGGCCGCGGCGGACACCGAGGAAGTGGGCGGTCCGTCGGACGAGGAAGTGGAGCGCATCGTGGAGCAGACCCAGGTCGCGTTCCGCGACTGCGTGGACCAGGAGCTGCGCCGCAATCCGTCCTTCAAGGGCGGGAAGGTGACGCTCACCGCCACCGTGGGCACGTCGGGCGCGGTGAAGGCCGCCACGTTCAGCCGCAAGGACCTGAACGGCTCCTCGAACACGGTGGGCACCTGCATCCGGGACCGTGCCAAGCGCATGGTCTTCTCCAGCTTCTCGGGTGAGGACGTCGACCTGGAGATTCCGCTCGTCCTCTCCGGGCGGTAGTCCCGAACCAGGGCCCCGGGCCTCTTCCTCTCGTCGAGGGGAGGCCCCGGGACCTGGCGCGGCCGCCGAGCGTCCGCCTCAGAGGTCGAAGTCGCCCGCGGGCGGCTTCTTGCCCTGCATCGCCCGCTGACGCGCCAGGCGCACTTCCTCGCGCAGCGCCTCGGTGGCTTCCGCGTCCACCCGCATCGTCTCCAGGTCCAGCACGTCACCCTCGCGCACGCCCGAGGGGAGTGACGTGAGGGGCCGTGTCACCTCGCGCCCTTCGACGATGAGCACCGCGACGTCGTCCTCGATGCGGTCCAGCGTGGCCCGCGACACGCGTGTCTTCGTCATGGGTTGCAGTCCTGGGCGGGACGTCGTTCCTGGGCCGCCGCCTCGCGCGTCTTGTAGACGATGAGGTTCTCGGGGTGGATCTTCTTCGCCCCGTCGCAGTCCGGGAAGTGGAACAGCTGCCGCTTCCGGCTGGCGTGGTACGGGCCCTTGTACTTCTTCGAGCGGTCCGTGCGCCCCTCCGCCACGGGCGCGGGCGGCTCCGTCCGGGTCGTCTGGAGCGTGTCGATGGGCCGCAGGTCCTCGGGGGGAGGGGGCGGGGGCGGGACCTTCTTCTCGGGCAGGGGCTTGCCCGCCCAGAAGTCCGGCTCCGGCGTGGGGCCCTGACCCGGGTGCGTGTAGCGCGTGTCGCTGGGGCTGCCCTGCGGCAGTCGCTCGGGCGTGACGACCAGTGACTTGCCGTCGCTGACCACCTGCACCTCGCCATCCACGTCGGTGCGGAACACCTGGACGTGCGCGGCCTTCAAGCGCTCCAACGTGGCGGCGGCGGGCGCCTTGAAGGGATTGTCGGCGCCCACGGAGATGACCGCGGCGCGGGCGCCCACGCGGGCGAGGAAGGGCGCGGTGGTGGCGCCCGCGAGCCCGTGAGCCCCCACCTTGATCAGCGTGGACTGGATGGGGACCTCTCGCGCGAGCAGGTACTCCTCCGTCTGCGCGAGGGCGTCACCGGCGAAGAGCACCGACGTCTCGCCGTAGGAGAGCCGCATGACGATGGAGTTGATCTCCAGCGTGGCCTCGGACGCCTCCAGGAGCGGCTCGCTGGGGGCTCGGGGCCAGAGGATGGTCAGCGACACGCCGTCCCCCAGGTTGATGCGCTGGGGGGCATTGGGCGTGGACGTCGGCGGCGCGGGCGAGACGACCTGGATGCGGCGCCCGCTGATGGAGGTGAGCAGGGCGTCGTACTCGCGCGGCGCCGAGGGCAATTGCGGCTCCATCAACTGTCGCGCGCCCACGCGCCGCAGCACCGGGTCCAACGCTCCGTGATGGTCGTTGTGCGGGTGGGTGAGGATGACCAGGTCCAGCTGCTTGACGAGCAGCTCCGGGAGGCGGTTCACCAGGTGGCCCGCGGCCTTCTCCGGGCCCGAGTCCACCAGCACCGTGTTTCCCGTGGGGGAGACGATGAGGGCGGCGTCCCCCTGGCCCACGTCGAAGAAGTAGACGTGCAGCTTCCCGTCGGGGGCGTTGCCGAAGTAGCGCTTGGCCTCCGTGGCACGCGTGGCGGACGGGTCCGGCGATTCCTTGCAGGCCGCCAGGGCCAGCAGGGTCCCCAGCAGGGCGAGATGGCGCGGGCTCATGGGTGACAATCCTCGGCGGGGCGACGCTCGCGTAGGGCGGCTTCGCGGTTCAGGAAGAGCGTGCGTTCAGACTTGGAACGCTTCAGCGTGGAGCACGTCTCGCGGTGGAACACCTTGCTGCCCTTGAGCCCCACGTAGGGGCCTTGTCCCTCGGTGTTCGCGGGCGTCGAGCCTCGCTCACCGGGTGCGGTTCCAGGTGAAGGGACTTTCACCTCGTCTCGCGGTTCGACGGTGCCGCGCCCTGGCCGGGAGTGGCCAGGCACGACGGGTCCGAGCGCGATGGGGCCCGGGGTGATTCCGCCCGGCACGACGAGCAGCGCGCCGGTGCCTCCGTTCGCACGCAGCGTGACGGTATGGCCGTCGCTGGCGGCGACCACTTCGCCATCCCGGTCCGTGCGCAGCACGTGCGCGCCGACGGCGTCGAGCCGCTCCAGCGTCTCTCGCGCGGGATGGCCGTAGTCGTTCTTGGCGCCACAGGAGATGACGGCGGCCTGGGGCTTCGCCGCGGCGAGGAACGCGGCCGTGGAGGAGTGCCGTCCGCCATGGTGGGCGACCTTCAGCACGGTGGTGGTGAGGTCCAGGGGGCGCTGGAGCAGGGCGGCCTCGGTGTCCGGCTCCGCGTCGCCGACGAGCAGGAAGGCCGTCCTCCCGTACGTCAGCTTGGCGACGATGGAGTTGGAGTTGGCGTCCGAGCGCGTTCCCACGAGGAAGGGCTCCTTCGGCGCGCGCGGCCATAGCACGGTGAGCGAGACGCCCTCACCCAGGCCGATGGTGAGCAGTGAGTCCGGCGTGGCGGGATTGGGCTCCGGGTTCATCACCTGGCCCACCGACTCGCCGACGAAGCCGAGCAAATCCCGGTACGCCTCGCTGGGGTGGTTGAAGCCCGGGTCCATGAAGCGCCGGGCGCCGACGGCGCGCAGCGCGTCCGTGAGTCCGCCCAGGTGGTCCAGGTGCGGGTGGGTGAGGATGACCAGGTCCAGCGGCCCCGTCACCAGGGTGCGCAGGCGGGCGGCGAGTCGTTCCCGGGCTTCGGGAGGGCCGCCGTCGATGAGGACCGTCTTGCCCGTGGGGGAGATGACGAGCGCGGCGTCGCCCTGGCCCACGTCGAAGAAGTGGACCGTGAGCGGCCTGGTGTCGGTGCTGGGAGTGGGAGGGGAGGGTGGGCCCGCGGCGATGCCTGGAAGCGCGGCGAGCAGGAGGGCGAGGAAGCTGGACAGCCGGAGACGGGACATCACGGTGCGGACTCTACCGCCACGTTCCCACCCTCGGCACCTCGGGTGCGAGCAGGAAACGCACGGGTCGCCCGCGCGCTTCCCGAGGACCTCGAAGTGGGCTAAGGGGCCGCCATGTCCGACTCCGAGGACCTCTTCAAGTACGTCGAGGAAATCGCCGACCAGGCCCGCCGCCGCGTTCAGGCGTTGACGGGCGCCCGGGAGGCCCCCCCCACCGACGCCGCTCCCGACGCCTTCACCCGCCACGGCACGGGGCGCGTGGACCCGGACTCCATCCGGTCCGCCTCGGACCTGGCGCCGTACATCGACCACACGCTGCTCAAGCCCGAGGCGCGCCAGGAGGACGTGGTGAAGGTGGCCGAGGAGGCGCGTCAGCACGGCTTCGCCACGGTCTGCGTGAACAGCTCGCACGTGGCCACCGTCGCCAGAATCCTCGCGGGCTCCTCCACGGTGCCCATCGCCGTGGTGGGCTTCCCGCTGGGCGCGGCGCTGTCGTCGGCCAAGGCGTTCGAGGCGCGCGAGGCCATTGAAGCCGGGGCGCGCGAAATCGACATGGTGGTCAACATCGGCGCGCTCAAGGCGAAGGACCACACGCTCGTGTTCACGGACATCGCCGCCGTGGTGAAGGCCAGCAGCCCGTTGCCGGTGAAGGTCATCCTGGAGACCGCGCTGCTGTCGGACGAAGAGAAGGTCTTCGCCTGCCTGCTGTCGAAGGCCGCGGGCGCCGCCTTCGTGAAGACGTCCACGGGTTTCAGTTCGGGCGGCGCGACGGTGGAGGACGTGTCGCTGATGCGCGCCATGGTGGGCGAGGACGTGGGCGTCAAGGCGTCCGGCGGCATCCGCTCGTCCGAGGACGCCATGAACATGCTGCGCGCGGGCGCCAACCGACTGGGCGCTTCCGCGTCGGTGGCCATCGTCACCGGCCAGGTTTCCACCGCGAAGTACTGACCCGGCGGAGCCGACGTGAACGCGAAACAGCGAGACGAACTCAAGGCGCTGCTGCTGGCGCTGCATGCCGAGCTGACCGAGAAGACGCCCTCGAGAATCGAGCCCAACCGCACCGATGAGGCGCGCATCGGCGGCGACGAGGACGAGCAGCCCCTCAACGAGATGATGCAGGCCATCGCCTCCAACCGGAACCGGAACATGGACGGCGTGCTGGCCCGCGTGCTCAAGGCGCTGGGCAAGCTGCGCGACGAGCCGGACTCCTTCGGTGAGTGCGAGGAGTGCGGGGATGAGATTCCGCTCGGGCGGCTGCGCGCCATGCCCTACGCGGAGCTGTGCGTGACGTGCCAGGGCGGCAAGGACGGCCCCAAGGGCCGCGCCACGCGTCGCAAGCTCACCGACTACAGCTGAAAAACTCCACCGGCGCGGCGAGGCTTGTCTTCCGCGCGCGCCCAGACCGTACGAGGCTTCGAGGCTCCATGAACGACACCGGACTGAGAGAGCGGGCGGAGGCGTGGCGCCTGGCGGACCCCGACCCCGCCACCGCCGACGAACTGGCGCGGCTGCTCGCCCAGGGAGACCTCACTGAACTGGCGGACCGTTTCGCCGGAGACCTGGAGTTCGGCACCGCGGGCCTGCGTGGCGTGCTGGGCGCCGGGCCCAACCGGATGAACCGCGCCGTGGTGCGCCGCACCACCGCGGGCCTGGCGCGCTACCTCAAGGAGCATGTGCCGGACGCCGCCACCCGGGGCGTGGTGGTGGGCCGTGACGCGCGCAGGCTGAGCGCGGAGCTGGCGGAGGACACCGCCGCCGTGCTCGCCGCCGAGGGCATCCCCGCCCACGTCTTCTCACCGCCGGTGCCCACGCCGCTCACCGCGTACGCCTGCCTCCACCTCAACGCCGCCGCCGCCATCATGGTGACGGCCAGCCACAATCCACCCGAGTACAACGGTTACAAGGTGTATTGGGGCAACGGCGCTCAAATCATCCCGCCGCACGACACGGGCATCGCCGCCGCCATTGCCCGGGTGGAGCCCGCCAACCGCGTGCCCCTGCTGACGGTGGCCCAGGCTCGCGAGCAGGGCCTGTGGCGCGACATCCCGGACTCTCTGGGCGAGGACTACCTGCGCGCCATCCTCGGGCTGCGCGTGCACAAGAAGGGCTCCGACACGCTGTCCATCGTCTACACGGCGATGCACGGCGTGGGCGGAGTCTGGGCGGAGCGGGCCCTGCGCGACGCGGGCTTCCCGCGCTTCACGCCCGTGGCCGAGCAGCAGATGCCCGACGGCCGCTTCCCCACGGTGCGCTTCCCCAACCCGGAGGAGCCCGGCGCCATGGACCTGTCTCGCGCCACCGCCGAGCGCGTGAAGGCCGACCTGGTGCTGGCCAATGACCCGGACGCGGACCGGCTGGCCGTCATGGCCCGCGAGGCGGACGGTGGGCTGCGCATGCTCACCGGCAACGAGGTGGGTGTGCTGCTGGGCCACTACCTTTTGACGCAGGGGACGAAGCACGCTCGGCCACATGTCGTCACCACCATCGTCTCGTCGACGCAGCTGGGGGACATCGCCCGCTCGCTCGGCGCGGCGTATGACGAGGTGCTCACGGGCTTCAAGTGGATCGCCAACCGCGCGCTGGAACGCGAGCACGCCGAAGGCACTCAGTTCGTCTTCGGCTACGAGGAGGCGCTGGGCTACACCGCCGGCACCGTGACGCGGGACAAGGACGGCGTCGGCGCGGCGCTCGTCATGGCGGACCTGGCCGCGTGGTGCGAGTCGCGCGGCACCACCGTGCTCGGCTACCTGGAGGAAATCCAGCGCCGGCACGGCCTCTACGTCGGTGCCCAGCGCAACGTCACGCTGCCCGGCGCCGCGGGCGCGCAGGTCATCCGCGGCATCATGGACGCCTTCCGTGCCCGGCCTCCCTCCCACATCGGCACGGAGGCCGTGCGGGCCGTGCTCGACTACCAGCGGGGCGTGAATGGCCTGCCGCCGTCCAACGTGCTCGCGCTGGAACTGGAGGGCGGGGGCCGCGTCACCCTGCGTCCGTCCGGCACCGAGCCGAAGATCAAGTACTACTTCGAGCGCAAGGAGACGCCGGGTGCCGGGGAGCCCCTGGCCCAGGCTCGTGCTCGCGCCGAGGCCCGGTTGACCTCCTTCATCGACGCTTTTGTCGCGCTCGCACGTGAGCGTGGACAACCCACCTGAGTCTTGATTCACACCTCATCTCGAGCCTCGGTTTCCCCCTGGCCGCGCCTCGCGTGGCCCCCGTCGAAAGGATTCGTGTGAAGCGCCTCGTTCCTGGAGTCCTCCTCGCCTGCTGTCTGATGGCCCTTCCTGGTACCGCGCTGGCGCGGGGGCAGGGCTGGTCCGTGCTCGCCGCCGACACACTGGGGCGGGGCAATACGGCGTTCTCTGGCCAGATTGGCTGGCCCGGCCTCACGCTGGGCGTGCTCCACGGCAGCTCGGAGCGCTTCGACATCGGCGGCAAGTTCAGCTTCAACTGGGGCCGCGAGGGTTGGGTGCGCCACACCTCGCCCGGCATCAAGCTGCAGGCGTGGATGCGGCTGGAGCTGGCGAAGACGAACCAGGTCTCCTTCGCGCTCACCTTCCAGCCCGGGCCGCTCTTCTACTTCGACGACGGCGACACGGACGTGGGCCTGGCGCTGCCGGTGGCCTTCGTCGTGGGCATCCCCGTGTCCAGCGCGCTGATGGTGAACGTGGGCATCGACATGCCCTTCCACGTCTACTTCGGGGAGGGCATCGGCCCCGTCATCCCCATCCTGGTGGGCGGCGGGCTGGAGTACTTCATCGACAGCCGGCTGGCGGCCACCTTCAACCTGCGCATGGGCCCCTCGCTCATCCCCGACTGGGATGAGAGCGAGTTCGCCATGGAAGCCCTCTTCGGCATCGCCTACCGCTTCTAGGCGACGCGCCGGTTCGGGCCTACCAGGAGGACGTCTGCTCGGGCAGCTCCACCGTGAAGGTGCTGCCCAGGTTGACGCGGCTCTGCACCGTCAGCTTGCCGCCCATGGACTCCACCAGGGCGCGCGCCACGGTGAGGCCCAGCCCGGCGCCCTTCTCCGGCGGCTTCGTCGTGTAGTAGGGCTCGAAGACGGCCTGCAGCTCGTCCTCGAAGATGCCGATGCCCGTGTCCTTCACGAACAGGCGCGGGCCGAAGTCGCCGAACATGTCCGGCAGCTCCACGCCCACGTGGATGCGACGCGGCCGGTCCATCACGTCTTCCACGGCCTCCGCCGCGTTGGCGAGGATCTCCACCAGCACCTGCTCCAACTGGCGGCGGTTGAACACGACGGCGATGGGGTCCTCCGGCAGCACCACCGTCACTTCGGCGGCGCCCAGACGGCCGTTGCCCCGCACCCGCTCCACCACCCCGGGAACCAGCTCCCGCAGGTCGAAGCGCTGGATGTCCTTGGGGTTGGTGGGGCCCAGCGAGAGCAGGTGCTGGCCGTACAGCCGCATCTGCTCGCCGGCGACACCCAGCTTCTTGAGCTCGTCCACGTCCGGCGGCAGGCCCTGCAGCGCGCGCTCGCGCACGTGCCCCAGCGCCCGCTGGAGGCCCTCGCCGATGTGACCCAGGTTCTGCGCGACATCCGCCGCCAGCGTGCCCACGCGCGCCAGTCGCTCCATCTCCACCCAGCGGGTGCGTGGATCCAACAGCTCCTCGGCCCGCTGCCCACCGCGGTCGCGGTGCGCCTTGAGCTCCAGCAGCGTGTGCACGCGGACCTTCAGCTCCAGCGGATCCAACGGCTCCGTGGTCAGCAGATCATCCACTCCGGCTTCCAGCACCTGTCGCCGCGTCTGGCGGTCCGCCCTGCGGGTCAGCATCAGCACCGGCACAGACAGCGCACCCAGCTCCGCCTGGAGCCGTCGGTACGCCGCCAGCCCATCCGTCCCCGGACGCTCCACGTCCAGCAGCACCAGGTCCGCGGCCTGTCGGGCCCCGCTCCCACGCGCTGGCAGGACGTCGTAGCCCGCGGGGGCCAGGATGGAGCACAGCCGCTCCATGCCTTCTGACTCCACGTCCACCGCCAAAACGCGGGGTCTGTACGTCTCGGTCGTTCCCGTCGTATCCAGCATCACCCACCCCCGCCGTGTTGACCGGACCGACCGGGCCCGGGTTTCACAAGGAGTCCCTCCGGACCTTGCGACAGATTGGATGAAGCCTCCCCCCCGGTGGCCTGATTCCAATCCGGCGCGGCCCGACCTGACCTCATTATGCGAGGCGCGTGCCGTCGTGATTTCCGACGCCCCGTGTCTCAATCCCGGAGAAACCCGGAGTTCCATCCAATAACGGCAGGGGGTTGGAGTGTCGTCTTTCTCCACCATCCGAAGGAGAGGACGTTGGCCACCAGACACCTGGGGGTCACTCCTGACCAGGAATCATTCTATACCCGGGTATAGAATGACTCGCACTGGTTTGGTGACCTCAGCGGGACTCCTGCTCGTATGGGACGCCGAGTGAGGCAGGGGTGCTGTTGCGCTGGCCCTGGAAGGCGAGGACCAGGAGGGTGAGGAGGTAGGGCAGCGCGAGCAGGACGCCCTGGGGGACGACGTCCAGGAGGCCCGGGGCGCTGGAGGCGAGGCCGATTCGCAGCGCGTTGCCGAAGGCGAAGAAGGCCGCGGCGAAGAAGGCGCCCAGGGGTGTCCAGCGGCCGAACACCATGGCGGCCAGGGCCATGAAGCCCAGGCCCGCGGGCGTGTGCTGCTCGAAGCGGTCCAGCACGGTGGTGGAGAGCACGGCGCCACCCAGGCCCGCGAGCAGTCCACCGCCCAGCACCGCGCCCCACCTCAAAGCAGGAACGGAAAGTCCCAGGGTGGCCACCGCGTGGGGCTTGTCGCCCACGGCGCGCAGGCGGAGTCCCAGGGGCGTGCGAGTCAACATCCCCTGGAGCAGCAGCGGCAACAGCAGCGCCAGGTACGTGGGCGCGGCGTGGCCGGAGAGCGCGCCCAGCACGGGCACCGAGGCGAGCTCGGGCCAGTTCCAGGGGGCGAGCTGTTGGATGGGGGGCGTCCCGTTGGGCCCGAAGTGCGTCTCGAGCAGGAAGGTGCCGCCCGCCAGGGCCACGAGGTTGAGGGCGATGCCGGACACCACCTGGTCCGAGCGCCAGCGGATGCACAGGTAGCCGTGCACCGCCGCCAGCGTCGCGCCCGCGAGCATTCCGACGCCCACGGCCAGCGGCGTGGGCATGACGAGCGCGGCCACCGCGGCGCAGAAGGCGCCCACGCGCATCATCCCCTCCACGCCCACGGCGACGACGCCCGCGCGCTCGGAGAGCACCGCGCCCAGGGCGGCGAAGACGAGCGCGGGGGCCGCGTCCAGCGTGGCGAACAGGAGCCGGTGGATGATTTCAAGCATGGGGCACCTGCGCGGCCGGAGCAGGCGGCGCGGCCGTGGCGACTGTCGGGGTGCTTCGACGGCGCAGCGCCGCCAGCCAGATGAGGCGTCCGGCCACGAAGAGCAGCGCGAGGCCCTGGATGAGCTCGGGGAAGCTCTTGTGCACATCGAGCAGCTGCATGCGCGTGCCACCCGCTCGCAGAACACCGAAGAAGAGGGCCGCGGCGCCCACGCCCAGCGGGTGGTTGTTGCCGATGAGGGCGATGGCGATGCCGTCGAAGCCGTAGGGAGCGCCGAGCGTGCCCGGATAGCGGCCCTCGGTGCCCAGCACGAGCACCGCGCCAGCGAGTCCCGCGAGCGCTCCGGCCAGCGCCATGGCGAGCCCCGCGCGCCGCGCCACGGGGATGCCCGCGGCCCGCGCCGCCTCATCACCCAGGCCCACCGCGCGCGTTTCGAAGCCGGAGCGGGTGCGCGCAAGCCACGCCCAGACCGTCACCGCCGCCACGACGGCGAGGATGAAGCCCAGGTTGAGGCGGGAGCTGTCACCCAGCAGTCGTGGAAGCTGCGAGGTGGGGTGGATCTCCGCCGTGCCGGAGATGGAGGCGCCGGCCTCGGCCACGCCGCGCAACGGCCCGACGACGAGCCAGTTGTCCACCAGTCGCACCGCCACCCAGTTGAGCATGATGGTGGAGATGACCTCGTGCACGCCCCGGTACAGCTTGAGCGCGCCGGCAATCCCCGCCCAGGCGGCCCCGGCCACGGCCGCGCCGAGGAGCGCGGCCGGGATGTGCAGGATGCCGGGCAGGGCCACGTGCGCGCCGACCACCGCGGCGGCGAGCGCGCCGAGCAGCATCTGTCCCTGCGCGCCGATGTTGAACAGGCCCACTTTGAAGGCCACCGCGACGGACAGGCCGGTGAGGGTGAGCAGCGCCGCCTTCATCGCCGCCTCGCCCAGGGGCCGGGTGAGGACGGTGACGGCGGCACCCTCGAGGAACCGGGGCCAGTCGCCAATGCCGCCCCAGAGCATCTCGAGATAGGCCGCCGTGGCGACCGCCGTGCCGTCCGTGTCCCGGGTGAGGGCGATGAGCTGCCAGCACACCACCAGCGACAACAGCACCGACAGCACCGAGGGCAGGGCCTGCCGTGTCCGCTCACCCATGGGCCTGCTCCGCTCCCAGCATGCGACGTCCCATCTCCCGCTCGTCGTATTCGGCCCGGGTGAACTGGCCCGTCACGCGGCCCTCGAAGAGCACATAGACGCGGTCCGCCAGGGCCAGCACTTCTTCCAGGTCCAGTGACACCAGCACCACTCCCGTCCCCTGGGCCCGCGCCTCGCGCAGCCGCGCATGCACCTGCGCCACCGCGCCGATGTCCAGGCCTCGCGTGGGCTGCACCACCACGAGCAGACGCGGCCGGGCATCCAGCTCGCGCGCCACGACGACCTTCTGCTGGTTGCCACCCGACAGGGCCTGCAAGGGCAGGGTCGGCTCGGGCGGGCGCACGTCGTATGAGGCCAGGAGCGTCTGGGCCCGCTCGCGGCGCCCGGCGAAATCAATCCACAGGCCCCGCGCGAAGGGCGGCCCCGTGTGGCGTCCCAGGGCGATGTTCTCCTCCACGCTGAGCGCCTTCACCACCGCGCGGCGCAGCCGGTCCTCGGGCACGTGGCCCACGCCGCGCGCTCGCGCCTGGGCGGGCGTGAGCCCCGTCAGCGCTCCTCCGAGCAGCGTGCCGCCACCCGCGGTCAGCGGACGCAGGCCGGTGAGCACTTCGGCCAGCTCGCGTTGTCCGTTGCCGTCCACGCCGGCGATGCCGACGATTTCTCCCTCGCGCACCGTCAGGTCCACGCCGCGCAGCGCGGGGCACCCGTTGTCGCCTCGGGCCTGGAGTCCCGTTGCCTCCAGCAGGACGTCGCCGGGCTTCTCACCGCCGCCTGGCGCGGGCCTTCCGTCGTCCCCTCGCACCGGGAGCCCCACCGCCTCCATCAGGGCGTCGCTGGGGAGCTTCTCACCCGAGGCCGCCGCGTGGCCCGTCACGGCGCGCTGGCTCTCGCCCACCATCAGGGCGGCCAGGGCCGTCGCCGACGTCTCCGAGGGCCTCACCTCCGCCACCAGTCGGCCGCGCCGCATGACGGCGATGCGGTCCGCCACGCCGAGCACTTCCTTCAGCTTGTGGCTGATGAGCACGACGGTGCGCCCCTGCGCGACGAGGCCGCGCATGACGCGGGCCAGTTCGTCGGCTTCCTGGGGGGTGAGGACGGCGGTGGGCTCGTCGAGGATGAGCACCTGGGCGCCCCGGTGCAGCGCCTTGACGATTTCCACCTTCTGCTGCGAGCCCACCGTGAGCGTGTCCACGCGGGCGCGCGGGTCCAACACGAAGCCGAAACGCTCGCAGGTGGCGGCGACCTCCCTGACGGCGCGCTCCCAGTCGAACAGCCCCCGGCGGGTGGGCTCGCGGCCGAGCACCACGTTCTCCGCCACCGTCAGCGTGGGCACGAGCATGAAGTGCTGGTGCACCATGCCGATGCCCAGGGCAATCGCGTCCCGAGGGCTCTTGAGGCGCACGGACCTACCGTGCACGGACACCTCGCCCGAGTCCGGATGGTAGAGCCCGTAGAGGACGTTCATCAGGCTGGACTTGCCCGCGCCGTTCTCTCCCACCACCGCGAGCAGCTCGCCCGCGCCGATATCGAGGGACACGTCAACCAGCGCCGTGACGGCGCCGAAGCGCTTCTGGATGTGTCGAAGGGAAATCAGGGCGCGGCGGCCTGGAAGGTGGCGAGGTCCGCCGGGACGGAAGGCACCTGGAGCTGTCCGGAGACGACGCGCTGGCGCAGCGCCTCCACCTTCTGGAGCGCCTCCGCCTTGCCCGGGAAGTCCACCCGGACCTCGGCCATGGCCACGCCGTTCTCCTTGAGGCCCAGCACCTGCTCGGTGGCGGTGAACTTGCCGTCCACCAGGTCCTTCGCGGCCTGGTAGACGACCAGGTCCGTGTGCTTCAGCATGGAGGTCAGGATGGCCTCCGGCGCCACGTGCGACTGGTCCGAATCCACGCCGATGGCGTACACGCTCTTGCCGGCCGCGCGCGCCTCCTTCACCGCCTGGATGACGCCGATGCCGTCCGAGCCCGCCGCGTGGAAGATGACGTCCGCGCCCTTGGCGATGAGGTCCTGCGCCACCTGCTTACCCGCGGCCATGTCGTTGAAGCTGCCGGTGTAGACGGACATCAGGGCCTGGGCCGCCTCGGGCTTCGTCGTCTTCACGCCGGCGCGATAGCCGACCTCGAAGCGCTGGATGAGGGGCACCTCGATGCCGCCCACGAAGCCCACCTTGTTCGTCTTCGTCACCAGCCCCGCCAGCGCGCCGACGAGGAAGCTGCCCTCGTGCTCCTTGAAGAGGACGGTGCGCACGTTGGGCAGCCGCAGCGTCTTTCCCTGGGCATCCAGCACCTGGCTGTCGATGAGCAGGAAGCGGGCCTGGGGGTTCTCCTGGGCCGAGCTGCGCACGGCGTTGGCCAGCAGGTAGCCGTTGCCGATGGTGAGCTGGGAGCCCCGGTCCACGAGCAGTTGGAGGTTGGGGACGTAGTCCTCCTGGGCCTTGCTCTGGAGGACGACGGGCTGGATGGGCAGGGGCTGGAGGGTGGACGCGATGGAGGCCAGGTGGCCGGGCAGGGACTTGCGCACGTCGTCGGGCGTGGCGTCCACGTACTTGCCGCCCTCGTAGCGCTTGCCGGCGGCCCACAGCTCCAGGCCGCGCAGGGCGGCGTCGTTGAACGAGTGATCACCCCGGCCGCCCACGTCGATGACGAGGCCCACGGGAAGCGGCTTCTTCGCCTCCTGCTGAGCGGAGGCGGGGGCCGAAGCGCCGGAGGGGGGCGTCTCTTCCTTCTGCTTGGAACAGGCGCAGAGGAGCGCCGTGAGGGCGAGGACCTGAAGGCGAAGCGTCATGGCTGGCTATCTACCAGATGCGGAGGCGCCTTTCGCGGAAGTGCATGGGGGCCCGGGTTCCTGGTATGGGCAGTCCCCGTGCAACCCTACGAGCTCATCAAGTCGAAGCGGGATGGGGGCCGGCTGGAGCCGGCTGACATCCGCGCGTTCATCCAGGCATATACGGCGGGAACGGTAGCGGACTATCAGATGGCGGCCATGTGCATGGCCGTCTTCTTCCGGGGGCTGGACTCCCGAGAGCTGGGCGCCTGGGCGCGCGCCATGCTGGAGTCGGGCGAGGTGTTGGACCTGTCCGACACCCCGGCCGTGAAGGTGGACAAGCATTCGACGGGCGGAGTGGGCGACAAGGTGTCGCTCAGCCTGGCGCCCCTGGCGGCGGCGTGCGGGGTGCCGGTGCCCATGATTTCGGGCCGGGGCCTGGGCCACACGGGCGGGACGCTGGACAAGCTGGAGTCCATCCCCGGCTTCAACGTGAATCTGTCGACGTCCGAGTACCGCCGGTTGGTGCGCGAGGTGGGCTGCTGCCTGATTGGCCAGACGGCGCAGGTGGCGCCCGCGGACAAGAAGCTCTACGCGCTGCGTGATGTGACGGCGACGGTGGACTGCATCCCGCTGATTGCGTCCTCCATCATGAGCAAGAAGCTGGCGGAGGGCATCGACGCGCTGGTGCTGGACGTCAAGGTCGGCAGCGGCGCGTTCATGAAGCGCGACGAGGATGCCCGCACGCTGGCCCGGACGATGATTGGCCTGGGCGCGGAGATGGGGCGCAAGGTCGTCGCGCTGCTGACGGACATGGACCAGCCGCTCGGGCGCAAGGTGGGCAACGCCCTGGAAGTGATGGAGGCGGTGGACATGCTCCGTGGCGAGGCCCCGGACGACTACACCGAAATCACCTACGCGCTGACGGCGGAGATGCTGGTGCTCGGCAAGAAGGCCGCCACCGTGGAGGAGGCGCGCGAGAAGCTGCGCAAGTCCGTGGCGGATGGCAGCGCGCTGCGCAAGCTGAAGGAAATCGTCCTGTCGCAGGGCGGAGACCCGCGCTCCATCGACGACTACTCGCTCCTGCCCCAGGCGCGCTCCACGGTGGACGTGGTGGCGCCCCGTGGAGGGTATGTGACGGGCATCGACACGGAGGGCGTGGGCCTCGCGGGCGTGGCGCTCGGCGCGGGCCGTCAGCGGGTGGACAGCAAGATAGACCCCGCCGTGGGCTTCACCCTTTTGAAGAAGACGGGCGAGGCCGTGGTGAAGGGCGAGCCCGTGGTCCGCGTGCACTACAACGACGAAGCTCCGGTGGAGGGCGTGAAGGCCCGTCTGCTGGCGGCCTACCACTTCGGCGACGCCGCCCCCGCCCCCCGTCCGCTGGTGCGCGAGCGGGTGGAGTAGGGCGGCTCGGACCTCGAGCCCGCGCGGCTCGGGGTCCGGTGCCTGGCCCCTCGTGACGGTGATGGCCCGTGCGCCTACGCGCCGTGGCCGCCGTCGACGTTGAGCACGGTGCCCGTGATGTACGTGGCACCCGGGCCCGCGAGGAACACGATGCTGTCGGCGATCTCCTCGGGACGGCCGAAGCGGCCCAGGGCGATGGCCGCGTTGATGGCGGGCTTCATCGGCTCAAGGCCGGAGGACATGTCCGTGGCCGTGAAGCCCGGCTGCACCACGTTGACGGTGATGCCCTTGGGGCCTAGGTCTCTCGCCACGCCCTTGGTGTAGCCGACCACCGCCGCCTTCGTCGCCGTGTAGTCCGCCATGCCGGCCATGCCCACGCGCCCGGTGATGCTGGAGCCCACGGTGATGATGCGCCCGCCCTGGCCCATCACCTTGACCGCCTCGCGGATGGCCGCGATGACCCCGTGGACGTTGATGTTCTGCTGTCGCTCGAACGCCACCGCATCGCTTTCCGGGCTGTCGACCGCTCCTGGCGTGGCCACTCCCGCGTTGTTCACGAGGATGTCCAGCCGACCGAAGCGCTGGGTGACTGTCTGGACCAGCTTCGCTGCCTCCGCCGGTACGCCCTGGTCGGACTGGAAGGCCGCCGCCCGGACGCCTTGGGACTCCAGCTCCCGCACGAGCGCTTGGGCCTTCTCCGCCGAGGCGACGTAGCTGATGGCCACATCCGCCCCTTCTTGCGCGAGCGCCCGCGCCGTCGCCGCGCCAATCCCCCGAGAACCCCCCGTCACCAGCGCCACCTTGCCTGCGAGCTTCTTGGCCATGTTCGTCATTCCTTCCAGGTTGTGTACTTGTCGGTACTGAATTGGACACACCCAGGCGCGCTCCGCGCGGTCCCGCCCGAGCCCAGACGCGGGATGTGTACCGATTGGTATAGATGTAGAGTCCTGGCCCGGAGCCGTCAAGGGGATTAGTATCGAACGGTATGAAACCGAAGACGGCAGCCGCCCAGGTGGGGCGTCCCCGGGGTTTCGACGTGGATGAGGCGTTGGACCGTGCGCTGCGCCTGTTCTGGCGGCAGGGGTACGAGGGCACCTCGCTGTCGGACCTGACGGAGCATCTGGCCATCAACCGGCCCAGCCTGTACGCGGCGTTCGGCAACAAGGAGTCGCTGTTCCGCAAGGCGTTGGACCGCTACGTCGAGCGCCATCTGGTCCTCTATCGGGACGCGTTCGCCAGGCCCACGGCCCGCGCCGCCGTCGAGCACCTGCTGCTCGGGCTGGCGGACGCGCAGACGCTGCCCCGGGAGCCCAAGGGCTGCATCACCGTGCAGGGCGCGCTGGTGAGCGGCGCGGATGCCGCCCCCATCCAGGGGGAGCTGGCGGCGAGGCGCGCGGCGGGAGAGCAGGCCCTTCGCGAGCGAATCGAGCAGGGGCAGCGCGAGGGGGACGTTCCGGCGCACGTCGACTGCGCGGACCTGGCGCGCTACTTCACCACCGTCTCGCAGGGCATGGCCGTCCAGGCCGCCACGGGAGCCAGTCGCGAGGACCTGCGGCGCGTGGCCCGGACCTCCCTGCTCGCGTGGCCGCCCGCCTGAGGAAGTTCGCCGTCCCCTCCGGTGGTCGAGGAGGCTTCGCTCGGTCCTTCACGTCGGCCCCGGAACGCGGCATCTTTCTGGCCCCAACGGCGGCAGGGACGCATGAACACGGGCGAAGCGCTGTATCTCCATCCAGGAGTGAAGGTCCGGCCCTGCGAGTGGGGCTTCGGCGTCTTCACCGATGAGTTCATCAAGGCGGGCGAACTCATCGAGGAGTGTCGCTACCTCAAGATGCTGCAGAAGCACACGCGGCATCCGCCGCTCGACGACTACGTCTTCCAGATTCGCTGGGGCGAGCGCGAGCAGCAGCCCGCGGGGGACTGGGTCGCGCTCGTGCTGGGCTACGGCATGCTCTACAACCACGCGAAGGAGCCCACCGCCGCGTACTACCGCGCGGTGGACCGCGACATCTTCACCTTCTACGCCCTGAGGGACATCCACCCCGGCGAGCAGATCTTCATCAGCTATGGCGAGGAGTGGTGGGACACCCGGAACGAGGATGTCCCCCCTTGAGCCCTCGGGGTGCGTTCCGGGGGGCGTGAGCGGGCCCTGGGGGGCCGCCGGGTTCGACGCAGGGCGCAAAGAGGGGGCACTCCTGGTACAGGACATTCCTGGGGGAACCCACGCGGGGGATGAAATTCGGCGCCTCCCTGGCGGGTGGGCAAGCGTATGATGGGTGGCGGATGGTGCTTCATGGACACGTGACGCAGGCGGCCGTGGCCGTTCGCCGGGGGACCTGGAAGGGGGAGCCGAGGGTGGGCTTCGACCTCCCAGAGGACGCCCCGCTGGCCGGGCCCGGTGAGCCGCGCGCGTGGCCCCGGGGGCGGGCCACCTCCAAGGGGCTTCCGGCGGTGGTACGGGCATGAGCGGCAGGACTGGAACGGCGATGGCCGAGAGGAACAACTCGATGAGCGACAAGGCCGAGGACCGGCGCGACTCCCCCCGGATTCCCATGCGCCTGAAGGTGCGCCGGGCGGGCAGCTCGGCGGACTTCGAGGCACGGGATGGGGACCTGTCCCTGGGCGGCTGCGCCTGGAATGGCCCCGGACTGGAGGCGGGCGCGCAGGTGGAGGTGCGCTTCACGCTGCCCATCCTTCCCGACGAAGTGGAGGCGAAGGGCGAAGTGCTCCACGTGACGGATGGCCCGCAGGGCCCCGCCGCGCACGTGCGCTTCGTGGACCTGCCGGTGGAGGCGGAGCTGGCCATCGCCCGCCACCTGGACGACATGCGGCTCGCGGGCGAACCTCGCTGAGGCCCACCCCGTCACCTAGGAAGGCGGCGACATGGCGGATGAGATTCCCTGGGAGCGGCTGTTCGAAGAGGCCACCCGGGTGCGCGAGCGGGCGCACGTGCCGTACTCCCGCTTCCCGGTAGGGGCCGCCGTCCTGTACGCGGACGGCTCCGTGATGTCCGGCTGCAACGTGGAGAACGCCACCTACGGGCTGACGGTCTGCGCCGAGCGCAATGCGTTCGCCGCGGGCGTGGCGCAGGGCCGCTCCCAGCCGGTGGCGGTGGCGGTCGTCGCGAACACGGCCACACCCGTCCCGCCGTGCGGCATGTGCCGGCAGGTGATGGCCGAGTTCGGCACGCCGCAAATGCAGGTGCGCAGCCGCACCCCTCGAGGGGACGAGATGCGCTACTCCCTGGGCGAGCTGCTGCCGCACGCCTTCACCAAGGACTTCCTCTAAGAGAGCCTGAGCACCCGTGGATCTGCTTCTGACCGGCGGCACCGTGGTGACGATGAACCGCGAGCGAGAGGTGCTCGTGGGCGCTGATGTGCTCGTCCAGGACGGGCGCATCGCGAAGGTGGGACGGGGCCTGAAGGCCCGTGGAACGCGGCGCGTGGTGGACGTGGCGGGGAAGGTGGTGCTGCCGGGCCTCATCCATGGCCATCTGCACGCCTGCCAGACGCTGTTCCGGGGCCGCGCGGATGGGATGGAGCTGCTCGACTGGCTTCGCGAGCGCATCTGGCCCTTCGAGGCGTCCCACGACGCGGCCTCCATGCGCGCGTCGGCGGACCTGACCTTCGCGGAGTTGATCCGCTCGGGCTCCACGGCCGCGCTCGACATGGGCAGCGTGCATCACTACGACGCGGTCTTCGAGTCCGCGCGGGACTCCGGCTTCCGGCTGGTGGGTGGCAAGGCGATGATGGACGCGGGCGCCAACGTACCCGACGGCCTGCGCGAATCCACCGCGGAGTCGCTGGCCCACAGCCTGGCGTTGCTGGAGCGCTGGCACGGCACGCACGAGGGGCGGCTGCGCTACGCCTTCGCGCCCCGCTTCGTGTTGTCCTGCACGCCGGAGCTGATGCGCGAGGTGGCGAAGCTGTCGCGCGAGCACAACGTGCGCATCCACACCCACGCCAGCGAGAACGCGAAGGAGACGGACGCGGTGCGCCAGTACTCGGGCGGCCGGGACAACGTCGACTTCTTCCACACGCTGGGGCTGACGGGGCGGCACGTGACGCTGGCCCACTGCGTGTGGCTGTCCGCGGAGGAGCAGGAACTCATCCGCGAGACGCACACCGTGGTGTGCCACTGCCCCGGCTCCAACCTCAAGCTCGCCTCGGGCATCGCCAAGGTACCGGAGCTGCTGGAGGCCGGCGTGACGGTGGCGCTGGGCTCGGATGGCGCGCCCTGCAACAACACGCTCGACATCTTCCACGAGATGCGGCTCGCGGCGGTGCTGCACAACCCGCGCGTGGGGCCTCGCGCGATGACGCCCCTGCGCGTCCTGGAGATGGCCACGCTGAACGGCGCCCGGGCGCTGGGGCTGGAGGACGAGGTGGGCTCGCTCGAGCAGGGCAAGCGCGCGGACATCACCGTCGTGGACGTGAGCGGTCTGCACTGCGGTCCCTCGGCCGAGGACATCCTGGCTCCGCTGGTGCACTCCGCGCGCGGCAGCGACGTGACGCACGTCTTCATCGACGGCAAGCCGGTGTTGAAGGACGGCGTGCTGACCACGCTGGACGCGTCGTCGGTGATGGCCAGCGCGAAGTCCAACGTCGAGCGCATCCTCCGCCGTCGGCAGCGCGCCCGGGGTTCAGGCGGTCGGTAGCCGCAGCACGAAGGACGTGGGCCAGTCCGGGGTGTCCTCCACGGAGAGCGTTCCTCCGTGGGCCTCCGCGGCCAGTCGGGAGAAGTACAGCCCCAGGCCGTAGCCCCGGCGGTTGTCTCGCTCCTGGTCGCCCTGCACGTACTTGTCGAAGAGGCGCGCGCGCAGCTCGCCCGGAATCGGCGGGCCGTCGTTGCGCACCGCCAGCCATGCGCCCTGGGCGTCGGTGCCGCCCTCCAGCCGTACGCGGCCGCCCGTGGGCGCGTAGCGCAGGGCATTGGTGGCCAGGTTCTCCACCACGCGGACGAGCAGCTCCGGGTCTCCGTGCAGTGCCAGCGTTCGGGGCGCGACGACGTCCAGGGTGAGCTTGCGGGCGCGGGCGACGTTCTCCAGCGAGCGGCGTACGTCCTCCAGCAATCGGCCCATGTCGAGCGGCACCTTGCGGGGCTCCAGCCGGCCCTGCTCCAGCCGGGGCACGTCCATCATGTCGGTGATCATCCGGTCCAGGCGCGCGGTGACGGCCAGGCCCGTGCGCGCGGACTCGTGGAGGTGGCCCTGGGGGAGCTCCTGCTCCATCCAGGCCAGCGTCATGGTCAGCGCCGACAGGGGCGAGCGAAGGTCATGGACGAGGAACTGCGTCAGCAGCTCCTTGTCGTGCTGGAGCGCCCGGAGCTCGTCGTTCTTCGCGTGCTCCTCGTCGAGCATCCTGGCGATGATGCGCCGGGCCTCCTCGACCTCCTGGAACCGGCGGGCCTCCAGGGCGCTGTCCACTTCCGCGCGGGTGAGGGCCACCGCGAGCACGCGCACCCTCCCGGTGCCGTAGTGCTTCACCGCCGCGACCATCATCAGGGTGACGACGGCGATGACCACCGCGCCCCAGCCGACGCCCGCCTCACGCATCAGCGCCGCCTGGGCCACCGACGACAGCGCGGCCGTGCCGTAGACGACGGTGGGGCGCAGGGCGAGCCCGCTGAGTGTCACGACGAGGGCGAAGAGGCCCAGGCTGAAGCCCGCCACCCCGGCTGGAAAGGGCGAGATGGGGAGGGCCAGGTGCTGCAGGCCATAGACGAGGGCGACGTCCACGGGGGACTGGACGATGCCCAGCCAGCTGGCCTCGGGGCGGTTGCGCACGACGAAGAGCACCGTCGCCACGCCCACATAGGGCACCAGCAGGAGCGGGTAGGGGCTCCAGTCCTCGCCGCCGGTCAGCCACAGCGTGGTGGTGAGAATCAGGAAGAGCGTCGCGCCGACGAGCCGCACCGCCGCGCCCGTGCCCAGCACGCTTCGTCGCTGGGCGTCCACGGCGCGCGCCAGCGAGTCATCGAAGGAGGAGTGGGTCCAACCCAACGCACTGTCCACTGGGGCAGGGTTTTCCCCGCTTCCCGGCGCCGGGGCAAGTCCCCCACTTGGGGGAGGCCGCCAGGGGACGGCTCGCGGGCCCTCACTGGCGGCGTGCGAGCAGGGAGGCGCGATGGGACTTGTGGGTGGTGGGCAATCGCCTTAGGTGAGTTCGCGTAGCACTGATCAGAGGGGTGGATGCGGCTGCTTGCTCCCCCCTGAGTTCGTGTAAGGTGGCTGGAAGTAGGTCTGGACGGAGGTAGACCGGCGATATGTGGGACAGACTCAAGAGGGCGTTGCGCAGCTTCGCGGGCTTCTTCGTCTCCTCCATCGAGGATCCGGAGCTCATCCTCGAGCAGAACATCCGTGACCTGAACGACCAGGTCCCGAAGATGAATGAGTCCATCGCCATGGTCCGGGCGAATGTGACGCTGCTGGAGAAGGAGAACACCAAGTACAAGGACGACGTGCGCGGGCTGACGGCCAAGGTGAAGGCCGCCATCCAGGCCGGTCGCGACGACCTGGCGGCGCAGTACGCGACGAAGCTCCAGGTGGAAAAGGAAGCGCTGGCGCGCAACGAGGCGCAGCTGGAGACGGCGCGGCTGGCGTACGAGAAGGCGCTGAACGTCAAGAAGGCGTTCATGCGGGAGAAGGACAAGAAGACGGCGGAGGCCATGACGGCCATTCGCGACGCGCGACGCGCCAAGTGGCAGGCCAAGGTGGCCGACACGATGGAGTCCTTCACCGTCGCCGGCATCGACTCGACGCACGACGAGATGCTGCGCAAGGTGGAGGAGCGGACCGCCGTGAACGAGGCGCGCATGCAGATGGCGCTCGAGTCGGTGGACCACCAGTCCGCGCAGATTGAGGAAGAGGCCGAGAAGATCCAGGCCAACGAGCTGGTGAAGCAGTTCAAGATGGAGATGGGGCTGATGGAGAGCCCCGCCCCGGTGTCTGACGTGAGTGGACAGACGGGGAAGACCATCGGCAAGAAGGTCGGGGTCGAGTAGGCCCCGGCGGTCGGCATCATGATGAAGGGAAGAGACCTGGGAACTGACGGATGAAGCTCCACCGTGGGCCAGGTCTCTTTCTCTTCCTGTTCCTGTGCGCGTTGGGCGCGGGCTGGGTGCTCGCATCCCGCATGGGATATCTGGACACCCTCCAGGCGCGCTTCTTTCCCTCCGTGCGCGAGGCGATCCGCCTGTCTCCCGGAGACTTTCCCGCGGGCGTGTCGGCGCCGGTGGCGGACGTGGCGTCCGTGCCGCTGCGGCCGGTGCTCATCGGTTTCACGCCGCGCGGCTCGGCGGCGGGGCTGCTCGTGGCGGCCGGTGGGGCGACGACGCTGGACAACCCCGCGCCCCCTCCGAACGCGGCGCAGGGCTTCCTGAAGACGGCCTATGCGCTGGACGCGCGGGCGGTGCTCTTCGGCCGAGAGGAGGAGCTGCGGCAGGCCCTGGCCATTGGCGCGGAGAATGGCGGCGTGGACATGGCCATGCTGTCGGTGGACCGGCTGGCGTCGTGGGCCCCGGGCCTGCGGGACGCGGCGCCGAGGACGATATTGCTGGCGGGACGAAGCCGCGGGCAGGAGGCGCTCGCGGCGGTGGGTGTGACGGACCTGGCGAGCCTGCGAGGCAAACGCGTGGGCGTCTATCCGTTCAGCTCCACGCACTACTTCGCGCTGTGGGTGCTGGCGCGGGCGGGGCTGCGGACGACGGACGTGCGCTGGGTGGACCTGCCCTCCACGCTGGATGCCGGGCGAGCGCTGCGCGAGGGCCGCGCGGACGCGGTGGTGGGGCTGTGGGGCGACGTGGAGCTGGCGGCGAAGGACCGGGGCGGCGCGGTGCTCGCGACGACGGCGGATGCGCCGCACCTGGTGGCGACGGTGCTGGTGGCGCGGGGGGATTTCGCGGCGCGCTATCCGGACGCGGTGAGGCGGGTGCTGCGCGGGATGCTGGACGCGGGGCAGAGCGTGCTGAAGGACCCGACGGCGGGGGCTCGGATGCTGGGTGAGGTGGCGCCGTACCTGGGTGACCCGATTGAGGCCATCCGCAGCGCGCCGCCCGCGACACTGGCGGACAATCGAGCGTTCTTCGGCCTTTCCGGCGAGGCGCCGGTCACCTATGACGAGCTGTACCAGAGCGCCGCCGCGCTCTTCCAGAAGCTCAAGCAGGGACCCCAGGTGCCACTCGCGGAGGATACGAGGGACCTGGGAGCGTTGAAGTACGTGTCGGAGGCGCGCGGTCCCTGAGGCAAGTCGACCGGGCGCCGGGAAGGGGAGGTCGGACGTGGCGAAGAAGTCGCCGAACTACATCAAGGCCGCATTCATGCTGCCGGCCAACCTGGTGGGGTTGGGCACGGCGGCCGCTTCGGCGGCGCTGACGGGCGAGCCGTTGCCCGCCTTGCTGGCGCTCGGGCTGGAGGGGCTGTACCTGGGCCTCTTCTCGTCCATGCCGCGCTTCCAGCGGGCCATCCGCTCGCGGGAGCCCACGGACCCGGAGGCCGCGCGCAAGGCGGTGGACTCGCTGCTGGCGGACCTGGCGCCGTCGCAGCGCGAGCACTACCAGCAGCTCGTTGGCCTCAAGGAAAAGATTCTCGCCAACTACCGCAAGCTGCCGGGCGGCAAGGTGCTGGAGTCCGACAGCGAGCCGCGCCTGGACGCACTGCTGACGTCGTTCCTGCGGCTCATCTCCACGCTGAACCAGTACCGCTCGTACCTCAACAGCTCCGACCGGGGACACCTGGAGAAGGACGTGCGGGAGCTGGAAGAGGACGTGGCGCGCGAGACGAATCCCCGGCTGAAGGACGTGAAGCAGAACCGGGTGGATATTCTTCGCAAGCGGCTGGCGCGCTTCGAACAGGCGAGCGAGAGCCGGGAAGTGGTCAGCCACCAGCTCGCGGGCATCGAAGACATGATGCGGCTGACGCACGAGCAGTCGATCGCCATCCGGGACCCGGAGGTCGTCAACCGGCAGCTCACCATGCTGAGCGCGGAGGCCGAGGCCACCGACGAGTCCGTGCGGCAGATGGAGCAGTTCCTGGAGTTCACCGAGGAGACTCGCGGCCCGCTGCCGCATGGCTCGCGGGTGCGCTGACGCGTCGTCGCGGAGCTTCGCCTGGGTTGCGCATCAGGGGGGCTTCTCGTCCCTTCCTCTGTCTCGCGGAGGAAGGGGCTTCTTCCAGAACGCAATGACTCCACGGGGGCCCTCCGTCATGAGGATGCCGACGGTCACTGCCCCCATGAGAAGTCCCTGGCAGGCGTTGATGCCCAGCCCTCCGCCGACGAAGAGGCCCACGAGGCTGACGGCGGGATGGATACGCCACCCGAAGATGGCTCCGACGACGGCGCCCGCGAGGGCACTCAGAACCGCCAGCATCTCGATGAGCGTCATGGGACTCCTCGGCGAATGGGCATCGCTCGTGTTTCAATCGCCGTGCCCTCGCGCCCCGTGACGGGTCACGTTGGAGTGGCCCTCGGGACTCCGTCAGATTGGCAATCTGGCGGCATGGCTTGCTGTCGCATTGACGTCGCGGGTTGCTGGTGGGGCCTCCCCTCCGAAGCCTCTGTGGCGGGCATCGAGTCTCGTGGAAGTTGCCTGCCCATCATCCGGGTCCCTTGGCAGGGAGGCGGACGTACGCCGCGCACAGGAATACATTGACTCTCCGCCCCAGCCGTCCTGTCCTGCCGTCATGTTCCGCCGAGCCTGGCTTCCGACCCTCCTCCTCGTGCTCGCCATCGCGGGCTGCTCACGCTGTGGCAAGGACGAGGGGCCCGTCGCCCCGACGGCCTCCGGCCCCGCGCGCTACCTGCCTCGCGATGCGCAAGCCTCCGTCGTCATCCACGACCTGGGAGCGCTCGGAGAGAAGCTGGCGCGCTTCCAGAACCTGAAGGTCGCCTCCTTCGCCGCCCAGCTCCAGAGCTTCTCCTCGGCGGAGGGCTATGTGAATGCGGTGATGCGGCAGGTGGGCGTCGACCTGCGCAGCCGTCAGGCCCTGGAGGCCGCGGGCCTCGCTCCCGAGCTGGGCGCTGGCGCGGCCATCCTCGGTGACGGTCGCGCCATCTCCGTCGTGGGTGTCAGGGACGCGGAGAAGCTCGAGGCGACGTTCGCCGGCTTCGCGCGCACCCGACTTGGAGCCTCCGAGAAGAAGGAGGAGAGCGGCGTGGGCGGCAAGCTCGTCACCTTCAACCGCCCGGGCCACCCCGCCGCGGCGCTGGGCCTGCTCTTCATCAGCGGCGGGAAGTTCGCGCTCCTGGGCGCGGGGCCCTCCGTCGCATCGCTGCGCCCCCTGGCCAGCCAGGCCGAGGAAAGGTCGCTCGCGAAGGAGCCCGTGCTGGCCGCTTCGCTCCAGCGCCTGCCGTCGAAGCGAGACTTCCACGTGTTCATCCCCGGCGGCGCGGGCCTGCTGCTCCCCGCGGGCACCGTGCAGGGGCTCACGCTCACCGGGCTCGTCGACGACCGTGCCGTCACCGTCCACGCGGACGCGCCGTGGCCGGACACGAAGGAGTCGCTGGCCGCGCTGGACCCGGTGAAGGACGCGGCGGACCTGCGCGGCTTCCTGCCTCCGGACAGCTTCTTCGTGGCACGCTTCCGGGGCGACCCGTCCCAGCTCGACGGCGTGTGGCCCTACCTCGTGGGCGACTACCTGACTCGCGCGGTGCAGAAGAGCGGGCTCGATGTGAAGGCGGAGGTGCTCGACAACTTCAAGCCGGGCACGGTGCTGGGCCTGTCGCTGTCGCCCAAGGTGCAGCTGGGCTCCGGCATGCCCGCGCTCGATTTGCGCCGCACCAACCCCTTCCGCTTCGTCAACCTGGTGGCCCTGTCGGAGCTGGAGGACGCCACGCGGACGCAGGCCCTCCTGGAGAAGCTGCCGCAGATCTCCAGCGACTTCGGCGCCAAGGTGGAGGCCTCCGACCTGAAGGGCCAGCGCGTGTACCTCACCTCGTATCGCGCGGGGGAGGGCGCCCACTTCGCGCTCGGGCCCAACGGCAAGTTGCTGGTCGCCTCGCCCCAGTCGCAGTTGGAGGCCTCGCTCACCGCCCTCGCGGCGAAGGCCGGCGAAGGGCCGCTGACCTCGGACCTGAAGGACGTGGGCCAGGACGCCGCGTTCAGCGCGGTGCTGGATTTGCGCCGGCTGGCGGACTCGGTGAAGAACCTCCCGTCTGAGGCGTGGGGCATTGGCGGCTTCGCCATCAAGGCCACCACCGTGCGCTGGCTGGAGGCCACCGATGACCTTCGCGCCGTGACGCTGTCCGTGTCTCGCAAGGAGCGCGCGCTCCAGGCGGAGATGTCCCTGCGCCTCACCCCCACCTCGCCGTCTTCCACCACGACCCAGCCGGCCACTCCGTGATTCACGCTCGAGACGTCACCAAGGAATATCTGGATGGAGATGGCACCCGGGTGCGGGTGCTCGACGGAATGACCCTGGACGTCGAAGCCGGGGACTTCGTCGCGGTGGTGGGCCCGTCCGGCAGCGGCAAATCCACGCTGCTGCACCTGTTGGGCGGCCTGGATGTCGACTACCGGGGCGAGGTGAAGGTGGGCGGAGTGACGCTCGGGGGCCTGAAGGACAAGGACCTGGCGCGCTTCCGCAACACGCACGTGGGCTTCGTCTTCCAGTCCTTCCACCTCATCCCCAACCTGTCGGCGCTGGAGAACGTACTGCTGCCCTCGTACTTCGGTCCGCGCACTCCCGACGCCGTCAAGCGCGCGGAAGCCCTGCTGGAGCGCGTGGGCCTGGGCGCGAAGAAGGACCGCGCCCCGGTGCGCCTGTCCGGGGGCGAGCGTCAGCGTGTGGCCATCGCCCGCGCCCTCTACGGCGGACCTCGGCTGCTCTTGTGTGACGAGCCCACAGGCAATCTGGATGCGACCACGGGCGACGGGGTCATTCAGCTCTTCCGTGAGCTGCACCGCGAGGGACTCACCGTGCTCGCCGTCACACACGAGGAACGGATGAGCGCGGCCGCGCGGCGGGTGTTGCGGCTCAAGGAGGGCAAGCTCGTGGAAGAGCCCGCACCGGAGCGCGCGGCCCTGGGAGGTGCTCCGTGAGACTGGACGCGCTGTCTCGACTGGTGCGACTGAGCCTCGCGCGCGAGCGCCGGGGGGCCTTCTTCTCCGCGTTCGGCGTGGCGATGGGCGTGGGCACGCTGGTGTTCTTCATCGGCCTGGGCCTGGGCGTGGGCCGCGTCATCCGCGAGAAGATCTTCCCCACCGACGCGCGACTGCTGGACGTGGTGCCCCCGGCGGTGTCGCTGGGCTCGCTGCTGGGGGGCGGCAAGCTGGACGCGGAGGCGGTGGAGCGCCTGCGCTCGCTGCCCGGCGTGGAGGCGGCGCATCGGAAGATGAGCGTGCGCGTGCCCGCGGTGACCCGCTACGACGGGGCCTTCTTCGGCACCAAGCTGCGCATGGGCATGGAGGTGCTGGCGGTGGGCGTGGAGCCGGCGCTCGTGAAGGGCGACGTGCAGATGGGCGAGTTCAAGGACCCGGGTGAAGGGCAGCCGATTCCGGCGCTCGTCTCCACGCGGCTCCTGGAGCTGTACAACAAGACGTTCGCCCCGGCGCGCAAGCTGCCGCAGCTCTCCGCGAGCATGCTTGTCGGCTTCGGCTTCCCGGTGGAGTTCAACCGCTCCTACGTGGCGGCGAACTCCGCGTCGGGACCCAGCCGCTCCGCGCAGACGCAGGTGGTGGGGGCGTCGGACCGGGCCATGTTCGCCGGCATCACCATTCCGCTGGAGACAGCGATGCGCATCAACCGCGAGGCGGGCGTGGACGCGGACACCTTCACGGGTGTCACGCTCGTCGCCACGGACCCGTCCAAGGTGCCCGCGCTGGTGGACGCGGTGAAGGCCATGGGCCTGGAGATCGACGACCAGGAGCGCCGCATGGCGGAGAACACGGGCGCGGCCGTCGCGCTCACGACCTCCGCGCTGGCGCTGCTGTCCATCCTCATCTGCATCCTGGCGGCGGTGAACATCGCCCACGCGCTGTCGGCCTCGGTGCGCGCGCGCGCCAAGGAGATTGGTGTGATGCAGGCGGTGGGGGCGTCGCGCTCGGACATCCGGGCCATCGTCCTGGCCGAGGCCGCCGTGGTGGGACTCGTGGGCGGGGCCATTGGCACCGCCGTGGCGCTGCTCACTTCCTTCGGCGTCAACCGCTTCGCCGCGGGCTACCTGCCCAACTTCCCGTACAAGCCCGACAGCTTCTTCTCCTTCCCCTGGCCGGTGGTGCTGGGTGGAGTGGTGCTGGGACTCCTGGCCGCGCTGGCCGGGGCCTACTTTCCCAGCCGCCGCGCCGCCGCCACCGACCCCGCACGGACACTCGCCGGATGAAGCTTCCCTCCCGAAAGACGCTGCTGGGCAATGTGCTCAGCCTGGCCGCCATCGCCTGGATCTACGGAGGGGACCTCGCGGACGCGCTGCGAGCTCGCACCGCGGATGTCTCGGCCCTCGTCGAGCTGCCCTCGCCCGTGCGCCCCGCGGTGGTGCTGGCGCTGGCCGCCCTGGCGACCGCCGTCGTTGTCCTGGGCGGACTTGCGCGGGGCAAGGTCGAGGACTTCAAGGGCTACCGGCTCCTGCCCATCCTCCTGGTCGGCGCGCTCTTCGCGGACCTGGTCCTGTCGGAGAGCCGCATCCCCATCGACTCCACGGACATGGCGTCCATGAGCCTGCAGCGCTTCCACAAGCTCGCCCAGGCGCTGTCCACCCAGGACGCGGTGGCCGAGGACCCTCGCGTGCTCCAGCCCCTGCTGGAAGAGCTCGGCCGCCCTCCCTACCTGGTGCGTGGGGAGCCGCTCGCGGCCTATGCCCTCCAGGTCCGAAAGGACTGCGAGGGCCCGGTGCGGGATGCCCCAGGGGTGCGGCCCGGAACGCTGCTGTACTGTGTCGCGCCGGAGCGCAAGGGGGCCTGGGTGACGATGGTGGGCCTGGCCGAGGAGAATCGCTTCGGCGCGCCGGAGCTGCTGTCCGCGGGCGGCAAGCTGCGCTTCCTGCTCGTCCAGCCCGCGATTTCCGACGAGGAACAGGCCGAACCAGGGGACGCGTTCCGGGAGGTTCCGGGGCCCGCGGCCGAGGACGGTACGGACGGCGGCACCTCCAGTCTTCAACCTTGAGAAAAATGGCGCTGCTACGCGCCTGTTGCCTGCTCGCCTGGAGAGCGCGTGAGGGTCGCCGCGAGGTTGACCCTACAGAGGGGCGATCGCTAGGCTCCCGTCGAACGGACCCTCCCCCACGTGACGACCTCTCAACCGAAGCGTCAGCCCATCCCATTCGGGAAGTACCTCCTACTGGACCGCGTCAACATCGGCGGCATGGCGGAGGTGTGGCGCGGCAAGCAGTTCGGCGCGAGCGGCTTCGAGCGGCTCGTGGCGATCAAACGCATCCTGCCGAACATCGCGGAGGACGAAGAGTTCATCTCGATGTTCATCGATGAGGCGAAGATCAGCGTTCAGCTGAGCCACGCCAACATCGCGCAGATCTACGAGCTGGGGCAGATCGCCAGCAGCTACTTCATCTCGATGGAGTACATCCCCGGCAAGGACATGCGGGCCATCTTCGACCGGTGCCGGAAGAAGGGTGAGCCCGCGCCCGTGCCGCTGGTGGCCTTCTGCCTGTCGAAGATGTGCGAGGGCCTGGACTACGCCCACCGCAAGAAGGACGGGATGGGGCGGGACATGAACATCGTCCACCGCGACATCTCGCCGCAGAACGTCCTCATCTCCTTCGAGGGCGAGGTCAAGGTCATCGACTTCGGCATCGCCAAGGCGGCGGGCAAGGCGACCAAGACGCAGGCGGGCATCCTCAAGGGCAAGTTCGGCTACATGAGCCCGGAGCAGATCCGCGGCCTGCCGTTGGACCGGCGCTCGGACGTGTTCGCCATCGGCGTGTGTCTCTACGAGATGCTCACCGGCGAGCGGCTCTTCGTGGGCGACAGCGACTTCAGCGTGCTGGAGAAGGTGCGCAAGGCGGAGGTGCCGCCGCCGTCCACGTACAACCGGCGCATCCCGGAGGTGCTGGAGAAGATCGTCATGCGCGCGCTCGCCAAGGACGTGGACGAGCGCTACCAGTACGCCAGCGAGCTGGGCGACGACCTGCAGCGCTTCCTCATCACCAGTGAGACCATCTTCGGCCGCAAGGACCTCATGCAGTACATGAAGTCCACCTTCGCGGAGGAAGTGGAGCGCGAGAAGCAGCGCCTGTCCGACTACGCCGACATCCGTCCTCCCGATGGCATGCTCGCCGCGCTCGAAGCGGCGACGGGCTTCAGCACGGGAGGCTCGGGCGGGATGATGGCGATGCCCGCGGCGGCTCCGCAGCCTCCGCCTCCGCAGGCGGTTCCCGTGGTGCAGCCGATGGCCGCGCCGCCTCGGGCCACCGCGACGATGGGGTCCGTGTCGCCCACCGGCGTGCGGCGCTCGCCCACGCTGGCCGCGCTGCCCCGGTTGACGGCGGCCACCGCCGCGCCCGCGCCGAAGGAGGACGAAATCCAGGCCACGCAGCTGGTGTCCAGCGACCACGTCTTCGACGACAGGCCGGAGCCGACCACGCAGCCTGGAGCGACGGTGGGCCGCACCGTCACTCCGCTGGAGACGCGCGCCCAGTCCCAGGGCGACGAGGACGAGGAGCCCACCACGGGCAAGACGTCGATCGTCCCACCCCAGGCCCCCCCGAGGATGTCCCAGCCGATGCCCGTGCTGACGCCCGCGGGCGCGCCGCCACGTCCCTCGGTGACGGTGCCCACGCTGATGCCCTCGGAAGTCGCCGCGTCGGCCCCCGGGCCGCGTGGCAGCCGTGGCGGGAATGATGGGCTGCCCCGCATCGTCCGGGACGGGCCCGCGCCGGACACCTCGCAGGGGATTTCGCGCTCGGCGCTCCCGCCGGAGGTCTCGCAGGGGCTCTCCCGCGCGGCGCTGGCGGAGGGGCTGCAGAACAACTCGCGTCCGCCTCCCATGCTCGGCGCGGGAACTCCGCCGAGGCCGCCTCCGCCGCGTCACGTCGAGCAGGACGAGGACGACGACCAGGAAGACCGGCCGACCGCCGCCGTGCCCGCGCTGGGCCGACGGAGCCTGGACAAACGGGTGCTCTATGGGGTGGGCGGCGCCGTGGCGCTGCTGGTGCTCCTCCTCGTGGGGTGGGTGGCGACGCGTCCGGGGGTCGGCTACGTCATGCTGGATCTCCAGCGCGTTCCGCCCGAGGTGCGAGGTCGGATGCAGGTGACGCTGGACACCCAGCCCATCCCCGTGGAGAGCGGTGGCACCACGCTCTTGCGCGAGGTGACGGCGGGGCAGGTCATGGTGACGGTGAGCGCGGAGGGCTACAAGACCTTCACGCGGACCCTCCAGGTCAACAGCGGCAAGGGCGTGGAGCCGGTGGAAGTCGCACTGGAGAGCCTGGTGCGCACCGCGTCGCTGGTGCTCGTCACTCAGCCCTCGGATGCCCAGGTGAAGGTGGACGGCAAGGTCATCCGGGCGCAGGGCGCTTCGGACGCGTTCATCAAGGGCGTCCCCATCTCCGGCCAGGAGTGGGTGGTGGAAATCAGCGCGCCGCAGCACAAGCCCGCCTCCAAGCGCGTGCCGTTGACGGGTGACGGTCCGTTCGAGGTGTCGCTGAAGCTGGAGCCGGTGGTGTCCAAGGTGTCGGTGAAGATCGACTCCAAGCCGGCGGGCGCGGTCATCTTCGCGGGTGGCCAGGAGCTGGGGGAGACGCCAGCCACGGTGCTGGTGTCCCCGAACGTGCGTCAGCTCACCCTGAAGCTGAAGTGCCACAACGACGCGGAGGTGGACGTTCCCGCGCCGGAGGCCGGAGAATCCATCGCCACGGCGACGGTTTCCCTCAAGCGTCAGCCCCGCTGCCGTTAGATTTCATGAAATCGAGCCCCGCTTCCCTCGTGGGAAGCGGGTGCGTCAGCTCCTCGAACCGGGGAGCGACAGGAGGCGTGTGTCCGTGAGCAAGGTGCGCAAGGTTCACAAGGAAGATCCGCTGGCGGACCTCCCCCGTTGGGCGCAGCAGTTGGCCCGCAAGTACTACACGAAGACGGTCAGCACCTTCCTGCTCTACGGGGCGGTGAGGGACCTCCAGCCGCTCCAGTTGGAGGACGGCGGGCGGGGCTTCGGCACGCTGAAGACCTTCCTCTCCGAGGAGCTGTTCGGCGGGCGGGACCACGTCCTCTTCTACGACCGCTCGTCGGGCATCCGCTCGGCCACGCCGGAGACGCAGAAGGACCTGGCGCGGACGATGTCCGGCTACGACGCGATGTACGGCACGGACTACGCGAAGGTGACGCCGAGAGACCCAGGCCGCGCGCTCCAGATTCTGGAGAACTTCCTGCGGATGCGGCTGAGCGAGGGCCGCTCGCTGGCGCTCATCATCGACTTCGCGGAGACGCTGGTGCCGGGCGGGGAGATTTCCCACCTGTCGTCCGAGGACCGCTTCGTGCTGGCCACGTTGGACAAGTGGGCGCATGACCCGCAGTTCCTCGCGGGCGACGTGTCCGTGGTGCTGCTGGCGGAGAACCTGGCGGACATCTCTCCGCGCATCTCCCGCAACCCGTACGTGGCGCCGATTGAACTGCCGCTGCCCACCGAGGAGGAGCGGCTGGAGTACGTGCGCTACAAGCTGGAGGGCAAGCGGCTCCAGTCGCTGTCGGAGGTGCCGCTGGCGGGCCTCGCGAAGATGACGGCCGGCCTGTCGCGCATCAACCTGGACCGCGTGCTGACGGAGGCGCTGGAGCGGGAGATTCGCATCACCTCCGACCTGCTCAAGGAGAAGAAGAAGGAGATCATCCAGGCGGAGTGCCACGGCCTTCTGGAGTTCATCGAGCCGACGCACACGCTGGATGCGGTCGCCGGACATGCCAAGGCGAAGCAGATGCTGCGGCAGGCGGCCTCCGCGCTGAAGAAGGGGCGCATCGAGGTCATGCCCATGGGCTACCTGCTGTCGGGCCCGGTGGGCACCGGCAAGACGTTCATGGTGAGCTGCTTCGCCGGGGAGATTGGAATCCCGGTGGTGAAGTTCCTGAACTTCCGCAGCCAGTGGCAGGGTGTCACCGAGGCGAACCTCGAGAAGATCTTCAACCTCCTCAAGGCGCTGTGGCCGGTGGCGGTGATGATCGACGAGGCGGACACCTTCCTCGGCAACCGTGACTCGGGTGGAGATTCGGGGACGAGCAGCCGCGTGTTCGGCTCCATTGCCTCCTTCATGGGCAACACGCAGTACCGCGGCAAGATTGTCTGGTTCCTGATGACGGCGCGGCCGGACCTGCTGCCCATCGACCTCAAGCGTCAGGGGCGCGCGGAGGAGCACCTGGCGCTCTTCTATCCGCAGACGGACGCGGAGCGGGACGAGCTGTTCCAGGTCATGTCCAAGAAGACGGGCGTGTCGGTGGAGGGCATCGATTCCTTCTCCAAGATGATTCCGGAGGGGATTCGGGCCTTCAGCGGCGCGGACATCGAGGCCGTCATGGTGCGCTCGAAGTTCCGCGCGCTGGCGGAGGGCCGGGAGTCCGTGGCGAAGGAGGACCTGGCGGCGGTGCTGGCGGACTTCGTGCCCCCCAGCTACCCGCTGGAAATCGAGCTCCAGAACCTGGTCGCGGTGCAGGAATGCACCAGCCGGGAGCTGCTGCCGGAGGTCTACCGCTCGGTGGACCGTGATGCCATCACCCGTCGTGTGCGCGAGCTGAAGGCGCTGCTCGAAGCGGGGTAGCATCTCAGGAGACCGGCACCGGGGTTCCGCCCAGGTGCGGGTCGTCCACGTGCTCCACGATGGCCACGCGGTCTCCCGCGGAGAGCGCGTCGTGGAGCACGATGATGGCTTCGTTCGAGTGACGGATGCAGCCATGGGACACGTCCGCACCCAAGAGGGCGGGGGCGTTGGTTCCATGCAGCTCCTCGGCGGAGTGCCGGCCGTCGGCCCAGGACAGGTCGAGGATGCGTGTGCCGAAGACGTGCCGGTCGTTCCACAGGCGCGCGCCCGCTGCTTCGGCGGCGGCCTGGTCCAGTCGGGCCCGGACGACCTTGAGCCCCGCGCGCGTGGGCGTCGCGGACGTGCCCGAGGCATTCGGGAAGATGTCCAGCAGGCGGCCCTCCGCGTCGTAGAGGAACGTGCGGTGCTCGCGCAGCGCGACGACGACGCGCACGGGTTGGCCGTCGTAGAGGGCGGGAGGCGTCCCGCGCGACTGGCCGCGCATGCCGGGCTCGGGGGCCAGGGCATCGAGTGCGCGCAGCGTGGCGGCGTCCAGGACGCCCGTGGGTTTGACCGAGGGGAAGTCGCGACGCGCGTGGACCTGGAAGTTGCGCAGGGCGCGCACCGTCTGCGGACCGAACTGTCCGTCCGCTCCACCGTGGAGCGCGAAGCCCATCTTCAGCAGCGCTGTCTGTACCGCGCGCGGGCCGTCACCTCGCGAGCCCGAACCGAGGACCTGTTGTCCGGACGCAACGTCCGCGAGCTGGGGCAGTCCGGTGAAGTGGGCGTTGGCGAGGGGCGGGGATACCGAGAGCCAGGATGAGCTTCCCCATCCGTTCGTGTTGGTGGGCTGCACGGGAGTGGGAAGGGCCGCCTTGCCGCTGACGAGGGCGTCGCCGCGCAAGGGAATGGTGCGCTCCGGAGTCCCGAGTGAGGCCGAGTCTGTTGCGAGGATGCTCGAACCCAGCGGGGTGTTTACGAAGTCGTGGGCGGTGGCGATGGCTCGCTCTGGCGTCCCGAGTGAGGCCGAGTCTTTTGCCAGTGTGCTGCTCGAACCCAGCGGGATGTTTACGAAATCGTGGGCGAGCTTGCCGGCCCCTTCACCACGTTGTGCCGTCCGGACTTCGTGGGACGGGCGTCGCGAGACCTGGACGGAGAACGCCGCGCGTGGGGCGGTCTCCACGGAGTTGTCTCGGGCTCGCGTCGGGGGATGCGTGTGAGCCCATCCGGCATCCACATCCCTCGAGAGGGGGACGTCGTCGGCGTCGAGCGAGAAGGGCAGGGTGGGTGAGTCGTTCCGCGAAATGGGCGAGGTCATCCCCAGCCCCTGTGCAATTCACTCGCCCGACGACGGAAGGTCCGAAGCTGCCCTCGCTGGACGCCCATGGCGCGCTGAACCAAGGCGCGACGTGAGCCCCGTCAACCCGCAACCGCGCGCCCGACGAGGGGAGATCCGAATCTGCCCTCGCGGGACGCCCAGGGTGCGCTCAGCGAATCGTCGAGGTCATCCCTCGCCACGCGGCAACGATGCGTCCCACGGCGGGACGTCCGAAGACGTCCTCGCTCGGAGGCTCAGGGTGCGCTCAGCGAGAGGACCTTCCCCGTGGGGATGGAGCGGTGGTCCTTGATGTTGTTCCACCGCATGATGTCCTCGACGGTGATGCCATAGCGCTGCGCCACGGACCAGAGCGTCTCGCCCTCGGCCAGCGCGTGCACCTTTCCGCCCGGCGTCCCCACGTTCGCGGCCACCTGCTTCGCCACCACCACCGTGCCCGCGCGCTCCTGCACCTGGGACGTGCCCTCGGGCCACACGTACACCAACGAGCCGACCTGCAACGTCGGGTTGCGGCGGCGCAGGTTGTTCCACTTCTTCAGGTCATCCACCGACACGTTGAACTTCGTGGCGATGACCCACAGGCTGTCGCCGGACTGCACGCCGTACGTCACGCGCTTGCGCCCGTTGAGCGTCTCCGTCTTCACCGGGCCCGCTGCCACGGGGCCCTTCGGAGTCCCCGCGGGAACCTCGTCCTCGGGCCGGTGCACCACCACGCCGCTGCGGCGGGCCTGCGCCACCTTGCTCGCCAGCGCGCCGCCACCCGTGGGGCCCGCCTTGCTCGCCGGCACCGGAATCACCAGGTCCGTGCCGAGCTTCAACGTCCGCGCGCTCTTGAGCCGGTTCATCTGGAGGATGGCCTCCGACGCCGTGCCGTAGCGCTCCGCGATTTGCGACAGCGTGTCGCCCCGCTTCACGGTGTGCACCCGGAACGTCAGTCGCTCGGCCGGCGAGAGCTTCTTGAAGCCCTCCACGAACCGGGGCGACGAGCCCGGGGGAAGCCGCAGCTTGTAGGGGTTCTTCGCGCTCGCCGGAGGCGTGCACCAGCGCTTCAGCTCTGGGTTCAGGTCCTGCACGTCCTGGATGTTCACCCCCGCCGCGCGCGCCACCACGTCCAGGTCCGTCGCGTCCGTCAGTTCCACCACGTCGAACTCGAGGGGCTGCTCGTAGTCGAACTCCTGCTCGGAGAAGCCGAACGCCGACGGGTTCTTCGCCACCAGCGCGGCGGCGATGAGCTTGGGCACGTAGTGCTTCGTCTCCTTCGCCAGGCCCTTCTCCTCCGACAGCACCCAGAAGTCGCGCGTGCCGTGGCGCTCCACCATGCGCCGCACGCGGTAGGAGCCGGTGTTGTAGCCCGCCCACGCGAGGTACCAGTGGCCCAGCTCCCTGTAGAGGTCCTTGAGGTACGTCGCCGCGGCGCCGGTCGCCTTGATGGGGTCCCTGCGCTCGTCCACCCAGAAGTCCTGCTTGAGGCCGTACTGCTTGCCGGTGCTGGAGATGAACTGCCACGGACCGGACGCGTGCGCCCACGAGTACGCGTGCGCGGAGAAGCCGCTCTCAATCATCGCCAGGTACACGGTGTCCCGAGGCAGGCCGTGCTTCTCCAGAATGGGCTGCATCACCGGCAGGTAGCGCGCGGAGCGGGACATCCACTTGCGGAACCAGCGCCGTCCGGGCCCCTGGAAGAACTGGATGTACTGCGCCACCAGCGGCTGCATCTCCACCGGGATGTCGTAGCGGTCCTGAATCAGCCCCACGTCGAACGCGGCCAGGTTGGTGATGAGCGGCAGCTGCTCCGGCGTGTCGTCCTCGCGGAAGGTGGGCTCCTCCAGCGCGTCCAGCATGCGCATGCGCAGCGGGTTCGCGAGCCCCAGTCGACGCAGGGACTGCATCACCTCCGCGCTCGGCCGGGCCGCCGGGTCCAGCGTCACGCCTTCCAGCGCGCGCAGTTCCTCCATCTCCGCGGACTCGGACTCCACCACCTCGCGCGTCGCCTCGGGCTCCCCGTCCGCGTCCTCCGCGTCCTGACCGTTCGCGATGGCCTGTTTGTCGTCGATCTCCGGCGCCCCACTGTTGCCCGGCGGCGACGACTTCTCTTCAGCGGCCACCGCGTTGCCGGAAGTCGACTGCGCCGTGCTCGGGGGCACCGGCGTCGTGCGCGCGGCCTGCGTCTTCGCCGCGTTGCCCGAGTTCGTGGGCGCCATGTTCGCGGTGGCGGGGGCCGTCTTCTCTCCGCCGGAGTTCGTGGGCGTCGCGGGCTTCACCCCGTTGCCAGCGACGGGGCTCGTCGCCTCGCCGGCACTCGCGGAGGCAGGGGCCTTCACCGTGTTGTTCGCGCTCGGGCTCGCGGCAGCACCGGCACTCGTGGAGGTCGGGTCCTTCACCGTGTTGTTCGTGCTCGGGCTCGCAGTAGCACCTGCACTCGCGGAGGCAGGGGCCTTCACGGTGTTGCCAGAGACAGTGCCGGCGCCCGTGGGCGCATCGACCTGGGCCGTGGAGCCAACAGCAGGCGAGGAAGCAGAGCCCTCGGTCTTCACCGCACCGGTGTTCGTGGGCTGGGTCTTCGTGACGCTGCCGCCCGTGGTGGGCGGCGTGTCCTTCACCGTCGAAGGGGTGGGGGCAACAGCCCGCGTCTCATCCGCGGCGAGCACGCGCATGCCGGGCGGAGGCGGGGGCATGGGCGGTGGCACTCCCTCCGAGAGAGGGAGCGAGGCCAGGTTCAGCACGAGCAGGCAGAGAGGCAGCATTTGGTCGCAGGAAGAGTGCGCCCAGAAGCAGGCGAAGGCCGAAGTATTCGCCCTTTTTCTTGACAGTCAAACAAGGAGTCGCGCGGTATGGCCGAACTCTGCACGCTCCGTGGGTGCGGCCTGCCAGGCGCTGACGCGTGATTACGGTTTGGCGGGCTTCCGAGTGTCCGCTGGCTTGCTCGACGGCTGATCGTCCACCGGCTTGCCATGCCCCGGCCCCAGGATTCGCGGCAGATACGTCGCGAAGTCGAAGTGGGGCGAGTTCTCCGGGTTGTGGCAGGTGACGCACACGGCTTCACCAGGAGACGCGAGGATGTTGTCGGCGCTCGGCTCGTCCGAGTGCGCGGAGCCAGGCCCATGGCAGCTCTCGCACCCGACGTCCTCGCGCCCGGCCACCTTGTCCAGCCGGCACACGCCACCGGGCTGCTCCCAGCCCGTGACATGGCACCCCACGCAGTTGAGGTGGTGCTGCTTGCCGACCTCTTCCAGCGTCTCCCAGGCGTGGTGGTGCTTGGACTTTTCCCACACCGGGAAGGACTCCTCGTGGCACGCGCGGCACGGCTCGTTGCCGACGAATCCCGACTCACCCTTGGCGGGAACAGGGCAGTCCTGACCGTGCTCCTTCGCCCAGGCGAGGTTCAGCTTGCCCACCTCCGCGTCGTAGCGCGCCACCAGCGCCTGCGCGTCCGGCAGCGAGGGCAGTCCCGACTCCAGCGGCACGAAGCGCACCGTGAAGCCGTTGACGTCCGTGGCCGCCGCGGGAGGCGCCGTCACCAGGGCCTGCCTGCGCGCCACCAACTCGTCGCGCTTGGCCTGCTTGAGCGCCTTGAGCTTCGGGTCGATGCCCGGGAGGTTGATGTCCTTGTCCAGGAGCGCGGTGCGCTGCTCCAGGGCGGCCACCTCTCGCTCCAGGTCGGCCTGTCCCTTCTGGAGCGCGAAGCGCCCCGGCTGTGGCGCGTAGCTCAAGTCCACGCGCACCAGCGAGCGCCCCTTGCTCTGCGGCGCGACGACGGGCACCGACGCCTTCACCAGCCGGTTCTGCTCACCACTCATCTCCGTGGCGGAGCGCGTGGACACCAGCACGTCCACCGCGAGCCCCGGCGTCTCCGCGGCCTTCTGCGCCTCTTCCAACGGCGCATCCAGCAGCCCCAGCACGAAGTCCGCGCCCTCCGCGCGGGCCTTGGCACTGGCCGCCACGAGCTGCGCGGGCGTCTCCCCCGCGACGACGCCCACCTTGCGAGCGCCCGCCGGCAACAGCTTCACCGCGCCGTCCGCGACCTCCGGCAGACCGAGCCCCTGGCGGAAGTCCGCGCCGCGTGTGTCATCCAGCGGCCCCGTGGCGCGCACCGACAGCCCCATCAGCCGCATGGCATCCGCCAGCGCCTTCGCCTTCAGCTCCTCCTGGGGAACCTGTCCGGGCTTGAGGATGGTCTCCCCGAAGAGGCTGTTGCCGCCGTCCACGTACAGCACGGGCAGGGTGGTGCCCTGGCGTGCCTCGCGCACCTGGAACGCCGCGCGGGCGATGCCGCCGCGCATGTTCTCGCTGCAGCCGCAGGGGCCCAGGTAGCCGCGTGTATCAGCGGAGACGAAGAGGATGGCGCCGGGCGCCGAACTGGACGCGGTGCCGACACCCGCCTCGGGTTCGGGCGGGTGGGGCGGCGGCTCCTTGCGCATGCACCCACCGAGCACCAGCACCAGGCCCCAGAGGGCGGCGAGGGGGACGGGGCGCGGCATGCGGTTCACCAGAGGATGCTCTGCACCAGTTCGTCGATCTTCTCGCCCATGGCCTCCAGCCCGTTCATCTTCGACAGGAAGCCGTCGGCGCCGACCTGCTCGGCCAGCTTGGACAGCTCGTCGTCGGGCAGGCTGGAGAACAGGACGATGGGGATGTCCTGGGTGCCGTACTCGTTCTTCAGCGTGCGGCAGATGTCGGTGCCCTTGGCCTCGGGCATGTGGATGTCCGTGAGGATGAGGTCCGGCCGCCAGCTCTGGAGCGTCTTCTCGAACTCCATGAGCGTGGAGGTGGCGACGACCTCGTAGCCGCGCGCTTCCAGCACGGCCTTCTCCATGGCGAGCGTGATTTCGCTGTCGTCAATCAGGAGGATTCTTCGCTTCTCGGACACGTCGACCTTCCTTGGGCTCCGTTTCTATCCTACCCCCACCCGGCGCACCAACGCCTTTCCCACGGGGTAAGACGGGGTGGTGTCGTGGACGTCCCCCTCCCGGTCGTCCGGGCGGGGGGCGGAGCCTGACTTCTTCCGGCAAACCCACCGAAAAGGAGTATGCAGGGCGCCATGATGCACCCAGACCGCCGAGCCTGGACGGCCCTTCTCCTGGTGGGGAGTCTCCTCTGGACGCTGCCCGTCGCGGCGCTCAATTCGGGCCTGGGGTCCCCCTCGTCCCCCGTGGACCGGCAGTCCCCCCACTCCACCACCCAGGGGTTCCTGGCCGCGGCCCACCGGGGGGACTACGCCACTGCGGCGCACTACCTGGACCTGGACTTCATCCCCCGCGCCCAGCAGCCCGAGCGGGGCGCCCAGCTGGCCCGCCGGCTCAAGTTCGTCCTGGACCGCAAGCTCTCCATCGACCTGTCCCTCTTGAGCAAGGTCGCGGAGGGTGACCCGGCCGACCCCCGCTTCGACCTGCTGGGCATCATCCCGCTGGAGGGCGCCAATGTGTCCATCCGCGTCCAGCGGGTGGCCCAGGACGGCTCCCTGGTCTGGGTGTTCAGCGAGTCCACCGTGCGGATGGTGGACCCCCTCTTCGAAACCTACGGCCCCCGCGTGGCGGAGTGGCTGCCGCCCTTCTTCTTCTCCGGCACCGTGTTCGGCCTGGAGCCCTGGCAGTGGCTGGGCCTGCTGGTGACGCTCCTGGGCTCGGTGGGACTGGCCCTGCTCCTGGAGCGGCTGTCTCTCGCGTTCGGGCTGCGACTGGCGAAGTGGACGCACCTCACCCTGGATGACCAGCTAGTGGCGGCGGGGCGGGGGCCCCTGCGGTTGCCGTACTTCGCGATACTCCTGGCGGCGGGCACGTCCCTGCTGCTGCTGCCGCGCCCGGTGCAGACGCTGTTCAACCGGCTGAGCTATTCGCTCATCATCATCGCGGTGGCGTGGTTCATCCTGCGCTTCCTGCGGGTGTTCGCCAACTTCGTGCAGAACCGCGTGTCGGGCGACATGCGCGACGCGGGCCGGGCCCGCTCGCTGCGCACCCAGTTCGCGGTGCTGCGCGCCGTCTTCGAGGCGGCGACCTATGTGGTGGCCGCCGCGCTGCTCCTGATGCAGTTCGAGGTGGTGCGCAACGTGGGCGTGTCGCTGCTCGCGTCCGCCGGTATCGCCGGTATCGTCATCGGCCTCGCGGCGCAGAAGTCCATCGCCACGCTGCTCGCCGGCATCCAGCTCTCCATCACCCAGCCGGTGCGCATTGGCGACCAGGTGGTGGTGGAGACCGAGTTCGGCACCGTGGAGGAAATCACCCTCACGTACGTGGTGCTGCGCGTCTGGGACCAGCGCCGCATGGTCATCCCGATTACCTACTTCCTGGACAAGCCCTTCCAGAACTGGAGCAAGTCCAGCACGGAGATGCTCGGGGCCGTCACCCTCCAGGTGGACTACTCCACGGACGTGGACGCGGTGCGCGGGGAGCTGCGGCGCATCGTCGAGCAGGACGCGAAGCACCTGTGGGACGGGCGGCTCCAGTCCGTCGTCGTGTTGGAGGCCCAGGACCGCACGCTCACCGTCCGCGCGCTCGTCAGTGCGGCCAACCCGGACAAGCTCTTCGACCTGCGCGCCCTCGTCCGTGAGCGGCTGGTCGCCTTCCTGCGGGCCCATCCCGAGTGGCTGCCCTTCACTCGCACCGAGTCCCGGCAGGCCCCCACCGCGCTGCCGCCCCCGGAGGCTCGGGACCCCCAGCCGGATGCCCCCCAGGACCTCCCTCCCACGGGCCCTCGCACCTCCTGAGACGGTGCGACAGAGACAGGGAGCCCTTGCCTGCCGGAAGGGTGTTTTGAATATTGGTGACGCCGCACCGTCGTTGCGTTGGAATTTTCGCACCTACCGCATGTGGGAGTCTTCGAGATGAAGCGTCATTCCAGGTTGTGCGGAGCCCTTCTGTCGCTGGCCGTCGCGGCGCCGTTGACCGCGGCCGCGCAGGACCGGGGCCGCACGGATGGGCCCGAGGAATCCGAGTATGGCAAGGGCGGCTATTCGGGCTCGAACAGCCAGGGTGTGTCGCTCCAGCTCGACTGGGGTGCGGCCATCAATGACAAGGAGCCCCCCGAGGACGCGCCGTCGGGCCCGCCGCTGTACGTGGGCGCCACGCTGTCGTTGTGGGGCGCGGACTGGTTCTCGCTCGACGCGAGCGCCGCCTATGTCTTCGACGGCGGTCGCTTCATCGGCATGGTGGGACCGAAGTTCCGCACCTGGGGCTGGCCGCTGGTGTTCACCGCGGGCCTGAGGGCCGGCGCCATCGTGATTCCCGAGGCGGAGGGGCTGCGCTTCGGCATCTCCCCCCAGGTGGGCGCCGAGATTCTGATGGGCCACCGGGACAACATCCTGCTGGGGCTCAACTACAACCCGGACATCCCCATTGGCGGTGGCGGCGTGACGCACCGGCTGGGCATGTCCATCGGTTACAGGTTCTAGGGGAGGTCGCTCGCCATGATTGCCCAAGTGCTCGCAGCCACGCTGGCGTTGGCCTCCAGTCAGGCCCCCGTCAGCCTCTCCTCCACGGGAGGAGGTCCGCAGGTCTCCCTGCCTTTCCCCACGGGCACCACGCAGACCTACAACATCATCCAGTGGGACCCGAACCAGTTGCCGCGCATCTACGAGCGCTCGGACCAGCTTCCCCTCACGGACGAGGAGCTGACCAAGCTGTCCCAGGCCGGCTTCGAGCCCGCGCAGCTGGTGAAGATGATTGAAGAGAGGCGCTGCGCATGTGACGCCAGCGCGGATGGCCTCATCAAGTTGAAGAAGGCCGGGGTGGACAAGAACGTGCTCGCGGCGGTGTCGCGCCACGGCATCGCGCCCAACCGGGAGCTGGAGCTGCTGGTGACGATGGACTTCACGGGTGAGAGCCGTGTCGCGCGCGAGGCGTTCCTCTATTTCTTCGTCGACGACGGGGACCTCACCCGCGTCTTCAGCGCCAACATCACGGACCTGCTCCAGCGCCGCAACCGCCACGAGACGACGGTGGACCGCAGCGACATCCTCGTCGCGCGCACGGTGCGCCGCGTTCAGCTCTCCGGGCGGGTGCCGCTGAAGACGTACGGCAAGCACAACGTGCTGGTGGTCGCCAGCGCCAGCCCCACGCTCACCCATCCCTCCCAGCTCACCCCGCAGGAACGGGCGAAGTCGCAGAGCTACACCTTCGACTATCCCCGCGCCTCGCTCATGAGCCTGTGCCGCCTGACGGCGGGGTACCGCCGTGACGCGGTGCTCAACTACAAATGGAACTTCGAGGGCAGCCGCTTCGAATGCGAATGGAACTAGGAGTCATACGCACCATGAAGACTCATCGCCTCATCCTGACCGCCTGCCTCGCCGCCTCGCTCGTCGCGTGCACTGGCCCGCGCGCGTACACGCGCGGGTCGTACGAAGACCCGAACGAAATCGAGATGCTGTCGGACCAGTTCAACGAGAACGACCTGCAGCTCATCGCCAAGAAGATGGCGGAGTCGCTGGCCAACTCGCCGCGCTTCTCCACGCCGCGTCCGGACGGCTCGCTGCCCATCGTCCTCGTGGGCAAGCTGAAGAACAGCACGTCCGAGCACATCGACATGCGCTCGCTGGGCGACAAGATTCAGACGGCGCTCGCGCAGACGGGCCGCTTCGCCATGGTGGACCAGGCCGCGCGCCAGGACATCGCGGAGGAGTACGAGTACCAGCAGTCGGGCTACGTGGACCCGAACGCTGCCAAGGGCCCGGGCGCGCAGGTGTCCGTGGACTTCATGATGACGGGAGACCTGGCCTCCATCATCCAGGAGGTCGGCCGCGACAAGCTCGTGTACTACAAGATGACGGCGAAGCTGAGCAACGTGCGCACCGGCCTCATCGAGTGGACGGACGAGAAGCAGATCCGCAAGAAGTTCGAGAAGCGCGGCGTCAGCTGGTAGCAGGCTGACGCAAGCCGCTGGCTCCACGCGAAGGCTCGACTGCTCATGACCTCTCTTCTCCGCCACCTGGCGCGCCCTCGAGGTGGGGGCGTGCTCGCGCTGGCGAGCGTGCTCCTGCTGACTGGCTGCGCGGGCGACTACGTGGCGCGCACGCGCGGCGTCCGCGTGTCCTATCAGTCGGAAGACTATCCGGGCGCGCTGGTGGGGCTCGACGCCGTCTCGAAAGAGGGCTCGGAGAAGGACGCGCTGCTCGTGCTCCTGGACAAGGGCATGGTGCTGCACGCCGCTGGCGAGTGGGCGGAGAGCAACAAGGTGATGGAGGAGGCGGAGCAGCTCAGCGCACGGCTCGACGGCGTCTCCGTCAGCGAGGAGGCGGGGGCGCTCGTGACGAACGAGCGTCAGCGCGCCTACCGCGGCGAGGACTTCGAGAAGCTGATGATCTCCGTCGTCCAGGCGCTCAACTACGCGGAGCTGGGAGACGACGAGGCGGCCATGGTGGAGGTGCGTCAGGTCAACGAGCGCCTCCAGAAGATGGTCACCGAGGAGAAGAAGCCGTACCAGCAGCTCGCCATCGCCCGCTACCTGGGCGGTGTCATCCGCGAGGACCAGCGCGACTGGGACTCGGCCTATATCGACTACGCGAAGGCGTACGAGTTGGAGCCCCGGCTGGGCGCGCTGGTGGAGCCCCTGCTGCGGCTGTCGAAGTACACCGGCCGCGATGACGTCTACACGGCGCTGAAGGAGAAGTACCCGGAGGTGGCCCATCCGCCCCTGGCCCGTGACGAGTCCCAGGTCGTGGTGGTGGTGGAAGCGGGGCTGTCGCCGGAGAAGCAGCCCACGTCCCGCGACTACGGCACCGGCGGCAACCTCATCGAGGTGCCCGTCTACCGGGACCGGGGCAGCGCGCCGTCGGTGCGCGTGCAGCTGGGCGACCAGGACGAGCGGGCGGTGACGGTGACGTCCCTGGCGGACGTCGCGCGGCTCCACCTGGACACCCGCATCGGCGGGATGCTGGCCAAGCAGCTCGCCAGCGTGGCGGTGAAGGCGGGCCTGGCGGCGGGCCTCGGCGCCGCGACCAAGAGCGAGGAGCTGGGCGTGCTGGCCTTCCTCCTGCTCAACGCTGGCAATGCGCCAGACCTGCGCTCCTGGCTTTCCTTGCCCGCTGAGTTCCAGGTGGCGCGCTTCCGGGTGCCGGCGGGGAGCCACACGGTCCGTGTAGAAGCGGGGGGACGGGTGTCGGAGCACACGGTGGACGTGAAGCCGGGCCGGGTAGGGTTGGTGGTGGTGCGGCGCTACTGAGTCGGCGGTTTTGTTGTGGCGGTTTTGTTGTAGGGTGCGCGCCCCATGTCGGTCCTGGCCACGGTGGCCCTCTACTCCCTCATCGTCGTCATCGGCGCGCTGCTTGGCGCGATGGTGGTGTTGTGGAATCAGCGGCCCACGCAGCTGGTCCGCTTCCTCGCCTTCGCCGCGGGCGTCATGCTGGGCGCGGCCTTCTTCCACATGTTGCCGGAGGCGTACGAGGGCGGGGGCTGGTGGGCCTTCGCGCTGGTGCCCGCGGGCTTCGTCTTCCTGCTCGTGCTGGAGCGCTACCTGGTGGCGCACGCGGGTGAGGACCTGCCCGGAGACCACATGTCCGGCAGCGGGCGCTCCCCCGCGCAGGCCGGGCAGGTGCTGGGGCTCACCGCGTTCCTCGGGCTGTCCACGCACACGCTGTTCGACGGCATCGCCCTGGGCTCGGCGGTGGAGGAGGGCGTGGGGTTGATGGCGCTCCTGGCCATCGTCGCGCACAAGGTCCCCTCCGCGCTGTCGCTCGCCTCCATCCTGAAGACGGAGGGGCGCTCGCGAAGCTCCATCCTCCTGCTCTCCGTGCTGTACGGGTTGATGGTGCCGGCGGGCGCGCTGCTGTACTTCGCCTTCGACGCGGTGCTGCGCTTCGAGAGCATGGCGCCCAAGGCGCTGGCCTTCTCCGCGGGCACGTTCCTCTACATCGCCGTGTCGGACCTGCTGCCGCACGTGCACCGGCACGGCAAGGACCAGCCGGGCCGCAACGTGCTGGCGCTGTTCGTGGGACTGGCCCTGATGTTCGGGCTCGCGCGTCTGATGGGGCATCCGGCGCACTGAGCCTGCTCGCTCGTGCGCTAAAGCCTCGCGCTCCGGAGTTTCGTCACAAACCATCATTCGGTGCTCTCTCCACCAGGGAGGGGCCGCACGCGCCTGGGCTGACGGCCGGGCGGACGGTGCCTCGACGGAGGGCCGGAAGCGATGAGCACACCCAGTGGCGTGGCGGAGGGCCCGGGCATGGTCTCCCCCGGCGCGGGGAATGCCCCCACGCACGCGGGCTCGGAGTTCGAGGACGCGGTGCTCCAGGGCCTCATCCATGGAGGCTCCGCGAGTCCGGTGCCTCTCCCGGGAGACAGGCTGGGAGGCCTGGACGGCCGTCGGTACGAGGTCCTCGGTCTGCTGGGCGGCGGCGGCATGGGGCAGGTGTTTCGCGCGGTGGACCACGAGCTGTGGCGCACGGTGGCGCTGAAGTTCCTCGCCGCGCACCGGGGCCTCGCGACGCCCTCGCTGCTGGCCGCATTGCGCGAGGAGGCGCAGGCGATTGCCCGGCTGGACCACGAGAACATCGTCCGCATCCATGACGTGTCCGCGTGGAACACCGGGACGCTGGCGCAAGGCGAGGAGGTGCCGCTGCGCGTGCCCTTCCTGGTGATGGAGTTCCTGGAGGGCGAATCGCTGCAGCGAATGCTGCGCCGGGAGCGACCCGACTTGCGGCGCACGTTGGACCTGATGACGGACGTGGCCGCGGGGCTCGCGCATGCGCATGAGCGGCGACTGGTGCATCGCGACCTCAAGCCCGCCAACGTCTTCGTGCTCGCGGATGGCAGGGCGAAGCTGCTCGACTTCGGCCTCGCGCGCTCACCGGCCGGACCCGCCCTGGCGCCCGAAGCCGCGCGCGCGGGGACTCCCGCGTACATGGCTCCGGAGCAGTGGCGGGGCGAGCCGCCAGACGCGAGGGCCGACGTGTGGGCCGCGGGGCTGTTGCTCTACGAGTTGCTCACCGGCGAGCACCCACTGCCGCGCTCGAAGGCGGCCGAGCTGCGTCTGCACATCCCTTCATCCCAGCCCATGCCCTCGGCGAGCTGGAGATGTCCCGGGTTGCCGGAGGAACTCGTGCGACTGGTGGCCTCGGCGCTGGCCAAGGACCCGGCGGAGCGGCCGGCGAATGGAGGCGAGCTGCTGGAGCGACTGCGCGGCTTGCGTCGACTGCTGGCGCTGGACGTCAACTCGGCCTCGCGCTCGAGCATCTCCGGTCGTCGATTGGTGACGCTGGTGTCGTGCCGGCTCGCGCAGGAGCGCGGTGGAATGGAGCGCCTGGACCCGGAGGATTGCAGCGAGTTGGAGGGCGCCTTCCACCAGGGCTGCACGCGCATCATCCACGAGCACGCGGGCGCGATGACGCTCGCGGTGGGCGCGGAGGTGCTCGCGTGCTTCGGTTTTCCCGTGGCACGCGAGGGGGATTCGGAGCGGGCGGTGCGCGCGGCGCTGCGGCTGCAAGAGGTGCTTCCCGGTGAGCTCGCGGGGCTGGGGCCTCCGGGTGTGGTGGTGAAGGTGGGGCTGCACACGGACCGCGTGGCGTTGGCGGATGCCTCTCCGCTGCTGCACGGCACGGCGCCTCCCATGCAGGGCGAGGCGCCCAAGGTGGCCTCATGGCTGGCCGCACAGGCGGGGCCCGACGCGGTGCTGCTCACCGAGGGCACGCATGCGTTGGTGCGAGGCCGCATCCGCACGCGCTCACTGGGGGCCTGGGCCTTCGAGGGACTGTCGGGCACGTCATGGCTGGACGTGCATGAAGCGCTGGGAGAGCGGCCGGGTGCGAGCCGGTTCGACCGGGCCCTGGTGGTCGGCGCGTTGTCGCCGTTGGTGGGCCGCGAGCGAGAACTCCAGCGGCTCACGACGTGGCGGGCCGATGCGCTGAGTGGACGCGGTGTGGGCGTCCTGGTGCGAGGAGACGCGGGCATCGGCAAGTCGCGACTCGTCCAGGAGCTGCATGACCGGGAGGCACCGGGGACGAGCACCTGGGCGCGTTGTCAGTGCGGCGTGCGGGGAACGGGCAGCGCCTTCCATCCGCTCATCGACTGGTTCCAGCGCTTCCTGGGCTTCGCCCGCGACGACGCTCCCGAGCGCAAACTCGAGCGTCTGGTGGAGCGGCTGGGCGTGCTGGGCGTGGACGTGGAGCTCTCGTGTCCGCTCGCGTCGTTCTTGTCGCTGCCTGTTCCGGAAGGCTCGCCCTTCCTGCACCTGTCCGGTGAGCGGCAGCGGGCCGCGATGATGAAGGCCTTGGTGGAGGTGTTCCGTCACGAGGACGTGCGCAGGCCGGTGGTGCTGGTGGTGGAGGACCTGCACTGGGCGGACCCTTCCACCCTCCAGTTTCTCGGAGTTCTGCTGGAGCGGTTGGAGGGGACTCGCCTGTGTGTGTTGCTCACCGCGCGCCCGGGCGTCACGCAGGTGTGGAGCGAGCACGCGGCGCTCCATTTCCTGGATGTGGAGCCCCTGCCTCCCGAGGCCACCGCGGCGCTGGTGCGCGAGGTCGCTGGCCAGCGCGCCCTGACTCCAAAGACGGTGGCGCGACTGGTGTCACGGACCGATGGAGTCCCCCTCTTCGTCGAGGAGCTGACGCGGGTGGTGGTGGAGCAGGAGGCCGTGCGAGGGGACTCGGGTGAGACGCTCTCCGCGGTGCCCGCGGTGTTGCACGAGCTGCTCCTCGCGCGCCTGGACCAATTGCCTCCCCGGCAGCGCTCCCAGGTGCAGCTCGCGGCCACGCTGGGGCGCGAGTTCAACTACGAGACGCTGCGCGCGGTGTCCTTCCTCCGGGAAGACGAGCTGGAGCCGGAGCTGGAGCGACTGGAAGAGGCGGGACTGCTCTTCCGGCAGGGCCAGCCGCCATGCACCACGTACGCCTTCCGACACGCGCTCATCCAGGAAGCGGCCTACCAGTCGCTCCTGCGCAGCACACGTCAGCGCTACCACGGTCGCGTCGTGCAGGTGCTCTCCGAGCAGTTCCCCGAGGTGGTGGAGGAGCAGCCGGAGCTGGTGGCCCACCACGCCACGCTCGCGGGGCTGACGCGCCAGGCGGCGGAGTTCTGGCGGAGCGCGGGCCAGCTCGCGGGCGCGAAGTCGGCCTTCCCGGAGGCCATCAGCCACTACTCGCGGGCGCTGGGACAACTGGAGCTGTTGCCTCCCTCTCGCGAGCGGGATGAGTTCGACATCGTGCTGCGCGTCGAGCTGGGACAGGCGCTGGTGGCCTCGAAGGGATTCGGAACGCGCGAGGTGGAGGACGCCTTCACCCGGGCCGCCGCGCTGTGTGACCCATCTCAATGCATCCCCACGTCGCTCTTCTGGGGACTGTGGAACATCGCGCTGGTGCGAGGGGATGGTGAAGGCATGGACCGCCTCGCGGAGCTCTTCCGCTGCCAGGGAGACGAGCACGCGGACCTGGAGGCGCGCGTGGTGCTGCACGGCGCGCTCAACAGTCAGGCGTTCTGGCGCGCGGACTACACATCGTGTCGAAGCCATGGCCTGGAGGTGAAGGCCCTGCTGGGCCGGGAGGGAGTGGCGGAGCAGCTCGCGCAGATTCGCGGTGGGCGGCTGGGCCATGCCTCCGAGCAGTGCCTGCATGCGCTGATGTACCTGGCGGTGAGCGAGCTGGTGCTGGGGCACACCGACACCGCGCTCGCGACGCAGGCGCAGGCCTTCGCCCTCGCCGAGTCCATGAGCCATCCCTATGCCATCGCCACGGTGTCCGTCTTCGGAGCGATGCTGGCGCTGGAGCGTGGAGACCCGGCGACAATGCTGGAGGTGTCAGGGCGGGCCGTGGGCCTCTGTGTCGAGTACGGCTTTCCGTTGCCCCTGGTGGGGAGCATCTGCCTGCACGGGCTCTCCCTGGCGGTCCTCGGAGACGTGGAGGGCGGCGTCGCGCGTGTCCACGAGGGAATCGCGTTGATGAACTCGCTGGGCGCGACGCTGCTCCAGGGCGCGTGCCTGACGACGCTGGCTCGCGCATACCTCGCGGGAGGGAAGGTCGACGAGGGGCTGGCCGCCTTGAGTCAGGCGCGGGTCCATGTGGAAGGGCGCGTGGCGCGCCATCCCCTGGCGACGTTGTTGCGAGTCCACGGGCAGCTTTTGTTGCTGCGAGGGGACATGGGCGAGGCGCGCGAGTGCTTCCGACGCTCGCTCGCGGTGGCTCGAGACACAGGCGCGCGACTGCATGAGCTGGGCGCGGCGGTGGAGTTGGCGAGGCTTGCGCGGCACACCGATGAAGCGGCGGAGGCGCGCGTGCTGCTGGAGTCGCTGAAGGAAGTCTTTTCAGGGAGCCAGGCGCTCGCGGATGCCTGGGCCGCGCGTGCGCTGCTGGCGGAGTGGGACTGACGGCTCACGCCGCCGATGACAGCTCGGAGGGCGGCGGGTCGCCATGCGCGAGACACCTGGTGACACACCGCAAAAGCTCGGACAGCTCACCGGACTTGCGCAGGAAGACTTCATCCGCGGCGCCAGGTCCACACTCCATGCTGCTGTGGACGATGCGCGGAATGCGGCACAGCCGTTCATCGGTGCGCAGCCTCCCGCAAAGCTCCAGGCCGCTCATTCCCGGCATCATCACGTCGGTGAGGATGAGGTCTGGCTTCAGCGACTGCGCGAGCGACAGGGCCACCTCACCATTCGGCGCGGAGGCGACCTCACAGCCCAGTTCTCCGAGAGCCTCGGTGTAGATTTCGAGGAGGGTCGAATCATCGTCGACGAGGAGGATGAGAGGCATGCGGGTGTCTCGGGGTGAGGCGGCCATGCCGCTGTTCCACTGGGATGGGGACGCGACGACATGGATGTGAATTCATCGGGACTCCGCGTTCGTCACGATGACGGTGCAAGCCATTCCATCCGCTCGGAGGTGTGAAGAATGTCGCCGAAGGAACGAGAGGCGCTGGAGCAGAGGATTCGCGAGCGCTGCACCCTGGAGGACACGGCGGGCGCCGTGGAAGCCGCGGTGGAGGGATATGGCCCGGAGATACGAAGACTCCTGGGGACGTTGTTGCGAGAGCCGGAGCAGGCGCGAGAGGCCTTCAGCATCTTCTGCGAGAGCCTGGTGAGGGACCTGCCAGGCTTTCGTTGGGAGAGTACTTTCAGGACGTGGGCCTATCGCGTGGCGCGGAATGTCGCGTACCGGATGGCCACCGCCTTCTCGCCGAGGAGGGAGCGGGTGGCGAGCCGGGAGATGGTCGATCTCATGCACGTCGAGCGTTCAGGCACGGCGCCCTGGCTCCAGACCCCCGTGAAGGACCGCTTCCGCTCCTTGCGCGCGCAGCTGGAGCCCGGAGAACGAAACCTCCTGCTGCTGCGCGTGGACCGTCGGATGTCCTGGCTCGACGTCGCTCGGGAAATGGGGGGCACCCAGTCCTCGGAGGGGCTCCAGCGGAAGGCGGCCGTCCTGCGCCAACAGTTCAAGAGTCTGAAGGAGCGGCTGCGTGAGCTGGCGCGGGATGACCGTCTGATTTCCAGCGCGTGACGCCCGGGGCATGAGGGGACGCCGGCCCCCGCCCGCCTGCCCGCCCTGTCGCTGCGCGAACCGGGGCGCGGGCGCACCCTTGAGGGGACTCGGCCCGAGCGGCGCATGGTGCGCGCGAGGCTCGTGGACCGCGGCGAAAGGGGCCTTGTCATGCTCACCGTGGGCGACCTGATGACCCGGGATGTCGTCACGCTGGAAGAGACCGATGACCTGGTCCGCGTGGATGACCTGCTGAAGCTCAACCACATCCGTCACCTGCCGGTGGTTCGCGAGGGACGGCTGGTGGGGTTGGTGAGTCATCGTGACTTGATTCGCGCGTTGGCGCGTCAGCTCGCGGCGCATCAGTCGGAGCCCATCTCCGTCGCGCGCATCATGTCGCGGGATGTGGAGATGGTGAGGTCGGACCTGCCCGTGCGGGACGGCATCTACAAGCTCCTGGACCACCGCTTCGGTTGTCTTCCGGTGGTGGACAGGGACAGGCGACTGGTGGGCATCATCACCGAGGCCGACTTCATGCGCATGGCGGCGCGGCTGCTGGATGCGGCCTCGGCGCGCAGGGATGACTCGGCGGGAGTCTCCGCTCCTTGAACGGGAGGGTGGGCGCATGCATGACGGACACGCCGTCTCAGGTGGTCCGCCCTCCGCGTCGGCGGAAGGCTCGTCGCGACATCACAGCGTATGGGGCTGGCTTCCAGGTGTGGTGCTGCTGGGCGCGTTCATCGCGTTCGTGGTGCTGCGCTTCGGAGAGGAGCGACAGTTCGCCCAGATGCTGAAGCGCGCGCGGCCGGAGTGGCTGCTGGCCGGTGCCGTGCTCCAGGTCTTCTCGTATCTCACGATGGCGGGCTGCTGGCTGGTGACGCTGAGCACGGCGGGGGTGAAGGCGCCGTGGATGCGCACCGCGGGGCTGGCCTTGATGAAGCTCTCCTTCGACCAGCTGGTGCCCACGGCGGGGATTGGCGGCTCGGTGGTGGTGATGAAGGGGCTTCAGAAGGAAGGGGCACCCCCTCGGGTGGCGACCGCCGCGTTGCTGGTGGACATGGTGTCCTTCTATGCGGCGCATGCGGTGGCCGTGGTCATCTCCATCCTCATCATCTGGTTCCGCGCGCAGCTCCACGCGGCCATCCTGGGGTTGGCCACGGCGTTCGCCGCGCTCGCTTGCGCGGTGCCCTTCGGAATCCTCTGGTTGACGCGGCACGGAGGCTGGCAGCCGCCGCGCTGGGCTCGGCGCATCCCCGGGCTCAGTGGCCTGCTGGAGTCCATCTCCCAGGTCCCGCCCGAGTTGGTGCGCGACAAGTGGCTGCTGGTGCGTGCGAGCGCGTTGCAGTTCGCGACCTTCGTGCTGGATGCGCTCACGCTCTCGTGCATGTTCTTCGCAGTGGGGCACCCGGTGGATTTCCCGGATGTGTTCGCCGCGTTCATGCTGGCGACGCTGGTGATGACCCTGAGCATCATCCCGGGAGGGGTGGGGACGTTCGAGGCCACCGCGGTGGGGACGCTGTCCTCGCTGGGAGTGCCCGTGGAGGTGGGGCTCACGGCGGTGATGTTGCTGCGAGGTTTCACCCTGTGGTTGCCGCTGCCGCTGGGCGTGGTGCTGCTGCGTCGGATGCTCGGGGTTCGGCTGCGTGACGCGATGTCGAGTCCGGGGTCCGAGTCGTCGGCCTCGCCCGTGGTGTCGTCAGAACAGCGGACCGCGTGAGGGGCTGACACGCTTTGGCTTGGCTTTCGCCGCGCGGGACCTGAGGATGCGCGCGCCCGAGCGGGCACCCATCCATGGAAAAACGCACTGACTGGTACGAGCACCCGGAGTACTACGAGGCCATCTTCGGCACGGACACCGTGCGGGAGGCGGATTTCCTCCAGGCGCTCAGCGCGCGTCATGGCACGGGAGGCTCGCAGTGGCTGGAGCCCGCGTGTGGCGCGGGACGGTTGGTGGCCGAGGCCGCCAGTCGCGGCATGAAGGTGGCGGGCTACGACATCTCCGAGGCCATGCTCGCGCATGCGCGCAATCGGCTGACTCCGGCGGAGCGTCGTCGGGTGAAGCTGGCCCCGTCGCGCATGGAGGAGTTCTTCGAGCCCGCGCTGGAGGGGAAGGTGGATGTCGCGCACAACCTCGTCTCCACCTTCCGCTACCTGGACAGCGAGGCGGCGGCGCTCGCGCACTTGAAGGGCACGCGACGGCTGCTCAAGCCCAACGGCATCTATGTGCTCGGCTTCCACCTCACCGACTACTCGCGGAGCGTGCCCGAGCACGAGAGGTGGCTGGGGCGCGTGGGCAAGGACAAGGTCGTCTGCAACACCCACGAGGGGCTGCCGGACCGGCGCGCGCGGCGCTCACCCATGCGCAACCGACTGCGCATCACCGGTCCAGGGAAGGACTGGCTCATCGAGACGACGTGGTTCTTCCGCACGTACGACGCGGCGCAGGCGGGCAAGTTGTTCCGCGATGCGGGGCTGAGCGTGGTGGCCGCGTATGACTTCGACTACGACGTGAGCTCACCCGTGGCACGCGGCAGTCGGCGGCTGGACCGTGTCTTCGTGCTGCGGCCGGATGCAGGCTCGGTGGAGCAGGGGGCTTCCGAGAACGCGCCGGCGCGGAAGGTCGTCGCCGCGGCGAAGAAGCCGGTACCGAAGGTGACTCCGGAGAAGAAGGTGGCTGTGCCGAGGAAGACCTCTCCGGCGCGGAAGGTCGCCGCCGCGGCGAAGAAGCCGGCAGCGAAGGTGACTCCGGAGAAGAAGGTGGCTGCGCCGAGGAAGACCTCTCCGGCGCGGAAGGTCGCCGCGACGAAGAAGGTGGCCACTGCGCCGGATGCGACTACTCCGACGAAGAAGCTGGCCACGGCGCCGGATGCGACTCCTCCGACGAAGAAGCTGGCTACGGCGCCGGATGCGACTCCTCCGACGAAGAAGCCGACCCGCCGACGAAGCTGACTCCGAAGCAGGCACTGGCTTCGTCACGGACGAAGCCTCCGGAGCGGGCGCTGAAGTCCTGGCGAAACGAGACCCAGCGAAGGCTGGGTCTGTGTTCAGGCGTCCGCCCCCGCCTTCGCGAGCACGTAGCAGAGCTCACGCAACGCGGCCCGTCGCATGGAGTCCACGTCCGGGAATCCCTCGTCGCGTGCGGCCTGCTGGATGGGACTTGGAACCATCCGTCCCTGATGCTCCTCGAAGTACCAGGCCCACAGGGCGCCCTCGGTGATGCCCGCGTCCTCCAGGCGTGGCGCTGACAGGCCCGCCTCCGTGAGCACTTGTTCCTTGTCTCGGGCTCTCTGTACCAGCGCGCCGTATTCGCCCGTCAGGCGCAGGTGGTCCGCCAGGTGGCGCAGGACATCTGGCTCGAAGAGGGTCTCCACCCAGCGCACATGAGACTCGTCGCGCAGAAGGCGAGGGGCATCGTCGACGTACTGCTCCGACTTCCATTGCTCGAAAGTCTCGAGGGTGAGCTGCCGCTCCTGCCGCAACGCCTCTTCCGTCGCGCGAAGCTCCGCCACGCCCGGCTCCCGGCCCAGCCGTCGCGCTTCCTCCACGGCGAGCGCACGCGCCATGCTCGACCGTTGCGCCTCCTTCAGCCCGCCACGCAGTCGCAGTTCATCGAGCAGCGCCTCGGACGACACTCCTTCCAGGGGATTCGCCGCGTAGCGCAGCGGCTGTCTGCCCGCGCGCCGCCGTGCCTCTTCCCACGCGTCGGTGTGCTGGAAGGGGAAGCGCGTCTGCTTGGGCGAGAGCCCCGCCTCCATCCGCGCCCGAATCTCGCGCAGCAGCGCCACCGCATCCGCGCGCTTGGCGTCCACCCGGCCCCGCGGCAGCCAGGCCTTGAGCGCCTCCAGCTCCGCGCCAGGAAGCCCCTCTTGCGCGGCTCGCGTCAACACCGTGGGCCACACCCGCTCCACGTAGAAGAGGGACTTGGCCAGTCGCTCCAACGCCGCGCGAGTGCTCTCACTCACCACGTTGCCCAATCGAGCCGCCGCCAGCGTGGCGCGGATGTTCACCATCGCCTCGGACAGGGGCCGCCAGTGGTCCTCGGCGCTCGCGTGCGCCACCGCCACCTCGTCATCGTCCTCCAGCACGCCTCGCCGGAAGTCCTCGAAGATGGCGCCGACTCCCTCCATTCCGAAGGACGTCAGCTCCGCGGCGCGCAGCGCGCCCATGCTCGCGGCGCCGAAGACGTGGATGCCTTCCGCCAGGGCCCAGAGGATTTCCTTGTGCCACACGGCGGGCACATGCTCGAAGAATCCGTCGATGATGCCGATGGCCACCGGCTTCTCCAACGTGGCCCGGTAGACGTCACCCTGTTGCACGGGAGGCAGGTACACCACGTCCAGCTCCTGGCTCGCCTCTTCGGGGCGCAGCGTGGGGCCCGTGAAGATGAACACCTTCATGTCCCATCCCCTCGCATGGCGCGCAGTGCGCGAGGGCCCGGGACATAGCCCGGTGCTTCATGTGTGGGCTCCAGTCCGGGCACCACCACGCGCACCACGGGCAACCCCAGCTCCGGCTTCGTCAGGTCCACCACGACCACTTGTGTCACTCCCGCCGCGCGCACCTTCGCCAGCACCCACTCGAGGTCCTCCTCGAACGTCTCCGCATCCTGATGGGGAGCATCCTGGAAGCGGCGCACCGGCGGCTCCTCGCGCAGCCGCGTCCGGAGCCGCTCCGCCACCACGCCTTCCCGAGCCTCCTCGTACGCCTTGCGGTGCAGGTCATCCCTCGCCCCGCTGATGCGCGTGAGCCGACTCTGCGCCGCCTCTGTCAGAGCCCGCAGCAGCGCCACGCCCCGCGACGGGTGACAGCCCATGCCGCCCGCCACCGCCACGGGGCGCAAGGGCTCCGACTCCCGGTCGACGATGTAACAGGCGAAGGCGGGCACCCCGACATCGCTCGTTGTCTCCCAGACGCCCACGGCCATGCCCGCGCGCGCATAGGTCTCCAGCACCTCGCGACAGGCCGCGTCGTCCACGGTGCCCAGGTCCAACCGCGTGGCGGCCTGGCTCCGTTCTCCACCCGCGTGCCACAGCGCGGTGGCGTCACGCTCCACCACCTCGCACAACCCATGGAGCGTCGCCTCGAGGACGTGATTCCCCGAGGCCAGCCCGTTGCTGCTCATGAGGAACGCGCCACTCCCGGTGGGAAGCGGCAGCGTGAAGTCGGTGTGCACCATGTCGAACGGCACCCACAGCGGACCGCCGCCGAGCAGGTCCACGCCTTCCACCCAGAGCATGCGCCAGTTGGGATGGAACAGGCTCACCGACAGGCGCGGCAGTCCCGCCACGTCGACCACGGGCGAGCGGAAGCGCAGCTCGTTGTACGTGGCCAGCTTCAGGGGCAGCGAGATGTGCTCGGCATGGTAGCCCTCCACGGACTCCATCACCCCGGACGCCTTCGCCGCCGCGAGCGTGACGCCCTTGCCCTGGGACACCGCCAGCGAGCGCGCATTGGGCCGCGTCACCATGACGACGGGGATTCCAATCGTGTCCAACCCCGTGACGTTGGCGATGCGGGTGATGCCCAGGACGGGCATGAGGCGTCGCACGCGCTCCAGGGTCTGCTCGGGCGACATCACCCGATGTGTCCCGTGTCGGAACGGCTTGGGCGTCCCGGAGGAGGCGGACGGGGAAGAGGAGTCGAGGGCCGCGGTGCGCATCAAGGCTTGGAGTCGGAGAGGCGGGAGGTGGGCGGGCGGGAGACGGGGTCCTGCTGGCCAGCCTTGAGCCGCATGTCCGGCGAGTAGCTGAGGAGGATGCTGTTGAGGTTGAGCAGGAAGCAGGTGATGGGCTCGGCCCTCCCGCCCACGGGGCTCTCGCTGCTCGTGGCGGGCTTCCGGGGCTCGGGCAGGTTGGCCACCACCGCCTCGTTCTCGAGCAGCGGCTTGAGGGCGCTGCTCAGGCTCTCGCTGTCGAGGGAGATTCTCTCCGCGCTCTGCCACATCTCCGGCTTCACCCAGTAGAGATTCCCATCGGGTGCGTAGATGAGCAGGTCCGACTGGTCCACGATGCACTCCGCGCGAGCCTCGATGGGCGGGAACGTGGAGTCCTTGGGCTTCGGCTGGGCGATGACCCAGGAGTGTTTCTCGCTGGATACCAGGCCGGTGACTTCCACGACGGACGGGTTGGGCTGGGAGATGGCGATGGAGCCATCTCCGGTCTCCACCCGGAAGGTCATCTGGTCCGTCACGTTCTCCAGCTTGTCGGGAGACTGCGTGGGGACGCCCCACACCGAGAGCTTCGTGCTGAAGCCTTCCAGGATGGTCACGCTGTCGGGCTTGAAGAAGAAATACGAGTAAGGGCCTGCCATGCGCACCTCGGGAATGGGCCACGGGCCTTACGCCCGCGACGGGGAAGGAGCACGTCGGTCAATCCGTCACAGATAGCAGAGTCGCAGCGCCGACTCACACGCCTGGCGCAACGTCGCCCGAGCGTCCTCCAGGCGCCGTGCGTCCTGGTGCTCCAGGGCTGTCGACAGCGGCTGGGTGAGCGCGTCGGGGAGCCGCTGTTGATGGTGGGCGAGCAGCGCCCGCGCGTGCTCCAGGGCCTCGGTCAGCCGACCCTGCTCCAGCTCCACGGCGAGCAGGGGCCAGCGCGCCATCCACTGGAAGGGAAACACGAGCGAGAGGGGCTGCCACAGGCGCAGCGCCTCGGTGGCCTCCTCTCGCGAAAGCACGGTATCCCCGGCCCGCGAGGCCACCCACGCCCGGTGGGCATGCGCCGCGCCCTGGTAGTCGGCCATGCCGGAGCGCGTCGCCAGCTCGAGCGTGCGCGCCGTCGTCTCGCTCGCGGCGGACACCTGCCCGCGCAGCCGGAGGATGACGGTGAGATAGCTCAGACACCGCGTCTGCAACGTCACGTCACCCAACCGCTCCGCGCCCTTGAGCGCGTCCTCCATCCACGACTGGGCCTCATCCAGGGCGCCATGGAAGAGCAACACCATGGCGACCACGCACCGGGCTCCCGCGTGCTCCGCGTCCCCCTCTGCCTCCAACGCGGCTTCCGCGTAGGCCCGGGCGTGGGCCACGGTTTCCGTTGATGCTTGATAGCGCTCGCTGCGCAGTTGCATCTGTACCAGCGAGTTGAAGAAGCGCGCGCGTTGCAGCGGCGTGCCGTGGGCCCTCATCACCGGGCGCACGCCTTCCACCAGGGCCCGCATCTCGTCGAGCTGGGCCAGCCAGTAGTGGACGGTGATTCGCTCGCCCTGCAGTTGCACCCATTCATGCCACCAGGCGGCCTCGACCTGGCCCGGGGCGGAGGAGACGCTGTCGGGCATCGGGCCCAGCTCGGCTTGAGCCTGGGCATAGACGCGCAGCGCTTCCTCGTTTTGATGGTGCGTCTGCAAGGACTTGCCCACCTTCCGCAGCACGTTGGCGCGATGGACGGGCTGGCTTTGCTCAATCCGTGCCAGGGCCTCCAGGAACGCTTGTCGCGCTTCCTCCTGCCGTCCGGTGAGCGCGAGCACCTCGCCCAGTCCCTCCCAGACGGCGTCCAGGGCCACCGTGCTCGCGTCCGCGGCGGACGCATCCGCGTTCCGGGTGGACGCCGCGGCCTCGCGCACGGCGGACTCGTAGAAGGTGATGGCGTCGCCGTTGGCGTAGGCGGCGCGCGCCGAGTCTCCCGCGCGAGCGAACCACACGCTCGCGCGAGTCGGCACGCCGGCGCGAGACCAGTGGTGGGCCAGTGCCGCGGCCTGGGGCGTGAGTCCCCTCGGTGCCCCCGCCTCGCGCAGCTCCAGGCCCTGGGCGCAGCGGTGGTGCAGCACGCGACGCTGTTCGTCGGCGATGCGCGCGTAGGCGACCTCGCGCAGCTTGTCGTGGACGAAGCGCAGCCGGCCGCCGCCGGACTCCTCGAGGACCTGCCGACGGCGCAGCTCCTCCACCGCCTCCAGCCCCGCGCTCTCCGGCAGCGCGGCGGTGGCGAGCAGCAGCTCACCATCCAGCTCGCGCCCCAGCACCGACGCCACCTCCGCCAGCGCGCGCCCGTCCGCGCCCAGGTCGGACAGCCGGCGCTCGATGAGCTCGGCGATGCTGCCCGGCAGGGGCAGGGGACGGCTGCCCGCGGTGCCGCCTGCTTCGAAGAGCCACTCCCCCGACGGCGCGCGGAAGAGCAGCCCCGCGTCGATGGCGGCGCGCAGGTATTCGGCGATGAAGAAGGGGTTGCCGCTCGTCTCGCGCACGAGGGCGTCGACGAAGGGGCCGGGCACCTCGCGCAGCGCCAGCATGCCGCGCACCATCTTCCCCGCGCTGGTGGCGTCCAGCCGGCCCACTTCCACGCGCACCGCGTCCGGCGCGCCCACCACCGCGCGCAGCGCCGCGCCCATCTCGTCCATCCGGTACGTGCCGACGAGCAGCACGGGGCGCGATGCCAGGTGCCGCGCGTCCAGCTCCAGGAGGAAGCTCAGCGTCAGCTCGTCCGCCCACTGGAGGTCGTCCAGCACGAGCAGCAACGGCTGCGCTTCCCCGAAGGCCCGGAGCGTCTCGCGCAGCGCGGCCAGCACCCGGGCGCGTGCCTCTGGAGCGGGCAGGGGCGGGGGCTCGGGTTGCTCTGGCTGGCCGGGGAGTTGGATGAGGGAAGGCTCATACGCGGCGAGCACGCGACCGCGCGGGCCGAGCAGGCGCTCCGCTTCGGCGGCGCCGCGCTCGTTGCACCGGTCCGCGACGGCCAGGAGCAGCGGACGCAGCGGGTGCAGGGGCGAGGCATGCAGGTCCGCGCCGCCCATGGCCACCGGGACGCACTCGCCCGTCACCACCGTCATGCGCCGCCAGCCGGCTTCCGACGCCAGCTCCAGCGCCAGTCGCGTCTTGCCCGCGCCGCTCTCTCCGCCCAGGAAGACGCGGCCTCCCTGGCCTCGCGCCGCCGAATCCAGCGCCTCCGTCAGCCGTCCCAGCTCTCCGCCGCGCCCGGCCAGGTCCGGACGGTACAGGTAGGCCGGCGTCCGGGGCGTGGTGGCGGCGCCTTCCTCGCCTTCCTCCGCGCCGAGCGCCTCCAGCGCGGACGACACATCCTCCGCGTAACCGGGCCGCTCCTGGGGGCGTTTGGCGAGAAGCCGGAGCACCAGCGCGTCCAGCTCCGCGGGCATCCCCTCCACGCGCAGCGACGGGGGAACGGGCGCCAGGTGCAGGTGCTGGTGCGGCAGCGGCCCCTCGCGGCCGGGAATGAAGGGGGGCCGTCCGGTGAGCTGCTCGTAGAGCATGCACCCCAGGGCGTAGAGGTCCGCGCGGGCGTCCACGTAGTCACCCCGGAGCTGCTCCGGGGCCATGTACGTGTCGCTCCCCACCACGGCGCCGCTCACCTCCAGCGTCTCCCGTCCCCGCGAGCCTCCGAAGCGCGCGGCGATGCCGAAGTCCACCAGCACCGGCGTCCCATCAGGACGCAGAAAGACGTTCTCCGGCTTCAGATCTCGATGCACCAGGCCGTTGGCGTGGAGGAAGGCCAGGGCCGAGCACAACCTCCGCATCAGGGTGAGCGTTGCGTTCAACTGGGACGCAGCCAGTGCGTCGGAAGAGGGGACACGAGTCGCCCCACGGAGTGTCTGCCCCCGGAGCAGCTCCATGGCGTACCAGGGCAGTCCGTGTGCCACCCCCTCCGCGACGATGCGTACGACTCCAGGGTGCCTGAGGCGGCGCAACGCATGGATTTCCCGACGGATGCTGGCCAGCGGCACCTCGGTGGCCGCACGCACCGTCTTGACGGCGGCGGCCTCGCCGGTGGCTGGGTTCCACCCTCGGTAGACGACTCCCATGCCTCCCTGGCCGAGCACCTCGAGCAGCTCGTAGGGACCGATTTTCGCTCCCACGCCGGGCAGCTCTGGGAGCATCGCTGGTGCCGTCATAGGGGCTCCGAGCATAGCGACACCCCCTGGCACGTCCCATCTGCGTCGCATCTGGACGCAGCTGCGTTCCACTTGGACGCGGTTTCGGGCCTCTAGAGCCCCCCTCTCCGGTCAACCCCCTGAAAAGACGTGAAACGGGGTGTTGGCATGAACCACGCATGGTGTTTCCGCGTGGCGTCGCGAGCAACCGGGCGCCCAGCCGTCAGCGAGGTTCGGGAACGCGGAAGGAGGGGCCGCTCCTTCCGCGTTCTTCATCTCCGCTACACTGCCTCCTTCCGAAGCGGCCCTTGGCGGGTACTCTCGGATGGCACCGGACGGAGGCGAGTGGATGCACGAGGAGATGCCGCAGCTCATGAGCGCGCTGCGGGGGGCGAAGGATTTCGAGACGGCCGCGGCCACCACCCTGAAGCGCATGTTGGCCGTAGCCCAGGACGCTGTTGCGTCCAGTCGGTACGCAGCCCGCGCCCGAGTGCTCCGAGGAATCGTCCACCTGCGCCCAGGCGAGGCTTATCGTCGCCTTGCCGCGCTCGATGTGGGAGCAACAGAGATTACGGATGCGAGTGTGGGGACCCCGTTCTTCACCTCGGCCACGGCGTGGCGCGCGGTGGTGGAGCACCGCTGCGCGGTGTCCATCGACGTCAACGTGGGCACGGTGCAGCCGCATGCGCCGGACGCGCCCGTGACGGGTGACCCGGGACTGGCGGGCTTCCACAGCAACGAGAGCCGACAGCGCTTCCTGGGGCGCCATGCGACGCACGTCTGCGTGCTGCCGCTGCGCACGCCGGGCGGCAGCATCGAGGGGATGATTTCCCTGGAGGCTGATTGTCTGGCGGCGATGGGGCAGGAGTTCGTCTGGCGCGAAGCCGGCGAGCAGCTCCAGTTGCTCGCGGACGTGGCCTCGCCGTACCTCGCGGGGCTGCCGCAGCGTCCGGTGGCCACGCCGGAGGTGGACGAGTACCTGCCCGTGGTGGGCCGCTCCATGGCGGAGCTCCTGCCCATCCTGCGCGTCTTCGCGTTGCAGGATGAGACCATCCTCATCAGCGGCGCGACGGGCGCGGGCAAGTCGCGGCTGGCGCGCTGGTGCCACGAGCGCTCCAACCGTCGCGCCAAGCCCTTCGAGACGTTGGATTTGGTGACGGTGCCCGAGGACCTCCAGATGGCGGAGCTCTTCGGCTGGAAGAAGGGCGCCTTCACCGGTGCGGTGAGGGACGCGCCCGGCAGCGTGGCGCGCGCGGATGGCGGCACGCTGTTCATCGACGAAATCGACAAGCTGTCGCTGAAGGCTCAGGCGGGTCTGCTGCATCTGCTGGAGTCGCGCAGCTACCGGCCGTTGGGCGAGGGCACCGGCGAGCGACAGGCGGACGTGCGCTTCATCATCGGCACCAACGCGGACCTGCACGCGGAGGTGCGTGCGGGCCGCTTCCGCGAGGACCTCTACTACCGCGTCAACGTGCTGCCGGTGCGCATGCCGGCCTTGCAGGAGCGCCAGGACGAGATTCCGCTCTGGGCCCAGTACATGGTGAACCGGCGGCACCGCGAGCGCTCCCCCGAGGGCAACGCGCGCGTGACGCAGGACGCGGAGCGAATGCTGGTGGGCAGCTCGTGGCCGGGCAACCTGCGGCAGCTCGACAACATCGTCCGCCGCGCCTACACGCTGGCCATGGTGGAGCACGCCGTCTCCGGTGGAGAGCTGGTGCTCCACGAGAAGCACGTCGCGCGGGCGCTGGACTACGAGCAGGCGCCGGGCAGCAAGCCGCTGCCGGAAGCGCTGCGGGCCGCCGCGCAGGCGTTCGTCGCGGAGGCGCGGCGTCGCAACGCGCCTCTGGACCTGGACCTGGCGGATGCGTTCCGCGGGCTGGTGCTGGGCATGGCCATCCGGCAGGTGGGGCGGGACGACGGCTTCAAGCTGTTGGGCCGCGAGAGCCTGGTGAAGAACCGCAACCACCACAAGGCGCTCAAGCGCGAGCTGGAGAAGGTGGAGGCGCTCTACAAGGCCCTCGGTGAGGAGAGCTCGCCCTTCGCGGACCTCCTGTCCGAGGACGAGGCGGCCTGAGTCCGGCCAGTGGCCCGCGGTACAATCCTCGTCGAGAGGAGCCGTTGCTAGCTTCCGGGTCCACGATGCCCGGGGGTGAACCGTGAAGCTCCTCTCGAACAGCGCCATCGTCACGGGTGGCGCGCAGGGAATCGGTCTGGCTGTCGCCTCGCGCCTCATGCGCGAGGGCACCAGCGTGCTGGTTTTCGGACGAACGGAGACGAAGGTGGCGGACGCCGCCGAGCGCCTCAATCGCGAAGCGGAGGGGCGTGCTCGCGCCGTCCCCTTCGCCGGGGACGTGTGTCGGGCGGAGGACGTCGCGCGCGCCCACGCCTTCGCCACGGAGCAGTTGGGGCTGCCCGGCATCCTGGTGAACAACGCGGGCTCACTCTCCCTGACGCTGCTCGTGGACCTGCCCGAGGAGGAGCTGGACCGCGTGCTCGCGGTGAACCTGAAGGGGCCCTTCCTGATGCTGAAGACGTTCGCCCGCGCGCTCATCGCCGAGAAGCGCGCCGGCGCGGTGGTGAACATCACCTCGGTCTGCCAGGAGGTGGTGACGGAGGGGTTCGCTCACTACTCCGCCTCCAAGGCGGCGCTGGCCCAGCTGTCGCGGTCAGCGGCGCTGGAGCTCGGGCGCCATGGCATCCGCGTCAACGTCGTCGCGCCGGGCGCCACCCTCACGCCCGTGGCCGCCGCCTTCATCGACGAGCCGTCGGTGCGCCGCGAGCTGCTCGCGCGCACCCCCCTGGGCCGCGCCCATGGGATGCCCGAGGACGTGGCCCGCGCCGTCACCTTCCTGTGCTCGGAGGAGTCCTCCTGGGTGACGGGAGAGAGCCTCTTCGTGGACGGTGGCAGCCACCTGCGGGGCCTGCACAGCTACTGGGACACGCTGAATCCACCCCGGTAGCCACCGCCTGAAGCGGGGGCGATTCCCGTCGCGCCTCGCGCCAGCTCGTCACACACGAGCGCCTGGAGCCGGAAGGCCATTCGCGCCTCCTGGATGATTTCGCGCGCCTCGTCCTCTTCCAGCTCCAGCCCGTCGATGCGCGAGTGGAGCCGCACGCGGAACTCCGAGAGCTCCGTCGGCGTGGCCGTGCCGTGGAACAGCGTGCCGCGCGCGTCCTCCAGTTCGAAGGCGTTCGAGATGACTCGCGCGCGCTCCGGCGCGGCGAAGAAGTCCAGCACGCACCGCGCATAGACATGCGCCACGAGCAGATGCGGCGCATCCTCCGCCACCTCGCGCAGCCGCTCCGCGTGCAGGCGCGTCTCCACGCACGCGAAGGTCTCCGTGCGCGTCTCGCCGCAGAAGTAGGCCAGGTCCGCTTCCAGCGCGCTGGCGCGGCGCAGCTCCGGCATCAGCAGCACGGGCGTCAGCGCGGTGCGGGCCACGCGCGGCAGCACGCTCTCGAACGTCGCGTAGAGCACGTGGAGCTGGCGCAGGTAGCTGACGTAGTGCTGGGCCCGGACGAACTGGCCGTAGATGCCGTCCCAGCTGTCGACGAAGAGGGACTGGAGGAAGACGGAGCGCTCGGCCTGCTCGTGGGCCCGCGCCGTGCCTTCCGTGAGCAACACGGAAAGGGGTGCCGCTGTCGCACGGGGCTGCGTCGCCGGGGCAGTCGCGTCCGCCTCGCTCTCGCTCAGTCGCCGCACGCGCGCGGACTGCTCCGTGCGCGACACCCTCAGGGTGCCGGTGGCGCTCACTGCTTCCACCCGCCCAGCAGCGAAGGCATCGACTCGGAATCGGACCCCTCGGCGTGGCCCTGCTCCGGCTCATCCAGGTTCTGCAGCGCCTCCGCCATCGTCAGGCCAATGGCGCGGAGGACCTCCTCCTCCACCCGAATCGTCACCGGACCCAGCGCCAGATGGATGTGACCACAGGTGCAGCGCGTCACCTCGGCGCATGGCCCCCGCGCGAGCACTCTCTTGCCGCATCCCTGACCGAGCATCTCGTGTCTCCTTGATTTTGATTTTGATTATCGAAATCAACATGATGATGCGCGAAACCCGCCCGGGAGTCAATCCCGAGAGGGCGCGGTGGGGTTACGGCGTGTCGGTGGGTGCCACTTCCGTGTCGGTGGGAGACGGTGGCGTGTCGTCGGTGGGGGACGGCGCCATTTCGTTGATGAGAGACGGTGGCGTGTCGTCGGTGGGAGACGCTTCCGGGTCGGGCCCGGCGCCGAGCGGCTGGCGTTGCTCGTCCCTGAGTCCGACGAGGACGCTGGAGCCGTTGGTGGCGGCGCGCAGCTCTCCGTAGCGCGCACGGGCGTAGTGGTCCGCGTGACCTTCCTGGAAGAAGAAGGACTCGGCACCCAGGCGTGTCCTGCCTTTGCGCGTGCGGTAGCTCAGCTTGAACTCGCCGGGGGCGAGGGGCTGGTCGGGGCTGTCCATGCGCACGAAGCGGCCGACGCCGTGTTCATCCAGCTTGAGCACGAGCAGGCCGGAGCTGGGGCCGTCGAGGCCGTCGACGTTGAGGGCGCGGGTGAGGGCGTAGTCGAGCACCATGTAGTCGCCCTGCATCAGCGAGCGAGGGTCTCGAGGGGCCAGCTCCAGCAGCACGGTCTGCCCGGTGGCGAGGACGTGCTCCTTCTGGGCGACGAGGCCGAGCGGAACGAGGAGCGCGAGCGCGAGTCCGACGAAGAAGAGGATTGAACGCATCAGCGTGCCTCCGCCGGCGTGGAGGCCGTGGGGTAGCGCCGTGTGAGGACCCATCTGAGCGCGAGCAGGACGAGCCCACTGCCGGCCAGCGCGATGGCCTTGGCCAGCAGGGTGAGGCCCAGGTCGTAGTAGTACCAGGCGCCCGAGGCGATGAGGAACGCGACGGCGATGCCGAGCAGGATGCTGCTGCGGCGATGGAAGCCGAGCGTGAGCAATCCGACGGCGGCGATGACCGCGGGCGTGTGCGGGGTGATGAGGGCCGTCACGGTGAGGGCGGCGAAGACAGCCGCGCCCGCGACGCCGGTGGGGTCCAGCTCCAGCTCCCTCATGACGTTCCAGGCGGTGAAGAGGGTGATGGTGGTGAGGCCCACGGTGAGGGCGGGGATGGGCAGGGCCGCGCGCTCGAAGAGGAAGGTGCCGATGACGTCGGGCAGGCCTCGCGCGAGGAGCACGAGCGGCAGTCCGCTCGCGAGCGCGAAGGCCGCGGGGCCGACGAGCGCGCCCCGGGGACCGGCGCTCAGGCGCGACTGGAAGAGGAAGAGGCCGTGCGCGAGCGCCGCGCACGCGAGGATGCCGAGGTCCAGTCCCACTCCGCCCAGCGCATCCCAGAGGATGAAGAGCGCGGCGCCAGCCATGTTGAACGTGGCGAGGAAGCGCATGACGGGGTCTGGGAAGGTGACGAGCAACGCCGCGCAGACGATGAAGTGCGCGACGGCGGGGATGATTTCGTCACGGGCCATGAAGGCGATGCCGCTGGTCGTCAGTCCCACGCCGGCCAGAGCCAGGGCGAGGGCGAGTTGCTCCAGGAAGGCACCCTGGCCCGAGCGTCGGAGGAAGGTGGCGCCGACGCACAGCAGGACGCCGAGGCAGAGGAGGGCGGCCTCTTCCTTGTAGAGGCCGGTGCAGCCGAAGAAGCTCAGCAGGAAGGCGGCGGACACCCAGGCACCGAAGCCGGCGAGGGCTTTGACGAACCAGGGTGTGGCGGTGCTGGAGCGCTGGTGGACCTCCAGGGTGGCGAGCGCGCGGGCCTCGGCGTGCTTGTCGAGCTGGTGCTCGCGTTGGAGTTCCTGGATGACGTGTCGCAGGGAGGGACGCAGGGACATGTCAGGACTCCTCGGTGGCGCCAGTGGCGCGGGCCTCGGCGCGCAGCCAGCTGACGGCGAGCGCGACCTGTCCGATGAGGACGAATGGAAGGATGAAGAGGGTGAGCTCGTCGGCATCCATGTCGACGATGAGGATGCGGCCCGCGACGGTGGTGATGAGCGTGATGAGGCTGAGCACGCCGATGGTGAGCAGGAACAGCTCACCGTGAAGGTGGCGGTGGAGCGCGTATTCGGCGGCGAAGGTCGCGACGAGCAGGAGCAGGGCGACGACGGCGCCGGAGCCGACTTCGGAGGGGATGACGATGAAGGCCTCCCCGGCGGCGAGCAGGGGAGCGGTGGTCATCGCCGCGAGCACGCGAGGCATCCACCGGTCCTGGAGCCAGGGGACGCGCAGGTTGGCGAAGTGTTCGTAGGTGGCCCAGGCGAAGCCGTTGAGGAGGCCGAGAGCCACCGCGAGCCAGGTGATGAGGCGATCCGTGTCTCCGAGGACCTGCTGTTGGAACAGGACGAGGCCGGTGTTGGCGAGGATGACGAGCAGCATCCACAGGGGTGGGAAGCGCGACATGGCGACCCACGGGAGGATGAGGACGGCCCACCCGATGAACAGCTCGTATGGGTCCGCGCCCGTCTGGTAGGCCTGTCCGTAGACGGCGAGCAGCGCGCCGACGAGGACGGCGGAGGCGAGCAGGCAGAGCTGGCCCGCGAGTCTGTCGCCGAGCTTGCGAGCGCCCAGCGCGGTGCCGGCGATGGCGGTGGCGATGAGGCCCAGCTTGCCGAAGCGGTGCAGGGCGGCCCAGTTGTAGGCGAAGAAGTAGATGACGCCGGAGAGCACCAGCAGCGCGCCGAGTCCCAGCAGCGTGGACGACACGAAGCGGCGCCAGGCTTCGGCGGGAGGCGACGCGGTGGACAGGTAGAGCGCGCGCTCCAGGTTGGATGGAGGGATGACTCTGGCGTCCGTGAGCGCGCGGAGGCGCTCGGGGGTCGCATCGAGGTCGAGCAGGTCTTTCGGCACGGTCGCGCAGTGTAGCCAAGACGCGAGCGTCACGGGGTGCCGCGCGGGTGGGTTGCGAGCCCCGTCGTGTCCACGAGGGCGCGTGGTAGGTTGCCCGCGTCGCGAGCAGTCGAGGTCGGGTGGTGCCGTTCGGGAGGGAGCGGAGCCCATGTCCCAGGTCTCATCCGCCGTGCTTCGTGCCGTCGCGTGGTGGGTCTGCGTGTTGCTGGCCGGGTGCTCGACGACGAGCACGGGGCGGCACGAACGGTCTGGTCGCTACGAGCAGACGGTGGACTCGGCGACGAACGCGTGTCTGCGAAATCCCGCCTGTTACACTCAGGTGGGAGACGATGCCGTGTTGCCGTGGCTGTCGCGCGCCGCTTCGGGGGCGCGGACGGTGGTCGCGACGCTCCGGTTCCTGGAGGCTGCGGAGCTCGCCCAGGTCGAGGAGATCCTCGTGGACTGCGCGAAGCGGGCCAACCTCGAAGTGAATGAGCGGATGCTGGGAGAAGGGAAGCGACCGACCCGGGAGTGGTGTGAGAAGGAGGTGCGACGCGATGCCAGGAACAACGTGGTGACGTGGGCGATGGAGATGGGGAGTGCCAAGCACGAGGTTGCACTGGAATGTGCCCGTGCGCGATTGAGCGAGCGGTTCCCGGGGAGCTTCAGCGTGGAGCCGCGTTATTTCCCGGACGCGAGGACGAGGCAGTTGAGGCTGCTCGAACCAGACGAAGTGAGGCAGTGGCTCGCGGATGGACTGTTCCATCTCCTCGCGGGCACGTTGGTTCCCGATGTCGTGATACACGCGCAAGGGGACCCGCTGAAGACGCAGACTGCCTATGACTTCAAGTTTCCCTGTGCGAATCCGAGCGAACCATCGTGGAGTCCCTATCCGAGGGGTGGTCCACACTCGACGCAGGACCAGGGGGATGCCTACTTGAGGCTGCTGATGCTGCAGATAAAACCGGCGCGTGTCTCTCCCAGGTGGGGAATCTCACGATGAAACGCGCTCCCAAAATCCGCGCGCATCAGGACGTCGAGGGAGAGCCATTCCTGGTCCTTCGAGACAGCGTGAGCATCTCGTTCTATCTCCAGTGCGAGCACTCGCTGATTTCCCATCGGGTCCGACACGCCTTGGAGGTCTATCGCCGTGCGGTGGGGATGGATGCCTTGGATGAGTTCGACACCCAGAAGGGTGAGTGGGACGTCCTCGACGAAAAGGGATGGGGGCAGGTTGATGAATGGCTGTCGCGTCCCCACTCCGCGCGCATTCATTTGAGAGGCCGCGGAGGAGATGAACTGGCTTTCGGATTCACGTATCTGGGAAAGTCACTGGAGGATCCGCTCGCACGGTCTTGGGGCCTTGTGCCGACCTCAGCGGTGGAGTTCTGGCTGCCCACGGAGTTTCTGGAGGCACAGGGTCCAGCGCGGGTGCGCGCCCTTGTATTGGAATTGGCGGAGGGGCTTCCATTCAACTCAGGTGAGGTCGGACTCGCATTCCGGATGCGAGGATGGCTCCAGAGCAATATTCAACCGGTGCGTGCCGCCGCGCTTCGTCATCCTGGCATTGGCCTGTCGGGGATGGATGAACTCACCGACCAATTGGGTGCGATGATTCGTGGACCTGCCTGGCTCACCTTCTTGGGCTCTCCGGTCCTGGACAAACTGGGAGGAAGCGCGGGGCTCCGCGACCGTTTGACGTTTCCGGGGACCACGGTGCGGGAACTTGATGGCTCACGGGCCATGGTGTCCCTGGGCGAGTGGCCCGAGGCGGGAGACCTGGAGGCCGGAGAGAGACTGCCGCACTACCGCGAGCTGGCACGCGTGCTGGAGCCGTGGCTCTACAGACACGAAGGCCCATGGGGCGGCCTCACCCCAGAAGAAATCCGTCGCTGGGAGCGCCGCTTCCTTGATTGACTCGCGACCTTAAGGACACCGCCATGCACCACGTCGGACGCCGTCGCTACAGTCGATTCGTCGCTCGCTGCTTCCTCGTCCTCACCTGGGGCCTCGTGGGCACGGTCCACGCCCGCTCCGCGCAGTCCGCCGCTCCCGCCATGTCCTCCTCTTCCTCCGTCTCCATCCCCGGCCCCCAGGCGCTCGCGGCGCGGTGGGAGCAGGTCCACTCGAAGGCGCTCCCGGTGGCGCCGCTCGTCCGGCACCCCGACGTGGAGCAACACCTCAAGGCCCTCCAGGCCCGCGCTCCCGACTTGTTCCAACTGGAGGTCGCGGGGCACTCGGTGGAAGGGCGCGCGCTCTACCACGTCACCCTGGGCACCGGTCCGCGCCACATCCTGCTCTGGTCGCAGATGCACGGCGACGAGCCCACCGCGACCACCGCGCTGCTCGATTTCTTCGAGTATCTCCGCACGCATCGCGAGGAACCGTGGGTCGCGCGGCTGCTCTCCAGCCTCACCCTCCACGCCGTGCCCATGCTCAACCCCGACGGCGCAGAGCGCTTCCAGCGTCGCAATGCCCAGGGCATCGACATCAACCGGGACGCGCTCGCGCTCCAGACGCCCGAGGCCCGCACCCTCAAGTCCCTGCGCGACAAGTACCAGCCCTCCGTCGGCTTCAACCTCCACAACCAGAGCTGGCGTCACGCGGTGGGCGACACCGGTCGCCCCGCCTCCATCTCCCTGCTCGCCCCCGCCTTCGACCGCGCCCGGAGTGACAACCCCGGACGCATCCTCGCGAAGAAGGTCTGCGCGGTGATTCGAGACGCCGTGGAGACGCTCGCGCCCGGGCAGGTCGGCCGCTACGACGACTCCTTCGAGGTGCGTGCCTTCGGCGACAACATGACGCTCTGGGGAACGCCCACCGTCCTCATCGAGACCGGCGCATGGCTGTCCCTGCCGCCAGACGAGCCCCTGGTCCGCCTCAACTTCGTCGCGCTCGCCACGGCCCTGGATGCCCTGGCGAATGGCCAGGCCGAAAAGGCCGACGTCTCCCGCTACGACTCCATCCCCGAGAACGAGAGCTCCGGCCTCGTCCACCTGCTGCTCAAGGGCGTCGGCATGTTCGGCGCGGACGGCAAGCCCTTCACGGGCGACGTGGGCATCGCCGTCAGTCGCGCGGTGCGCGGTCAGGGCAAGAAGCTCCTGCTCGCGCACGTGGGCAAGGTCGAGGAGCTGGGCGACCTGCGCATCCTCGGTGCGGTCGAGACCGTGGACGGCAAGGGACTCTTCGTCGTGCCGCTGACGGGCAAGGGCGCGAAGCCCGGGGACACGTACCGGCTCACCCGCCCCGCGAAGCAGTCCCTGTCACTGGGCCAGCGCGCGGACCTGATGCTCCTGAAGCCGCTGGAGGCATCCAACACCTATCGCATCGAACGCGTCATCCGCTTCGACCCCTGAGCCGAGCCGCTACGGAGCTTCCGCCTCCAGGAACGCCTTCAGCTCCGGAAGCACGCGCTCGGGGCGCTCCTGATGAGGGCTGTGCGCCGCGTCCACGCGCAGCAACCTCGCGCGCGGAAAACGCCGCAGGGCCTCCTCGGCGAGCGACAGGGGCAGGACGTCCTCACGCTCACCCCAGATGAGGAGCACGGGGACCTTCACTTCGGCCAGCCGCTCGCGGTGGTGGAACACGGGCCCCGTGAGGGGCACCAGTCGATTGAAGGCCCGCGTCGCCTCGTCACGTCCGCCAGGGGCCGACACCAGCTCGTACCCCAGCTCCCCGAGCCGCAATCCCAAGGGCGTCGGAACCGGAGGCATCATCCGCGCCCAGGCCCAGGGCCCCAGGGAGCGCGCCAGTCGCTCCGGCCCCGCGCGGAAGAAGACGCGGGCCTTGCGCTCCAGCTCCGGACCCAGCCCCATGCTGTCTACCAACACCAGCCGCTCCACCGGCACACGAGCCCGCAGGCTCAGCTCCAGCCCCACCAGCCCGCCCAGCGAGTGACCCACCACCGCCACGGGCCCAGGGGCGAGCCGCTCCAGGAGCGCCTCCACCGGGTCGGTGAAGAAACGCACCCCCTCCTCGGCCGAGCGGACGGGGCCCTCTCCAGGGGACGACATCCCGAAGCCCGGCAGGTCCACCGCCAGCACCCGGTGCCCCCGCGCCAGGGCCGTCAGGTACGCGAACCACGTCGAGGCCGCCCCGCCACGCCCGTGGAGGAGCACCACCGTGGGGCCCTGGCCCCCCTCCAGCACCCGCAGCGCGCCCCCTCCAGGCACCCAGTGCACCGTCGCCTTCACCCCGGGGGAGAGCTGTGCCAGCAGGCTGGCCTCCACCGGGCCCGCCGTGGGGGACTTCGCCAGGGGAGAGCCCTTCATGGCCCGTCCTGGGGCCCCACCGGGCCGCGCGGGGTGGTACAGAGGGTGGGGGGCAAGAGGGTCATGGGGTGGAGCCCTCCGGGGGGCCGACTCGGAACTTACTGGAATGCCCGCCCTTCTGCGGTGTTGAGCCCGATACCCGGTCAACCCTAGGCTGCCCGCCGCCAGTCCTTACCGAGGCGTCATGAACACGGACATCCGCGCGCTAAACGAACGCGTGCAGCAGGAAAGCAGCTTCGTCGAGGTCCTCAACCAGGAAACCGGCAAGGTCATCGTCGGCCAGCGCTACATGCTGGAGCGCATCCTCATCGGCTTCTTGTGCAATGGCCACGTGCTGCTGGAAGGCGTGCCCGGTCTCGCCAAGACGCTCACCGTGCGCACCGTGGCGGACGCGCTCAGCGCCAGCTTCATGCGCATCCAGTTCACCCCGGACCTGCTGCCCGCCGACGTGGTGGGCACGATGATCTACAACCAGCAGGCGGCGAACTTCACCGTCCGCAAGGGTCCCATCTTCGCCAACATCGTCCTCGCCGACGAAATCAACCGCGCGCCCGCCAAGGTGCAGTCCGCCCTGCTGGAGGCCATGGCCGAGCGACAGGTGACGATTGGCGACCAGACCTTCGGGCTGCCCTCGCCCTTCCTCGTCCTCGCCACGCAGAACCCCATCGAGCAGGAGGGCACCTATCCGCTGCCCGAAGCGCAGGTGGACCGCTTCATGCTCAAGGTGAAGGTGGGCTACCCCACGCGCGACGAAGAGAAGGTCATCATGGACCGCATGTCCGGTGGCACGACTCCGCGCGCGCAGAAGGTCATCGCGGTGGAGCACCTGATCCGCGCCCGCGAGCTCGTCCACACCATCTACATGGACGAGAAGGTGAAGGAGTACATCCTCAACGTGGTGTTCGCCACGCGCGAGCCCGCCAAGTACGGCCTCAAGGACCTGGCGGACTACATCCAGTTCGGCGCCTCGCCGCGTGCCACCATCTCCCTGGCGCAGGCCGCGCGCGCGCATGCCTTCCTGCGCCACCGGGGTTTCGTGACGCCCGAGGACGTCAAGGCCATCGCCTTCGACGTGCTCCGCCACCGCATCGCCATGACGTACGAGGCGGAGGCCGAGGACCTCACCCCGGAGAAAATCATCCAGCGCGTGTTTGATCGCGTCGAAGTTCCCTGACCGCCCGACGAGCGACCCGTGCTGCCCAAGGACCTCATCCGCCGCATCCGCAAGCTGGAGATTCGCACCCGCAAGGTGGTCTCCGACATGCTCGCGGGCCAGTACCACTCGGTCTTCAAGGGCCGGGGCATGGCCTTCTCCGAGGTGCGGCAGTACCAGCCCGGGGATGAGATTCGCATCATCGACTGGAACGTCACCGCGCGGATGAACGAGGCCTACGTCAAGGTCTTCACCGAGGAGCGCGAGCTGACGGTGATGCTCCTCGTGGACGTGTCGGCCTCCAAGGAGTTCGGCTCGCGCGAGCGCACCAAGTCGGAAATCGCCGCCGAGGTCGCCGCGCAGATTGCCTTCAGCGCCATCGCCAACAATGACCGGGTGGGACTCATCCTCTTCTCGGACCGGGTGGAGAAGGTGGTGCCGCCGCGCAAGGGCCGCACCCACGTGCTGCGCCTGGTGAGCGACATCCTCACCTTCCAGCCGGTGGGCAAGGGCACGGACCTGGCGACGGGCCTGACGTACCTGACGCAGGTGGCGAAGCGGAAGGCCGTCACCTTCCTCGTCTCCGACTTCCAGGCGCGCGACTTCGAGAAGCCGCTGCGACTGGTGGGGCGCAAGCACGACCTTGTCCCGGTGGTGGTGGAGGACCCGCTGGAAGAGGCCTTCCCGCGCCTGGGGCTGGTGGAGATGGAGGACCCGGAGACGGGAGACCGCTTCGTCGTGGACACGAGCGACCCGGGCGTGCGCGGACGCTATGCCCGGGCGATGCAGGGCGCGCGCGACGAGCGCCGCAAGCTCTTCAAGAAGCTGGAGCTGGACCACGTGGAGCTGCGCGCCGGAGATGACCACGGCAAGGCGCTCGCGCAGTTCTTCCGCGCGCGGGCCCGGAGGATGGCGGCATGAGCCGGTGCATGGTCCTGCTCGCGGTGCTGCTGTGTCTGGGGACGCTTCCGGCGGGGGCGAAGTCCCAGCCGAATCCCCCGGGCGTGCCCGCGCACGAGGTGACGCAGCCCCTGGACGTGTCGGTGCGCGTGGAGCCGCAGCAGGTGCGCATCGGCGACCCGTTCACCTACCACGTGGTGCTCACGCATCCGAAGGACCACCGCTACGAGCTGGCGGTGCCCAAGGAGACGGGCGACTTCGAGTTCCTGGACCAGACGCGCCAGCGCCATGACGGGCCCGACTCGGCCACCACGACGTTCGCGGTGCGCCTGTCCGCCTTCGCGCTGGGCACGGTGCAGGTGCCGCCGCTCGAGTTCGACGTGGCGACGCCGGAGGGGCCGCGTCACTACTCGCTGCCGGGTCGTCAGGTGGAGGTGGCCGCCACGCTGCCCCCGGACGCAGAGGGCAAGGGCGCGGACCTGTTCGACATCCAGCCTCCGCAGGAGGTGCCCATCCGCTCGTGGCGGCTGGTGCTGACGCTGCTGGGCGTGCTCGCCGCGGGCCTGCTGGCCTGGGCGCTCGTGCGCTGGTGGAAGAACCGCCCCAAGCACGTGAACCTGCCGCCGCCCCTGCCGTTGGACGTACGAACGCGCAAGGCGCTGGACTCGCTCAAGGCGGAGAACCTCCCGGGGCGTGGCCACGTGAAGGACTACTATTTCCGCCTGTCCGAAATCGTCCGAGGGTATCTGGGCGAGCGCTATGGCTTCGAGGCGCTGGAGTGCACCAGCTCGGAGCTCATGACCGCGCTGCGCCGCCTGTCGCCGCTCGGGCTTCCCGAGGACAAGCTGATGCGCTTCGTGTCCGAGTCGGACATGGTGAAGTACGCCCGGGCGGATGCGACGCCCGAGAGCTGCCGAGACGCGCTGCTGTTCGGCTACGAACTCATCGACAAGACCTACGTTCCGCCCCCGCCGCCTCAGGCTCCCGCCAATGCCGCCGCTCCCCGCGTTCAATAACCCCGAGGCGCTCTGGGGACTGCTGCTCGTGCCGCTCCTGCTGGTGCAGGCCTGGCGGGAGCGTCGCGCTCGCGCGCCCCTGCGCTTCTCAGCGGCGAACGTGTTCGCCCGAAGTGGCAAGGGCCTGCGCACGTACATGTTGCCGCTCTTGCCGCTGTTGCGCGCGGTGGCCGTCGCGGCGGCGGTGTTCGCCATCGCCCGGCCCCAGGTGCGCGACTCTCGCGTGCGCGACTTGTCGGTGGAGGGCATCGACATCGTGGTGGCGTTGGACCTGTCCACCTCCATGGAGGCGGGCGACTTCCGGCCGCAGAACCGCCTGCACGTGGCCAAGGAAGTGCTCAGCGAGTTCATCGCCAACCGGGTGAATGACCGCATCGGCCTGGTTGTCTTCGCGGGCGCGGCGTACACGCAGGCGCCGCTGACGCTCGACTACGGCGTGCTGAAGGAAGTCATCAAGCAGCTGCGCACCCGCGTGCTGGAGGACGGCACCGCCATCGGTGACGCGCTCGCCACGTCGCTCAATCGCCTGCGGGACTCTGAGGCGAAGAGTCGCGTCGTGGTGCTGATTACCGACGGCGACAACAACGCGGGGAAGCTGTCCCCCATCGACTCCGCGCACATGGCGGAGGCGCTCCACGTGCCCATCTACACCATCCTCGTGGGCAAGGGCGGCAAGGTGCCCTTCCCTCAGGGGACGGACCTGTTCGGCAACACCGTGTGGCGCGAGACGGAGATTCCCATCAACCCGGAGCTGATGCAGGACATCGCGGACCGCACGGGCGGCGAGTACTACCGCGCCACGGACCCCGAGGGCCTGCGCCGGGGACTCCAGAAGGTGCTCGACTCGCTGGAGCGCTCCAAGCTGATGGAGGGGGGCGCCTCCGCGACGTACCGTGAGGAGTTCCATCCGTTCCTGCTGGCCGCCTTTGGTCTCGTCGCGCTGGAGCTGCTCCTGCGCGCGACCTTCCTGAGGGTCTTCCCGTGACGCCCGTGGAACCCTGGCGCTTCACCGTGCTCGGCTATCAGGCGGGTATCGCCCAGCCGTTGTTCCTGGGGCTCGTGCTGGTGGGCGTGCTGCTGGGATTGCTCGCGCTCACGCTGTCGCTGAGGCGCCGCTCCCGCGTGCGCGCGGTGCTGCATGAGCGGCACGCCGAGCGCTTCACGCCGGGCATCTCCGTGTGGCGTCCGGCCACGCAGGGCAGCCTGTATGGCCTGGGGCTGGCGCTGTTCGGCTTCGCGTTGGCGCAGCCGCAGTGTGGCACCAAGAGCGAGCTGACGAAGCGGCGCGGCATCGACGTGGTGGTGGCGCTGGATGCGTCCAAGTCCATGCTCGCGCGCGACGTGCAGCCCAGCCGGCTGGAGCGCGCCAAGCTGGAGTTGACGACGCTCCTGGACGAGCTGAAGGGCGACCGCGTGGGCCTGGTCGTCTTCGCGGGGGATGCCTTCATCCAGTCCCCGCTGACGTCGGACTACTCGGCGGTGAAGCTGTTCCTGCGCGCGGTGGACCCGGAGGTCATGCCCCAGGGGGGCACCAACGTGGGCGCGGCGCTGCGGCTCGCCCATCAGGTGCTCGAGAACGCGGACCGCGGCTCGAAAGAGCGCGTGGTCGTGCTGTTGTCGGATGGCGAGGACCTGGTCGGCGACGTGGGCGAGGCCACCGACGCGCTGAAGGAAGCGGGCGTCCAGGTGCTGGCGGTGGGCGTGGGCTCCGAGGCTGGCGAGCCCATTCCCGTCTATGACCGGCGCGGCGAGTTCGTGGACTACAAGAAGGATTCGGCCGGAGACACGGTGATTACGCGCCTGGACCGCGCGGGGCTGACGGCCATCGCGGAGGCCACCGGTGGGGCCTTCTTCTTCCAACCGCGCGGCGTGGCGATGAGCCAGGTGGTGGAGCGCATCGACCAGATGCAGAAGAGCGAACTCGAGAGTCGGGTGACGGTCCGCTACGACGAGCGCTTCCAGTCCTTCGCGATTCCCGGACTGGTGCTGCTCGTGCTGGGGATGATGTTGCTGCCGTCCACGCGCAGGAGGTCGTCGCCATGAGCGCGAGCCTCGAGACACGACGACGTCGCGGCGCGCGACTGCTGGCCTGTGTGGCGTGCCTCGTGCTGCCGCTGTCGGCGCTCGGCGCGGGGCCGCTGGAGAGGGACCATCCACGGGTCCAACAGGGACGCGAGGCGTACCTGGCGGGCCGCTACGAGGATGCGCTGAAGGCGTTCGAGGACGCGAAGAAGGAGCGTCCCAATGACCCGGCGGTGGACTTCAACCGGGGCGACGCGCTGGCGAAGCTGGGCCGGGTGAAGGACGCACAGGAGGTCTTCCGCGGGGTGACGGAGTCCAACCGCCCCGACCTGCGACAGAAGGCCTGGTACAACCTGGGCAACCTCGCCGCGACGACGGGGGACCGGGTGGAGGCGCTGAAGTCCTACCGACGCGCGCTGACCCTGGACCCGCAGGACGTGCAGGCCCGGCACAACTACGAGGTGGTGCTGCGAAACCTTCCTCCGCCGCAGGACAACTCGGCGGATGGCGGCTCGGATGGTGGCGGTGACTCCGGGACGGACGGTGGTCGGCCCGACGGAGGCGAGGACGGCGGCACCAAGGCGGACGGTGGGACTCCCGTGGACGGGGGAACCGACGGAGGCCAGGACGGTGGCGCGGATGGCGGTGCCGACGGGGGTGGTGACGGGGGCGCGGATGGCGGAGGTGACGGCGGCGCGGATGGGGGTGGTGACGGCGGCGCGGATGGTGGCGACGGCGGGCAGGAGGGTCCTCCGCAGAAGGGTGATGGCGGCAGCGACGGTGGCTCCGACGGCGGTCAGGATGAGGGCGAGGGCGACCCGAAGGACGGCGGGACGGATGGGGGCAGCGAGTCGGAGGGTGACGCGGAAGATTCGCGCTCGGATGGTGGAGTGAGTCCATCGGAGCTGGACCGGCAGGAGGCGGAGCGCCTGCTGGATGCGATGAAGCAGAACGAGAAGAATCTCCAGCTCTGGCGTTTCCAGCAGAAGAAGAAGCAGAGGAAGGCCAATGAGAAGGACTGGTAGCAGCGGCCCCGTGGCGGTGCTCGTCGGGCTGGCCCTGCTGGCCTCGGCGCCGGCATGGGCGGCGGGCCTCGAGTTCTACCAGACGGTGAACCGCGAGGAGGTGGGCAGCGAGGACACCTTCCTGCTCACGGTGGTGACGGTGGATGCGCCCGCCGACGCCAAGGTGAAGCTGCCGCGGTCGGACGACTTCGAGGTCGTCAACAGCTCACGCAGCACGCAGCGCTCCGTCTCCTGGTCCGGCGGCGGGCCCGCCAACATCCAGGACGTCACCAAGTACGTGATGGTGATGCGGGCCAATCGCGCGGGGAAGCTGACGATTCCTCCGTCGGAGATGACGACCGCGGGCAAGACGCACCGCACGGACTCCGTGCAGATTGACGTGAAGCCGGGACGGCTGGGGCCTCCACCCGCGCAGTCCGGCCGGCAGCAGCGACTGCCGGACCCGTTCGCGAGCATGCCCTCACGCCTGCCGGACCCGTTCGCTGATGAGCCGGAGGACGAGCCCACGATTCCCCGAGGAGACTCGGACCTGTTCCTGCGCTCGAGCCTGGACCGGGACGAAATCTTCGTGGGCGAGCAGGTGACGCTGTCGCTCTACATCTACTCGCGCGTGGACCTGTCCAGCGTGGATGCCGTCACGATGCCCAAGCTGGAGGGCTTCTGGACGGAGGAAGTGGAGAGCCCCACGCAGCTGTCCGGTGAGCAGAAGGTCGTCGACGGCGTCCCGTACCGGGCCTATCTGCTGCGCCGTCGCGCGCTCTTCCCGGTGAAGGCCGGCACGCTGTCCATCTCCGCGGCGGAGGCGGACATCACCACGGGCTTCCTCTTCGCGGGCCACCGCGTGCACCGCGTGTCCAACGGGCTCAAGGTGAAGGTGGCGCCCCTGCCGCCCGGTGCGCCGCAGGGCATGTCCAATGCGAACGTGGGCGCCTGGCGGCTGTCCGTGGACGTGTCGCAGACGCGCGTGGAGCTGGGACAGCCCATCACGGTGAAGGTCATCCTGGAGGGCTCCGGCAACGTGAAGAACGTCAACCCGCCGAAGCTCACCGGGCCCTCCGCGCTGAAAATCTATGACCCCACGACGACGGACAAGGTGGCGCCGCAGCGCAACCGGGTCCAGGGTCGGCGCGTGGTGGAGTACCTGGTGATGCCGCAGCGCACGGGCACCTTCACGTTGCCCGCGCTGGAGTTTCCCTTCTTCGATGCACGCGCGCGCTCCTACGAGGTCTCGCGCACGGACCCCATCACCCTCACGGTGGAGCCCGCGGCGGGCAGCACGGCGCTGCCGCCCACGTCGTCCGCGCATGTGGCGGACTCGGCCAACGAGCAGAAGAACGTGCTGACGTCCGGTGGGCTGCGGCCGGTGCGCTACCAGGCGCGCTTCGTCGCGCCGTCCGAGCCACCGTGGAAGCGGAGCTTCTTCGTGCCGCTGGTGCTGGCCCCGCTGGGACTGCTCGCGGGCGCGGCGCTCCTGGGCGGCGTGCGAGGCCGCATGGCGACGCGCACCGAGGCGGACAAGGGGCGTCAGCAGGCGAAGGCCGCGCGCAAGCGACTGGTGGAAGCGGAGAAGCTCCAGGCCGGCGCCGACGCGGGGGCCTTCTACACCGAGGTGGAGAAGGCGCTGCATGGCTTCCTGGGCGCGCGGCTGGGCGGCCCGGTGATTGGCCTCACTCGCGAGGCCATTGGCGAGCGTATGACGGCGGCGGGCGTGGCGCAGGAGCGACGTGCCCGGGTGCTGTACGTGCTGGAGGCCTGTGACCTGGGCCGCTATGGCGGTGGAGGTGATGCCGCCGCGCGACAGAAGGTGATGGATGCCGCGGTCGCGGCCATGGAGGGCTGGGCGTGAGCGGGTACTACTCGCCTGAAGAGGCGCAGGACGTCTTCCTGAAAGCCAACGAGGCCTACGCGCGCGAGGACTACGCGGCGGCGCAGGATGGCTACGAGAAGCTCCTCTCGCATGGCCATGGCGGCGCGGACGTCCTCTACAACCTGGGCACGACGCACCTGGCGCGGGGGGACCTGGGCCGCGCGGTGCTCTCGCTGGAGCAGGCGAAGAAGCAGGGCGGCCGCGCGCCGGACCTGGAGGCCAACCTGGCCGTGGCGCGCGCGCGGCAGGTGGACAAGGTGGTGGGCGCCACGGCGGAGGAGGAGTTCCTTCCGCGCGTGACGGCGGCCACGGACGGCACCGTGGTGGCGTGGACCTTTCTGGGCACGTGGGTGGCCGCTCTGCTGCTCCTGCTGGTGTGGCGGTGGCTGAAGCCGGGACGCCGCACGGGCCTGGGCATCGTCGCCGCGTTGCTGTTCACCGTGGCGGTGCCCACGGGCGCGCTGCTGGCTGCGCATGCATGGGTGGACGAGACGGTGCACGAGGCCGTGGTGCTGTCGCCCACGCTGGTGGCGCGGGAGCTGCCGCAGCCTGGCGCCCGCTCCATCTTCGAGGTGCATGCGGGCCTCAAGGTGCGGCTCCTGGAGGAGACGGGCCGCTTCGTGCGCATCCGTCTGCCCAACGGACTGGAAGGCTGGGCCGAGCGCGAGGGCGTGGCGGAAATCTGAGCGTTCCGGCACGCCGGGACGAAACCTGGAAGCGCGCGTGACGCCGGGGGTAGACTCTCTGTAAGGGATGGCGGGTTTTCCTTGGAGGTCTCAGCCCCGTGTTCGAAGTCGAGGCCCTTGTCGGGAAGAACCGACTGGTGGTGCGCATCTGGGGTGACATCGCCAGGGAAGAGGCCCAGCGCGTCGGCGACGCGGCAGTGCGGGCCATCGAGCGGCTGCGTCCTCGGTTCGACCTGCTGTCGGACATGAAGGGCGTGACGTCGTTGGACGCCGAGGCCACGGTGCAACTGCGGCGCATCATGGAGGCCGCGAAGGTCCGGGGTTTCCGTCGCGTGGTGCGGGTGGTGGGCCGCTCCGTCGACACGGCGCTCGTCTTCGAGCGCACCAGTCGTGAGCTGGGCTACGACGCGCACCTCGCCTTCTCGTTGGAAGAGGCGGAGCGCTTGTTGGACAGCGGCAGTCCTTGAGTGACGGGCCGCTCAGCTTCGCTTGCCGGTGAGGCGGGCGAAGAGTCCGGGCTTGCGCTCCTTGCCCTGTCCAGCGGAGGCCGCGGACAGCGCTGCGACCTTCAGGAGATTCTGCTGGAAGACGGTGTTGCCCGGCTCCAGCTCCACCGCGCGCTCCAGCAGTCGGGCCGCTCGGACGTAGTCCTTGCGCTGGTGGACGAGGATGAGGGCCAGCTTGCTGTGGAGCGCGGCGGCCTCGGGGGCGCGGTCGATGCCCTTCGTGAGGACCTCGATGGCGCGGTCCACATGGCCTCCGCGCTCCAGCCGCACCGCGCGCTGGAGGAAGTCTTCCGGCGTCTGGGTGGTGGACACCGGAGCGGGCGCGTCCAGGGGCATGGTGGGGCGCATGGGGCGCGGTGCGCGCTCCGGGGCTAGGGGAGCCAGGGTGGGTGGTGGGCTCGCCGCCGACGGGGGGAACGGCGATGCGGGCAGGGTGGGCACCGAGCTCGCCGTGACGTGAGGGGCCGGTGCGGGACGGCTGGCCACTGGTGGCGCGGCGGTGGCCGGGGCGACGACCCGGGTCGACCCCCCCAGCCCGCTGGGGGCACTGCGTGTCGCCGGAGGAGGCCCGGTGCGCGCCGTGGCGGGCAAGGGGGGCGGACCGGGGCGTGCGGCGGAGGGGTGCTCCTTCGCGGGCGGAGCAGGGGCTCCCGGGAAGGTGACGTGTTCGGTGAAGCCACTGGCGCGCGGGGCCTGGGCGACGCCGGGGCGCATGGCGCGAGTCGGCTGCGAGGGCGCGCTCGGATGTGCCCCGCCGGACGTGGTGGACCTCGTGGGACGTGGAGCGGGAGGTGCGAAGGGCTCCTCGTCGCCGAGCGCCATGGGAGAGAGGTCCTCCTCGGCGCCCAGGGCCATGAGCACGGCGGGACGCTCCCCGGTGAGCGTGGGGACCTCGTCGTCCTGAATCGTGGAGGGCTCTACGTCGTCGAACGCGGGCGCTTCCGGGGTGAGGAACTCGCTGCCGTCGAGCACGGGAAGCTCGTCGGTCCGGCTTCGTCGTGGAGGGCTGCCAGGCGCGCGGCGCAGCTCCAGCACGCCTCGTTCCAGCAGGGCCTTGAGGACGACCTTCACCTCGATTTCAGGCAGCCGCGCCGCGAGGGCGAGCTGGGGCACCGCGTGGACTCCGTCGACGAAGGACGCGATGTGGGCCTCGAACGGGTGGAGGGGCTGCAACGCGATGTTCAGTCCGGCACGAAGGTGCGGCACGGTGTCCGCGTCCATGGGCACGGTGAATCGCGCGGTGGCCAGGTCCTGCGGCGCGGGGCGCTGGGGCGGCGGCCTGGGCACTTCCATGGTCCTGCTGCGCTGGGGTGGGGAGAGCAGGGCCCGGACGATGGTGGGCTCCGTGACGATGTACTCCCCGCTGGCCTGCTCCGGGTCCAGGAGCAACCCGCAGAACTCACACTGGAAGTCGTCCCCTTCCACCGTGCCCCTGCACTCTGGACATTCTAGTTTTGCGGCCATTTCGGGCCCATCATAGCGCTCCGGGACCCCCATCACCTGACGCCTCGCGGGGAGGGGTGAAAATGGGGGCCCGGGGGGCGCGTCCGGAGGGACAAGGCGGCTTCATCCCCCTGTCAGACTGGCTGATGAGCGGGCGGGCATGGAAGTCAGGCATCCCCTCTCCCGTTGGCTTACGTATGGCTGATGCGTGGTGCTCCACACAAATGATGGAGCAACCCTGGTGCGCGTGGTGTCGGCGGGGCTATACCGCGCGCGGCAGGTGGCACCGGCAGTGGGGGTGGCGCGCCCGCGAATCATCGTCCCTCTGAGGTCCAGAGTCGCGCCGGAGAAACATGGTTGGCATGTCCCAGGCACCCTTCCACATCCTGCTCGTCGAGGATGAACCGGTCATCCGGGAGCTGGTGCGCTCGATGTTGAGCGACGGCACCGTGGAGGTGGTGTGCGCGGCCAACGGGCTGGAGGGACTGAAGCTGGCGCGCAGCCGGACCTTCCACCTCATCCTGATGGATGTGGTGTTGCCGCAGCTGGACGGAATCTCCGCGTGTCGCATCCTGAAGAGCGACCCCGTCACCGCGACGGTGCCGCTCTACATGCTCACCGCGAAGGCGAAGAAGTCGGACATGGAGAGCGCCACGCTGGCGGGCGCGGACGGCTACATCCACAAGCCCTTCCGAGGCGCGGAGCTGATGGCGCTGGTGGAGCGCCTGCGAGTGGCCTCGCCTCGCTCGGAACCGGCCTGAAGCGACGGGGACGGACCTCCCCGCTCAGGGCAGGCGCGGATGGAGGAAGCGCGCCAGGGCGATGAGGTCGTCCCAGTCGAGCTCACCGAACTCCAGGGCCACGCCGTCCGCTTCCCGGCGGCGGATGGTGCAGGTGGTGACGATTTCCTTGTCCCCTGGCAGCGGCAGGCTGAGCGTCAGCTGGCGCTGGGCATCTCCGGGGTGCGCGAGCAGGAACAGCCCCGCCATGGAGACATCGCGGGCGCGGGCCATGACGGCGCGTCCTGGCAGGAGCACTTTCACGGGGAGGGACGCCTCGACGCGCGGGTGGAAGCGCTCGGCGATATGGGGTCCACCATTGGAAGTGTTCATCGGCTCAGCTCCTCACTGCGACAGGGTGCGACAACTCTGAGGCACCTTGCGTGCGAGGCAAGTTTCCGTCCTCGCGCCGCCGTCCCGTGAGACGGACGCTCCTCCCGGCCCCTGGAGTTTTCCTGGCGCGCGCGACGCGGCCATGAGCGCGGGATTGCTTGGGTTTTCATCTGGCACGTCGCCTGAAGAGCCCCCTGCGCAACCCGCCGCCGGAGGCAGCTCTTGGACCCGAACCACCGCAGGCTTCAGTCGCTCAGCATCACCCCCACCATGCCTCGGCAGACGCCGCGCAATGACTTCGGCACGGTGCTGGCGCACGCGGCCCACCAGGTGGTGAGCAAGGGGGCGGGGCTCGTGGGCGGGATGATTCCATCGGGTCCCATCCTGAGCGCGGCCGTCTCCAGTACGAAGATGGCGGTCTCCTCGGTGGTGCCGATGGGAGCGACGACCACGTCGGCCGCGTCCACGTCCGCAGCGGGCGCCTCGCTGGGGACGCCGACGGGCAACGGGGATGCGTGGGACCTGCTGGAGGCGCAGAAGGCGCTCAGCGCGGACGGCCAGAAGTTCAACGCGGCCTATCTGCAGCTCCAGAACGAGATGCAGCGGGAGAGCCGCGAGCACAACGCGGTCTCGAACATCATGAAGGTCCGCCACGACTCGGCGAAGGCCGCCATCAACAACATCCGCTGAGAGGGGCGCGGCGAGCAATGAGCGTGGACAAGGTGGGAGCGGTGAGCGGTGCGGGCCTGGCGTCCGTGGAGCCCGGCCGGGAGCGATTCGACAAGGTGCTGGAGGGAGTCCGGGCCCCCGCGCGCGAGGCGACGACCTCGGTGACGACGGAAGGCGTGGCGCGTCCGCCCGTCGAGGCCACGAGGGGCGTGGCTCGGGCCGAAGGCGGGGGGACGCAAGCCCCGGCGGGATGTTCGGAGGCGAGGACGGGGACGCGGGTGGACTCCGTCCAGACGGCGCGAGAGCAGCAGGCCGCGCAGGCATTGGAGCGGGTGGGGCAGGCGCAGAAGCGCTTGGACCACATCCTGGAGCTGGCGGAGTCGGGTCGCGACTTCACGCCGGGGGAGTTGCTCTCGTTGCAGGCCCAGGTCTACCGGGCGAGCCAGGAGCTCGACCTCGCCGGCAAGGTTGTCGAGAAGGCGACCGGCGGCGTCAAGCAGGTCCTGCAGACGCAGGTTTGAGGAGCGCGCATGTCTTCGAGTTCCCTCCGCTGTCTGCTCTTCCTGTGGCTCTTGTGCGCCACCGCGTGTCGAGAGCGCATCCAACATGGCCTGGATGAGCGGCAGGCCAACGAGCTGCAGTCCGTGCTCATCGAGCGAGGGCTGGATGCTCGCAAGGTGCCGGAGGCGGGCAAGAAGCCGTCCTGGGCCATCGAAGTCACGGGAGACCAGTCGTCGGACGCGGTGCGTGTCCTCGCGGAGCTGGGGCTGCCGAGGCCCGCGGCGGAAGTGGGCTGTGATGTCTTTGGTGGCAGCGGACTGGTGCGCACGCCAGTGGAGGAGGGCGTCTGCCGGGTGCGCGTGTTGGAGCGGGGCCTGGAGAAGACGCTCCAATCCGTGGAGGGAGTGCTGCTGGCGCGAGTCCACCTGGTGGTGCCTCCAGCGCCACGACCCGGGCAGACAGCGGTGCCATCCAAGGCCTCGGCGATGCTGCGAGTGACGCCGGGCAGTGCGGCGAGGGTGCGTCAGTCCTCGGACGTCTTGAAGGCGCTCCTGGCGGGAGGTGTGGAGGGGCTCTCCTCCGACGCGGTGTCGCTGCTGGTGGACGAGGTGCCCGCGCGGGTGGAGGTGGCTTCGGCGGGTGGCCTGTCTTCTTTGTCCAGACTGCGGGTACTGCTCGCCGTGCTGGGGGTGTTGGTGACGGGGCTGTCGGGAGCCTTGGTGTGGGCGACGCTGCGGATGCGTCACTACCGGGAGCGGAGCGTGGTGCCTGCCGCGCCGCCGGTCCCTGCTCGTCCCGTGCTCTCGGCTGGAGCGGCTCGCAAGGTCGCCTGAGCAGGCGACGGAGAGACTCATCATGGATGCGACACGTGTGGGTCGGGCATCGCGCCCGGCGAGGAAGGGTGTGCCCGCTCCGACCCAGGAGCCGATGCCCGCTCCGGTTCCGAATCCGCTGGCGGAGCAGGCGACGACGATTCGTCGTCAGCCTCCAGCGCTCCCGTTGGAGCGCTATGCGCTGGTGGCATGGGTCCTGGGACGGGAGCGAGCGGGAGAGCTCCTGGAAGGTTTGGGAACGGAGGCCTTGAAGCGAGCCAAGGCGCATTTGCGGCGCATCGCCGCGCTCCCGTCCGCGCAGCGACAGGCGAAGGTCGCGAAGGAGTTCGGCGAGAGGAGCGATGCGGCGACGAGGCTGAAGGCCTTGATGGACGAGGTTCCGGAGCTGCTTCGCAAAGAGGTGTTCCGTCGTCTCCCGGCCTATCACCGGACCCTGTTTCCGGGTCGCAAGGTGGAGCCCGTGGACCCGCTGGCGCCACCGTTATTGTCGGCGCTCGCCGAAAGACTCATCCGGGAAGCCACGCGCTGAAGTCCTCGCGTGGCGCCGTCCTGGCCCGTGTACGCGGCATCCCAGGCGCGGATGCCCATTCACTCCAAACCCGCGTCACCACGAGCGCCCCTCCTGGCGGGCGTCGTGCACGAGCGGGGTGTCACCCCTTGCCCTTGGCGAACCTTCGATGAATTCAGAGACAGAGCCCTCCCATTCTCCCGAGCCACGTCGGCTGCGACGGTTGGGGGCGCGCCGGATGAGTCGGGCGCACGTCGTGCTTTCGCGGCGGCCCCGCGTGGCGAGCCTGGGGCGTGAGGCCCTGGACGAAATCTGCGCGGCGCTGGGCCGGGAGCTGAGTTGCTCGGTGACGGCCGAGGCCCGGTTGCTGGATGCCATGGTCTCACCCGTGAATGGGCTGCAGCGGCCTGCGGTCTTCGTCCTGCTGGAGCTGTCGGCGGTGGGGGGAGTTGCGGTGCTGGAGTTGGAGCCCGCGCTGGCCGTTGCCGCGCTGGAGCGAATCGCCGGCCCGGGTGGCAAGCCGGGAGTGGCGACAGAGCTGGCGAGGCTGGAAGAGGCGACGCTGGCGTATCTGGTGCTGGTGGCGCTCTCCGCTGTGCGCTCCAAGTCGCCGCTGTATCCCGCCCTGGCGCCCCGGCTGTCCGCCGTGACGATGCGACGTGAGGACGTCGTGGCTCGGCTGCGGGGGCGGCAGCCGCTGGTGGGCGTGGAGCTGGATGTTTCGGTGGGGCCGGTGCGTGCGGGAGGACGGCTGTTGCTTCCCTCACCGGTGCTGCAGTCGGTGTTCCAGGAGTTCCCAGTGGAGCGCGACACGAGCGTCGCATCGGAAGTGCTCGCCGCGGCTCTGAAGATGAGGTGCCTCATCGGACAGACGCCCCTGTCGCCCCAGGCCATGGATGCGCTCGCGGTGGGGGATGTCGTTGTCTTTGAAGGCGTGCGTCGCGAGGACACGCGCCTCTTCGGCCCCGGACGGCTGGTGGCCCGGGGCTTCTCGCTCGCGGGGACGTTTCAGCCCGAGGGTTTCTCGCTGTCCCGTGCGCGTGTCCGCGTGCATTTCCAGGAGTCGAACATGGTGGTGGTGAACGAACGAGGCGAGGGCATTCCCCCGCTCCCCGTGGACGTGGAGGTGGAGTTGACGCGGGTGCTGGTTCCACTCTCGGAGCTGGCGGCGTTGAAGCCGGGCGTCCTGCTCCCGTTGCACATCAATGCCAGTGAGCCGGTGTTGTTGCGCGTGGGAGACCGGGTGGTGGCGCGCGCGGAGTTGGTGGACCTCGAGGGCGAGGTGGGCGCTCGTGTCCTGGCCCTGTTGCCGTGAGTGAGCACATGAATGTCCGGCGCGCGTCGCTCTCTCCTCGCACGCGCCTTCAAGTCGCGACGCTGCTCGTCCTCGGGTTGGCCTTGCTGGGGCCCCTGGGCGGAGTGTCCGTGGTGTCCACGGCTCGGTGGCTCCTGATTCTGGGGACACTCTGTGGCCTGGGGTGGTGGTGGTTTCGACGGGGGGCCCAGGGGCCCCGCGTGGCAAGTGCCGAGCGGATGCAGGTCATCTCCCGGGCAGGCCTGTCGCCTCGTTGTGGCCTTGCGCTGGTGGAGGTCGAGGGGCGGGGCTTTCTCGTGGCCTTCGGTGATGCGTTCGCGGAGGTCCATCCGCTGCCCGAGCGGGAGGAGGTGCCACGGACCTTCGCCCAGGCGCGGCGACCGCGTCCGGGGCGTGGTCTCCGGAAGGGGATGAGCTCATGACGGGCGGCCTGGGAATGCTGGCGCCAGTCATGGCCGTGGCGTCGGAGGGGGCGCTCAGCCAGCAGTCCTATGCGGGAAGCCCGCTGTCGATGATGGGCATGCTGGCGGTGATGTCACTGCTGCCGTTCGCGGTGTTGATGTTGACGAGCTTCTCGAAAATAGCGGTGGTGTTGTCGCTGGCACGCTCGGCCATGGGAACCCAGCAGGCGCCGCCCACGCTGGTGCTGACGGGACTGGCCGCGGTGCTGACGGGCCACATCATGGCCTCGGTGATGGAGCGGACGTACGACGCGGGGCAACGCGCCTATCAGGAGCTGGAGGCCGGCTCGGGCGTGCGGATTCTCGATGCGGCGGCACAGGTGGCGGAGCCGCTGCGCGGGTTTCTCGTGAAGCATGGCAGCCCCGAGGAACGCGCTCGTTTCGTGGACCTGGCGCGAGAGCTGCGTCCCCCAGAGGAAGTGGACTCGGTGCGCGAGACGGACCTCTTCGTCATCATTCCCGCCTTTGTCATCACGGAGTTGAAGGAGGCCTTTCAGATTGGCTTCCTCGTCTTCCTCCCGTTCCTGGTGCTCGACATGGTCATCGCCAATGTGTTGCTCGCGCTGGGGATGCAGACGTTGTCGCCTGGCCAGGTGAGCCTGCCTTTCAAGATTCTTCTCTTCGTGGCCGTGGATGGCTGGTCGCTGCTCGCGCGCGGCCTCATCCTCGGTTACCGGTGACTCGATGACCCAGGATGTGTTGTTGACCCTGGGGCGTGAGGCTTTGCTGTTGATGGTCCTCGCGTCCTTGCCACCCATTGGGGCCAGCCTATTGGTGGGCTTCCTGTCGAGTCTCTTTCAGGCGACGACGCAGCTTCAGGAGAGCACGCTATCGGTGGTGCCGAAGCTGTGTGCGGCGGTGGTGGCGTTGGTGCTCTCCGGGCCGTGGATCGCCGGGCAGTTGACGCGATTCACACAGCAGCTCCTGATGCTCATCTCCGAGGTGTCGGCGTGAGCCTGGAGTTGCTGCGCGCCCACCTGGAGGCGCTGGGCCCGGACGCGGTCGCCGTGGCGCTGTGTGCCGCACGGCTCCTGCCCGTGGCCTTCCTGTGTCCGCTGTTGGGAGGGCAGGCCACGCCCACCACGGTGCGGCTGGGCTTGGTGTTGTCGCTCTCGCTCTTCCTGCGGGCGGAAGGTGGCGTTGGACTGGCGGAGCCCGTGACTTCGTCGCTGGAGTTGGGGGGATGGGTGTTGCGAGAGCTGGCCTACGGGGTGTCGGTGGGGCTGGTCGCGGCGCTGCCGTTCGATGCGGCGCGAATGGGGGGGCGATTCATCGACCTGCTTCGCGGAACGTCCGCGGAGGCCAGCCTTCCGCTGGCGGGGAGTCGGGAGTCGGCCACGGGCGAAGGGCTCTATCATCTGCTGGTGGGACTGGTGACGTCGGGGGCGGTGGCTCCGCTGGTCTTCGGCGCGTTGGTGCGTGGCTTTGGCGTGGTGAAGCTGGGGGCCTTCGTGCCCACGGAAGCGGCGACGTTGCATCTCGTCGTGCTCGCGGGCGGCGCGCTGGCCACGGGACTGGCGGTGGGCGCGCCGATGGCGGCCGCGATGCTGACGGTGGATTGCTTTCTGGCATTGGCATCGCGCGCGGCGCCGCAGGTGAACCTCCAAGAACTGGGGGCTCCGTTGCGAATCCTGGGGGGCGGCGTGGTGCTGTGGTTGGGCATCGGGATGCTGTGTGAGCGACTGCTGGCGGAGGTTCTCTCCACGGAGGGCACGCTCTCCTTGCTGGGGAAGCTGGCCCAATGAGTGGAGAGAAGACGGAGTTGCCGTCGGCCAGACGCCTGCGTGAGGCGCGCCGCAAGGGGCAGATTCCCCGCAGCCGGCTGTTGTCCTCCAGCGCGGTGATGTTGGGGGGCGTGCTCGGGTTCATCTCGGGCGCGCCGGGGATGTTCGAGCGTCTCCAGGAGTGGACATCGCGGCTGTTCCTGGTGCAGCAGCCGGAGGGCGCCTGGGAGGAAGGGCTCTGGATTTTCGTGCGCCTGAGTGCGCCGGTGCTGGGGGGCGCGTTCGCGGCGTCACTGGCGGTCTCCGTGGCCACCGTGGGATTCGAGGTGAACCCGAGCCATGTGGCGCCGAAGCTGGAGCGCGTCAGCCTCTCCTCAGGACTGAAGCGCCTCTTCAGCGTGAGACCGTTGAAGGAGCTGGGCAAGGCGTTGCTGGTGGTGTGGGTGGTGGCGATTCTTGTCTGGGGCGAGGTGGAGTCGGTGGGGCCGGACGCGCTGCGCACCGCCTGGCTGGCCGGAAGTGAGGGGCTGCCACTCATGCTGGAGCAACTCACGGAGCTGATTCGCCGCGTGGCCTGGGTGCTGCTCGTGCTCGGCGTTGGAGACTACGTGCTCGCCAGGCGGAGCCACCTGCGCGAGCTGATGATGAGTCGCGAGGAGCTGAAGCGCGAGCACAAGGAGAGTGAAGGGGACCCACGGCACAAGGGACAGCGTCGGGCCTTGCACCGGCAGCTGGCTCAAGGGGGGCCGGCACGAGGGGTGCAAAAAGCCACTGCCGTGGTGGTCAATCCAACGCATCTGGCGGTCGCGCTTCGCTACGACGCGCGGGAGTGTGAGGCGCCCTACCTCGTCGCGAAGGCCCGGGAGGAGGACGCCTTGATGCTTCGGGAGGAGGCCCAGCGGCTTGGAGTGCCGGTGGTCCGAGACATTCCGTTGGCGAGAAGCCTCATCCACTACGACATCGGGGAGCCCATTCCCGAAGAGCTGTACCAGGCCGCGGCGGTCGTCTTGCGCACGGCGATGGAGTCGCGGGACGCGGACGGTGTCCCCCGGAGACAGACCTCATGAAGGTGTTCGCGAAGTGGTTGGTGAAGGCGCGAAGCTCGTCGGACCTCGTGCTGGCGGTGGCGATGGCGGCGGTGCTGGGGGCGCTCATCATTCCCCTGCCGGCGTGGCTGCTGGACGTGGGGTTGGCGGTGAACCTGGCGGCGGCGGTGGCGTTGCTGGTGGCGTCGTTGAGGGCCAGGGACGCGCTGCAGGTGACGTCATTTCCCTCGCTGTTGTTGTTCACCACGTTGTTCCGACTGGCGCTCAATGTCTCGTCCACGCGGCTGGCGCTCGCGGAGGGGCACGCGGGCGAGGTCATCCAGGCGTTTGGTGAGTTCGTCGTCCAAGGAGACTACGTGGTCGGCGGCGTGGTGTTCGCCATCCTTTCGCTGGTCCAGTTCCTGGTGGTGGCGAAGGGCGCGGAGCGTGTCGCGGAGGTGTCCGCGCGCTTCACCCTGGACGCGATGCCGGGCAAGCAGATGTCCATCGACGCGGACCTGCGAGCGGGGGCCATTGACCAGGCCCAGGCACGGAAGCGGCGGAGGGACCTGGAGCGGGAGTCTCAGATGTTCGGCGCCATGGATGGCGCGATGAAGTTCGTGAAGGGAGACGTCATCGCGGGCCTCGTCATCGTCGCGGTGAACCTGCTGGGCGGCTCGCTCATCGGCGTCCTGCAGGGAGGGATGACGTTCTCGGAGGCCGCGGCGACCTTCGCGCTCATCGCCATCGGAGATGGCCTCGTGTCCCAGGTGCCGTCCCTGTGCATCACCGTGGCGGCGGGACTCGTCGTCACGAGGGTGGCGTCGGAGCGGGAGGAGGACTCGCTGGGCTCGGAGATTGGCTCGCAGTTCTTCGGTGAGGCCCGGACACTCTGGGTCGTGGCGGGATTGTGTGTGGCGCTCGCGTTGATGCCGGGCATGCCGCACCTGACCTTCTTGCTGCTGGCGGCGGGACTGGTGGGACTCGGGCGCGTCCTGCAGCGAGGACTGCCCCGAGAGGGCGCGGCGACGCGCGGCGGGGATGCGACGGGTTCCAAGGAAGGAGTCGAGGAGAAGGCGGGGGCTGCTCCGGAGAGCGCCGTGGTGCCCGTGGGAGTGTCTCCTCTCACGCTTGACCTCGCGCCGGACCTGACAGTGCTGGCGGAGTCGGCGGCTGGGGCTTTCGTGCACCAGACCTTGAACGCCGTGCGCGACGAGCTCTTCTTCGAGCTGGGCGTGCGCATCCCTGGCATCCGGGTGCGGACCCAGGCGGCCTACCTGGGCACCGGGGAGTACCGCATCCTGGTGGACGAGGTGCCGGCGGGAGGCGGGCAGCTGAGTGTGGGCGTGCTCTATGCGATGGTGCCTCCCGACGAACTCGCGTTCCTCCAGGTGAAGGCGGAGGCCGCGGTGGAACCGTCGACGGGCAGGACCATCAGCCGCGTCCCTGAAGCGGGGCGGGGACCCGTGGAACTCGCCCAGGTCCAGGTCCTGCGGCCCGAGGAACTGCTGGCGGACCATCTGAGAGGCGTTTTGCGGAGCCGGGCCGCGGACCTGCTGGGCCTTCAGGATGTCCAGGGGCTGCTGGATGGCCTGGAGACTCGTGCTCCCATGCTGGTGAAGGAAGCGCTGCAGAAAGTCCCTCTGCCGCTGCTGGCGGACGTGCTGCGAAAGCTCCTCCAGGAAGGCGTCAGCATTCGAGACCTGCGAGCCATCCTGGAGGCGCTCGTCTCACCCACCACGGAAGGAGACGCCTCCGCGCTCGCCGAGCGCTGTCGTCAGGCCCTGCGCCGCTACCTCAGTCACAAGTTCGCGCCCACCGGGCCGCTGTATGCGTACCTCGTGGACCCGGAGGTGGAAGAAATCCTGCGGTCCACCGGACCTCGGGGACCCGCGCCAGACCCGGACCGGGTGGCGGAAATCCTGGAAGGCGTCCGACAGGTGGCGACAGGAGGAAGGGCGGTGCTGCTCACCGCGCCAGACGTCCGGCGGTCACTGCGAAGGCTTTGCGAGGGAGCGTTTCCGGAAGTGGCCGTGCTCACCTATGGGGAGCTGGACGGCGCCCTTCAGATTCGTCCCATCGGCAGGCTTTCGCCCGTGCCGATGGGGTCCTGAGTCGACTCAGAGGCCCGTGCCGGTGCTGCCGGGGCTCTTGCTCTCAGGGGAGGGCAAGTCGCTCTGGGCCTGCTGGGGGGCGGGACGGTTGACCCGGTCCCTCAGTTCCTTGCCCGTGCGGAAGAGCAGGCCCCGCTTGGGCTTCACCGGGATGACCTGACCCGTCTTCGGGTTGCGTCCCTGGTAGCCCTGGTAGTTCTTCACGTGGAAGGCGCCGAGGCCGCGAATCTCGATGTTCTCACCGCGACAGAGGGCATCCTTCATCGACTCGAAAATCGTCTCGATGGTGGCCTCAGCCTGCTTCTGCGTCACGCCCCGCTTGGCCACGAGGATGTTGATCAGATCGGACTTGAGCATCGGACGCTCCCGCAAACCCGGTGACCCCTTGGCGACAGGGCACTCTGGCCCGTGGTGAATCAGGAAAACATAACAGAACGCGCCGGCACTGCAAGCAGGGTGGACTCCCAACCACCTAGAAACTTTACGGATTTCCGCCTGCCGCCACCTTGGTGGGGGCAGAAGGGGCCGTGTCCGCCAATCCGGGCCGCAAGGGGACCACCAGGTCGGTCCACCGTGTCTGACGCAGGCGCTCGACGCCGAGGCAGTCCGCCTCCTGGAAGAAGTGCTCCACCTGCTCGAAGCCCGCGGCTCGCGGTCCATCCCAGGTATCCGCGCCTCCGGAAATCATCACCCCGTGCACGGCGAGGGTGGTGTCCGCGAGGGTGAGTGAGGCTGGATCCCTCGCGGGCCGCAGTCCTCCCCGGCGTTGGCGCTCCAGCAGCCCCGCGGCCTCCATGCGGTCCACGACTTCGTGGACGAGCGACTCGGGGACGCGAAGCCGGGTCGCCAGCTCGCGGGGCGTGGGAGCAGGCCCCCCATCCACCCACGTCAGCGTGGTCTCCTGGGCGATGCGGGAGGCCACCAGCTCATGGGCCCGGGGGTGGGTGCCGAACGCGAAGAGGGAGTCGCGGAAGGCGGTGTGCTCGACGGCGTAGGAGAGCCGCGCGCCGAAGAGCAGCAGCAGCCAGCTCACGTAGACCCAGGCGAGAAAGAGGGGAAGGGCGCTCAGCGAGGCATAGAGCAGGTTGTAGCGGAAGCTCCGTGCGGCGAACTCGGCGTAGAGGGACTTGGCGACCATCCACCCGAGCCCGGCGACGAGTCCTCCCGCGAGGGCGGAGCGCACCCGGACGTGCGCATAGGGCGTCCAGAAGTACAGCATCGTCAGCCCCACCACCGCGACGAGCGTGGTGCCCAGGGCGATGAAGGCTCCGGGATACGGCAGGCTCTGCAAGACGCCTCGTACCGCCCGGGTCCCCGTGAAGGAAGCGGCCAGGAAGATGGGCCCCAGCAGCAACAGGCCGGCGTAGATGAGCAGGCGGATGCCCCACGGGCGCTGGCGGCGGATGCCCCACAGCTCGTTTACCGCGCCGTCGATGTGGCGCAGCAGCGAGCCCGCGGACAGGAGGATGGCCAGGAAGCCGATGCTGCCGATGGCCACCGAGTTGCTCTGGTCGAGGAGCCGGTTGAGCACCGCGGCGGACTTCTCCTGGACGCCTGGTGCGAGCAGCTCGCGGACGACGGAGCGCAGCCGTTCCTCGAAGCGGTCCTGGTGGAAGGCATTCAGCAGGACCAGGCCGACCGTCAGCAGGGGCACCAGCGAGAACATGCTGATGTAGGTGAGGGCGGCCGCGCGAAGCCGGAGGTTCTCTCCCCGAAACCCCTGGCCCACGGTCCTCGCGGCGAGCACGGTGTCCGTCGCGAAGCGGCCCACCGGAGTGCCCTCGATGGGTGCCCAGACGCGCAACGCCCAGGCTCGTGCCCGGTCTCGGGTGTTTCGCAGCCATGAAAGCGGAGTCTGGGCCACGGCCGCTCTCAGGTACGCCAGCCCACGAAGGGGCGCGCCCCTCGAAGGCAGGGGAGAAGGGGGCGGCGACAGGAGGTCTGGAGCGGAGCGGAGATGAGGGTCATCCGGAACGGAAGTGGGGCAGGGACGTCGACGACGCTCCGCGACATGGAGCGGCAAGGCTAGTCAAACCCGAGCCTCCTGGGCCAGCCCACCCCAGTGACGAGGGTGACTGGGGCACACCGCCCGACATCCCCGCCCGGCCCCAAGGGTATGGCCAGGACGTGAGGCCGCCGCTCTCATGGCCCTCGAGTCGGAGGTGAGGTGCCTCGGCCGCGAAGGCGTGGCTTTTGGGGGGGCACGACGGAAGACCCGGTGCCAGGTTCGAACCTTGTCACCGACGAGCCGTGGACCTTGTTGGGGCGAAGGTTCGCCCGAGTACCTGGCGCCGGTTTGGCGAGATGCCTCAGGGGAGTTTTGGGCGCTGGCCTGGCGAAGCCTTGCGTGAAGACTCCTGCCCGCCTTTGGGCGAGGCCGCGCGCAAGCGACTGGCTCTGGCGAATGAGACCTTGCTGGCTCTCGAACTCGCCCTGACTGCGAGCGCGGGATGCGCCGCCCTCGGGACAGAGGGCGGCGCCAATCTCAACCCTCACCCCTCAGCGAGGTGAGGGTTCGATGGGGTGGGGATGCGATGGCATCACCCACTCCACCGTGGAGCCTCAGGCCGTGCCGCCCGAGGGGTCCGAGCCGCCCTGACCAGAAGCCGGAGGCGTCGAGCCGCCACCACCGCTCTCGCCGCCACTTCCTCCGGACGTACCCTGGCCACCGCCGCGCTCACCGCGACGCTCGCCGCGCTCACCTCGTTCGCCGCGCTCACCACCGCGGTCGGCACGCTCGCCGCGCTCACCACCACGGTCCGCACGCTCAGCACCACGTTCGCCGCGCTCACCGCCACGGTCCGCACGCTCGCCGCCGCGCTCAGCACCACGGTCCGCACGCTCAGCACCACGGTCCGCACGCTCAGCACCACGGTCCGCACGCTCGCCGCCGCGCTCACCACCACGTTCGCCCCGCTCGCCGCTCCGGTCTCCGCGAGGACGGTCGCCGCCACGCTCCGGGCGTCGGCCGCCACCGCCACCGCTACCGCCACCGCTACCCCCGCCGCCACCGCCACCGCCTCCGCCGCGGTCATCTCGCCGGTCGCCGCCCCGGTCCCGGTCCCTGCCACCACCTCGGCGGTTCTGGTCCTGGCGTCCGAAGCCACCGCTGTCCGGCTTGCGATGCTGCATCGCCAGCTCGCCATCACCCGAGCCCGGTGACGACGCCACCTTGTGCTCCGGCCCCGTGGCCGAGCGTCCGTAGATGTCGTACTGCTCGCGGTGGTAGTTCTGCTGCGCCTTGACCTGGATGGACTTGTTGTAGCGGTCCATCAAGTGCCGCAGCTCGTTGCGCTCCTCGCCCTGGAGCAGGCGCGCCACTTCCGCGTTGCAGTTGATGACCAGCGTGGAGTCCTTGTAGCCCGGCGCCTCCCGGCGAATCTCGCGGAAGATTTCGTACGCCACCGTGGTGGCCGTCTTCACGAAGCCGTTGCCGTCGCAGTACGGGCAGTCCTCGTGCAGCACCCGGCCAATGGACTCGCGCACGCGCTTGCGCGTCATCTCCACGAGACCCAGCTCGGAGATGCGCAGCACGTTCGTCTTCGCCTTGTCGCGCCCCAGCGCCTCCTGCAGCGACTTGAAGACCTTGTCCCGGTTCTGCGCCTTCTCCATGTCGATGAAGTCGCAGATGATGATGCCGCCGATGTTGCGCAGCCGGAGCTGGTAGACGATCTCCTTGGCCGCCTCGACGTTGATCTTGGTGATGGTCTCCTCGAGGCTCTTCTTGCCGACGTAGCGGCCCGAGTTGACGTCGATGGCGGTGAGCGCCTCGGCCTGATCGATGATGAGGTAGCCGCCGCTCTTCAGCCACACCTTGCGCTGAGTGGCGCGCTGCAGCTCCTGCTCGATGCCGTACGCGTCGAAGACGGTGTCGTCGCCCTCGTGCAGCGCCACCCTGTCCCGCAGCGCCGGGTCCTGCGCCGTGACGAAGCCGAGGATGCGCTCGTACTCCTCACGGTCGTCGACGACGAGCTTCTCCACGTCGTGCGCGAACAAGTCGCGCGTGGCGCGCAGGATGAGGTCCAGGTCCGGATGCAAGAGGCCCGGCCCGCCCCGCTTCTCGTTCTTGCGGACGACCTGGTTCCACACCTCGATGAGGAACCGGATGTCGCTCTCGAGCTTCTCCTGCGGCACGTTCTCCGCCACCGTGCGCACGATGAAGCCCGTCCCGGGCGGCCGCAGCCGGTCCACGATTTCCCGCAGACGCCGGCGCTCCTTCTCGTTGGAGATGCGGCGGCTGATGCCCACATGGTCCACCGTGGGCATGAACACCAGCTGACGGCCGGGAATCGAGATGTGCGAGGTGAGGCGCGCGCCCTTCGTGCCGATGGGGTCCTTGGAAATCTGGACCACGACCTCCTGGCCCACCTTCAGCAAGTCCTCGATCTTGTCCGTCCGGCGCTGCTTGACCTTCTCCTTGCCGCCGCCTTCGTCGTGCTTGTCCCGGCGCTTGTCGTCCTGCTTGTGCCGGCCCTTGTCCTTCTCCTTCTCGCGGGCGCGCGGCTCACGCGCCTCCCGGGCCTCGCGCGGGGCGCGGCGCTCTCCGGAGACCTCGGCGGGACGCGCGGCGACGGCCGCCTCCTCACCCGTCGGAGGAGGAATCAGCTCGCTCAGCGCGGTGGCCGCGTGCGGCGGCGGCTCGGGCGGAATCATCGCCACGGCCAACGCGGTGGCCGTTTCGTCGGAGAGGGGCGTGGACTCGGGGGAAGCCTCGGACGTGCCCTCCGTCGGGGATGTCTCGAGCACCGCGACGGCCACGGACGCCGTCTCCACGACGGGCGCCGCCGGCTCGGCGGACACGGTCACCTCGGTCGCGACCACCGTCACGGTGGCCTCGGCGGCGGCCGCGGGGGCCTCCTCGACCGACTCACCGCCCGGGGCCTCGGTGGGGGCTGACGGCACCTCGATGGACGGCGCGGTCGCCGCCAGCTCCATGATGGTGTCGCGCGGCAGGGACTCGGTGCGGTGGGCCTGGTCCTCACCGGCCAAATCCGCCGCTTCCGCCTCCACGTCCACGCTCGGACCCGCGTCCCGTGCCGCTTCTTCGGCGGCATCGGCCTCGGACTCGGTGGGCACGTCGGGGGCGTCCTCGTGCTCTCCCTCCGTCAGCTCGAACTGGGCCCGGGCGAAGTCCGGGTCATAGACGACGTCGCTGACGTAGAGGAAAGCGGCCTTCTCCAGGCCGATGTCCACGAAGGCCGCCTGCATGCCGGGGAGCACCCGGACCACGCGGCCCTTGTAGATATTTCCGACGACGCCCTTGTCCTTTTTACGCTCGAGGTAGAACTCCGCGATGTGCCCGTTCTCGACGAGCGCCACGCGGGTCTCCCGACCCGCGGCGTTGATGACGAGGATGCTGCTCATGGACGAATCCTGGACGCGCGCGCGGTAGGGCGGACCTCACCGGACGGGAGGCGGCAAGACGCCGCGCCTCCGAGCACGCTGCGAAGGGAGAGGCGGCCTCCGGTGGCCCTCCAGTCAGGACGGCCTTCCCGGTCTGTCCGGGTACGGCTCGCGTCACGCTGTCGAGGGCCAAGGGGACCACCGCCTGCTCCTCCGAATTTAGTCGCTCCGCTTTGCGACCGGCACCCTGCCGGGCGGAGCCTTGTCTTCAACCGCGTTCGAGGTCCTCCACCACGCGCGTGCCGCCCGCTCCTTCCTTCCACACCCGGTCGGTGCCCTTCAGTGGGTCACCTTGGGGGGGCGACTGGAGCCCCGGCGCAGCCGACGCGCCCGGAGGTATCCGGGAACGCAACCCGTCAAAAATTCACGACTGGGCGTGACCTTCGCCAATGCGGAGTGTCACACAAGCGCCCAGAAACACGGGGAGTTTTCCACGCCCCCGGCACACGTGTAAAGCCGAGAAACGGCATCCATCCACTGTCGGGCAGATGCCGGATGCCTCCCTGGCGGGTTCTCAGGCCTGGGCGGGGGCCTGCTTGCCGCCTGACGGCTTGTCCAGTCGCCCACGCGGCCGGCGCACGAGCCTCAGGCCCGTCCACGTCGAGTCGATGACGCAGATTTTGTTGTCGACCAGGCCGATATCCAGCGCGGCCTGGCGCACGAAGTCCTCGGAGAGGTTCGTCTTCACGCCCTCGCCGCCGGGCCAGCAGACCCAGATGCCGCCGGTGAGGGCCATGGCGCGCGCCAGGGCGGGCAGCCGCTGCACCAGCTCCTGCGCGTCCTGGGAGAAGAAGAGGATGACATCCAGGCCCGTCACCGCGGTGATGAGGAACTCCACCCCGTCCGGCAGCGGATTGAGCTTCTGCACGAAGCCGCGCGGCGGGTTGATGACGGAGACCTTGGAACCGGCCCGGATGCCCAGCATGGCCGGCAGGGATGCCAGCGCGTAGGGCGTCATGATGTGCGCTCCACGATGAAGTGACTGTACTCGCCAGTGGCCTCGCCGTCCGTGCGCCCGACGCTTTCGACACGCGCCTGGGACGGACCCCGGTGACACCAGCGGATGAATTCTTCCATCATTCCAGGCTCACCCTCCACCACCGCCTCCACGGAGCCGTCCGAGCGGTTGCGCACCCAGCCTACGAGACCCAGGCGCGTGGCCTCCACGCGGGCGCTCTCCCGGAAGAAGACGCCCTGCACCTTGCCCTGGATGCGCAGCGTTGCCCGCCGCGTGCCGCTCATGGACTGAATGCCTCACCCTCTGACGTCCGTCTGCAACAGCTGCAGGAACGCCTGCTCGTCCAGGATTCTTACCCCGAGTTCCTGGGCCTTCTTCAGCTTGGTGCCGGCATCCTCCCCGGCCACCACGAAATCGGTCTTGCGCGAGACACTTCCGGCCACCTTCCCACCCCGACGCTCCACCTCCTCCTTGGCCTGGTCCCGAGTCATACCTGTCATCGAGCCGGTGAGCACCACCGTCTTTCCGACGAAGGGGCCGCCCGTGCTGACCTGGGGCGGGGCGGGGGAGACCCCGGCGTTGAGCAGGGCGAGGATGGCCTCCCGGTTCTGGGGCTCCTGGAAGAAGGCGTGGATGACCTGGGCCATGACGGGGCCCACATCCTTCACCCGGGTGATGTCGTCCAGTGACGCCTCGAAGAGCTGGCGCACATCCGGGAAGCCCTCCGCGAGCGCCTTGGCCGTCGCGTCGCCCACGTGTCGGATGCCCAGCGCGTAGAGGAAGCGGCGCTGGGTGGTTCCCTTGGAGTGCTCCAGCGACTCCAGGAGGTTGTCCGCGCTCTTGTCACCCATGCGCTCCAGCGTCAGGAGCTTCTGCTTGGTGAGGCTGTACAGGTCCGCGAAGGTCTTCACGGTGCCGGTGGCCACCAGCTGCGCGGCCAGCTTGTCGCCCAGGCCTTCGATATCCATGGCGATGCGGCTGGCGAAGTGGCGGATCTTCTCCACCAGCTGCGCGGGGCAGGACGCGCCCGTGCAGCGGATGACCGCGCCGTCCTCGTCCTTCACCGCGGCGGCTCCACAGACGGGGCAGTGCTTGGGGAACTCGAAGGGCTGGGAGCTCTCCGGGCGCTTGGAGAGCACCGTGGAGACGATCTCCGGAATCACGTCTCCAGCGCGGCGCACGAAGACGGTGTCGCCCTTGCGCACGTCCTTGCGGCGCAACTCGTCTTCGTTGTGCAGCGTGGCGCGCGCCACGGTGACGCCGCCCACCTTCACGGGCTTCAAGTGCGCCACGGGGGTGAGCGCGCCGGTGCGGCCCACCTGGATGCCGATATCGAGCACCTCCGTGGACTCCTCCTCCGGAGGGAACTTGTAGGCCACCGCCCAGCGGGGGCTCTTGGAGACCTGGCCCAGCCGCTTGCGCTGGTCCTCGTCGTCCACCTTCACCACCATGCCGTCCACCTCGAAGGGCAGCTCATGGCGGCCCTTCAGGGAGGCGTCATAGGCCTTTCGCACGCCGTCGATTCCCTCGGCGCGCACGTAGCGGTTGATGGGCAGGCCCAGCGACTTCAAGTACTCGAGCTTCTCGATGTGGGACTTGAAGGCGGGCACGCCCTCGGTGGGGACGCACTCGTAAAGATAGACGGAGAGGGGGCGCGCGGCCGTCTCCTTCGGGTCCAGCTGGCGCAGGCTGCCGGCCGCCGCGTTGCGGGGGTTGGCGAAGAGCGGCTCGCCTTCCTCTTCCCGCTTCTCGTTGAGCTTCCGGAAGTCCGCCTTGCGGATGAAGACCTCGCCGCGCACCTCCAGCAGCGCGGGCACCTTCACGTCGTCCAGCGGGAACAGCTCCATGGGCAGGCTGCGGATGGTGCGCAGGTTGCCGGTGACGTCCTCGCCCGTGGTGCCGTCGCCGCGCGTGGCGCCCTGGACGAAGACACCCTTCTCGAAGCGCAGGGCGATGGCGAGTCCGTCCAGCTTGGGCTCACACACGTAGGTGACGCCAGGCTGGCCCAACAGCTTGCGCACGCGCTCGTCGAACTCTACCAGCCCCTCGTCCTCGAAGAGGTTCGCGAGCGAGAGCATGGGGACGCGGTGGACCACCTCGCCGAACTCGTCGGCCGCCTTGCCGCCCACGCGCTGGGTGGGGGAGTCCGGCGTCTGGAGGCTGGGGTGTTTCTCCTCCAGGCCCTGCAGCTCGCGCATCAACGTGTCGTATTGCGCGTCGCTGATCTCCGGCGAGTCGAGCACGTAGTAGCGGTGGTTGTGGTGGGCCAGCTCACGACGGAGCTCGCGGGCTCGTGCTTCTGCGGTCTTGAAGTCGTCCACGGTGGGCGGTCCTTACCCCAAATCGCCCCCTGCGAGGGCGTGTCCAATGCCGCGCAATCTAGAGCGTCCCTCCGACATCGCGTCGAGCCCGTTCCCGGACGTAGGGGCCACGCGCTCGCGGACACCCTGGCACGTAGGCTGTGAATCGCGCCGGGGGTGAGGGCCCGCGAGGACCTGGCACCGGGGCGCCGTGCGGGGATGCCCGGGAGGGCACCTGCGAGGGCTCACGGACCGCGAAGCAACCTCGCGGGTCCTGGTCCCCGGGTCTGAAGTGTCCCTGGTGACGGTGGAAATGTCTGGCGACGGGCTCCTGTTGCTCCAGGAGGAAGAGTCCGTGCCAAAGGCCTCAAGATGCCTTGACAGGCCAGGAGGGGGTCAATAACGTCCCCGCGCGGTTCATTGGCGCAGGAGTTTCGACGGCGCCATCTCTTCCCCAAACCACCGGCCCGCGCCCGCGCAGTCCCGTTCAGGGATTCCGGTAGGGCTGTCCTCCTGGAAGGTGCTTCCGAGGCCGCGCGGAATCTCCCCCGGCAATCGAGCGTCCGAGTCCTCGGGCACCCCACCAATCCCCAAGCGTTCCAGACATGCGCAAAGCCCGTACTTCGAGAGAGAAGGCCGCCGACGTCGTAGTTCCCGTCGAGGCCGACGACAAGCCCCGTCGCAAGCGCGCGGCGGCGAAGACCGCCGAAAGGGAAGATACCGAGAAGCCCTCCCGCACCCGCCGCCCCCGCCGCGACGAGGAAGTCAGCGCGGAGCCGGAGGCCGAGGTGAGCGCCGAGCCGCCCCGCCCGGTCCTGACCCCCATTTCCCGTCCCGTCCGCGACGACGACATCCAGGAGGCGCGTCTTTCCTCTGGAGAGGACGATTCGCCGGCGGCCACGCTGCCTCCCGCGCCGGAGGTCCCCGACGCGCCCGCGATCACGGAAGTCAGCCGCGACGGCGCGCCGATGCAGGTCATCAAGCTCAATGACCTGAAGCGGATGAAGATCACGGACCTGTCCAAGATGGCCCACGACGTGGGCATCGAGAACTACCAGGGTCTGAAGAAGCAGGACCTCATCTTCGCGCTGCTGGGCGGCATCGCGGACAAGCGCTTCGAGGTCCACGCCGAAGGCGTGATGGAGATGCTCAGCGACGGCTTCGGCTTCCTGCGCAGCTCCGACAGCGACTACCAGCCCAGCCCGGACGACATCTACGTGTCTCCGTCGCAGGTGCGCAGGTTCAACCTGCGCCCGGGCGACACGGTGACGGGCCCCATCCGCCAGCCCCGCGAGGGCGAGCGCTTCTTCGCGCTCCAGAAGGTGGACAAGGTCAACTTCACGGACCCGATGTCGGACGCGGCGCGCGAGCGCATCCTGTTCGACAACCTCACGCCGCTGTATCCGACGCGCAAGCTCAAGCTGGAGCACGAGTCGTCGGAGATGACCACGCGCATCATCGACATGTTCTGCCCCATCGGTCTGGGACAGCGCTGCCTCATCGTCGCGCCGCCGAAGGCCGGCAAGACGGTGCTGCTGCAGAACATCGCGCACGCCATCAGCCGCAACCACCCGGACGTGTACCTCATCGTGCTGCTCGTGGATGAGCGCCCGGAAGAAGTCACGGACATGGAGCGCAGCGTGCGGGGCGAGGTCGTCTCCTCCACGTTCGACGAGCCCGCCACGCGGCACGTGCAGGTGGCGGAGATGGTCATCGACAAGGCCAAGCGCCTCGTCGAACAGAAGTACGACGTCTGCATCCTGCTCGACTCGATTACCCGTCTGGCGCGCGCCTACAACACGGTGGTTCCCGCGTCCGGAAAGATTCTCTCCGGCGGCGTGGACGCCAACGCGCTGCACAAGCCCAAGCGCTTCTTCGGCGCCGCGCGCAACATCGAGGAAGGCGGCTCGCTGACCATCATCGGCACCGCGCTCATCGACACCGGCAGCCGCATGGACGAAGTCATCTTCGAGGAGTTCAAGGGCACGGGTAACTCCGAAATCGTCCTGGACCGGAAGCTGATGGAGAAGCGCATCTTCCCGACGCTGGACATCAACAAGTCCGGCACGCGCAAGGAAGAATTGCTCTTGTCGCCGGGCGATCTCGTGCGCATCACTGCGCTGCGCCAGGTGCTCCACCCGTTCACTCCCATCGATGCGATGGAGTTCGTGCTCAAGCACATGCGTCCGACGCCGACGAACGCTGACTTCCTCGGCTCGATGAACCGGTAAGCCACCGCCCATCGGAGGGTCCATGTCTCGTCCCATGTTCGTCCGTCTGCTTCCCCTCTTCATCGGGATGTCACTCGGAGGTGGACTGGGATGCGATGTGGACCCCCTGGGGCCGCTGGATGACGCGCCCCCGGTGCTGTCCGACCGGACCTGCTACTCGGATGACGACTGTGTCGCCAATGCCTGCTGCGGGCTGGGGACCGCCGTCACCCACGCGGATGAAGGCCCGAGCTGTGGCGGTGTGAGCTGCACGGGCGGGTGCCCGGAAGGCTCCATCGACTGTGGCCGCTGCATCCCCTTCTGTCGTGGAGCACGCTGCGACGCCGCCTGTCAGTGAGGCGACTCCCGCGGCCTCACGCCTTTCATGCCGCCATGCGGGCTGCGAAGCTGGGGCGGTGACGACGACCGAACTGGAGTGGGAGCGGCGCATCGCGGAGCTGTGGGCCTCTTTCGACGGGGCTGCTCCCGGTGACTTCCTCGCCCGCGTGGAAGCGCTCTCGGCGGAGCTGCCGGTGGGGCATCCGCGAGCACTGTTCGAGCGGGCGTCGGCCCACGACTCACTCGGACAGGAAGCGCTGGCCGCGCCGCTGTATCGACAAGCCCTGGCCTCGGGACTGAGTGGCGGCCTGCGGCGCCAGGCCGTGATTCAACTGGCCAGCACGCTGCGCAATCTGGGCGAAGTGCAGGAGAGCGTCGCGCTCCTCACCGCCGAGCGGGCCGTCGGGTCCGATGAACTCGATGACGCTGTCTCCGCGTTCCTCGCGCTGTCGCTCGTGGATGCCGGACGCGAGCGGGAGGCGGTGGGGCTCGCGCTCGGTGCACTGGCGCGTCATCTGCCGCGCTACAACCGCTCTCTCTCGAACTACGCCAAGGCGCTCGGGGGCAGGGCTCCGTAGTCGTCTCGCGCGGGAGACGAAGGGGTGCTCAGGCCGCCGGAGTCCGCTGGCCGGTGACCGTGGCCGGCTCGGAGGAGGGGAGCGTCACCACGGGCTGCGGTTGCGCCTTGAGGCGGGCGTAGTCGAAGCAGGCCACGAGGATGGCGGTGATGGGCACGGCGAAGAGCGCGCCCACGAGGCCAAAGAGTCGTTCTCCCGCGATGAGCGAGAAGGCGACGATGACCGGATGGATGCGCGCGGCCTGCCCCATGATTTTGGGGTTGAGGAAGTACGCCTCCACCGCGTGGATGCCGATGATCCACACCAGGATGGCCAGGCCCTTCTTGAAGCCGTCCGCCATCGCGATGAGGACGATGGGCACCGAGCTGAGGATGGTGCCGAAGATGGGGATGAGGCTGAAGAACGTGGCGATGGTGGCCAGCAGGAAGGCGAACTTCACCCCGAAGAGCAGCAGCCCCACGAAGGTCAGCGCGCCGTTGACGACGCAGATGGTGACCTGACCCCGCACGACGCCGGACAGCGAGCGGTCGATTCGCTCGGCGAGCTGCCTTGCGTCGTGCGCGTACTCGGCGGGCACCAGGGTGCCGCAGTACCGGCGGATGGCCTGACCGTCGATGGAGAAGAAGGCCGCCACCATCAGCACGAAGAACAGCGTGAAGACGCCCGCGGCGACCCCGGCGATGATGCTGCGGGACACGCTGACGATGTCCCCCAGGTTCTCCTGCACCAGCGACGAGACGCGCTTCACCGTGTCACTCAGCAACTGCTCCAGGTCCAGCGCGAGGCTGAAGTGCCCTCCGCCCGCGGCGTCCGCGCCCTCCAGCGCCCGGTTCGAGAGCGCCACGGGAATGCCGTAGTCGCTGAGCCATGCCTCCCCGCGCTGCGCGAGCACCTGCACCTGCTCCGGCGTGAGCGTGTTGGCCAGTGCCATCGTGTCCCGGCTGACGCGCGCCATCTCCCGGTAGAGTTGGGGAACCAGCGCCACCAGGAAGAGATACACGCCGACGAAGAAGCCCGCGTAGATGAGCAGGATGGCCGCCCAGTGGGGGACGTTGCGTCCGGCGACCTTCAGCCGGGTGATGCGAGAGACGAGCGGCTGCACCAGGTACGCGATGAGAGCCGCGCCGGCGAAGGGCATCACCACCGAGCGGAACGTCACCAGGGCCGCCGCTACGACGAGCCAGAGTGCACCCAGGATGAGCAGGCGCTTGCGGCGGTCGGTGGTGGGCGTCGGAGGCGGGGTGTCCAGTGGCTGCAACATGCCTCGGGCTTACGGCAGTGCCCGCGCGCTGACAAGGCCCGGCGTCCCTGGTTCTCGTCCGCCCTCCGAGCCGGGGGGCTGCTCCGGTTCCAAGCGAGCGGAAAGTTCGTGGTCCCAGCTTCCTGACGAGGGGACCGCTCACGACTGCTTGTATCGACTGACTTCAAGCCCGGTCTTCAAGCAGACTTCGAGGGGTATTCCGCTGGCTCAGGAGGGGCGTGGTGGCAGGAAAGACCATCAAGTTGTTCTTCGTGGACGGGGACCCCAGTGGTTTGCGGGTTGCGGACGTCATGAACTGGGCGGGTATTGCCCTGGCCGTTCCGCGAAACCATCTGCCCCAGTTCAAGTCGCGCAAGGAGGCCGTGCGCCCAGGGGTGTACATCCTGCTCGGCGATGACCCGGACGCGGTGGGGGAGGTGCGTGGCTACATCGGTGAGACCGAAGCGCTGGGTCTGCGGCTCGCCCAGCATGCTCGGGACTCCTCGAAGGAGTGGTGGACCGAGGCCGTGGTCTTCACGTCGAAGGACGGCAACCTCACCAAGGCCCATGCGAAGCACCTGGAACTCGCGCTGCACACGCTCGCCAGCGAGGCGGCTCGGGTCAACCTGACGAATGGCGCCGCTCCTTCGGGCGCCGCGCTCCCCGAGTCGGACCTGGCTGACATGGAAGGCTTCCTCGAATACGTGCGGCTCACGCTTCCCCCGCTGTCTGGACGTGCGGGCCAGATGCTTGAGCCACGGAGTGGGACGCGGACGAGCGGGCCCGAGTTCACCTATTTGGTGCTCAAGGCGCAGGCTCGGATGCGGAGGTCCTCCGAGGGATATGTCGTGCTGCGCGGCTCGACGGCGGTCCGGAAGACCTACGACTCGATTTCGAAGGGGTACCGGGCGCTCCGCGAAGGGCTTATTCGCGACGGCACGCTGGTCCCTCACGAATCCGCCGAACTGCTTCTGTTCCGCACGGATGCTGTCTTCACCAGCTCTTCGGCGGCGGCCGTGGTGGTCGCTGGCTCTCCCCAAAGCGGCCCTGCTGGGTGGCGACTGCCGGATGGGACGAGCCTGGGTGCCGTCGAGGCCGCTGAACTCGAATAGCCGTCGTCCGTGATGGCTCGGTTCGTTGCTCCTCGACTCGCGATACGAGACGTCGGAAGTCGCGCGTCAGGTCGCTTCCTATTGGCGAGACCTGCTTACGCCTGGGCGCCCTGGGCGAGCCGGAGCTTGGTCTCCAGCTTGTCCAGGCAGATCTGCATCTGTTTGCGTTTGACGCGGCCCTCGGTGGCTTCTCCCAGGCTCAGCATCTGCTCCGTGAGCCAGCGCGCGAGGAACAACAGCGACAGCCGGTCCTCCGGCGCCAGTCCTCGTTCGAGGTAGCGCTTGTTGCGCATGTAGTCGTCGAACGCGTCCGTCTCGTGCATCAGCTCCCACCGCGTCAGTCGCAGCGCTTCGGTGTAGACGACCGGCGCGGGGCGCGGATGAGGCTCGGTGAACAGGGGCGCGAAATGGCCTCCCGTGTCCAGGTCCACCTCCTCCACCGGCGGCGGCCACTTCTGGAGGTCCTGCGCCAGCAGCTTCGCCACCTCCTCCACGAAGTGGTCCATGAGCGGCACGGGCTTCAGGTCGAAGAGGCGGTCCCAGCGCGAGGGCATGTTCCCTCTCTACCTCAAGAGGCGGACGGTGGCAGCGACACGGCGCGCAGACCCTGCGCGCATTCGCCATAACCCGCGACCAGCTCGCGCCGGATGACCTCGTAGACCGCCCGCCGGGTGAGCAGCTCTCCGTGGCCCACGTCGGGAAGTTCGCGGTTGAACACCTGCGGCTGCCCCTCCACGTCCAGCCGCGCCGATGCCCAGGGCGTGACTTCATCCATCTTCGAGTAAAGCGACGCCAGCCGCACGTTCCGCGGAAACGCCCCCATGCGCAGTTGCTTCAGGAACGGCGACACGGGCGTGAGCTGCCACATGCTGCGGCTGAACCACCCGAGCGTCGCGCACCCCAGGTACGCCAGCCGCGAACCCCTGTGCGGAGTGCCGAGCGTGATGAGGTTGCGCACCCGCGCATCTCCGCCCAGGCGCTTCACGTAATACATGCCGATGAGGCCCCCCTTCGAGTGGCCGACGATGCTCAGCGGCCCCATGTGCGGATAGCGCGTGTACATGCGCTCCACCTTCTCACGCACCTTCCGCGCCAGCGCGTCGATGCCGCACGTGTTGAACCGATCCAACGCCCCGCCCAGGTGGATGGACCAGACGGAATAGCCGTCACGCCGCAGCCGCTGCTCCAGCACCTCGAACACGCGGCGCGTGCTGAAGAAGCCATAGAGCAACAACACCGGCCGGGGACAGTGCGTGAAGTCCGTCCTCCGGACGATGTGGTTGGCGCGCGCGTCCAGATGCAGATGACCCGCGAGGTTTCGCAGTCGTCGTGTCCACCGGCGGTAGTGCGGAACGAGAGGATTCATGGCGCACTCGGTCGGCGCGAGGAGCGCCGTCCGGACACAACCTGTGAATCACGGCCTCGTTCCGCCGGGCTCGCGCGGGGGCCTCAACCCGCGAACGCGTGCTGCTCAACGTCCGGCGTCGGACGGCCCCGGCCCAGCGTCCGGAATTCCACCATCCCCCGTGCCTCCGTCCGTGCCTGCATCCGCCCCACCATCGCCCGGCCCCGTCACGCAGCACGCCGGAACCTTCGCGAAGTACAGCGCCGCCTGCGAGCAGAAGGCGCGGATGTCTCGGTGGTGCGCGCCGCAGCCGGTGACGAAGCGGCCGTCCTCGCAGACGGGCTCGGGCGCCGTCGCCGGGTCACACGCCGTCAGGCTCCGCGCGCACACGGCCCGCGAGCGATAGAAGCGCGCGTCGCTCCGGTCTCCCGGCACGACGGTGCAGGTGGTGCCCTGGTCGCACTCCTGGAAGATGGCGCCGGTGGAGCAGGGGCCCACCGTGCAGGCCGTCTCGCAGTTGAGCGCCTCCGAGTCGTCACAGCGAGGAGCCTGGGAGCACGGGTCACCGTCCGAGCAGGCGGAGACGAGAAGGGCGAGCAGCAGCGACGGCAGGAAGCGCGGCAAGGGGAGCCTCGAAGGGGGTCAGGTGAAGCGCTCCAGGAAGTTCATCAGGATTCGCCTCCCAGCGGGAGTGGGAGTCAGGCCCGCGAGCAATCGGGGCACCTGCGCACCGGGCGGAATCCCCCGCGCCACGGCCTCCTGCTCCAGTCCCTCCTGGCGCGCGTGGATGACGGCGCGCAGGGCGTCCGGCGCCGCTTCCGGGTGGAATTGCACGCCTCGGACCTTCGGGCGGAACGCCAGCGCCTGCGCGGCCGTGTTGGCGTTGCCCGCGAGCACCGTCGCGCCCTCGGGCACCTGCGCGACGATGTCCTCGTGCGTGGCCTGGGCGGCGAAGACCTCCGGCACCCCGTCGAACAGCGCGTCCCGACGCCCCGCCTCGGTGAGCCTCACCTCCACCGTGCCCGTCTCCCGGCCCTGCGGATTTCGCGCCACGTGTCCACCGTACGCACGCGCGAGCAACTGATGACCAAAACACACGCCAAGCACCGGCGTGCCCTTCTCCCCGGCCTCCACCATGAAGTCCGCGACGCGCTCCATCCACGGCTCCAACCGCGTCACCGACAGAGGGGAGCCCGTCATCATCACCGCGTCGTACGCATGCGCGTCCCGTGGCAACGGCGCGTCGCGGTGCACCGGGAGGATGTCGAAGCGATGGCCCTCCAGTCCGATGGTGCCCAGGAACCACTGCTCGTAATCACCGACGGTGAGGCGCACGGACTCAGCAGCCTCGCCGGCTTTCAGCAACAAGACGTTCTTCACCACCGCAGGTTGCCGCGTCTGGACGTCATTCCTACCCTGTCGTGCCACCTGTGTTCGCTCCTGGCCAATCTGTCTGGAACGCCCCTGTGCGCCCCGAGGAATCCCCATGCTAGACGCCCGCTCGCTCTCCCCCCGGCTGCCCGTCCTGCAACTGCTCATCGATGGGCAGGGCGTGGACCCCCTCGAAGGGGGCTCGCTCCCGGTGGTGAATCCCGCCACGGGTGAGAAGGTGTGCGATGTCCCCAGCGCCACCGCCGCCGACGTGGACCGCGCGGTGAAAGCCGCCCGTCGCGCCTTCGAGTCCGGCCCGTGGAGCAAGATGTCCGCCCGGGAGCGCGGCAAGCTCATCCGCAAGCTGGCCGACCTGCTGTGGCAGCGCCGCGAGGAGTTCGCGCTCGTCGAGTCGCTCAACAACGGCAAGACGTTCCGCGACGCCGTCCGAGGCGACGTGGCCCCGGGCGCTGGCACGCTCGCGTACTTCGCGGACTGGGCGGACAAGATTCATGGCGAGGTGCTCCCGGTGGACGGCCCCTTCCACACCTACGTGCTCAAGGAGCCGGTGGGCGTGGTGGGACTCATCGTCCCGTGGAACTACCCCACCTGCATCCTCTGCTGGAAGCTGGGGCCCGCGCTCGCCGCGGGCTGCACGGTGGTGGTGAAGCCCTCCGAGATGACGCCGCTGACGGCGATGAAGCTGGGCGCGCTCGCGCTCGAGGCGGGCTTTCCTCCCGGAGTCCTCAACGTCGTCACCGGCTACGGGGACCCCGCGGGCGAGGCGCTCGCGCGGCACCCGGACGTGGACAAGATTTCCTTCACCGGCTCCGGTCGCACCGCGCGCCGGCTGATGCAGGCGTCGGCGGGCAGCAACCTCAAGAAGCTGACGCTGGAGCTGGGCGGCAAGAGCCCGCAGGTCATCTTCTCCGACGCGGACCTGGAGCGCGCCGTGGAGGCGTGCTTCTGGGGCATCTTCGGCAACAAGGGCGAGACGTGCAACGCGGGCAGCCGCGTGCTCGTGCAGGACGGCATCTACGATGACTTCGTGGCCCGGCTGGCGGACCGCGCGCGCAAGCTGCGCGTCGGAGACCCGTTGGACCCATCCACGGAGATGGGCGCGCAGGTGAGCCAGAAGCAACTCGACACCATCCTTGGCTACGTCGAGAGCGGGCGGCAGCAGGGCGCGAAGCTCCTGGCCGGTGGTGAGCGCGACACGGAGAACGTCAAGGCGAAGGGCTACTTCATGCGGCCCACCATCTTCGGCGACGTGAAGCCGGACATGAAGATTGCCCAGGAGGAGATTTTCGGACCGGTGCTCAGCTGTCTGCGCTTCCGCGATGACGCGCAGGCGCTGGAGCTGGCCAACGGCACGCTCTACGGCCTGGCCGCCTCGCTGTGGACGCGCGACGTGGCGAAGGCGCACGCGCTGGCTCGCAAGGTGAAGAGCGGCGTGGTGTGGATCAACTGCTTCAACGAGTTCGACGATGCCGCGCCGTTCGGCGGCTACAAGGAGTCCGGCTGGGGCCGCGATTTGTCGCACCACGCGCTGGATGGCTACCTCCAGTGCAAGGCGGTGTGGACGCGCCTGCCGACGGACACCTGAGCATTCCCTCACCCCAGGAAGGAAGGTCCCGATGCCGACCCGTCCCAAGGCGAAGGTACTCACGCATCCGACCGTGGCTCGCAGGGCTCGCGCGAAGGAGCGCGGTGGCCCCGTGCGCGGCGCCGCCGTGCCCCGGGACTCGGGCGGCACCGACACGCTCAAGCGCTGGCTCGACGACAACGGCGTGAAGAAGGTGAAGGTCGGCGCCATCGACATCGACGGTGTCTGGCGCGGCAAGTACATCTCCCTGGAGAAGTTCCTCAGCGCCGCCAAGGGTGGCCTGGGCTTCTGCGACGTCGTCTTCGGATGGGATTTGGGCGACGAGCTGCTGGACAACACCCAGGTGACGGGCTGGCACACCGGCTATCCGGATGCGCACGCGACGGTGGACGTGACGACGGGGCGGGTGATTCCGTGGGAGCCCGACACCGCGGCCTTCCTGCTGGACTTCGTCAACCCGGACGGCACGCCCTTCGAGGCCAGTCCCCGGCAGCTGCTCCAGAAAATCGCCGCGCGCGCACGGGAGCAGGGCTACCTGCCTCGCTTCGGCGCCGAGTACGAGTTCTTCATCTTCAAGGAGCAGCCGGACACGCTGAAGCAAAAGGGCTTCCAGGACCTCACGCCGCTGACGCCCGGCATGTTCGGTTACTCGTGGTTGCGCACGTCGCAGAACGCGCCGCTGGTGCATGCGCTCATCGACGGGTGCAACGGCTTCGGCCTCAACATCGAGGGCTTCCACACCGAGACGGGGCCCGGCGTCTTCGAGGCGGCCATCCGCTATGACGATGTGGAGCGCTCCGCGGACAAGGCGGCCCTCTTCAAGACGGTGGTGAAGGAGCTGTGCGCGCGCCAGGGCCTCACCGCGTGCTTCATGGCGAAGGTGAACGCGAAGCTGCCAGGGTGCTCGGGGCACGTGCACCAGTCGCTCTGGGACCTGAAGGGCGAGCACAACCTCTTCCACGAGGAAGGCTCGCCGCACGGCATGAGCCGCCTCATGCGCCACTACATCGGCGGGCAGATAGCGCTGATGCCGGAGCTGACGGCGCTCTACTGGCCCACCATCAACAGCTACAAGCGCAGCGTGGAGAACACCTGGGCGCCCACCACCGCGGCGTGGGGTCTGGAGAACCGCACCTGCGCCGTGCGCGTCATCGGTGAGAACGCCAAGGCGATGCGCATCGAATACCGCCAGCTCGGCGCGGACATGAACGCGTACATCGGCATGGCGGCGAGCCTGGCCGCGGGCCTGTGGGGCATCGAGAACGAAATCGAGCCGCCCCCCGCGTGCAACTCCAATGCGTACGCGTCCCACGAGGCCGCGCCGCTGCCGCGCAATTTGAGAGATGCCGTGGCCCTGCTCAAGCAGAGCGAACGCGCCCGGGAAATCCTGGGCGAGGGCTTCGTGGACCACTTCGTGCGCACGCGCGAGTGGGAGGTGCGCCAGTACGAGCGCGCCGTCACGAGCTGGGAGTTGGAGCGCTACCTGGAGCTCATCTGATGAGCCCGAGGGAGGAACCCGCGATGAAGCCGTTCGACATTCCCGCTGAGCCCCGTATCACCGAGATGGCGTGGCCCACCCGCATCGTCCTGGGCGCGGGCGCGCTCCAGCGACTGCCCGCCCAGGCGCAACGCTTGAACATGAAGCGCCCGTTGCTGGTGACGGACGCGGGCGTGGTGAAGGCGGGGCTCGCCTCCCGCGTGCTCGAAGTCTTGAAGACGGCGGGCCTGGCGTGCGCCGTCTTCGACGGCGTGGAGTCCAACCCCACCGAGAAGGACGTCTTCGCCGGCCTGGAGGCCTATCGCCACCACAACTGCGACGGGCTCATCGCGCTGGGCGGCGGCAGCGCGCTGGACGCGGGCAAGCTGGTGCAACTGCTCACCACCCACGAGCCTCCGCTCAGTCGCTATGACGACGCGAAGGGCGGGGACCAGTACGTGAAGGACGACCTGCCTCCGCTCATCGCCATTCCGACGACGGCGGGCACGGGCTCGGAGGTGGGCCGCTCGGGCGTGGTGACGCTGGCGGACACGGGGCGCAAGACGGTGATTTTCAGCCCGGCCCTGCTGCCTCGCGCCGCCATCGTCGACCCGGAGCTGACGCTGGGGCTTCCTCCCGGCGTCACCGCGGCCACCGGCATGGATGCCTTCACGCATTGCCTGGAGGCGTACCTGGCCAATGGCTTCCATCCGCTGGCGGACGCGGTGGCCATCGACGGCATCCAACGCGTGAGCCGCTCGCTGGTGACGGCGGTGCGGGAGGGCACGGACCTGGCGGCGCGCACGGACATGATGATCGCCGCGATGCAGGGTGCCATGGCCTTCCAGAAGGGCCTGGGCGCGTGTCACGCGCTGGCGCATGCGCTGACGCCCATCTCCGGCGTGCACCATGGCCTCGCCAACGCCGTCGTGTTGCCCGTGGTGATGGAGTTCAACCGCGCTTCGAGCACGACGCGGCTGGCGCGCGTGGCCGTGGCGATGGGGGATACCTCCAATGCCCGTGAGGACGTGCTCGCGAGCAACGCCATCGACCGGGTGCGCAAGCTCAACGCGGCCATCGGCATTCCCACGCGGCTTCGCGACGTGGGCGTCAAGGAAGAGGACCTGCCGAAGATCGCCGACAAGGCCTTCCAGGACGCCTCGCACCTGAGCAACCCGCGCAAGGTGGTGGAGGCCGACCTGCTGGCCATGGCCCGCGAGGCCTGGTGATTCAGCGTCGTTCCGGGGGAGGCGAGCGCCTCCCTCGGGGTGACGGACCGCTCAGTTGCCCTGGTCCGAGGCCGCCGGCAGGACGCCGGTGGTGCCACCGTCTCCGAGCACCGTGGCGCCCAGGTCCTTCTCGCTCACCGAGCCAGGGCCGGAGTCGGTGACTTCGCCGTGCGAGCCCACCACCGCGCCGGTCATCTCCGCGGTGCCTTCCTCGGGAACGAAGTCCAGCGTCTCCACGTAGACGCGCCCGGGCAGGCGCAGGTCCATCGCGTTGATGCGCTCCTGGCCGCGCAAGTCATAGAGCTGCTGCGCGACGGGGCCCGCGGGGATGCGGTCGTCGGAGAAGAAGATGTAGACCTTCACCTTCCCCTCCTGCGTGGGGACGCGGAAGCTGGTGTTCGCGATGGGCTTGTTCGAGTCGCACCGGATGGAGCGGTTCTCCCGCGTCAGCGTGAGCTGACGGATGACGCCCTTCTGGGACACCGTGTAGAGCATGCAGTAGGGGAGCTGCCCGGCGGAGGGGATGACCTCCATCGTCGCGGGTCCCGTCTTGCGAATCTGCGCGCGCGTGGGCCGGTCGTCCTTGCTGCCGTTCTGACAACCCGCGCTCATCGCGGCCACTGTGAGCCATGTACTCCAGCGCTTCATGTGTCCCTCCCGGGGGCGTGGAAGAACCACCGTTCGCGGCTCCAGCCTACTGCGAGCCTCGTGCTCCAGGGAGGTCCTGGCGTCCGCTCGCGCACTCTCCGGCGGCCCCAACGACCGCCAGTTCACATCCTCGCTCCAAGGACTCTCCGACGAGCGCCCGGCCCTCACGGGCGCGCCGCGTCTCAGGGGCCTTGCAATTTACGCAGTGCGTCGAGTGCTTCCTGGAGACCGACGCCGAGGAAGAGCAGCAGCGTGGCGACGAGCGCGGCGTTGGTGAGCCAGCCATTGCGCAGCGAGCCCACCCAGGCGCGTCGGTTGTTCATCCACAGCAGGGTGGCGGCGAGCAGCGGCATGAACAGCGCGCCGACCACGGCGTAGGCCAGCTGCGCGCGCTGGAGCGGCGCCCAGAGCATGGGCAGCGGGACGATGGCGAGCGCGACCAGGTACAGCCGCCATGCGCGGGTGGTGCGCAGGTCCACGGCGGGCCCCGGCGGGCCTTTGCGGTGGATGCGCAGGAAGTCCGCGAAGAGGTAGGGGATGCCCTCCCAGACGCCCAGCAGGCTGGAGAAGACCGCGCCCCAGAAGCCCGCGAGGAACACCCAGTAGCCGGCGGGACCGATGACCGCCTCCAGCCGCGAGGCGAGCAGCGACGCCACCTTCAGGCCGGTGCCCTCCAGGCGCAGCGTCGAGCCGATGATGACCATGGCCGCGCCGAACATCCCCGTCAGCGCGTAGCCCACGGTGAGGTCCGCCTGACAGGTCTTCAAGCCGAGTGGACCCTCGCGGCCCTTCTCTCGAATCCAGTAGCCATACGACAGCATCGTCACCGTGCCGCCCACGCCGCCGAGCAGACCCAGCACCCACACGGTGCTCTTGTCGGGCAGGGAGGGAATCACGAGCCCACGCGCGGCGGCCGCCCAGTCGGGTTGCGAGGCCACGGCGGTGAAGAGGACCGCGCCGAACATCAGCGCGATGCAGGCCGCCATCAGCTTCTCGAAGAGGCGGAACCCGCCGAGCCCGACGAGCGCGAGGCCGACCAGCGAGTGAATCACGCCCCAGATGCGCCGGGACGTCTCCGGGTCTCCACCCAGTGGCCACAGCGCATCTCCCGCCGCGCCACACGCGGAGATGAGCGCGCCGCCCGTGAAGAAGCTCCAGCCCAGCAGATAGATGAAGAAGACATTGCGCAGGCCCGGGCCCAGCCGCGCCCAGCCCTCCAGCAAGGTGGTGCCGGTGGCGAGCTGCCAGCGCGCGACGCCTTCGTTGAGGAAGCCCTTGAGCACCGAGCCCACGACGGCGGCCCACAAGATGGCCACACCCACGGCCGAGCCTCCCAGGCTCGCGGTGAGCAGGTCTCCCGCGCCCACGCCCGTGGCGGCGACGAGGATGCCGGGCCCGAAGCGAGCCATCAGCCCGGGCCTCGCGGGAGCGGCGGACTGCGCGGAGGAAGGTGCCGGGCTTTCCATGGGGCCCCGAAAGGCTACCACCCCCAGATGAGCGACATCGTCATGGAGCCCGAGCAGTCATGCAGCGGCGGGCGTGGACCGCCTCTCATGCCGAGCTGGGCCTGAATCGTCTTCCACTCGTCGATGAAGGATTGGTGTGCCGCCACCTCCTGACGTGAGGTGACGTGCGTGGCTCCCGGCTCGGCCAGCTTGGTCTGGAGGAACTGGGCCTGCTGGTGGAGCTCGTTCGCCGCGCTCGCGAGCCGCTCGGTGCTCAGGGGGCGAGGATGGGGCAGGTGAGGGTCCTCGGTCGCGTGACACTCCACGGCGCGCGTCAACAGCTCACCCAGGCTCTCGAAGGTGCTCTGGGAGAACGCGACGCGGACGAAGGTGTTGGGGTGGGTGGACAGCTCGGTCATGGAATCGCGCAATCGCGCCAGCGCGGACCAGCCGAGCCAGACGGACGCTTCCGGGTCCTGGGCCTCCAGATTGACGACCCACTTCGAATGGATGTCCCGTGCGTCCATGCCAACGAGTCTGGCACGACTCCTCAGGCCAGGTCTGGAAGGGCCTGCTCGATGAGGTCCGCGGCGCGCCCTGCGCCCCCCGACTTCTTCGCCGGGGAGCGTGGGCTGACGTCCGCTCAGGGCATGTCGGGGCTCATCCCCGGGCACTTGCCGGGCTTCATCTGGTCCGCCGTCTTGTGGACCTCGCTGCTGAGCTGCTTCTGCTTGGACGGGTCCATCGCGGTGTAGACGATGATGACGCCATCCGGCGTGTCCTGGACGCTCGCGCTGGAGGGCATTGTCGGCGCGCCCGCCATGCCGGAGCCACCCATGCCGGTGTCGTCCAGGCCGTCCTGCTCTTCCAATGGGCTGTCACCCAGGTCCTCGCGCTGGGCCTCCTGCATGGGCGTCTCCTGCTGCGCGCGCTGGGTGCTCTCCGCCTGCTCGTGGAGCATGGCCCGGCTGCGCTGCTGGAGCTCCGCCACCTGCGTCGGCTCCGGCGTGCTGATGATGAGCGCCACGCCTTCGGGCACGTCCTGGGCGCGGGCCATGGCGCCCGAGACGGACATGGGACAGTTGGGCTCGGAGACGCCCTTGTGGTGCTTGCCATGGTGCTCGTCACCCGGCGGTGGTGGCTGCGGCCCCATGTCAGGGGGGACTGCCTCCGCGGTGGCCGGTGGAGGCGGCTGGGCGGGCGGAGGCTGGGTGCTGGCCTGCGGCTCGGCGCCCTCGGATTGAGAGCCCCGCTTGGAGCAGCCGACCGAGAAGCAGAGCGCCGCGGACACGGCGAGAATCGACGGAAGCCTGGACAGATGCATGTGGAAGTCCCCCCGGGCGTGAGCCCTTCTCGCGGAAGGTGGGCAGGGGGACCGGGCGTCGGCAATGCGACCGCATCCAGGGCCGCCCGGTGGCCCCGCCCGGCGGACGGTGGTGTCTATCCAGGGGGAGACGCGCCCCCAGGCGACCTTCGCCATCGAACACGTCGCCAGAGAAGGCCAGGTGCGGTGGATGGGCCGCGTGATGACTCGCCAACGCGGGTGCGGCTCCTGTCTGCTCGCCTCGTTCAATGCGCGACACGCTGTCTTTCATGTCGGCATCCAAATCCATGGCCACCTCCGTCACATCTGGGCGCGTGCGCGGGCCTCCGGCCGGGAGGCTCGACCGCGATGAAAGGTTTGGTATGAGAAGGCTCGCGGTGCTCGACCTGGATGGGACGCTGACGCCAGACACCCTCGGCGCGTTGCTGGTGAGGGAATTGCTGGCACGAGGTGCCTGCGAGGCTGAGATGGGGCAGGGCTTCCTGTCGGCCCTGGCGCGTCACCGTGCGGGGTGTCAGGACTTCTACACCACCGTCGCTGAAGTCTACCAAGGGCTGGGGCGCGCCGTGGCGGGCGTGGCTGTCTCCAGCGTCGAGCGCGCGGCGGAGGAGGTCTGGGCTCACGCCCAGGGGCGAATGTTTGGCTTCGTACGCCCGCTCGTGCGGATGCTCGAGGCGGAGGGCTTTCTGGTGGCCATCGTCTCCGGCAGTCCCATCGAGGTCGTCCAGTTGGTGGCCAACGACCTGGGCATCGATGTCTTCCGGGGCGCGGTGATGGGCATCCGGCACAATCGCTACACCGGGCGCGTGCTCCAGGGCCCCGGCCTGATGGGCGGAAAGCCGCGCATCCTCCGGGAGCTGGAGGCGCTTCATGAGGTCTGTCTGGCGGCGTCGCTCGCCATGGGCAACTCACCTTCCGACGGGGAGGTCTTCGGGTTGGTCGGGTTGCCGGTGGCCTTCGAGCCCTCCGATGAATTGGCGGGACTCGCGGCGCGCAATGGGTGGTGCGTCGTGGACCGGCATGACGTGTTGCGAGTCCTTCTCCGGCTCCTGTCGCGCTCCGCGGGTGGGGAGGATTCTCTCGAGCCCGGTTGAAGGTCGTCTGGGCGTGCCCATGGCGCGTGGCGTTGAGTCGCTGGGTGCCTTTGGAGGGAATGGGTTTTCGGGTTGCTATTGCAGTGCGATGGAGTGATTGCGTCTGTGGTGTGGGGGTGGTTGCCTTTCGCGTGTGTGTTTTGTGGGGTGGGTTGCTGTCTGGTTGGTGTCCGGCTCTGAACTTGCGTCCTGGCGGTGGTGCTTTCGGCCTGTGGTGGGATCGAGGACACGAGTCCTCCAGAGGATGCGCTGGGCCAGCAGGAGGCGGGCATCGACAACGGGGCCCGTTGTCTCTACCGTGACTCGGGCCGGACGTAGACGACCACTTGGGGTGTCTCGTCCAGGTACAGGCCCGTCGCCGGCGTGCGTGTGCCGAACGCCTGCCACGTCTGGAACTCGTACTCGCGAAACTCCTGGTGGTACTGGTACGCGACGACGTCCGCGTCGAAGGGACTGCCCACCGCGCGCAAGTCGGGCCGGAGCATGCCGTTGCGCTGGTAGTCGCGGAACGAGCCGCCGTGCACCTCATGCAGGAACAGCCGCGCGCCCGGCTTCGCGTGCTCGTTGATCCACGGCAGCACGCCGGTGACATGGCTGGACCAGAACTGGCGCTGCATCCCCAGCGTCGCCGCGCCCGGCGCGCCTCCCGCGAGTTCCGAGTAGGCCGCCGTCCCGTAGGGGAACACGCGCGCCGAGTACACCAGCGCGGGCGTCAGGAGCAGCGCGAACACGGCCACCGCCACGGAGGCACCCGGCAGCGAGGGCCAGCGGCCCCGGAGTCGCTCCACCAGCGCCGCGCAGCCCCGGGACACGGCCTGCCCTGAGAGCAGGCCCAGGAACACCATGGACGGGAACCAGTGCTTCACCCCGCCGAAGTGCGGCACCTGGGGATGGCTGATGATGAGGATGGACGTCACCGCGTTCACCCCGACGAGCGCCTCGGCCATCGTCAGGGGGCGCACCCAGGCGCGCGTCCGCTCCCACTGCCCCAGCACCACCCGCGCCGCCAGCGCGACGAAGCCCGTCACCATGGGCGCCATGAGGCTGGTGGGCACCGTGAGCGCCGTCTTCACCAGCACGTAGGACAGGGGGAAGGGCGGCTCGCGCAGCAGCGTGCCCAGATAGAACCAGGCATAGTGGTTGTGCTTCGCGTGGAAGGCCAGGTACCACGCGGTGCGGTCCACCGGCTGGTGCCAGAGGTAGGGCCAGTGCAGGTAGAAGATGACGGGGCCGAGCACCGCCATCGCCGCCACCGGCACCAGCGCCCGCGTCACGGGCGCGCTGACCTTCTCCAGGCCCTTGAGCATCCACGCGCCGCCCGCCGCGAGGCCCACGAACAGCAGCGTGTGGGGACTGAGCAGCAGGAACTTCTTCTGGAAGCCCTCGCCGCCGCCCAGCGACAGCACGAGCAGCCCGTAGAACACCGCCACCGCGGTGAACAGGCCCACGAAGCGAAGCAGCCACCCGCGTGCCTGTGGCTCACCCTCGCTCGCGGTCCACGCCCGCCACAGCGCGAAGGGCGTCAGCACGAAGGGCAGGAACAGCGCGTTGTGCTTGGCGGCCAGCGCCAGTCCGAAGGCCACGCCGCAGGCGACTCCCCAGCGCGTGTCTTCCAACGCCCGCCAGAAGCAATACACGACAAGCAGCCACAGCGCGGCGACGGGCAGGTCGAAGCACGCCAGCTCCGCGTTGAAGTACTGACGCGGCACCAGCATGAAGGCGAGCGCGGCGAACAACCCGGCCGTGCGCCCATACAGCGCGCTGCCGAACAGGAAGCTCAGCGCGGGCACCAGCGCGGCGAGGGCGAAGGCCGGCAGCCGGAACGCGGTGGCCGAGCGCATCCACCCCAGCGTGTCGTGGAAGAGCAGGTGGCTCAGTCCGAACAGCGTCTTCATCAGCGCGGGGTGCTCGTGGTTGTAGTCCCACGCGCGGACGATGGCCGCGTCCGTCAGCGCCTTCGCCGGTGAGTGGAAGAGCTGCCGGAACCAGCCCGCGTAGCCCTCCGCCGCGGCGAAGTAGACGCTCTCGTCGCGCGTGAAGCCCACCGCGGACTCCGTCCACCACAGCGCCACGAAGGCCAGCGCCCACAGCGCCCACGCCAGTCGCTTCTCATCCCGGGTGGCGGGCCTGCCCATCATCCCTTCACCCCCACCGCCGGCTCCACCGCCAGCACGTCCAGACACACCGCCCGCCGGTCCGGATTCTCCGAGCGGACCCAGACCTTCACGGTGCGCGCCTCGCCCGAGGGCAGGTGGACCTCCGACTTCTTCACGCCCTCCTGGCCCGGCGGTATCGCCACTTCCAACAGCCGCGCGCCGCTGGCCGCGTCGTCCACGCCCAGCATGGCGGTGGTCAGCCGCGCGTCCTTGGGAAAGGCGTACTCGAAGATGATGCCGCCCTCCAGCCGCAGGCCCACGTCACCGGGCACGCCGTCCAGCTCCGCCACCAGTCGCTTCGCTCCACCCGGAGCGGGCATCCACAGGCAGCGGCGCGGCTCGTAGAGGATTTCGTGCCACTCCCGCGCGACATACACGTTGCCGGGGCCCGGGCAGCGGTGCGCCGTTCCATCGAAGGGACACTTCTCGCGCGAGCCGTCGTCGGACTCCAGATACACCCGGGCGCGAGCGACGGCGTCCGCGGCATCGAAGCGGCGCGGCCGGTGACGGCCATTCTCGTAGAGCGTCAGCGACAGCGGCCCCTCGCGGGTGGCGGTGCCCACGGCGCGGCGCTCCGGGAGGAAGCCCGCGAGAAAGGCGGCTTCATCCGAGCGAGGCAGCTCCGGCTGGCCCAGCACCCAGATGCGCGGATGCGCGGAGAGGTCATCCCGGTCCGAGCCCAGGTAGCCGTAGACGGGCAGGGACGGAGGCAGGAAGAGGCGGGCGCGCTCCGCCCACCAGGGGAAGAGGAGGACGGCGTCACCGGGCCGGGCCTCCGTCTTCAGACGCTCCGCCACCGCGCGGTAGCTCTCCTCGGAGGGGAGCTTGCCCGGCAGCCGCAGGTGGAAGAGCAGACTCAGGAGCGCGACCAGCAAGAGGCCCCCCAGCTCCACGAGGGGCAGCGCGCGTGTGACGCTAGGACTTCGCAAGGCGAATCTTCTGCTCGCTCTTTTCCCGGCAGAAGGTGCAGAAGATGGGCTCGCCCGAGGAGAACGACGGCGTCCAGGGCGGGTACATCGAGCACCGCGGGTCCAGGCAGTGGTGCAGCTCCCAGAGGTGGCCGAGCTGGTGGAGCGCGTGGCGGGCCACGGGCTTGAAGCCGACCTCCAAATCCTTGTGGGGCAGCAGGGTGATGACGGCGCGGTCCTTGCCCTGGCGCGCGAAGCCCGGGGTGGGCGCCACGCCGCTGGGCAGCTCACGCTCCTTCAGCTTGCGCGAGGTGAGCAGCAGCACCTTGTCATCCTGGTAGGCGCGAATGCCCTTCACCTGGTCCAGCAGCTTCTCGGCGTCGAGCGGCTCGCCGAGCCCGGGAGGAATCTCCGCGGTGCCGGAGTGCTCGCTGCCCACGCCGAACGCCGTGTAGAGCGTGCGGTTGAGCTTGGCGAGCTGCTTGTCGTCGAAGGGGTCCAGCGTCACGACGCGAATCACGGGGCGTCACCTCGGCGCAAAGGGCCCTCGGGAGGGGGCCATGAGCACCGCCCCCGGGACTCGGGTGTCGACTGTCAGTCCTCGCCGCCCTCGGCGGGCTTCGCCTTGGGCGGACGGCCACGCTTCTTGGGAGCGGCGGGTTCGGCGCCCTCCGCCTCGGGCGGCTTGGCCTTGGGCGGACGGCCGCGCTTCTTGGGCGCGGGGGCTTCGGCGCCGGGCGGAGGAGCCTCCGGCTTCGGCTTCGGCGGACGGCCGCGCTTCTTCGGGGCGGCGGGCTCGGCGCCCTCGGCTTCCGCGGGCTTGGCCTTGGGCGGACGGCCGCGCTTCTTGGGCGCGTCTTCGTCGGAGGACTTCTCCTCGGACTCCTCGCCCTCTTCCTCGGAGGAGGTCTCTTCCTCGGACTCGGAGGCCTCGGCCTGCGGCTCCTCGTCGGAGGGCAGGTCCAGGTCTCCGTCGAGCCCCAGCAGGTCGCCATCCAGACCCAGGTCGTCTTCTTCTCCGCGCGCGAACTCGGCGGCGGTGCGCTTGGGGCGCTCACGGCCGGGCGGGAAGAGGACGATGTCGATGGCGTCCTCGGCGTTGACCTCGGCGGTCCCGAGCGCGGCGGCAACCTCCGACACCAGCAGGTGCCGGGCGTTGTCGTACAGCTCGCGCTCCTTGGTGGGCAGGGGCCGCAGCTCGCTGAGGATCTGGAGATCCTTCACGACCTCGGCCAGTCCCAGGATGCCGCCCTGGGTCATCCGGTCCAGGTTGGTGCGAGCGCGCTGCTTCCAGTCCAGGTCGGCCTTGTCACCGTCCGAGCGCAGGAAGGCGAAGACGCTCTTCACGTCCTCGGCATTGGCGACCTTGCGCACGCCGATGGCGACGATCTTGGCCTGGGGCACCATGACGACGGCGCCGTCTTCCTCGCGGCGCATCGTGACGAAGACGAGGCTCTGACCGGCCACGACCTTCGTATCGATGGCGGTGACGCGGCAGACACCCTGATTCGGATAGACGACCCGGTCGCCGACCGCGAGCTGGTTGAGTGACGCGGACCCTTCAGGCATGTCCCCCTCACGGGCAGATGGACGTCAAAGGAGGCCCGGGCTTAACACCGAGTCGCGCTCGACGCCACGAGATTACCGGTGAACCGACGCCGTGCGTTCGCCCGTTCGCTGTGCCTCCAAAAGGATGCCCAGAAGCTCCTTCTGCCGCGCGTCCAGCGCCGCCTCCACCTGCGCCTGCGTCGGCTCCGCTTCCGTGCTCCCTGGCCGCGCATCCACGCGACCGGACAGCCCCACCGTCCCCAGCACCACCGCCCCGACCACGGCCACTGCCACCAGTTTCAACATGTTGAGCCCTCCTTGTCGCTCAGGGTAGGGGGCGGGCCCGGAGGATCAACTTTTCGGCGACAGGCCGCTGCACGGCTGTAGCAACCTGCTAGCGGGTGGGGCGCTCGTTGCGCCGCTCTGGAGGGGCGGTGGGGATGACCTCCAGGAGGAGGGTGCCGGTGTTGTCGGCCAGGTTGTCGTCCGGGAAGGCGAGCTGGAGCCAGGATGCTCCCCTGAGCCGCGAGGGCTGACCCACTTCCAGGAGCGCCAGGCCACTGGGCGAGCCGTCGGGGCCCTGGTCCGTGCCCACCAGGCCGAGCACCCGTCCCACCGGACCGCCACTCAAGCCCCGCGTCCGGGCGGGCTCGGCCGTGTAGCGCAGCACCACCTCGTAGGTGGTGCCAGGGTCCAACGCGTGGAGGGTGAAGCGGTCCGCGCGCGAGAGCTTCACGGCGTGTTGGCGCGCATCCAGTCGGAACGGCGGATGGGTGGGGCCGCCCAATTCCCGCACCCGTACCTGGAGCCCGCCACGGTTGTCGTCGCGACGTGCGTCCAGCGCGAAGACATAGAGGACGGAGGCGTGGCGGATGAGCTGCTCCTCGGGGCCGAGCAGTCCGAAGGACTCGTGCGAGGACAGCTCTCCGTCGCCTTCCAGGAAGTAGCCGGCGTGCTCCACGGCCATCGGTCCACCCAGGGACATCCGTCCTTCGGTGTGCACCAGGTAGGTGCGGGCCGGGTCCAACGGCACGCGCGCGGCGGACGTCACCGGGACGCGGAAGGCGTGGCTCACGGCGGACAGACGCAGGGCTCCGGGGGCCCAGTCCGCGTCCTGGAGCGGAGGGGCATGGGGGGCCCTGGCCGCGGCGAGTGCGGCGGCGCCTGAGGCGGGAGTGTTCAGCCGTGGACGGAGGTGCGCGTGGACGGCGAGGGTGTTTCCCCGCTCGGCGCGCACCACCTGACTCCACGGCACCATGCCGGGGATGTGGACCTCCAGCAGGTGCTCGCCGTCCGCGGGCAGGTGCGTGAGGAGGGCGGGGGTGACGGAGCCCAGCGTCCTGCCATCCACGCGAATGGTGGCGCCGGGAGGCGAGGAGCTGAGCTCCACGGAGAAGGTGCCGTTGCGCCCCATGGCCATCACCACGAGCGCCACGCCCACGGCGGCCAGCACGGGCGCGCCCAGTGCCACGGCGCGGGGCAGCCGGAAGCCAGGACGGGGCGGGGCGGGATGAGGCGGCTCGGTGGGGGCCTCGCTCTCCGGGGTGGGACCGGGCACCGCGGGGATGGGCTGGGTGGTGCGCTCGCGTCGGCCCTCGCCGGGCGTCGGGGGACGCGGCGGGGGGATGGACTCGGGCGGCGGCGGGAGTTCGAGCGGGGACGGTTCGTGGACCGTGTGTCGCTCGGAGGGGGCCTTTGCCCAGCGGGCCATCTGCGCGAGGAACTCTCGCGGCAGCAGCACGGGCCGTCCATCCGCCACCAGCTCCGTCTCGAACAGGTAGCCCATGAAGTGGGCCAGCGCGCTGGAGGAGACGTCGGGCGTGGCGGTGTGCAGGTAGCGGGTGAGGGCCTCGGCGAAGGCCTCGGCGGTGGGGTAGCGCTGCTCGCGCTCCACGGCGAGGGCGGTGAGGAGGATGCGCTCCAGGGCTGGAGGGATGTCCGGGGCCAGTTCGCGCGGACGCGGAAAGTCGCCCAGGGCGATTTTGCGCATCACGTCCGGGACGGAGCCCTCGAAGGGCAGTCGCCCGCACAGCGTCTCGTACAGCAGAGTGCCCGCGGCGAAGATGTCCGCGCGGGCGTCCAGCTCCCGGCCCCGGGCCTGCTCCGGGGCGAAGTACGCGTACTTGCCCTTGGCCTCCGCCTCGTCGGGCTCGTCGCTGACGCCATGGCTGGCGAGCCGGGCCCGGGCGATGCCGAAGTCCACCAGCTTCACCTGGCCCTCGAAGCTCAGGAGCACGTTCTGCGGGCTGACGTCGCGGTGGATGATGTGCAGCGGACGGCCCCGGTCATCCAGCCGGGTGTGGGCGTAGGCCAGCCCCTTGAGCACCTCCACCGTCACCAGCAGGGCCAGCGGTTGGGGTAGGGTGTAGAGCCCCTTCTCCCGGGCGCGTCGCAGCACGCGTGACAGCGGATGCCCGTCCACCCACTCCATGGCGATGAAGTACTGGCCGCCCACTTCGCCAAAGTCGAAGACCTGGGCGATGTTGCCGTGGCTCAGCCCCGCGGCGATGCGCGCCTCGTTGACGAACATGGAGACGAAGGCGCTCTTGTCCGCGTAGCCCGGCAGGATTTTCTTGATGACGACGGGCTTGGTGACCCCCGCCACCGCCGTCATCCGGGCGCGGTAGATCTCCGCCATGCCGCCCGTCGCGATGCGCTCGAGCAACGTGTACTTGCCGAAATCGAGCCCTTCGGACGGGTGCTCCACGTGTCTTCCGGCTCCTCTGGGCGCACCGGGCCGCTGTGCTGCCCCTCCACGACTCCACGACGCCTCTTGAGGCCCGCGCGAAGCTATCATCAGGGCTCCAGGAACGTTAACACGGGAAAATTCCGTTGAACATGCTCACTCGTCTCTTTGTCCTGGGTGTCTTACTCGGGGGCTCCCACGCGGTGGCGGCGCCCGCGGTGCTGTTGGCGCCGGTGTTGGGGTTGCCCGAGCGCGTCATGCTTCAGGGGCGCGTGCTGAAGGAGGCGCCCTCGGACGGCAGCTCGGCGCTGTCTCGGAACCTGCGACGGCTGGCGGCGCCCAACTGGGAGGGCGCGAAGGTGTCGGTGCGCTTCCAGGGCGTCACCGCCATCGTGACGAGCGGGCACGACGGTGGCTTCGAGGTCACCTTGATGCCGCCCGAGGGAGGCCGCTTCAAGGAGGGCGCTTCCGAGGCGGAGGCGTGGGTGGAGGGCGCCATCACCAGCGCGCGCGTGGAGGTGCTGCCGGCGTCGACGTCGCTGCTGGTGGTCTCCGACTTCGACGACACGCTGGCGGTGACGCAGGTGACGAAGCCGGCGAAGCTGGTGCAGACGGCGCTGCTGAAGGACTCGGACACGCAGGAGGTGGTGCCGGGCATGGCGGCGCTCTACGGATGCCTGCGGGGGAGCGCGACGTCCTCGGCGTTCGCGCTGGTGAGCGGCTCGCCCGTCCAGTACCTGCCGCGCGTGCGCGGGTTCCTGGAGCGGCACCAGTTCCCGGCGGGCTTTGGCGTGTACCTGCGGGACCTGGGCCCGTCGTCGCTGTCCAACTACAAGCAGCCCATCATCCGCCGCCTGCTCACGCAGTTCCCGCTGCCCGTCGTGCTGGTGGGGGACTCAGGGGAGAAGGACCCGGAGGTCTACGCGCAGATTCGCGAGGAGTTCCCGGGACGGGTGAAGGCCGTCTACATCCGCGACGCGGGGCGCACGAAGGACGTGAAGCGCTTCCAGGACATGGTGCTGTTCAAGGACGCGCGTGAAGCGGCGGAGCACGCCGTCGGCCTGGGGCTGGCGGACGCGGCCTGTGTGGCGAGCGTGCTGCCGAAGCCCTCCGTGTCGCTGCCGGCCACCGCGGGCCCGACGCCTCCATGACGTTCGTGCAGTGTGTCGCGGAGGTTCGAGGCAGCGAGGGGCGGCGGCGACTCGACTGGCTTCGCCTCGCGACCCGGCGGTGCCTCGAAGCGCGGACGCGAATCGCCTCTCTCGGTGTTCGACGCCTCGTGGTGCTGCTGTGTCCGCTGCTCGCGGTGGTGGGCTGTCGAGAGGAGAAGGCCGCCGAGCCGCTCCAGTCGCTGAAGCCCGCGCCATTGCCTTCGCTCGCCACGGGAGGGAGTCGAGCGTCCGAGGATGGAGGGCCTGTCGCTCGAGGCGACGTGCCCGAGTCCGTGCCCGTGTATGGCGAGGCGCTGCCGTCCAACGCGTTGCGACTGTCGCTGGCGGGTGAGCACGCGCGGCTCGGGGACGAGACGTTCGAGCCCTCGCGTCCGGCATCCCTCGCGCGTCTCGCGGAGCGGGTGAAGGGGCGCGAAGTCGTGCTGGTGCCCGACGCGGACACGTTCCTGGCGCAGGTCTCCGAACTGCTCGCGATGCTGCGGGACTCCGCCGAGACGGTGTGGCTGGCGCATCCGGATGCACCGGTGGCGTATCCGCTGGTGCTTCGCGATGAGGAGGGCTTTCGCGAGTGGCTGGCGGAGGTGGCGCCGGGAAAGCTGCGCATCATCCAGCGCGCGGACGGCTTCGAGCTGAGCACCAGCGTGGGCAAGCTCCCCGGTCCCGATGCGAATGGTCCCTCGGTGCCGGTGCGCGAGGGGCGCCAGGACCTGGCGACGTTGCGGCACGGGTTGGGGTTGCTCAAGGGCCGCTTCAAGCAGTCCGAGGACATCTGCCTGGTCCCCTCGTTTGGCACCGAGGTCTCCCAGGCCGCGCGTGCGCTCGGAGCCGTATACACGGCCCCGGGCGAGCCCTTGTTCGACACCCTGTGCCTCGTGTTCCCGACGCCTCCTCGTGTCAGGGATGGGGGCTGACGCTCAGGGCTGGAAGCCGAACAGGAAGAGGTCCGACACGCCGCTCGCCGTCCATGTCCGCGAGCCCACCTGGAGCGTGTCGTGGAAGAGGCCGAGGACCGCGGCGCGGCCGTCCTTGGAGACGGCGACGGTGCCCTCGTCGAGACCGGGAGAGCTGCGGTCCAGGCCGCTGGGGAAGCTTTGTACCCAGCGGCGCTGGCCCTGGATGCGGTCGAACTTCGCGACGTAGACGTTGGCGGCGCTCGACGGGTTGCCGGGCAGCGGGCCCAGGATGCCCAGGTCCGAGCTGCCCGCCTGATAGCCCCCGACGACGGTGACGCCGTCGCGCTCGTCCATGGCGACGCTCTCGATGTCGAAGCCGAAGTTGTACGCCCAGCGCTCCTCGCCATCGCGCGTCCAGGCGACGACGAACGCGTCCTGGTTGATGCCGAGGTTGCCAGTGGAGGTGTGGGTCTGCCCGGCGAAGGTGAAGGTGAACGCGTACGTGCCGACCATCACCACGCGGTTGCCATGGGTGGCCAGGCCGAAGGCGAAGCCCAGCGCGCCAAGCAATCGCCGACGCCAGCGCGGCTGTCCTTCGGGCGAGAGCATGACGAGGTAGGGCTCCGAGGAGCTCGTGGCTCCCAGGGCATCGCCACCCACGAAGAAGTTGCCCTCGCTGTCGGCGGTGGCGGTCCGGCCCAGGCTCTGGGTGGTGTCCGTGTCGACGAAGCGCCACAGCCGGGTGCCCTCGGAGTTGTGCTTGAGGAAGGTGAGCCGGGGGCTGCCTTGTGACGTCACGCTGTAGCCACCGATGCCGATGTTGCCGTCGCGGTCGGTCACGAGCGTCTGGACGAAAATGTCGGTGGAGAGGATGGGACGCAGCCAGAGCAGGCGACCGGTGGCACTGAGCTTCACCAGTTGGAGGCCGTCGCTGAACAGGCTGCTGCCGGGGCTGACGCCGATGGCCTCGACGATGATGATGATGTTGCCCTGTCCGTCCACCGCGTGACGAAGCGCGTAGAGCCCGCTGATGACTCGGATGACACTCGGCTGGCCCTGGGCGTCATGACGAACGAGCGCCAGGGCCCGGTCCGTCGGCCCACCCGGTGCCTGGATGGGGCCCGCCCCCACGTCGATGCTGCCTGTGAAGTTGATGAAGGAGATGAAGCTTCCGTCCTTGCCGGAGGCAATCCGTCCGGTCTCGTCGTCCCCAGGACCGCTGAGCTGATGGGCCCATGACAGGCCTCCCGCGAGCGGCTCGGCGGCGGTCGACCTCGCGCTGCCCGCGATGACGCCCACGACGCACAACCACGACAACACCCGTGTCCTCATCCCCATGACAACCCCCATTCACAGGAGCGGAAGAGGGCCCCTGATTGAAGTGAGGTCGCATGGGTGAGCACTGTGAATGGCGGGGGCTCGCCCCGACGGACGTGATTGTCGCTCACGGCACAATCCGCTGCGGCCTTGTGACCCATGGAGACGGCGTGGCCGTTCCGCTCAGCGGAACGGTCGTGTGCCACCTCGGTACTGCCTGGCGAAACCGCCGGGCTGAACCCGAGAGAAAAGGGCTGGCCTGCTCGCCACTCCTCCTATGATGCGGCGCTTCATAGCTTGCCAAGGATGGGCCGACTCTCCGCTCGACGGACGTGAGGCCCTTCGCGCATCTGGGAGGTCATCGATGGCCGCAGTGAACGAGCCCGCCGCGTCGAAGGAAATTCCCACCGGAGGGGCCTTCCTCTTCCAGGAGGTCGGTACCTCCCGCTTCGTCACGCCGGAGACCTTCACCGAGGAGCAACGCCTCTTCTTCCGCACGGCGCTCCAGTTCAGCCGCGAGCAGGTGCTGCCCCAGGCGGTGCGAATCGAGCACAAGGACAACGTGCTCTTGCGCGAGCTGCTGCGCCACGCGGGCGAGCTGGGTCTGCTCAGCGTGGACATCCCGGAGGCCTACGGCGGCACGGGCCTGGACAAGACCACGTCGCTCCTGCTCGCCGAGGCGATGAGCCTCAACGGCTCCTGGTCCGTGACGTTCGGCGCGCACACGGGCATCGGCTCGCTGCCCATCGTCTGGTTCGGCAACGCCGCGCAGAAGGCGAAGTACCTGCCCAAGCTGGGCACCGGCGAATGGGTGGCGGCGTACGCACTCACGGAGCAGGGCAGCGGAAGTGACGCGCTGGGCGCGAAGACGAAGGCGGTGCGCTCGCCGGACGGCAAGCACTGGATTCTCAACGGCTCCAAGCTCTACATCACCAACGCGGCGTTCGCGGACGTGTTCATCGTCTTCGCCAAGGTGGACGGCGACAAGTTCACCGGCTTCATCGTGGAGAAGGACACCCCGGGCCTCACGGTGGGGCCGGAGGAGCACAAGATGGGCATCCGTGGCTCGTCCACGTGCCCGCTCTATTTCGAGGACGCACGCGTCCCGGCGGAGAACCTGCTGGGCGAGGTGGGCAAGGGCCACAAGATTGCCTTCAACATCCTCAACTACGGTCGGTTGAAGCTGGGCGCGGGCGTGCTCGGGGGCATGAAGCTCCAGCTCGGCAACGCGCTGCGCTTCGTGCAGGAGCGCAAGCAGTTCGGCACGCCCATCGTCCGCTTCCCGCTGTCGCGCGAGAAGCTGGCGCGCATGGCCGCGCTCATCTACGCGTTGGAGAGCATGACCTACCGCACCACGGGCCTCGTCGACGCGCGCCTCGCCGCTCGCGACAAGTCCGCCCCCGGGTACGAGGGGCATCTCCTGGCCGCCGTGGAGGAGTACGCCATCGAGTCCTCCATCATGAAGGTCTACGGCTCGGAGGCCCTGGGGCAGGTGGTGGACGACGCGGTGCAGTTGCACGGCGGCGCGGGCTACATCGAGGAGTACCCCGTCGAGCGCGCCTACCGCGACGCGCGCATCAACCGCATCTTCGAGGGCACCAACGAAATCAACCGCATGCTCATCACCGGCATGCTCATCAAGCGCGCGGTGAAGGGTGACCTGCCGCTGTTCGCCATGGCGGGCAACGTGGCGGAGGAGCTGTCGCGAGGCGAGAAGCCCCGGGCCCGGACCGACGACGCGCTGGCCCCGCAGGAAGTGGCCGCCGAGGTCGCCAAGCGCCTGGCCCTCCACGGCCTGCGCGTGGCGGCGGAGACGTTCGGTCCGGAGCTGGAGCAGCACCAGGAGGTGCTCGCCTCGCTCTCCGACGTGGTGATGGACGCCTTCGCCCTGGACTCGCTGGTGACGCGCACCCGACAGGCGGCGTCCGGCGGAACGTTGGATCCGGTGCGGCTGGCGCTGGTGCGCCTGTTCGCGCTCGACAGCATCCCCCGCGCCTACGACAGGACGCGCCGCGCGCTGTGCGCGACGCTCCAGGGTGACGCGCTGGACAAGGAGCTGAAGCGGCTGGCCACGCAGGACATCTTCACGCCCTACAACCCCGCGGAGCTGCGCGAGACGGTGATGGCCGCCATCGAGTCCGCCGGCGGCTACCCCTTCACGGAGTAGCCAGGCGCCGTCACGGCATCCGCGTCACGGCGTCCATGCCAAAGCTCACCCGCGCCTTCCAGGGCGCGGGGGGCAGCGACTCCAGCGCGAGCAGCGCGTCCAGCCGCTGCTGCATGGGCGCCCGCAGCCGGCCGAACGTGGCGCCGAAGCCGGGCGTCGCCTCGGTGGCGTTCTTCCGGGGCACCGACGACGTCCACACCACCTCGCCGTGCAGGAGCAGCGAGCCGCCCGTCAAATCCATCTCCAGCAGGAAGGGCGTGCCCACGCGCACGTGGCGGGGCAGGGTGGGCGCCATCACCTCCAGCCCCACGCCGCCTCGGGAGATGTCCCGGACCAGGAACGTCGGCGACAGGGGCGTGGCCTCCACCGCGCGCAGGTGCAGCGGGAGCCGGGGAAAGCGCCGCAGCCCCTCCTGCTCCTGGGCGGCGAAGATCCGCTTGAGCACGGCGTCCAGCGCGGTGCGGTCCTCGCTGGCGCCATAACGCACGGTGACCAGGTAGTTGCGCTCCTCGCGGGGCTCCACCTGCACGACTTCGCCCAAGACCTCCACGGGCCGGGGTACCCCTCCGGCATGCAGCTCGAAAGTGAAGCGAGTCCCCAGCGGGAGGCTGCGCCGCGTCTGGAGCGTGGCGCCACCTTGACCCACGCTGCGCGTGTACTCCCCCACCAGGGACTGCGGGCTCTTGTAGGCCACCTTCAGTCGCACGTTCGTGTTCACGGAGCCGTCACTCTGCGCTCTTCCCGGAGGGAGCTCAAGTTTGCCCCCTCCCCACGGGTAGGGCGCCGCGGCGCGCCAAACACCTGACCTTCCAGGTGTGACGGGTTGTCTGGATGTCGGGAACCCACTGGCGGCGTGTTCCAACCTGTTGCGCTTTCTTGACCCCCCCTGGGGGGCCGCGTATGAATGCCGCCCGGTAGTGGCAAGAAGTGGGAAGGAGTGGAGCTTCATCCCCTGAAGGGCTGAAAAGGTGGATCGTCCCCCGTGTTCCGAGGCGTCTATGAGCACCAGATCGACGCGAAGGGGCGGACCAGCCTCCCGGCGAAGCTCCGGGAGACCTTGGTGGGGGCCTATGACGAGCGGCTCATCATCACCACGGCCCTGGACCGGTGCCTCCACGCGTACCCGGTGCGGGAGTGGGAGGCGCTCGAGGCGTCCCTCGCGCGGCGCAATCCGATGGAGCCCGGGGTGAAGACGCTGATGCGCCTGTACGTGGCGAGCGCTCAGGAGTGCCCGTTGGACCGGCTGGGGCGGCTGCTGATTCCGCCGTCGCTGCGGACGTACGCGGGGCTGGAGAAGGACGTGGTGTGGGCGGGGATGGTGAAGGTGATCGAGCTTTGGAGCCGCGAGGGTTGGGCGAAGGCCCAGGAAGAGGCCCGCCAGGAAGCGGCCTCCGCGGACGTGATGAAGGTGCTTTCCGAGCTGCGGCACCAATAGCCGGAAAGTCGACAAAAGGTCGGAGTCCCGAGAGGGTGGCACGCGTATGAATCAGGTTCTGGAGGTCCGGCGGAGGGCGACGAGCGCACTGGCGGGTGCCGAGCGCGTGGAGACGCTCATGCTGGAGGGCGAGCTGAGCGAGCAGGACCTGCTGAAGCTGTGCGACGAGCTCACCCAGCGCATGCACCGGGGCCTGCGTCAGGTGGTGCTGGACCTGTCCGAGGTAGGGCACCTCAACTACCGGGGCGTCAAGCCGCTGATGGCCCGCGCCGAGGCGTTCCGCCGCACGGGTGGAGACCTGAAGCTGTCTGGACTGTCGCCGTACCTGGCCGCCATCTTCCGCGCGGCCGGCGCGCACGACACGTTTGAAATCTACCCGCACATGAACGACGCCCGCGCCGCGTTTTCACTCGCGCGGGCTCCCTTCGTCTGACCGCGTGGGGGACTTGGACTTCCAGCATCAGACCGTCCTTCTGCGTGAAGCCGTGGAGCTGCTGCGAGCCGGAGCGGGCAAGGTGATCATCGACGGCACACTCGGGGGTGGTGGCCACACGGAGGCGCTCCTTGCTCAGGGCGCGTCCGTGGTGGGCGTGGACCGCGACCCGGTGGCGCTCGCCGCCGCCGCCGCCCGCCTGGGGCCCAATCCCCGCTTCCAGGGCCGCGCTGGAAACTTCGCGGACCTGCCCCGCGTGGCCGCGGAGCTGCTGCCGGTGGATGGCGTGCTGGTGGACCTGGGGGTCTCCTCCCCGCAGCTGGATGTGGCCGAGCGCGGCTTCTCCTTCATGAAGGACGGCCCGCTGGACATGCGCATGGGCCCGGACGGCCCCACCGCCGCGGAGCTCATCGCGTCCACGGACGAGTCGGAGCTGGCGCTCATCCTGAAAGAGTACGGCGAGGAGCCCTTTGCCCGGCCCATCGCCCGCGAGCTCAAGCGCGCGCTTCCCACGCGCACGCTGGAGGCCGCCGAGGTGGTGAAGCGCGCGGTGCCCCGCAAGGCGTGGCCCACGCGGATCCACGTCGCCACCCGGACCTTCCAGGCGCTGCGCATGGCGGTGAACCAGGAGCTGGAGGCGCTGGACTCGCTCCTGGCCGCGCTGCCGTCGCTCCTCAAGGTCGGTGGCCGCGCCGCGGTCATCTCCTTCCACTCGCTGGAGGACCGCAAGGTGAAGGAGGGCTTCCGCACGCTGGAGGGCCGCTGCACCTGTCCTCCGGGCCTTCCCATCTGCGTCTGCTCCAGCGTGGGCAACTTCAGCGTGGTGACGAAGAAGGCCGTGGCCGCCTCGGACGAAGAGATTTCGGCCAACCCCCGCTCTCGAAGCGCGCACCTGCGCGTGGTGGAGAAAGTGCGATGAGCAAGGCGTCGTCCTCCCAGCGTGGCTCCGTGTCGTTGACGGGGGTGCTGTTGCACCTGTTGCCCGCCGTCCTCCTGTTCTCCCTCTTCGCCGCGGTGGGCATGCTCCATGTCACCAGCCGGGTGATGGTGGTGGACATGGGCTACCGGCTGTCCCGCGCGGAGGCGGAGAGCCGCTCGCTGACGCGGGACAATGACCGACTCAAGCTGGAGCTGGCCACGCTCAAGGCGCCGGGCCGGCTGGAGCGCGTGGCGCGCGAGCAGCTCGGCATGACGATGCCCGCTGGCAGCGCGGTGGTGTCGCTGTCCTCGGAGAAGCCGGCTCGAGGCAGCGCTTCCGCGTCCGCTCCGTCCCCGTCTCAAGACAAGCCCGGCGTACGCGTGGCGGGCCGTGGAGGTTCGGGCCGGTGAGGGATTTCAAGGCGACACGGGCCCCGGAGTCCAACGCGAAGGGACTGAAGCTGCGTGTGCAGCTTTTGTTCAGTCTCTTCCTGTTGCTCCTGGGTGTCGCCTTCGGTCGGGCCGTGCAGTTGCAGGTCTTCGAGCAGGAGAAGCTGCGCGGAATGGCGCAGGACCAGTACGTCCGCCAGATTGAGATTCCCGCCCGTCGCGGCGACATCTTCGACCGTCGCGGCACGCCCCTGGCCCAGAGCGTGGAGGTGGACTCCATCTGGGTGGATCCATCGATGCTGCCCGACGTGCGTCAGGCCTCGCGCTCGCTGGCCAAGGCGCTGAAGGTGGACGCGGACGAACTGGGCGCCAGGCTTGCGCGCTCCAAGCGCTTCGCCTGGGTGAAGCGTCAGGCCAAGCCCCAGGAAGTCGCCGCGGTGAAGGCGCTGGGCCTGCCCGGCATGGGCTTCACCAAGGAGCCCAAGCGCTTCTATCCGCAGCGTGAGCTGGGCGCCCACGTGGTGGGCATGGTGGGCATGGACGGCAAGGGCCTGGAGGGCCTGGAGCTGGCCTTCGAGGACGAGCTGTCCGGGCAGAACTCCCGCATGTCGGGCTTCCGCGACGCCAAGGGCCGCAAGCTGTTGGTCCAGGGCGCGTTGGATCCGCTGGAGCGGCAGGGCGCCGCCGTCACGCTGACCCTGGACCGGCATCTGCAGTACGTGGCCGAGAAGTCGTTGGCCAAGGCCGTGGAGGAGGCCAAGGGCATCGCCGGCATGGTGGTGGCGTTGGATCCGAAGACGGGGGAGCTGCTGGCGCTGGCCAACCACCCCCGCTTCAACCCGAACACTCCGGAGAGCATCGCTCGCGGAACGGTGCGCAACCGAGGCGCGTTGGACACCTTCGAGCCCGGCTCCACCACCAAGCCCTTCGTGGTGGCCACGGCGCTGGAGGAGAAGTCCGTCACCGAGGAGAGCGTCTTCTTCTGCGAGAACGGCGCCTGGCGCGTGGGCCGCCACACCATCAACGACACGCACTCCTACGGGTGGCTGGCGCCCAGGGGCATCCTCCAGGTCTCCTCCAACATCTGCATGGCGAAGATGGCCCAGGTGCTGGGCCGCGAGATGATGGTGGCCGGCTACCATGCCTTCGGCTTCGCCGAGCGCACGGGCCTGGCCCTGCCGGGCGAGGGCCGGGGTGTCATCCCGTTCCCCAAGGCGGAGGTCTCCCTGGCCACCCAGTCGTTCGGACAGGGCATGACGGCCACCGCCGTGCAGATTGCGGCGGCCTATGGTGCGCTGGCCAACGATGGCGTGCTGATGCGTCCCTACCTCGTGTCGAAGGTGGTGGACCCCGACGGGGTGGTGCTGCTTGAAAACCGTCCCACCGAGGTCCGCCGGGCGGTTTCCGCGAAGGTGGCCCGGCAGGTGGTGGGCATGCTCGAAAGCGTGGTGGTCAAGGGAGGTACCGCGCCCAAGGCCGCCATGGAGGAGTACCGGGTCGCCGGCAAGACGGGAACCGCCCAGAAGGCGGATCCAGTGGCCCGGGGCTACTCGGACAAGCGGATTGCCTCCTTTGTCGGCATGGTGCCGGCCGAGGATCCGCGCATTGTCATCCTCGTGGTGGTGGACGAACCCAAGACAGACGTGTACGGGGGGCTCGTGGCTGCCCCTGCTTTCAAGGAAATTGCGACCGCTGCCATGGCCCACCTGGCCGTGCCCCCGTCTCGGACGGTGGCACCCGGGGTGGCCATGGCCGCCGCAACCCCCGTGCCTGTCGCGGCGAAGCCGGTGGCGAAGGCCACCGAGCCCGCTCGGCCGGTGTTGGAGGAGGCGGTTTCGGAGAGCCCTGAGGCCGGCACGGTGCGTGTGCCGGACGTCCAGGGCGCCGGAGGTCGTGAGGCCGTGGTGAAGCTGCTCGCCGCGGCACTCGAGCCACAGGTGATGGGCAGTGGACGTGTGGTGTCTCAAACCCCCGCCGCCGGCTCACTGGTGGAGAAGGGGGCCCGGGTGACGCTGGAGCTCGCGACGCGGCAATGAGGCCGCGCTCGTTCCAGGCCCCGCGCTTGCAATTCGTGTGAAGGGGAAGAGATGAAGCTGACGGATGTCCTCGCAGGGTGTGGTGCCGAGCAGACCTCGGGTGGTCGTTCCGCGGTCGACGTCACCGGTGTGACCCAGGACTCGCGGCATGTGAAGCCTGGCGACTTGTTCATCGCCATTCCCGGCACCAAGGAGGATGGTGCCCAGTTCATCGGGGAGGCCGTGTCACGCGGAGCCGTGGCGGTGGTCTCCGAGAAGCCGGTGCCTTCCTCGCAGGTGCCCTTCTTCAAGGTGGGCAGCGCGCGCAAGGCGCTGGCCCTCATCGCCGCGAACTTCCATGGCCGGCCGGCCGACAAGCTGACGTTGCTGGCGGTCACCGGCACCAACGGAAAGACGACGACGTCGTTCCTGTTGGAGGCGATGAGCGCGGCGGCCTACGTGTCCACGGGTGTCATTGGCACGCTGGGCTACAAGTTCGGGGGCAAGACGGTCGAGACGGCCAACACGACGCCGGATCCGCTGGAGCTGCACCGCATCTTCCGGGAGATGGTGGACGCGGGTGTGGAGACGGTGGTGATGGAGGTGTCCAGCCACGCGCTCGCGCAGGAGCGCGTGCACGGGCTGACCTTCAAGGCCGCGGGCTTCAGCAACCTGAGCCGCGACCACCTCGACTACCACAAGGACATGGAGGACTACTTCCAGGCGAAGCGGAAGCTCTTCGCGGAGAACCTGTCCTCCACGGGCGTGGCCGTCGTGAATGGCGACGACACGTATGCCAGCCGCATCTACAACGAGCAGCGCGGCCAGAAGCGGATGGCGTGGAAGTTCAGCCGCACCGGCAACGGTGAGATTTCGGCCTCGGACGTCACCTTCACGCTGGCCGGCATCACCGGCACGCTGAAGACGCCCTCGGGCGACATCGCGCTGAAGAGCAAGCTCTTGGGCCCCCACAACCTGGAGAACATCCTCCTGGCGGTGGGCATCGGCATCGGCGCGGGCTTCTCGCGCAGCGACGTGAAGGTCGGCATCGAGCGGATGACGCCCGTGGCCGGCCGCATGGAGCGCGTGGAGAACTACGGCCCCGCGGGGGCGCCCGCCGTGTTCGTGGACTACGCGCACACCGACGACGCGCTCAAGCGCGCGCTGGAGGCTGCGCGCGCGATGGCCAAGGGCCGCGTCATCACGGTCTTCGGCTGCGGAGGAGACCGGGACAAGGGCAAGCGTCCGTTGATGGGCGCGGTGGCCGCGGAGGCCGCGGACCTGACGGTCATCACCAGCGACAACCCGCGCACGGAGGACCCGGAGGAGATCATCAGCCAGGTGACGTCGGGCGTGGAGAAGGGCGGCCTGCGCCGCATCTCCGCGAACAAGGCGAAGTCGGGCGAGAAGGGCTACCTCGTCGAGGCGGACCGTCGCACCGCCATCGAGCAGGCCATTGCACTGGCGAGCGCGGACGACGTCGTCCTCATCGCTGGCAAGGGCCACGAGACCTACCAGCAGGTGGGCAAGGAGAAGCTCAGCTTCGATGACCGCCAGGCCGCCGCCAAGGCACTGGCGAGCCGCACCGCCGGCTGAGAAGGCTCGCGGACGGGACGCCCCACACCCCTATGGCAGCTCGATTCAGCGACGAAGAGGTGGTGCAGGCGACGGGGGCGACCCGGCTCGGAAGTCCCGGGCCGGCCGCCTTCGAGGCCGTCTGCACCGACACGAGGGCACTCACCCCGGGGTGCCTCTTCGTGGCGCTGGTGGGTGAGCGCTTCGACGCCCACGCGTTCGTGGACGTCGCGGCCAGGGGTGGGGCGGCCGGCGCGGTGGTGGGGCGGGGCCGTGCCCTGCCCGCGCTGCCCGCCGGTTTCACGCTCTACGAAGTCGACGACACGCTGATGGCGTTGGGGGCCCTGGGCCGCCACCACCGTCAGCGCTTCCGCATTCCCATCTGCGCGGTGGGCGGCTCCAACGGGAAGACGACCACCAAGGAGATGGTGGGCGCCATCCTCGCCACGCGGGGCCCGGCGCTGAAGACGGAAGGCAACTTCAACAACGAGGTGGGCGTCCCCCTGACGCTGTTCCGGCTGGAGCCCCAGCACGTGGCGGCGGTCATCGAGGTGGGGATGAACCGGCCCGGCGAAATCCAGCGGCTCACCCGCGTGGTGCGGCCGGACGCGGGCGTCATCACCGTCGTCCAGCCCGAGCACCTGGAGGGGCTGGGCAGCCTTCAGGGCGTGGCGGACGCGGAAGGGGAGATGTTCCAGGAGATGGGGCACGGGACGACGATTGTCGTCAACGCCGATGACCCGCTCATCCCCGCGCAAGCCGAGCGCAGTGAAGCGAACCGGCTGACCTTCGGCCGCGCGGAAGACGCGGATGTGAGGCTGGTGTCGGTGGAGACGAAGGGCCGCGACGGCATGGTGGCCACGGTGCGCCACCTGGGCCGCGAGTGGCCGGTGCGGCTGGGCTTCATCGGTCCGCACAACGCGCAGAACGCGACGGCGGCCTTCGCGGTGGCGCTGGCGCTGGGCTACACGGCGGAAGAGTGCGTGAAGGGGCTGGAGGCGGCGAAGCCGTACGCGCGGCGCCTCAACGTGGTGGACGGGTTGGGGGGCGTGACGGTGATTGACGACTGCTACAACGCGAACCCCGCCTCCATGGACGCGGCGCTGGAGACGCTGGGCACGCTGGTGACGCCTGGGGGCCGCGCGGTGGCGGTGCTGGGCGACATGCTGGAATTGGGCCCGGGCGAGCTGGAAGAGCACGCGCGGCTGGGCGGGCAGGTCGCGAGCAAGGCGGCGCTGGTGGCCTTCTTCGGCCCGCGCTCCGCGGAAGGGTTCAAGCACGCGGGGCTGGGTGGGTCCGCGGCGCATTTCACGGAGGTGGAGCCCCTGGTGGCGTGGTTGACGCCGAGGCTGCGCCCCCACGACGTGGTGCTGGTGAAGGCGAGCCGCGGAATGCGGCTGGAGCGGGTGGTGGCCGCATTGACGGGCACGACCGCGTCCTCCGGAGGAAACCACTAGTGCTGTATCTGCTCTACGAGCTCATCCAGAACACGGAAGCGGGGCGGGTTCTCAACTTCCTGCGCTACCCCACCTTCCGCATCATCGCCGCCGGGGTCTTCGCGCTCGTGCTGGGCATGTTGATTGGGCCGCGCCTCATCGCGAGGCTGCGCCTGAAGCAGCACGGACAGAGCAACGTCCGCGAGGACACGCCGGACTCGCATCAGAAGAAGAAGGGCACGCCCACCATGGGTGGCGCGCTCATCCTCATCTGCATCGCCGCGGGCACGCTGCTGTTCGCGGACCTGAAGAGCCGCGCCGTCTGGGTGGTGCTGCTCCTGACGTTCGGCTACGGCTTCATCGGCTTCCTGGACGACTGGCTCAAGCTGTCCAAGCGCAACTCCAAGGGCCTGGCGGGGCGCAAGAAGATGGTGCTGCAGACCGTCTTCTTCCTCATCGCCGTCTTCGGCCTGCTGACGACGTGGACGCAGCCGGACGGCTCGTTCGGCCCCACGCTGCTCATCAACACGCGGCTGACGCTGCCCTTCATTCCGTCCCACTGGTTCAACCTGGACCTGGGCTGGTTCTACGTCGTCTTCGCCTGGATTGTCATCGTGGGCACGTCCAACGCGGTGAACCTCACCGACGGCCTGGATGGGCTCGCGATTGTCCCCACCATCGTCTCCGCGATTACCTTCGCGGTGCTCTGCTACGTGGCGGGCACCACGCTGAGCATCGCGGACTCGGTGACGGTGGGCGGCACGACGAAGCTGGTGGCCACGCCGCTGTGGCAATACCTGGGCATCCTCCAGGTGCCGGGTGGCGCGGAGCTGGCCGTGTTCTGCGCGGCCATCGTCGGTGCGGGCATCTCCTTTCTCTGGTTCAACACGTATCCGGCCTCCGTGTTCATGGGGGACATCGGCTCGCTGGCGCTGGGTGGCGCCCTGGGCGGGCTGGCGGTGCTGTCCAAGAACGAGGTCGTCTCCGCCATCATCCACGGCATCTTCTTCGCGGAGGCGCTGAGCGTGATGATTCAGGTGGCCTCCTTCAAGATGACCGGCAAGCGCGTGTTCAAGATGGCGCCGGTGCACCACCACTTCGAGCTCAAGGGCCTGGCCGAGCCGAAGATCATCGTCCGTTTCTGGATCGTCTCCATCCTCTGTGGTGGCGTGGCGCTCCTGTCGCTCAAGCTGCGCTGATTCTCCCGAGGGGTGGAACATCCATGACGTTCGCGCTGTCCGGGCAGAAGGTGCTGGTGTACGGGCTGGCGAAGAGCGGCGTGGCGGCGCTGCGCTTGTTGTGCCAGCGGGGCGCGCGCGTGACGGCGCTGGACGCCCGGAGCGAGGACGCGCTGGGTGACGTGGCTCGCGAGGTGAAGTCGCTGGGCGCCACGCTCGTCACCGACCCCGCGACGCCGGGCCTCTTGGAGTCGCAGTCGCTGGTGGTGGTGAGCCCGGGCGTGCCGCTGGCGCTGCCGGAGCTGCGCGCCGCCGCCGCCGCGGGCGTTCCCATCTGGGGCGAGGTGGAGCTGGCGTGGCGCTTCCTGGAGTCGGTGCCGCTGTTCGGCATCACCGGCACCAACGGGAAGAGCACCACCACGGCGCTCACCGGAGAGCTGTTCGTCCAGGGAAAGAAGCGCACGTTCGTCGGTGGCAACCTGGGCCGGCCCTTCAGCGAGGCCGCGCTGTCCCCTGGAGACTGGGACGCGCTGGTGGTGGAGCTGTCCAGCTTCCAGCTCGAGGGCATCCAGACGCTGCGCCCGCGCGGCGCCGCCATCCTCAACCTCACGGCGGACCACATCGACCGGTACGCGGACCATGGGGCGTACGGCGAGGCCAAGGCCCGCATCTTCCACCACCAGCGAGAGGGCGACTTCGCGGTGGTGAACGCGGACGACGCGGACGTGCTCGCGCTGGCGTGCCAGGCGCGGGTACCCGTGTACGGCTTCAGCGTCACGGGCAAGCCGGTGGCGGACGCACCGACGCTGGCGGGGCTCGCGGTGGCGGAGGCGGGCGGCTTCCGGCTGGATTTCCAGGGGGAGAAGTACCGGCTCTCCAACCGCGCGCTCAGAGGCGCCCACAACGCGCAGAACGCGATGGCGGCGACGCTGCTGGCGCGGCTGGGCGGCGTCCCGGCCGAGGCGGTGCAGGCGGGACTGGACAGCTACCCGGGCCTGCCGCACCGGCTGGAGAGCGTACGGGTGTTGGACGGGGTGGAGTGGGTGAACGATTCGAAGGCCACGAACGTGGACTCCGTGCTGGTGGCGCTGCGCGCGTTCCAGGGCGGGCTGTGGCTGATTGCCGGTGGCAAGGGCAAGGGCGCGCCGTACGCGCCCATGGTGGAAGAGGGGCGGGGCAAGGTGAAGGGCGTGCTGACCATCGGCGCGGACTCGGACCTGCTCGCCCGGGCGTACGAGGGGCAGGCGGCGGTGCATGCGTGCGGCACGCTGGCGGCGGCGGTAGCGAAGGCGCGTGAGCTGTCGAAGTCAGGTGACACGGTGCTGCTGTCGCCCGCGTGTGCGTCGTACGATCAGTTCAAGAACTTCGAGGACCGGGGCGACAGTTTCAAGCGCCTGGTCGGAGCGCTGTGACGGCATGAAGACCTCTCCTCCGTCGAATGCTCCCGTGCGGTTCGACCCCATCCTCCTGTGCGCCGTGCTGGGCCTGGTGACGATGGGACTGGTGATGGTGTACTCGGCGAGCGCGGTGCTGGCGCAGGACAAGCTCGGCGACAGCCTCTACTTCTTCAAGCGGCAGGTCACCGCGGCGGCCCTGGGCCTGGTGGTGATGGCCGTGGCGATGAAGCTGGGCTGGCGCAAGCTGGCGCGCTGGGCGTATCCGCTGCTGCTGGCGGCCATTGTCCTGCTGGTGCTGGTGGCCATTCCGGGTATCGGCTCCACGGCGGGCGGCGCGCGGCGCTGGATTCGGCTGCCGGGCTTCAGCCTCCAGCCGGCCGAGGTCGCCAAGTTCGCCTGGGTCGTCTACCTGTCCTACTCGCTGGCGAAGAAGCGCGAGAAGGTGGCGACGTTCTCCGTGGGCTTCCTCCCGCACCTGGCGCTCTGCGGCATCCTGGTGATGCTTTGCATGCTCCAGCCCGACTTTGGCAGCAGCGTGCTGCTGGTGTTCATGTTGTTCGTGCTGCTGTTCGCCGCTGGCGCGAAGCTGAGCTACCTGGTCGGCTCCGTGTTGCTCGCGCTGCCGCTGGCGTACGTGGCGATTGCCTCCAGCCCGTATCGAATGAAGCGCATCCTGGCCTTCCTGGACCCGTGGGCGCACCGGCATGACGTGGGCTACCAGGTCGCCGAGTCGCTCATGTCCATCGGCTCCGGCGGCGTGGTCGGCCTGGGCCTGGGCGACGGCCGGCAGAAGCTCTTCTTCCTGCCGGAAGCGCACACCGACTTCATCTTCTCCATCCTCGGCGAGGAGACGGGGTTGATTGGCGTGGGCGTGCTCGTCTCGCTCTATGCCATCGTCCTGTGGCGCGGCGTGCGCGCGAGCCTCGCGGCCGGAGAGACCTTCGGCACGTACCTGGGGTTGGGCTTCACCTCCATCATCGCGTTCCAGGCCACGGTGAACATGTGCGTGGCCATGGGGCTGTTGCCGACCAAGGGCCTGACGCTGCCGTTCGTGTCGTACGGAGGCACGTCGCTGGTGGTGCTGATGGGCGCGGCGGGGGTGCTGCTGTCGCTGAGCGCCAGCGCGCAGGGAGCGCCTCGGAGCGCGCGGGCGGGTTCGGACTTGAGGGAGGTGGCGGCGTGAAGGTGCTCATCGCGGGGGGCGGCACCGGGGGCCATCTCTTCCCGGGCATTGCCCTGGCGGAAGAGGTGGTGACGCGTCACCACGCCAACGAGGTCGTCTTCGTGGGGACCGAGCGGGGCCTGGAGGCGCGCGTGGTTCCGCGCGAGGGCTATCCGCTGGAGCTGGTGAAGGTGCAGGGCCTGAAGGGCAAGGGCTTCTTCTCCCTGCTCAAGGCGCTCTTCGCGCTGCCCCTGGCCTTCATCGAGTCGTTCCGCATCCTCGCCCGGCAGAAGCCGGACGTGGTGGTGGGCGTGGGCGGCTACGCGAGCGGGCCCGTCGTCCTGGCCGCGTGGCTGATGGGCATCCCCACCGCCATCCAGGAGCAGAACGCGCTGCCGGGCCTCACCAACAAGCTGTTGGGCAAGGTGGTGCGGGTGGTCTTCATCGCCTTCGATGAAGCGCGGCGCTTCTTCCCGGAGAAGAAGGTGCAGCTCATCGGCAACCCCATCCGCCGCAAGCTGATGGACAACTACCTGCGCAGCCACGTGGCGCACGAGAACTTCTCGGTGCTCGTCTTCGGCGGCAGCCTGGGCGCGCGGGGCATCAACCAGCGGATGTTGGAGGCGCTCGACTCGCTGGGCGACTTGAAGGAAGGCCTGCGCTTCGTGCACCAGACGGGGAAGAACGACCTGGAGATGGTGCGCAAGGGCTACACGGACAAGGGCTTCCACGCGGACGTGGTGGAGTTCATCGACGACATGTCGAGCGCGTACGCGATGGCGGACCTGGTCATCTGTCGCGCGGGCGCCACCACGCTGGCGGAGCTGACCGTGTGCAAGAAGGCGAGCATCCTGATTCCCTTCCCGCATGCGACGGATGACCACCAGACGGTGAATGCGCGGGCGCTGGTGGACGCGGGCGCGGCGCTGATGTTCCAGGAGTCGGAGCTGACGGGCGCGAAGCTGGCGGAGACGCTGCGGACGTTGAAGTCGCAGCCCGAGCGGCTCAAGGGCATGGAGAAGAAGGCGGCCCTGCTGGGCCGTCCCGAGGCGGCGAAGGAGCTGGCCGACGTGTGTGTGGACCTGATGGTGCAGACCTGGGGCCCCACCGGCCGCGAGCGTCCCACCCCCGAGGCGAAGACGGCACCCAGGAGCAAGTCGTGACGAAGAACAAGCCCCCCAGCCTCTTCAAGACGCGGCACGCCGCGCAGGTGCACTTCGTGGGCATCGGCGGCATCGGCATGAGCGGCATCGCCGAGGTGCTCATCAACCTGGGCTACCGGGTGTCCGGCTCCGACCTGAAGGAGAGCGACATCACCCGGCGCCTGACGCGCATGGGCGCCACCATCTTCGAGGGGCACAAGGCGCAGAACCTCGTGCAGGCGGACGTGGTGGTGATTTCGTCCGCGGTGCGCAAGGACAACCCGGAGGTCGTCACCGCGCGCCAGCGGAAGATTCCCGTCATCCCCCGCGCGGAGATGCTCGCGGAGTTGATGCGGCTGAAGTACGCCGTCGCCGTCGCGGGCAGTCACGGCAAGACGACGACGACGTCCATGGTGGCCACCGTGCTGAGCGCGGCGGGCCTGGACCCGACGGCGGTGGTGGGCGGCAAGGTGAACGTGCTCGACTCCAACGCCAAGCTGGGCAAGAGCGAGCTGATGGTGGTGGAGGCGGACGAGAGCGACGGCAGCTTCCTCAAGCTGCACCCGTCCATCTCCATCGTCACCAACATCGACCCGGAGCACATGGACCACTACGGCTCGCTGGAGGTGCTCCAGACGGCCTTCGTGGAGTTCTGCAACCGGGTGCCCTTCTACGGCCTCAACGTGTTGTGCCTGGACAACCCCAACGTCCAGGCGCTCCTGCCGCGCATCGAGAAGCGCTTCGTCACCTACGGCAGCTCGCACATGGCGGACTACCGCCTGGAGAGCATTGCCCTGGACGGCTTCACCACCACGTTCCATGCGTTCCGCCGCGAGGAGGACCTGGGCGAGTTCCGCGTGCGCATGGTGGGCGCGCACAACGCCTTCAACGCGCTGGCCGTCATCGCCGTGGCGGAGGAGATGGACATCCCCCTGGAGACGGTGCGCACCGCGCTGGCCGAGTTCGGCGGCGTGCAGCGACGCTTCACCGTGAAGGGCGAGGCGAAGGGCATCACCGTGGTGGATGACTACGGTCACCACCCGACGGAGGTGCTGGCCACGCTGGCGGGCGCTCGGCGCGCCTTCGGTCGCCGCGTGGTGGTGGCCTTCCAGCCGCACCGCTACACGCGCACGCATGACTTGATGAAGGAATTCACCACGTCGTTCAACGACGCGGACGTGCTCTTCGTCACCAACGTCTACGCGGCCGGCGAGGAGCCGATTCCGGGCGCCACCGGTGACGCCCTCGCGGACGCCATCCGCGCGCACGGCCACCGCGACGTGACGTTCGTTCCCAAGCGCGCGGACCTGCCGGCGGCGCTGCTGCCCCGGCTGCGCGAGGGAGACCTCGTGTTGACGCTTGGCGCGGGAGATATCACCCACGTGGGGCCGGACCTGCTCGGCCTGCTCGGCAACGCGGCTCCGACGAAGGGCTAGCCGACATGGTGGAAGCGGGCGTGAAGACGGCGCTGGCGGCTCGCGTGGAGCGACTGCCGGATTGCGAAGTGAAGGCCGGCGAGCCGCTGGCTCCGCTCATCAGCGTCCGGGTGGGCGGCGCGGCGGAGGCGCTGGTGCGTCCGCGCTCGCCCGATGCGCTCGTCGCCGTGCTGAAGCTCGCGCGGGACGAGGGCGCGCCCGTGGCCATCCTCGGGGGCGGCGCCAACACGCTGGTGGGTGACGGCGGCGTGCCTGGTGTCACGGTGAAGCTGCCGGGGGACCTGTTCCCCGAGCTCATCGAGGTGGGGCCGGAGGACGGGCTCATCACCCTGGGCGCGGGCGCGGCCATCGTGAAGCTCGTCAACGTGATGCGCGGCCAGGGACTGGTGGGCGCGGAGTTCCTCGCGGGCATCCCCGGGACGCTCGGCGGCGCGGTGTCGATGAACGCGGGCACCAAGAATGGCGAGGCGTTTCGCGTCATCGAGGCGGTGGAGGTCGCCACGCCTGACGGGGTGGGGTGGCTGACGAAGGCGCAGGTGCCGCATGCGTACCGGCACTCGGAGCTTCCGCCCGGGGGCGTGGTGACGCGGGTGCGCTTCCGGCTGCCCAAGGGCGACGTCGCCGCCTCCAAGGTCGCCATGGACGCGGACCTGGGCTACCGCAAGCGGACGCAGCCGTTGAGCCAGCCCAACTTTGGCAGCGTCTTCACCAATCCCCCCGGAGACCATGCCGGGCGGTTGATTGAGCTCGTGGGCCTCAAGGGGCACACGCTGGGGCGGGCACAGATTTCGACGCTGCACGCCAACTGGATTGTCAACCTGGGCGGGGCGACCGCCCGGGACGTGCTGGGGCTCATCACGCTGATGCGGACGCGTGTGCAAGAGCATTCCGGTGTCGACATGAAACCCGAAGTCAAACGCGTGGGAGAGTTCCTGCCATGACAGCGAATCGCGGCGCCTTCTCGAAGGACGAACTCAAGAACAAGCGCGTGGGCGTGCTGTACGGCGGCCTGTCGTCCGAGCGCGAGGTGTCCTTGCGCACCGGCGCCGCTGTGGCCGGCGCGCTGCGCTCCCTGGGCTACGACGTGGTGGACATCGACGTGGGCAAGGACCTGCCCGCGCGCCTCATCGCGGAGAAGGTGGACGTGGCATGGTTGGCGGTGCATGGCCGCTACGGCGAGGACGGCAGCCTCCAGGGCCTGCTGGAGTCCATGTTCATCCCGTACACCGGCAGCGGCGTGCTCGCGTCGGCGATGGCCATGGACAAGGTCTACGCCAAGCTCGTCTTCATCGCCCAGGGCATCCCCACGCCCGCATACCGCGCCTTCGCCGACGAGGCGTCCGCGCTGGCGGCGGGGGACTCGCTGGGGTTCGACTTCCCGGTGGTGGTGAAGCCCAGCCGCGAGGGCAGCAGCGTGGGGGTGCACATCTGCAAGGCGCGCGCGGACTACGACGCCGCCGTGAAGGACGCCGCGAAGTATGCGGGCACCCTCCTGGTGGAGCAGTTCGTCAAGGGACGTGAAGTGCAGGGTGGAGTGTTGGACGATGAGGCCCTGGGCGTCATCGAGGTCCGCGCCGCCCGCGAGTTCTACGACTACGATGCCAAGTACAAGGCGGGCACGGGAACGCAGTACCTCTTCCCCGCACCCCTGCCTCCGGATCAGTATGCACGGGTCAACGAGGTGTGCCTGGGCGCGCACCGGGCCCTGGGCTGTGCGGGGGCTTCGCGCTCGGACGTCATCGTCACCGACGGAGGCGATGTGTTCCTGCTGGAAACAAACACGCTGCCAGGCATGACGGCCACCAGCCTCCTGCCCAAGATTGCCGCAGGACGTGGTATCGACTTCCCAGCCCTGTGCGAGCGCCTGTTGCAAGGCGCATGTCTCAAGGCCTGAGACGGCCTTCCCCCTCGTCAAGTCCCCCCTCGAAGTCCTGGCCTCTCGTGGGGCCGGGGCGCTACAGCGACGTCGCTGTAGCCAAAAACTGGCGTGGAGATCCATCCGCGCGCAGCATGGGTCCCAGCGTTCCCACCATGGCCTTCGGTCGAAGCAAAAACCGCCGCCGTCAAGACACTGCCCAGCGAAATGAGGCCGTGAAGAGCGTGGTGCGCTCGCAGGGGCCGGGCGTGGTGAAGGTGGTGGCGCTGACGCTGGTGACGGGGCTGCTGGTGTGGGGTGGGGTGGAGCTGCGCCGGTGGGCGCTGGTGTCGCCCCGGTTCGAACTGGCGGCGGTGTCCTTCACCGGCCTGCAGCGCGCGTCGCGCGTGGAGCTGCTGCGCCTGGCGGCTTTGACGAAGGGTCAGAACCTCTGGGCGTTGGATGTAGGGGGGCTGGAGCGGGCCATGCTTCAGCACCCGTGGGTGAAGAAGGTGGACGTGACGCGGCGCTTCCCGAACCGCGTCTCCGTGGAGGTGTCCGAGCACGTCCCGGAGGCGTTGGCGGTGATGGGGGAGCTGTACGTGCTGGACGAAGAGGGCGAGCCCTTCAAGCGGGTGACGCCGGGGGACGGGCTGGATTTGCCGCTCGTCACCGGGGTGGACCGCGAGGGCTACGTGACGGACCCCGCCGTGGCGCGCCAGCGGTTCCAGGCGGCGCTCGAGGTGGCGCGGGCGTACGCGAAGGAATCGCCGGGCAAGCCGGAGCGGCTGTCCGAGGTGCGGATGGAGGGGCGGGAGGTGACGCTGGTGGCCGCTTCCGGGCAGGAAGTGCGCCTAGGCGAAGGGAATTCCGAGGTCAAGCTGCAGCGGTTGGGCCGTGTCCGGCGCGAACTGGGCGCCAGGGGGCTTGCAGCGGAGATCATTCACCTGGATAACCGGGCCCGGCCCGGTTGGGTGGCGGTGAAGCTTTCGAGCCCCGTGTCCGAGAGGAACGGGAGCGCGAGGCAGTAAGAGGACGCCCCTTTCACGAGAGTGGGGGGCCTGGGAGGGTTGTCATGGCGAAGCAGAAGTCGGGGGAGATTATTGTCGGCCTCGACATCGGCACGACGAAGATTTGCGCCATCGTCGGGGAGCTGACCGACAGCGGTATCGACATCATCGGTATCGGGACGCATCCGTCGAAGGGGTTGCGCAAGGGCGTGGTGGTCAACATCGAGGCGACCGTCTCCTCCATCCGCCGCGCGATTGAAGAGGCGGAGCTGATGGCGGGCGCGGAGATTTCCCACGTCTACACGGGCATCGCCGGTGGCCACATCAAGGGTTTCAATTCCCAGGGCATCGTGGCGGTCAAGGACAAGGAGGTCCGCGAGGCGGACATCGCGCGCGTCATCGACGCGGCGAAGGCGGTGGCCATCCCCCTGGACCGGGAAGTCATCCACGTCCTGCCCCAGGAGTTCATCATCGATGACCAGGGCGGCATCAAGGAGCCCCTGGGCATGGCGGGCGTGCGCCTGGAGGCCAAGGTGCACATCGTCACGGGCGCCGTCTCCAGCGCGCAGAACATCGTCAAGTGCGCGAACCGGACGGGCCTGAATGTCTCCGACATCGTCCTGCAGCCGCTGGCGAGCGCCGAGGCGGTGCTGGGCGAGGACGAGAAGGAGCTGGGCGTGTGCCTCGTCGACATCGGCGGCGGCACCACGGACATCGCCATCTTCTCTGGCGGCTCCATCGTCCACACGGCGGTGATTGCGCTGGGCGGCAACAACCTCACCAGCGATATCGCCATCGGCCTGCGCACGCCGGCTCACGAGGCCGAGCGCATCAAGCAGAAGTACGGCTGCGCGCTGGCGTCGCTCATCAACAAGGACGACACGCTGGAGGTGCCGAGCGTGGGCGGCCGCCAGCCCCGCGTCCTCGGGCGGCAGATTCTGTGCGAAATCCTGGAGCCGCGCGTGGAGGAGATCTTCCAGCTCGTGCACCGTGAGATTCAGAAGTGCGGCTACGAGGACCTGCTGGCCTCGGGCGTGGTGATTACCGGTGGCTCCACGCTGCTGGCGGGCATGCCGGAGCTGGCCGAGGAAGTGCTCGGGCTGCCGGTGCGTCGGGGCATGCCGCGCGGCATCGGCGGGTTGGTGGACGTGGTGAAGAGCCCCATGTACGCGACGGGCGTGGGCCTCGTCGTGTACGGCGCCAAGCACCTGGACCGGCGCATGTTCCGCATCCGCGAAGAGAACGTGTACAAGAAGGTGAAGGGCCGCATGCGCGAGTGGCTCGAGGAAATCTTCTAGCGCCTCGGGACGCGTCCGCATCCTGGCGCCACGCGAAGGGGCTCTCCGGAAGGAGGGCCCCTTTTGCTTTTTCGACGGGGCGCGTCACGAACCGGCTCGGACGCCACGGTCTGGGCTGACGCGTCAACGAGGACCCGAGGCCCTGGGTTGACGAGTCAATGCGGGCCCGCAAGGCCCCAGTGGGGTGGGTCATCCGGTCCGGTTTCCAGAATCCGGATCCGTGATTCGGATCCGCTGCTTCGTCTCAGAGGGGACGGGAGGGAGAACCCCCCTGGGCCGGGGTAGGACCAGAAGTGGACGGAGGGTGGCTCCTGGATTGCTATGTGCCGTCGATGCCGCCCGGGCCCCACTTCACTCCGCGCGGCCCAGGCCTATGAAACCGAACCCACAAACTCCTACTTCGCTGGTCGAGTCGCGGCGCGTACGTGCTCGCTTGCCCGCCGTCGGCCTGCTGGCACTCCTGTGTGCCGCGCTGGTGGCCCCTTCCGCCTACGCGTCCGCTGACACCTTCCACCTGGGCGATGGCTCGGACGGCGCGCTCACCGTCAACGCGCCGGGCACCGTCGTCAACACCTATACGCGGGTGACGGCGGCGGTTCCGGCCGGCCAGAGCTTCGTCACGGTCACCTCGACGACGGGCTTCGCGGTGAATGACCTGGTGCTGGTGTTCCAGGCAGCGGGCCTCACGGCCCCGACGTCGGGCAGCCAGACGCCCATCGACCTGAACGCTCCCGCCAACGTGGCGGTGGGCCGGTGGCAGTTCGGGCGCGTGCAGGCGCTGACGGCGACGCGCCTCACCTTCACCGCGCCGCTCACGGTGGCCTTCGCGGCCAACACCGGGACGCAGGCCATCCGCGTTCCCGAGTACTCCACGGTGACCGTCAACGCGGCGGGAAGCCTCGTCGCCAGGCCGTGGGATGGCACCACGGGTGGCGTGCTCATCTTCCTGGCCACGGGCGCGGTGAACAACGCGGGCTCCATCTCCGCGACCAACGCGGGCTTCCGCGGCGGCATCTTCTGGAATGGTGCCGGAGATGGCTGCACCGGCATCAACCAGGCCTATCCGGGCGGCGCGCCGAAGGGCGAGGGCGTGGCGCTGGGGAGCTACGACAACACGGACCCCTTCGCGGCGGGAACGACGGGCTACGGCAACATCGCGAACGGCGCGGGCGGCGGTATCTGCCACAACTCGGGTGGCGGCGGTGGTGGCAGCGCGGGGGCGGGTGGCAAGGGCGGCCGCACATGGAGTGGCGATACTCATGCCACGACTGGCGCTCCTGCTCCCTCTCGTGACGTGGGCGGTCTGGGCGGCACGCGCATGGACTTCAGCGCGGTGGACCATCTGCTCTTCGGTGGTGGTGGCGGTGCGGGTCATAGCAACGACGACTTTGGCGGCGGCGGCAGCGCGGCGGGCGGCATCGTGTTCATTCGCGCGGCTTCGCTGGCTGGCGCGGGGACGATTTCCTCCAATGGCGTGGCGGGTGAAAACGCTCGCGAGGATGCCAACGACGCGGCGGGTGGAGGTGGCTCAGGTGGAACGATTTATCTGCGCGTCACGGGTGCGTTGACCTGCGGCAACAACCTGGTGTTGGCGCGCGGCGGTAACGGCGGCAGCACGGTCTTCCCTGAGCACGGCACGGGCGGCGGCGGTGGTGGTGGTCACATCCTGCTCCAGGGCGGCACGATGAATTGCTCCCCCTCCGTCGCGGGCGGTATCCCGGGCACGCAGCCCACGGCGGGCGCTCCGGATGGCCTCACCTACGGCGCCATCGCGGGCAGTCCCGGTGTCATCACCACCCTGGCGGGCCCCTTCGTGACGCCGTCGGCCCCGGTGGTCGTGACGCCCGCCAACGGCTCCACCACGGGCGTGCGTCCTCCCATCACTGGCACTGCGACCCCGAACTCCTCGGTCGTCATCTCCGTGGACGGCGTGGTGCTGGCCACCGTCACGGCGGATGCCGCGGGCAACTTCACGTACACGCCGGTCGTGGACCTGACGACGGGCGTGCACACGGTGAATGCCGTGTCCGTGCTGAACGGCGCCTCGAGCATGGTCAGCAACACCAACACCTTCACGGTGCAGAACGCGCTGCCTCCGCCGGTCGTCGTCACTCCGGCGAACAACGCGGTGCTCACGACCGCGCCAACGCAAATCACTGGCACGGCGTCGGGCGGTGCCACGTCCGTGGTGCTCACGCTCAATGGCGTGACGTACCCGGCCATCGCCGTGACCGGCGGTAACTGGACGTTCCCGATTCCCGTCGCGGTGACGGACGGCGTCTACAACATCTCGGTCGTGTCCCAGGATGCGACCCGTACGAGCACGGCCACGACGTCCACCTTCACGGTGGACACGGCGACGTCGGTGAGTGTCACGACGCCGGCCGAGGGTGCGGTGCTGACCAACGGTGTGGTGACGTACTCGGGAACTGCGGAGCCCGGCGCCTCGGTGGCGGTGGTGGTGGATGGCACCACGGTGGGCACGGTGACGGCGGCGGCGAACGGCACCTGGTCGGTGCCGGTGGCGACGCCGCTGGCGGATGGGCCGCACTCGGTGACGGCGACGGCGACGGATGCCTCGAACCACACCGCGACGGACACGAACACCTTCACGGTGGACACGGGCACGTTCGTGAGCGTGACGACGCCGGCCGAGGGCGCGGTGCTGACCAACGGCGTGGTGACGTACTCGGGTACCGCGGAGCCGGGCTCCACGGTGGTGGTGACTGTCGACGGGAATACGGTGGGCACGGTGACGGCGGCGGCGAATGGCACCTGGTCGGTGCCGGTGGCCGCGGCGCTGGCGGACGGCGCGCACTCGGTGACGGCGACGGCGACGGATGCGCTGAACCACACCGCGACGGACACCAACACTTTCACGGTGGACACGGGCACGTTCGTGAGCGTGACGACGCCGGCCGAGGGTGCGGTGCTGACCAACGGAGTGGTGACGTACTCGGGCACGGGTGAGCCGGGCGCCACGGTGGTGGTGCGTGTCGACGGCGCCACGGTGGGCACGGTGACGGTGCCGGCGAACGGAATCTGGTCGGTGCCGGTGGCGACGCCGCTGGCGGATGGGCCGCACTCGGTGACGGCGACGGCGACGGATGCGCTGAACCACACCGCGACGGACACCAACGCCTTCACGGTGGATGCGACGACGAACGTGAGCATCACCACGCCGGCGGAAGGCGCGGTGCTGGACGACGGCGCGGTGACGTACTCGGGCACCGCGGAGCCGGGAGCCACCGTGACGGTGGTGGTGGACGGCAATACGGTGGGCACGACGACGGCGGCGGCGAATGGCACCTGGTCGGTGCCGGGCAACTCGTCGCTGGGCGACGGTCCTCACTCGGTGACGGCCACGGCCGAGGACGCGAGCGGCAACACCGCGACGGACACGAACACCTTCACGGTGGACGCGTCGACGAACGTGAGCATCACCACGCCCGCGGATGGCTCGACCATCAGCGACCCGATGGTGACGTACTCGGGTACCGCGGAGCCGGGCGCCACGGTGACGGTGGAAGTGGATGGTACGGTGGTGGGCACGACGACGGCGGCGGCGAACGGCAGCTGGTCGGTGCCGGGCAACTCGTCGCTGGGTGAAGGTCCTCACACGGTGACGGCCACGGCCGAGGACGCGAACGGCAACACCGCGACGGACACGAACACCTTCACGGTGGACACGTCGACGAACGTGAGCATCACCACGCCTGCGGATGGTTCGACCATCAGCGACCCGATGGTGACGTACTCGGGTACCGCGGAGCCGGGCGCCACGGTGACTGTCACCGTGGACGGCACGGTGGTGGGCACGGTGACGGCGGCGGCGAACGGCAGTTGGTCGGTGCCGGGCAACTCGTCGCTGGGCGAAGGTCCCCACACGGTGACGGCCACGGCCGAGGACGCATTCGGCAACACCGCCACGGACACGAACAACTTCACGGTGAACACGTCGACGAACGTGAACATCGCCACGCCGGCGGACGGCTCGACGGTCGGCAACCCCGTGGTGACGTACTCGGGTACGGCCGAAGCGGGCGCCACGGTGACTGTCACGGTGGACGGCACGGTGGTGGGCACGGTGACGGCGGGTGTCGATGGCAGCTGGTCGGTGCCGGTGGCCACGACGCTGACGGACGGCTCGCACACGGTGGTGGCCACCGCCGAGGACGGCGACGGCAACACCGCGACGGACACGAACACCTTCACGGTGGACACGGCCACGACGGTGAGCATCACCACTCCCGCCGAGGGCGCGGTGCTGACCGACGGAGTGGTGACGTACGTGGGGACCGCGGAGCCGGGCGCCACGGTGACTGTCACGGTGGACGGCACGGTGGTGGGCACGGTGACGGCGGCGGCGAACGGCAGCTGGTCCGTGCCGGTGGCGGCGGAGCTGGCGGATGGAGCGCACTCGGTGACGGCCTCGGCGGAAGACGCCCAGGGCAACACCGCGACGGACACCAACGCCTTCACGGTGGACGCCACGACGTCGGTGAGCATCACCACGCCGGCGGAGGGCTCCACGGTGACCAACCCGGTGGTGACGTACTCGGGTACGGCGGAGCCGGGCGCCACGGTGACGGTGGTGGTGGACGGCACCACGGTGGGTACGGCGACGGCGGGCGTCGACGGCAGCTGGTCGGTGCCGGTGGCCACGCCGCTGGTCGACGGGCCGCACTCGGTGACGGCCACGGCGGAGGATGTGAATGGCAACACCGCCACGGACACGAACACCTTCACGGTGAACTCCGTGCCGGACACGCGCATCACCGCGAGCCCGCCCGTGAACACCGCCAGCACCGACGCGGAGTTCAGCTTCAACTCCGTCACGGGAGACCCGCGTGACACCTTCGAGTGCTCGCTCGACGGCGCGGCCTTCACCCCCTGCACCAGCCCCATCAACTTCACGGGCCTGCCCGAGGGAACGCACACCTTCCAGGTGCGCGCGGTGGACGCGGACGGCGACGTGGACCCCACGCCCGCCCACTTCATCTGGTCCATTGGCCTGGACACGGACGGCGACGGCCTGACGGACACGGAGGAGATTGCCATCGGCACGGACCCGAACAACCCGGACACGGACGGCGATGGCGTGTCGGACGGCATCGAGGTGGAAGTCGGCGGGACGGATCCTCTCGACGACGACTCGGATGACGACGGTCTGATGGACGGCACCGAGGACAAGGACCACGACGGCATCGTCGACGCGGACGAGACCGACCCGAACGAGGCGGACACGGACGGCGACGGCATCCAGGACGGCACGGAGCTGGGCCAGACCGTGCCCGAGGGCTCGGACACCGACGCGACGGTCTTCATCCCCGATGCGGACCCGACCACCGTCACCAACCCCCTCAACCCGGACACGGACGGTGGCAGCGTGCGTGACGGCGTGGAGGACGCGAACCACAACGGCCGCATCGACCCGGGCGAGACGGACCCGAACCTGGCCGCCGACGATGTGGACTCCGACCTGGACGGCGTGAGCGACGAGCGCGAAATCGAGCTCGGCATGGATCCGCATGACGCGGACACGGACGACGACGGCGTGCCGGACGGCGATGAGGCCCTCACCGACACGGATGGGGACGGCACCATCGACGCGTTGGATCCGGACAGCGACAACGACGGCATCAACGACGGCACGGAGAGCGGCGTGACGCGGGAGACGGCGCCTCCGGGCACCAACGTCGACTCGCCGAACTTCGAGCCGGACCTGGACCCCACCACCACCACCGACCCGACGAATCCGGACACGGATGGTGATGGTCTGAACGACGGCCGGGAGGACGCGGACCACAACGGCCGCGTGGACGCCACGGAGACGGACCCGAACGACGCCGACACGGACGACGACGACCTGAACGACGGCGTGGAAGTCACGGGTACCAATGCGACGAACCCCCTCAACCCGGACACGGACGGTGACGGCCTGAACGACGGCCGCGAGGACGCCAACCACAACGGTGGCTTCGACAACGGCGAGACGGACCCGAACAACCGCGACACCGACGCTGGTGGTGCGAGCGACGGTGACGAGGTCAACGGGGGCTCCAACCCGCTGAACGGCGATGACGACTTCGTCGTCGTGGGCCGTGGCTGCAGCACGGGAGGGGCGGGCACCTTCGTTCCGCTGGCGCTGCTGTTCCTGGCACTGCCCCTGTTCGGTCGCCTCCGCCGCGTGGCGGGGCGCTCGTCGCGGGGCGTGGCGGCGGCCGTCACCGGAGGCCTGGTCCTCGCGGGCACGCTCGCGGCCCAGCCTGCCCATGCGCAGGTGACGACGCCGGGCCCCGTGTCGCAGTCCATCGACGTGCAGCGCTTCAAGCCGGGCCCGGGCGCCGAGGACATCCTCGGCATCCACAGCGCCCGCGTGCAGCGCCACCTGGGGTTGAACCTCGGCCTGTCGCTCAACTACGGGAGCAAGCCGCTCAACTTCCTGGACCCTCGCTCGGACCGGTTCATCACCGCGCTGGTGAGCCGTCAGCTGGGAATCGACCTGATGGGCGCGGTGGGTCTGTTCGACCGCTTCGAAATCGGCGTGATTCTGCCCGTGACAATTCAGGGCTCGGACCCGGCGCCGCAGGTGGACGCGTCCTTCTCACAGGGCGTGGGTGGCGGTGGTATCGGCGACCTGCGACTGGTGCCGAAGGCGCGCCTGATTGATGGGGAGCGCTTCGGCCTCGCGCTGGCGGTGCCGGTGTCGCTTCCCACGGCGGGTGGCAACGACTTCCTCGGCGGTTCCGGGGTGAGCGTGCAGCCGAAGCTGGTGGCCGAGTACGGCGAGAAGGTCCGCTTCGCCGCCAACGTCGGTGTGGACATCCGCGAGAAGCAGGTGCTGCGCAACCTGACGGCGGGCAATGCGTTCACCTACGGCCTGGGCACGGAGATTCCCTTCACGCTGGGCCGCCTGCCGCTGTCCGCCGAGGCGACGGTGATTGGCGCCATCGGCCTGGACGAGCAGGACACGGAGGAGAGCCCGCTGGAGCTGCTGGCCGCGCTGAAGTACCGCGCGGTGAGCGGTTTCACGGCGCACCTGGGCGGTGGACCGGGCCTCACCCGGGGCTACGGCACGCCGGGCTACCGGCTGCTGGCGGGCTTCGGCTACAGCCCTCCGCCCGAGCCGAAGAAGGCGGCGCCTCCTCCGCCGGTGGACACGGACGGCGACGGCCTCTACGACCCGGACGACAAGTGCCCCACGCAGCCCGAGGACAAGGACGGCTTCGAGGACGCGGATGGCTGCCCGGACCCGGACAATGACCAGGACGGCATCCTCGATGGCGACGACAAGTGCGTGAACGAGCCGGAGACGAAGAACGGCTTCCAGGACGAGGACGGCTGCCCCGACGAGGCTCCGCCCGTGGACACGGATGGCGATGGCCTCTTCGACCCGGATGACAAGTGCCCGAACCAGCCCGAGGACAAGGACGGCTTCCAGGATGGGGACGGCTGCCCGGACCCGGACAACGACAAGGACGGCATCCCGGACGTCGCGGACAAGTGCCCCAACGAGCCCGAGGTCATCAACGGCGTGGCGGACGAGGACGGCTGCCCCGACAAGGGCAAGGTGAAGGTCCAGGTGGATGGCGAGCGCATCCTCATCCTGGAGAAGGTCTACTTCGCCACGGGCAAGGACATCATCCTCCCGCGCTCCTTCCCGCTGCTGAAGCAGGTGGCCGCGGTGCTGCGCGCCAACCCGCAGGTGGAGCTGCTGCGGGTGGAGGGGCACACGGATGACCAGGGCAACGACGCGTCCAACCTGGACCTGTCCAAGCGCCGCGCCGCCAACGTGCGTGCCTTCCTGGTGAAGGAGGGCATCGACGCCGCCCGCCTGGAGTCGCAGGGCTACGGTGAGACGAAGCCCGTCGACACCAACAAGACGGCGAAGGGCCGCGAGAACAACCGGCGCGTGGAGTTCAACATCGTCCGCATTGGCAAGGTGGAAGTGGAGCGCGTGGCCCCCTGATGTCGTCGCGCCGCCCCGGGCGCCCACCGTGGTGCCCCGGGGCTGACAGCCAAAGTCGTTGACGCGAGGGTGGTTCCGGCAAGTCGTCCGGGGCCACCCTCGGTTTTTTAGGGGAGGTCCGTCCACCACCCGGAGTCGGGGGCGCGTGACGCTCCGTGAAGACCCTCCACGTGTGTCGTGGAACAGGGGGGAAAGGGGTGGCGCCGATGCGGGGAGACCTGCCAGGGTGCTCCATCCAGCGCGAGTCAAGGGGCGAAGTGGACCCGCCACGCCGCGCTGCCTGCTTTCGGGGCCGCTGCGTAAGTCCGCGTCAGGACTCGGCGCCGCGCCATCCCGCTACATGTGCGTAGCGGAATACTTGCCAAAGATCCGGACTTGCTGATGATTGCGGAGGTTGGAGGCTTGCGCGCTGCATCGCGCGACGCCTGCCGAAAGGACCGCCATGGACCAGTTCGATCAGAACAAGCAGGCCGCCAAGATTCGGGTCGTCGGGGCGGGTGGGGCCGGCTGCAACGCGGTCAACACGATGATTCTGTCCAAGCTGGACCGCGTGGACTTCATCGCCGCCAACACGGATATCCAGGCGTTGGCCGCCAGCAAGGCGCCCACGCGGCTGCAGCTGGGCCAGACGCTGACCAAGGGCCTGGGCGCCGGCGCCAACCCGGAGATGGGCCGCGAGGCCGCGCTGGAGTCGCGAGACCAGATTGCCGCGGTGCTCGAGGGCGCCGACATGGTCTTCGTCACGGCGGGCATGGGCGGCGGCACCGGCACGGGCGCGGCGCCCATCATCGCCGACATCGCCAAGAGCCTGGGTTGCCTCACGGTGGGCGTCGTCACCAAGCCCTTCCTCTTCGAGGGCAACAAGCGCCGCAAGCAGGCCGAGCAGGGCATCGTCGAGCTCAAGGCCGCGGTGGACACGCTCATCACCATTCCGAACCAGCGCCTGCTGTCGCTCTCCAACGAGCCGATGCCGCTCCTGGAGACCTTCAAGCGCGCCGATGAGGTGCTGCTGAATGCCGTGCAGGGCATCAGCGACCTCATCCAGTACCACGGCTACATCAACGTCGACTTCGCCGACGTGAAGACCATCATGAGCGACAAGGGCCTGGCGCTCATGGGCACCGGGCACTCGTCCGGCGACAAGCGCGCGCTCACCGCCATGCAGCAGGCCATCTCCAGCCCGCTGCTGGAGGACGTCTCCATCGACGGCGCCACGGGCCTGCTCATCAACATCACCGGCGGTCGGGACATGACGCTCCAGGAGGTCAACGAGGCGTTGACCCTGGTCCACGACGCGGCGGACAGCGAGGCGGAGATCATCTTCGGCTCGCTCATCGACGACCAGATTCAGGATGAGGTGAAAATCACCATCATCGCCACCGGCTTCGTCCACCGCGACGCGCCCAAGGTGCGCACGGTGACGCCGGTGGTCCAGGTTCCCCTGGCGCGGCCCGCGCAGCAGTCGGTGCTCATCCACAGCGTGCGCGAGGAAGTGGCCAGCCTGGTGCCTGCCAAGAGCGGCGCTTCCCGTCCGCTGGCGGCCGTGGACAACAACAAGTCCGTCAGCAACCGGACCGCCGTGGTGAAGGACTCCGCGCTCCCCCTGGACGAGGACCAGTTCGACATCCCCACCTTCCTGCGCCGCCAGGGGCAGACCGAGCTGCCGTAGCCGTCAGGCGACGTGGGGCTCAGCGGGCGGGCAACCGCGCCACGCTCGCCTCGTCACGCCCGGCCAGCTTGTCCGCGCGGGTGAAGAGGGTGTCCAGCTCTTCATACAGCGCGTCGATGCGCTCCTGCTTGCGGGGCGCCGGAATCACGCCGCCACCGGCCAGCTCCTCCAGCCGGGCACTGGCGCGCTGCAGCAACTGGAGCGCCTTGAGGAGCGACAGCCCTCGGCGCGTACCCTCCTGGGTGAAGAGCGTGCCGCTCTGCGTGAGGGCTTCGAGCGTGCCTCGGACGCTGCGGACGCGGTCCGACTGGCGGGTCCGGTAGAGGTCCAACCGACGCGCGCGGCGAGCGCCATGGAGGTCGACCACGCCAACGCCGGTGCCTGAGGAAGAGGTGGGCTTCACGGTGTGGCAAGGTACGTCATGCCTTTGTAGAGCCGCAAATTTACTGGACTGTAGGGACCTGTTGCACGCCTGCCCGCGCCCTTGTCAGGGAGGGGGGCGGGGGTTAGGTTCGCCGCCCTTCCGCACACGAGGGCACGCGCCATGTTCCAGAAGTTGCTCATCGCCAACCGGGGAGAAATCGCCCGTCGCATCGGCGCGGCGGCCCGGCAGATGGGGCTCAAGACGGTGGCCGTGTACTCGGACCCGGACGCGGAGCTGCCGTTCGTGAAGGAAGCGGACGAGGCCGTGCGCATCGGCCCCGCTCCGGCGAAGGACAGCTACCTGAGCATCCCGGCGATTCTCGAGGCCGCGAAGAAGACGGGCGCCCAGGCCGTGCACCCCGGCTACGGGTTTCTGTCCGAAAACGGAGAGTTCGCCCAGGCGTGCCAGGACGCGGGACTCATCTTCGTGGGTCCGCCGCCGGAGGCCATGGCGCGGATGAAGGACAAGAGCCAGGCGCGCAAGCTGGTGTCCGCGGCGGGCGTCCCCGTGGTGCCCGGCAGCGAGGGTCTGGTGCCGGACGTGGCCACCGCGCTGGCCGAGGCCGAGCGCATCGGCTACCCGGTGTTGTGCAAGGCCGCGGGCGGCGGCGGCGGCATCGGCATGGCGGCGGCGAACAACCCCGCCGAGTTGGAGAAGGTGTTCCGCCAGTGCACGGACCGGGCGAAGTCCGCCTTCGGCCGTGAGGGTGTGTACCTGGAGCGCTACTTCCCCGCGCCTCGCCACATCGAGGTGCAGATTCTGGGAGATCACCACGGCCACCTCATCCACTGTCTGGAGCGCGAGTGCTCCATCCAGCGGCGCCACCAGAAGGTGGTGGAGGAGGCGCCGTCCGTGCTGTTCGCGGACGGGAAGAACGCGGAGCTGGCCCAGACGCTCTTCACCGCGGCCGTGACAGCGGCCAAGACGTTCGGCTACGCCAACGCGGGCACGGTGGAGTTCCTGTACTCGGACGGACAGGTCTACTTCATCGAGATGAACGCGCGGCTCCAGGTGGAGCACCCGGTGACGGAGCTGACCACGGGGCTGGACCTCATCGGCTGGCAGCTGCGCATCGCCGCGGGCGAGCACCTCACGGTGAAGCAGGAGGACGTGAAGCGGCGCGGGGCGGCGCTGGAGTTCCGCATCTACGCGGAGGACCCGGTGAAGTTCTTCCCGTCACCGGGGCCGCTGAAGGTGTTCCAGCCTCCCACGGGCGAGGGCGTGCGCCTGGACGCGGGCTATGCCGAGGGCAACACCGTCACGCCGAACTACGACCCGCTCATCGCCAAACTCATCATCTCCGGCGCCACGCGCGCGGAGGCGATTGAGCGCTCGGTGACGGCGCTGCAGGACTTCCGCATCGAAGGCATCAAGACGAACATCCCGCTCCACCTGCGAATCGTTCAGGATGCGGCCTTCAAGGCCGGCGAGCTGGATACGCATTTCCTGGAGCATCACGCGAAGCCGGCGTAGTGGCAGGCTCCCGCTTCATCACCCCTTTGGAGGAACGGACTTATGGCGGACGTTGCGGCGCATATCACCGGCACCGTGTGGAAGATCGAGGTGCAGGTCGGCCAGCAAGTCAAAGAGGGCGACACGCTGGTCATCCTCGAGTCCATGAAGATGGAGATGCCGGTGGAGACGACCGAGGCCGGCACCGTGAAGGAGATTCGGTGCAAGGAGGCTCAGTCCGTCAACGAGGGTGATGTCCTCGTGGTGCTCGGGTAGTCGTGGTGGAGCCCTCGGTGGAGGTGGAAGACCGCGAGGGCGGCGTTCGGGTGTTGACGCTGTCCAACCCGGCCCGGCGCAACGCGCTGAATGACGCGATGCTGGCCCGGTTGGACGCGGCGCTGGAGCCCGCGCCACACGTGCGGGTGCTGCTGGTGCGGGGCGCGGGCGGTACCTTCTGCGCGGGCTACGACTTGACGCACCTGGGGCCCCCGGGTGCGGACGGGCGCCTGCCGGATGACGCGCTGGTGGAGTGTCTGCTCAAGCTGGAGCACCACCCCGTGCCCAGCGTGGCGCTGGTGCAGGGGGCGGCCGTGGGCGCGGGCTTCGACCTGGCGGCCTCGTGCGACTTCCGGGTGGGCGCGCCGGACACCGTCTTCCTCATGCCCCCGGCGAAGCTGGGCATCGTCTACTCGCCGGAGGGCCTGGCGCGGGCGACGCGCCTGGTGGGCCTGTCCCGGGCGAAGCAGCTCTTCCTCACGGCGCGGAAGCTGGATGCGCGTGAGGCGCTGGACTGGGGACTGCTCGACGCGTGCGAGGGCGACGCGGAGGCCCAGGCCTTCGCGCTGTGCGCGACGCTGGCGGGCCATGCACCGGGCGCGGTGTCGGGGATGAAGGAGTCCTTCGGGCTGCTGTCGCGGGCGCCACTGGGTGACGCGGAGCAGGCGAGGCTCAGAGCGCTTCGCGCGGCGGCGTTTGGTAGCGAGGACGCGAAGGAAGGGCGTGCGGCCTTCCTGGAGAAGCGTCCGCCCCGCTTCACCGGCCGCTAGTCACGCGGCCGGCGAGGCGGTGTCGGGGCTTCAGGTGTCGCCGAACAGCTCGCCCATGCGCAGCTGCAGCGCCGAGGCAATCTTGTAGAGCGACGAGATGGACGCGGAGGACTCCGCGCGTTCAATCTGGGACAGCAGTGACACGGACAGGCCGGTGCGTCGCGCGAGCTGCTTGAGCGTGAGCTCCTGCGTCTTGCGCGCGTCGCGGATGGTGCGACCGATGGCGCGGTGCAGGTCCGCCTCCGGGTCCTGGGACAAGCCCTTCTTCTGGAGGGCGTTGCGGACCGCGGTGATGAACTGCTCCGGCTCCATGGGCTTCTTGACGTAGTCAGAAGCCTGGGCCTTGAGCGAAGCGACCGCCGTATCCACCGTGGGGTACGCGGTGGCGACGATGACGGCAACGTCCGTATCGTACTTGCGGATCAGCTCAAGCACCTCGGTCCCCGACATCTGCGGCATCATCATGTCGAGGATGACGAGGTGGAAGTCGGAACCTCGGAGGATCTCCACTGTCTGCGTGGGGTCCGTCGTGGTCACGACCTCGTAGCCTTCGCGGGTCAGCACCAGCTTGAGGTAGTCGCAGTTGTCCTGCTCGTCATCAACCACCAGGATGCGAATCTGCACAGCGTCTCCTCGCTGCAGGTGAACTTCGTCGAGCTGGGGCTCGGGGAGGGGGCGAGCACGTGCAGCCGATGGGGGATGGTTCTCCTCCCTGGTTTTACAGCTTTCAGCCGTCGTAGTCTTTCAGTTGTGACTCGACGCCCTTGCGATAGGGATGGTCGGCCGGAGCGAGTTGCAGGAACTTCCGGTAGTGCTTCGCGCCCTCGTCAATCTCGTCGAGCCGGGCCTTGGTGATTCCCAGCATGAGATGGCAGTCGGCGTTCTCCCCATCCAGCTTGGCGCATTGATCCGCGACCACGAGCGCCTCTCGGTACTTCTGCTTCTTGATGAGCGCACCCGCGCGCGCCACGAGCTGAGCGGTCTTCTCGTTGAGCTCGTCCGCGGCGTTGGCAACAGGCGGGGGCTCTTCCTTCCCGGCGGCCGGCACCGCCGCCGGAGGAGGCTTCGCCCTGGCCGCTTCGAGCTCCTTCAGCTTCGCATCGTACTGGGCCTTCAGCGACGTATACCGCGCGGTATAGAGCTTGGTCTTCGCGCTGGCTTCGAGCGGCGCCTTCGCCTCATCGGGCCTGTTCGCATCCAGCGCCTGCTTGGCCTTGTTGAGTTCGGTCTCGACGACCTCTTCGACCGCCACGTCGTCCAGGAGCTTCTTCGCGTCGCGGGGGTACTTTCCGTCCGCGCCGCGGGTCTTCTCCAGCTCGGTCCGGGCGCCCTTGAAGTCCAGGGCTTCGAACGCCTTGAGCGCCGCGGCCATGAGCTCTTCGGTCGTCGGCTTCACCGGCTCGGGCGGGGTCTCCGGTGGGGCAGTCGTCGTCCCGGTCTGCGCCGTCGGCGGAACCCGGGTGTCCTCGGGCGGCTTCACGGGAGGGGCGGGCGGAGGCTCCACGGGCTGGGTCGGCTGAGCGACCACCGGGTCCTGGATGGGCTGATTGCCCGTGCCCTGGCCCTGCTTGGACATCCAGAACGCGACGCCACCACCACCCAGGAGCAGGGCGATGAGCCCGGCCACCAGCGGCATCTTCGACATGCCGCCTTCGCTGGCGGGAGCGTCCTCGCCGTCGCCGGCATCCCCCGCGCCCATGAAGCGCAGCTTCACGTGACCCAGCTCGACGATGTCGCCGCTGTTCAGGGTGGCCTGGGCGTAGCTCTCGCCGTTGACGGTCATCCCGTTCGCCGACTGCATGTCGATGACGCGCCACTCACCCGTCGCCTCGCGCACCAGCTTGGCGTGGGTGCGTGACAGCGAACGATGGTCCAACGTGATGTCGTTGTCGTCCGTGCGACCGATGCGCAGCTCGGTCCGGATGCACGCGAACTCCTGGCCCCGCAGCTCGTCCGGGGTCAGCACCACCAGCCGGGGCGCATCCTTTGTATCGATGTCCTCCAACTTCCGGGGCCGGTCGGCCTCGACATGATCCAACCGGATGATGGAGGTCGAGTTCCGCCGCTTGTCCGCGGAGGCTTGGGATGGGGGCGTGTGGTCGTGCTCGTCGCCGTCTCCAGGTGCCTCCTCCTCACTCTCCGAGCGGTCAGGCTCCTCGGGCTCGGCTTCCTGCCGGCGTGTGGGTACCTTGGTGGTGATGGGGCCAACGGCATTCGCGGCGCCCTCGGCCTGGAGTGCCAGGTCGTAGTCGCCAATCTGGATCAGATCGCCCTCACTGAGGGGCGACTGACCAGCGATGCGCTCTCCGTTGATCCGGGTGCCATTATAGCTACCCAGATCCTCCACCACGACATGGCCGTTCAACCGCACCAGTCGTGCGTGACGACGAGACACGTTACGTTCGGTCAGGCGGATGGTGTTTCCCTCCTGACGTCCGATGGTGATCTCGTCGCGCACGAAGGGAACAACGGTCTTGCGCCCCTCGTCGTCTTCGATGATGAGCTTCAGCACGGGTCCGATCCGCGTACAGTCATAGCAGAACGGCCTTTCAACGCACAAGTCATGCATCCCCCTCAAATGACAGGGCTTTCTCCCCAGGAGGCGGGGCAGCCGGGTCTGTTGTCCATCGGTCAATCGGCCGGCCAAGGGAGCGCTCGTCCGATTCCCTGGGTCACCCTGGCCCTCGCGGGGCTCCTGGTGGCTGTCCACGGGGTCCTCGTTGCCCTGGGTCCCATCGACGTGGACGCGCTGGTGCGTTGGGGCGCGAAGGCAGGGCCGCTGGTGCTCGAGGCGGGGCAGGTCTGGCGGCTCTTGTCGGCCAACCTGCTGCACCGGGATGCGCTGCACCTGGCGCTCAATGTCACCGTGCTGGTGGCGGCGGGGACGGCGCTCGAAAGAGCCTGTCGCCGTCGTGACTATGTCGCGCTGCTCATCGCCACCGGACTGACCACGATGGCGAGTTCGCTCGCCTGGTCGGGCGCGGTGAGCGTGGGTGCCTCCGGGCTCGTCTATGGATGCATGGGCGCGCTGCTGGTGCTGGGCCGGCGTCACCGCTCGCGCCCGGGCTTCCGCGTGCGGTGGCTCTCCGGGGAAAGCGCACTTCCCACGGTGCTCGTGTTCCTCTGGATGGGTTGGACCTCCGTGGGCGTGGACAACGCGGGGCACCTGGGTGGACTGGTGGCCGGGTTGCTGGCGGGAGCGTTCCTGGATCCACGCGATTCCGAGCGGGCCTCTCGGACGAGTCTGGCGAGGCCGCTGGCAGGGGTGCTCGCGGCGCTGTTCGTGGCGGGCGGGGTGGTGATGGAGCGCTCGGGCTGGCGCGTGGAGCGGGACGACGGGTTCGGCGTCGCGGTGGCGATGCCCGAAGGCTGGCGGGGCGAGGTGGACAGGCAGGGACGGAGGACCTTCTCCAATGGATTGCCCGGACTGGGGCGCGCCACGTTCTCCGCGGAGGCCATCGAGGCGGGCGAGCCCGTGGATGGTCTGGCGCAGGCCCGGCACTTCCACGATGAGACGCTGCCCTTGGGCGCGCCCGGACCCGAGGGGCGGACGTTGTCGGTGCAAGGGCCGTCGCGGACGCTGGTGGGAGGACGTGTCGCGCAGCGGCTGCGCGCGGAGCTCGAAGGGCCCGATGGAGGGCGCCACCTGCTCGCCTTCTTCGTGCCTCGGGGAGAGTGGGTCTATCGCCTCGTCTTCACCTGGCCCGCGCGGTGGCCCGCGTATCAGGAAGTCGTGGGCCGGATGGTGGCGGAGCTGCGCTTCGACGAACCCTCGGTGCTGCGCGAGGCGCGAGGGCGGGCGCTGCTGTCGCCCGGAGCACCGGGACCTCAGCGGGAGCTGGGCGCGGTGTTGCGGCGGCTGGGGTTGTCCCGGGAGGCCGTCACTCCGCTCGCGGAGGCGGTGCGTTTGTCACCCTCGCACGTGGGCGCTCGGGTGGAGTTCGCACGCGCGCTGCTCGATGCCGGTCGCGTGGAGGAGGGGTGTCATGCGGCGGACGAGGCCCAGGTCTATGGCCCCTCGGACACGGGGGCGCTGGAGGCGGGCGTACGGTGCGAGCTGGCCCGGGGCGCGCTTCCCCGGGCGTTGGAGCGACTGGAAGAGGCGCGACGCGTGGACCCACAGGATGCGCGTCTGCGGGCCGCCGAAGCCGCGCTGAGGACGGTGCTGGAAGCGTCTCCGTCCTCGATTCCCCGAGAGACCTCGAGTCCAACGCCGCGCTGACGCGTTGGCTCCGAGGCCTCCTTCGGGAAGCCGTGGGCTCTGCCCGGCCTCAGTCCTCGTCCTTGAGCAGGAAGTCGTTGTTGATGACCTTGAACGACAGCCTGCCGCCCAGCGTGGGCGAGTGCCGCTCGACGAGCGGGCGGATGACGATGCCCTCCTTGCGGTTCTTCGTGCCCGGGTAGAGGCCCTGGGCGAGCCGCAGGTAGTGCTCCAGTCCCTGGTCGAACGTCCGCGCGTCCTCGCCCGTGATGACGTGCTCCACCGGCACCGTGCGCAGCCCGTGCCGCGCGCAGAACGAGACGAAGTCCGCATGGCCCAGGAACTGTCCCGTCCGGGTGTCGTGGACGCTGAAGACGAACAGGTCCACCTCGGCGAGTCCCAGGCGGTTCTTCTGGATGCCGGGGCCACACAGCTCCCCCTGGATGGCGAAGCCCGGAGGCAACGCGGTGTCCAGCGAGTACCGCTTCGCCACGGTCCACGCCCGGTTCGTTCCGGGTCGCAGAGACCAGTTCCGGGAGCACGCCACCAGCGGGCCGTCGAGCGGCTTGAAGAACGTCGCGGAGGTCCCATCCAGCTTCATCGTCACGAAGAAGTCGTGGCCTCGAAGCTCGTCCAGGACGCCGAGCGCCGACTGCAGGCGGATTTCATCCGTCCTCGGCACCTCGCCCGGGAAGGGCCCGGCCACGTCGCTGCCCTCGGGCGGTGCCGGCTCGTACTTCACGACCCCCAGGCTGTCGCGCACGTCCGTGCCCTCGGGGGGCACCGTGCCCTCCAGGATGGACGTGGGCAGCGCGAGCCCCTGGGACAGCACGCCCCGCAGTCGCGCGGTCTTCACGCGAAAGCTCCGGGCCCTGAGGAACTCCGCCCAGGGCGCGCCCTCCGGAAGCTGGCTGTCGATTTCGAAGAAGACGCACGCGTCACCGGGGGCGAACTCGCCCTTCCTCACCACCACGTCCCAGCCCATCACCCGTGCCTTCAGGATGTTGTCGGCTCCGGGGATGGCCTCCAGGTGGTCGATGCGCTGAATCGAGACGAGCTTTCTCTCCATGACGGGACCTCCCTCCTCGCCACCGGCGAGGGCCGGGGCTCCCGAGCGACGCCCTGGAAGGCTCCGGCTGACGGTGCCTCGATATCAGGAATCCCTGGGCTTCGGGCACAGCGGACTCACCACCGCGCGCTGAAGGCTCGCACCACGATGCCCGCGCCGAGCGTCCACTCGTCACGGCGCGAGAGGCCCGCGTCACCCACGACGTAGCCGCCAGAGAGCCGCAGCGCCACGGGTTGGTCCGCCACGGCGAGGAACACGCGCTCCAGGGAGGCATCGGCGCGGGCGCGGAAGTCCGTTCCACCTTCGAGGCCAAGGGTCCACCCCGCGAGCCCCGAGGCACGAAGGGCCCACAGTCCATCTTCGCTCTCCAGGCCCAGGTCGAACATGAGCGAGGTGAAGGGAGACAGCGCGTGCTCGGTGGTGTCTCCCGCGCGGCGCAGCGTGTGGCTCGCCACCGGGCCGAAGCCGAGCCAGGCGCGCCCGGTCTCCGAGCGCAGCGGGTCGACAAGGAGCCCCATGCGCCCCGTCTCCAGCGTCCACCCTGGACCTTCCCACTCGCGCCGCTCCAGGTGCGCGGCGCGCAGCGCCACCGTCACGTCGAACGGGAAGGGGATGCGCACCGGCCGCGCGGTGGGAATCAGGATGAAGCCTTCCTCCAGGTGGCGACGCAGAAGTCCGTCATAGGCGGTGAAGCCCCAGCCTCGCCGCTCGCCATCCCAGAGGTCCACGCCCAGGAGTCGGTGGTTGGTGAACCAGGGCGTGCCCTTGCTGCGGCTGGTGCGCCCGGTGCGGATGCGCACGCTCGAGTGCAGCGTCAGCGCCCCCACGCCGTCGCGCACCGTCGCGCCCGTGCCCACCACCCAGCCATCCCCGGGGTCGAAGCAGGTGGGAAACGGCTCGCCCCGCGAGTCCGTGGGGAGACACGGGTCCGGTGACGGAGGGCCCGCGCCTGGCGCCGAGGCCAGGAGCAATGCGAGTCCAAGCGCGAGCACGTTCAATCCCGGGCCTTTTCGGCGATGGGCGCGGAGCGGCGCGCGGGGGCCCACAGCGAGAAGCGCAGGCCCGCCGAGGCGGACCACTCCCAACGCTCCGGCAGGAAGGCGATGTCGTTGCGCCACACCCCGCGCGCGTCCGCGACCAGGCTCAGCGGCTGGTCGTTGATGGCCAGCAGGATGAGCTCGTAACCGGCGGAGAGCCTGAGCCGCTCGGGCCTGAGCGGACGACCCTCCACGGCACGCGACAGGAGCACCTTCTCCGCCTCCACGCCGAAGCGCAGGTGGTGGAACCCATCCCGGTCCAACGTCAGGTTGCCTTCGAGCGCCGCGCCGGGCACCAACGTGCTGATGCCGTTCTCGTAGTCGCGCTCCGCGGAGGGACCCGCGCGCACGCGCACGTAGGACACCAGGTCTCGCGAGTGCCACAGGTCCAGGGTGGCGTGCAGGGTGCCCCAGGTGAGGAACCCACCCCGGGCCTGGCCGCGCTCCAGGTCCTCCACGCGCAGCGTCTCCAGCCACACGCCCAGGTTGATGCTGACGTCGTACCGTCGCGGCTCACCGAAGAAGGTCGTTATCCGGAAGAGCGGCTCATCGCGCTCGACGCTGAAGTCGTAGCGCAGCAGCGAGAAGTCGATGGAGGGCTCGCCGAGCGACAGCTCCGTCTCCAGGAAGTGCAGCCGGTGCAGCCGCTTGCGCGCGGCCAGCTCCAGCGCGATGCCGAAGTCCAGGCGCACGCGGTCCTCGCGCGCCTCGTCGCCGGGCCACAGCGGGCTCCAGGCGCCGCCCAGCCAGACGCGCCGGTGCAGGTCGAAGTTGAACTGCATCACCCGACCGCGCTCGTCGCGATACCAGCCCGGCGGCGCGTCCGCGATGGAGGGCTCCAGCCGGTACGTGCGCAGCTCCTCGTTCGGGACGGGCGCGGCCTCCTCGGGGACGCAGGGACGCACCCGCTCCAGGAAGCGCTCCGTCTCCTGGCCGTCGACATCCAGCTCGCGGCGCGGGGTGATGAGACAGCGACGCTGCTCGTGACTGCACTGTGCGCGCCACTGGCCGGAGGGCACGTTCGGCGTCGGCGGCAGCTCCAGGCACAGCGCGGGCCGCTCCGAGTCCTGGAAGGGCAGCGGCACGGCGGGCGGCTGGATGATGGGTGGCGCGACCTCGGCGGGGGCGACCTCAACGGGGGTAACCTCAGCGGGCGGGCCACCCTCCACCTGCCCCAGGAGCAGGGCACAACCCAACGTCACCGCGGACACGAGCATGGAGCCTCCAAATCTGGACGGGGGCGGGCAATACAAGGCCCGTGCCCCCGCTCGCCCGGCGGGCTCCCTCCATGTGGGCCTCCCACCTTCGTGCAGGCTCCTGCACAATGGCGCGCACGCTGCCTCACGGTGTGCCTCCGGCGGAGGTCGACCGGCGAGGGTGGCGGGGATATAAGGCCGCGTCCTGCCCGTGGTGCGCAGGCAACCGCCCGAAACGACTCAAGGAGCCCTTCACCCGTGGCGAGCGACGGCGAACAGCAGGAACAGCAGCAAGAGCAGACCTTCGCCGAGGCCATTCTCGGCAAGGAGACCTTCTCGGCGCGGTGGATGCAGCGGTGGCTCGCGCTCTCCGCCACCACCCGGGTGGTGTTTTCCACGGCCCTCTTCGCGGGCCTGCTCTTCATCCCCTACCTGGGCGCGGTGGGCCTGTGGGACTGCTGGGAGACCCACTACGGCGAAGTGGCGCGGATGATGATCGTCCGCCGCGACTACCTGTATCCCTTCTGGGAGAACGCGTGGTTCTTCTCCAAGCCGCCGCTGACCATGTGGATGCAGGCGCTGGGCATGCAGGTGGTGGGCACGGTGCGCTCGGGAGGCCAGCTCGGGCTGTACACCGAGTGGGGCATGCGCGTGCCCTTCGTGCTCCTGAGCATCACCGCCGTGACGCTCCTGTCCCTGGCCGTGTCGCGCGTGGTGAACCGCCGCGCGGGCCTGGCCACCGGCTTCGTGCTGGCCACCATGCCGCTGTACTTCCTGCTCACGCGGCAGACGGTGACGGACACGCCGTTCGTCACCACGTTCGTCTGCGCGATGGCGTGCGCGCTCATCGGCCAGCTCGATGACACGACGAAGCACCGCGCCGCCTGGTGGTACGGCTTCTATTTCTTCGCGGGCCTGTCCACGCTGGCCAAGGGCCTGTTGGGCGTGGGTCTGCCCGCCGTCATCCTCGTGCTCTACGCGGCGCTGGCCGTCATGCCCTGGGACGGGCCGAGCCTCGATGCGCATCTGCGCTGGCTGACGGACGGAGGCTTCCGCAAGGACGTCCGAGAGGGCCGCCAGCCCATGCCGGTGCTGTGGGCGCAGATGCACAAGATGCACCTGGGCACGGGCATCCTCGTCTTCTTCGCGGTGGCCGCGCCCTGGTACGTGGTGATGTCCCTCTTCAAGAGCGTGGACGACGAGGGCAAGCTCTTCTGGTACCGCTTCTTCGTCCACGACCACCTCAACCGCCTCACTGCGGGCGTGCACACCACCACGCCGGGTGGCACGTTCATCTACTTCATCGAGCAGGGGGGCTTCGGCATCTTCCCCTGGGTGGCCCTGCTGCCCGGCGCTTTCGCCATCATCGCGAAGCTGAAGCTGCGCTCGGAGAAGAAGGCGGACCACCTGGCCATCATCGCCGTGGTGTGGGTGGCCTTCTCCTTCTGGCTCCTGGCCTCCAGCGCCACCAAGTTCCACCACTACGTCTTCCCCGTCCTGCCCGGCCTCGCGGTCCTCATCGCGCTCTTCATCGACCGGCTCTGGGAAGAGGGCATTTCCGCGCACGCGGTGAGCCTCATCTTCGGCCTGGTCCTCTTCGTCCTCGTCGGCAAGGACCTGGCGGAGAACCCGAAGAACTTCACCGACCTGTTCGTCTACAACTACGACCGGCCCTATCCGCAGGACCTGGTCACCAAGCCCATCGCGTTCTTCTCCCGCGCGCTCTGGACGGGCGACCTCGTCACGCTGGTGCTGCTCGCCTTCGGCGTCTACCTGTCGTTCGAGGCGTTCTCGCCCAAGACGCGTGAGAAGGTGACGCCGGGCTCGCGCGCGGTGGCGCTGCTCATGCTCCTGGGTGGCGCGGCCACGCTGGCCGCGGTGGCGTCCGGCGCGAAGGTGTCCGCGACGGGGCTGGTGGGCGTGGCGGTGGCGGTGGTGGGCGGCTTCCTCGGGTGGCAGTCGCTGCGCCCGAAGACGGAAGGTCGCGCGTCGCTCCAGGCCCTGGCCGCGGTGCTGGCGCTGGCGGGCGTGGTGCTGGCGGTGCGCGGCTTCAAGAATCCCGCGGGTGAGGACTCGCTGCTGCGCTCGCTGTCGGAGCCCGTCAACATCAAGGGTGCGCTGGGCTTCGTCTTCGCGGTGGCGGGCGCCATGGCCGTCGTGGCGACGCTGATGCGGGCGCGGGTGATGTTGTTCGGCACCTTCTGGGTGCTGGCCGCCGGCTTCGCCCTCTGGTTCAACTGGAACCACTGGGTGGACCTGTCCCACCACTGGACGCAGAGAGACCTCTTCTGGCGCTACTACTCGCAGCGGCAGGAAGGCGAGCCCATCGTCGCGTACCTGATGAACTGGCGCGGCGAGACGCTCTACTCCAGCAACACCGTGGAGCAGTACCGCAGCGGTGACTACAACGCGAAGCTGCGCTCGCTCGTCGCTCGGCCCGGTCGCGAGTGGGTGCTCGCCGAGCAGAAGATGCTCTCCTCGCTGCGCAGCGCGGTGGGCGCGGACAAGGTCGTCACCCCGGTCGACAAGGACATCAACAACAAGTTCGTCCTGGTGACCATCGATTGAGCGGCATCGACGTCCGGGGTCTGGGCAAGCGCTTCGGCGAACGCGTCGCCGTGGAGGGGCTCACCTTCCACGTGCGGCCCGGTGAGGTGTTTGGCCTGTTGGGGCCCAACGGCGCCGGGAAGACGACGACGGTGCGCATGCTCACCGGTCTGTTGACCCCCAGCGAGGGGGAGGCCGTGGTGTGGGGCCACCGCGCGGACCGCGACGGCGAGGGGCTGCGCAAGGTGGTGGGGCTGCTCACCGAGCAGCCCGGTCTCTACGAGCGGCTCACCGCCCGGGAGAACCTGCGCTTCTTCATGAAGCTGCACGAACTGGACGAGTCCAAGGCGTGGCCGCGCACGCAGCACTACCTGGAGCGCTTTGGCCTGGGAGGCCGCGAGCAGGAGCCGGTGGGGGGCTTCTCCAAGGGCATGCGTCAGAAGCTCGCCATCGTCCGCACCCTCGTGCATGACCCGCGCGTCATCTTCCTGGACGAGCCCACCAGCGGCCTGGACCCGGAGTCCGCGCGCACGGTGCGCGACGCCGTCGCGGAGCTGGCATCGGAGGGGCGCACGATTGTCCTCTGCTCGCACAACCTCTCGGAGGTGGAGCGGCTGTGCGAGCGCGTCGCGGTGGTGAAGCGGCGGCTGCTCCTGATGGGGCCGGTGCGGGAGCTGCGGCGCTCGGGGCAGTCGCTGGACGTGCGGGTGGACGGCGAGGCGGAGCGCTTCCGCAACGCGCTGACGTCGCTGCCCTTCGCGCCCAACGTGCTGGCCGAGGGCATGCGGCTGCGCGTCATGCTGGAGGACGAGGCCCACGCGCCAGACGTGCTGGCGTGCCTGGTGGGCGCGGGCGCGCGCGTGCACAGCGCGGTGCCGGCGCAGCGTCCCCTGGAAGAGGTGTACCTGGACCTGCTTCGTGAAGAGGGCGCTTGAGCCATGGCATTCCGTCCGCGTCGAGCCCTGGCCGTGTTCTGGAAGGACTTCCTGGACCTGCGCAAGAACGTGGGGCTGCTCGTCTCCATGGCGGTGCTGCCGGCCGTCATGGTGCTGGTGCCCATCGTCGTCGTGTGGACGTACGTCAACACGCCCAACAGGGCCGACCTGCGCAGCGTCGCCCAGTTCTATGACCCCACGCTGCCCTTGGGCGCGAGCGCGGCGCGCTTCCTCATCGACAAGACGCTCACCGACTGGTTCGGGCTGTTCCTCGTCATGCCCGTCTTCGTCCCCATCCTCATCGCGTCCCAGAGCGTCGCGGGAGAGAAGGAGCGGCGCACGCTGGAGCCGCTGCTCGCCTCGCCGGTGACGGCCGCGGAGCTGGTGGCGGGCAAGAGCCTGGCTGCGCTGGTGCCCGCGGTGGTGATTACCTGGGTGGCCTTCATCATCTTCTGCGTGGGCGTGGACATCGTCGCGTGGCCGATGGTGCAGGGGCCCCTGATGCCCAACGCCCTGTGGACCTTCGGCGTGCTGGTGATTGCCCCGCTGTTCGCCTTCTTCGGCAACGGCGTCGCGGTGCTCATCTCCGCGCGGGTGAGCGAGGCCCGCATGGCACAGCAGATTTCGGCCCTGGTCGTCCTTCCGCTCGTCGGCATGGTGGGCGGGCAGGTGGCCGGCGTCCTGAAGGCCGGGCTGGGCTTCTATGCGCTCCAGGGCGCGGTGGTGCTGGTCCTGGACGTGGTGCTCCTCTTCGCCAGCATCCGCCTGCTGGACCGCGAGCGCCTGGTCAGCCGCTGGGGCTGAAGTTCCCCCGGGAGGCCTCCCACCCGTTCACCGGCGGCCACCCCAGGGCCGCCTGGCGGGCGAGCGGCTAGGCAATCGCCAGTGAAACTGGCATCTTCCAGGGAGGGCTGCCGGGCGGAAAGCGGGCGCGCTTTCGTCACGGACGCCATGTTCTTAGAGAGGGTCGGGTGGGGGCGCGGATTTGCCGGCCGCCATGGCGGCCACGGAGGCGCTGACTAGCAATGGGTATCTTCGACACCATCAAGGGTGAGGCGAAGCGCAACTTCATCGCTCGCGCGGACACGGCGAAGGGGGAGATCATCTACAAGTATCCGGAGAACAACATCCGGATGCTCACCCAGCTGACCGTCGACGCCGATGAGGTCGCCCTCTTCGTCAAGGACGGCAAGGTCGAGGGCAAGCTGGGGCCCGGCCGTCACCAGCTCGACTCGAACAACATCCCGTTCCTGTCCGCGCTCGTGGAGAAGTTCACGGGTGGCAACCTCTTCGTCGCCGAGGTCTTCTTCGTCTCCGTCCGCGAGTTCGCGGGCGTGAAGTTCGGCGGGCCCATTGGCGACGTTCGGGACCCGGAGACGGGCCTGGGCATCGGCACCATGGTGTACGGCGACTTTTCCATCCGCGTGACGGACCCGGAGAAGCTCGTGGTGGGCCTGGTGGGCATGGGCCGCTCCAGCAACGAGGAGCTGCTGGGCTGGTTCAAGAACCAGGTGCTCAAGGTGACGAGAGATCGCATCGCCGAGCTGCTGGTGAAGAAGCGCTGGCCGCTGCTCGACGTGACGAGCGGTGCGTACACCGAGGAAATCGAGACCGAGGTCATCAGCGGCCTGAAGCCCCACGTGGACGGCTACGGCCTCACCGTGGTGCGGATGGGCAACTTCCACGTCAGCATCAAGGAGGAGGACGAGGGGACGCTGAAGAAGCTCTCCAAGGACGTCGCCTACTCCCGGCTGGCCGGTGGCTTCCAGCAGTACGCGCAGGGCCAGGCGATGCTGGGCGCGGCCGAGGGCATGGCCAAGGGCGGTGACGGCAGCGGCTCCGGCAACGCGCTGGGCGGCATGGGCATGGGCATGGGCTTCGGAATGGCCCAGCAGTTCATGAACCAGAACCAGCAGGGCCAGCAGCAGCGCCCCCAGGAGCCCGCGCAGCAGGCGGCTCCCGCCGACACGCGCAGCCCCGCGCAGCGCCTGAAGGAAATCAAGGAGCTGAAGGACGCCGGCGTCCTCTCCGACGAGGAGTACAACGCCAAGCGCGCGGAGCTGATGAAGCTCCTGTAGTCCGCTCGGGAGGAAGTCCTCCCCGGCACACCGTCAGGGCCTCCGTCCCCATGTGGGCGGGGGCCCTTCGTGTTTCTAGCGGCCGTCGCCGGTGCCCGCCTTGGGCGGAAGCGTGGGGCCCTGCTGCGTCCCCTGCGGCGCGGTGAACTCCTCCAGCCCCGGAGGCGGCGCGGGCTGGGTGAATCCCTCCAGGCCGGGCGCCGCGGGGAGGATGCTGTCCTCCACGCCCTCCAGGTTCAGCCGGATGGGCACCTGGAGCGTGGTGCCCAGGCGCAACAGCAGCACGTCCGGTTCGATGCCCTTCTCGCCAATGGCCTCGGCCACCTCGCGCGAGGACAGCGCGTTGCCCTTCGCCCACAGCGCCTTGAGGAACTCACCCGACTGCGGCGCGTGCCACCACGCGGGACCGAAGCGCGCCTTGAGCTGCGCCTGGAGCTGGCCCGCGAGGAACCACGCGCGGAAGCTGTCCGCGGACTGGAAGAAGTCCTCCTGGTCCACCAGGTAGCGCGCGGTGTCCTCATCCGTCATCGGGATGTCGTCGGTGCGCGACATGACCTGGCGGTACAGCTCCTTCGGGTCCACCTCCACGCGCCGGTGCAGCTCCAACTGGTACAGGAGCCGGCCCGCGGCGTGGCGGATGAGGTACAGCTTGTGCGCGCTGGAGGCCGCCAGGTACTGCGAGCGCTGGTCTCCACTGACGCCCGCGTGCTCCTCCAGCCACACCGGGTCCTCCAGCAGGTCCTCGAAGAGCGACGAGTACGCCTCGCCCACCGTGGGGTTGCCCAGCCGCGCCAGCTCGAAGCGCGTCTCCTTCGTGAAGGCCGAGTGCAGCGCGTGCCCGAACTCATGCAGCACGCGCGCCTGATGCAACACGCCCGAGCCCGGCTTGAAGGACAGCCGCACATCGTCCGGCACGCGCACCGCCAACGCCAGCGGCCGGGTGTTCTTGCGCGGCAACTCCCGCGCGTCGATTTGAACGTTCTTCAGCTCGGCCAGGTCCAGGCCCATCCCCGACAATGTGCCGTGCGCCTTGAGCAGGGACTCCCCTTTCGGGAAGGCGTCCTCCACCTCGCGCGAGCGGAACAGCCGGGGGATGTCCGCGCGGGTGATGTCCTTGAAGGGCACTCCCAGCTCACGCTGCGCGAGCCGCTCCATCACCAACCGGTACGGCGCCTGCGTGGCCTGGAGAATCTCCTCCGCCAGCACGCTCAACTTGCCCAGGTCCGCCTGCCGCAGCTCGCTGCCGAAGGCCTCGTACGAGGGGAAGCCCAGCTCCTTCACCAGCTCCTCGGCGCGCTCCTCCTTGCGGCGCAGCGTCTGGTTGAGTCGCTCCAGCGGAGGCGTCGCCGCCGTGTACAGCGCCTTGCGCCGCGCCGCGCTCCGCTCGTTGGCGAGCAGCCGCTCCAAATCCCGGTAGCGCAGCTCCTTGCCGTCGACGGTGAAGGTGAGTGACGCCTCCAGGTTGGCGGACGCGTCGTTGTACTCGGCCAGCGCGTGCGACAGGTACTCGCCGGCGAAGTGCGAGTGCAGCGCGGTGAGGGCGCGCACCTCGCGCGCGTCCTGCGTGAGTTGCCGCAGCCGGTCCACCTTGCGGATGTTGTCGAGCGTGAAGAGGTCCTCCTGGCCCGCGTACGTCCCGGAGACGTCCACGTGGCGGCCCTCCGTCCAGAACACCCAGACGAGCCGGTGCTGCGCCTCCAGCAACGTCTCCGCTCGCGAGGCCAGCGCGCGCACATCCGTCGTCAGGCGCTGCTCCTCCGTGGGAGGCTGCCGGGAGTCGGCGGGGGGCCCCTTGGGGCAGGCGCTGAGGCAGAGGGCAACAGCGAGGAGGAGGGGAATCCTTGGGTGCATGTCGGGCCTCATGTTACTTCCGACAGGCCCATGCCCAACCTTTCTCAATGGCGGGCCGCCCGGGGACGCCAGGCCCTCTACTCCGCCCTTCGACGTTTCTTCGTCGCCCAGGGGTATCTGGAGGTGGAGACGCCGGTGCTCATCCCCACGCCGGGAATGGAGCCGCACATCAACGCCTTCGAGGCGGGCTTCATCCCCGAGACGGACGTCGGCACCGCGCGCACCCTCTATCTGCACACCAGCCCCGAATACGCGATGAAGCGTCTGCTCGCCGACGGGGCCGGCCCTCTCTTCCAGCTGTGCAAGGTGTTCCGGAACGGCGAGGTCTCCGCCACGCACAATCCGGAATTCACGATGCTGGAGTTCTACCGGCCCCAGGCGGACTACCACGCCATCATGGCGGACCTGGAAGGCGCGCTCGCCGAAGCGGGGCGCTCCACCACGGAAGGTGAGCCCGGCGCCGACCCGGCCTTCTTCACGCGCACGCCCTACGAGCGCCTGACGGTGCGCGACGCCGTGTTCAAGGCGACGGGCGTGGACATCCGCGTGCACTCGGACGGGCCCTCGCTCAAGCGGGCCGCCGAGGCCGCTGGCGTGCGGACGGGCGACGCGGAGAGCTTCGATGACGTCTTCTTCCACCTCTTCCTGCAACGCGTGGAACTCGGGCTGGGCCATGAGCGGCCCACGTTCCTCATCGAGTACCCGGCGTCCATGGCGGCGCTCTCTCGCCTGAAGCCCGGGGACGCCTCGGTGGCGGAGCGGGTGGAGCTGTACGCGAAGGGCCTGGAGCTCGCGAACGGGTTTTCCGAGCTGACGGACGCAGCCGAGCAGCGGGCGAGGTTGCTCGAGGAACAGGACCTCAGGCGCAAGCTGGGGCGTTCCGTGTATCCTTTGGACGAACGGTTCCTTGACGCAGTAGGTCGAATGCCGCCCTCGGCGGGAATCGCCGTGGGGCTCGACAGAATCCTGATGCTGCTGCTCGGGGTCCAGCGCATCTCGGACGTGCTCCTGTTCCCCGCCCACGAGTTCGTGTGATTCGAGACATCGTCCGGACGGCGTTCGCGGGTGTTTCAGCAGTGGGCCTGACGGGGGTGTTCTCCTCGGTCATCTCCGCGTTGTCGGTGGGAGGCGCGCACCGGGAGGCGGACAAGGCCCTGAGGGTCTGGGCGCGGGGCGTGCTGGCGTCGGCGGGTGTGCGTCACGAGGCGGTGGGGCTGGAGCACATTCCCACGGAGGGCCACGTCGTCTTCGTGTGCAACCACCAGTCGCACTACGACGCGCCGCTGAACATGGCGTACGTGGAGACGCACACGCGCTTCGTGGCGAAGGCGGAGCTGTTCAAGATTCCGGTGTTCGGCGCGGCGCTGCGGCGGGCGGGCAACATCCCCGTGGCGCGCAGCGGCGGCAGTGAGGACCGGGCCCGGTTGGAGGAGGCGGTGACGGCGCTGCGCGAGCGGGTGAGCGTGCTCTTCTACGCCGAGGGCACTCGCAGCGAGGACGGACGGCTGCGGCCGTTCAAGAAGGGGGCCGCGACGCTCGCCATCCAGGCGGGCGTGCCGGTGGTGCCCATGGCGGTGTCGGGGACGCGGCTCATCCTTCCCAAGGGAGGACGGGCGGTGCAGTGGGGCCAGCGCGTGGCGCTGGTGGTGGGCAAGCCCATCCCCACGCAGGGCCTGACGATTGAAGACCGCGACGCGCTCACGGGCGAGCTGGAAGACGCGGTCGCGCAACTCTACTCCGAGGCGTGCAGGCGCTCGGGAGACGTACCCACATGAAGAAGTCAGCACCTCAGAAGTCGTTCGCGGCTCATCCCTGGCACGGCATCACCCCCGGGAACGAGTCTCCTGAAATCGTCACCGCCTATATCGAAATCGTCCCCACGGACGCGGTGAAGTACGAGATGGACAAGGAGTCAGGCATCTTGAAGCTGGACCGGCCGCAGCGGTTCAGCAGCCAGTGCCCGACGCTGTACGGCTTCATTCCCCAGACGTACTGCGACGAGCTGGTGGCGAAGCGCTGCGCCGAGCGCACGGGCGTGAAGAACATCCAGGGCGATGGGGACCCCATCGACATCTGCGTGCTGACGGAGAAGGTCGTCAGCAATGGCAACCTCCTGGTGCGCGCGGTGCCCATCGGCGGCTTCCGGATGATCGACGGCAACGAGGCGGACGACAAAATCATCGCGGTGCTCGAGTCCGACCTGGTCTACGGAGAGCTGCAGCACATCGCCCAGCTCCCGCGTCCGCTGTTGGACCGTCTCAAGCACTACTTCCTCACCTACAAGCAGATTCCCGGTGAGGGAAAGCGCAGCGTCGAAATCGCGGAGGTCTACGACAGGCCGGAGGCGATGGAGGTCATCCGCCGGAGCATGAAGGACTATGACCGTGTCTACGGTCAGTCCCCTTCGACGCCGGTGCGCAGCCGCACGCGTCGCCCCGCTCGGAAGTCCCGCGCGTCCTGACGTCGAAGCCACGCGCGGAAGCGGGAGTGAGTCCCGCTCCGCGTCGTCGGGCCTCGCCGCTCAGGGCTGGTTCGGGTCCGTGCCGATGCCCTTGAACGGGTTGAAGGTGTACGTCGTGGAGAACTGCGACGCCGGGCTGAAGTACCAGGCCGCGAGCTTCGCCGGATCATTCGCGATTTCGCCTCGGAGGATGGGACCGTCGTTCTGGTCATCCCAGCCCCAGGGCGAGTTGGCGGAGTTCGAGCCGCAGTTGCCCGCCACGAGTCCGCAGCCGCCGCTGGTGTCTCCCCGGAACGTCCCGTACGAGGAGAACAGCGTGGTGAGCTCCCGCCTCGGCCAGAGCCCCTCCGCGCCGTAGATGTCCACGAGCTTGTAGCGCACGTCGGAGTCCGTGGCGGACGAGGGCTGCTCGGCGAGCGAGAGGGACGGGAAGTACTTCACGCCGTCACCGACGATGTCGTACGCGGGCCACGCCTTGAGGCCATGGCCCTTGGCCTCCTGCGCGGTGATGGGGTGGAGCTGTCCCTCGAACGAGGCCAGCGACAGCGTGCCGTCGAGCGACTCCGAGCCCGAGCCGAGCGGACTGCCCGAGGGCACGAAGGAGAAGAAGTCCTTGTGCGCCACCGTCACCGCGCCGACGAGCGCGCCGTACTCGCTGCCGTCGCGCTGGATGACGAGCAGCACGCCTTCGCCGTCGTTCTCATGTTCGGTGTCGAAGATGCTGTCGGACCAGTCTCGCGGGTGGAAGAACGTGTAGAGCAGGTACCAGTGCGTGCTCGTCTCCACCACGGACTGATACGCATGCGCGGAGAGCACGCGTGAGCCCGTGTTGTCCCAGTTGTTCGTCCCGCTCCAGTCCCCGTCGAAGTCCACGCGGGTGAGGAAGTCGGACTTGCCGCTGAGCGAGTGCGAGCCCGTCACGTCCACGTCCTGGTAGTGGATGGGTGCCCACCGCTTCGTCAGCGCCGCGCGCGCCGCCGTGGAGCCCACGCCATCGAGCAGCGCCCGCCGCGCCTCTCCGAACGGGTCGTCTTCCGAAGAGCCCTCACCGCAGCCGGGCAGCAACGCGAAGGTCAACGCGACGACAGTGAGGACGAGGACATCGGAAACACGACGGAGGAGCGACGTCATGCGGGCCTGCCTTTCGGGAGGCGGACACTCCATGTCATCCAGGATGGGTTGTGAAGACTGTCTATCGTGAAGAGCGCGTTAAGCCCGAGTGACCTGGTGGTTCCAGGGGGAGGTCCGTCGGGATGCGCATGAGTTCTTGGTGGGTGGTGCCGTCGATGTTGGGGCTGTCGTCGTTCGCTGGGGCGCAGGTGCCCCAGGCAGGGGTGTCCTCGTTACCCCTGGAGCGGCGGGCGAAGTCGTATGTCGATGAGGTGAGCTATTTTCAGACGGAGGCGGAGTTCCAGGCGTGGTTCGAGCTCCGCGCTCACCTGAGGCAGAACTTCGACGACATCTGTGGCGACACGTTCTGTGAGGGGGACTACGCGAACATCGAGTCCATCGTGTTTCGCTGTTCGGTGGAGACGCGGACGGGTGTCATCGGGCAGTGCCTCTGGGTGTTCGGTGGGAGCGCCGAGAACATCGATTCGCGCACGGGAGTCATCTCCACGCAGACGCGGACATGGGCCTGCAGGAGTCCGCTGGCGCGTGGAACGACGATGGCGAAGCTGCTGACGGCGCTCGCGGGGCCGGAGCCGCTCTACGCGACGTTGCCGGGGACGAGCACGACGCTTTACGACGGCCTGGTGGACTGCCTTTAGGTCGCGCTAGCGAAGCTCGACGAGGCGCACGCGCTTGTAGATGCGCTTGTCCAGGGGCAGGCGCGTGTCGATGAAGCCGAGCGCCTCGTCGAACTCGAAGGTGAAGGTGGGGATGGGCGGGCTGATGGAGATGATCAGCTCGAACTCCCAGAGGCTGACGATGCGCTCGCGGCTCCCCACGGCTTCGGCGGGCGGCGGTGGGAGCTTCTCCGCGGCGGAGCGCACGTCCTTCACCGCCTCCTGGTCCACTTGAGGCTGGTGACTGGGCTCCACGAGCAAGACGTCGAGCAGGCGTCCCTGGCGGTCCTGGACGACGCGGATGAGGGCTCGGCGCGTGGAGCGGAAGCCTTCGCGCATCTTCTCGCGCAGCTCGCTGCGCATGCGCAGGGCCGGGTCTCCCACCGTGCTGGTCGGGCGGCGCTTGTCGTCCACGGGCTGGTTGTTCGCGACGAACGCGCCCGAGGAGCCGTAGTTGGCGGCGCGCTCGCTCCAGGCGCGGCCATAGGCGCGACTGCGCTCCATGCCCATGTCGAAGTAGCCCTGGAGGCCGTGCTCCTTCACGGAGCGGTCCGCGTCCCACAAGGCGACCAGCTTCTTGCCGAGCTGGCTGAAGTAGGGATGCACGAGCCCTCGGTCCACCTTGCCGCGCCCCACGCTCTCCGAGACGAGGTCCTCCACGAGCGCCTGGGGCGTGGGGGATTTGCGTGCGTCCCGGATTCCCACGTCGGGCGCGGCCGTGGTGTCGCTCAGTCGCATCGGCGCCGCCTGGGTCCGAGCCGCCAGGAGCAGTCGCGAGCCGGAGGACTCCGAGAGTCGCGTGGAGTCCGCGGTCCGCGCCATGCTCTCCGGTGCGAGCGCGAAATCCGTGAGGGCGGTGGAAGAGGGCGCCGCCCGCGGAACATCGTTGGCGAGGAGCGGATTGGCGCGGGGGCTGTCGCTCACGGAGCCACGTGGCGCGTGTTCCCTCGCCAGGTCCATGGGCGGCGATGTATCGGCGAGTGCGTCGCTCGGCACGCGGGGCTCGCGTTCCGGTGCCTGCTGCGCGGCGGCGGACGTGTCGGTTCGCGGGCTGCTCCGCTCATTCTCTCGAGCGAAATCAGCGGGGGATGTATCGGTCCGCGGGCTGCTCGGCTCACTCTCTTGTGCACGCTCGGCGGTGGCGGCCGTATCGGCCAGTGGTGTGGTCGAGGCGTGGGGCGTGCTCTGTCGTGCTCGTTCCGTGGCGGCGGACATCTCTGTCGCCGAGTTGCTCGGTGGAGGAGGCCCGCTCTCTTCGGCTCGCGGCGTGGAGTCGGGCGCATGGGGAAGCGTCTTGTCTCCACGTGGGCGCTCAGTGAGCGCCTGCTTGTGCGCGCTCGACGCCTTCGGGGGACGTGCCTCGCTCTCCTGTGCCGGGTTCGCCACGGCCGACGAGGTCACCTCCACCTCCACCCATTCCAGCTCGGCGGGGCGGGGGAGGGCTGCCGGTGGCCGCGTGGCTGGAGGCATTCCGTCGACGGCCAGCCACAGCAGCCCGTGCACGGCCACACTGGCCGCGAGCGCGGGGAGCAGGCGTCGGGAGGGGGCCGGCGACATGGACTCTGCTTTTAATCGAGTCGACACCGCACGCCCGGGAAAGCGAGCCAGAAGGGTAGGAAACCCATCATGGCGCGCGTAGTCTCAAGAAACACCGGAGGAAGGCACCCAGGATGGCGACCTCGCTGCTCGCGACGGATGGCTACAAGTTCAGCATGGCGGAGGCCGGCTGGCCGTTGCGCCGGGAGACGTTCTATTACTCACACCGCAAGGGCGGTCTCCAGGTCATGCCCCTGGACCTGGCCGCCTACGTGCGCTCGCTCCTCCCCGAGCCGAAGCCCGAGGACTACGACTTTCTCGCGCGCTACGACTACGAGATGGGCGTGGGCTTCAAGGCCGCCATCCTCCGCAAGGAGAAGCTCTCCATCCGCGCCATTCCGCGCGGCACGCTCTTCTTTCCGCGCGAGCCCATCCTCACCCTCACCGGCCCCTCCGCCCTGGTCTCCTGGGTGGAGCCGCTGCTGCTCCAGCTCAACTTCCGCATCCAGGTCGCCACCCAGGCCCTGATGGACCGGGATGTGCTGGCCCGCGCGCTCGCCCGCGTCACCTGCGAGGAGCAGAAGACCATCGCCCTGGAGACGCTCGACGCGGTGGGCGTCAAGCCCGTGCCCATCACCGTGGACTCGGACGGGTATGCCCAGCGCGTGCGCGCCACCGTCCAGGAACTCGTCGACGTGGTGGAGGACCCCGCGCGCATCTTCGAGGTGGGCCTGCGCGCGGCGACCTGTCTGGGGCAGCACGACATCGCCCTGCGCGCCTGCAAGGACGTGGGCGTGACGCGCACCAGCAACGTGGAGGGCGCGCGCTCGCTGGGGATGATGCCGGTGGGCACCATGGGGCATGAGCACATCCAGCGCTACGGCTCGGATGATGCCGCGTTCCGCGCCATGCGCGAGCGCCGCCCCCAGCGCTCCAGCTACCTGCTGGACACCTTCGACACGCTCACCTCGGGCATCCCCGCCGCCTTCCAGCTCATCCGCGAGGACCCGGGCTCCGGCGACTCCATCCGCTTCGACTCCGGCAACAAGAAGCTCCAGTACCTCTACGCCGTGACGCGCGCGCGCGACATGGGCATCAAGCCCGTCAACATCCTCGAGGATGGTCTGGACGCGGAGGCCACTCGCGAGTTCGAGGAGCTGCGGCGACAGGTGGGCTGGGATCCGAGCGCGCAGTTCTACGGCTACGGCGGCCACATCGTCGCGCGCACCATGGACTGCCCCTTCACGCGCGACAGGGTGGCCGCCATCTACAAGCTGTCGCAGACGGGCCCCCAGCCGGTGATGAAGTTCGGCAACGAGCTGGCCGAGGGCAAGCAGAGCATCCCCGGCACTCCCGTCCTCTTCCGCCGTCGGCATGGCTCCGGCCCCATTGGCCTCGTGGGCCAGGAAGGCGAGCCGGTGCCGGAGGGCTACTTCCCGCTCATGGAGGCCGAGCCGGAGAAGCCGTCCCTGGTGGGCGCGCTGGAGGCGAGCGCGGAGCCCGCGAAGATTGCCCAGACTCCCGCCACGAAGGCGCTCGTCGAGGAGCTGACGCGGCGTCACTTCCCCAAGGGCCGCTGATACAGGCCCACCCCTGGAGGACCGCATGTCGCTGCCCATCCCCCGCTTCCACGAGGACGCTCGCTCGGGTCAGCTCTACCTGGAGCGCACCGCCGAGGTCGCCGACGAGGCCCGACGCTATGTCGCCGAGCACGGCGTGCGCCCCGCGCGCGAGGACCGGGTGCGCATCGCCGCCTTCGGTATCGACGTGCAGGCGGCCTTCTGCACCCCCGGCGCCAGCCTCTTCGTCCCCGGCGCCGTCGAGGACACCCAGCGCACGCTGCGCTGGCTCTACTCGCACCTCAACCGGGTGACGGAGCTGGTGTTCTCGCTCGACACCCATCGCATCTTTCAAATCTTCCATCCCGCCTGGTGGAAGGACGCGGAGGGACGGCACCCCGCGCCGATGACGCAGGTGTCCGCGGCGGATGTCCGCTCCGGCCGCTGGCGGGCCACGCGCTTTCCGGAAGAGAGCCTGGAGTACTGCGAGCGCCTGGAGGCGCAGGCGCGCTACGTGCTCACCATCTGGCCGTACCATGCGCTGCTCGGGGGCCTGAGCCACGCGCTGGTGCCGGCGTTCTACGAGGCGAGCGTGTTCCACGCCCTGGCGCGGGACACGGCCACCCACTTCGAGCTGAAGGGCGAGCACCCGCTCACGGAGAACTACTCCGTGCTCATGCCCGAGGTGACGGAGGTGAAGGGGCAGCGTGTGGGCGAATTCAATACGCGCCTCTTCGAGCGGCTGATGACGTTTGATCGCCTCTACGTCTTCGGTCAGGCCAAGTCGCACTGCGTCCTGTCCACGCTGAGGGACCTCCGGGAGCACATCGAGCGGACGGACCGCTCGAAGATGGGGCGGGTCCACATCCTGGTGGACGCGATGAGCCCGGTGCCCGCGCCGCCGCTGGAGCCGCTTCCGCCCTCGCTGGACTTCCCACGAGTGGCGGACGAGGCCATCGAGGAGCTGCGGCGGGCGGGGATGCGGGTGGTGCGCACCACGGAGCCGCTGGACGTTTGAGCCGGACTTCCGGCGTGGGGCGTGCGCCGGGATTCACTCGGTGTGGTAGAATTCCGCCTCCGTCCCCGGCCTGCCGTTGATGGCTTGCCGCTGGTGAAGGGGGAGTCATGTCACGACAGAGCTCACCGGCGTTCTCGCTGAAGGTCGGCCCCCATGGCCCGGACGGGTTGGGCGTGTCGGGTGTCTCCGGCTCCGAGGGCCTCAGCCGGCTGTACGACTTCCGTGTGGACTTCTTCACGGTGGACGCCGAGCCGCTCGAAGTGGCGGAGCTCGTGGGACAGGACGCCCTGGTGACGTTCTCGGTGCGGGATTTCGCCGCCCGGCACGTTCACGGCTGGGTGCGCGAGGTGGAAGCCCTGGGGATGAAGACGGGGCGCAGGCGTTACCGGGCGCACGTGGTGCCGCGGTTGTGGCGACTGACGCAGGCCCACAAGAGCCGCATCTTCCAGGAGAAGACCGTCCCGGACATCCTCAAGGCGGTGCTGAAGGAGAACGGCATCGAGGTGCGCGCGGCCCTGTCCGCCGCCTACGCGCCGCGCGAGTACTGCGTGCAGTACCGCGAGACGGACTTCGCCTTCCTCAGTCGGCTGATGGAGTGGGAGGGCATCTTCTACTTCTTCGAGCACGCCGAGGACGGGCACACGCTGGTGCTGGGCGACAAGCCGAGCGCGCACGCGCCGCTGCCGCAGGGCAAGGCACTGCCCCTGCGTCCCAGTCTGGGCAAGGCGGTGGTGGAGGAGGAGTACCTCTCCGCGTTGGAAGTGGTGCACCGGCTGCGTCCGGGCGCCGTGCACCTGAAGGACTACGACTTCGAGAAGCCCGCGCTGGATGTCTCCGGAAAGACGGAGGCCGCGGAGGGCGTGACGGCGCTGGAGCTCTACGACTATCCCGCAGGCTACGTGACACCGGGCGTGGGCAAGTCCACGTCGAGCGTGCGCGTGGAGGAGGCCACGGTGGGAGGCCGGACGCTCGCGGGTGACAGCGTGGCGCCTCGGCTGACGCCGGGGTTCCTGCTGGAGGTGGAGCTGTCCGAGGAGGACGTCTTCGCGGGCGAGTACCTGGTCACCGACGTGGTGCACTCGGGCCTGCAGCCGGACGTCTCCGGGGGCAGCGAGTCGCTCCAGGGGCTCTATCGCAACCAGTTCCAGCTCCTGCCCAAGGCGGTGCCCTTCCGGCCGCGACGCAAGACGCCGCCGCCGCGCATCGCGGGCCTGCAGACGGCCACGGTGGTGGGGCCCTCCGGCGAGGAGATCCACACCGACGCGCATGGCCGCGTGAAGGTCCAGTTCCACTGGGACCGCGAGGGCAAGAGGGACGAGAAGGCCTCCTGCTGGGTGCGCGTGGGCCAGCCGTGGGGCGGTCCGGCCTGGGGCGACGTGTGGCTGCCGCGCATCGGTCAGGAGGTGGTGGTGCGCTTCCTGGAAGGCGACCCGGACCGACCGCTGGTGGCGGGCGCCGTCTACAACGGCTCCAACATGGCGCCGTACCCGCTGCCGGACGAGAAGACGAAGAGCACTCGCAAGAGCGCGTCGAGCCCGGGCAGCGACGGCTTCAACGAGGTGCGCGTCGAGGATTCGACGGGTGCGGAGGAGATCTTCACCCACGCGCAGAAGGACGAAGACCTGCTCACGGAGAACAACAAGGACCAGCAGGTCGGTGGGTACGAGTCGCTGCTGGTGAAGAAGGACCGCAAGCGCACGGTGGAGGGGTTCCAGTCGTTGCTGGTGAAGAAGCACGACGTGGCGATGGTGGAGGGCAACCAGTCGCTGCTGGTGGAGAAGGACCGTGAGAGCACCACGCTCGGGAGCCACGACGAGGCGGTCGACGGCAACCAGGTGATGTCGGTGGGCGGCAACCTCTTCGTGGACGTCTCCAAGGCTTCATCGGAGATGGTGGGCGCGGCGAAGGCCACCACGATTGGCGGAGCGCTGGCGGTGTCCGTCGCGCTGGCCTTGAACGAGGCGACCGGAGGTGTGAAGTCGCTTCAGGTCGGTGCCGCGCACTTCGAGAACGTCATGGGTCACCGCAGCGAGACGGTGGCGGAGAAGACGGAGCGGAAGGTCGGCACCGACTGGAAGACCGAGGTGAAGGGCGGCGCCACGGTGACGGTGGGCAAGGACCTGAAGGAAGAGGTGAAGGGCCTGTTCCAGATTGCCGTCAAGGAGGAGACGACCTTGATGGCCAAGACGTACTCGCTCAAGTCCGACAAGCTCTCCGTCATCGTCAACGGGAACCTGGCGTTGCAGGTGGAGAAGTCCGGCAACGTGAAGCTCTACGCCAAGACGCTCACGCTGGATGGCTCCGAGGTGAAGTTCAAGGGCGCCAAGGTGAAGATGGAGGCGGCGGGTTCGGCGAAGAGCGAGTCCATCAGCCTCAAGGAGATTGGAAAGCTGCCGCCGGCCGAGTCGGGCTCGATGAAAATCAAGATGAAGAGCCGGAGCGGCGGGTCCGTGGAGGGGCGCGAGTTCGAGCTCAAGTTGCCGGATGGCAGTGTCCGCAAGGGCACGCTGGACGGGCAGGGCGGCGCGAAGCTCGACAAGCTGCCGGAAGGTGAGTCCGTGCTGTCGTTCCCGAAACCGCAGGGCTGATTCGCTGGAAGGACCCAACTCGCAATGAGCACACGGCACAAGGTCAAGCAGGGGGAGTGGCTCTCGAAGATTGCTCGGCAGTATGGGTTCGCCAAGTGGCAGGAACTCTGGGACCACCCGGACAACGCGCCCCTGCGCGCGAAGCGGACGAATCCGTTCTGCCTCCAGGTGGATGACGAGGTGGTCATCCCGGAGCTGCCGGGACTCAAGGTCTCCGCGGGCTCCAGCTACAGCTTGCAGGGCGGAGACCCGCCGGACCGCATCCGGCTGGGCATGCGACGGGCGAACGCGCCGCTGGGGCTCAAGCGCTACGAGCTGAAGCTGGGCGAGAAGCTGCTGAAGGGGACGCTCACCTTCCAGGGGCTCCTGGACCAGCCGCTGCCACCGGAAGCGACGGAGGCCACGCTCAAGGTCTGGACCTCCGAGGAGCCCGAGCTGTCGTGTGAGTGGCAGTTGAAGCTGGGCCACCTGGACCCGCTGGATGCGCTCAGTGGCGTGCAGGCGCGACTGGCGAACCTGGGTTGGTACAACGGCCCCATCAACAACGAGCTGACGGAGGACACCCGCACGGCGCTGGCCAGCTTCCAGTTGGCGCTGCTCCTGACTCCCACGGGTGAGCTGAGCAAGGAGACGCTCGAGAGCCTCGCGGACCGGCACGAGCAGAACGGAGGCACGGAGGTCCTGCCGCCGTCCTTCGGGTCGGACGATGACGAGGAGGAAGTCGAGGAGGGTGGAGGCTCACCAGGTGGTGAGTCGTCGGCGGGAGCGGGAGCACCTCCGCCTCCTGCGACGGGTTCGGCGAGTGCGAGTCCGCAGGGTGGTGGTTCGAGCACGGGTGGCTCGGCGAGCGGCACGGGTGGTTCGGGCACGACGACGGCTACGACCGCGCAGAGCGGTACTGGCACGGGTGGCTCGGGCACGACGACCGCCGCGACGGGGCAGACTGGCGGAGGGACCTCGACGGGCGGCGCGGCGACGGGTGGCACGGCTGCCGCCGCCACCGCGCAGCAGAGCGCCACGGCCGTGGACACGCATCGCTACGGTGGCTTCGTCCTCCAGCGAAGGGACCGCGACGACCAGCACCGCTGGGGTGGCGCGGTACAGCCTGTCGCCCAGGGCAACAACGGCGCTCCCACCCTGGTCGCTCCCGGTACTGGCACCGTGGGCAATGCCCTCACCGCGCCCACGCACGTGCTCCGGCTCCAGCGTGACCTGCGCGAGCTGGGCTTCCTCATCGGCGGCACTCCGGACGGCGCCTTCGGACTGGGCACCGACTGGGCCGTGCGCGAGTTCCAGATCTACTCGAAGATGGAGAACGTCGCGCAGGAGGACACCGCCAACACGAGCACCAACTACGTGGAGCGGCTGTCCCAGGTGGCCAACACCCAGGTCTACCAGGGCGCGGTCAGCGGCATCGTCAACGACGACACCGAGCAGCGCATCCGTCACTGGCTCACCAATCGTTGGCGCTGCCCCGTCATCGTCCGGGCGATGAACGTGGCGAACGGCAACCCCACCACGGTCTTCCAGGACAACCTCTGGCGGCACGACGACTGCGCCAACACCGCGCCGCGCATCTACGTGCGCGACTTCACCGGCTACTACACGCTGCCCACCGGCCGGAACGAGGACGACCTGCGCGTGCTCGGCACGTACACCACCTATCCCAGCTACGGCGGGCCGGTGAGCATGCCCACCCGACACACGTGGGCGACGTCGGAGTTGCTGCCGTCCAACCTGGTGGGCGTCGCCAACTACAACTCGATGACGGCCTCCCAGCGCTCCACCTACAAAGTGGTCCGCGCCGCCGCCGAGCAGGAGAACCTGGGGTACTTCGACTCGCTCAACGCCTACGACAACGCCTTCATCTCACTGGGGCCGTGTCACTGGACGCTGGGCATCCTCTTCGCCGGCAGCGCCGAGCCCTCCGAGGGTGAGCTGTGCGGCTTCCTCGCCTACCTGCGCTCCAGCAACCAGGCCGCCTTCGAGGAGGCCATCGAGTTCTTCGGCCTGCGCATCGACGAGGACTGGGACGCGGGGGCCGGCAACGGCGCCACGCTCTACAGCAGCAGTGGCAAGAAGTACTCGGGTTGGCCCGCGCAGCAGCGCGACGACGCGACCTGGGCGCGGATGGACGAGACGGAATCGGCGGGCAACTACTACAAGACGTATCACTGGTACTACCGCTTCCAGATGGCGGGACGGACCATCGAGGGATTCCAGCGCGCCATGTGGAACGCGGCCCGCATCCGCCTGCGAGACATCCGCGACACGCCCTGGGGCACGGGTGTGGCCAACGTGGGCACCGGCGCCAACGCGCGTGCTCCGACCGTCGGCGACGTGGCGACGTCCGAGAAGCTCATGGGCATCCTGCTGCGCTGGCACATCTTCCGTCCCGGCCATGTCGCGGCGCAGAACTCCGCGGGGCAGCGGCTGCGCAATGCCTTCACGGCCGCGAAGCAGGCGAACCCCACGCTCAATTGGACCCAGGCCCCCAACCTCTGGACCAACGCTCACGAGACGGCGCTCATCACCCACATTCTCGCGGAAGCCTCCAGCGTGAATGACTCGGTGGACAACGTGGCGAACTGGCCGGGCTGGCTTGGGGGCACGGTGCAGACGACGAATCCGCGCAACTACCAGCTCGCGCTTCCCGCGGGCACCACGCTGTTGTCGACGCGCAACTCGTTCAACTTCGACGTGCCTTGAGTCGCCGGGAGGCGGAGTCGCCCGTCAGGGCTTCTCCGTCTCCGTGGATGCGTCCTGGTAGGTGTCGCCCTGGAAGCGCATCGTCACGCGCTTCGTCGTGGGCGCATCGAGCGTGCCGCCCTTTTCCCGGTGCACCACGTCGCGCCAGCCCTGGGTGCGGGTGTCCAGCGGCTTGAGCTCCAGCGTGTACTCGGGGCCCCAGACGGGGGCGTACCGGTCTCCGCTGCAGTGGACGTAGAGGGCCTGCACGGTGGCGCCATCGCTCCCGGCGTCCGTGGGGAAGACGACGTAGAGGTCCTGCTGGCCACGGCCGTCCAGGTCCACTTCCGCTGCTCGCAGGGCCTTCCCATGGCCAGGGTCCGGCTCCACCTGAAGGGCAGGGCGCGTGCCCTTGCCCACCGTGGTGATGCGGAAGGTCTCATCGCGTGCGCAGGGACCCGATGCGGACGCCGTGGGAGCGGGGCTGCCTGCGCCTGGGGCTGTCGCGGGCGGTGTCGTGGACGCGGGGCTCGGGTCGCCTCCCGTGCCCTGTGCCGTCGTGGCCCCTGTGCCTGGGTTGCCTCCCGTGCCCGGAGCCGTCGTGTTGCCAGTGCTCGCGTTGCCTTTCGTGCCAGTGGCCGGCGTGACCCCGGAGTTCGAGCTTCCGCCCGTGCCCTGCGCCGTCGTGGAGGGGGATGCACTCGTGCCTGGCGCATGGCCCGTGCCGCCAGTTCCCTGACCCATCACCGGAGAATCCGCACGGGAGGGCGGAGGGGCTTCACCACTTCGAGCCTGGGACGAGGGGGACGCCGAGGCGGTGCGGAGCGACCCCTCGGTGCAGGCGGACGCAAGGCATGCTGCGGTAGCGGCGAGCAGGACGTGGCGCATGGCCGTGAAGTGTACCGCTCCCTCCCGTGCGTGTGCAGGCGCGCGCGCCCCATCCCCTTGCCGAGCGCCTCGCGGGCAAGCCCTCCCGCGCCACAGGACAGGTCTCCTTGTGCGGCGGCCTACATCCCGGGCGAGGCCGAGACTGTCAGCGACCGGACTTGAGCCGCGCCACCGTCCACCGCGCCACGGCTTCACGGAGCACGTCCGCCGCCGAGGCCCCCGGACGCGCCTGGGCGCTCAGGTCCACCACCGTGTGGAACAAGTCCAACTCCAGTCCCTCATCGCGCTGCACCGAGCCTGCGAACAGCTCCACCGGCGTGCCGTGCTCTCGCGCCAGTCGCGCCAGCCCACCAGGCCCCTTGCCCAGGGACGTCTGCCGGTCGAAGCGGCCCTCGCCCGTGAGCACCACCTCCGCGAGCAACACGCGCCGCTCCAGTCCCAGAGCGCGCGAAACCAGCTCATACCCGGGCACCAGTCGCGCACCCGCGAGCGCCGTCAGTCCGAACCCGAAGCCGCCCGCGGCACCCGCACCGGGCCAGCCCGCCGCCGTGTCGCCCACCACGCGCGCGAAGTGCGCCAGCGCCGCTTCCAGCGCCTCGACCACCTCCGCGTCCGCGCCCTTCTGCGGACTGAACAGGTGCGCGGCGCCATCTGCCCCGAGCAGCGGCGACGTGACATCCGTGGCACCCATCAGCTCCACCTGTCCGAGCCGGGGATGACGCTCCGTCGCCTCCACCCGAGCCAGCGCCGCCAGCGCGCCTCCACCCGGCGGCAGCGGGTTGCCGTGCACGTCCAGGAAGCGATAGCCCAATGCCGTCAACGCGCCCGTGCCGCCGTCTGTCGTGGCGCTGCCACCCAGGCCGACGATGAGCCGCTCGCAGCCCGCGTCCAGCGCGGCGCGCATCAGCTCGCCCGTGCCATACGTGGAGGCCCGTCGCGCGTTGCTCGGAGTGGGCTCCATCCGCGTCAGCCCGGACGCCGCCGCCATCTCCACCACCGCGGTGCGGCCATCCTCCAGCAAGGCCCAGTGGGCCTCCACCTGCTGACCCAACGGACCATGCACATGGCACACGCGGCGCTCGCCCCGCGTGCCCGACAGCAGCGCGTCCACCGTGCCAGGTCCACCGTCGGCGAGCGGGGCGACATCCAGCACCACCTCGGGCGAGATTTCCCGCACGCCCTTGGCCATGGCCTCGGCGGCTTCCGCGGCCGTGAGGGTGCCCTTGAACTCCTGAGGTGCCACGAGCCAGCGAGGAGAAATCACGGCAGCGACTCCCGACTTTTCATCGGGTGGCTTCGATGACCTGTCGCTCCCTGCATCCGACTTCTCCGCAAGCCCACGCCTCCGCATCCGATTGACGCTGCAATCATTGCCCCGTCAGCGGACGAGTTCACCCTGATACATGCTCCCCTGTTATCAAAACTCCCGAATTGCAACGTTGCCTTGACTCCAAGAGCCGGATTCATCGCAGACCGGGTGCGGGCGCGGTACAGACAGACCCGTCAGGGTGTCTGTCGCGACGCCGCCGAGGCGATTGCCTCCGCGTGCCATTCGAGCAGGGGACGCGGCGCTTTCAGCGTGGCATCCCGGCTCTGGGACACGCGCTCCAGGCGCTCGAGCAGCACGCCCACGGTCTCCGCGGGTTGGCGTGCGGGGCCGCGAATGCGCTCGCAGAAGAACGTGCGGCAGCCGAACGGACGGTCCGCGTACACGGTGCAGCGCTTGCCCGCCGCATCCAGGTAGGGGCACCCGCCGTCCGCGCGGGGTGGGGGCAGGGGACGGCCCTTCGTCAGGAGTTCCCACTCGGGCAGCCACAGCCAGGGCTGGCGGCCCGTCGTGGCCAGCTGGCAGCACTCGCCGCTGGCGGAACACGAGAAGGGGACGTAGGCGGCGTCCGCTTGACGGTAGATGGTGCGCACTTCCTTCAGTGCGCGCTCCTTCTCGCGAGTGCCCCCTGGCGCGCGCGAGTCCTCGTCTTCATCCCAGTCCCGGGTCCGCATGGTCAGCGCCGTTGTCTCATGCCACCGGAGCGCGGGTCGATGCGGGGGGCCTCACAGGGCGCGCAGCACGTAACACTTCAGGTAGCGGGTTTCCCGCAGGTTGAGCAGCACGGGGTGGTCCTTGCCGGCGCCACGTCGCTCGATGATCTGCATGCGGCGGCGCGCATCCGCGGCGGCGGAGGCGAGCATGTCCTCGAACGCCTGCTCGTCCACGTGGTACGTGCAGCTCGCGGTGATGAGGATGCCGCCGGGCCGCAACAGCTGCATGGCGCGGAGGTTGATTTCCTTGTAGCCGCGCACCGCGGCGGCGATGGCGTCCTTGTTCTTCGCGAAGGACGGCGGGTCCAGGACGATGGTGTCGAACTTGCGACCCTCGTCCACGGCGTCGCGCAGGAAGTCGAAGGCGTTGGCCACCACGACGTTCAGGTTGGAGAGCTTGTTGGCGGCGGCGTTGTCGCGCAGTTGGGCGGCCGCCAGCTCCGAAATCTCCACCGCCGTGACGCTCTGGGCGCGCGTGGCGAGCTGGAGGGCGAAGCCTCCCACATACGAGAAGCAGTCCAGCGCCTCGCCATGGGCGTACTGCGCGGCGACGACGTGGTTCTCCCGCTGGTCCAGGAACGCGCCCGTCTTCTGGCCCTCGAGCAGGTCCGCGCGCACGCGCACCAGGCCCTCGTCGAAGGAGACGGGGCCGGGCGCCTCGCCGCGCAGCATGCCCTTCTCCGGCGTCAGGCCCTCCAGGTGGCGCACGCTCACGTCCGAGCGGTTGACGATGCCCTTCGGCTGGAACTGCTCCTGCAGCAGGTCCGCGATGAGCGCCTTGCGCTGCTCCACGGCGGGCACCAGGAACTGGACGCTGAGGTAGTCGCCGTAGCGGTCCACCACGAGGCCCGGAATCCCGTCCGCCTCGCCGTGCATCAGCCGGTACGTCGTCTCGCCCGGGAGCGCGCGGGTGCGCAGGGCCTGCGCGGCCAGCAGGCGCTGACGGAAGAAGTCGTCGTCCACGGCCACGTCGTCGAAGCTGAGCCAGCGCAGCGAAATCTTCGACTGGCGCGAATAGAACGCCTTGCCGATGAACCAGCCGCGCCCGTCCACCACGCGCACCACCTCGCCGCCGACGAGGCCCGGGTCACCGTTGAGGTCCGCGCGATAAATCCACGGGTGCCCCGCCTGCCAGCGGTCCACGCCCCGGCGCACCAGGGAGACCTGGGGCAGCCCGTCCGGGCCAATCTCGGGGGAAGTCCGGTCCGGGGCGACCTTTTCGGGACGGTGGTGGGGGCGGCCACGGCCCGAACCGTGAGGCGGGGAGGAGGGCCTGCCACCGCGATGGGGGCCAGAAGGGGGCTTGGATGAGGTGGGCATGGCGATTCGCGGCGTATACTCGCAACCCGCGTGAGATACGAGTTGCTCCTACAGACGATGACGCCGGGCATGCCCTACGAGGCGGCGCGGGTGGATGGCCTCCTCTCGCAGAAGCGGGTGACCGTCCGTCCGGACGGCAACCGCCTCTGGCATTTCCAGCACGGCGACGTGGAGGTGGGAGTGCTGCGCGAAGGGGGCCGGGTGGTGGCCACCGAGCTGCGAATCCCCCTCGCCGAGCGCTCGGACCTGGTGCGCGAGGTGGTGGCCGAGGCCGCCCAACTGGCCTCCAAGGCTGGCGCCCGGCTCGTGGACCCCCAATTGGGCCGCTCCCTGGTGGCTTCCGACGAGGGCGTGGTCGCGGACCAGTACATGCGCACGGTGCGCTACGCGGGCGGCGCCTCCGGGATGTCGTCCGAGACGATGGGCGCCTCTTCCTCGTACACGCCGCTGACGACGGAAGGGCCCAGGGGCTTCCAGCCGGGCGCGAAGTTCTTCCTCATCGCCATTGGCGCCTTCTTCTTCCTGTACCTGCTCGTGGACTCGATGCTGTCGGGCCTCGGCGGGCGTTAGGTCCTCCGGGCGGGCATGAAGGCGCCTGCTTGCCCGCAGGGTTGTCCGGCACGAGGGAGCGCTCGGCGTTAGGTTGTGGGCGTGTTCAAGTACTTCCTGCTCGCGCTCATCGTTCCCTTCGTGGAGCTGTACCTCCTGGTCGTCATTGGCCGTGAGGTGGGATTCCTGCCGACGCTCGGCGTGGTGTTGCTGACGGGTGTGGTGGGCTCGTGGCTCGCCCGTCGCGAGGGCGGCAGGGTGATGCGCCGCTGGCGAGACGCCCTGGCCCGGGGGCAGGTCCCCGAGGAGGGGTTGTTCAGCGGCGCGCTGGTCATGCTCGGCGGCGTGCTGCTGGTGATTCCCGGTGTCCTCACCGATGTGGTGGGACTGTCGCTGCTCTTGCCGCCCGTGCGGAGGTTCGTGACGGCGCGCCTTCGCCGTGCCGTGGAGCGACGCATGCGCGACGGCTCGCTGCGCGTCACCACCCTCGGAGGCGTGGGCTTTCCGGGGCCATTCTCGGGCGAGCCTTCCCCCCGCGCTCCGTTCCCCGAGTCGTGGACGGACGACGCGGCGAGCCCGTCCGCGCGAATGCGCTCCGGGGCTTCGCGGTCCGAAGTCGACGCGGAGTTCACCGAGGACGAGCCGCGACACTGAGCCGCGCGGCTCGGGGCCTCAGCCTCGCGGACTCATCCGGGCGCTGCTGAGGTTGGCCTTCAGCGTGGTGGAGCCCGAGCGCCAGGGGCGGGCCTGGTCCGTCAGCCAGCGGCCAAGCCGGGCCACACCCGCGCAGACCAGCAGCAGGCCGAGTCCCACGCCCAACGCGGCGGGAATCCCCAGCGTGGGGCCCACGCGGCTGGCGAGTCCCGCGATGTCCGCCCAGCCGTACACCACCGGCAGGTGCAGGACATAGAGCCACAGTGACAGCCTGCCCAGGGGCGCCAGCAGCCCACTGAGTCGAACGGGGGCCAGGTTCACCACCCCCAGCACCATGAGCCCCTGGCCCACGCGGTAGGCCACCATCCACGCGCTCGCGGGGCCCCAGTCGGCCACCGTGAGCTGGGTGAGCCCGAGCACCCCCGAGCCCAGCGCCAGCAGCGCCAGGCCCTGGGGCCAGCCCGGCTTCAACAGATGAAGCGCATAGGCGGCGAAGGCCCCCGCGAAGAAGAAGCCCGCCCAGGGGAAGAAAGGGAAGCGGCTGCCCTCGCCACTGCCCAGGAACTGTTGGACCGGCGCGGGCAGCCCCACGCCCAGCCGCCACATCGTCGCGCTCGCCAGCGGGACGGCCACGGCCAGGGTGAACAGGACGAGCGGACGGCCTCCTCGCGCGGGCACGAGCGCGAGCAGCACGGAGCCCACGAGCAGCGCGAAGCCGATGCATTGGAGCGCATCGAAGGCGAAGACGCGCGACAGCATCGCGTCCGACCAGCCCATGTCATGCACCGCCGGCCAGCCGGGCCAGTGCAGGACGTAGCCGAGGAACAACAGCAACAGCGACCGACGGACGCGACGACCGAGCGAGTCGCGCGCGGCATTGGGCTTGGTTCCCAGCGCCGCGACCACGGCCCATCCACTCACGAGGAGGAAGAGGGGCGCGGTGATTCCGCGAAAGCTCCAGTAGTGCTGCACCCAGGGATTCAGGCGAGCTTCGGGCGAGAGCAGCGCGTCCAGCGTATGTCCCAGCACCATGGCGAGGACCGCTAGCCCGCGCGCCCCGTCGAGCCCGGGGTGCCGGTTCGATTGCTGCTGGAAGGTGAACGAGGGGCCGAGTCGTTTCACGCGACCCGGAGCATAGGACGACCCAAGGGCCGCGTCTCGAAAAGGCACGGCTGGACGCGGTCTCTGCCACGCTCCGGGCGAGCCACCTGGACGGTCCGTGGGGTGCTACATGCCTGGGCATGCGGACCCTTTCCAAGCGCCTGGTTGCCCCGCTGCTGCTGTTGTCCACCACGACTCCCGCGCGGGCCGCGTCAGGAGATGACTGGCTGGGCTCCGACAAGCCGAAGCACTTCGCGGCGTGCTTCGTCCTGGCGGGTGTGGGTTATGGCGCGGGCGCGCTTCTCTTCGAGCTGCCCGAGGCGCGCTTGTGGACGGGCGCTGGGCTCGCGCTCGGGGTCGGCGTGGGCAAGGAACTGTACGACCTGGGGCGTGGGACGCGCTTCTCGTTCAAGGACCTGGCGTGGGACGCGGCGGGGACGGCGACGGGTCTGGGCGTGGCGTGGCTGATCGACCGGCTCGTCTTCGGTCCACCGTCGAGTGCGGGCCCGGCGGCGACGCTACGACGGGATGTTCCGCTCGTCGTGCTCGTCCCCGGAGGACGTGGCGTCGGACCGGGTCGACAAGAGGTCTTCGTCGGGACGCGCGCGCGCTTCGATGAGTCGCAGCAGCTTCTCGCGCTCCATGAGCGGCTCCACCGTCATCAAGGCACTGCCTTGTCGCGCGCCTCCGCCGGTGACGAGCACGGTGACCTGTCCTCGGGGGCACTGCCGCAAGCAGCCGGTGGGCATGACCCGCACGGAGTCGGAGAGCCCTCGCTCGCTCAGCGAGCGCTGGAGCCAGCGCGGCAGCTCGATGCCACCCGACCTGGCGCCGCCGCGCATCAGGCACTTGCGACAGACGAGCACCTCGATGTCCTCGGGCGTCTCGTCCGTCTCCCCAGCGCGTTCATCCCGCATCCATCCTCCTCGTCGTCTTCGGAGCCGGGCACTTCCGCCGCGCGTCATGGCGCGGATGCGCCGCTGCGGAATGACCTGGTCCAGAGGAGGAGGTAGCCGCGCCTCCGCGGCCGCGCAGCCCGGACCCGCATGTCCGTGGAGCGAGGCGGCGAGGGGGCGACCGCTGACGGCGGGGCTGATGGACGCTGAAAGAGGGCGTGGGGTGCGTCATCAAGACGCGGGCGCCACGCGGGAGGTGGACTGGTAGCGTGCCGCCCTGTCCACGCCCCTGGAGTGCCTCATGTCGCGCAATCGGTTCCTGACGCTGCTCACGTTGACCTCGCTCGGCGCGGGTGGGCTGACGGCGTGCGAGCGGAAGCAGGAGGTCGCAGCGCCCGCGCCGGTGGTGGCGCAGGCCGCTCCGAAGCCGAAGGGCCCCAAGCCGATGACGCCCGAGCAGCTCGCGCACTTCTTCCGCCCGCTTCCTCTGGCGAAGGATGCGAAGCTCGCGCCCAAGGACACCGAGGCGCAGGTGCTGCTGGGCCGCATGCTCTTCTTCGAGCCGCGCCTGTCGAAGAACCACGACGTCTCCTGCAACACGTGCCACGGCCTGGACACCTACGGCGTGGACAACAAGGCGCTGTCGGACGGGCACAAAGGGCAGAAGGGCACGCGCAACTCGCCCACCGTCTACAACGCGGCGGGCCACATCGCGCAGTTCTGGGATGGGCGGGCGGACACGCTGGAGGCGCAGGCGTCCGGCCCCATCCTGAACCCGGTGGAGATGGCCATGCCGGACGAGCGGCGCGTGGTGGCCACGCTGTCGTCCATTCCCGAGTACGTCACGCGCTTCCGCGACGCGTTTCCCGGGGAGAAGCGGCCGGTGTCACTGACGAACGCCGCGCGCGCCATCGCCGCCTTCGAGCGGGGGCTCACCACGACCTCGCGCTTCGACCGCTTCCTCGCGGGCGAACATGCCGCGCTGACCGAACCGGAGCTGCGCGGCCTCCAGCTCTTTGTCGTCACGGGCTGCACCACGTGCCACAACGGCCCGGCGGTGGGGGGCCTGTCGTTCCAGAAGCTGGGGCTGCTGGAGGACTACCCGGGCCTGACGGACGCGGGCCGGTTCGACGCGACCAAGAACGAGGATGACCGGGGCAAGTTCCGGGTGCCCACGCTGCGTGACGTCGAGCGGACGGGACCGTACCTGCATGACGGCAGCGTGAAGGACCTGCCGACGATGGTGCGACTGATGGCGAAGCACCAGTTGGCGCGGACGCTGACGGACGGGGAGGTGGAGGACCTGGTGGCCTTCCTCACGAGCCTCACGGGGGCGCTGCCGCCCCGAGAGCGCATCGCCGCGCCGCCGCTTCCCCCCAGCACGAAGAAGACGCCCGAGGCAGATCCGTCTTGAAACGTGCTTCCCACCCCGTGCGTTGCTAAACCGCGAGCCCCATGGACCGAATGTTCTTCTACGCCCACTCAGGGCTTCGCTATCTGGTGCTGCTCGCGGGCGTGTTGGCCATCGCCTACTTCGCCTTCGGGTTCGCCACGAAGCGTCCGTTCGACAAGGGCGGACGCATCCTCGGCGCTTCCTTCGCGGGGCTGCTGCACCTCCAGGTGTTGCTCGGCATCCTCGTGCTGGTGACGCGCTTCTATTACCCGGCGCTCATCGGCCACATCGTGATGATGGTGCTGGCCGCCGTCGTCGCGCAGGTGCTCCTCTCGGTCAACCGCCGACGTCCGCAGCCCGGTTATGCGCTGCCGCTGGTGGGCGTGGGGCTCGCCTTCGTGTTCATCATCGGTGGCATCATGGCCATCGGCCGCGGCGTGTTCACCAGCACCGCGATGTGAGCCCGTGCCGCGCGGGTGGAGCGCATGGCTCCCCGCGCGGCTCTGTGTTGCTCGTCTCCGCTGGAGGGCGTGCACCGCTCCCAGCAGCGCGCAGGGCTGCTCGTCGGCCCTCCCTGCACGGAGGTGCGAGCGAGCCCTGCCGACCTCTCGTGGCGCGGACGAGGCCTCCATTGGGATGCGCGCACCCGGTCGAGGTCGAAGCTGCTCGTTGCCGGGCAGGCTCGCTTCCGTGCGTCACGGTGCTTCCTGCCGCGCGAGCCGACGGCGCATGCGCACCGGCCCGGTAGGACGCCGCCTTGGAGGCGTGGCGCGGAGCCCGAGTCCGTTCGTGCCCTGGCAAACGGTGCGTCCGCTCGCGTCACGCGGCGCAAATGCTGCGCTCCCTTCTCACGATTTCCGGTGCTCCGTGCGGCCCTGAGCCGATGAGCCCCCTGGCCTCCTGGTTGCACTGATGCCGCGTGTGCCGAGCAATGGGCTCGGCTTCCCCGTGAGGAGGGGCACGCAGCAATGCGGACACGTGTGCTGGGAGGATGGCCGCGTCAGGAGCGAACGCTCGTCCCCATCATTCCGCTCCTGGCCGTGCTGGCCGCGCCGTCCGCGCTGGCGCAGGCCTCGGGACAGGGCGCGCAGCTCTTCACCCAGCGGTGCGCGACCTGCCACTCGGTGGGCGAGGGCGACCGTATTGGTCCGGACCTGCACGGGGTGCTGGAGCGTCGCGACGAAGCCTGGCTCACCCGTTTCATCAAGAGCCCGGGCGCGCTCATCGACGCGGGAGACCCCATCGCGGGTGAGTTGCTCGCGAAGTTCAACGGCGTGCGCATGCCGGACCAGGCGTTGTCCGACGCGGAGCGTGCCAGCCTCTTCGCCTTCTTCCGCGAGTGCACGCAGAAGGGGAGGGGCGGCTGCAAGCCCTCTCCAGCGGAGAAGATGGGCACGGATGCCACGCCCGAGGAAATCGCGCGGGGCCGTCGTCTCTTCGACGGCACCGAGCCACTGACTCACGGAGGCGCCGCCTGCATCGGCTGCCATGACGTGCGTGGCCTGGGCATCGCGGGTGGCGGCACGCTGGGCCCCAACCTCACCTTCGCCTTCGCGCGCATGGGCGAGAAGGGAATGCGGCCCGCGCTCGCGAAGCTGGAGGGGCCGATGATGGGCGCGCTCTACGCGAAGGCGCCGCTCATTGAGGAGGAGCAATACGCCCTCAAGGCCTACCTCGCGGACGCCTCTCGTGATGGCAGCCGTCCGCGCGCGGACCGCGACTTCTTCTACCTGGGCGTCGTCGGGCTGGTCGCGGCGCTGGGCTTCATCGGGGTGGTCTTCACCACGCCGTCCGCGCGAGGTCACTCGTGAGCGACTCCCTCCTCTTCTCCTTCGTTCCATACGCGGCGGCGGGCATCGCGCTCGCGGGCATCATCCGCAAGCTGACGCTGCGTGAGACGCCCGCGCCGGGTTCTCCCTGGACTCCCGCCGGTCGCGCCGTGCTCGCGGGCGCCGCCATCGTCGCGTTCAACCACCTGCTGGGCCTCGCCGCGCCTCGCGCGATGCAGGCCTTCAACGCCTCGCCATCGCGGCTGTTCGCGCTGGAGTCGGTGAGCCTCATCGGCGCGCTGCTGCTGGGCTGGGGCTTGTTCTCCCTGACGCTGCGCCGGGCACGCGAGGGACAGTGGGGCGCGGCGGTCGCCCTGGGGCTGGTGTTCGCCCAGGTGCTCACGGGCGTGTACGTGGCGGTGTCGCTGCGCTGGGGCTCCGCCTGGTTCGTCCACGTGGTGGTGCCGTACCTGCGCTCGGTGCTGGCCTTCCAGCCAGACTCGACGCTGATTCGCACCGCGCCGCTCGTCTTCCAGGTCCACCTGCTCACGGGCTTTGGCCTGTTGGCGCTGGCGCCCTTCTTCCGGATGAGTCGGGTGACGGCACCGGCGCGTGCTCCCGAGCCAGTCGATCCTGGGCTGCTCGCCACGCCTCGTGAGGAGACGCCATGAGCCGCGGCTCCTTCCGTGCCCTGGGCTACGCCGGTGCGCTCGCGGCGCTGAGCCTTGGGGGATGCAGTGGCCCGGTGAACAACCAGCAGGGCCACATGCCCGCGCAGCCGGTGGCTTTCTCCCATGCCGTCCACGCGGGCCAGTACGAACTGGACTGTCAGTACTGTCACGTGGGCGCGGAGCGCAGTCGTCACGCGGGAGTGCCTTCCGCCAGCGTGTGCATGAACTGCCACACGCAGGTGAAGAAGGACTCGCCGGAGATCCAGAAGGTGGCGGCGGCGGTGGCGGCGAATGCGCCCATCGAGTGGGTGCGGGTCCACCGTCTGCCGGACCACGCCTTCTTCAACCATGCGAGCCACGTCACCGCGGGGCTGAAGTGCCAGGCGTGCCACGGCCAGGTCCAGGAGATGGTGCGCGTGGAGCAGGTGGAGCCCATGACCATGGGCTGGTGCCTGGACTGTCACCGCAAGACGTCGACGGAGTCGCTGACCGCGCCAACGCCGTCCGCACCGCGCGCGGGTGAGCTGCTGGCCCTGTCTTCCGGCACGCCTCTTCCCGAGCCGTCCAAATCCCCCCGCATCCTCCGGCCGCCCTCGGATTGCTCGGGCTGCCACCGCTGAGGACCTCTCGCCATGTCCGACACCCTTCCCAAGTACTGGCAGAGCCTGGCCGAGCAGGCCACCGACGCCGCGTGGCTCGAGCAGAAGCGCGACGAGTTCCCCGAGGAACTCCCGGTGGGCGTCGCGGACACACCACCGGACGCGAGCAGCCGCCGCGACTTCTTCAAGATGATGGGCCTGAGCGCCGCCGCGGCCATGGTGGCCTGTCAGCGCGCGCCGGTGCAGAAGCTCATCCCCTACGTGTCCCGGCCGGACGAAGTCATGCCGGGCACGGCGCTCTGGTACGCGTCCACCTGCGAGGGCTGCTCCGCGCGCTGCGGTCTGCTGCTGAAGACGCGCGACGGCCGTCCCATCAAGGTGGAGGGTAATGACGAGCACCCCGTGTCGCGCGGAGGTGTGTGCGCGGTGGGGCAGGCGTCCGTGCTCTCGCTCTATGACGCGAGCCGCGCGCGGTTTCCTTCGCGCGCCTGCAATCGCGTGTCGTGGAAGGACCTCGATACGGAGGTGAAGGCCGGGCTGCGCAAGGCGGCCGAGGAGGGCAAGTCCATCCGGCTGGTGCTGCCGTGGGTGATGGGGCCCACCGCCGAGGCGGGAGTGAAGCAATTCCTGGCCGCGCACCCGCTGGCGCGCACGGTGCGCTACGAGCCGCTGGGTGAGCTGGCCGCGATAGGTGATGCCTGGCGCCTCACGCACGGCGCGCGCGTGGTGCCCGACCATCGCTTCGACCGGGCCCAGGTCATCGCCAGCTTTGGCGCCGACTTCCTGGGCACGTGGGTGTCGCCGGTGGCCTTCACACGCCAGTACACCGAGGCGCGCGACGCCGCCGGGCGAAGGTCGATGGCGCGGCACTACCAGATTGAGCCGGTGATGACGCTCACCGGAGCCGCCGCCGACCGTCGTTTCGTGGTGGCACCCTCCGAGGTGACGCTCGTCCTGGGCGACGTGGTTCGCCGGCTCGCGGCGAAGGCGGGGCGTTCCGTCCCGGGTTTGAAGGAACTGCCGGCCTCGCGACTGGAGGAGGCCGCGCTGGACGAGCTTGCCGCCGCCCTGTGGTCGCACCGCACGGAGTCGCTGGTGGTGTGCGGCGGTGACGAAGTGGCGTCGCAGGTGCTGGCCGCGACGGCGAACGTGTTGCTCGGCAATGAAGGCACCACGGTGCTTCCGACGGAGGGCGTGGCGCTGGACGAGCAGGCCCTGTCCTACGGCGAGCTGTTGACCGAGCTGGGCGCGGGGAGCGTGGGCGCGGTGCTCTTCCTCGGCGTCAATCCCGCGCATGCGGACCCACGAGGAGACGCCTTGGGCGCGCTGTTGAAGAGCGTGCCGCTCACCGTGGCGCTCAATGACCGGCTGGATGAGACGGCGCTCCTGACGAAGCTGCATGCCCCGGCCTCCACGCCGCTGGAGTCGTGGGGTGACGCGGAGCCTCGTCGAGGTGTGCTCTCCCTGCGTCAGCCCGCGGTGGCACCGCTGCATGACACCCGGGACGCCGTGGAGTCGCTGTTGAAGTGGGCGGACGCCCCCGTGTCCCATCATGACTTCCTGCGGGCTCGTTGGGAGGTGGAGGTCTTCCCACACGCCACGCAGGCGGGGCCGTCCTTCGGTGCCTTCTGGGACGACGCGGTCCGCCGAGGTGTCGTGACCCTTCCCCTGGCACCGATGGTGCCTCAGTCCTTCCGCGAGGACGCGCTACCGAAGGTGCTGGCCTCGGTGGCCCGTCCGTCCGTGGAGTGGGAGCTGGTGCTGTTCCCCTCGGTGGCGCTGCGCGACGGCGCGCTCGCGAACAACGCCTGGCTCCACGAGGTTCCGGACCCCATCACCAAGGCGACCTGGGGCAACCCCGCGCTCATCGCGCCCTCACGGGCGAAGGAGCTGGGCCTGCGCGACGGCGATGTGGTGCAGGTGCGCGTGGGCGGCGAGTCGCTGTCCCTGCCCGTGCTGGTGCAGGCGGGGACGCACCCGTCCGCGCTCGGCATCGCGGTGGGCTACGGCCGGACGCGGGCAGGGCGCATCGGCGACGGCGTGGGCACGAATGTCTTCCCGCTGGCGGCGGTGGTGGACGGGCGCGTGCGGCGCTCGGTGCCGGGGGCGACGGTGGTGGGGACGGGGGAGCGGCAGAAGCTGGCGCTCACGCAGACCCACTCGAGCCTGGAGGGACGGCCGCACGTGCGCGAGGCGGAGCTGGCCGCGTTCCTGGCGAATCCGCGCGCGGGCAACGAGGAGCACGGCGGGCATGGTGGCAACGGCGCCCATCCGCTCTCCATCTGGTCCGGCCATGAGTACAAGGGCCACCGGTGGGCGCTGACGGTGGACCTGAGTGCGTGCACGGGCTGCTCGGCGTGCGTGGTGTCGTGCCAGGCGGAGAACAACATCCCCAGCGTGGGGCGCGAGGAGGTGCTGCGGCAGCGCGAGATGCACTGGATGCGCATCGACCGGTACTACCAGGGCGACGAGGCGAACCCCCAGGTGGTGCATCAGCCGATGATGTGCCAGCACTGCGAGAACGCGCCGTGCGAGACGGTGTGCCCGGTGCTCGCGACGGTGCACTCCAGCGAGGGGCTCAACCAGCAGGTCTACAACCGCTGCGTGGGCACGCGCTACTGCGCGAACAACTGCCCCACCAAGGTCCGCCGCTTCAACTGGTTCGACTATCCGCACGACGAGCCGCTGGAGCGGATGGTGCTCAACCCGGACGTGGTGGTGCGCAGCCGGGGCGTCATGGAGAAGTGCTCGCTCTGCGTGCAGCGCGTCCAGGAGGGCAAGGCGGAGGCTGTTCGCGAGGGCCGGGCGCTGAAGGACGGCGACATCCAGACGGCCTGTCAGCAGAGCTGCCCCGCGAAGGCCATCCACTTCGGGGACGTGAATGACCCGAACAGCCGCGTGGCGAAGCTGGCGAAGGACGGGCGCGCGTTCCGGCTGCTGGAGGAGCTGAACATCGGGCCGTCCATCACCTACCTCACGAAGATCCGGAACACCGGGTCGGGAAGCGGAACATGAGCCAACAGCACCTGTCCCCGCTGCGCGTGCCGCTGGTTACAGAGCCGCGCACCCTGGGCCAGCTCACCGAGGAGATCTGCGCACCCATGGAGCGCGCGCCCACGTGGAAGTGGTGGGCGGCGTTCGCGACAGCGGTGTCCGTGCTGGGCACGGGCGCGGGAATCGTCGCGTACCAGGTGGGCACCGGCATTGGCGTGTGGGGGTTGAACAAGACCATCGGCTGGGCGTTCGACATCACCAACTTCGTGTTCTGGGTGGGCATTGGCCACGCGGGCACGCTCATCTCCGCCATCCTCTTCCTCTTCCGGCAGAAGTGGCGCACCAGCATCAACCGCGCGGCGGAGGCGATGACGCTGTTCGCCGTCATGTGCGCGGCGCTCTTCCCCGTCATCCACATGGGCCGGCCGTGGCTGGCCTTCTGGGTGCTGCCCTACCCGAATACTCGCGGCAGCCTGTGGGTGAACTTCCGCTCGCCGCTGTTGTGGGACGTGTTCGCCATCTCCACGTACTTCACCGTGTCGGCGGTGTTCTGGTACGTGGGCCTGATTCCGGACCTGGCCACGGTGCGTGACAGGTTGAAGGCGGGCGTGAAGAAGGCCGTCTTCAAGGTGCTGTCGCTGGGATGGACGGGCTCGCACCGAACGTGGAGCCGCTACGAGACGGTGTACCTGCTGCTCGCGGGGCTGGCGACGCCGCTGGTGCTCAGCGTGCACACCATCGTCTCGATGGACTTCGCCACGTCGGTGATTCCCGGCTGGCACACCACCATCTTCCCGCCGTACTTCGTGGCAGGAGCGGTGTTCAGCGGCTTCGCGATGGTGCTGACGTTGATGATCATCACCCGCGTGGTGCTGGGCTACGAGCACCTGATTACGCTGCGCCACCTGGAGAACATGACGAAGGTCATCATCGTCACCGGTGGCCTCGTCTCGCTGGCGTATGCGACGGAGTTCTTCATCGCCTGGTATTCGGGCAATCCGTACGAGCGCTTCGCGTTCATGAACCGCGCGTTCGGCCCCTACGCGTGGGCGTATTGGATCATGGTGGCGTGCAACGTGGTGTCGCCGCACCTGTTCTGGTTCAAGAAGATTCGCACGTCGCCCGCGGCCATCTTCGCGCTGTCGTTGGTCATCAACGTGGGCATGTGGTTCGAGCGGTTCGTCATCATTGTCACCAGCCTGCACCGCGACTTCCTGCCCAGCAGTTGGTCCATGTACACGCCGACGATGGTGGAGGTGGGGACCTTCATCGGGACGTTCGGCCTCTTCTTCACCCTGTTCCTGCTCTTCGTGCGCGTGCTGCCCATCATCTCCATCGGCGAGGTGAAGAGTGTCCTGGGCTTCGCCAGGAGCCCTCACGAGCACGCCGAGGCGCATCCCCCGACGCATGCCCCCGCGAGGGACGTGTCGCCGGAGCCCGCGTCGCCCCGACTCAACCCGCCGCTGGCCATCGCCACCCGGAAGGACGTCCCCGTATGAGCGCCCCGGTCCTCATCGGCTATTTCGAGCATGAGGCGCAGGTCCTCGAAGCCACCCGCGCTGTGCGAGAGGCGGGCCATGACCTGCGCGACGTGTACACGCCCTACGCGGTGCACGGCCTGGATGATGCGATGGGGCTCAAGCCTGGTCGGCTCACCTGGGTGTGCTTTGGCGCGGGGCTCCTGGGCTGCACGCTGGCCCTGTCACTTCAGATCTACACCAGCGTGGTGAGCTGGCCGCTCAACGTGGGAGGCAAGCCGTTCAACTCGTTCCCGGCCTTTATCCCCGTGACGTTCGAGCTGACGGTGTTGTTCGCCGCGCTGAGCACGGTGGCGGCGTTCCTGGTGAGGGCCCGGCTGTTTCCGGGGAACAAGCGCCAGACATTGCCCAGGGTGACGGATGACCGGTTCGCCATTGTCATCGCGCCGCGCCAGTCCCCGGAGTCGCTGGAGGCGGCCGAGGACCTGCTGCGCCGGCATGGCGCGGTGGCCACGGACTTGAGGGAGGTGGCGCCGTGAGGAAGACCTGGGTGGGACTGGCGGCGCTGGGGCTGGCCGTCGGTGGCTGTGAGCAGGACGAGACGCGGCCGAACTTCGAGTACGCGCCGGACATGGTGGCCTCGGTGCCGTACGACAGCTTCGCGCCCAACCCGAACACGGGGGACGGCAAGACGCTGCTGACTCCGGCGAAGGGCACCGTGCCGCGAGGCCACCTCCCGTTGCACCTGCTCGCCGGACCTGACGCGGCCGAGCGGGCCGGGAGCGAGCTGCGCAATCCGTATCCTTCGTCGCCCGAGGTGGTGGCGCGCGGCCAGACGGCATTCCTGCGCTACTGCTCGCCATGCCATGGGGCCGGAGGGTTGGGGGATGGTCCGGTGACGGCGCGCTTCCCAATGCCGCCCTCGTTGCTGGCGGAGCACGCGGTGGGACTTCCCGATGGACGCATCTTCCACATCATCACCCATGGGCAGGGATTGATGCCGGCCCACGGCTCGCAGGTGGCGCCGGAGGACCGGTGGAAGCTGGTCCACTACCTCCGCACGCTCCAGAACCCCGCGCGCACGGCGCGCAAGGAGACGCCATGAGCGCCCCTATCGATGCAGTCGCCACCGAGTCGCGGGGTGGCTTCGCGGTCTCGCCCGTCTTCCACCGCGCGGCGCAGGTGGCGGCGGGGGCGGGGCTGGGAGTGCTCGTGCTGGGGTTGGTGCAGGCTCCGGAGCGCGCGCTGTCGAGTCTGCTCACCAGCGGCTTCTACTTCCTGTGCCTGGGGTTGGGCGGCGCGGTGTTCCTCGCGCTGATGTACGTGGCGAACGCGGGGTGGTTCACCGTCTTCAAGCGCATTCCCGAGGCGTTCGCTTCCTACGTGCCCTGGGGCGCGGTGACGATGCTGGCGCTGCTGCCGTTCGTCACGAAGCTGTATCCGTGGGCGAGGCCGGGGGTGATGGAGACGGACCACCTGCTGCATGAGAAGGCGGCCTTCCTCAACGTTCCCTTCTTCGCGATTCGGATGGGGGTGATGTTGGCGGTGTGGGTGGGCTTCACGTGGATGTTGCGGCGCAACTCGCTGCGACAGGACGTGGAGCATGGCGAGCCGTTGACCCGGAAGAACGTGACGGTGTCGGCGGTGTTCCTGGTGCTCTTCTCGCTGACCTTCTGCCTGGCGGCGTTCGACTGGCTGATGAGCCTGGAGCCGCACTGGTTCAGCACCATCTACGCGCTCTACAACGTGGCGGGGCTCTTGAGCTCCAGCGTGTGTGCAATCACCGTGGTGGCGGTGCTGCTGCACCGGGCGGGGGCGCTACCTCGGCTCAACTCCAGTCATTTGCATGACCTGGGCAAGCTGATGTTCGGCTTCGCGACGCTGTGGGCCTACCTCTGGTTCTCGCAGTTCATGCTCATCTGGTACGCGAACATTCCGGAGGAGACGGTCTACTTCATCGCGCGGATGCACGGCGGATGGGAGGTGCCGTTCTATGTGAATGTGGTGTTGAACTGGGCGCTGCCGTTCGTGTTGTTGTTGCCGCGTCCCGCGAAGATGAACCCGACGCACTTGCTACGAGTGGCGGGAGTGCTGCTGGTGGGGCGCTGGTTGGATTTGCAGTTGATGGTGGCGCCCGCGCACCAGCCGGAGGGGCTGACGGTGGGGGTGTATGAGCTGGCGGGGTTGGTGGGGGTGGGGGCGCTGTTCACGCTGGCGGTGACTCGGGCGGTGAGGACGTCGCCGATGTTGCCGGTGGGAGACCCGTACCTGGTGGAGAGCCTGCACCACCACACCTGACGCACGACCCGAGAGAATCAAGTCCGTGGTTGCTGACCCTTTCGGGTCGCGATTCAACGCTCCTGGGCCGAGCCAGTCAGCGAGTACCCCTTGGTCCGGAATCCCGTACCGAAGCGGCCGACGAGCCTGTCCATGTGTTCGGGCGAAACAGGTGACGTGACGACCCCTGTCAGACGCGGCATGCCCTTCGCGCTCACGAGCGCGGCGATGACAGCATCCAGATCGGTTCCCGCGACCTCCTCATCCTGACTCATGACCGTTGCGTCGAAGTCGAGGTGTAGCTCGGTGAGGTTGGGCAAGTCGGCGCGGCCGAGGCTGTCCGCGGTCGTGTGGTTGACCTCCAGCCGGAGCTCGCGCAGGCGCGGCAGGCGCCGAGCGACGAGACCTTGCTGCGACGCCGTGAGATCGTTGCTCAGGGTCAGAGACTCGAGTGCGGCGAGAAGCGGAGACCGTCCAAACCCGGTGAGGGTCGTACTCGAAAGATGGCAGCTCCGTAGGTGCAGGTGGCGCAGAGCGGTCAGGTAGGGAGACGCGATGAGGGACGCGAGCTCGTCATCCTCGACTGCCCAGAGAACGAGGTGCTCGACGGTCGTCATGCGTGCCGAGCCGGCGACCACCGCGGCGGCTCCCGGGACGTCGCCCAGACTGAGATGCGCGACGGCCAGGCGCGGCGACGTCATGAGCGCCGAGAAGCCGGGGCCAGGCAAGGCCGAGTCGCCGGCATCGTCGAAGCCGAGACAGCCCTCGAGATCGAGCCCTCGAAGGCGAGACAGGCTCGAGGCTCGGGCCAGGGCGTGGCAGCCCTCTTCGCCGATCTCGGAACGTGCGAGGTCCAACCAGGCCAACGCGGGCAGGTCGAACAGACGACTCAGCCCCGCCGGGCCGATGCCGACGCGGGGGAGCGTGAGGCTCTCCAGACGCTCGAGACCGGCAGCCGCGAGGAGGTCGGCCAGATCATCACCCACGGGGATGTCACCATCCTGGGCGTCGGGCATCGCGAGGCCGAAGCGGCGCAAGTGGGTCATCTTGCGCCGAGCCAGCGGCTCGTATGCCTCGACCGTGTGGAGCCCGGCGGCCAGCTCGAGTTCGTCCAGGTGATGCAGGAGCGGTGACGCAAGCACCTCGGCTACCCCCGTGACACCGAGCCAGTCGCAGTCGAGGCGCAGCTCAGAGATGTCCCGTAGCCGAGAACACCGAGTGAAGGCGGGCATCAGGTCCTCGGACCCGAAACGCTCGTTGAGCCAACCGCGATGGATGTCGATCCAGGACTCGGCGACCTCCCTCTTGATGCCGCGAGCCATGCGTCCAGCCAGGACTTCGTCGAGTCGAACGAGCCCTACCACGGATAGACGCGACTCGACGGAGACGTCATCGCGGATCAGCTGCCGCGCGGTGAGCTCAAGGGGCCAGGGCCGTTGGAGCATGGTCGGAAAAGTATTGCCGAATCTGGCGTGGCGGCAAATGGTGATCGCGTGGTCGCGCGACGGCCAGCGAGCGAACGGCGTGACCGCCGATGGCCCTTGCACTCCGACTCTCTTCCGTGACCCGCAAGAGCGTGCCCGGTGGGGTGGTGCACAAGCTCCCTGTAGACCTGCGTGAGGCGCTGATCGCGAGCCCCACGGCGCTTGCAGTGCCGTACACAGACGCATTCAAGGCGCAGATGGTGAAGCGGATGGTGGGCCCGAGCGCGGTGAGTGCCGCGACACTGGCCCGGCATGTGGGAGTGTCCCAACCGACGTTGTCGAGAGTGGTTGCGGGCGGCGGATGGGGGAGGGGGGAGGGGTCTAGACCGGAGAGGGGAATCATCGGAGGCCCGCAGGGCGCACACGCGCAACGAGGGACGGGCCCGTCCCGTCCCGGGCGGCGCCATCCCCGGAGCCCCTTGCGTTCACGCAGGGCGCGAGCCCTCGCACGGGAAACGCGGGAGGGCTCGTACGGCCCCTCGGCAAGTGCCGCGGCCCCCACGTGGAGCAGAAGCGTCAGGTGGCCTCGTCCGCCTCCTCGACGTCCTCTTCCTCGCCATCGTCGGCGACGACGGACGACGCCTCGGCCGACACCTTGTCCATCGCACGCTCGACGAGCGCCAGCAGCGCCTTCCTGCGGGCGGCATAGAACGCGTCGAACGAGTCGGTCCGCAGGAGCGCCGGCTGGATGACATGACTCGCGAGGATGTCGTCCATCTTGGTTTCGGCCAACTGGACCTGGGAATGGTCCTGGATCTGCGCCAAGTACAGCGACGGTGCCTTGCCGCCAATCATCCTGTTCGCCTTGTAGGAGATGGCCGTCTTGTTGACGATGGCATTGAAGACGCGAGGAGCGATGCCACGGTCCTCGCACCACTTCTTCGGGAAGATGTGGTGGATGTCGAGCTTCGCCTCGTCGCGGTCGAGGTCGACCATGCGCGTCTTCCAGAAGAAGTCGCGGGCGCCTTCACGTTGGAGCAGCACGTAGAGCCCACGGTACGCGGCGCTCGTACGTGAGCGAAGCGTGTCGAGGCGGTTCGGGTTGAACCCGGCGGCCTGCACGGTGGCCGGCTCTTGCGTCGAGGACCCGTCGATCCACGTGAGGAGCTGCTGCACGTCGAGCGCGATGCGGGTCTCGACCGCGCCGCCGTAGAGCTCGCCGAAGACGCCACACCAAAACCACCGCGCGAGCTTCGATTTAATCTGCGGCTCGAGCCAGCGCTCCCCGAGGTGCGCGAGCACCGCGGCGAGGGGCGTGAGCTGCGTCCGGTATGGGAGGAACTTTGGGTGATGGAATCCCTCGCTCCGCAAGAAGCGGTCGGCCTGCTCGAAGCCCTGGGTCAACGGCTCTGCCCACTTCTTGAACACGGTGAGCGGCATCTCGAGCACGTGCTCACGCTTCGCGGTGACGCTGGTGACCTCCTTCCCGGAGCGCCCCGCAGCGAGGTCCTGCTTGCGCCGCTCCAGCGAGTAGAGCAGCGACAACCCCTGCAGGAAGTCCGTCGGCTGGAGGTCGCGGAGCAGCGGCCTCTTGCTGAGCCGTGCTTGACGACCCCCCTTGCCACGAGGCCCGAACCAGTCATCACGCAGGTTGAAGCCATCGGCGGCCCATGTCGCCGTGATGAGCTCGAAGACCGTGAGCGGCACGCCCCCCGTGTTCACCTTCTCGAAGACGAGGCAGACGGCTTCCTTCGAGGTGGCCTTCGTCAAGCTGATAACCGGCAGCATGTAACGGCGGAACGGGTCGAGCACCTTCTCGCGGAACTCCATGAACCGCATGAACTTGTCGCGGTCCGCCTGGACGAGCGCGTACTCCCACTTGCTCGAATCGAGAATCTGGCTGCACGGGAAGTGGAACGTCTCGATCTCCTTCTCGCGCGTGCTGAGGTCGAGCACCACCTTGCGCCCGAAGTCCTCGCGCAGCGTGCGCTGCTCGTCGACGGCCTTGATTGCATCCGCGAGGGAGTCGGGCCCCTGGAGCGCATTCTCGATGTCGAAGTAGTAGTGAAGCCGAAGCTCCCGCTTCTTCGCGTCGCGCGTCACCACGGGCTTGTCGAACTTCAGCACCTGCGTGAGTGACGTGAGGCGCTGCTGACCATCGAGGAGCAGCTGCTCGGTGAGGGCGGAAGAATTCGGTGGCAGGTCGACGCCCTCGACCGGGCGCACCTGGAAGCGTGTCTCGCCACCGGTCTCGAGAAGCATGACCGCGCCTATGGGGAACGAGCGCGCGATGCTGACCAGCAGGGAGCGTATGTGCTCATCGTCCCAGACCCATCCACGCTGGAAATCGGGCAATTGCAGCTTGCCCTCCACAACCCTCGAGAGCAGCACGCTGAGCTGGGTCTTGGTCGAGTCGAATGTAGACATAGGCACCGGGTGCGGACGATTCCGCCGAGAGGCTTCGAGGATAGCCCACGGTGTGACGCAGGGACACTGACCGGCCCCCAGTGCCCCTACCGGGGAGGCGTGGACTGTGATTGATGGGCACCATTACGGCACTTACAATTCGCGACCATGGGGTCGCCAGCACCCACCACACGTACGGTGAGCGTCAAGGTAGTTGTGTGATGCCTGGAGGAACTCATGGACCCGTAGGGTGAAAGTCCCGAGGCGGCAGCAGGTCAAGGCCGCATAGCTGGGGTGGCGCCGACAGGGGAGACCCCTGCGGTGAAGCCCACTGACAACGCCCCGTTTCAGCGGGGTGAGCGAGTGCGCGGGCCGTAACGACGAGTGAATGCCCAGTCGAGGCCCCGTCAATTGATACCTCCGGGGGCCGAGCCGCCACAACTACGGCGAAGGCAGCAGGGCGTCCCCGCAGAACGACCGAGGGGCGCACCACCCGGCGAGGTAGAGGGCGACGGCACGCGCACAAGGACATGAGTGGAAACAGGGAAGGGCTCCTCGCCCTGCAGAGAAAACCTGCGGAAGCAAGGTAACCGCGGCGAGCCGATGAGGCGAAGCCCGGCGAAGGCGAGAGCCCGGCGGATGGGGTCGTAGTAGCGCGGAAGCGGGGTAATACCCGTGGAGCGAAGGGCCCCTACCGGAGGCACTCCGAGCAGAGGAGCGAGGCGGGAGCGGGATGACAAAGCCCACCATCAGTCCGCAGGAACTCCGCGCGAGGATAGGTCATCGGGCGAAATCCGCCCCGAAGCATCGCTTCTGGGGATTGTACGTCCACGTCCTCAATCCCGAGGTGCTCGAAGCCGCCTACCTGGAAGCCAAGCGCAACGGAGGGGCTCCCGGGCAAGACGGCATTACCTTCGAGCATATTGAGGATGAGGGACGGGCAGGGTTTCTCGGTGCGGTCGCCGAGGAACTCCGCGCAGGCACCTACCGCCCCAGACCGTACCGACGAAGAGAGATTCCGAAGGAGGGTGGCAAGGTGCGTGTCATCTCGATTCCATCAATTCGAGACCGCGTCGTCCAAGGTGCTCTCCGGCTGGTATTGGAGCCAATCTTCGAGGCCGACTTCTCGGGCAGCTCCTTTGGGGCGAGGCCGGGGCGCTCGGCGCATTAAGCCATCGACACCGTGCGGCAGGGGCTGCGACGGCGCAGGCACCACGTCGTGGACGTGGACTTGAAGGCATACTTCGACAGCATCCGGCACGCGCCGTTGCTGGAGCGGGTGGCCCGAAGAGTCCAGGACGACGAGGTACTTGCGCTCGTAAACCAGTTCCTGAAGAGCACGGGGGGCAATGGAATCCCGCAGGGCTCGCCCCTGTCCCCGTTGCTGGCCAACATCGCGCTGAACGACCTCGACCATGCTCTGGACCGAGGACGAGGCTTTCTCAGCTACGCGCGGTACTTGGACGACATGGTGGTGCTTGCCCCCGATTCCGAGAAGGGACGGAGGTGGGCATCCCGGGCGCTGGAGCGCATCCGCCAGGGGGCGGAGGCACTCGGCGTGTCGCTCAACACGGAGAAGACGCGGACGGTGACAATGACCGACCGTGGCGCCTCCTTTGCGTTTCTGGGCTTCGACTTCCGGTGGAAGAGGAGCCCGAAGACGGGGACGTGGTACCCGAATACGAATCCTCGACGAGAGAAAGTCACCGAAGTCCTGCGCCGCGTGCGCTACGTCCTGCGGGACAGCCGAGCACTTGCGGTGCAGTCAGCCGTGGCGGAAGTGAATGCCATTGTGCACGGCTGGGTGAACTACTTCCGGTGGGGAAACTCGTACCAGGCGCTCGACAGGGGGAAGCACCACGTCGAGCTCAAGGTGAGGTGGTTCGCTGCGAAGAGAGCGAAGCGAGGGGGATTCGGTTGGAAGCGTGGAGTAAGGACGTAGTGTACGGAAGCTGGGGTCTCTTCAATGACTACCGGGTGAGGTACTACGCCGCCCTGAAAGCGGACCTCCCAACGAGCGGGACCATAACCCCGGTGAGATGACGCCTTCGCGGCGAGCCGGATGCGGGAAACCCGCCTGTCCGGTTCGATGTGGCGGGGACCGGAGACGGAGTGATGGCGCGCTCTACTCGAGCACGAAGGCGGAAACGGCGGAGACGGCCAAGAGGAGCCTGTACACCACCGCGCCGGCCCCCGACCCGACCGCGTGAGAAGGCTCCCCCTCAGCGTCCCTCGCCTCCCGCTCTGCTCCTGCCTTCTACCCCCGATAGCGCTCCTGCCCTTCCTATGCGCGGCGTGGGCCTTGGCGTCGGAATTGAAGAGGGTGGCTTCGAAGCTCGCGGCCGGGTCCGGAACTGGCTTACGTCATGGGTACGTCATAGAACGCGCGCATCACATTCTTCTCCGGGCCCTTCCAGACCGCGTGAGGCCCCCACGCTCCCCCCTGCTTGCGCAGGCTGCGCGTGTGGACGCGGATACCACTCAGGTCCCGCTTCACCTCGATGAGATTGTACAACCGGGGGACTGACTCTGGACGGTCCTTCGTGGGCGCTCCAAAGCTGCCGGCTCCCACAACATGAATCCTGCGCGTCGGGTTCATGTCGTAGTTGAACAGGTCCGCGCGGTCTTCGTGAACGTGACCATGCAGGCAAACTCGGACGTCCGCCCTTTGCAGCCGCTGCATGAATGCATCCGACTGAATCTTCTCATTGCCTGTGCCAGGGTGGTGCCACACGCCCAACCGCAGGACCTTCGCATCTGTTGCGAGCGTACCCCCCTTGCGCGCATCGGCAACCTGCTTCTCCGCATCCACCAATCCTCGAGATAGTGCACTCTCGTTGATGCTGGAGCGATTCCGGAAGTATTCGTCAATCTCCCAGGCCGAGTTCATGGCCAGGAACTGGAGACGCGTGTCGCTGAAGAAGAATGGGATGCACTGCTGCTTCTCAGAGAGCGGGTACTCCTTCTGCAACAGCGGATGGTAGAAACACTCGGAGAAGTGGCGGAAACGCTCGGGGTACCTCGCATCGTCTCTCACGAGGTACATGTCTCCTTCGATGTGGAAAGAGCCCGGCTTGAGGTCCTGCTCAAGCACCAGCCGTTTCTTCTTGGTGAAGTAGACATCCGTGTCCCAGTGCAAGTCGTGATTGCCGGGAACAATAATGCAACGCTCGGATGTCAGGCTCAGTTCGTGGATGAGCTCGGACACGAACTTGCGGGCCTGCTCGAACTCCTCCGGTGTCGCCCGGTTGGTGATATCACCAGAGATAACCAGATAGTCCACGCGCCTCACGCCCAGACCATCCTCCTGGTCCCTCAGGTCCGCCATGAGAGGCTCGCGCAGGGCAAGTGGGTCTTGCCCCGCCCCCACGTGAAGGTCGCTCAAATGGAGGATTCGGATGGGAGTCTCGTCCTGCGCCGGTGCAAGCCTGTCAGCTTCCGCCATGATGACCTTGGTCTCCGTGATGCTCTGTGACCGTTGCTCCTGGACGCGCGTGCGCAGCACCCGTGTCTTCGTCACCAACTCCGGGTTCATGGTCTGAGATGCGCGGACCCCTTGCATGAGCGGCGTCCTGCAATCACACACCTGACAACCGACATCAGCCTGCCCCGCCTCGATTCGCGCGAGAACCACCTCTTCTTCGAACACCCAGCCGCACTTGCATGTGATGGAAATCCCCTCCACCAACTCCACGCCATGCTCGGCGAGGTGCGTTTCGACGAAACTGGCGAACAACTCTCGCTTGTCCCGGGACGTTTCGCTATCGAAGTAGAGATCCACGCGGGCGAAGCCGCGTGTGCCCTGAGGGCCACGCTGGACGCACCGGACCCCTACCATGCCAGTCCCGGCCCAGCTGAACTCGGCCCGGTCCTCCCACAAGCGCATTTGTCCAAACCCCCGACTCATGGCGAGTGAAGTCACGAGCGAGGCATAGATGTTGTCGACGGGCCCCCCGAAGTCGTAGTGCAGCGAGACGGAGTACGCAAATACGTCCGAGCGCTCGTGTGGCAGAGGCCTGAAGAGGGATGGGAAGATGAGTAAGCCCTCATGACGAAGGCACAGTCCATGCTCGATGAGGAGCTGGGTGACGCAATCGAGCACAATGAGCTCCTGGTCCCATCGAAGCCGCTCGTCGGACCGGATGCGTGGGAACTGTGTCGTGCGCGAGCGCATCTTCGCCACGTCGATGGCGGGCACTCCGTGCGGATTGTCCCTCGCGGCCAGGATGAGCGAGCCCGCATAACGCTCCACCTGCTCGACGTCCAAGATGAGTGCCCGCGTCGTATCCGCCATGCGCGTATCCGCCAGCAGTCCCCGGCGCGCGAGCTGGGCCACCACCGCATGGAGCGCCTCTGCGTCCACGGGGCCACCCAGCTCCCGCCGCAGCTCAGCCTCCAGGTCTGGGAAGGTGATGACCACCCGGCGCTCGCCGCGCAACCGCTGGATATACTCATGCAGCCGCTGGAAGAGCTCGGGGCGGCTCACCTTTTCGAGCATGTCCCATGCGACGGTACTCGCCAGCACGGCCCTCAGGTCGGCGATGCCCCGCCCAACCCTGGCACTGGTCGGGATGTAATCCGTGAAGCCGAGGCGCTGGACAAGTTGTTGAATCGCCCCCGAGTCCGCCGGCGCGTGCGCATCGTCCAGCTTGGTACCCACCAAGAGCCTGCGGACGGTGCGACCTGTCGTCTGGACCAGGAATCGCTGGTTCCACCCCTCTACTTCATCGAGCGCCGGCTTCCCTCTCGCCGGCTCCATGACCAGCAGCGCGAGGGAGGCGTCGTGGAGGAAGAGCTGATGCACCAGCTGATACTCGCTCTGCCCGCCCATGTCCCACAGGATGACTTCACGATGTGAACTCACGTTGCCGGGTTCGGGAGGCACAGGCATGGTCCAGAACCGCATGCCATGAGTGGAGCCCAGGTCCTCATAGCGGTCTTCGATCATCCGCTGGGCCAGACAGCTCTTGCCCGCGCGTCCCTCTCCTACCAGCACCACCTTGGCGCTGACCACGTGCACCGTGGGTGGCGGTACTGCGGTACTCAGCAGGGCATCGACATCGATGTCCCATAGACGAACCCCGACGCCTTCAGGACCCAGCGTAGCCAGGACAGAGGCCGTCGGAGAAAAGGCCAGCCCCGCGGAGGACAGAGGGGAAGCCAGTTCCTCAAGCCTCGCCACCTCCGTCCAGGTGTCCGTTCGGTAGAGGCGCACGCTTCCATCCAGGGACTTGGATGCGAGCAACCTTCCATCACTGGAGAACGACACGCCCATGACGGCATCCGTGTGCCCTTCGAGCACGGCGACCGACGTGTCCGAGTGTGTATTCCAGACGCGCACGGTCCTGTCCCGGCAAGCAAGCACGAGCCACGGCTCCACCGGATGCCAGGTCAAGTCGAGGATGTCCGCCTTCCCATTCACTCCTTGTTCCAGCACCTGAGTCGCCAGCCAAGAGGAATCCAGCACGACGCGGAAGACGACAAACGTCCCATGCCCTTTCTGGTTACTCCCTCCGACAGCCAGGAGGTCCCCGCTTGGTGACCATGACATGGAGAACACAGCCGCCAGATTCGTGCGGACCCGCGCACGGCCCAACCACATCGAGTCCACCCGCTCCCAGAGGAGAACTTCACCTGCCACGTTATCAAAGGCCACGAGCCCGGAAGGCGACCACGCGACCACCATTCCATTCATCTCGACGGGTGCCATCTTCATCGCCCGTGTCCCGTTCACGTTCCAGAAGTACAAATGGTGCTTGGATCGGGATGCGAGCATCCCTCCGTCCGCTGCAAAGCAGAGATCCACAATCTCCGTCTCGTGGGCCTGCACCGAGCGCGGGGCGCCCGTTGCCAGTTCCCAGGTCACAAGCCGACCGTCCACGAGGCCCACTGCAAGCGTGTCGCCCGAAGGGGCCCACGCCATCCATCCGACCACCGCGTGTCCCGTGCTCAGTGACTCCCGGTAGGTCATCCCCGGCGGCACGTCGCTCGTCGGCCCGGGGTGCGCCTTCACGACACGGAGGCCGGTGTCATCACGTTCGCTCTTTGGACCGGATGCCTTTCCTCGGACGATCGCCAGCGCCGCACCCAACCCGAGACTCGTGTTCCGTGAAGTCGCAAGGTCCGTGGAAAATGACTCGCCCGGAGGGGTATGAAGCTGTGCATCCGGAATGAGCGTCATGCCGGCCCGGGACTGCATGGCCACGCGAGAGAAGAGAGTCAGCCGGGCGGCCGCACTGCCGGAACCCATCTCGATGCTTCCCGCGATATAGCCCCAGCCGCGAGGCCCTACATCTGGATCTTCCCAGCCGAAGAGCGAAGGCGCATAGAGGCTGGAGGGGCTGATGCCCTTCTCAGAAGAAAAGACGCGCCTGCCTCGAGAGCTGCCGCACAGGTGGACCAAGACCCCCTCGGGTGGCGTGATGACGGCCGAAAGCTGCTCCAGTGCTTGGGGATGAAGCCTCGATCGACCGTGGTGGGAGAGGAGCATGACGACCTCATGGCTCCGAGCCCACTCAAGCGGAGTGTCATCCATGGCCGCATCCAGTTGCTGGATATCGACCTCGTGTTTCCACGTCATTTTCGTATTGGCGCCCTCCCGGAAGATGGAATTGAGCCCGGCGATGCCCACCTTCAGTCCGTTCTTGAGCACCGTCGCGGTGAAGTCGCCCGGGAGCAACCCAGGGCTGAAGCTCCGCAACGCAGGCGTTGGATGCGCATGCCGCCATGCGTTGAACCACTCCGTGAAGGGAGAAAGGCCTGCACGAATCTCCCACATGCTTTCGTCGGGCCCTGAAGCCTGATGGAACGCCCGTCTGGCGTCCGTGGCGCGCAACTGGGATGCTCCCAGGAACTCGTGGTTGCCTGGCACAGCGAGCAGCGTGGGGTTGGATCCGAGGCTGTTGAAGAACTTCCAGAGCGAGTCCAGCGTCGAGCGCACCAATTCGAACTCTCGCTCACTGCCAGACTTCGTCAGGTCTCCCGAGATGAACACCAGGTCCCAGGGACCTGTGCGCGCGTACAGCTTTCGAAGATCCTTCTCCAGCGCATCCCGGTACTCCGGCTGAAGAAGCCGTGAGCCGCGAGTCCCAATGTGAAGGTCCGAGAAGTGAAGCCAGTTGAGCTGCGCCACGTGCCCCCCCAAGGCAGACAGATTGGGAGACCCAGCATGCACCGATTGGTCGTCGGCGAAAAGCCGCTGGTGGGTCTACTGTTGTCATTGCTGGTCCCTCAAGCAGGCGCGCAGGAGGCGAGCGCGGGGCTTGAGGCAGCGGCCAGCAAGGAGCGGATGAAGGAGAGGACACCGCGAGAGGACTTTCGCCGAGTTGCTCAGCAGGAGGTTCGACTTCGACGTGTTCGCCAGCAAGAGGTGTGGAGGCAGGAGGCAAGTGCTGGCGTACGAGAAGGAGGAGGGAGAGGTGAGAGCGATTCTGGAGCACCGTGGGCCAACCCACGGCAGGTGCGAGACTCGCCCCGGCGCGCGGGTCTCCCCAGGCCGAGTGGTGTTGAAGCTCAAGCCGCCACAGCCAGCCGCTACCCGTCTACCCGTCAGCGTCCCTCACCCCCCGCTCTGCTCCCGCCTTCTACCCCCAATCGCGCTCCTGTCCTTCCTATGCGCGGCCCGGGCTCGCTGTGCTGCCTTGAAGGAGGTCACGGTCCTCACCTGTTGCTTCGGGCCTGCGCTCGCGTTCGAGCGGGGTGCCGGCGCGCTCATATTCACCTCCACTTGAGGGGCGCGGCGAGGGGCCCGCGTTCCTGAACGGGAAGCTCCAGTGACGCGTAGACTGCCCATGGTGCTGGCGTATCTCCTATCGGCGTCGGTGCTGGCTCGTCCGGCCGCGACGCTCGAAGACCTTCGGGGGCTGGCCGTGCAGAAGTCCTGGGCGGAGCTGCTGGAGCGCGCGGAGGCGCTGCCTCCCACAACGCGCTCCGACACATGGCGCGCGCTCGTGACGGAAGCGGCGACGGCCGAAGTCGAATCGGCCACGGTTCTGGACGACAAGGACCCGTTCGCCATGGCCCGGAAGGCGCGTGCTCTGGGGCAGCGGTATGCCTTCCTCGCCACGGCGCCCGGCTTCCTCTCGGCGCGCGATGCGCGGGGATTGAAGGACCTGGAGCGTTGCCTCGCGCTCGAGCGCAGTGGCTGCATCGACACGTACCGGGAGCTGGCGGGGGACGCGAGCGCTGAGACGATGCTCCAGGCCGCGCGGCTCGTGAAGAGAGGTCACTTCGCCTACGTCGCGATGCCGCTCTTCGCCTCGGCGGTGCGTGGTGGGAAGGAGGCTGGTGCTTGCAAGGACGAGGCTCTCGCGGAGGCGGTGCTGGCCGCACGGGACCTGCCCGCGCCGGATGCCCGCGCGGGTGATCGTTCGTCCCCGTCAGCCACAACACCACCATCAAGGAGGGGGCCAGCAAGGAGGTCGGCTTCACCGCCACGGGCCTGGGCGTGCCCTTCCACTGCACGCTCGACGGCAACCCGTGTGAGTAGGTGACGTCGGGGGCTCCGGGCCCATGGGGTCAAGTCTGGAGCCAACAGTTCCAGCGCGGATTGTAGGCCGCGGACTACAGGCCAGGGTGGGCAAGGCTCGTCCTTTCCCACCTTTGGCGCGTAGGCCCGGACCTTGCTCTTGGGGTCGTCCACCGTCTTACAGGCCCCCAGGAGCACCCCCATGAGCGTCGGACCCTCGAATGGCAGTCGGAGCAACGGAGTCAGCGAGCAGGACGCGGCACGGCGCGCAGCCGAGGAGGCACGGCGCGCGGCCGCGGAGGCCGCTCGCAGGGCCGCGGAGGCCGCTCGCAAGTCGGTCGAAGCCCAGAACCAGCAGGCCGCGGAGGCCGCTCGCAAGTCCAACACGGCCTTCGAGGGCATGCCTCGCAACGCGCAGTTCGACACGCGTCTGGGCGCTGAGGGGCCGGCCACGTCACTGCTCACGGAGGATGCCAAGGACGGGCAGGTGAACTGCCTGGACGCGGCCGCCGACTGGGTCGACAAGGGGACACCGCAGCTTCGCGCGAAGTCGGAGATGGTCTTCCTCAAGGACTCGCGCGCCGGAGCAGAAGGGCAAAGCGGGCACGTCATCGTCAGGCAGGGCGACCGCATCCTCGACCCCTCCACCGGCAAGAGCTTCGAGTCGATGGCGGCCTACCAGAAGGCCCACCCTGAGTACTCCGAGGCGGGGGCAGTCTCCGCCACGCAGGCAAAGAAGATCTTCGATGCCCCTGCTGGCTCCGCCGAGCGCGCGGACGCGCTGAAGCAGGCCAAGGTCTCGCCGGAGCTCCAGCAGATGATGGTGGCGGATGGGGACCCCATGAAGCAGGCCCAGGACGCGAAGGCGTCGGCGGCGAAGCTCCGGGCTCGTGCCAACGAACTGTCCGCAGAAGCGCAGCGGGTTCCCTCGGGGCCCAACAAGGAGGCCGCGGCCAGGGCTGAAACCAAGGCCGACGAAGCGGAGCAGGCCGCCAACGACGCTTCCCTGAAGGCGGGCCTCGAGGTTCCGTTCCCTCGTCCCCTGAACATCAAGTCCGCCACCCAGGCCACGGAGGACTACAAGCGGCTCAAGGAGCTGCACCCGGAAGGGCAGGCGCACCAGACGCTGGAGCTGCTCAAGCAGCACGCGGGAGACCCCGACTACACAGCCCAGCTCATCGACATGGCGCGCAAGGGGGGCGACAACGGCGTCCTGTTCCACCTGGGGACCCGGACCTTCAGCGTCAACGCGAGCACGCAGACTCCCAACGCGCCCGAGGCGGATCGCCAGGTGCTCCTCAACGCCTTGAAGACCGCCCGCGACGCGGGGCGCTTGTCCGATGTCGACATCAACTCCTTGCGGACGGCCGGAGGCGGCCTCAGATCTCCCTGGAATGACATCGCCCAGGGGCTCGGCACTCCGGTGGTGGAGCACTCGAGCTCCGCGAACGACGTCATCGGAGACGTGAAGGGGGCGACGTCCGACTACGAGAACGCCGTCGACGCGGCGAAGAAGAAGGACCAGGACTTGTTCAACCAGCTCACCGCCCTGGGGGACACGCTGACGGAGGGGCAGAAGCAGGAGTACATCAAGGCCTTCCAGAACCATCCGGACTACAAGGCCGCCTATGAGAAGAAGGATGCGGCCGCGAAGAAACTGGCGCAGGCGCTCCAGAAGGACCCGGAGGCACTGAAGAACGCCCTGGCCACGGGCACCCAGAGCGTGGCGGACGTGCGCAAGGCGCTCAACCTGCTGGCCGAGTCGAAGGAGGGCCCGCTCGCGCTCACGGTGGCGAACGACCTGGTCAAGGACCCGACCTCCCCCGCAGCGAAGGCCTTGCTGAGTGGTGACCCCACGTTCGCGGAGAAGCTGGTCGAGAAGGCCCTGCCCAAGACCGCGGCGGAGTACCTCCAAGGCGCCGATGACCCCAAGGACGGCTACTCCAAGTTCGTGGAAGGGATGGAGAAGTTCAAGCCCTTGCTGGAGCTCGCGGGCGGCTATGACCAGGCAAGGTTCGCCGCGAAGCAGATGAAGAACGCGGCCGATTACGAGAACTACCCGGACCTGAAGAAGTTCGCGCTGCAATGGCAAGCCAAGGGGCCCGCGTTCAAGGGCATCGCCGTGGCCAGTCTCTTCTTCGCGGGAGCGTCCGCCGGGGAGTCCTGGCGAAACGCGGGCGAGAAAGGCTCCCCCCAGTGGGAGAGCTACGCCAAGGCCTTCAAGGACCTCGGGTCGGCGTCCAAGGGCGGACTCGACCTGGCGGCCCAGCTCACGGGGGCTTTCACCGGGTTCGGAGCGCATGCGGCCCCTCCTGGCGCGGCCGCGACACGCATCGCGGCCGCCGCGGCGAATGCGTCGCCGGTGCTGGGATTGATGACCAGCTCGGTGTCGGCGGGGCTCAGGGTCCATTCCATCCGGGAAGATGCGGACGCCGGAAAGTGGGTCGCTCTCGGAGGCGATCTCCTCTCTGCCGCGGGGAGCATGATGGAGCTCGGGGCTCCCTTGGCAGGCCCCGCCGCGCCAGCCGTCATCGTGTCTGGAATGTTGGTGGGCGGGGTGGGGGCCATGACCTCGGCGGCCGGTGAACTGTGGAGCAATCACCTCCAGGCCAAGGAGCAACAGGAGCAGATGCAAGAGTTCCTGGAGAAGGCTGGCGTCCAGGATGCCGACTTGCGTGAGGTGCTGTCGAAGACGGACGAGAAGCAGACGAGCTACCTCACCGAGGACCTGGGGCTGACCGCGGAGCAGGTGCAGGCCCTGGCGACGAAGACGCCGATGCTGGTCGCGCCGGGGCATGAGACGCACTTTGACTTCAAGGAGTTCAAGCGCATGCTCCTGGACCATGGCCTCAAGGGCGAATCCGCCTACAAGGTCCTGGATGCCTTGTTGAACAAGGCGGAGGACCCTCACGGTGCTCTGGCCGTGCTGATCTCCGGGGCCGCCAAGGATGGCTCTCACATCAAGCGCAAGGAGCAATGGGGAATCATGCTGGAGCAGGCCAGCGCCACGTCTGACAAGAAGGACCGCGCGGCCATCGATGACCTGCGCAAGACGCTCGGCTACGCCGTTTGAGCCTGAGGAAGAAGAAGAGCCCTGCCTCTCGACAGCGAGGGACCGGGGCTTTTTTCGTGCGCTTCGGGTTTCCATGAACCCGAAGCGCATGGGTACGACATGGTCACTTCAAGAATGCGTGAGGGAGGGCGAACTGCTCCCCAGGCATGACGCCGACGAAGCCGAAGCGACTGGAGGGAGAGAGGGCGAACCTCCTCGAGTCGATGTTCTCGGGTCTGGGCCGTGTGGAGCGGCGCCGGGGCAACTTCAGACGCACAGACCGGGCCCGTCTCATTTCTCCCATTTTTCGGCTCGGCCTTGCCACCGCCACCTGCTTCTTCGCCCTTCCCCAAGACCCACTGGAGCCGGCTGGTGGGGGCTTTGGGTCAGAGGCGAGCACTGGCCAACCAACACGGGCCCATTCAGGGGGAATCGGACGCGTGGGTGAGGGCCTTGCCGTCCTTGGGCGCGGTGAACCGCGCCTCCTCCCGTGTGAAGCGAGACTTCCTGATGGATGAGAAGTCGCCCTTCGTCCGGGAGAAGTCGAGGTCCATGACCACCTCGCCTCCCTTCACGAAGACGAGCAGGCACTCCATTTCAGGGACGTCCCTGGCGCCGGACCAATCAATGCCGAGCCACTTCCGGACCTCTTCCGCGCCCACGTAGGGCGTAAAGATGTGGAAGGTGTCCCAGTCGAAGTCCGTCACCTCCGTCAGGAGGACATCGCCCCCCGTCGCCGAGGCGGCCTGGATGCGCTGCTCCAACTTCGTGGCGAGCGCCGCGCGTTCCTTGCCTTTGCCGCAGCCGCTCATCGCCACGCTGCAAGCGAGCCACATCGTCACCGCAATCACTGATGTGCCTGTCCATCTTCCGTGTCCGCGCATGCGGGACACTCTAAATGAGGGCTACACCAGGGGGAACGGCGTCTACGGCATCGAGGCGGGCGCGCGGGAGCACTTCGGCGTGTCCGCCTGTCGGGCCGCGCGCCCGTGGTAACGGGCGGCGGTGGTGACGAGGATTGAAGCGCTGTGTCGTGCGGGAGCGTGAATCGAGACGGTGGGTCAGAAGCAGTCGTTGCCCGGATAGGGCGGGCCGAAGCCGTCGTTCACGCTCTCGACGATGTAGTACTTCACCCTGCCGTAGTAGCTCATGTCGCCCAGGCAGGTCTTGAGATGGGCGCTGTAGTAGGGGTCTCCCGAGCGAATCAGCGTGCCGTCGAGGTAGACGGTGAGCCCGCTGCTGAACGTCCCCATCGCGTCACTCGTGCGCAGGTAGCCGTCGAAGATGTTGTTGCAGAAGGCCTTGATTCCGGAGCCATCGGCGCAGTTGAAGTACTCCTTGACGAACGCCGGACCGAAGCCGGAGCGCTGATAGGCCAGCGTGCCATTGACGTAGATCTGGGTCAGGGAGCCGCCGGTGCTCTGCGTCGACCAATAGCTCGCCAGGGCGGCGGTGCTGGCGAACGGACCGTCCTGCTGGGCCAGGGCAGGGGACGCGACAGACATGGAAAGCACAAACACAGCGAGGAACGCTTTCACAAACACTCTCCTTGGGAAGAACCGAGCGAAACTGGCGTCGGTGTGATGGATGTATAGAGGAGGAGCGGGGAGGGGGCTCGGCCACCAGCGCACAGGAATTCGGCCGGGTGTGCAGGGGGCCGTCGGACCGGGCGGATAATGTGTGCCTCCTTACCTGGGGTGGCCCATGCGCACAGTCTTCTCCACGGACGCGGTCTCCGAGCGGGAGCGACACGAGTACTGGCAGGAAATGGCGAGCAAGGTGCTCCTGGGACTGCGGACGGAGCGGAAGACGTCCAGTCCCTTCTTCGGGCGGCTCGACCACCACGAAGCAGGGCCGTTGGGAGTGACCTATCTCCACTCCTCGGCCCAGAGTGTTCATCGAGGGGAGACGGAGATCTCCCGCGCCCCCCGGGAGTGCTACTTCCTCTGCATGCAGGTGTCGGGGGTCTGCCGACTGCGCCAGGGGCGTGAGGAGCGAATTTCCCATCCAGGAGACGTGGAGCTCTTCGACGGGACTCGGCCAGGCGAGCTTTCGTTCGACGCGGAATACCGCCGCATCGTCATCGTGGCGCCTTATGCCACGCTGCGGCCACGGCTCTCACACCCAGATGAGATGGTCGGGAGTGTGCTCCATACCCGGGAGGGCGTCGGTGCCCTGGTGTCCGCCTACCTGCGCGCCTTCGCGGAGACCCAGGTCGCCGAGCCCGTCGCGGGCTCTGTCTCGGACAACCTGCTGGAGCTCCTCGCGCTGGCCTTCAACACCCAGGGCCGCGATATCCAGACAAACGCCGCGAGCGTGCGAGAGGCCCGGAGGCACGCCCTGCGTGTCTATGTCGAGCATCACCTCGCGGAGCCATCGCTGAGCCCGGCGACGGTCGCCGCCCGTTTCCGCATGTCCACGCGCTACCTGCATGGGCTGTTCGCGGAGAGCGGTGAGAGCTTCATGCGCTGGGTCCTCTCGCGTCGCCTGGCTCGCTGCCGCAAGGCGCTCGAGGACCCGGAGATGGACGCGCGGAGCATCGCGGACATCGCCTTCAGCTGGGGCTTCATGGACCTCACGCACTTCGGCCGCGCCTTCAAGAAGGCATATGGCAGGACTCCCCGGGACTGGCGCTACGAACAAGCCCGACAGCGGTCATGACATCCGCCGAGAGAGGCGCAAGCGCCTTCCTGGGCGGCGGGTATCCGGCGTGCTTCAATCCTTGTCCCCATGAGCGAGCCCGCCACCCCTCCCGCCCCCCTCCGCGTCGCCCTGTTGGGCTACGGCTTCGCGGGCAAGTCCTTCCACGCTCCGCTGCTGCGCACCGTGGAGGGCCTGTCATTGCGCACGGTGTCGTCCAGCCGGCCTGATGACGTCCATGCGGACCTGCCGGATGTGACAGTGATTCCGTCCGCGCGCGATGCGGCCACGCACCCGGACGTGGACCTGGTCGTGGTGGCGACGCCGAACGAGACCCATGTTCCGCTCGCTGAAGCCGCGCTTCGTGCCGGCAAGCACGTCGTCGTCGACAAGCCCTTCACCATTACGTTGGCGGAAGCGCGAGCCCTCTCCGCGCTCGCCCATGAGCAGGGCAGGGTGCTCTCGGTGTTCCATAACCGCCGATGGGACAGTGACTTCCTCGCGCTGAAGGCCCTGCTCACGGATGGCACCCTGGGCCGTGTCACCCATGTCGAATCGCGGTTCGACCGGTTCCGTCCAGAGGTCCGCCAGCGCTGGCGCGAGCAGCCCGTCCCCGGGGCGGGCATCTGGTTCGACCTGGGGCCCCACCTCGTGGACCAGGTCCTTCAACTGTTCGGTCTGCCCGACACCGTGGTGGGGATGCTCGCGGCCCACCGGGACGGCGCGGCCGTGGATGACTGGTGTCAGGTGACCCTTGTGTATCCCCAGCGACACGTGGTCCTCCAGGCCTCGATGCTCATCGCCGGAGGGCTGCCGCGCTTCGCGGTGCATGGCACCCGGGGCTCCTGGCTGAAGTACGGGATGGACACGCAGGCGGACCGGCTCATCACGGGCGAACTTCCGGGTGCGTCGGACTGGGGCGAGGACGCCTCGCCTGGGCGATTCCTCGTCGGAGGCTCCAGCGAGACCCGGACGACGTCGACGCCCCGTGGCGACTACCGCCAGTTCTACGCGGGCATTCGCGACGCCGTGCGAGGCACCAGGCGCAATCCGGTGACACCCCTGGATGCGGTGGCAGTGGCCGCCGTGCTGGACGCGGCCGTCCTGTCGTCTCGGACCGGCCGCGCATGCACGCTCGACCTCACCTCGGAAGAGCGAGGCGCCTTCTCCGATGGTTGTGATTTGACGACCAGTTGATGGGGGGCCAACACGGACCTGTTATGTGAGTTGCTCCTGCAATCCCGTGGGACATGCACCGAGGAGGTTCGTGGATGAGAAGCGCATTCGTGGTGGCTTCAGCCGTGGTGGTCTCGATGGTCGCGTGTGGTGGGGCACCCGGCGACGAGGCACGGGACGCCACCGTCCAGCCGGCTCCGGCAGAGGCTCAGTGGACGGAGGTGGAGCGAGGCGTCTGGGAGCGGCCGAGGGTCGGCGGCGGCCATGAGCGTGTCGGCTTTGGCGTCGATGGCCTCGAGTACGTGCTGCGGAAGACTCGCGCCGAGCGGGAGTCCCTGCTCAAGCAGGCCCCGCGGTCCTCGGCGGCTCGGCTCGAAGCCAACGCGCGGAGCCTCCAGGCCCTGGAGGCCCAGCTCCGCGAGGCCTCTGCTCCAGGGGGCTCGCTGCCTCCTCCCGTCTTGCCGCCCAAGGTCTCCAGCCCACCGGGGCGCGCCGCGAGCTTCGGGCTCGATTTCTGCGGGGGCGTCTTCGAGCCCGACGTCCTCTTCAACAACGCGCCTCACCTGTTGGTGGGTGAAGTCACCGCGAAGGGACGCTGGACGGAGCCGGCGCCTTACGCGACCAACATCAAGACGCTGTACACCTATGTCTACGCGGCGGCCTTGGACATGGGGCCGGGCTACTATGACGAGGACTACAGCCTGGAAGGCCCGTTCTCCGGCTCGTGCTGTGCCTCTATCGAGACCTTCGGCGGCATCGCTCCGACCGGGATGGCGTACCTGCTGGGACGGGTCACCATCACCAGCACGCATGGTTGCTCGGACCAGCGGGTCTATGAGGCCACGAGTTACTGAGCGGACGCACCGGGCGCGCGAGCGTCCACTGGACGGAGAGGGGAGTTGCCTGTTCGCCCCGACCCGTCCACCTCCTGCTACGGTGCGCGGCGGATTCCACCGCTCGCCCCCGCGAGCCGAGAGGCACATTTCCTTGAGCACGAAGAAGCCCGGCCGCAATGACCCGTGTCCCTGTGGCAGTGGCAAGAAGTACAAGACCTGCCACGCCGCCGAGGACCGCACGCGTGCCGCGCCTCCCGCCGATGTTTCCAGTCCGCTCGAAGAGGACTTCCGCGCCGCGATGGAGCTGCTCAAGAACCCGGACGTCGGCGACCTGTCCGCCGCGCTGGACCGAGTGGCCCGCCTGCTGGCCGAGTGGGGCCCCGTGCCCGGCCTGCGCTTCGACGCCGAGTCCTTCGACAAGCACGTGGGTGCGGCCCTCGCGCGCATCTCCGAGGACGAGGTCCTGGACGCGTCGAGCGCGCGTCGGGAGCTGTTGGTGAGCACGGTGAAGGCCCTCGCCACGAAGTCCTTCCTGGAGAAGCTGACAGCCACGCTGCACGGCCGCGCTGGAGAGCCGGGGCGTTCCTCGGAGGACCGGCGAGCCCTTCGCGCGGCCAGCCTGCTCGCCGCCGCGTCGAAGCGGGTGGGCAAGACGCGCATGGAGGACAACCCCGTCCTCGACCTCGTGTTCGACGTCCAGTTCCGCGAGTGGAGCACCCACCACAAGGAGTGGATGGCGAAGTACGAAGCGCTGGCGAGTGGGATGGATGAGGCCTCGCTGTCCGAAGAGGCTCGCAAGGCGCTCCAACAGGCCCGCGAGGGTGATGTGGATGCGCTGGTGGACTACGTGAAGGAAGACCCGGGCCTGGCCGAGCGCATCGTTCGCGAAGCCAAGGAGCGCGCCACCCGCGTCGAGATGAAGCTGCGCGAGCCGTCCACGCCGCCCGTGTTCGCGCCCGAGGAGGAGCTGTGGCTCACCTGTGTCCTCTGGGAGCCGATGCAGGCACTCAAGGGACTGCCCCCGGACTCAGCGCCCCCGGTGCGCCGCGAGGCTGTGACGGCGCTCCTGCGGGGCGTGAAGGGCGCGCTCGACGAGGAGTTCCTCAAGGGAATGCTGGGGCGCATGCGCGAGAAGGCCCAGGACGCCTCGGTGGATGAGGCCCTGCGTGCCTGGTACGCGGATGCCGCCATCGCCTTCGAGGCCGAGCCCGCGCGCATGTCCCTTGCCGCGCTGCTCACCGCGAGGCAGGAAGCGGCGGGGCGCTCCGCTGAGGAGATGGTGGCGCTGGCGGACCTCAAGGCGCTCACCACCTGGACGCCGGAGAGCTTCGAGCCCTATCGACAGCTCCTGCTTCAGATGGGGCTGCCCGCCTCCGCTGAGCGCATCGCCCGCTGCCAGGAATGGCTGCGGACCCATCCCGTGGAGCTGCGCGCCGCTCCTACGGAATGACGTGGATGCGGCGAGTGGCTCCCGGTGGAGCCCCGCCAGTCCGCCTCACGGCGTCGAGCCGCTGTCTCCCGGGCTCGACGAATCCGCGGCCAGCATGGCGACGCGCCGGGCCGCCTTGAGCAACTCGTCGGAGACCGCAGTGCCCGCCGTCGCCTTCGCCAGCGTCAGCGTGCCCACGCACAGCGCATACGTCGCCAGCGCCCGCTCCCGTGCACTGGCGCGCTCATCCGAGGGCAGGTGTCTGGCGAACGTCTCCGCCGTCAGATTCAGCTCGTGCGCCAGCGCTTCCTTCAGGTCCGCATCCCCGCGCACCACGTCGGACAGCACGGCGGGCAGGGCGCACACGGGGACCTCCGCGTCCCGGTGGGCCCGCGAAAGGTAGCGCCGCACCAGGTGGCTCAACCACTCCGCGCCCTTCAGGTCCTCCAGCCCCTGCGGCCAGTCCACGCGCTGTCGGCTCATGATGCGCTGGAGTGATTCGATGAGCAGCGCCTGCTTCGAGCCGAAGTGCGCATAGAAGCCGCCCACCGTCAGGCCCGCCGCGCGCATCACCGTGTCCACGCTCGTCCCCAGGAAGCCCTTCTGGCGGAACAACCCTCCCGCCGCTTCCAGGATTCGCTCGTGCGTGGACTGCTTCTGCTCCGGGGGATGGGGCATCCGAATCTCACCTCGCTGTACACCATTATACACGTCATCGCGTCGCCCGCCGCCCTTTGACGGGGACCGACCGCCTGCCCGCCGCCTTCACATTGCGACCATATTACGAGCATAATATGGTTGGTTCACACGGGCGGGCGTGGAGCCACCCCGCGAATGGAGGGCTCGTCGATGGATGCCTACATCTTGGATGCGGTCCGTACCCCTCGTGCCCGGGCCAAACCCGGTAAGGGCGCGCTCAGCGGACTGCACCCGCAGGAGTTGCTGGCGCAGACGTTGAAACAGCTTCCGCTGCGCACGGGCGTGGACGTCGCGGACGTGGATGACGTGGTGGTGGGCGTCGTGTCGCAAATCGAGGCGCAGGGCGCGAACATCGCGCGCAACGCGGTGCTCGCCGCGGGGTGGCCCATTGGCATCCCGGGTTTCAGCCTCAACCGCTTCTGCGGCTCGGGCCTCCAGGCCCTGTCACTGGCGGCCATGGGTGTGGCGTCCGGCGCCCAGCAGTTGGTCGTCGCGGGTGGCGTCGAACAGATGAGTCGCTACGGTCTCAACGCGGATGGCGGCGGAACAGATGGCGGAAACGTCGACCTGCGCCGGCGTTTCTTCCAGGTCCCCCAGGGCATCTCCGCCGACCTCATCGCCACGCTGGAAGGCTTCACCCGGCAGGAGCTGGATGCCTTCGGCCTGCGCTCGCAACAGCTCGCCGTGCGAGCCCAGGCGGAGGGACGGTTCCAGCGCGGCCTGTTCCCCGTGAAGCATCCCCAGACGGGAGAGGTGTTGCTGGCGGTGGATGACCACCCGCGCGCGGACACAACCGCCGAGAAGCTGGCCGCGCTCGCGCCCGCCTTCACCCAGTTGGGGGCTCGGGCCGAGGGGCCCGACGGTGAGACGCTGGATGCACTGGCGCTCCGGGCCTATCCCCGGGCAGGCGCGGTGCGCCACCTGCACACGGCGGGCACCGCGAGTGGTATCGCGGACGGCGCGGGCGCCATCCTCGTGGCGTCGAAGGACTACGTGCGCGCGCACGGCTTGAAGCCGAGGGCTCGCGTGCGGGCCGTCTCCGCCGTGGGCAGTGACCCCGTCCTCATGCTGACGGGGCCGGCGCTCGCGGCGCGCAAGGCGCTGGACTCCGCGGGGCTCAAGGCGCGCGACATCGACCTCTGGGAAATCAACGAGGCGTTCGCGGCGGTGGTGCTACAGACGGCGCGGGCGCTGGAGATCGACCTGGACCAGGTCAACGTCAACGGAGGCGCCATCGCCCTGGGCCACCCGCTGGGCGCGACGGGGAGCATCCTGGTGGGGACCGCCCTGGATGAGCTCGAGCGACGGGGCCAATCGCTGGCGCTGGTGACGTTGTGCACCAGCGGCGGGCAAGCGGTGGCGGCGATTCTCGAGCGCGGCTGAACCGAACTGGCCGAGCAACATCAACAGCATCATGGGTGTGCCTCCCCAGGGGGGACCTGGGGCTCCGGAAGGTGACGTCGAAGGAGTCCCAGTCCCTCAGTGGGCAAGTGACGGCGAGGCCGCGCTGGTCTCCATGAGCGCGGACTTCCGCGCGGGGGTCCGTGCTGCGGTCTCCAGGTCCACCAGGCCCTTCTCGAGCTGCTTGCCGATGAAGGACTCCATGAGTCCGAAGGCCATCATCGCCTTGCCCATGAAGGTGTTCGGACCGGACATGCTCCAGGTGACGCGCGTGCCCTTCTCGACGGCTTCGAGCACGAAGCTCGCCTGGTTGACGGCGGCGAAGGGCTCGATGAACTCCAGACGGATGTCGATGCGCTCACCCGGCTTGGTCGCCAGGATTTCCATCCGGCCCACGCCGATGTTCCGGTTCCCCTTGTACAGGTAGCTGGCGCCGACTCCCTCCGCGGGGCCCTCGTACGTGCGCTCCATGTTCGGGTCGACGTTCTCGTAGGGCGACCACTGGCGCCACAGGGAGAAGTTGTTGATGAGCGCGTAGACGGCGTCGGGTGACGCATCGAGTTGCCGCGTCCGGGAGATGTGGAAGCTGTCCGGGCGGGTGGCGATGAAGGCAAGCACGCCGACGATGAGCACAACGACAGCGATACCAATGAGCTTGGCCATGTGAACGACTCCTGATGGGGTGTTGGGAAAAGGGGAGGCTCCGGGGTCTCCGGTCAGCCGCCTCGGTGGGTATGAATCCCGGCTTCAATGCGACGACGAATGGGCTTCGAGGGGATCGACACGACCCCTGTTTTCCCCATCCGAGGCGCGCAACCAGCTGGAATCATTGGTGATTTCGCCGTCGGGAAAATGCCCGGATTAATCCAGGGCCGGCTGCGACATCGCGGTCGGACGGGGTCGCATACCCGGAGCGCGGGTGGGTCATGCCGCGGTGTCGATCCGCCGGTGTCTCGTTCGTCGCGAGGATGGAGCTTCGGCTCATGGCGGAGGGGCACGCCGTCGGATGCGTGCCTTTGGGACCGACGAGGAGATGCGACGATGAGATTCATGCTGCTGCTGAAGGCGAGCCAGGACACCGAGGCGGGAGCGCTCCAGGGCGAGGCACTTACCTCCGAGATGGAGCGCTACAATGAAGCGCTGGTGAGGGCGGGGGTCCTCCTGGATGCGGCGGGCCTTCATCCCAGTTCTCGCGGCGCGCGCATTGACTTCTCACAAGGCAAGCGGACGGTGACGAACGGGCCTTTCACCGAGACGAACGAGCTGATTGCTGGATTCTGGATGATTCAGGTGAAGTCGCGGGAGGAGGCCCTGGAGTGGGCGCGGAGATGTCCGCACCCGGAGGGGAGCGCGGATTCGCGAATCGAGCTGCGCCAGGTGTTCGAGCCGTCAGATATTTCCACGACGTCCCAGGAGCCGACGGAGCTGGAGTTGTGCGCGGCGCGCTCGCGGTCCTGAGTCGAAACGTGCTCCACTGAGGGGATTCGCGGGACCGAGGTGGGCACATGAAGGTGGTCGCACTCGTGGAGGTCCCGCCGGACATGCAGGCGGCGGCGATGGCCCTGGCATCCGCGACGGGCATGGCGCCGGCGGAGGCTCGGATGCGTCTGGCGCCGGAGCCGCCCGCGTTGCTCGCGCGGTTGGCGCCGGAGGCGGCGGAGGCGCTGGTGGCGTCGCTCAAGCGCCTGGGACTGGCGGTGCTCGCGGTGGACGAGCAGGGGCTTGGTCAGGGGCGGGTGGTGGCGCGCCGCGTGACGTTCAACGCGGACACCGTGACGTTCACGTCGCGCGCGGGTGAGTCACTCGACGTGGCGTGGGGCGAGGTGGTCGCGGTCATCCGAGGGGCGAGCTCGGTGCGGACGCAGAGCGAGCACAAGGAGCAGCCGAGCAAGTTGGATGTCGCCAAGGCGTACGGCCTGGCGATTGCCACGCACGGGCTGATGCTGCCTCGGACGGGGGCGAAGACGGTGCGCCAGGAGTCCGAGGAGACGTCGCAGCTCATTTATGTCTTCGCGCGAGAGGGTGGGAGCGCGGTGCTGAGCGAGCACGGGATGGACTACTCCTGCCTGGGGCCCGCGATGCAGCCCTCGCGCATCGCGAACATGACGATGCTCATGCGGATGCTGTGTGAGCGCGCGCCGGACGCCTTCCACGATGAGCGCCTGTTGCGCCTGGGCCGGCGCCCGCTGCCCTTCGTCGTGGCGGATTCGACGCAGATGGCGACGGGCGACGTGTCGGTGCGGCGGGTGAACACGCTGCAGGGCATGGACGTGCTCGCCGAGGTGATGCGTCAGGCCGTCGTCCAGGGGCTGCTGGGCTGACAGCCCCGCCCGAAGGACTCGCCGTGACAAGACGCCTTTGCCGCCGTCGGGTGAGGCGCGCGAGTCCTATTCGTGCGCGGTCGCCTTCGCGGGGGCCTCGCCGAGCAGCAGTCGCCGGACGATGGGCACGGGCGGGTAGCCGTAGGACACCACCGCGTCGTGGAAACGCTGGAGGGAGAAGGCCTGGCCCCACTGCGCCTTCGCGTCCTCACGCAGCTCCATGAGCAGCTTCTTGCCCAGTGCGTAGACCAGGTAGGTGGGGTCCGACGTTCCCCGGCGGGCCTCGCGCTCCGCGTTCGTCTTCGTCATGAACGCCTCTTCCTCGAACAGCCGCACCGCCTGCTCGTACGTCATGCCGCGCGTGTGCAGGGACAGGCCCGCGACGTAGCGCGCCAGTCGCTGGAGGTAGAGCGCGAGCTGGTTCAGTCGCAGCTTGTCGGCCGCGGGCCCCGAGCGCCCACCGTAGCCCTCGTCGAGCATCATCTGCTCCGTGTAGAGGCCCCAGCCCTCGGAGAACGAGCCCGAGCCCAGCAGGCGCCGCACCTTGGACTCCACCCGGTTCGTCCAGAGGAACTGCACGTAGTGGCCGGGGTATGCCTCATGGATGGAGACGAGCGGCAGCGCATGATGATTGTAGAAGCTCATGTGCTGCTCGGTCTGCTCCGCGTTCCACGTCGGGTCTGGCGGCGTCACGTAGTAGTAGGCCTCCGTGGCCTGCTTCTCGAACGGACCGGGCGTGCTCATGCTCGCGAAGGACAGTGAGCGATTGAACGACGGCGTCTCCGCCACCTGCGCGCGGACCTCGCTGGGCACGGTGATGATGCGCTCGCGGATGAGGAACGCTCGAATCTCCTCCAGTGTCGCGGTGGTGCTGGACACCAGCTCCGCGGGCGTCGGGTGCTCCTTGCTCAGCTCCCGGTACACGTCCATGGGCGCCTTGCCAGGCCCCAGTCGTCCGGCCACCTCCCGGAACTGGGTCTGGGTGCGCTTCATCTCCGCCTGCCCCCATGCGAGCAGCGAGTCGATGCTCTCCGTCACGCCCTCCTCGTAGAGCAGCTTCTTGCGGTACGTCTCCTCGCCAATCGCGAAGTTCCCCTGGGAGCGGGGCAGCACGTCCTCACGCAGGAACTGGATGTACGCGTCGATGGCCGCGAGGCAGCGCGCCTGTTCCTTCTGGAACGCCTCGTTCAGCGCGGCGTCCTTCACCGGCGCGAAGGCCTGGGGCAGCGTCTGAGCGTAGAGCGACCGGGTGCCCTGGGCCTGCTGGAGGGCAATCTCCGTCCACATCTTCGGCGGGTTCTTCAGCGTCGTCCGCGCCGCCGCGAACAGGTCCGGCACCTTCGCCATGCGGCTCACCGCCGAGCGCATCCGCTGTTCCAGTGGCGCGAAGTCCCGGTTGATGAGCTGGAAGACCGAGACGGAGGCCTGGCTCAGGTACGTGTTGGGGTTGCGCTCCCAGGAGCGCACCTCTTCGGAGTCCAGGATGCGCGCGCGGAAGTGGTTCTCCAGGATGTCGTAGTCGGCCCGGTCCAGGGGCGGCAGCGCGTCGCGGTCCACCGCGGTCGGCAGCGCGGCGAGTCGGCCCTTGGGATACGCGAGGTGGGATGCGCGCTCCTCGGCGGTGAAGCCGCGCAGCTCACCGTCGTAGGTGTGGACGCCCGCGGAGGTGGCTGACAGCGGGAAGCGACGGAACTGCTCGTCGAAGTGCGCGTCCACGAAGGCGCGGAGCGCCACCTGCGCGGGCGTGAGCGCGGCCGCGGCCTGGGTGACAGCCGTGGACGGAGACTCGCTCTGTGTCGGAGGGCGCGAGGTGGTGCAGCTCGCGGACAGCAGCAGCAACGCGGCGAGAGTGCTCGAAGTGCGCGGCGCGGTCATCGTTCCTCGGCGGGCGAAAGAGAAGGTGCCGGGAGCCTCGCCGATGCCACCGCGTGCGACAAGCGCACCCCGACGCATCGCGTGGGGGCCGCCGACGCTCAGTGACAGCGCGGTGATGTGTCGACCGAGCGGAAGACGAGCACCGCCGCCGCCACGAGTGGCATGGCCCGACGAAGCAGGAACTCCGAGAGCCGGGGCCGCTTGCTCCACAGCCCTGCTTGCAGCTGTGCGCCGAGCAGCGCCGGAACTCCCCCCAGCGCGAAGGCTCCCATCACCAGCGCGCCACCACCGAACGAACCGCTCGCGAGCGCCACGGTGAGCACGCCGTAGAGCAGGCCACAGGGAAGCAGCGGCGTCACCGCACCCATTGCGCCCGCGCGACCCACCCACGAAAACTTTGCGCTCCAGCGTGAGAGGGCGCCCGCCAGCCGCGAGAGCCCAGGCAGAGGGGGCAGGCGCTTTCCCAGCTCCAGGGCGGAGGCCACGAGCGCCGCCGCCATCAGCCACGGAAGGTACGGACGCGTGGATACGGCGAGCGCGCGCGTGACGCCGCCGCCCAGTGCGCCCAGCGCGCCTCCCACCAGCGCGTACGCCCCCAGGCGAGCACCTTGATAGGCGAGCAGCGCCCGGTGTCGCTCGGGCCCGCGCATCGCCGGGAGCCCCGCGCAGGCGAGCGGCCCACACATGAGGAAGCAGTGAACGCTGCCGGTGAGTCCCACGGTGAGTGCGCCGAGCGCGCCCGCCACCAGCGTCGGCGTCGGAGTCAGCGAGGTCAGCAGCAGCGGAACGTCGATGGGCATGAACGGGTCCTTCGCAACAGGCATGCCGTTCGCAAGGTGACAGCTCGCATGCCCGACTCCGCGCAAACCCGGCCCCATGTGGCCGTCTGCCTCCACTGTGGCAGCCGCGTGCCGGAGGGCACGGCCTCGCGCGAGTTCTGCTGCGCGGGGTGCGAGGTGGTGCATGGCCTGCTGGTGACGCAGGGGCTGACTCGCTACTACCAGCTCACGGGTGGGAAGACGGCGCCCGCGGCGGAGCCTGCTCAAGGTCGAGGACTCGCGTGGCTGGAGCCCCTGGTGGCCCGCGCGGAGGCCACGCCGGGCGCGCTGTGTTCGCTGGAGCTGGACGTCCAGGGCATCCACTGCGCCGCGTGTGTCTGGTTGATGAACGAGTTGTTCCGCCGTCAGCCCGGTGGGGCGGGGCTCACCGTGGACCCCGCCTTGGGTAAGGCTCGCATGCAGTGGAAGCGCGGGGCCTTCGACGTGGGCGGCTTCCTGCGAATGGTGGAGGGCTTCGGATACCTCTTTGGCCCCAGTCGCAAGCGGCCCGCGCCCGCGAGCCTGGACCTGCCCATCCGCCTGGGCATCTGCGTGGCGCTCTCGATGAACGTGATGTTGTTCTCGGTGAGCTTCTACGTGGGGCTCGCGCCGGAGGATGGAGACGTCTTCCAGCTCTTCACGCGGCTGAGCCTGGGGTTGTCCACGCTCGTCGTCGCCGTCGGAGGATGGCCGTTCTTCCGCTCGGCGTGGCAGGGGCTTCGTCGAGGCGTGCCGCATCTGGACCTGCCCATCGCGTTGGGCATCCTGATGGTGTTCGGCACCTCGCTGGTGCAGGCCAGGGGAGGACGCGGCGACCTCGCCTACTTCGACACCCTCAATACCTTCGTCACGCTGATGCTGGTGGGACGCTGGCTCCAGCAGCGTGTCCTGGAGCGCAACCGGCGCTTTCTGCTGGAGGACGATGGCGCCGACGGGCTCTTCGTTCGTCGGCAGGAGGGAGAGCGGCTCGCCACCGTGCGCGTGTCCCAGGTCGCCGAGGGTGACCTGCTTGTCATCGCGCCTGGGGACCTGGTGCCGGTGGAGGCCGAGTTGCTCGATGCGAGCGCGCGCGTCTCCACGGACTGGATGACGGGAGAGCCGGATGAGCGCGAGGTGGCCGTGGGGGAAGCGCTGCCCGCGGGTGCCTTCAATGCGGGGCGCGAGGCGGTGCGCGCGAAGGCGCGACAGTCGTTCCAGGACTCGCCGCTGGTGGCGCTGCTGCGCCGTGCGCCGGAGGGCACGGGCCGAGGCGCGGGCCACACGCGCTTCTGGGAGGCGGTGTCGCGGCGGTGGGTGGTGACCGTGCTGGCGGTCTCGGCATTGGGGCTCGTGTTGTGGTGGCCGTCGGGACCCGACAAGGCGCTGGAGGTGGCGGTGGCCCTGCTGGTGGTGACGTGTCCCTGCGCCATCGGCATCGCCACGCCGCTGGCCTATGAGTGGGTGCAGGCGCGCTTGCGTCGTGAGGGCTTCTTCATCCGCTCCACGGATCTGCTGGACCGCCTGCCGCGTGTACGTCAGGTGCTGTTCGACAAGACGGGGACGCTGACGCTCGGGCGGATGGAGCTGGTGGACCGGGCCTCGCTCGATGCGCTCACGGAGGAGGCGCGCGACGTGGCCTTCAATCTGGCCTCGCGCAGCAACCATCCGGTGAGTCGGTGTCTCTCGGACTCGCTCTCGCGGATGGGCGCCCGCTTCGTTCCGGAGGCGCGGGTGACGGAGCATCCCGGGCAGGGCCTGGAGTGGGTGCGAGATGGAGTGTCGTGGCGCCTGGGCCGCGCGGACTGGCACCTCGTGCGAGCCAGCAGCTCGCCGACTTTCGTGGGGCATGGCCACGGCGCCGCGCAGTTCGAGGCAGGACTCGGAGACTCGGACACGCTGCGAGCTGGCTACACCCCACGGCTTGAGATGGGAAGTGAGCAAGCCCCATCCGCCGTGCCGTTCGAGGCGGGACTCGGAGCAACAGCCCCGCTGCGAGCTGGCTATACGCCACGGCTCGAGGTGCCATCGCAAGCGAGCGCCACCCTTCCTGGCTCGAACAATAGAACTCCGGTCCTGCCGCGCGCCGACGGCACCGACGGGCCTCGTGGCACCGTGCTCTTTCGCGACGGCTCCCCCCTGGCCTCATTCCCGGTGCGTGAGGCCCTGCGACCGGACGCACGCCGCGAGGTCCTCGCGCTCCAGGCCGAGGGCCATGCTGTCTGGCTCATCTCGGGCGACGCACCCGCGAGGGTGCGCGAGCTGGCGGTCTCCATCGGCGTGCCCCTGGAGCGCGCCTTGGGCGGCCTTCGTCCCGAGGACAAGGCGTGGGCTGTCTCGCGCCTCGGCGCGACGGATTCGCTGTACCTGGGCGACGGCGTCAACGACAGCCTCGCCTTCGAGAGGGCGCTCTGCGCGGGAACCCCCGCGATTGATCGCCCGGTGATGCCGGGCAAGAGCGACTTCTTCCTGGTGGGCGAGGGGCTCTCCTCCCTGCGCGAAGCCCTGCGACTGTCGCGCCACCTGCGGCATGTGGTGCGACGGTTGTTGGTGCTGGCCATTGGCTACAACGCCGTGGCCGTCGCCGTGTGCCTCGCGGGCTGGATGACTCCGCTCCGGGCCGCCGTGGCGATGCCGGCCACCAGCCTCGCCACCGTCCTGTTCACCTTGTGGAGCCTGTCCGCGCCCCGGGCTCTCCGCGGCGCTTCGGTGCCCCTGGCTCGTCCCACGGAGGTGCCCGCATGAACGTGCTCGTGCTCCAGGTCTTCGTGAGCCTGATGCTCGTGGCCAGCTCGGTGCTGCTGTTCATCTACAGCATGCGTCACCGGGACCACGAGCAGGCGGACCGGCTCGCGCTCTTTCCGCTCGAGGAGGACAGCGCGGTTCGCCCCGCCGCGTCTTCCGACGAGCCATCGTCGCCTTCGGCTTCCCAGGAGTGACTCCGTGCAACAACAGCGAATCGTCTACGACGACACCACGGTCCGCCGCTTCATCTTCGCGGCGGTGGTCTTCGGCATCGTGGGCATGGCGGTGGGTGCGCTGGTGGCCAGCCAGCTCGCGTGGTGGCAGGCCAATCTGGGCATCCCCTATCTGACGTACTCCCGGCTGCGGCCCCTGCACACCAACGCGGTCATCTTCGCGTTCGTGGGCAACATGATGTTCGCCGGCGTCTACTACTCCACGCAGCGCCTCTTGAAGGCGCGCATGGCGTCCGACGTGCTCTCGAACATCCACTTCTGGGGCTGGCAGCTCATCATCGTCGCCGCGGCCATCAGCCTGCCCTTGGGCATCACCACCTCCAAGGAGTACGCGGAGCTGGAGTGGCCCATCGACCTGGCCATCACCGTCATCTGGGTCGTCTTCGCCATCAACTTCTTCTGGACCCTGGCGAAGCGCAACGAGAAGAACCTCTACGTCGCCATCTGGTTCTACATCGCGACCATCATCACCGTGGCGGTGCTGCACATCGTCAACAGCCTGGCGCTGCCGCTGGACGGGCTCAAGAGCTACTCCGTCTTCTCCGGTGTGCAGGATGCGCTGGTGCAGTGGTGGTACGGCCACAACGCCGTCGCCTTCTTCCTGACCACGCCGATTCTGGGCATCATGTATTACTTCCTGCCCAAGGCGGCGGAGCGGCCGGTGTATTCGTACCGGCTCTCCATCATCCACTTCTGGGCCCTGGTCTTCATCTACATCTGGGCCGGTCCCCACCACCTGCTCTACACGGCGCTGCCCGACTGGGCGCAGTCCCTGGGCATGGTGTTCAGCGTCATGCTGTGGGCGCCGTCGTGGGGCGGCATGCTCAACGGCCTGCTCACGCTGAAGGGCGCGTGGCACAAGCTGCGCGATGACCCGGTCCTCAAGTTCTTCATCGCCGGCGTGACGTTCTACGGCATGGCGACGTTCGAGGGGCCGCTCTTGTCCATCAAGACGGTGAGCGGGCTGGCGCACTACACGGACTGGATTGTCGGCCACGTGCACGGCGGCGCGCTGGGCTGGAACGGCTTCATGGCGGCCGGCATGTTCTACTGGCTGGTGCCCAGGCTGTACGGCACGAAGCTGTACTCCACCCGCTCGGCGGACGCGCACTTCTGGCTGGGGACGGTGGGCATCCTCCTCTACATCGTGTCGATGTGGATCAGCGGCATCAACCAGGGGTTGATGTGGCGGGCCACCCACGCGGACGGGACGCTGCTGTACCCGAACTTCGTGGAGACGCTGCTCGCCATCCGGCCCATGTACATCGTCCGCTTCGTCGGCGGCTCCATGTACCTGGTGGGCTTCTGCATGATGGCGTGGAACCTCTGGAAGACGGCGCGCGCGGGCAAGGCCGTCGACGGAGAGACCACCGTGGTGGTGGAAGACGCGCCGGCTCCCGTGCCCACGGCGACGACGACGCCCGCGCCAGGCTGGGTGCAGGTCGTCACCGGTCGTCCGCTGGTGTTCGCCATCGCCATCCTCACGGTGACGATGTTCCTGGGCTGGGCGAAGCCGGTGCGCGCGCTGGTGCTGATGGGCGCCATCGTCGCGCTGGGCGAGCTGGCCTGGATTGTCACTCGCAAGGACCGCGAGGCGGGACGGCCGTCATGGTTCGCGCTCATCGAGGGCCGCCCATTGGCCTTCACGGTGCTGACGCTGGTGGCCATCCTGATTGGCGGCGTGGCGGAGCTGTTGCCCACCATCCTCATCCAGCAGGCCGTGCCCGCGCATGGCGAGGCGCAGAAGCCGTACTCGCCGCTGGAACTCCAGGGACGGGACCTCTACGTGCGCGAGGGTTGCTACACGTGCCACTCGCAGATGATTCGCCCCTTCGTGGCGGAAACACAGCGCTACGGCGACGTGTCCCGCGCGGAGGAGTTCATCTACGACCACCCCTTTCAGTGGGGAAGCAAGCGCACCGGGCCGGACCTGCACCGCGTGGGTGGCCGATATCCGAACCTCTGGCACTACACGCACATGATGGATCCGCGAGCCACGAGTCCCGGCTCGAACATGCCGCCTTATCCGTGGCTGGCGGAGAACCGCATCCGCGTGAAGGACGCGCCGAAGAAGCTGTCGCTGATGCGGAAGCTGGGCGTGCCGTACACCAACACGGACGTGGACTCGGCCGAGGCACGGCAGAAATCCCAGGGTGAGGCCATCGCCGCGGACCTGGCGACTCAGGGTGTCCAGGTGGCGTGGGACTCGGAGATGGTGGCCCTGGTCGCCTACCTCCAGCGCCTGGGTCGAGGTCCGCAGGATGTGCGGCCGCCGGAGGTCGCGCCCACCGCGTCGGCGGCGGGAGTCCAGGAAGGAGGCCGCTGATGTACAAGCAATTCTACCAGGGAATGACGTTGGAGGAGCTTCCCCTCTTCGCGCTCGTCCTGTTCATCGCCATCTTCCTGGGCGTCTGCGCCTGGGTGTTCGGAGCTCGCAGGAGCCAGGACTTCGACGCGCTCTCACGGCTGCCGTTGTCGGAGCGCGGGGAGGGCGGTCATGAGTGAGAAGTCGCTGGTCAAACACATCTATGACGGCATCGAGGAGCACGACAACAACCTGCCGAACTGGTGGCTGTTCATCCTCTGGACGACGCTCGTCTTCGGCGCGGGCTACTGGTTCTGGTACCACATCGCGGAGGCAGGGCCGGGACAGTTGGGCGAGTACGCCGCGGAGTCCGCTGAACACGCCCAGCGCATGGCCAGCAACACGCCCGCGTCGGACGACCTGCTGCTGAAGCTGGTGAAGGACCCGACGTCGCTGGAGGGTGGCAAGGCCGTGTTCCAGGCCAACTGCGCGGCCTGTCATGGCGCGCAGGGACAGGGCCTCATCGGTCCCAACCTCACGGACGGCTTCTGGCTGCACGGCGGCGCACCCATGGCCATCCACAAGGTGGTGGCCGACGGCGCCGTGGCCAAGGGCATGCCCGCCTGGGAGCGGACGCTGGGGGCCGAGCGCGTCAAGGCCGTCACCGCGTACGTGTTGACGCTCAAGGGGACGAACGCCGCTGGCGGAAAGGCGCCTCAGGGCGAGCCCGAGCAGCCGTAGCGCTCGCGCCGCGAGGACTCCGACATGGCGACAGCACCCCAGCAGGAAGGCCCCCGCATCGACCAGCTCTCGTCCATCCACGCGGATGGCTCGCGGCGGGCGCTGCACCCGTCGGATGTGCGGGGCCGCTTCATCACCTGGCGCCGCGTGGCGTTCGCGGTGCTCATCGCCATCTATGTGGCCCTGCCGTTGATAGACGTGGGCGGACATCCCGCCGTGCACCTGGACGTGGCGGCGCGACGCTTCTTCCTCTTCGGCGCCACATACAACGCGCAGGACTTCTGGCGGGTCCTCTTCCTGTGCACGGCGCTGGGGTTCGGCCTGCTGTTCGTCACGGCGTGGCTGGGCCGGGTGTGGTGCGGTTGGGCCTGTCCGCAGACGGTGTTCCTGGAGGGGCTCTATCGACCGCTGGAGCGGCTCATCGACGGGCCTCGCGAGCGGCGGCTGCGCCAGGAAGGGACGTCGTGGACGGTGGGCCGCGTGGCGCGCGCGGTGGTGAAGCATGGCGCCTGGCTGGGTGTGTCGTTGCTCATCGCCCACGCCGCGCTCAGCCTCTTCGTGTCCGCCGGAGGGCTGGTGTCCATGGTGGCCGGTGGGCCGAGCGCGGCTCCGGTGGCGTTCACCTGGGCCATGGCCGTCACGGGCGCGCTGTACTTCAACTTCGCGTGGTTCCGGGAGCAGCTCTGCGTGGTGGTGTGCCCCTATGGGCGGCTCCAGTCGGCGATGCAGGACGGGGACTCGCTCATCGTCGGGTACGACTCGCGACGGGGCGAGCCTCGGGGGCGGTTGTTGAAGGTCCTCCCCACGCGGCCCGCGCCGCCGAAGGGCGACTGCGTGGACTGCCGCAAGTGTGTCACCGCGTGCCCCACGGGCATCGACATCCGCAACGGCCTGCAGATGGAGTGTCTGGCCTGCGCGCAGTGCATCGACGCGTGCGACGAGGTGATGGACCGGGTGGGGCGTCCGCGCGGGCTCATCCGCTACGACTCGCTCAACGGGCTCGCGGGCCAGCCCCGGCGCACGTGGCGGCCCCGGCTGGTGCTGTATGCGGTACTGCTGCTCGCCTCCGTGGGCGGGTTCGTGTGGAGCGTGGCGAGGCGCATCCCGTTCGAGGCGAACCTGCTGCGCTTCCAGGGAACGCCCTACCTCGTGGAGGCGGGCTCGGTGCGCAACCAGTTCGAGGTGCACCTGGTGAACAAGAACCCGGAGGAGTCTACCTTCTCCATCACCGTGCGGGGCCCGCCCTCCGCGCAGGTGGTGATACCGCAGGCCCAGGTGCGGCTCGCCTCGCTGGAGAGCTTCCGGGTGCCGCTGTTCGTCCTCGTCCCACAGGGGAGTGTCGAGGTTCCCTTCACCTTCCTCGTCGAGGTGGCGGACTCCGCTTCCGGCGAGGTGAAGCGGGTGGAGGCGCGCTTCCTCGGCCCGCCGTCCCCGCGTCGCTGAGGGAGCAGGGCGGCAGGCTCACGGACACTCCATTCGACGAAAGCCGTGCGTGTCCCCTGGGGCACTCCGCAGATTCTGCGGGTGCTTCCGGGGACCTCGGGCGACAGGCGTGGCACGCGCCTTGGAATGGGGTGGAGGGACATGGAACCGCTGCCAGGTGTCCCCCGGCCCACGCCGGAGCTGCTGAGTCGGTACGACGTCTCCGGACCTCGCTACACGAGTTACCCCACCGCGCCGGAGTGGCGTCAGGACTTCGGGCCGGAGGCGCTGGAGGCCCGCCTGCGGAGCGCTGGGACGCGGGACTCCGCCGAGCCGCTGTCGCTCTATGTCCACCTTCCGTTCTGTCACAGCCTCTGCTGGTACTGCGGCTGCAACGTGGTCATCAGCAGGGACACGAGCGCGGCGGACCGGTACCTCGACCACCTGGTCATGGAGCTGGACCTGGTGACAGCGCGCCTGGGCGCGCGTCGCTCGCTCTCGCAAATCCATTGGGGAGGAGGCACGCCGACGTTCCTCACGGAGCCGCAGCTCGCGCGACTGTGGACCGAACTCACGCGGCGCTTCGTGCCCCTGCCTGACGCAGAGGTCGCCATCGAGGTCCATCCCTCCGTGACGACAGCGGGGCAGCTCACGTTGCTGCGGAGCCTGGGCTTCAACCGCCTGTCCATGGGGTTGCAGGACTTCGACCCGCGCGTGCAGGAGGTGACGAACCGCCTTCAGACGCCTGAGCGGACGCGAGCGTTGCTGGAGCATGCGCGCGCACTTGGCTTCACCGGCGTGAACTTCGACCTCATCTACGGGCTGCCCTACCAGGAGCCGGAGGGCTGGGCGCGGACACTGGAGACGGTGCTGGAGATGCGGCCGGACCGGCTGGCCGTCTATTCGTTTGCCTTCATGCCGGACGTGCTCAAGCACCAGAAGCGGATGCCGGCCGAGGCGCTCCCCACCGCGCCAGTGAAGCTGGAGTTGTTCCGTTCGGCCTATGCGGCGTTCGTGGGGGCGGGGTACCAGGCCATCGGCATGGACCACTTCGCGGTGCCGGAGGACGAGCTGGCGCGCGCGCTGTCCGAGCGCCGACTGGGCCGCAACTTCCAGGGCTACACCGTGAAGGCGGCCTCGGACGTGGTGGCGCTGGGCAGCACGGGCATCAGCGACGTGGGCGGCGCGTATGCGCAGAACATCCGTCCGCTGCCCGCCTACTACGAGCGCGTCTCGCGGGGGCGACTGGCCACCGAGCGCGGCCTGCTGCTCACCGAGGACGACCGGAAGCGCCGCGCGGTCATCACCCAGCTCATGTGCAACGCCTGGGTGGACCTGGGCGAGGATGGAGTCCGCGACTTCGCGCCCGAGCTGGAGCGACTGCGGCGCTTCGAGGAGGACGGCCTCGTGGTCCGCTCGGGCACGCAGTTGGAGCTGACGGCCCTGGGGCGACTGTTCGTGCGCAACGTGGCCATGGTGTTCGACGCGCGCCTGGCGCGCGCCGAGCGGCCTCGCTTCTCCCGAACGGTGTAGCCACCCGGACCACCGAGCAGGCAGGCCCCTCACGGGGCCGCTCCCCTGGCTTCCTCCCGAGGCAATGGCCACTTCACCTGCGCGCCCTCGGGCGACGGAGGTGGTGATGGAGCCGCGACAGTCGCGTGGGTCTGTTCGACGAGGGCTGAGGGCCTCCTGCCTGCTCGCCTCGCTCCTGGTGGCCTCACTGGCGGGCGCGGCGCCCAAGCCAGGGGAGGCCCTGCCGGAGCTGTCCTCGCAGGACCTGGAGGGGAAGACGCACCGCAGTCAGGAGTGGAGGGGACGGCGCACGTTGCTGGTGGTCCTCACCGACAAGGACGGCGGCGAGGAGATGCGGCGCTGGTTCGACACGGCCGCCACCCAGGTGCCGGACTCCGTGCACCGGGCCTCCGTGCTCACCTTCAAGGTGCCCTTCTTCGTCAGCGCGGACTCCGCGAGGGAGCGGGCGAAGAAGAAGGTGCCCGAGGCGTTCTGGACGGACACCTGGCTCGACAAGAGCGGCGATGTGGGCAAGTCGCTGGGGCTGGCCTCCAGTCGCGAGCCCTATGCCATCGCGCTCGATGAGCGGGGACAGGTGCTGGCCGTCGTGCACGGCAACGCGGACTCGCCGGAGGCCAGGGCCCTGCTGGAGAAGCTGTCCGGCCCGTGAGGCTTCCGGTGGTGGAAACACGAAGGGCGCCGCGGGTGGGTTCCCGCGACGCCCCGATTCAGCGTGTCTGCTCGTTGGCGCTCAGCGCTGCGACAAGATTTCCTGGGCGCGCTTCTTGTCGGAGGAGAACGTGAAGGCGTTGTAGAGCTGGTAGTTGTTCTCCGTGTCGAGGATTCGCGACCTCACGGCGCGCAGCACGTTGATCTTGTCGTCGTTGAAGGAGAAGCGGTCCATCAACCGCATCACCTGGGAGACGAGGAGGTAGTTGTTCTGCAGGCCCGTGTTGAGGACGCGGAGCTTGTCGTCGGTGAAGTTCTCCCGGGCGATGGCGTCGTACCAGCGCTGGAAGGCGCCGTCCGCCATCGGGCGAACCATCGGCTCCGGCGGCGGGGGCGGCGGGCGCGGCATCACCGTGGCGAGCAGCGGGGCATCGGCGACCTGGCGCCTCACGTTCTCCAGCGTCTCCTGGGCCTTGCGCACCTTGTTGCGCGAGTCCCGGTCCGCCCGGTCCTCGATGTCCTCCAGCAGGCGCTCCAGGCGCTCCAGGCGCTGCGCCAGGTCCTCGCGGCTGACCACCACCAGGGTGCCGGTGCTGTTCGGCGGGACGAAGGGGCCCGAGTTGTTGTGCGGCGGGTACTGCGGCTGGGAGGGCTGCGACGGCTGCGGACGGCCCGGCGGGGGAGGACGGAACTTCTCCATCGTGGCGTCGGGCGCCTGCTGCTTCTCGACCTGCGGGGAGGTCTGCGCGAAGGAAGTGGCGGCGGTCAGCAGGGCGACGGCGATTGCGAGGGACTTCATCGGGAGCGTCCTTGTTTGTGTACTCGACAGTTCTGACGGGCCGAGTCTCATGGCATTCAAAGCCCCCAGACGACAAGGGGCCCCCTGTCTCATGTCTCAGGGAGAGGGGGTTCGTTTGGACAGCACGGACCCCTCGGCCGACAGCTCGTAGACGAGCGGAATGCCGGTCGCCAGCTCCAGCCCCACCACCTGCTCGCCGGTGAGCTGGTCCAGCTTCATGACGAGAGCGCGGTTCGAGTTGCCGTGGGCGACGACGAGGACGTTCTTGCCCAGGCGGACGTCGCCGGAGATGGCGCGCTCGTAGAAGGGGAGCACGCGCCGGGCGGTCATCTCCAGCGACTCGCCATTCGGCGGCGGCACGTCGTATGAGCGGCGCCACAGCTTCACCTGGGCCTCGCCGAAGCGCTGGGCGGCGTCCGCCTTGTTGAGGCCCTGGAGGTCGCCGTAGTGGCGCTCGTTGAGGGCGGCGTCGCGGATGATGGGCGGGCGCTGGCCGAGGGCCTCCAGGATGATTGTGAGCGTCTCCTGCGCGCGGGTGAGCGCGGAGGTGTAGGCGACGTCGAAGCTGATGCCCTGGAGTGCGCGCGCGGCGAGGCGGGCCTCATCGCGGCCCTTCTCGGTGAGGGGCACGTCCACGAGGCCGGTGAAGCGGTTCTCGTGGTTCCAGAGGGACTGACCGTGGCGGACGAGTGCGAGAAGGGGCATGGCTCTCCCTGCTAGCGCAAGCCGGGCATCACGGCCAAGGGGCCCGCGCGCAGGAGCGCGACGGGGGTGACACCCGTCAGGCTCCGGAAGTCGGAGATGAGGTGGGCCTGGTCGTAGTAGCCGGTGGCCGCGGCGATGGCGCCCCAGTCTGGCGTGGCGGCGCGCGTGGAGGCCCGCATGGCGCGCTGGAAGCGGACGATGCGCGCATAGACCTTGGGGCTCATGCCCACCACGTCGTCGAAGGCGCGCCGCAGCTGTCGCTCGCTGACGCCCAGCCCTCGCGCCAGTGCCTCAATCCGGGGCAGCTCCTGTGACTGGGAGATGGCGCGGACCGCGCGGCGGACGACGTGCGCGGAGGCGGGCTCGAACACGTCACCGCGACGCAGGCGCTCGGTGAGCGCGGTCTCCAGCACCTGGACCTTCGCGGCCAGGGTGGTGCTCTCGTGCATCCGCTCACGGAGGTGGGCTCCGTCCTCGCCCCACAGGGTGTCGAGGTTGACGACGCGGTCGGTGAGGTGGGCCATGGGCACACCGAAGAAGGGGTAGGCGCCTCCGGCCTTGAAGCGCACGGCGACGGCCAGGGGCGGCACCTCCGTCCCGCCCTTCTGGAGCACATGCAGGCGCGTGCCGATGACATAGGCGTCGCCCCGGGTGTCGGAGAGGCGGACGATGAGCTCGGCCTCTCCATCGGGAAGGCGGACGTACGCGGGGCCGCCGCCCGCATCCCGGGGAACGGCGCGGAAGCCACGCACGAAGCCCGCGAGCGCGCCGTGGGCTTCGACCTGGAGCGACTGGGAAGTCACGGGGCCAGCATGCGGCACGCGAGGGGCGGGTTCAATCCGGGGCCAGGGCAGGCGAGCGCTCATGGCCGATTTCTCCAATCGACCCGAGGCCCGCGTTTCTACCTTGGGAGGGCACGACACCCCTGCTTCCCCCGAGGAACCTTCATGCGAGTCCATCACCTCAACTGCGGCACCCTGTGTCCCGCCGGCGGCGCGCGCTTCGTCCTGGGCGAAGGCGGCTTCTTCTCGCGGGCCCGGATGGTCTGCCACTGCCTCCTCATCGAGACGAATGATGGCCTCGTCCTGGTCGACACGGGGCTGGGGCTCAAGGACCTCCAGGACCCGACCCGACTGGGCCAGCGCTTCCTCCGCCGCAACTCGCCCCGGTTGGACCCTCGGGAGACGGCTGTCGCGCAGGTGGAGCGACTGGGCTTCCGGCGCGAGGACGTGCGTCACATCATCCCCACGCACTTCGACCTGGACCACATTGGCGGGCTCGCGGACTTTCCTGGCGCGCAGGTGCATGTCTTCCGTGACGAGCACGCGGCGGCCATGGTGCCGTCGGCGAAGAACGCGAAGTTCGGCTACCGGCCCGTGCAGTGGGAGCACCAGCCGTCTTGGAGGCAGTACGCGGTGGAAGGGGAGCGGTGGTTCGGCTTCGACGCGGTGCGCGTGATTCCGGGGCTGTCCACGGAGGTGTTGCTGGTGCCGCTCGTGGGGCACTCGCCGGGGCATTGCGGTGTCGCCGTGAAGACGGAAGGGTCATGGCTGCTGCACGCGGGTGACGCCTACTTCAACCACAAGGAGCTGAACCCCGTGTCACCTCGCAGTCCGCCGGGCCTGGCGCTCTTCCAGCGGCTGCGCTCGACGGACAACGCGGCGCGCCTCGCGAACCAGGAGCGCCTGCGGACGCTCGTGCGGGAGCACTCGGCGGAGGTGAAGGTCTTCTCCGCGCACTGCGCCGTGGAGCTGGACCGCTACGCGGTGGCACAGCCCGTGACGGCGGAGCGAAGTGGCGTCGCGTCTCCGAACCTGGAGCCCGCGCCCGGAGCGGGTGGTCGCGCCGCCTGAGAGACGTGCACGGGACGTGTCAGGCCTGTCGGCGCCGACGGGCCCGGTACAGGTCTTCGTAGAGGCCGAGGAGGAGGTGGCCTCCCAGGATGAGTCCCTGCTCGATGTCGCGCGCGGCCGCGGGTGACGCGTCGTAGGGCGCGTCGAGCTGGCGGTAGAAGCCGTCAGCGTGCTCCTCGTCGAGCGTGGCGTGCGTGGGGTAGTGCACCACCTGGTCCGCGGTCAGCCAGCCTCGCGCGACGATGCCGCGACCCAGCTCCACGGAGATTCCGCTGAACAGGTCCTCGATGATGCCGAACACGGCGAGGCCAGTGTGCGGTGTCTCGAAGCCGGCGATGCCCGTCAGCGCGACGTTGAACTTGCGGACCTCCGGACCGAAGGCGCCATCCTGGAGCCGCTCCCCGGACGCGCCGAGCCGCTCCAGGAGCAGTTGGAACGTGTGCTCGTGGCCGTGGGAGAGCGCGCCGCGCCCATGCTCATCGAAGACGTTCTCAACCAGCGGCAGGCGGAGCTCGGGGCGGGGAAGGCGGCTGGCGAGCAGGGCCATGGGCCGCGAGAAGTGCGCGACCGCCGAGAAGAACTGCAGCTGCGTCTCGATGAAGTCGCTCCGCTCGAACGAGCCGTCCTTCAACGCGCGCAGGTACGACGACGTCTCCAGGACGTTCCAGCCCGACTTCAGGCCAGCGATGTGGTGACGCAGGTTCAGATTTCGGAGGAGGGAAGGTGCACCCATGCAGGGGTTCCCTTAAGTCGGGTCAGGTCGAGAGAATAGACGGTGCAGACCGTGTCGGGAGAAATGCCGGCGTCCCGCAGCCAGTCGAGCTGCGCTTTCAATCGCTCGTCGAGCGTGAAGCAGGCCAGCGTGTCCGCGTTCCGCCCGGCGAGTTCCCGCCCGCACTCCCGGAGGTAATGCCCCCAACCCCGGGTCCAGGCGGTGGGAGGCGCCGCGAGGTGCACGAGCGGCCAGGGCTTGTTCGTCGAACGGAGCTGGAGGTCCTTGCTCCCCGACGTGGTGCACCAGCCCGCCCCTTCGAGCTTCCGGCCAGACGAGGGCCCGAGCACCAGCCCGTCACCTGGGACCTGCGTGGGCGCGCCCGCGAGCTCCAGCGCCGCGAGCCGCGCCGGGGGAACGAAGTAGAGCGCGAGCCGGCTCTCCGGCCGACCCATGCGCAGCGGGTTCCAGCCTCGCGCCGTGTGCATGACGTCGCCGCGCGCGCCCCGCATGGCGGCGCCGTACAGGAACCGGATGCCGCGCAGCGCGGGGATGCGGAACAGGTGCGTGAGCCCCTGGAAGATGAGCCTCCGCGCCAGTCCCGTGCCGCGCGCGTGCGGGGCCACCTTGAGGTCGCAGATGTAGAAGCCCTGGGCGGCGGTGTCGCCTCGCAGGACCTGCCGGGAGATTCCCGTCACGGAGCCCAGCAGTTGTTCGCCACGCAGCGCCAGCAGGAAGTACGCGTCCCCCATGGACGAGAAGAAGGGGTGGTACTCGGGTCCGTGGTCGATGAAGAAGTGGTCGGCGCCGTCGGCGATGGGGTACTCGATGCCCCGCTCGAGCTGGCGCAGTCGTTCCACATAGGGGCCGAGCGTGTCTGGCCGACACACCACGTAGCGCACGCCGCTCATGGTGCGGCGGTCCGTCGGAAGCCGACCTCGATGCGCTCATAGAACAGGCTGCGGTCCCGGGCCTGGAGTTGCTTGCCGAGCGCGTCGTCGAACACGAAGGCTGGACTGAAGAAGCGGCGGAGGTCTCGCTGGTTGTTGAGCTGTCGCAGCAACACGGCGCAGCCGGGGCGAGCCTCGCGTGACAGCAGCGCGGCCCACTCGGCGACGAGCGTGTCATCCGACCAGTCGAAGATGTTGGACAGCGAGATGACGTCGAAGCGTCCCAGGTCAGGCACGTCGGGGAGCGAGCCCTGCACCAGCGTGACGGGGAGCGGCGCCTCCGCGCGCAGGTACTCTGGACGGTCCTCGGGACAGTAGGCGCCGAGCAGCACGTGCTGCAGGTAGGGGTTGCGGTGGGCGTCCTCGCGCCGCAGCCCTCGCTCGAAGGTCGCCTGAAAGTAGCCGGGATAGGAGCCGGGCGTCGCGTGCTGGGTCGCCGCCGGGCCGAACATGGCGTGGAGGAACGGGTCCGCGAACGCGAGCTGGAATGCCACCGGCCAGAAGGACGAGGCGAACCAGCCGTCGCGCAGTGCGGCCCGTTCGGCGGCGGAGGTCGTGGGCGCGAAGAAGGCCGCCAGCTCGCGCGCTGGGGCCGCGAACTCCTCGAGGAAGTGGCGCAGGGTGCGGAACAGGCCCTCGAACTCGCCGCGCTGATTCAACCCCGTGGCGTCGGTGGCCCTCACGTTGAAAGCCTCCAGGCTCGCGGTGCCGAGGCTCGCGGCCTTCTCCCGTACGTGGGCGAGCTGTCGAGGGTTGAAGTCGAAGCCCACCAGCTCCAGGGATGGATTGCGCCGGGCCAGGGTCAGGAGCGTGCAGCCTCCGGACGCGACAGTGAGGAGGGCTCGGGCCTGGGTACGCCCGATGAGTTCCTGCTCCAGCTCCGGGTCTTCACGGACGACGGCGAATTTCAGACGGGGGGGCGTGGTGCTCAAGTCGTCGGCGGGGGGCGAGGGTTGCTTCGGCGAGGGGGCGGATTGTAGGGCATGATGTCACCCACAGGAACAGCCCATGCCGACGCTCTCATCGTCCCTTACTCCCCAGCGATTGCGTGAGCTGGAGCAGGTCGACGCCCGCCATCTGCCCCGGCTCGGGGTGTTCCTCGCGCTCTACGGTGTGGCGGCGTGGGGGGCAATGGTGCTCGCGCTGGAGGCCCTGCCGGCTGCCCAGGTCTGGCTCGCGCGTGGGCTGCTCTACGTCGTCGCGGCGGCCTCGCTTCACGGCATCAGCCTGTTCACCCATGAGGCCGTGCACGGTGGGCTCTCCACGCGGCCGTGGCTGAACAGGCTGGGCGGGATGCTGTGCGCGTGGCCCGTGCTGCAGAACCTCGCGGCCTACAAGGTGCTGCACCTGCGGCACCACCGGGACCTGGGCGGTGGGTTGGACCCCGACCACTACGCCAACTACACGGGACGACGCTGGCTGGAGCTGGCGATGCACGTGGGCCGGTTGCTGCTCGGATATCCCGCGTACATCACCATGATTCCCATCCTGGGCTGGAAGCACGGGACGGCGTCCGAGAAGCGGTGGATTGCCTTCGAGGTGGCGATGGTCGTCGCGGGGGCGGTGCTCGCGGGCGTCTTCGTGCCGTGGCCCGTGTTGCTGCATGCCTGGGTCATCCCCATGGTCATCATCAACACGCTGGTCAACATCCGGGGCATGAGTCAGCACACCTTCCTCACGCAGAGCAGTCATCCGGTGCGGGGCTCGCGGACCATCCTCTCCAATCCGGTGACGCGGTTCTTCATGTGCAATGAGAACTACCACCTGGAGCACCACCTGTACCCGCGAGTGCCCTGGTACAACCTGCCGGTGCTGCACCAGTCCCTGCGGACCGAGCTCGTCGAGCAGGGGGCGCCCTTCATCCCGTCCTATTTCTCGTTCGTCCGGGGCGTCTTCAGTGGCGCCCTGATGCGAGAGGCCCGGCGCGTCTCCTCCGCGGATGTCTGAGCGTCCCTTCCTTCACGAAGCGCTGCTGGCGACCTTCGGAGTGACGCTGTCGTGCGCGCTCCTGCTCGTGGCGGGTGCGCGGTCCGTCAGCTTCCTCCAGGTCGCTGGGGCCACGGCCCTGTTCATCCTCGCGGTGGCGGTGCTCGCGCGGCTGGACATCTGGGCGCACGTCTTCCGGGTGCGGCTGGTGCTGGCCTATGTGGCGACGTTCTTTTTCTACGCGTCGGTGAAGACCACCATTCCCGCGCTGGGGCTCGAGACCCAGGACGCGTGGCTGTTCAGCCTGGACGCGCGGGTGTTCGGAGGGAGCACTCCGTCGGTCTGGTTCCAGCGGTGGAGCGCGCCGTGGGTGCATGACGTGTTCAGCGCGAGCTATCTCGCGTTCCACGTGTACCTCCACCTCGCGATGGCCTGGGCGGTGGTGGGGCCCCGGGAGCGGGCGGAGCGCTTCTTCAGCCACGTCTTCTCGGCCTACGTGCCGGGTATCGCGGGCTACTATCTGGTGCCAGCCATCGGCCCCGTGGCGGCGTATCCCGAGTTGTTCACCGCGCCCCTCGAAGGAGGGTGGCTGACGCGGCTGAACGCGGCCGTCGTCGCGAGCGGCTCGTCCACCTACGACCTCTTCCCGAGCCTGCACGTGTACATCACCCTGGTGTTGCTGAGTCATGACGCGCGCGCGCATCCCTGGCGCTTCCGGGCGCTGGTGCCCGTGGCGGCGGCGCTCATCCTCTCCACCCTGGTGCTGCGCTACCACTACGCGGTCGACCTGCTCGCCGGTGTCGTCTGGTTCATCGCCTTCAGCGCGGTGTTTCCACGTCTCCAGACACGGTGGGCGTCCTGGCGGTGCGGGCTCCTCGCGGGCTCCGGGCCCGCGGTTCAACCCCGTCCTTGAGACGTCGCCCGCGTCTCGCTGTCACACGCTTGGCGAGGCATTGACGAATTGTCGCGCGGACGGCCGCGGACGGCCCCGCAAGTCCTCGGAATGTCGTGCGGGGCGGCTTGGAACGGCACGTGAAAGGCAAGGGGACAACAGGAGGAAGCCGCCATGGCCCGGTGCCGTCAGTCCCGTTCCCGCTCGTCTCCCGCCACCTTCACGTTCCTCGAGCGCAGCGCGCTCGGGGTGCTTCGACAGGAAGTCCTCGAGCTCATCCTCGACTTTGGACTTCGGACCCGCGCCGCGGGGGTGACACATGTCACCGTGCTGGAGCGCGACCTGCCCTTGCAACTCCAGGACTCGTCGCTGGCACGGCAGGCGCGGGGCTGGATTGTCCTGGTGAGTGATGACGAGCGCCTCATCACCTGTTACCGGCGCGGGGATGCAAGCGGTTTCATCCGCCGCAAGCCGAAGCATCGCCTTAACGGCGGACGCCCGCACCCCAACACGAGGACCCGTCGCGCACGTGACAGACACTCCACGGGCTACAGGGCCGGGTAGGGCTCACTGCTTCACAGTTGGGGTGTTCAATGACAGGCGCCCTTGTATCAAGCGCTGCGCGCCGCGACAGGCTTTGGAAGGTGAGAGGGCGCAATCCCTCTCGTTTCTGGAGTTTTGTATGCCCCGCACACCGCTCTTCGACCTGTTCCGACAAACCACCCGGAAGGCGCTCGCCGCCGAGTCACCGGAGGCGAACGCGCTCGAAGCCCGACGCGTGGCTCGAATGGACCGCCGCTCCGTGTTGAAGGGGGTGACGGCGCTGGGGATGGGAATGGCGGTGCGGGCGGCGCGGGCCGAGGAGGCGCGTCCTCCCTCCGCGCTTCGCGTGGGCATCGTCGGTGCGGGGCTCGCGGGCCTCGCGTGTGCCTATGAGCTCAGGTGCTCGGGTGTGCAGGCCACGGTGCATGAAGCCCGGGAGCGCACGGGCGGCCGGGTGTTCTCGATGGGAGGCGCGTTCGGTGGGCCGGTCATCTTCCCCGGGCAGGTGGTGGAGCGGGGCGGGGAGTTCATCGACTCCGGACACTCGACGATGCTGGGCTATGCCCGTGAGTTCCACCTGGAGCGGGAAGACCTCCTGCGGGTGACGGGGGACGTCTTCTACTTCTTTGGCGGACAGCTCTATTCCGAGGCGGATATCCTGGAGGAGTACTGCCCGCTCATCGCGGCCATCAACCAGGACTTGAGCAGGCTGTCCGAGGCGCCCACGGCGGCCGACCACACGGAGCTGGACCGGCGGTTCGACCTGCTGGACCTGGTGACCTACCTGGAGGCGCGGAACACGGGGCCCCTGGTGAAGGCCGCCATCATCGCCGCGTACGAGGCGGAGTACGGCCAGGCAGCGGATGAGCTGAGCTGTCTCAACCTGCTGTTCCTGATTCAGACCGAGCAGTGTCGACGGTTCGAGCCGTATGGCGAGAGTGATGAGCGGTATCGCCTGCTCGGCGGCAATCAGCAGATTCCACGCGAGCTGGCGGCGCGTCTGCCGGGACAGGTCCGACAGGGCGAGCGGCTGGAGTCGGTCAGGAAGACTCCGACGGGCGCGCTCGCGCTCACGCTGCGGCGCGGAAGCACGTCGTACACGGCGACGTATGACGTCGTGGTGCTCGCGGTTCCGTTCACCGTCCTGCGACGGGTGGAGCTGGCGGCGTCCCTGGGCCTGCCGGCGTGGAAGACGCGGGTCATCCGGGAGCTGGGGTACGGCACCAACGCGAAGATGATGGTGGGGTATCGCGGGCCGGTGTGGCGGGCGAGCGGGTGCAGTGGGGCGAGCTACTCGGACCTGATGAACCATCAGGCCACGTGGGAGACGAACCCGACGCGGGCGACAGCGGGCGACGCAGTGTTGACGGACTTCGCCAGTGGGCCGCGTGGGGCAGGCATGGACCCAGGCAACGTGGCGGGCGAGGCGGAGCGCTTCGTGGCGGCGATGGGCCGCGTGGTGCCGGGGACGGCGGGCGCGGTGAAGCGGGGTGTGGACCGGCGCATCGTCGCGCACCTGGAGCACTGGCCGAGCAATCCGAACGCCCTGGGAAGCTATTCGTCCTATCGGCCCGGGCAGTTCACGTCACTCGCGGGCACCGAGGGGACACCCGTGGGCAATCTCTACTTCGCGGGTGAGCACACCAGCTCGTTCTACGAGGCCCAGGGCTACATGGAGGGCGCGGCGGCGACGGGGAAGAGCACCGCCCAGGCCATCCTGGCGATGGCGAACGTGGCGGCGGCGTCCGGGTGACCCGTGGAGAAACAAGGGCGGGCCCGCCGGAGCGGACCCGCCCTCACGTACTCACGAAGGGAGCAGGTTACTGCGCGCAGTAGACGGCGCGCTCGAACTTGCCCGTCACTTCGACGATGGACGTGGCGCGAACCACGAACTCGCTGGCCCCGACGCGCGTGTCGGCATTGCACCAGTCATACGTGTAGCCCAGGCCCGTCCACGGGTACTGCGTCTTCTGCCAGAACCCATAGCTGGAGGCGAAGTTGGCGTTGATCCAGTTCTTGTGCTCGGTGGTGGCCGTGGTGGGGAACTGGAGGCCGCACGTGCCGTCGTCGATCTCCGAGTCCGGACAGGGGCGGAACATGTCTCCGGGCTTCACCCACAGCTCGACGATGTAACGCGCGTTGTCGCCTTCGGTCGCCGGGGGCAATCCCAGATACTGATTGACGCGCGGGACGAGCTTCTCCGCGGACACCGTCTTGCAGAATGTCTGGAGTTGGGGAGCGGCCGTGACCCAGACCTCGCGAGAGAGCGTGTTCGCTCCCAGGGTGTAGCCCTGGAAGGTGGTCCAGATGGCCATGCGCACGGCCGTCTTGGTCTCATTCCAGACAAGGTTCGGGTTGGACGGGCTGATGGCCCACAGCTGCGTGGAGATGTCTTCGGTCGTGGGCTCCGCCGCATGGCGGACGGCCTCCGTATAGGTCTGCGCGTCGCACGCCAGCGGTTCGGGGACAGGGTCCTTCGTGTCGTCGTCACCGCATGCGGCGAGGGACAGGAGCGCGGCGGTGGCGGCGAAGCATCGCAGGGGGCGCGAGAAAGCGCTGAACATCAGGTCAACTCCATGGGGAGGGTAGGTTCACAAGGAGTGTAGAGGAAGGAAGGCGGGGCACCAGCCAAAACGACCGCGCGAGACGCGAGCCCGCGGCGAGGTTCCGTGCATTGAAAGACAGCCATCCTCCCTTGGGGCTCAGGTACCGCCGCCACCGAACAGGCCGAGCTGCTCGACGCTGCCCATGGGGGCGACGGGGCTGTCGTCGGCGGGCAGTTCGCGGCGCACGGGTACGGTCGGGACAGGGGGCGCAAGCACGCGGGGCTCGGGCTCCCGTGGCGCGGGAGGGGGTGGGGCGGGTGTCGCGTAGACCTCGGGACGCCAGATGCCGTCGCGGGCCAGGCGCACGCGCTCACGCAGCTCCGGCAACAGCTCCGGGTCCATGGGAGCGAGGCGCTGGGCCGGGGCCGCCACGAGCGGCTCGAAGACCTGCACTTCCTCCAGCCACCACGCCACGGTGCCGCGACAGGACGCACCCGGGGGCCACCACCAGGCGTCCCGTCCAAAGGCGCGGGAGTCGTTGCCCACGGTGGACACCTCCGCGAGCCGGGCCATGGCGACATACGCGCCAGCGGGCAGCACGTCGCGGGTGGGGGATTCCAGGCCGTGTGCCCCGCGCAGCCACTCCACGGCCTCCTCGTCGTACTCACGGGTGGCGTAGAGGGCGAGCCAGCAGCCGAGCACGGCCTCGGGAGGGTGGAGCGGGTGGCGTCGCTCGGGGACACCGGGACGTGCGGGCTCCACGTCGTGGACGAAGACGCTCCACATGCCGTGGTGCGTGAGCGCCCACGTCCACGGCCGGCTCAAGGGCAGGTGGAACACTCCCATCCCCTTGCGCGTGTAGCGATAGGCGCCGGCGAGTGGGATGGAACTCATGGGGCCGCACCCTACACGACCGACCCGACATGATGCGCGGGCAGGAGGGCTCTCCGGACGGCCCGCCGCCGAGACGAAGACACCCGCCAGCCACGACGGCCAGCGGGTGCCGGTGCTTCACCTCACTTCGTGGCCGAGGCGCGACGCGGCGATTCCAGCTCGCGCTGCATGGTGTCGTCGCCCACGAGCAGCCCGTCGGCGAACATGGTCCGCTCGTTGGGGCTCAGCGACTCCAACTCCTCCGCCGTGCCCAGCTTGAGGTTGTAGACCTTGCCGTCGTACGGCACGCGCTCGGTGGCGGTGATGGTCGCCGTGCCCGTCTGCGTGCGCACGGTGTCCTTCACCTGGACCTTCTCCGCCGCGACCACCAGGCCCGAGGACAGCAGCACCGGGTGCTTCTCCGTCAGCCGCACGTCGTGGCCCTGGTCATCGCGCAGCCGGACCAGCGGCTTGGGCTCACGCCCGAAGATGAAGTCCTGCACGGTGAGCACCCGGCCGGCCGCGTTCGCACGCACCTTGTCACCCACGCGCAGCGTCTCGATGGGCGCCAGCTTCCCGTCCGCCATCGTGATTCGCGTGCCCTCCGCCAGGCAGCTGTTGAGGACGTTGAGGTTGAAGGGGTTTGCGGGCAGCGCCGTGCTCGTGAAGGTCACGATGCGCGGAATCGCCGGGCCGCCACACGTCGACAACCCGTAGAGCGTCATGGACAGCACCACCGGCTCATTCACGATGCGCTCCATGGTGCAGCCCGCGCCGCCGGACGCCGTGGTGTTCTGCGAGACGTTGACCAGCTGCTGAATCGTGCTGGTCCTCGCGCCCACCGGGAAGGCGTCCGAGAGGTCCGCCAACGTCGTACACGTGCCGCCCGACTCCGTCTTGATGAGGCGAAGCCGCGTCGTCGTCGCGCCGTTCTTCATCGCCTGGATGGTGCAGTCCGCCGTCGCCGAGGCCCCCGCGTCGAAGGTGCCCTGCAGGGGAATGTAGATGTTGGTGAAGTCGAAGGCGGAGCCCGGCTTGAAGGGGAAGTAGGCAGTGGGGTCGCCCGTCCAGGGGGCCCCCGTCTTGCGCAGCGCGAGCCCCGTGGACTGGGCCGGGAAGGGCGCCAGGGTGCCGCCAGCGTTGGCCACCATCGCGTAGTCGCAGTCCGCCCCGCCGCGAAGCTGGCAGGTGGTGAGGTTGATGTCCGGCCGAGGGCCCGGGCCCGCGAAGTGCGGATGGACCAGCGTGAAGGTCTGGGGCGTGGCCACCAGCGACGTCTCCAGGCTGGCGAACGAGACGTGCTCCTCACCCGTCTTGTCGTTGTGCGCCACCATCATCGACTCGATGATGACCTTGCGGTTGGCCTCCATCGACGGAGTCACGGACACGGTGGTGTCGTCGAACGTCCTGCCGTCGTTGTGCTCCTCGTTCGCGCTCGTCGACAGCACCGTCCGCTTCTTGCCCGCCAGGTCACTTTCATACGCGGTGACGTCCGTGAAGACGTGGGTCGAACCACCCGCGCAGGTGGCGTAGGGGCGAATCTGGAGCGTGGGCCGAGGGGCCTGGGCCTGGGCGTTGTCGGCCTGCTGGGCGCCCTTGCCTCCGGCGGTGCGCGAGTCCTCGACGTGGAGGAAGTGGTCGCAGTTCCATTCGGTGGGCTTCGGCTGCGGACCTCCGCGCACGGCCTTCGCCCGGGCGACGTCCAGCGTCTTCAGGGCGCGCGAGAAGTCCTTGGGAGGCGTCTGCTGCGCCACGAGCCCCTTGGCTCCCGCTGCACCTTGCGCCGCGACGGCCTCCTGGAGCCGGTGCTTCGCGTACTCGTAGTGGTCGTCGTTCGCCAGGTCCAGTTCGACGAAGTCCTCGTGCGGCGTGCGCTTCTCGAAGTGCGCGACGACGGCCTCACGTTGCTCTTCGACAGTCTTGGGCTTGGGTTGAGGTTTGATAACCCAGGGACACCCGGGTAGCAAAGACAGGCATGTAGCGAGAATGGCGAGACGGGTCGCACGACGACCGTGAGTAAAATTCATGACTCCCCCTCTGAGCAGGCCCTCGGTGAGCCCGGATAAGTACTGTCATACGCTCCGTGTTGAAAAGTCAACGTCTGACATATGGCATTGTGTATCGGTCAGGGACGACCCATCCCGTCGCATCGTGATGTCCGCTTCCAATGTGAAGGATTGTCTCGTCGAGCGTAGAGGGCCGGGCGCCCCGTGTTTTCAGGGGTGCTTCAGGGACAGGCTCACGCGCACATTGACTCCGTGCGCCGCATGAGGGACGGGGTGAGGCCATGGCGCTGCAGAAGGTCCCTGTCCCCCACGAGGTCGCCGGAGAGCGGCTGGATCGGTTCATCTCCAAGCACGTCCCCGGCTTCTCGCTGGAGCGTGCCCGGGCCCTCATCGAGGCGGGTGGGGTGCGCATCCGGGGCAAGAAGTGTCAGCCCACGCGGAAGCTGTGGGGTGGAGAGGAGCTCGAAATCGAGCGGCCGGAGCCGCGCGCCTCGCCGCGTTCCTCCGTGGAAGGGCCCACGCTGACGGTGCTCCACGACGACGCGGCGCTGGTCATCGTGGACAAGCCGCCGGGCCTCGTCGTGGAGCCGGAGGGGCGAGCGGCCTCCGTCATCGACCTGCTCGCCGCGCAGCGCCCTCCCTTCGACGTGGAGGGCCAGGCGCTGCCGGGCGTGGTGCACCGCCTGGACCGTGAGACGAGCGGCTGTCTGGCCTTCGCCCGCACGGACCCGGCGGCGGCGGCGCTCCTGCTCGCCTTCCAGGAGAAGCAGGTGGACAAGCGCTACTGGACGCTCGTGCTGGGCCAGCCTCCGGAGCACGGACGCCTGGAGGGGCCCTATGCGCGCAATCCCCAGGACCCGCGCCGCTTCACCACGAAGGTGCCCTCCGCGCGGCGGGCGGCGCTGTCGTTCGAGGTGCGCGAGCGGCTGGACGGAGCGGCGCTGCTGGAGGTGGACCTGGACACGGGGCGCACGCACCAGATTCGCGTGCAGCTCTCCGAGGCGGGCTTCCCGGTGCTCGGCGATACGCTCTACGGGACGGAGGCCGCGCGCGAGCATCCCGCGGCGAAGGCGCTGGGGCGTCAGGCACTCCATGCGTTCAGCCTGGAGCTGCCGAGTCTCTTGACGGGTCAGCCCGTGCGAGTCCAGGCGGAGCTGCCCGAGGACTTCCAGCGCGCGCTGGCCCTGCTGCGCCGCTGAGCGCGGGCGCGGGGCCGGACTCCACTCGAAGGCGTGGAGTCCGGCGGACGGCGAACTACTTCGGGTCCACCACGAGGACCATCCAGCGGTCCGTGGAGTGGTCGATGCGCACGTTGGCGGCACCGGCCTCCTGGAGCTGCTGCACGATGCTCTCCAGGAAGGTCAGGTGCTCCTTGGGCGCGTCCACGAAGACGTTCTTCGAGCCGGTGCCCTTGGCCTTGGGCTTCTTCGCGGGGGCGGCGCCGTTGAGCGCCTCCGGCGTCGCGGCGGCCTTGAGCTGGGCGGCGGCGTCCTCCACCACGGTCTCCGGCGCGCTCTCGACCTCGACCTCAGGCTCCTCCGCGACCGGAGTGGAAGCGACCTCCTCCTCGGCCTCCGCGCGCAGCTGGTTGAAGGTCTTCAGGTTGATGGTCGCCCCGAACTTCGTCTTGAAGGACTCCAGCGCATCCTTGCTGCTGATGTCCGGTTGCTGGCGGAAGAGGGTGAGCAGGAACGCGTGGCGCTCCTGGGTCTGCTCCTGGGAAGTCCTCGGCATAATCAAAACTCCTTCAACCCTTGGAAATGAAAGGCGGCGCAACCTAGCCGACGCTGTCCCGGGAGGAAAGGTGGTCGGGTGGACGCGGGGGCGGTGACTCTCCTGGTCCCTCGGCGGGCGAGACGGCCCGTGTGCCTGCCAGCCCTGGGCGCCAGCAGGGCGCTTCGTGTCCACCCTGGAGCCTCATGGAGACCGCTGCCGAGACGAACGTGCCCTCCCGTGAGTCCACCACATGGGTGGATATCTCCGTGCCCCTGCGGGACGGGATGGTGCACTGGCCGGACAACCCGGAGGTCCGCATCACCCGGGTGCAGGCCCTGGAGCGTGGAGACGACGCCACCGTCTCCCACCTGTCCCTGGGGGCGCACACCGGCACGCACGTCGATGCGCCCGCGCACTTCGTCCAGGGCGCGGAGGGAGTGGACGCGCTGGCCTTCGACAGCCTCCTTGGCGTGGCCCGGGTGCTGGAGATTCGAGACCCCCGCGCCATCCGCGTGGATGAGCTGAAGGCGCATGCGGTCCAGCCCGGAGAGCGCGTCCTCTTCAAGACGGCCAACTCCTCGCGGGGCTGGGCCGCGCAACGATTCCTGCCGGACTTCGTGTACCTGTCCCTGGAAGGCGCGCGCTACCTGGCGGAGCGGAGTGTTCGCACGGTGGGCATCGACTACCTCTCCATCGGCAGTCCGGAAGAGGGCGTGCCCACCCACCAGGCCCTGCTGGGCGCGGGGGTCTGCATCATCGAGGGGTTGGACCTGTCCTCGGTGAGCGCGGGCACGTACGACCTCGTCTGCCTGCCTCTGCGAATCGCGGGAGGCGACGGCGCCCCGGCGCGCGCCATCCTCCGGCGGCGCTGAGGCTCGGGCCCCACGGGCTTCAGGGGCTCGTCGCGCGGCGCTTGCGGCGCAGGTAGAAGGCGGCGCCGAGCACCGCCGGGAAGAGCAGCGCGCCGCCCAACATCATCAGTCGTTGGCGCTTGCCCAGCGCCTGTTGGGCTTGCTGGGCGCGGACCTTCTCGAAGTCCGGCTCGGGACAGGAGTGCCCGAAGGACCACCAGGGCTCGTCGATGGCGGCGCCCACTTTCAGGTACGTCTGCCACAGCCGCTGGACGCGTTCTGGCTCGCTGCTGGAGACGTAGCGCGCAGCGTGGCAGAGCATCATCGCGTACGCCTGGCTGCGCGGAGGAAGGAGCGCCGCGCCCCGCTGGGCGAGGTCCGCCGCCGTGGAGCGATAGTGGAAGCGCCACGGATACGGGGGCGCATGCGATTGCACACGCTGCTGCTCCGGCACTCCGAGGAGCGGTGTTCCGGACAGGGCCTCCCGGGACTGCTCCGCCCCGGCTGAGAGCTCTTCTTGTTCCTCGTAGGTGCCCAGGTCGTAGTTTCCATCCACCCAGCCCCAGTCCGGGGCGACCTCCGTGCCCAACATCTCCAGGCCCAGGCCGCGAGCGAGCTTCGCCGCCGTGAACAGCGCCTCCGCCTGAGTCACGGCGTCGTGGGCCTGGGTGCTCTGCTTCAGCGCGTCGGCGTACTGGCGCGCGGGCCCTTCCCACTGCGTGCCCCGGAAGTGCTCCAGCGCTTCATCGGCGCGCCCGATGCGCAGCAGGCGCCGCGCGAGCAGCAGGCGCAGCCGCTGAGACAGGTCCGCCCCTTCGCCGACGTCATCGTCGTACCAGAGCTGCCCCACCTCGGGCTTGCAGCGCTCCTCGCCGGAGGGCGGGTGGGCCGCGACGAAGCGCTGGAGTTCGTCCACGGACAGCACCCGCTCCGCCACGTAGGCCAGGTCCGGCCAGGAGCAGCTCGCCAGCATCCGCTCGGCGGCCTGGAAGAAGTCACCTCGCGCGAGCGCGAGCACCCCGCGCTCTCCCTCCACGCGGCAGAGGGGACGGCGCGGCACCATTCCCTCGCCCACCCAGTCCTCCGACGCCGGGAGCCCGCGCGCGGCCTCCGACAGATAGACCTCCGCGGACGACGGGTCTCCCCGGCGCAGCGCCAGCTTGCCCTTCACCCACGCCGCCAGCGGGGTCTGCCCGTGCTGGGCGAAACGCTCGGCCAGGTCGAACCGACCCGCGCGCCAGGCTCCCGCCGCCAACCGGTCCGCTCCCGCCAGCCCCTGCACCGACGCGAGCGCTTCCAGCACGGCGGCGAGGCCACCGCCCGATGTGTCCTCGGACCAGTACCACTCCTGGCCACGCGTCCACACGAAGGTGGTCATGAGCCGCTGCGCCAGCGGGTCCTTCAGCGCGGCGTGGAGCCGGGCCTCATCGCGGGCGAGCGCGCGTGCGACCATGAGCAGCGAGGTCACCGCGCCTCCGCTCCCATGAGCGGCCTGCTCCGCGTACAGCCGGATGGCGCCAGCATCGTCTCCCGCCCGGAGCAGGCCGCGCGCCTGCTCGCCCAGGCTGGCGACCGCGAGGCCCAGCGGGTCGTCGAAGCCCTCGCGCGCGAGCTGCCGCGTGCGCTCGAAGCCGTGCTGCGCATCCTGCTCGAAGCCCGCGCCCGCGTTGCGGCCCAGCATGAAGGCGGCGAAGGTGGAGTAGTGGCGGCGCTCCCCGGCCGGCAGCGCGAGCACGTCGTTGAAGCGGGCGCGCGCCGTCTGCGCATCTCCGCTTGTGAAGGCCCTGGCACCCGCCTCGTACAGCTCCGTCTCCCGTGCCCCGCCGCCTGTGCGTGCATCGACGGGCTCGTCTCCACCCTCCATCACCCGGAACGACTCCAGGGGCTTGGGAGCCAGTCGTGTGGCCTCGAGCGAGAAGGCGCCGTCTGGCAGCTCGCCGAGGGTGCCCGCGCGGTCCACGAGGAGTCGGTGGGGAAAGTCAGGGCCGCAGGCCTCGGCCGAGCGCACCGGCGCCAGCAGCATGAGGACGAGCAGGGAGGCCAGCAGACTACGGAGCCACAAGTGACACCTCGGTTCCCCGCACGAAGCCGATGACGCGTCGTTCGCCAGCGCGCAGGCGGGGAGGCGTGCGCGCCACGAGTGAGGTCCCTCGCGGGGCATAGCCGCCCACGCCGTCGAGGACCTCCAGGTTTCCAGAAAGGGTGAGGCGTGTGGGCGCCTCGGTGTCCACGCGGCCGGTGTTCTCGAGGACGATGTCGAGCGTGCCGCCTCCCGCGTCCACCAGCCGGGGCTCCAGTCGGGGCGTGAGCTTTTCGCCGCGCACCACCGCCGACAGCGTGCTCAGGCTCCAGGACTCCGAGTCGCCCGCGTGTCCAAGCCGGAACCAGACGATGCCCTTCACGCCCTTCACCGGGTGCTCCCGCAGGTGGGTGAGCAGGCGCGACACCTCGTGGGGCTCGGATGTCAGGAGGCGTCCGTCGCGAAGCCGTGCGCGGTAGGTGGGCAGGGCAATCCGGAAGGGATGGGGCGAGGCCTTGGCCCACGCCTCGATGAAGCCGCGGGCCTCCTCGGGGGTGAAGAGGGAAGGGGCGCGCACGGCATGCACCTGGACGACGATGTCGTCGGGGATGGACGTCAGTGGCTCCAGGGCGGGCGAGTTCGCCCAGGTGGGCAGCGCGGTGATGGAGAGCGAGAGGTCTCCGAGCCCGCTCCGCTCACGCGCGAGCCAGTCCGCGTAGGCGGGCAGGGAAGAGGTCGCGCAGTCATGGTCCACCTCCACGCCCCGGACTCGCACGCCGCGCGCCTTCCAGTCGCGGGCGAGCGTCACCACTTCCTGGAGCGACACGCCGTCGAGCGGCGCCGTCCCGTCCACGCGGAGGACGGCCACCACCTCGCGCCCCGTCTTCGCCAGGGCCGGCACGTCCACCGCCACTGTCACTGCGACCCGCGTGGCCCCGGAGCGCTCCCGCGCGAGGACTCGCAGGGCGCCCAGCTCCGAGGGCAGTTGCGTGAGCGCGTGCCCGAGCTCCGGGCTCCAGTCCCGCTGCCACACGTAGACCTCGTGTCCCAGCGGGGGCGCGGGGGCGCGGGCACAGCAGAGCAGGAGGCACAGCCCCACGCTCGCGAAGCTCGCGAGGACTCTTGGCCAGGACAGGGGTGGGGTGCTCATGCGGAAGCGCTGGAGGGCTCGCGGGGCTCGTCGAAAGGCGCGTGAGCCCACGCCTCACCATGGTGCCACAACGGCATGACGTGGGCTGCACCCCCACGTTCCGCCTGAATGCCAGGCGGGTCCGTTCACGTGCCGTGGGGGCCCTTCCCCCTCTGGACGGACCTTCCTCGGCTCCTACCGGCCATCCACCCAGTAGCGATAGCCGTTGACCCGGTAGGGCACGCCCAGCTCCATGCACAGCTCGGCGATGACATCCGGGGTGAAGAAGTAGTTGCGCACCCGGACGATGCGCTCGCCGTCCGTCTCCACGGCCATCACGGTGCGAACCAGGGGGCCCTCTTCGTGCTCGTACCAGAAGACCAGAATGGGCGAGCCGCGATACGCGCGGACTTCGCAGCGAGGGCTGGTCGACAGGTACCCTTCGAGCAGATGGGGCGGGACGCCTCCCCGCTCGTCGAAGGTGATGGGCGCGAGCGTTCCGGCGAAAGACCCGGTGTCCGGATTCTTCGGTGCGTCCTGGCCGTACTCGGTGACGACGCCGACGATTTCCACGCTGGCGCTGTCGAGCAGGAGGTCGGTCAGTCGCTCCAGGTTCCGGGCATTGAACGCCGCACAGAACGCGTCCAGCACCGCGGGCGCGGGTGCTCGAGTCATGGGCTCCTCGGGCACCGCCAACAGGCCCCGCCCCCGATGGAGCGCGGACTTCACCGCGCCCACCGTCGTCGAGAGTGCGTCCGCGATTTCCTGGAGCGAGAAGTCGAACACATCCTTGAGGACCACCGCGGCCCGCTCCTGGGGAGACAGCCGCACCAGCAAGGAGCCAGCGGCCTCGCGTGGTGCCCGAGGGTCCGGCTCCGTCGCTGAATCCACGGGCGCCTCGAAGGTGAGCTCGAGGCGCATGCGCCGCATGCGGTCCACCCAGAGGTTCGAGGCCACCCGGAAGATCCACGCGCGTGGATTTGGAAGCGCCATGAACACCGTCCCGAGCGTCACGAACGCTCTCGCGAGGGTGTCCTGAACCAGGTCCTCCGCGTCCCACGGGCTGCGTGTGAGGTGGCGGCAGTAGCGAAAGAGCTCGGGACGCATCGGCTCGAAGACGTCGAGGAACCGATGCCAGGACGACTTCACCTCGTCGCTCAGCGCGTTGATTTCGGGGGGCGACTTGCTCACGGTGTCATCGGTTCATAGCAGAGGACCACCAGGCCCTGACCGAGCTGGGTCGTTCGGACCAGCTTCAGCTTCTGTCGGGCTTCGATGTCCTTGAAGAGCGGTGTGCCTCGCCCGAGGAGCACCGGATGGATGATGAGCCGATACTCATCGACGAGTCGAAGCCGGGTGAGGGTCGAGACGAGCCCCGCGCCGGCCCACGCCACAATCGGCTTGCCGGGTTGACGCTTCAGCTCGGTGATTTCCTCGGCGATGCGCTCCTTGATGATGCGGGTGTTGTTCCATGCGGCATGCTCGAGCGTCCGCGACAGAACGACCTTCGGCAGCGCGTTCATCTTGCGGGCGAATACGAGGTCCTGGGGAGAACGGGGGTTGAGCTCCGCGTTCGGCCAGTAGGCCAGCATCTCCTCGTACGAGCGCCGTCCGTACAGCGCCAGACCGACCGAGTCGATCATCTCTTCGCAGTACTGCTCGAACTGAGGATTGCCGTCCTCGAACCAATCGAGCCGCCCGTCGGGGTCCGCGATGAACCCGTCGAGCGAGACGATCATGGAGACAAAAAGGCGACGATTGCTGGGTTCCTGGATTGTCATCCCCGTCAGACGAACCGGCGACCCAGAAGGATACTTCCCCTCGTCACAAAGGGTCGTTTCCAGCACAGTGGAGTGACGGGCTTCAGCGCGCGCGGGCGCGTGCGGGTCGTGGCGGCTGGCTGTGGTCGCAGTGCAGGAGCGACGGCGGGTCGAAGCAGGTGAACTTCTGGTCGACCAGCCTGCACACGCCCCGAGGCGTGCTGGCGCAGCGCACCTCCGTGCGGGTGGCCTTGCAATCGAAGCCGCAGGCCACGGCCTCCGACGCATTGACGCAACGGGGCCTGGGCGTCTCGGCGGCGTACTCGTGGATGACGCTCTCCGGCGGGTCCCAGCAGACGAGCTTCCCGAAGTGGGTGCTGCAGACACCGTAGGGCGTGTCGTTGCAGGCCACCTCGCCGTTGAACAGGCGGCAGTTGAAGCCGCAGGCCACCTTGCCCCGGATGGACTTGCACTCGGGGCTCACGGAAGTGAGGGGTGGGTGCTGGATGGCCACCCGTGGCGGGTCCCAACAGTAGACGCCTCCATTGGTGACCTCGCACGTCCCGTAGGGAGTCTGGGCGCAGTCGATGTCGGAGACGCTCGTCTTGCATTGAAAGCCGCACACCGTGCGCCCCTGGGAGCTGATGCATTCAGGGGTGGGCTGAGGTGGTGGAGGTGGCGGTGGCAGCTCGACGCGGGGCGTGGGCGGCGCGGAGGCCAGCAGCAGCAGGGCGAGGAAGGGGAGCATGTGGCCCCCCGACGCAACGCCGCGCGGTTTATTCAAAGCCCCGCGCAATCCCTGTCACTTTCCTCAGCGCGGTCGCGAGCCCTGGCGTCCCGGGCCCCGGGCCCCCCCGGAACGAGGCTGCGCGGCGGGGGCCTGCGTGTCGCGCGGTGCGTCGTCGGCGTCGCGTGCCTCGGTGCGCTGACGTCGAGCGGCCTCGGCGGGCGTCTCCGGAGGGACGAGCGCCTGCGGGCCTCGGCCGATGAGGTCCGAGCGGCCTGCCTGCCTCAGCGCCTCGCGCGCCAGCGGCCAGTGCTCCGGGTTCCAGTAGAGCAGGAGCGCCTTCTGCAGCCGCTTCTCGCGCAGACCCTGGGCCGTGTAGACGGGCTCCATCTTCAGCGGGTCGATGCCGGTGAAGTACATGGCGGTGGCCATGGCCATGGGGGTGGGGATGAAGTCCTGCACCTGACGCGGCCGCTTCCCGTTCTTCTTCAGCCACAGCGCCAAATCCACCATGTCTTCCAGCGTGGAGCCGGGGTGGCCGCTGATGAAGTAGGGGATGTCGTACTGCTCCTTGCCAGCCTCTTCGCTGGCGCAGGCGAACATGGCCTGGAAGCGCTCGAAGCTCTCGATGCCGGGCTTCTTCATCTTCTCCAGGACGCGCGGCGAGACGTGCTCGGGCGCGACGGAGAGCTGTCCGCCCACGTGGTGCGCCGCCAGCTCCTTCACGTACTCCGGCGAGCGCTCGGCCAGGTCGTAGCGGACGCCGCTGGCGATGAAGACATGCTTGACGCCTTCCTCCTCGCGCACGTCCTTCATCAGGCTGATGAGCGGGCCGTGGTCCGTCTGGAGGTTCTCGCACACGCCCGGATGGACACAGGACAGCTTGCGGCAGCGCTTCTCGATGTCCTCGCTCTTGCACTTGAGCTTGTACATGTTGGCGGTGGGGCCGCCGAGGTCGGTGATGGTGCCTCGGAAGTCGCCCATGCGTCGCAGCGCGCGGACCTCGCGCAGCACGCTCTCCGCCGAGCGGCTCTGGATGACACGGCCTTCGTGTTCGGTAATCGAGCAGAAGGTGCAGCCGCCGAAGCAGCCGCGCATGAGGACGATGGAGTGCTTCACCGTCTCGTACGCGGGGATGCCCTCGTTCTTGTAGAGGGGGTGGGGGACGCGGTTGAAGGGCAGGTCGTACAGCTCGTCCATCGCCACGGTCTTCTCACCGGTGGCGGGGTTGCCCACGCCGTCCTCCAGCGGGAGCGCGGGCGCGTTCATGAAGATGGCGCGGTTGCCGTGGCGCTGCGCGAGGGGGCGCGCGTTGCCCGGGTTGGTCTCCATCTGGAAGTCGCGGCTCATCACCGCGAAGGCCTGCTTGTCGGTGACGACGGACTCGTAGGGCGGCAGGACGACCGTCTTGCGGTCCGCGGCGCGTTTGGCCGGGTCGGCCTCGTGGACGCGCATCTGCTCGTCGCTGATGAGGTACGCGGTGCCGCGCACGTCGCGGATGTCCTCGATGCGCTCGCCGTTCCTCATGCGGTCGGCGACTTCCATGATGGGGCGCTCGCCCATGCCGAAGACGAGCAGGTCGGCCTTGGCGTCGAAGAGGATGGAGCGGCGGACCTTCTCGCTCCAGTAGTCGAAGTGGGCGATGCGGCGGAGGCTGGCCTCGATGCCGCCGAGGACGATGGGGACGTCGGGGTAGGCCTCGCGGCAGCGCTGGGCGTAGACGATGGTGGCGCGGTCAGGCCGGCAGTTGGTGCGGCCGCCGGGGCTGTACTGGTCCTCGGAGCGGTTCTTCTTCTGCGCCGTGAGCCGGTTGAGCATGGAGTCGAGGTTGCCGGCGGCGACCCCGAAGAACATGCGCGGAGGCCCCAGCGCCTTGAAGGGCTCGGCCGAGTGCCAGTCAGGCTGGGGGATGATGCCCACCTTGAAGCCTCGGCCCTCCAGGAAGCGGGCGATGAGCACCGGGCCGAAGGCCGGGTGGTCCACGTACGCGTCTCCCGTCACGATGATGATGTCGCACTGCTCCCAGCCACGTGCCTGCATGTCGGCACGGGTGATGGGCAGGAAGGGATGGGCGTAGCGAGTCGGAAGGGCCATAGCGGTGGGGCGGGCTGCTTCGGGGGCGTCTCTCCTAAACACCCCCTGAGCCACGAAGCAAACAGGGCGGAGCGGGGGTGTACACCCAGCAGGGCCTCGTGCCCACCTCGCCTTCCTGGCCCGTGGGTGACTGGCCGGACTGAGGGGCCCTGGAGGCAGTATCCTGTAATTCATGATTATGCCGTCAAAGCGGATGGGCTTCCTGGCGGTGGTGAGGTGGTGGGTCCTGGGGTTTCTGCTGCCGGTGTCATGTGCGACGACGGCGCCGGGTGGGTCGAGTCCGGGGACTCCCGCTCGTTACGAGCAGACCGTGGATTCAGCCACGAACGCTTGTGGGAAGAACCCCGCCTGCTACACGCAACGTGGGAGTGAGGCCATCATGCCCACGCTCCCGCGTGTGGTGGGGGTGGCTCGGGCTGTCGGTGCAGCGTTTCGAGTGCTGGAGTCCGCCGAGCTGGCGCGCGTGGAGCACCTCCTGGTCCAGTGTGCGAAGGAGGCGAATCAAGAGGTCAATGAACGCGAGTACGGGCTTGGGAAGAGGCCCGATGATGCGGAGTGCGAACGCGTGGTCGGATACGATGAAAAGGGCAATAAGGTCAGGCGCCGCATGGAGTTGGGAAGACTGAAGCACGAGGTGGCTTTTGCGTGCGTGAGGCGAGAGCTGGTGCGGCTCTTCCCCGACAACATCTCCGTGGAGCCGCGATACGGGCCCGACCCGAGGACGGGACGGTATGCCCTCACCCAGGTTTGGGCGAAGTCGCTCAAGCCAGACATCGTCGTCCACTTCTCTAAAGACCCCAACCGGGTCCAGTGCGTCTACGACTTCAAGTTTCCGTGCACGACTGCCAGCAAGAGCAATCCGCTCGACAACACCGACGTCCTGAAGCAATTGCGACAGTACGAAAAACTAGGTCGGCCTTGTTCTCCGTCGATCGTCACACCTCAACTTGGGGTCAGCCATGTCAGCCCAGAGTGAGCGCTTCCCTCGCATCCGCCGTTTCGCCAACCGTCCTGATGGCGAGCGACTGGTGGTTCGGGATGTGCTGCGCATCGTGTATTACATGCCACATGACCATCAGGAACTCGCTGCTGGTATCGAACATGCTCTCGGAGTCTATCGGCGAGCCGTGGGGGATGGCCCCGAAGGACTGACCCAGTCATGGGAGGATGGTGAAGCCATTCGCCTCAATTCCGAGGAATGGGAAATGGTTCGGGCCTCGCTACGTCCGAGCCCTACGAGGTGGTTTTTCGAAGACGTCCCCGAGACCGATCTGTTCTACCGGCAGATGTCCAAGACACAAACAGACCGCTCTGTGCTCCTGACTGGCGGAGACCAGTCTGACGACAACGGGTATCTGTTCTGGTATCAGGCGCGCCTTCCCTCTCGAGAGCCTTCCAGGACAGGCGCCAGTCTCCTGACTGCCACGCTTCCCTCCGAGTACGTCGAGGCCCATGGCCCCGGGCACGTGCGAGAACTGGCCATGGAGATGGCCTCTGGATTGCCACTCTCATCCGGCCATGCGGGGCTTGCGCTGGCTCTCCATACGGCCCGCTGGCATGCCCTTCCCCGACTGAAGGAGGAACTCGCCCGCTACCCCGGAGTGGATGTGCCCGGAGTCCTGACTCACTGGCACTTGGGCGACCGGGTCGATGGCGTCCACTGGCTGAATTTCCTGGGCCCCTCGCTGCTCGAGTCCCTGGGGGGGCAAGCGAGCTTGCGAGCCCGACTCCATTCACCAGGAACCACCGTTCAAGATGTGGGCACTTCGGGGACCGCCGTGGTGACGCTCGGTGCGTGGCCCGAAGCCGGAGACCTCTCTCGCGGAGACAACCTCCCCGCCTACCGTGAGCTGGCGCGAGTCCTGGATCCCTGGATGGAGAAGTTCCTTCCGGGGCATGCAACGGTCTGGAGGGGGTATGACTCCGAACCGGCGTACTCCGAGGAGGAAGTCCGTCGCTGGTGGCGGCGCTTCCTCGACTGACACCAGGGATGTGGGGGCGTGGGCGCGTTGACGTGGATCCATGCCTCCCCTACCTTCGCGCGCCCGTACCCGGCTCGGCCCGAGGGGCCCGGGCCCGCCGCCATGACGCACCGGACGCACAACGAAGTCTCCGAAGGGCGCCCCGCGCCGCAAGAGGGAGACTCCGTCCGAGAGCTTCACGTCGAGTACGACGACGCTCCCGTCCCGCCTCCGTCCTCGCGCTCCACTGCCTCCACGCGCACGCCCGCCCATTCTGACTCGTCCGAAGATGGACCCGCGACTCCCTCCACCGTTCCGGACCCGACGGAGGACATCCCCCGGTCACCTAATCCGCTGCTGGCTCTCTCCCGCTTGAAAGGCCGGAGCACGAAGCCCTCCGCACCCCGCGCCGAGCTCGCTGCACCCGATGAGCCGCCCGCCCGCGACATGGCCGCGCCCACCGACGTCACCACGTCCGAGCGCGAGGCCATGCAGGCCGCCGTGGCGACCGGCAAACGCCGCGAGGCGTGGCGCCCTCCCGCCTATCTCCCCGATGACCTGAGCGACGCGCTCCTCTCCGAGCGCAGCCAGTACCGCGCGAAGCTGCTGCAAGATGTCCGTCAGGTCAGCCTCCAGGGCCCGGGCGTCATCTCCCTGGTCCCCGTGCCCGCCGCGGACCCGGACTGGTCCGGTGGCTCCCTGCTCGGCTTCCTGGGCGAGGAGTGCGTCTTCGGCGGCGACGTCGTCCACCTCGACTTCGAGTCCGGCCGAGTCTTCGCCGCTCCCGAGCACGGCGACGACGTGGATCGCCGCGCCCTCTCCGCCGAGCGCTGGTGCTACCGGCCCTATGACTTCGCGGAGGCGCTTTGCACGGCCGCCTCGGCCTACGAGGAGCGACAGCCCGCGCTCACCCAGGCCCTGCGTCGCGCCAGCGGCGAAGAGCCCGCCGCGGAGGTTCGCCCCCAGCACGCGGAGTTGATGCCCGCCGACCGCCTGTGGGCCCAGCCCTGGGGCTGCATCTGGGGCCCTCCCGGTACCGGCAAGACGACGGCCATCGCGGACCTCATCGCCCGCGCCCTGCGCGCCTTCCCCGGCGAACGCATCCTCGCTGTCGCTCCCACCAACCGCGCCGCGGACGAACTGGTCCTTCGCGTCAGCGCGCTCCTGGAGCGCGAGCCCATCCCCTTGCGCCCCCTGGCGCGCAGCATCTTCCGGGGTGGCACCGGTGCCAGTGACGCGCTGGCGAAGCTACCCACCGTCACGCTCGAGGACACCAAGGGCGGCAAGCTGCGCGCGAGTATCGAGGAGCGCGAGCGCGAGCTGTACCTCCAACGTGTCCGAGGCGGCCCCGCGCACGAACTCGCCAAACTTCAGGCGGAGCTGCGCGGCCTGCGCGGGAAGATGAAGGACCCCACGCTCAAGGAAGCGGAGAAGGGCGACTGCCCACTCATGGTCCTCACCGTGCACCGCGCCCTGCGACTGGTGTCGGAGCTGGAAGGCAAGAGCACCTTCGCGCGACTCGTGGTCGACGAGGCCGGCATGGTGACTCGCGCCGCCACCGCGCTGATGGCGCCGCTGGCCGAGCGCGTGACGCTCGCCGGAGACCCCAAGCAGATTGGCCCCGTGTCTCGTGCCGCCGAGGGCGCCGGACGCGGCACCCAGAAGTGGCTGCGCGCCAGCGGCCTGTCCCACCTGGAGGACGCGGTGAAGGACGCCGCGCGGGCGGACGTCCTCCTGCTGCGCACCCAGCACCGCATGCACCCGGACATCGCCCGCGTCGTGAGCCACTTCTGCTACGGCGGCGCGCTGGAGGACGGTGACATCGTCAAGGCCCGCGCGCAGAAGGCCCCGCCCGTGCCCGCGTTCGCAGCTACGCGCGCCGGCTGGGTGGTGCTCGACGGCCTCAGCCGAGATCCGAAGCGCCTCACCCACGGCCGGGGCGAGACAGGCTCCGGCTACCAGCGAGAGCTGTCCGCCGAGCTGGCCGTGTCGCTTGCCCGTGAGGCCGTGCGCGCGGGCCTCAGCGTCCTGTGTGTCACGCCCTATCGCGCCCAGGCCGCGCTCCTGCGCAGACTGGGCACGTCCGCCGGGTTTCGCGGTGACGCCTTCAGCGCGTCCACCATCCACCGCCAACAGGGCACCCAGTACGACGTCGTGCTGGTGGACACCGTGGCCGGAGGCCGTCCCTTTCCTCCGCACACGCTGGTGCCCATGCTCAACGTGGCCGCCAGCCGCGCGCGCGACTACCTGCTGGTGCTCGCCTCTCGCGACGAGGCCCGGGGCGCCACCATCCCCCAGCGCTTCCTGTCGCTGCTGCCGCGCCTGAAGGTCCACCCCGGCACGCCGCTTCGCCTGGAGCCGCTGCCCATGCCGCAGCAGCCCCAGCAACCTCCACCCCCACCTCCACCCAGCGCACCGGCCACCCTGGGCGGTGAAATCGAGGGCTCTCGCCCCACGCGGCCCCTCTTCACTCAAGAGCAGGTGTCCCTCTTCGAGCGGCGCTTCGACGACGGCCACCACCTGGTGCGAGGCGTGGCCGGCAGCGGCAAGACGTTTGTCCTGGCCCACTGGGTGGCGCGCTATCTGTTGGAGCACGAGGACACGCGGGTGCTCGTGTCCTTCTTCAACCGCGCGCTCGCGCCGCTGGTGGACAAGCTGCTGATGGAGGCGATCATCCAGCGCGCCGGCCGGGTGCGCGCGCGCGAGCTGCGAGCCCGGGTGATGGTGAAGCACGTGGGGGCGCTGCGCCGCGTGGAGCCCGCGTCCTTCGACGGCGTCTTCGTGGACGAGGCGCAGGACATGGATGCTCGCGCGCTGGCCATGCTCCACGCGCTGGTGCTCCCGCACACGCTGGCGGACGGACGAGAGGTGCGCTGTCTCCAGTTGTTCATGGATGACTCGCAGAACGTCTACGGACAGGTGCCCATCGACTCCCTCAAGGAGCAGCTCCCGGAGGGGCTGTCGTTCCGGGGCCGCACCCGCGTCCTCAAGGAGACCTTCCGCGCCACCCGCGACATCCTCGACGTCGCCTTCAACGTGGTGCTGGACCCGCTGCGCCAGCACGCCACCAGCGACCCTGGCATGCGCGAGTACATGAAGGCGGGAGAGCTGGCCCGCGAGGGGCTCCTGTGGCTGCCCGAGGAGACGCTGGAGGGCCTGTACCGCGTGCAGTCCACCGAGCGCGGCGGCGTGCTGCCCCAGGTGCGCGGCTTCGCCTCCGGCGCCAGCGAGGCCCGTCAGGTGGCGAAGGAAGTGGCCCGCCTCATTCGCGACGAGGGGGTCCATCCCGGTGACATCCTCGTCGTCGCGCCCGTCATGCCGTCCCAGTACACGGAGGCGCTCAACCGCGCGGGAGTACCCGCGCATGCCTACGGCGGCAAGGGTGGCCGCGACGTGACGGACTTCCGGGTGAGTGGCGTGGACCACGTGCGCGCCACCACCGTGTTCTCCTGCAAGGGCCACGAGTGCCCCATCGTCTTCTTCGCGGGCCTGGACGCGCTGGACGCCGTGGAGAACTGGATGGCTGGCGCCCGGGAGCGCAACGCCCGGGAGAACGAACGCATCCGCCGCGCCATGTTCTACGTGGGCGCCACTCGCGCGATGAAGCGCCAGTACCTCACCGGTGTCCGGGGCGCGCGCTTCCTGCGAGTGGCCACGTCCTACGTGGAGACGCTCGCAGGGCTGTCGCCCACCGTGGACGCGGGCGGCAAGCGCCCCTGAAACGACGAAGGCCCCGGCGCCGCTTCCTCGCGGTGCCGGAGCCTCCGGGTGCCGTGGTGCTCGGGACTACCGCTGGGCGGGCCCGTCGACGCGCGGGACTGCCGTCACGGTAGGAATGCCGACATGCCGGGTGGACCAGAAGGCCAGGCCCGCCAGTCGCAGCACCTTCGCCTTGAGGCTCTGGTGGCCGGTGGGGTCGCCGCCGCCGCCCGACACGCCACCCGGGTCACCGTCGGTCAGGTCCGCCAGGTTCAGACAGCCCTCCTTCTCGTCCTTGGGCTTGCAGTCGGTGAGCACCTCGACGGTGCCGACATTCTTCGGCGCGGGGGGAGGGGCCTGCTGCATCGACGACGTGGGGGCGCCTTCCTCGGACGCGGGCGCATCCAGTGCGCTTCGGGACGAGGCGGGCACGTGGTTCGTCTGGCTGACGATTTCGTTGCGGCTCACGTCGACGGTGAAGAGGGTGGCGCGGTCGGGATTCGTCCTGTCCCGCAGGATGACGCGGACGAGCGCCCCTTCGGGCGCGCTGCGCTGAATCTGCTGGGTCGAAGGAACCGTTTCGACGTGGCGGCACGCCGCGACGCTCAGCAGCAGGGGGACCAACAGGAGGCTTTTCTTCATGATGACTTGGAGCTCGGGGTCGAAAGGAGACGACTATTCGAAGAGGAGCACCTGGCGGACCCAGGCACTCCCCCGACTGCGAAGCCAGTCCTGGCGCGCATCACGCAGGACGAGGGCTGCGGGGATTCCCGCGCGAATGCGCTCCAGCACCGGCTCGAAGAAGGCGGACGCCTCGGTGTCGGGAATCTCCTGGGTGGCGGCGAGCACCGCTCGCGCGCCGGCCTCCACGAACGCCACGGGCAAACCAAACGTTTCGTGGAAGTAGGTCGTGCTGTGCGCGGCATGGCAGGCCGCGAGCAGCACCACGGGCCGCCCCAGGAGCCGCTGCCCCTGGACGTCGGCGGCCGTCAGCGCATAGCGCCCGCCCTGCTCCTCGGGAGAGAGCACGAGCAGGGAGCCGTCGGCGACATGCGGGTCGACGACGCCGTGGGCGTGAATCTGCACCTCGGTGGCCTCGTGCATCGCCCGGAGCACCTGGGTCGGCGTGGCCGAGGCCCCCTTCAGGGTCGACAGCGAGCTGTCTTCCGCATCCGGAGGACTCCAGGCGCGCAGCGATGGCAGGCGCAGCTCCGCGGGCGCATTCACGTCGGCCACGACGAGCCGGCGCTGGGCATGTGGCGAGGACGCCGGGGGCGGCGGGGCCACGCGGTACGTCCAGGCGAGGTCCGGCGGCAGCAACCCGGGCTTGCCCAGGACGGGCGGGCGCGCCAGCACGTCCACGCTGGGACAGTCCCGCAGCGCGTCCACGAGCTTCGCGGGCACCAGGCCCTCGACGCCTTCCAGGCGCTGGCGGCGGTCCGCGTCGTAGTGACCGAGGAGCCGTCCGGATGCATCCCGGGCCACCAGGGCCGTGCGCTCGTCATCCACCGTGACACCCAGCGCGCAGCGCTCGGGCAGCGCGAGCGAGCGCTCCTCGGCGAAGAGGGCGAGCGCCTTCTCCAGCTCTCCGTGGTGGGCCGCGTCCAGGATGAGCGACGTGTAGCTGTAGACCCGCGCCTTGCGCGCGGTCACATCCGAGGCGAGCAGTGGCGCCGCCTCGGTGATGGCCTGACGCAGCAGGGCCTGTCCCCGGCCCCGGTCCTGCTCGACGAAGAAGCGCCCTTCGATGTGGCGCAGCATGGGGCGATCCCCCGCTGCCTCCAGCGATGCGGCGGGCGTCGAGCGAATCGCCGCCAGTCCGCGCGTGAGGAGGTCCGCGTCCATGTCGCGTCGGGCGTGGGTATGCGCCAGGTCCGCGATGACGAAGGCCCGCGTCAGGGACGGGGGGCGGCCGCACTTCGCCGCGCGGTCCAACTGCTCCCGGGCGCCCGCGAAGTCGAAGGTGCGGTAGTACGCGAGCGCGAGGTTCGCGTAGGGCAGCTCATGGTCCTCGCACCGCTCCGGCGTGCGCAGGATGGCTTCCTCCATGTACGCGCGGGCCAACGACAGGTCCCCATGGAAGATGGCCACCTGTCCCAGCTCCTGGATGAGCCGGAACTCCTTGGACCACTCCCGGCCACCGCGCGCGCGTGCGAGCGCCGCGAGTCCGTGCGTCCGCGCCTCCACGGGGCGGTGGAGCTGCCGCTCCACCAGGGACAGATTCCGCAGGAGCTCCAGGCAGCGATAGCTGAAGCGTTGCTCGGAGTCGCAGGTGCGCAGGGCCACGGTCAATCGCGTCAGGGCCCGCGGCGCTTGTCCTCGCTGGAGGTCCGCCTTCGCCTGACGCTCCTCGGCCAGCAGGGCGAACCAGGGGTCCTTCGTGGCCAGCGCGAGCGCGCGGTACTCCTCCTCGTGCTGACGCGGGTCCGACACGAAGAGCAATGCGCCCAGCAGGATGTCGTCCTGTCGCGCCTCGCGCAGCTTCGCAATCAGCGTGTCCCTCGACGCCGGCGCCAGTTCGCCTCGAGTGAGGCGGACGTATTCCTTCGCCAGGGGCGCGCGCGCCTCGAAGTCCACCCGCGCGGCGCGGCGCAGGGCGTCCTCCAGATGCGTGCCGCCGTCGACGCGGTCCAACTGGACGGCGAGTGGACGCAGGGACTCCACGCGCTCGGCAAGGGTGGCGGTGCGCAGGGCATCGTAGAAGCACAGGCGGGACAGGCCCGGGTAGCGCTCCACTTCCGCCGAGGAGAGCACGCCACCTCCGAGCACCATGTCATCGCAGCGCTGCTTCGCGCCCTTCCAGCCCTTGCGCTGTTCTTCCTCCTGACGCCGCAGCTCCGTGGCGCGTTGCGCGGCCTCCTCGCTCCAGCCCGGCTCTTTCAGCGCCGCCACCCGGTCGAAGGCCTCCGCGGCTTGCAGCGACAGGCCCAGGGCCTTGAGCGCCAGTCCCCGGTTCCACAGGGCCTGCGCATGTTCGGGCCGCTGCTTCAGCGCGCGGTCCGCCAGCGCCAGGGCTTCCTCGGGGGCGCCTCGCTGAAGCGCCAGCGCGGCGCGGTCCGAGTCCAGGTCCGGCGATGCGTCCAGCTTGTCCAGGAAGGCGCCGGCCTGGGCCGGGTCTCCGCGCAGCAGGTACGCGGAGGCGATGCCTCGCTCGTCTCCGGCCTCCTCCAGCTTCGCCAGCTCCCGCAGCGACAGCGCGCGGGGCTTGTCGCCGCCACTGCGCATCACCTCGTAGGGGCGGTGCCGGTCCGCGCCCGGATGGGTCAACCGGGCCTCCAACGTGCGCCCGGGCGTTTGCCCCAGCCACAGCTCGGAAGAGTCCGTCGACGAAGCCGGCCGCGTCACGAGCACCCACGCCGCCAGGCCCGCGGCCAGCGCCAGCGGCACCACCATCATCCAGGTCCTTCGCCGCTTCAGCAGGGACGGGGGACGCACGAAGGCGAGCGTGTCACCGGAGGCGTGCAGTGCGTCGTCCGCGATGAGCTCCAGGGCGAGCAGCTCCTTCATCCGCGCCTCACACGCGTGGCAGCGGGTCAGGTGGTGGCGGAAGTTCTCCGCGTCCACCGGCGCCAGCTCGCCGTCGATGAAGGTCTCCAGTGTGTCGCACAGCTCATTCATGGTCTGGCCCTGCCCTCACTCGAGGCGGCGCCGGGGGCCAGCAGCCCTCGCAGAGCCTGCCGCGCCTCGCTGAGCCACCGCCCCACTGTTCCTTCGGGCGCATCCAACTGCCGCGCGATGGCCCGATATCGAAGTCCGGCCACGTGCAGCCGGTACGCCTCCCTCAATTGCGGTGGCCGGAGCTGCTCGATGGCGCGCTGGAAGTCATCCCGAGTGACCTGCTCCCATTGCTCCAGCGGCACCGGCTCCCCGGTCACCTCCTGGTCCTGCACCACGCGCAACGACGGTGCCCCCAACACCTCCGTGCGTCTGCGCCGGCAGTGGTCCAGGAAGCGGTTGCTCAGCGTGGTGCTCAGCCACACGCTCACCGCGCCCGGGTTCTCCGCCACCAACCGGTCGAAGTTCCGGTAGGCGCGCTCGAGTGTTTCCTGCACCAGGTCCTCCGGGTCGATTCCACCCCCGGAGCACAGTCGTCGCGCAAGACGCAGCAGTCCCGGCCGTCGCGAGCGTGCAAAAGCATCGAACTGGCGGTGCTGCCCGTCGTCCATCGTGGCGCGAACCCCTACACCCATCTTCTCATGTCGTTCCACCGGTGGAGCGCCCCCTCCGCTCGTTTGAACGTGGCGGGGAAAATCCCTTCGGTCGGGAACTCGTGACGCGGCGCGTTGCGGGTGGGTGCGGGTATGCCCCCCCCTGGGTCAACCTCGCAGGGAGGTGACGATTGCGGGCCAGTCCGTCCCGGGAGGGAGGCGGCCTTCGGCGTGTTCGGGACGTCCGCCGCCCCGTCCCCCTGCGGCCTCGGCGGCCCGTTTCAGGAAGGCGCCGCAGCCGAAGGAGGAGGTGGCCCCCCGGGAGATGAGCACGCAGAGGCCGTCGGGCGCGCGGCCCGCGAGGAACACCACCGCGTCGGGTCGGGAGGTGAGGCGGGTGGCCACGGCGCGCAGCTGCTCGGGGCCGGCGCCGTCCAGCACGGCGACGACGTGTTTGTCGGCGGAGGCGTCCAACCGGGCGGCGAGCTCCACGGCGGTGTGCTCGGCCAGGCGCGCGCGGGCGGCGCCCAGGGCCTCGCGGGCCTCGGTCAGCTCCCGGCGCAGCTTCTCCACCACGGTGGGCACTTCCGAGGGGCCGCAGGTGAAGGCCCGCCCCATGGCGCGCAGCGTGCCCGCCTCGTCCCACAGCTCGCGCCGCGCGCGGGGGCCCGCGGAGAAGAGGACGCGGCCCTTGCCCTTGTATCGCTCCACGCCCAGCACCCGCACCATGCCCACCTGTCCGGTGCGAGTGCAGTGGGTGCCTCCGCAGGGGGACACGTCGAAGTCGCCCACCTGGATGACGCGGATGTTGTCCGTCACCTTGGGGGCGCGGCGCAGGGGCAGCGCGGCGAGCTCCTCGGGCGTGGGGAAGAAGGCTCGGATGGGGAGGTCGGCGTCGATGATGGCGTTGACGTGCGCCTCGGCCTCGGCGACACGCTGCTCGTCCAGGGTGTCCTGGTCCGTGTCGATGGTGCACGTGGCGCCCAGTCGCGAGGACACGGTGGCCGCGCCCGCGATATCCAGCAGCGCGCGCGACAGCATGTGCTGGCCGGTGTGCAGCGACATGTGCGCGCGCCGGCGCTCGGCCTCCACCACGCCCGCCAGCTCCATGCCGGGTGCGGGCAGCGGGCTTGTCCCCGAGACGTCCAGCAGGTGATGCACCGTGCCGTCGTCATCCACCTGCACGTCGCGCACGGCCAGACCTCCGAGCACGCCGTGGTCGGCCATCTGTCCACCCGCCTCCGGATAGAAGGCCGTGCGGTCCAGCACCACGGAGGTCGCGCCATTCCACGTGCCGTGGGCGACGACGCGCGCGGTGAAGTGGTGGAGGAACGGGTCGTCGAAATAGAGGCGCTCGGTGGACATGGTGCGCGGGAAATAACACGCCGCTGAAACTCGCGCGGCGCTGCTGTCACTCTGGTTCGCGAGGGCGACGAGCCCCGCGACGCCCGGTCCCCGAGCAGGAGGCCCGGCGTCCCCATCCACACCCAAGCGAGGTCCTCCCATGAAGTCCCGGGTCTCCGCCATCATGGCGGCCGCCGTCCTGTTGTCTTCGTTCACTCCCGCCTTCGCCCACGAGCCTTCCCCGTCGTGTGACGGCAAGTGCCCCAAGTCGAAGCCGGGCTCTGTCGACAACACCCTCATCGCCGCCACGCCGCGCGCGGACGCTCCGTCGCTGGGGCCGAGGAGCGCGTCGGTGACGGTGGAGGTGTGGTCCGACTTCGAGTGCCCCTTCTGTGCGCGGGGCGCGTCCGTCATCGCGGGCCTGCGCGAGCGGTACGGCGACAAGATTCGCATCGTCTTCCGGCACATGCCCCTGCCGACCCATGCGGACGCGAAGGTGGCGGCCGCCGCGTCCATGGCGGCGCACGAGCAGGGGAAGTTCTGGGAGATGCACGACGTGCTCTTCGAGAACCAGCGCTCGTTGGACCGGGCCTCGCTGGAGAAGTACGCGAAGGCGCTGGGGCTGGACCTGGAGCGCTTCCGCAAGGCGCTCGACACGAAGGCGTGGAACAACTACGTGGAGGCGGACTTCGTGGAGGCGCAGCGCCGGGGCATCGCCGGCACGCCCACCTTCTTCATCAACGGCACCGGGGTGATGGGCGCCCAGCCGCTGGACGTCTTCGCCGGCCACATCGACGCCGCGTTGAAGCGCTGAGTCTGGCGCGTCACTTCGCGCCGCGTCGTCAGGCTGGGTCCCACTCGACGCGCAATTGTCGGGGGCCCCGGTGCAGGAAGTTGGGCACGTAGGTGATGGCGTTGCCCGGTGCCAGTCGCAGGCCGGGCAACCGCTTCAGCAATTGCTCCATGGCCACGCGCACCTCCATGCGGGCCAGGGGCGCGCCGATGCAGTAGTGGATGCCCAGGCCGAAGCCCAGGTGCTTGCCCAGGTCCGAGCGCAAGGGGTCGCCCCGCTCGGGCGCGTGGAACGCGGCGCCGTCGCGGTTGGCGGAGGCGTAGAGGACGAGCACTCGCGCGCCCTGGGGCACCTCCACGTCGCCCACCTTCACCGCGCGCCGCGTGGTGCGCATCATTGCTTGCACAGGGGCGTCCAGCCGCAGCGTCTCTTCAATCGCGCGGGGGATGCGGGAGGGTTCCTCACTCAGCTCGCGCAGCCGCTCCGGCTCCTTCAGCACCCACGCGAGCAGGTTGCCCAGCAGGTTCGCCGTCGTCTCGTGGCCGGCGAAGTGCAACATGGCCAGCAGGCTGATGAGCTCCACGTCGCTCAGGGGCGGGGTGTCCTCGTGGCGAGCCTCGATGAGCGCGCTGATGAGGTCGTCCCTCGGTGCGAGCCGCCGCTCGGCGATGTGGCCCTCCAGGTACTTCTGGATGGAGACGAGCCCGCGCGCGCACTCCACCTGACGGGCCACGGGCGCGTTGCCCGCGGACAGGAGCGACAGGTCCTCCGTCCACCGCTTCAGCCGCTCCAAATCCGAATCCGGCAGGCCGAGGATGGCGCCGATGACGCGCGCGGGGAGCGGATAGCCGAGCTTCTCCACCAGGTCCGCGCGGCCGTCGCGAGCAAAGCCATCCAGGAGCTCCGTGGCGATGGCGCGAATCCGGGGCTCCATCGCGCTCAGGCGATGCGGGGCCAGGGCCTTGGTGACGATGACGCGCATGCGCGTGTGGTTGGGTGGGTCGTCGTCCACCAGCGCCGGAACCTGGGGATAGCCCTCCGCGAGCGCGGCGAGCACCTCGGGCGCGGGCGGCACGGGGTTCTTGAAGGCATTGGCGGAGAGGAAGTCCTCCGGGTTGAGCACCACCGCCTTCACGTCCTCATGCCGGGAGACCACCCACAGGTGCATCTCCTCGCTGAAGTGGACGGGCGCCTCCTGGCGCAGCCGGGCGTAGAGCGGGTACGGGTCCTCCACGTGGTGGGGCTCGAAGCGGCTGACGAACGTGGGCGGCGAGGACGGGGACATGCGGCGGACTCGATTCTCCGGCGGGGCGCTTCAGGCCGCGTCCGGACGGGGCTTCGTCGAGGGGGGCGTCAGGGGCCCATCGGAGAGGTCGGGCAGACGCAGACCCAGAGGAGGAACTCGAGGCAGGCGGACGGTGAAGCAGGTGCCATTCCGGGGAGCGCTCTCCACGTGGATGCGGCCCTGGTGCGAGGTGATGATGCCGTGCACCACGGCGAGCCCCATGCCCGTGCCCTCGCCCGCGGGCTTGGTGGTGAAGAAGGGCTGGAAGAGCCTGGCCTGCACCTCGGGCGTCATGCCGATGCCCGAGTCGCGCACGCACAGCACCGCCTCGTCCGCCTCCATGCGCGTGGACAGTTGGATGCGGCCACCGTCGGGCATGGCCTGCGCCGCGTTCATGAGCAGGTTCACCACCACCTGTGCGAGCTGTCCGGGACGCCCCAGCAAGCGCGGCAGGTCCGCCAGCGTCACCTCCACCTCGCAGCGCGACTGCACCTGGGTGCGCGTGATGCGCAGCGCGACGGCGATCTCCTCGTTGAGGTCGTACTCCTCCAGCGCCCCCGGGTCCCCGCGCGCGAAGCGCCGCAGGTCCGAGACGATGGCGACGACGCGGCGGATGCCGTCCGCGGTGGCGGGCAGCACGTCGTCCACGTACTCCCGCAGCTCCGGGGGCAGTGGCTGCAGGGCGCGCAGGTCCATGATCAGCGCGTTCACGTTGCTCTTCACGTAGCTCATGGGGTTGTTGATTTCGTGCGCCACGCCCGCCGCCAGCATGCCCAGGCTGGACAGCCGCTCCTGCTCGCGCGCGCGGCGGTGGGCCACCTCCAACTGCGCGTGCGCCTGGGCCAGCTTCTCGTGCTGGTGCGCCAGTCCCCGCAGGGCATGGTGCGTGAGGAAGACCCGGCCCTCGGAGATGAGGTACGTGAGCACGGACAGCAGCACGAAGCAGGCGGGGAGCAGCGGCGGGCACCCGTCCCAGAGCGCAGCTCCCGCCACCAGCACCAGCAGCAACCCCAGCCGGAGTCGCGCGCCCGAGTCCGCGAAGTAGTCCACCCACAGCGCGTTGAGGGGCAGGTACAGCCACACGGGCAGGGCCCAGTCGCTCGCCATGCCGTAGAAGACAGTGGCCAACATGTTCATCGTGAAGCGCCCGGCCTCCACGACGCGGGTGTGGCGCGAGAAGAAGTTGCGTGCGAGGACCTGGTTGGCCGTCGTCACCGCCGCGAAGCCCGCCGTCACCATGAGGATGGTGCCCCACTGTCCCCAGAGGCTGGAGACGAGCAGGCCATGGATGAGGAGGCACGCCAGGAGGGTGAACCGCTTGAGCCGGCTGTTCACCCAGTCCGCGTCGACTTCGTTGTCGATGGGCTCCGCGGACGGAGACGGGGTCATGCCTCTCCGAGCCCCCGTCGGACGACGGGCGTCGGCTCCGCCCGCATCGGCAGCTCCAGCCGCAGGCGCTGGGGACCGCCCACCTCCGCGACGAAGGACAGCCGTCCTCCGAAGCGCTCCAGCAGGCCCCCGACGACCTTCAGGCTGTCATCCGCCAGCAGGCCCGCGAAGCGCTCGATGATGGACACGGCCTGCTCCGCCGGGAACGAAGGGTCCGCCACCTGCACCTTCAGCACGAGCGCCGCGTCCGTCGGGCTCACCTCGGCGCTGACCCCCTGGTGCGCTGAGCGGAACGGAGCGTAGAGCTGGGCGAGCGTCTCGCGATGGCGCAGAAGGCCTGACAGGTACGTCACCAGCTCCGCGTCGTCCCAGGGCTTGCTGATGAACCGACAGATTTCGCCTTCGTTCACCGAGGCCACCACCGACTTGAAGTCGGCGTAGCCCGAGATGATGAGCCGCAGCGCGAGCGGATGGCTGCGCTTGATTCGTTGCAGCAGCTCGCTGCCCGTCATCCCCGGCATCCGGAAGTCCGTCAGGACGATGTCCGGACTGAAGCCCTTGAGCCGCTCCAGGGCCTCCTCTCCGTTGAACGCGAGCTGGACGTCGAAACCCTCGCGCCGCAGCAGCCGCCTCAAGGCGTGTGCCACCTGCGGCTCGTCGTCCACCACCAGCACCTTGTATGCTTCCATGACGCCTTGCTCCTCTGGCGCGGCACTCTAGTACGGGGTCCCGGAGAAAGTGTCAGGACCTGAATACTGGGTCACACCTGCACCTGCTACAGAGTGGGAGTCCCCGGAATGAATGTGAGTGCAGTGCGGCGCGGTGCCGGTGCCTTGTTCGTGCTCTCGGTGCTGATGACGTCCTGCGTCCAGAGGCAGGAGGTGGGACTGGAGCGGGTGCGACGGGCAGGCGAGCTGCGGTGGGGCGCGGACGCGCAGGGTGGGGAGCCGTACGCGATGGAGGACCCGGAGGTGCCCGGGCGCATGCGTGGCTTCGAGGTGGAGCTGGCGGACGCGCTCGCGAGGGAGCTGGGCGTGCGCGCCCGCTTCATCCAGAACGACTGGTCCAGCCTGATTCCCTCACTGGAGCGCGGCTCGTTCGACGTGGCGCTGAACGGGATTGAAATCACGCCCGCGCGCAGTGGACGCATCCTCTTTACGCGTCCGTACTTCATCTTCCAGTTGCGACTGCTGGCCCGGCGCGATGACGACACCGTCACGGGCCTTGCGTCCCTGCGAGGTCGGCGGGTGGGGACGTTGGCCAACTCCCAGGCGTGGGATCTGCTCCAGCGCGAAGGCATCCAGGCGGTGCCGTACGAAGGCGTGGAGGAGCCGTACATCGACCTGGAGCAGGGGCGGGTGGACGCGGTGCTGATGGATGACCTCATCGCCCAGCGCTACGGACAGCCCCGGGCGGGGCTGCGCGTGGTGGGAGACGTGGGCGAGGGCTACTACGCCATCGCCGTGCGGCCGGGGGATGAGGACCTGCGCGCGGCGCTGGACGTGGCGTTGGGGCACATCTCCCGCTCGGGAGAGCTCCGGCGAATCTTCGCGCGGTGGAACATCGACAGCGCGGCGCAGCAGCGGATGGTGGAGTGGTCGGATGCGCAGACGCGCGAGGTGCTCGCGCAGACGCAGGCGCCCAGGCTGGGCTGGGCGCAGTGGGTGATGTTCCTCCAGGCTTCGCTGGTGACGCTGGTGGTCTCCGTGGGGGCGATGGCGCTCGCGGTGCCGCTGGGCATGGGGCTGGCGCTGGCGCGGCTGTATGGCCCGCGCTGGCTGGGGCGGCTGGCGTCGCTGTACGTGGAGCTGTTTCGCGGCACGCCGGTGTTGTTGCAACTCTATGTCCTCTACTACGGCCTCGCGGGCGTGTTGCGACTGGATGCGCTCAGCGCCGCGGTGCTGGGGCTGGGGCTGAACTACGCGGCCTACGAGGCGGAGGTGTACCGGGCGGGGGTGCTGGCGGTGCCTCGCGGGCAGTTGGAGGCGGCGCTCGCGCTGGGCATGTCCACGCCGCTGGCGCTGCGCCGGGTCATCTTCCCCCAGGCGTTCCGCGTCGCGCTGCCGAGCGCCACCAACGACTTCATCGCGCTGCTCAAGGACAGCTCCCTGGTGTCCGTCATCTCCGTTGTCGAGCTCACCAAGCGGATGACGATTACCGCGGTGGATGTTCGCAGCTGGTTGTTGCCCGGTGCGCTGTGCGCGGCGCTCTACCTGGCGATGAGCTACCCTCTGTCGCTCCTGGCGAGGCGGTTGGAAGCGAGGTTGGAACGCGGATGATTGAAGTGAAGGACCTGTGCAAGCGCTATGACGGGCGCACGGTACTGGACGGAATCAGCGCCTGCTTCGCCCCCGGTGAGGTGGTGGCGTTGGTGGGCCCCTCGGGCAGCGGCAAGAGCACGCTCTTGCGGTGCCTGAATGGACTCGAGCCGTTCGACGCGGGCTCCATCCGGGTGGGTGACGACGTGTTGACGCCTGGAGCGCAACGTGCGCGGGGCGCCCAGGTGTCCAACATCCGGCGCCGCGTGGGCTTCGTCTTCCAGCAGTGGCACCTGTTCGCGCACCGCACCGCGCTGGGCAACGTCATCGAGGCCCCCCGGTACGTGAGGGGCCTGGACGCGAAGGCGGCCACCGAGCTGGGGCGCGCGCTGCTGGAGAAGGTGGGCCTGTCGCACCGAGAGGGGGCCTATCCGTCGGAGCTGTCCGGTGGCGAGCAGCAGCGGGTGGCCATCGCCCGGGCACTGGCGATGGAGCCGGAGGCCTTGTTGCTGGACGAGCCCACCAGCGCGTTGGACCCCGAGCGGGTGGGCGAACTGGTGGAGCTGCTGTCACGACTCCGCGAGGACGGACTCACCCTGGTGGCGGTGACACACGAGATGCGCTTCGCCCGGGAGCTGGCCTCTCGGATGCTGGTGCTGCATGGCGGGCGCATCCTGGAGGAAGGTCCTCCGGCGCAGGTGTTGGAGCGGCCCCGACATGAGCGCACCCGGGCCTTCCTCGGCCTGGAGCGTACCGTGCGTCAGGAGCCGGCCGTGGAGCCCGAGCCGGGCAGAACCGGCGCCGCCGCCGTGTTCCCCGCGGCGACGGCGAGGGAGTGACATGCGCGCGGAGGTACAGCTCACGGAGGTAGGGCGGGGCGAGGGGCCGAGGGTGCTCCTGCTGCCTGGATTGGGAGCCCGTGGCTCGGGCTTCCGTGCGCTCGCCGGAGTGTTGTCCTCGGTTGCCCGTCCCGTGCTCGTCGAGTACCCGGAGGGTGAGCATGCGGCCCTGGGCGCGGGAGCCCTGGCGCGGCAGGTCCTGCGGGCCGCGGGGCCGATGGACGCGGTGGTGGCCAGCTCGTTCGGAGGCATGGTGGCCGCGCACCTCGCGGCGGCCGGCGTGGTGCGGGGCGTGGCGTTCCTGGGGTCTTTCACGCGCACGGCGCACCTCGGCCCTCGCGGCCTGCTCATCGGGATGATGGGGCCCATCGCCCTGTGGGGTCGGCCCGGTGTGGTCGCCGCGGGGCTGGCGGCGTGGCGGCCCGTCCCCTTCGCCCGAGTCCCGGAGGTGGTGCCCACCACCGCGCTGGAGCGCCGCAGCACGTGGCATCGCGCGCTCGCCATTCACGGCGAAGCGCCTCCTCCCGAGCTGCGGCGGCTGGACGTCTCCTGTGTCTGCATCCAGGGCGACCGGGACATGCTGGTGCCGCCCTCCACGCTGACGAAGCTGGGGGAGTCGCTGCCTCCCGGGACGCCCCGGCACCTGCTGCGCGGGGCGGGACACGTGCCGTACTTCACCCACCCGGAGGCGTGCGCGGAGCTGCTCGGGCCGTGGCTGGCCGGACTGTCGTTCGCGCGGAGTGTGTCGGCGGCCTGACGCGGGGAGGGGCTCCTGTCCAGGGGTGGACGGAGTGAAAGGGGGATGTACGGGACGGCGGCCTGCCGCTACCGTGCGTCCCCGAATGCAGAACCGTTTCACGCGTGGTTTCGTCGTCTTCGTCGTCTTCTCCGCCGGGTTCGCGTGGGCCGCTCCATCCGCACAGGATGCCGGCTCCGTGTCCGACGACGTGCGCGCGGCCCCCGTGTTGCCGTCGGCTCCCGACGCGGCGGCTCCGGTGCCTCCCGTCGCCGAGCGGCCGCGCTCCGTGCTGCTGTTGGGCGACAGCCTCATCGCCACCGGCTTCGGGGACTACCTGCTGGCCAGGCTGGAGGCGCATCCGGAGATTCGCGCGTCGCGCCGCGCCCGGTCGTCCACGGGGCTGGCGCGTCCGGACTTCTTCGACTGGATGGAGGTGGGCGAGGAGGAAGTGAAGCGCCACCAGCCCGACGTGGTGGTGGTCATCCTTGGGGGCAATGATGGGCAGTCGCTGCTGGAGCGCAGCGGTGGCAAGCCGGTCCACTGGGGCAAGCCCGGGTGGGAGGACGCGTACCGTCGGCGCATCGACTCGTTCGCGAGCGTCATCGCCGCGCCGGGGCGGAAGATTGTCTGGCTGGAGCTGCCCGCGACGGGGCTGAAGCGCTTCGAGCAGAAGCTGAGCCTCATCCGGGGACTCCAGCGCGAGGTCATCAGCTCCCGCCCGGATGCGCGCTACGTCGACACGCGCGGGTACTTCACCGATGCGCACGGCAAGGCGCTGCTCCAGGCGCGCGTCGAGGGCTTCCGCAAGCCGATGAAGCTGCGCATGAGCGACGGCGTGCACTTCACCATCGCGGGCGGACGGTACTTCGCCAGCAAGGTGTACCCCGAGGTGCTCGGCGCGCTGGGGCTGCTTCGGGGCTAGCTGGCGACGCGCTAACACCCGCCTGTTGCCGCTCCCGTGAGGACCGAGCGCGGTGCCGCGCTGGTCCACCTTCCTGCAAGGGCGTTGCGGCGTTGCTGCGCACCCGCGAAGACCGAGCCCTACGCGGGTTCACCTTCCTGAAAGGACGTTGTGGCGTTGTCGCACACCCCGCGAGGACCGAGCGCTGCGCGACCACTGTGACGCCCGCGCGCGGCAACACCGCTGCGTTGCTGCGCACCCGCGAGGACCGAGCGCTGCGGGTCCACCTCCCCGCAAGGGTGTTGCCGCGACGACCGAGCGCGGTGCTGCGCCGGTCCACCCCTCGCGGAGGTGCGAGCCGAGGGGCCGCGAATACTCGCGGCGCCCAGGGCGTGCTGCTTCAGTGCGGCGCGAGCGCGGTGACGAGCCGATCCGCCTGCTCGCGGATGTTCTTGTCCTCGCTGGCCTGGGCGCGCCGGGCGTGGGTGACCGCCGTCGCCGCGTCGCTGTCCGCCAGCGCGAGCGCAAGGTTGAGGTTCAGGCCCGGGTCGTCCGGGTTCGCCTTCAGCGCCTCGGAGAGCACCTTCCGGGCGGCGTTGGCGCCTCCGGGCTTGGACAGGTGCAGCACGGAGAGGTCGTTGGCCGCGCCCACGTCGCCAGGAGCGAACGTCAGCGTCTCCTCCAGCAGCTTCTTCGCCTCCGCGTCATCGCCCAGCCTGCGCCGGACCTTGGCGAGCGCCACGCGCACCTGGGCATTGCCCGGGGCCTTCTCCAGCGCCTCGCGCAGGATGCGGTCGGCATCCTCGTTCTTGCCCGCCACGAAGGCGGACAGGCCATGCAGGTAGATGGCGTCCGCGCTCTCCGGCAGCTTCAGCCGCAGCTCGATGGCCGCGCGCATCGCCGCGTCGGGCGCCCCCGCGAAGAGGCACAGCGACGCGAACTCGCGGAACAGCGACGGCTCCGTGGGCTTGCGCAGGATGGCCTGCCGCAGCGTCACCAGCGCCGGACCAATCTGGCCCTGGAGCACCTGGACACGCGAGGCCAGCAGGAAGGGGAGGTGCTCGGTGCGAGTCGCCTCGGCCGCCTCCTGGTACGCCTTGAGCGCCGCGTCCAGGTTGCCCGTCCCCTGGTGCGCCTTGCCCAGGTACGTGAGCGTCTGGGCATTGCCCGGCTGCATCGCCAGCGCATGCTCCAGCGGGCTGACGGCCTGCGCGTACTTCTGGTGCGCGAGCAGCCCCCGGCCGTGGTTGAGCACCTCGAAGAATCCCGCCGTGGGCTGCGCGGCGAGGGCCGCGAGCAGCTCCAGCGCGCTCGCATCCCCCTTCTCGGCGTTCATTCGCGCCAGGTGGCTCAGCGCTTCGGGATGCGTGGGGTGGAGTGAGACCAGTTGGTCCAGGAGGCCGCGCGCCGCGTCCTCGTCGTGCTGCGCGAGGCGCAGACGCGCGAGGCCGAGCAGCGCGCTCGCGTCCTGGGGGTCCTGGTCGAGTGCGAGCTGGAACTCACGGGCCGCCTCTTTGAGGAGGCCCTGCTTCATCAGTCGCGCCGCGGAGGTAGCCAGCTTGGAGACGGCCATGGGTTCGCCAACTCTAGCCCAGCCCCGGGGGGCCAGGCATCGCCGGAATGCTCCGGATTCACATTACAGGCCGAGGAAGTCGCCAACGCCCTCGATGATGTCCTTGCCCTTGTTCACCGCGCCGGAGAAGACGTCGCCGGCCGCGTCGACCACCGCGCCACCCGCGTTGATGGCACCCTCGGCCACGTTCTCCAGGACCTCGCCACCCGCGGCGGCCGCCGTCTCACCCACGGCCTTCAGCACGTTGCCCGCGTTGACCGAGCCCTCGATGTCCACACCCAGGCCCAGGCCCGCGGTGGCCTCGACGCCCACGTCGAACTCCAGGTTGCCGTTGTTCAGCCCGACGTTGGCGTGCGCGTCGCCGCTGACACCCGCGCTGGCGCTGGCGGTGATGCTGCCGGAGGCCAGGGTGTCGCCCTCGTGCTTCAGCTCGATGGAGCCGGTGAGGCTCGCCTGGGCACCCGCGAAGCCCGACGCGGAGGCGTTGATGGACAGGTTGCCGTCCGTGCCCACGTGCAGGTCCAGGTTGATGTGGCCCTCGGCGCCAATCTTGCCCATGGCCTCCAGGTCCAGCTCCACCGAGTACTTCTCACCGGCGATCTCGAAGTCCACCGTCTTGGAGGCCCCGGCGCCCGCTTCCACCAGCGTGGCGTCGATGTCCACCGCGAGATTCACATCGATGCCGGACAGGCCCACGTCCGCGTCCACCTTGGCATCCGCCGTAAAGGTCGGCCCCTGCGCGTACGCGCGGGTGTCGATGCCACCAGGACCCTTGCCGGTCACCTCGGTCCGCGCGCCACCCGCCTCGAAGCTGGACTGGCCGCTGACCACGTTGCCGCGCGGCTGCTCCACGTTGCCCTGCGTCTGCGTGTCCACGCGCGAGTTGCGCTGCTGGGTGCCGTTCCGGGGCGCCTGCTCCTCGCGCACGGGCGGGGGCGGCTCACGACGCGGAGGGGGCGGAGGCGGGCGGTAGGCAATGCGCGGGGGGGACATGAAGGGCTCCGTCTGGATTTCCGCGACGCCCGAAGTGGCGCCATGTGCCTTCATTCTCTGAAACCCCGACTACGAGTTTCCTCGCATCCTTCATTTTTTGAGAATCCGTCCAAGGCTCCGCCCGGACGTGGAGTCGACTCGCACGGGAGGTGAATTCACTGCCGGGCCTGGGGCGCGGAATACCCACGCCTGTTTCTCTTCAATGAGAGTGGTGGGAGGAGCCCGGCTCGCCGCCGGACAGGGGCGAGGGGCCACCGGGGCGCAGCCGCCGCACGGCGCGCAGCAGGAGCTGCTCGTCGCGGGGGTTGGCGAGGAAGCCGCGGGCGCCGAGCTTGCGGGCCCGCTCGAAGCCCTCGTCGTCGGAGCTGCCGTGGACGATGAGGGCGCCTTCGATGTGGACCTCACCGGCCAGCAGTCCCTCCATGGCCTGGATGGGCGCGAGCACCACGTCGCCGGGGCCGGTATGCAGGACGTCCAGGGGCGTGGCGACGCGGGCCTGGTGTCCGTGGCGCGCCAACTGCCGGGAGATGAGGACGGCGGTGACGGGGGGCCAGCCATAGAGCAACAGAGGGCCCCCGGGGGCAGGCGCGGGGGTGGCGGCGGGCTCCGCGGGCCCCTCGATGCCGTACAGCTCCGACAGGGCGCGGGTGATGGCTGTGTCGGAGGCCACGTGTGCCTCGACGCGCGGCTTGCCGGTGATGGCGCGCACGGCGTCGACAGCTTCCAACGAGACGGGCGCGGGCAGGGCGATGTGGAGGACCTCGCGCTCGCCCTGCTCCAGCGGCACCAGCTCCACGCGCAGGGGCACGGCGCGGTGCTGCCGCGCGATGCGAGCGGGGAGGAGGTCCGCCATGCCGCGCTCGGGAGGCGTCAGGTCCAGGTCCACGGCCTCCACGCCGAGCTGGGCGGCGAGGCCGCGCAGCACATCCGCTTCCGAGCACACGCCCTCACGCACCAGGGCGCGTCCCAGGGGGACATGCGTCTCATGGTGGTGGACCAGTCCAACCCGGAGCTGGGCGCGGTTGAGCACTCCCATCTCCAGGAGGATTTCCCCGAGCGGACGCCTGGCACTGGATTCCATACACAGCAATCTTCACGCGGCAGCGCGCTTCGCGAGGCTCGAGCGCGGGTGCGCTTGCCCGCCCGCCCGGCCTTCAGCCTCGCGAGGGGAACACGCGCGCCCAGCTCTCCGGCTGGAAGCCCACGAGGACGGCGGTGGGCGTGACGAGCACGGGCCGCTTGACGAGCTTCCCGTCGGCGGCGAGCCACGTATGCAGCTCCGCGTCACTCGCCGCGTCGACCTTGGCCTTGCCGAGCGCGCGGTAGCTCAGCCCGCTGGTATTGAGCCACTTCCGGACGGACACACCGCTACGGGGTATCCACTGCGCCAGCTCCGCGACAGTGGGCGGACTGTCGACGATGGGACGCACGCGGTGGGACACGCCCTGGGCTTCCAGCCACTTCAGCGCCTTCTTGCAGGTGGAACAGCCCGAGTAGGAGAGGACGAGGACCTCGTTCGACATGGCGCGCGCTTCTAGCAGCCCGGGCGCGGTTTGCGAGCGGCCATGACGCCGTGCTAGCGCGCCGGGTATGGACACGTCCGCCTCCGAGTGTACGAAGCGCTTCCTCATGATGGTGCTGACCCTGGGGGTGCTCGCCACCGCCTGCTCGTCGACGCCGGAGAAGCCCGGAGTCGTCCCCGAGCCGGATGGCGGCACGTCGGGAGGAGGGGACGGAGGGCCCATCATCGAGGTGCCCGAGGACGGTGGGACGATTGTCACCGGCACCTTGTCCGGGACGCTGACGGAGGCGGGCTCTCCGTATCGCGTGCTCGGCGACGCGCAGGGTGTCGTCACCATCCCCAAGGGGCAGGTCCTCACGGTGCAGCCCGGCGTCATCCTCGACTTCAAGGGGCGCCCCGAGGTGACGGAGGCCGACGTGGAGGCGGGCGCGGCCGACAGCGTGATGAACCACCATGACGGGCGCGTGGAGGTGCGCGTGTACGGCGGCATCCAGGTGCGTGGCACGGCGGACAAGCCCGTGCTGCTCACCTCCACCAACCGCTACGGCTGGTGGGGGATGAACTTCTTCGGTGAGAACTCCGTGGGTGACGGAGACCCCGTCTTCGAGCACATGGTCTTCGAGAAGGTCCGCAAGAATGACTACAACGGCAACCGCGACAAGACGCGCGGCGCGCTGTGGGCCTACTACCCGGGGCCGGTGACGATTCGGCACTCGGTGTTCCGCGACAACATGGCGTCGGCCAAGTGTGGCGCGCTGGACTTGATGTTCACCGTGGGCTCGCGCGTGGAGGACACGCTGTTCGAGGGCAACCGCACGTCGGACATCGACCGCTTCGCGCAAGCAGGCACGTCGTCCATGGCGGGCGGCGGGGCGATGTGCGTGACGCACGGGCGCGACTCCGTGGTGCGAGGCAACACCTTCCGCGACAACGGCCTGGAGGCGTTCCGGGGCGCTGTCACGAGCTCGCTCGAGCCGCGCCCCATCCTCGCGTGGCCCAACTCCCAGAACACCTATGACCTGGGCGGAGGCGGCGTGCTGCACTACTTCCAGCCGAACAATGACCTGGTCGAGGACAACCTCTTCGAAGGCAACTTCGTGACGCAGGGCCCGGCCGCGGCCATCTACCTGGAGGACATGGGCACGCGCGCCCTCACGCTGCGCGGCAATCGCTTCCTGGAGAACCGCTCGGGCGCGGGCGGCGTGGTGGTGTGCAACCGGGGCAGCGGCGCGGTGGAGCTGGTGGTGGCCGCCGACAACGTCTTCACCGGCAATACCGCCAACGGGCGTCCGGCGCCGAACGTGTCGGGGGACTGCACCACGGCGGCGCAATAGCAGCGAGTCCCCTCACGTCACTGGGGAGGCTCCGTCCCGGTGAGTGTCTTCACCACGCGGCGGGCGGCGCGGCCCAGCCTCACGCCCGCGCGGTGGTGGAGCTTGGGCAGGAAGGCGTGGGTGGAGCCGCTCGAGGGCTTCAGGAGCTTGAGCTCGCCCCGGCGCAGCTCGCGCGAGGCCAGATGCTCGGGCAGCCACCCGTAGCCCAGGCCTTCCAGAATCGCCGCCTTCTTTGCCGCGAAGTCGTTGAGGTGCACCGTGGAGCGCATCTCCAGGGAGACGGTGCTGAGCTGGAGCCGGGGGTCGGAGCCGCGCACGGTGAGCAGCAGGTGCTCCGACAGCTCCTCTTCCTGGAGCGTCCCGCGCCTGCGCCGTGCCAGCGGATGGGAGCGGTGGGCCACCAGCAGCGCCTTCAGCTCCGGCAGCGCGTAGCTGCGCAGGCCTGGTAGCGAGGGCGGAAGCACGGACACCATGAGGTCCGCCTCGTCCCTCACGAAGGCCGCTTCCACTCCGGCCAGGAACTCCGACGACACATGGAAGCGCGTGCCGGCGCCCTCGGCTCGCAGCGCCTTCACCACGCGCAACAGGGGCTCGGCCGGGAAGACGCCGTCGAAGACGATGCGCAGCGTGGGCTCCCAGCCCGCGCGAATCTCCGCGCACGTCGCCTCCAGCTCCCGCTCCGCCGCGAGCAGCTTGCGACAGTGCTCCAGCACGCGCTCTCCCGCGGGCGTCAGCCGCGTCCGATAGCCGCGCCTGTCGAGCAGCTCCAGCTCCGTCTGTCCCTCCAGCGTGCGCAGGGTGTAGAGCACCGCCGTGTGCCCCTTTCCCAGCGCCTGCGCCGCGGCGGCGAACGTGCCGTGTCGGGCGAGGGCGTCCAGCGCACGGGCCTGCTCCAAGGTGACGTTCATCGCCCGCATTGTGCACGCCCCTGACAGTCAGCGCTGACCCACCGTCACAACTGCAACTGTGACGCAGTGCGGCTTACTTGTGTGATGGGTGCTGTTCTAGAGTCAACGCTCCACTCGACGGAGGGGTTTATGACGGGAAGGCTGAGTTGGGCCCTGGCAGCGGCGGTCGCATTGGGTTCCGCGGGCGCGAGCGCTCAGGAAGTCGCGACGTACAGCGCGCCGACGGGACTGGAAGTCACGGTCGGCCTCGGGTTTCAGGCGGGAGCGGGTTACGTCTACAAGAACGGTGCACGGTTGGACCGCACCGTGGGTGATGTGAAGTTGAGCGACGCCGCGAACGGCGCAGTGCCCTTCCTGGTGGAGGTGGGCTACCGCGTGACGCCGAACTGGTTCGTCGGCGCGTACGGCAGCTACTCGTACATCCTCACCAAGGAGAATCCGTACTCCTGCTTCGAGGGTTGGGAGTGCGCGGCCTCGCAGCTGCGCTTCGGTCCTCAGGTGCAGTATCACTTCTCGCCCACGGCCTCGTTCGACCCCTTCGTCGGCGTTGGCTTCGGCATGGTGCTCCTGAACAACGAGAACTCCGGCCCCACGCAGGTTCAGGTGGGACCTGGGGCGCCCGTCACGGCGAACCTGAAGCTGAAGAGCCAGACGCGTGGTCCCGAGTTCGTGAACGTCACCGTCGGCGGCAAGTGGCGCCTGGGGCACTCGCTGTCCTTCGGCCCCTACCTCACCGGCACCTACGCGCGTTACACGACGCGCTCGGGTGACACCACGCTGGCGCTGCCCGCGCCGCTGCCCACCACGACGACGCCGCTGGGCCCCGCCGAGGACGGTCCGTACGGTCTCATCATGCTGGGCATCCGAGGCAGCTGGAACATCTGAACCGTTGAGCTGTTGAACCGGGGGTCTGCTTCGGGCTGACCCCTGGTGTGACGCGGAGTGCCCAACGCTCCGCGTCGCCCCTTCCGCGAGGAAGAGGGCGGTCCTTCCGAGATGATTCAGGCCCGGCAGACGCGTCAGAGTACGGGCGGAGTCGTTCATCTCGATAGGAGTCGCCCATGATTCGGAAGTGGTGGAGTGGCGCGTGTGGTGTCGCGAGCGCGGTGGCCATCCTGGGAGCACTGCCCGCGAGTGCCCAAGCCCTGACGCCGCCTGACTGGCAACGACAGCTGGGAAGTACCGCGGACGAGCTGGCGCTGGCCGTCACCTCCGTGGGCGACGCCGTCTACATGGCGGGCCACACCGGCGGACAGCTCGGCTCCGAGGTGTCGTCGGGCGGTCAGGACCTCTTCGTTTCGAAGCACGGCGTGGACGGCACGCTTCGCTGGGTGCGGCAGCTGGGCACGGCGATGAATGACCGGGCGATTTCGGTGACGGCGGACCTGGCGGGCAACGTCTACGTCGCGGGCTACACGTGGGGCAGCTTCCTTCCGTACGTCAACGCGGGTGGCACGGACTTCTTCGTGCTGAAGCTCGACGCGAAGGGCGCGCTGGAGTGGGTGCAGCAGTTCGGCACGGAGACGGACGACTTCGCCACCGGCATCGCCGTCACGCGCCGCGCGGGACAGGACGGCCTCTTCGTCGCGGGCTATTCGCTGGGGCGCATCGACGGGACTCCCACGCCGGGCAACTACGACGTGGTGGTGGCCAAGTTCGACACGGGTGGCAACCCGTACTGGATGCGGCAGTTTGGCTCGGCGCGGAGCGACATTGCCCTGGGCGTGGCGGTGAGCCCGCGCGAGGACATCTACGTCGCGGGTTACACGCTGGGCAGCCTCGACGGTGTCACGGCGACGGGAAACACGGTGGACCTGTTCCTGGCGAAGTATGACGTGCTCGGGAAGGCGCAGTGGGTACGTCAGCTGGGCTCGGCGAGTGACGAGTACGGCACGGGGGTCGCCGTGGATGAAGACGGCGCGGCCTATGTGTCTGGCTACACCTTCGGTGCGCTCGACGGGAACGTCCGAGTGGGCACGTACGACGCGGTGCTGGTGAAGTATGACGAGGCGGGCACGCGGCAGTGGACGCGGCAGCCTGGTACGACGACCACGGACTATGGGCAAGGCGTCGCGGTGGGTGTGGATGGCACCGTGCACCTGGTGGGGCACACGTCGGGCGCGCTGGATGGCAACGTGTCACTGGGTGGCAGTGACGTGTTCCTGTCCACGTACGACAAAGCGGGCAACCCTCTTGGCACGCGTCAGGTGGGCTCCAGCACGTCGGACCGCGGGCAGGCCGTGGCCGTCGGCGACGACGGGGCCGCGTACGCGGTGGGCTACACCTGGGGCGCTCTGCCCGGGAGCGCCAGGGCGGGTGGCTACGACGCCATCCTCTTTCGCTTCTGAGTAAGGCCGAGCTGGCGCACTCTCGCCGGGGCGGGCGTCGCGACGCAGGTTCGCGGCACCTGCTTGCTTCGATGCGGAGGACCTTCGAGACGTCATGGTGAGCGGGTGTCGCGACGCAGGTTCGCGGCACCTGCGTGCTTCGATGCGGAAGACCTTCGAGCTCTCATGATGGGCGGGTGTCGCGAAGCAGGTGCGCGGCACCTGCTTGCTTCGATGCGGAGGACCTTCGAGACGTCATGGTGAGCGGGTGTCGCGACGCAGGTTCGCGGCGCCCGTTCGCTTCGCGGGAATGCGCTTTCACTCAGTCACTCGGGGCGAGGCGCGGGCACCGGCACCGGCGGGTGTCGAGGCGGTGGCCTTTCGAGCGCTCGCTGGGGACGGATGTCGGGCGGCAGGCGTCGACCCCCGCTCACGCCGAGGCGATGTACCTTTCAATCACGCGGAAGGGCGGACGAAGGAGCGGGGTGATGGAGTTCGATTCAAGCGCGCGGACGGGACGCTACAAACGGGCTGCCGCCGAGGCGGCGGTGGACCGGTTCTTCCTACCGGGGATGCGCGTGGGCCTGGGCACCGGGAGCACCGCGGCCTTCGCGGTGCGACGGCTGGCGACGCTGCGCGGACAGGGACACCTGCTCGATGTTCTCGGCGTCCCCACGTCACGCGCCACGCAGGCGCTGGCGTTGGAACTGGGAATCCCCCTCACCACGCTGGAGGAGCACCCCGAGTTGGACGTCACCATCGACGGCGCCGACGAGGTGGCGCCAGACCTGTCCGTCATCAAGGGGGGAGGCGGCGCGCTGCTGCGCGAGAAGATCGTCGCCCAGGCCAGTCGCCGCGTCGTCATCGTCGCGGACGTGGCGAAGCTGTCACCGAAGCTCGGCACCCACTGGCCCGTGCCGGTGGAAGTGCTGTCGTTCGGTTGGCGCTCGCAGCTGCGCTTCCTCGAGTCCCTTGGCGCTCGCGTGACACCGCGCAAGGGCGCCAACGATGCGCCTTTCGTCACGGACCAGGGCAACCTCGTCCTCGACTGCGCCTTCGGTCCCCTCGATGCACCTTCGACACTGGCCGAACGTCTGGGCGCGCGTGCGGGAATCGTCGGCCATGGCCTGTTCCTCGGCATCGCCACGGACCTGATGGTGGCGGGCCCCGGGGGCGTCGAACACCGCGTGCGCCCCACCTGAGTCGGCCCCTGGCATGCGGGGCCCGTGCGAGGGTGCCCATCCGCCCGCATGACGTGCTGGCGGTCGTGTGTCGCGTGGGTGGGCGAGTGTCGCGTGGGTCACGAGCGCTCCACCATTGGGGGCTCTCGCACGTGGGTCGCGCGACGTGGACGTAGGCGACTGTCGGGCGCGTTCGGCGGTGATTCTCGCGGACTTGGAAGAGCGTGGAGCGCGGCCCTCACATGGTGCGTCAAAAAGTGCGAAGGCCACGACAGCGCGCGCGGTTACACTCGGCTGCGTTCCAGCGCTTCAGAGGGGGTTTCCGGGGGCTGCTGGCTCAGAGGGTGCCTTTCGTATGCGAATCATCCGTTACTGCCTCCCCGCGGCACTGCTGTTGGTGACCGCCTCCTGCTCAGGCGACACATCTGGCGGAGACCCTCCCGAGGTGTCGGAGGCGTCCCCCGCGCGAGTGCGTCGCATCACCCGCGCCGAATACGACAACAGCGTCTACGGCATCGTGAAGAACCCCACGCTGGTGCCCATGGCGCAGCTCTTCGCGCCCGAGGACGCCATCCTCGGCTACACCACGCATGATCGCCTCCAGGTGACGCCGCTGCTCGCGGACCAGCTGGACTTCGCGGCGGAGCGGAACTGGGGTCCTGTCGCGGCCAACAACCTGGCCAGCGAGTACGCCTGCGCCGAGGGACAGAACGAAGAGGACTGCGCACGCTCCTTCATCCGCGCGCTGGGCGCTCGCGCCTTCCGTCGGCCGGTGACGGCCGAGGACGAGAAGGACCTGCTCGAGTTGTGGAAGGCGGTGCGCAAGGACACGGACCCGAAGAAGGCGGCCGAGTACGTCATCCAGGCGGTGCTCACGTCGGCGTCGTTCCTCTACCGCACGGAGCTGGGCGAGCCCGGTGGACCGGCGAACAGGGTGGTGTGGCTGACGCAGCAGGAGATCGCCACGGCGCTGGCGTTCGCCGTGACGGGTGCGCCTCCTGACGCGGAGCTGACCACCGCCGCCAGCTCGGGGAAGCTCAAGACGGCCGATGCGCGCGAGGCCCAGGCACGTCGCCTGCTGCAGACGGAAGCGTCCAAGAGGTACCTCCAGCGCTTCGTCATGGAGTGGCTCGGGCTGACCGGCCTGGAGAGCGTCAACAAGAACAACCAGGTGTTCCCGGACTTCAGCCAGATCTTCAAGCTCTCCGCGAGCGCGGAGACGACGACCTTCATCGACCACGTCCTCACCAACGAGGGTGGCTCCGTGAAGGAGCTGCTGGGCGCGAACTACACCTTCGCGAACGGCCTGATGTCGCTGTTCTACGGCACGTCGCAGACGTCAGATGGACGCATCGGCCGGGTTCCTCTGCCGGAAAACCGGGTGGGCATCCTCACGCATGCGAGCGTGCTGACGACGTACGCGCTGTTCGATTCCAGCTCGCCCATCCGTCGCGGCAAGTTCGTCCTCACGCGCCTTCTGTGCCGTGAAATTCCGCCGCCCCCGCCGTCCGTCATCATCATCCCGCCCGCCGTCAATCCGGACAGCACCACCCGCGCCCGCTTCGCCGCCCATACCGACAACCCCACCTGCGCGGGCTGCCATCGCCAGCTGGACCCCATCGGCTTCGGCATGGAGGACTACGACGGTCTGGGCAAGTACCGCACGACGGAGAACGGCCTGGACGTCGATGCCAGCGGCTCCGTCGAGCACGCCAACGGCAAGTTCACCTTCACGGGCGGCGCCGAACTCGCGCGCTGGCTCGCCAGCAGCGAGGACGTGGCCGACTGCGTGCCGCTGCAGCTCTTCCGCTACGTCATGGGGCGGGATGAGGACACCGTCGATGGGCCGATGCTCACCGACATGCGCTCGCGCTTCCGCGCGGACCCGAAGCTGAAGCTGGGCGATGCCCTCGTCGGCCTCGTCCGCTCACCGTATTTCGTCCACCGGCGCACCACTTCCCCCGAGTAGCCACCATGCTCCGCGAACTCTCACGACGCTCCCTGATCAAGACCCTGGCGGGCTCGGCGGCGGCGCTGCCCCTGGCCAACCTGCTCGGCACCACGGACGCGTATGCCCAGGGCACCACGCCCCCCATGCGCTTCATCGCCATCTTCACCTCCCACGGGTGCCTGCCGGAGTACTGGAGTCCGAAGGGCGGCGAGCTGGACTTCAACCTCGACTTCCCCAACTCCATGCTGGCTCCACTCCAGCGCCACCGCTCCAAGCTGCTGGTGCTGGATGGCCTGGACTACCAGGTGCTCTACGAGCACGGCCTGACGGGCCACGAGGGCGGTCCCGTCACGTTCCTCACCGGCAGCAAGGTCAACACCGCCAGCGGTGACGACCTTCCGGAGAACGCCTCGTTGGACCAGGTCCTCGCGGCGCAGATTGGCGGCGCCACGCGGTTCCGCTCCCTCCAGCTCAACGCGTGGGAGCAGTTCGGCGGCCAGCACGTCTACAACAGCATCAGCTTCACGCCGAACGGCGGCCGCGTGCCCTTCGAGAGAGACCCCGCGGGCGTCTACCAGCGCCTGTTCGGCGCCGCGCCGTCGCCGACCTCGGACCCGGGGGAGAACGCGCGCACGCTCGCGCGTCGCAAGAGCCTGCTGGACTACCTGGTCAAGGACGCCACCCGGCTGCGCAACCGGCTGGCGGGCGCGGAGCGGCAGAAGCTGGAGACGCATCTGGAGTCGCTGCGCGACATCGAGCGCCGGCTGGGCTCGCTGAGCACGGCGCCCGCGCCCTCGCAGGAGCCCGTGCCGGCGGAGGCCGCGTGCAGTGGTGGTGCGGCGCCTCCGGCGTTCGACCTGGGGCAGCTCGGCAACCTGGAGAACATGCCGACGCTGACCAAGCTCCACATGGACCTCATCGTCCGGGCCTTCGCGTGTGACTTGACGCGCGTGGTGACGATGACGATTCCGGGCCCGTCGATGCCGTGGCTCGGCATCCACGAGGACACGCACAACGACCTGGCGCACCGCCTGGACGTGACGGACGAGCCCTTGCGCTCGCAGATTCGCGGGAAGATGGTGCAGGTGCAGCGCTGGTACGCCGAGCAGGTGGCGTACCTCATGGACGGCCTGGCCTCCGTGCAGGAGGGCAGCGGCACCGCGCTGGACAACACCCTCATCCTCTGGGGCAACGAGCTGGGGGATGCGTCCGGCCACATGAACGTGCGCGTGCCCACGGTGCTCGCGGGCGGCGCGGCCGGGAAGTTCCGCATGGGCCGCTTCCTGCGGCTGCGTCCGGAGGGCTCCGACCCGCTGAGCGGCTGGAGTGGCCCAGGCACGCCGATGCCGGATGCGGTGGCCCACAACAAGCTGCTGGTGTCCATCGCCCAGGCCTTCGGGGTGAACGTGAACACCTTCGGCCATCCGGACTTCAAGGGCCCCCTGTCGGGCCTCACCTGAGTCCGGTGCCTCGCGGCGGGGCCGGACGTCCCGCCGCGAGCCTCCCTTCGGGCCTGGAAGACGGGCTCGAAGGGCAGGCGTATCTCCGCCGTCGCGTCAGGGGGACCGGGACTTCGGTGCCGTGTCCCCTCCGCGCCACCGGCGCAGCAGCTCGGAGGCGCTGCCGCCTCGCTCCAGCCGGGCCTCCGTCACCGTCCCCGCCGCATCCACCCGCACCACGAAGGTGAGCGTGGGCTCGCCGTGCAGGTGGTAGCGCAGGTCGGCGACGCGCACCTCTCGCCCCGACTCCACCTGCGTCACCGTCACCACGGGGAAGCGCGCCCACGCCAGGGCCTCGCGCACGGTGGGCACCTCGCGCAAATCTCCGGGCAGCACGTCCAAGGGAGCCGTCACCCTGCGGGCCTCTCGGGGCTCGCCCAGGAGCGTCACGTCTCCGGCGGCCAGGACGTCGCCAGGAAGGCGCGCCACGTACCGCCACGTGCTGAAGGAGAAGGGCGCCGGGAAGACGCGCACGGACTCGGCCCCGGGATGGGCGCCGTCCACCCGCCGCGTCAGCACGCTCCAGGACACAACGCGTGCTCCCACGTAGGCCATGGAGCAGGCGAGCCCCAGGAGCAGCGCGCGCCGCCACACCGCGCGCCGTCGCCACGCCACCACCGCCCCCGCCACCAACGGCAGCGTCACCCACGGGTCCACCACCACCGTCCAGTCCAGGCTCAGCCGCGCATCCGAGAAGGGCAGCAGCACCCGCGTGCCCCAGCCTGTCCACAGGTCCGGCAGCAGGTGCGCGAAGAGCACGGAGATGAGGCTGGTGAGGAACACCGGGGGCAGCCGGGTGTCGCGGCGGAACACCGCCCAGGCGACGAGCGTGGCGGCCAGGGCGACGACGGGCGCGAAGAAGAGCGAGTGGGACAGGCCCCGGTGCGCATGCAGCGCCACCGTCACCGCGTCGCCCCTCGCCAGCAGGGTGTCCAGGTCCGGCAGCTCGGCGGCCAGCACGCTCGCCAGCAACACCGCGCGGTCCGTGGATGAAGAGCGCTCCGGAGAGTCGGGGCGTACGTCGGGCCGGCGCAGCGCGCCGACAGCCAGTCCCAGGAGTCCGTGCGTGAGGTTGTCCATGGCGCCCGTGGCTCTAGCGCCTTCCTCCCACGGGGGCCAGCGGCGGGACGCAAGACAACGCCTTGCGCCCCGTCGCCAGTCAGACGACTGCTTCAGCCAGTGGGCCTACGACTACCCGCCCAGCGCGCCATTGATGAGCGGCGCGACAATGCCCATGCCCGGGTCCTCGGCGTTGTAGCCGTTGGCGGGCTCGTAGATGCGCACGCGCTGGTTGTTGTTCACGAAGCGCGTGAGGAACGTGTCCATGCCCACGAACTCGCTGCGGCACGTCCACGACTGCCACGGCGCTTCAATGTACTCGTACCACTTCTTCTTCTCCATCCGCTGGCAGGCGTGCGCGCCGATGAAGGTGATGATGGTGCTGCAGTGGCTGGAGTTGATGGCGCGCTCGTGCGGGATGAAGTAGCTGAAGTTGTTGTACTTGTTCAGCTCCGTCACCAGCGCGGCCTCGTCCGTCTTCCAGTAGGCGTGCACGGACTCCTTGTCGTTCGGCGTGTGGAAGCGCTCATAGGAGAAGCGCGAGTAGTTGTAGTCACGCGTGTAGCCCGTGTACGCGAGCTGGTCGTTCGGGAACTCCGTGGCCACCATGCGGTTGATGGTGCCGAAGTCGCTCTGGCTGAACGACGCGGGCAGCAGGCCGAACACGGAGTTCAGGTTCCACGACTCACGAATCTTGTCGTGCAGGGCGCGCGACTTGAAGTTGGCGTTGGGCGCCAGGAAGATGGGGCCGGAGTCGTTGAGCAGGTAGCCCTGCGCCGGGTTGATGATGCGACGCGCGAAGTAGTAGCCCGCCGACGTCGCCGTGCCGCCCGCGCTGTAGCCCGTCATCAGGAACTTCTGCACGTTGGGGAACTGCGTCTTCGCGTAGTTCGCCACCGCCAGCGTGTTGGTGTAGCCGCTGTGGTGCCAGGTGAGCGGCGGGTTGGCGCCCGTCTGGTCCACGTACGTCTTCACGTTGTTGCCGATGTGCACGTCGCCGGTGCAGTACGGCACGTAGACGATGTTCCAGCCGTTCGTCACCAGGTTCGTCTTGCTGCGCAGCGGCAGGCCCGGGTCGGCGCCGTTGACGAGCGGCGAGACGTACTTCGCGGTGAACTGGGTGATGTAGTCGTCGGCGATGCCGTTGGGGTTCGCCGCGCCCAGGAGGCCCGCACGGCCGCTACAGGTGTCGTAGTCCCAGCACGCGCCGCCACCTTCGAGCAGCATCAGCAGGTTGGGCGAGTTCGTCTTGTGGATGAAGAACTTGAACTGGGAGCCATTGCCACACTTCGTCCCAGGCAGCTCCACCTTCTGCCAGTTGTAGTTGTTGCCGCCATCCACCAGCACGCTGACGATGGATGAGACGATGACTTCCGAGCGGGCGGCGCTGGGGACCATCAGCGCAGCGACAGCGAGGCACGCCACGAGTACGCGCTTCATGCAGGCTCCTCCGGGTTTGGGGGGAAACCGGCTCTATAGCCCACGTTGACCCGAGAGTCAGTCCTGAATGTGTTGTTTCATGTTTCGAGCATCACGGTGGATTGTGATGCATTGCGGCATGACAAGGGTTGGTTGCCATGTGCGCGAGGCACGCGGTATTCGGACGTCATGTCCGATAATGCTGGGTCGAAGCGTCTGGGCTGGCTGGCGGGGCTCGGGGGCGTGGCGCTGGTGGCCGCGCTCGTGTTCGCCCTGAGCGGAGAGGCGCCGCCCCCGGTGCCCGAGCCAGAGACGGCCACCGCGCCAACCCCGCCCCCCGCCGCGCCCTCGCGGCCCGCCCCGCCCACCCCTCCGCAAGGAATGACAAGCAGCGTCATTCCGGAGACGCTCCGGGCGCCGGAGCCCGAGCCTGAAGGGGACGGCGAGCCCCAGGCCTATCCATTGGATTTGGAGGCGCTGCGCGCGAAGCTGCCGGACAACCTGTACTGGGAGCTGGGCGCGCCGACGAAGGACCCGGAGCTCTTGCGCAAGCGCGAGGAGGAGACGCGCAAGTGGAATGAAGTCTTTGGCCGGGTGCAGTCGGGTGACGCCACCGAGTCTGAGATTCACCAGTACTACGACCGACGACGCAAGGTGTCAGAGGACATGTTGCGGTTCGCGACCACGGTGCTGGAGGAGCAGGGCGACAAGCTGCCCGAGCGTGACAAGGGTTTGTACGAGCTGAGCATCAACATGCACCGCACGCGGCTGTCGGAGTACCCCCGACAGGAAGAGGAGTCGCTCGCGCACCGCCGCTCGCAGGAGCAGCGCCGCGAGCAGTGGCGTCAGGGACAGCCGCAGCCCTGAGCGCGCCCGCTCGTGTCGGATAGTGAAAGCTTGCGGGGGCGCACGGCCGGACGCCGGATTGGAGCGCCCCGCATGCTCCGCTAGAGACGCGGGGCATGGTGGTGGAGACGCGTCGGACGGGTTTGCCCGGAGAGGGCGAACGCGAGGAGGGCTCTTCCGAGGAGGAGTCGCGCCAGCCCACGGGGGAGCTCGAGCAGCGGGTGCTGGAGCGGACGGCCGCCCTGGAGGCGGCGCTGCGGGTGCGCGACGAGTTCCTGTCCGTGGCCTCCCACGAATTGCGCACGCCCCTGACGTCGCTGCGGCTCTACGTGGATGGGCTGGTGCGCTCCGCGCAGCTCGGCGCGCTCGGGCCTGAGGATGTGCCTCGGCGTCTGGCGCGGGTCCAGGACCAGTGCGGGCGGCTCGACAGGCTCATCGCCACGCTCCTGGACGTGTCGCTGTTGTCCACGCAGCGGCCCGTGCTGGATTTGGAGGAGGTGGACCTGGGGCAGTTGGTGCGCCACACCGTGGAGCGGATGGAGGAGGACGTGCGGCGGGCCGGCTGTGATTTGTGCCTGCGCGCCCCGCCCGGCATCGTCGGCGCGTGGGACCGCACGCGCGTCGAGCAGGTCTTCACCAACCTGCTCACCAATGCCTTGCGGCACGCCGCGGGGACGGCCATCGAGGTGGCGCTGCGCGCGGAGCCACACTTCGTGCTCCTCTGGGTGAGGGATGAGGGGCCGGGCATCTCCCCGGAGGACCAGGCGCGGCTGTTCCAGCGCTTCTCGCGTCTGGACCCGACGCGGCCGGGCTTCGGGCTGGGGCTGTGGATTTCCCGCCAGCTCGTGGAGCTCCATGGGGGCAGCCTGTCCGTGGAGAGCGCCCCAGGTCAGGGCGCCCGCTTCACCGTGAGACTGCCGCTGCCGGCACCCTTGCCGCCGCCGGGCCCTTGAGGGCCTGTCTGGCCCCAGGGCGCCGAGTGTTGTCTGACGAGCAGAGGTGTGGGAGGTAGCGGTGGGCTGACACGAGGGAAGTGCTAAGCGGGAGCTGGGGGCCTTGACCCGCATCCGCACCGAGCGCGTGGACCATCACTTGACCGGACAAGGGTTTGCCAACGCCGCCGCGTCCCCCGTGGACGTGGAGGGACTCGACACCGTTCTGTGGGACCAGTTCCCGGAGAGTGTCGCCGTCTGCGCGCCGGACGGTTCGTGCCTCTACGCGAACCCGTCGATGGAGCGTGCCTTCGGAGGCCCCCGGGCGGAGCTGCTCGGCCGCTCGTTGTGGGAGCTGTATCCGCAGGTCGTGCGAGAGCAGCTCCAGGCGCGGTTCCAGCGCGTGGCGGCGGCGGGCGAGCCGGAAGCCTTCGAGTGGCACTTCGCGTCCGAGGACCGCTGGTTCGTGTTGCGCCTGTTCCGGGGCCATGGCCGCGTCTACGTCTTCTCGCGAGAGAACACGGCGGAGAAGAAGCAGGAGGCCATCCTCCGGGGCCTCTACGACGAGACGCGGCGCGCGCAGCGGCATGCGGCCTTCCTGGCGCAGGCCAGCGAGGTGATGACCTCGTCCCTGGAGCACGACGAAATCCTCCAGCGGCTCACCTCGCTCGCCGTGCCTCCCCTGGCGGATGGGTGCAGCGTGGACGTCCCCCTGCCCGACGGGAGCGTGCGGCGGGTCGCCATGGCGCACGTGCGGCCGGAGCTGGTGGCGCGCACGCGTGCGTACCATGAGCGCTACCCCATCCGGATGGATGATGCCCACGGGGTGGGCAAGGTGCTGCGCACGGGGGCCACGGAGTTCGTGGCGGAGCTGCGGCCGGAAGCGCTCGCGCAGGGCATCGCCGACGAGGCCCGGCGCCGCGCGACGCAGGAGCTGGGCCTGACGGCGTACATCATCGTGCCCTTGATGAGTCGGGGGCAGGTGCTCGGGGCGCTCTCGCTCGTCAACACCGAGGGCGGCCGGCGCTACACGCAGGCGGACGTGCGGCTCGCGGAGGACCTGGCGCGGCGCGCGGCCACGTCGCTGGACAACGGGCGGCTCTACACGGAGGCGCAGGAGGCGGTGCGCGCCCGGGACTCCTTCCTCTCCGTCGCCTCGCATGAGCTGAACACGCCGCTCACCTCGCTGACCCTCAACGTCCAGGCGCTGCGCCGCCAGCTGGAATCTCCCAGGGCGAGCCCCGGGGACGTGGCGTCCGAGTCCGTCTCCAACAAGGTGATGGCCGTGCAACGGCAGCTCTCCCGACTGTCCAGTCTGGTGCGCGAGCTCCTGGACGTGTCGCGCATCACCGCGGGCAAGCTGCGGCTGGAGCGGGAGGAGCTGGACCTGGCCGCGCTCACGCGGGAGCTGGTGCCGCGCTACGCGGAGGAGCTGTCGCGAGCGGGGTGCTCGTTGCGGCTGGAGGCGCCGGGGCCCGCGACGGGCAGTTGGGACCGGCTGCGTGTCGAGCAGGTGCTCCAGAACCTGCTGTCCAACGCCATCAAGTATGGCCGGGGCCACCCCATCGAGGTGAGCGTGGGCGCGGACGCGGAGCGCGCCTGGCTGTCCGTGCGGGACGAGGGCGTGGGCATCGCCCTGGAGGCGCAGCCGCGCCTGTTCCATCGCTTCGAGCGGCTGGCCAGCGAGCGGCACTACGGCGGCCTGGGGCTGGGCCTGTGGATTGTCCGGCAGATTGTCGACGCCATGGGCGGGCGCATCCTCGTGCGCAGCGCGCCCGGTCAGGGCTCCACCTTCACGGTGGAGCTGCCGCGCCAGCCGCCGGAATGAGGTGCGAGCGCGCGCCCGAGGACACCACCCAGAGCTGATGGGAGGTGCGGGTGATGGCCACGTGCAGGCGGCGGCGGGACTCGTCATCCACGGGCCAGGCGCGCGCGGTGACGTCCGGGAGGATGACGTAGTCGAACTCCAGGCCCTTCACGCTGCCCACGTCCGTGACGTCCACGCCGGGCTCGAAGGAGAACTCACCGTCCTTCACCCGGCGCGCCCACGCCTGGTCCGCGACGACGCGATAGACGGCGTCGGCCGACTCGGGGCTGCTGGCGATGACGCCCACGGAGGCATGGGGCTCGCGTGAGACGAGGTCCCTCAGGGCCTCGCCGACGAAGAGTTGGGCCTGGGCCTCGACGGGGAAGTGGTGGAAGCCCACCGGCGCGCCCGCGCGGGGCGGCTGCGCGGTCGACTCCGCCGGAGCCTGGGTGCCGAGCACCTGTCGCGCCAGCTCGACGACGGACGCCGGACAGCGGTAGGAGACCTGCAGCCGGCAGGTGGACGCGTCGCGGATGCCCAGTTCGTCGAGCGCCTCGGGCCAGCCCGCGAAGCCCGCCTCGGTCTGCTGCATCTCATCGCCCGCGAGCGTGCAACTGCGGCCCTTGCCCAGCAGCTTGCGCACGACGAACAGCTCGAAGAGGGAGAAGTCCTCCGCCTCGTCCAGGACCATGTGGGCCAGTCGCTCCAGGCCGAGCGGACCCTGCTGGGCCTTGAGGAACATGAGGATGGGCAGGTCCTCCAGGTCCACCGTGCCGGCCAGGGCGTAGGGCGTGTCGTCCTCGAGCGCCTTGCCGTCCACGGTGATGAGTCGCTCCGGGTCGGTGATGTCCTTGAGCTCCTTCTCCAGCGGTGTGGAGCGCTGCAGGCGCGTGTGCTCCAGCACCTCGTCGATGACGGTGCGCGGCAGTTCGCCCTTCGCCTTGTTCACCACGTCTTCGACGAAGTGCCGGTCCAGGTACGCGTCCGCCAGGCGCCGGTGCAGCCGCTCCAGCGTGGTGCCCGCCTGTGTCTTGGGCGCGCCGATGCGGCCGAGCAGCAGTCGCCGCAGCGCGGGGTGGCGCTTGAAGCGCGACACGAGCGGCGGTGTCTCAGGGCTCAGCTTGATGCCCGGCAGATTGAACGCGGAGCGCGCCGTGGCCAGGAGCCAGTGGTCCAGCGTATCCACCGAGACGCGGCCCAGGCCCAGGGGCGCGAGCAGTCGGCGCGACAGTCGGGCCAGGCCCTCTTCGGGGACGATGAGCTTCATCCGCGCCTGCGGGTACTTCGCCGGGTCGTCGAAGGCAATCTTCGCCAGCCGGTGCAGGGCCACCGTCGTCTTCCCACTGCCCGCGCTGCCCAGCACCAGCAGCGGGTGCGAGGCGTCCACGCTGACGGCCTCGTACTGCTCGGCGTCCAGGAGGGCGGTGACACCGAAGGCATCCTCCGCGCGCCGTGCGCCCTTGCCCGTCCCCAGGGCTCCGGGCCGAGCGGCCGACCCCGCGCCACCCGCTCGCAGCGCGGTGACGTCTCGGCCCACGCCATGCCACGTGCCGTCCTGCGCGCGCTCCAGCACGAGGGCGCCGGAGATGATGCGCGTCAGCACTCCTCGCTCGATGACGACGAGGCGGCGCACCTCGACGGTGCCCTCGGCCAGCCGCTCGCCGAACTGTTCCTCGTACGCGTCGCCCTCCTCGTACGAATAGAAGACGCGGGCGATGGGGGCGAAGCGCCAGTCGATGACGCGCACTCCGGCGCTCACATCCGCGAAGGTGGTGCGCCCGAGCAGATAGTCGCGCGGACCGGCGTCGCCAGCCAGGCGCAGGTGCGCGAAGTAGGGGGCCTGGGCGTCCGGGAGCTGCGCGCTCTCCTGCCGGTCCAGCAGGGCCCGCGTCTGGTCCATCTGGAAGAAGAGGTGGGGAAGGTCGGCCTCGGCCGCGCTCGCCGCCTCGTCGCGGAGCGCCTGGAGCTGCGCGACGAGCCCCCGGTCCTCCTGCGCCCGTCCGGCCTTGCGACGCGCGGCCTCCAGCGTCGCCTGGACGCGCGTCAGCAGCGCCTCCTCCTCGGCGATGATGGCCCGGACGTCTTCGGAGAGGTGTCCCTGCGCATGCGTCATGGGCGCCAAGGTGAACCGCGCGAAGGGGCACGTCAACCCGTTGGTTTTCCTGGCGGAAGTGCTACTTTGAATGGCGGTCGGAAGGAGTGGGCATGCGGCGCTTCAACCCTCGCCTGGCGCTGCTGGTGCTGGCCTTCCTGTCGTGCGCGTCCGCCAGTCCGCGCACCGTCCTCCACCAGAAACAGTCGCCCTATACGCTCGTCGCGGTGACGCAGGACGCGGAGGGCCGGCGCTACCTCCAATTCGACGAGTCGGGCGCGCTCCAGAGTGTCGTGTGGCCGGGGCAGCCGTTGAAGCTGGAGCTGGGCTACACGCGCATGGCCATGGTGGGGCTGGCCTTCGTCCCCCGTCCCCAGCGCATCCTCGTCGTCGGGCTGGGCGGAGGCGCCATGCCCATGTTCCTGCGCGCGGTGCTGCCCGAGGCGCACATCGACGTGGTGGACATCGACCCGGATGTGGTGGACGTGGCGCGGCGTTTCTTCGGCTTCACCGAGGACGCGCGACTGAAGGCGCATGTGGCGGACGGCCGGGCCTTCATCGAGGCGAAGCGCCCCGCGTATGACCTCGTCTTCCTGGACGCGTACGGCCCCGACAGCATCCCCGAGCACCTGGGCACGGTGGAGTTTCTCGCCGCGGTGCGCGCGCGTCTGACGGCGCGTGGGGTGGTGGTGGGCAACGTCTGGGAGGACCCGCCCAATCCGCTCTTCTCCTCCATGCTGCGCACGTGGCAGGCGGGCTTCCGCCAGCTCTACACCTTCGAGGTGGAGGACCACGCCAACCGCATCTTCGTGGGTGTGCCGTCCGCCGAAAAGCAGTCACGCGAGGCCCTGGCGTCCCGCGCCCAGAAGCTGGAGCGGGAGCGAGGCGTGCCCTTCGACTTGAGCGCGATGGTGCTGGAAGGCTTCGCCGACGTCACCGGGCGCAAGGAATTGTCAGGACAGGTGTTGAAGGACAAACGCCAGGCGCCCCCGGCTCCGGCCCCCTGACGCGCGGAGGGGAGCCCGTCGATTGCGCTCTGATGATGCGCGCGGGATAGACTCCTGTCGCCTCACGGCGTGTCGTGTACCCGTTTCGTTTCGGAGGATGCGATGTCCCCGTCTCACGTCGGGCCGCCCGCGCTGTCGCGTCGGGGCCTGCTCAAACGAGGGGTGTTCGGAGGCGCGCTGCTCGCGCTGGGGGGCAGCGGAGTCCTCGTCCTGCGGGAAGGGCTGTCATTGCCCCTGCCCGAGGAAGGGCTGCTCGTCCTCGGGCCGCGCGAGTACGCCACGTTCCAGGCCCTGGCCCGCCGTGCGTTCCAGCCGCGTGAAGGCTGGCCAGACGCGGACACGGTGCGCGTGGCCTTCCTGGCGGACAGGCTGCTCGCGCGGGGAGACCCCTCCATCGCGCGGGAGGTCCGGGACGTGCTGGGAATCTTCGACAACGCGCTGGCGGGGCTGCTCTTCGCGGGTGGTGTCACGCCCTTCTCGCGGCTGGCTCCCGAGGCGCAGGACGCCGTGCTGGAGGACTGGCGGACGTCGAGGCTGGTGTTTCGTCGCGGCGCCTTTCACGCGCTGCGCTCGCTGGCCCATGCCGCTTATTACTCACATCCGGCGGCCATCGCGGCCACGGGTTATGTGGTGCCACAGGGCTTCCATGTCGCGGACGCTCCGGTGTGGCGGGGGCCTGGAGACGGCTCCTTCGCGGGCAGCGGAGGGTCCACGCCATGAGCGGCCGCATCAGGACGGGAGACGAGCTGACCGAGGACCAGACGCTCACGTGTGATGTCTGCGTGGTGGGCAGCGGCGCGGGCGGCGGGGTGCTCGGGCTGGAGCTGGCGAAGCGCGGGCTGGACGTGGTGATGCTGGAGGAGGGCGGCTACCACACGCGTCGCGACTTCGACCTGAACGAGGCGAAGGCGTACTCGACCTTCTACCAGGAGGCTGGAAACCGGGCGACGGATGACCTGTCCATCGGCATCTTCCAGGGGCGCACCGTGGGCGGGGGCACCGCCATCAACTGGTGCGCCTGCTTCCGCACGCCGCCGGAAATCCTCGAGCGCTGGCGCGACACGCACGGGGTGAAGGGCCTGGATGCCGCCACGCTCGCGCCGCACTGGGACTGGCTGGAAGAGCGGCTGAACATCCGCGAATGGCCCATTGAGCAGTCCAATCGCAACAACCGGATTCTGTGGGAGGGATTGGGCGCGCTGGGCTACAGCCGGGGCACGGTGAAGCGCAACGTCCGCTCGTGCGCGTCGCTGGGCGCGTGTGGCCTGGGCTGCCCCACCAACGCCAAGCAGTCCATGCTGGTGACGCTCATCCCGGAGGCGGTGGAGAAGGGGATGCGGCTGTTCGCCAATGTCAGCGCGCGGCGACTGGAGACCCAGGGCGGGCGCGTGGTGGCCGTCCACGCGGAGGTGCTCAATCCGGGCACGGACCGACCCTCCGGCAAGCGGCTCACCGTGAAAGCGAAGGTGACGGCCGTGTGCGGCGGCGCCATCAACTCCCCGGGCTTGTTGCTGCGCAGCGGACTCACCGGCCGGGGCCGCGTGGGCAAGCGCCTCTTCCTGCACCCGGTGGTCGTCTCCAATGCCCACTTCCGGGAGCCCGTGGAGGCGTATACCGGCGCGCCGCTCACCGTGTACTCGCGGCAGTTCATCGACCGGGGGCAGGGCAGGCTGGGGTGGCTCTTGGAGGTGCCTCCGCTGCTTCCCATCCTGAGCTCTCTGGCGTTGACCGGCCTGGGCCCGGCGCACCAGGACCAGATGGCGCGGCTGCCGTATGCCAATGCGCTCATCTCCATCTGTCTGGATGGCGTACATCCGGGCGACGAGGGCGGCACGGTGGCCCTGCGCGGCGAGGGGGAGTACACGCGCTTCAAGGTGAACTACCCGCTCAACGACTTTCACTGGGAAGCCTTTCGCGAGGCCCTCAAGGTGTCCGCGCGCATCCAGTTCGCCGCTGGTGCCGAGCAGGTGTCGAGTCCACACTCGCGGCCCGTGGTGATGCGCAGCGAGAAGGACCTCGGCTTGCTGGACGACGCGCCCTATGGCCCGCTCCAGCTCTCGGTCCTCAGCGCGCACCAGATGGGCGGTTGCTCCATGGGCGGCAGCCCGGAGACGAGCGTGGTGGACAGCACGCTGCGCTATTGGGACGCGGACAACCTCTTCGTCGTGGATGGCTCCGTCTTCCCCACCGCGCTGGGTGTCAACCCCATGGAGTCCATCCTCGGCGTCGCCCACTGGGGAAGTCAGCACGTGGCCGCGGCTGTGTAACAGTTCATGACGGAACGATGATGGTGTTCATGCCATCAGTTGGTCTATGGAGCACTCGTTGTCTCCCAGGCGCGCATGCCTGTCCTTGCGCGCCGTCCCCCACGAGTCCATTTCATATGAGCTCCCAGATTCTGTCTCGGTCTTCTCCGCGTGCTCGGAGGATGACGGCGGCCGTCGTCGTCCTTTCCGCCGTGCTTGGCGCCTGTTCGACGCTGCCGCAGCGTGGCCAGGTCGTGATGCGCGACGTGTCCTTCCCGCTGCGGGATTTCCGCATGCCCTCGGGGCTGCGCGTGGTGGTGGAGCAGGACACGCGCGCGCCGGTGGTGGCGGTGGTGGCCCTGGTGGGCACGGGCGGCTCCAGCGACCCGGTGGGCAAGGAAGGCCTGGCGCACGTCGTGGAGCACCTGGCGTTCCGCTCGCGTCACGCGGGGAGCCCGTCGGTGTGGACGCGCCTGGAGGACGTGGGCGCCGGCCAGTTCAATGCCTTCACCAGCCTGGACCACACGCTCTACCAGACGCTGGCGCCCAAGGAGTCGCTGGCCGCGCTGCTGAAGATGGAGGGGCAGCGGATGTCCGCTCCGCTCGCCGGTGTCACGCCGGAGGTCTTCGCGGTGGAGCGCGAGGTGGTGCGCAACGAGCTGCGCCAGCGCAACGAGACGGGCTACGTGGGCCAGGTCTTCAGCTGGATGCACGCCGCCGCCTATCCGGCGGAGCACCCGTACTCGCGGCCCATCATCGGCACGCACGAGTCGCTCACGGCGCTCGCCCTGGCGGACGCCCAGCGCTTCGCGCGCAACCACTACCGTCCGGACAACATCACCCTGGTCATCGCCGGGGACGTGGACCTGGCCGCCGTGGAGGCGGTGCTGATGCAGAACCTGCCCCCCGCGTGGGTGGGCACTGGCGCGCCGCTGGCCGTGGGCACTCGCATGCCGCAGGTGACGGAGCCTCCGCTGAAGGCCGCCTCGCCGTCGATTCCGGAGTTCAAGGCATCCGTCGGCTCGCCCGAGCTGTACCTGTCCTGGGTGTTGCCGCGCTCCTTCGACGAGGCCAGCGCCATCCATGACTTCGTCCGGGTGAACCTGAACCGGAACCTGCAGGGGGCCATGCGCAATGACGGCGACATCGCCGGCATCGGCACGCAGGTGGTGGCTGGCACGCGCTCGTCGCTGCTGGTGGTTCGCGTGGCGCTCACCACGGGAGAGCACCCGCGCAAGTCCGCGGACAAGGTGCTGGACCAGGTCCACGAGACGTGGACGCAGACCATCAATGCCGGAGCGGTGCTCGGCCGCGAGTTCGACTTCCAGTCCATGCGCCGCAACGTCATCACCGGCATGGTGCTGGAGTCCGAGGACCTGATGGCGCGCACCGTCCGCCGCGCGGAGTTGACGCACTTCATGCTCGATGTGCGCGGCTACACCCGCTCGCAGATGGCGCTGATGACCATCGATGGCGGCAAGGTGACGGACTTCGCCTACAAGTGGCTCCAGCGAGACAGGGCTCGCATCATCCTGGTGCGGCCGGGTGAGAGCGCTGGCGTCTCGGTGGTGGCGCCCCCGCCCCTGCCGGTGGAGTACTCCACCCTGACGGCCGAGCAGCGCATCACCCCGTCCATGCTGACGGCCCTGTCCGCGCCCGTGCAGACGCTGAAGCTCGACAACGGCATGGAGGTGCTGCTCGCGCCGAGGCCGGGGCTGCCCGTGGTGCGGGTGGGCGCGGTGCTGGGCGGTGGCTCCACGTACGGTGCCCGTGCGGGCGCGGCGGCGCTGGCCGACTACGGCTCCTTCCGCGAGTCGTGGTTCGAGGGCCATGCCAGCCACTGGGGCCTGCACGTGTGGGACTCCATGCGCAGGGACCACCAGCGCATCGAGGTGTCGGGCACCGCCGGCAACGTCGGCAACATGCTGGCGATGCTGTCCGAGCAGCTGTCCACCACGAGGACCTCTCTGGACGCGGTGAAGTACCTGCAGGAGCAGGTGGTGCCGTGGCGCCGCGCGGTGGATGCGCACCCGGAAGTCCGGGCGGAGCGCGAGCTGATGAAGGCCCTCTACGGGGCGCACGCCTACTCACGGGACGCCACGGGTGAGGAGATGGCGCAGGTGACCTGGGACGAGGTCCAGTCCTGGATTGGGGATGTGTACCGCCCCGCCAACACGGTGGTGGTCATCGCCGGTGAGTTCGACGTGAAGACGGTGGAGCCCCTGGTGCGCGAGTACCTGGGCGGCTGGAAGCACGGGCCGGCCACGGCGGTGAGCGTGCCCGCGGCGCCGTCGCTGCCCGAGCCCTCCGCGAAGGCTCGCACGCTCGTCACGCCCCGCCCGGGTGCGAGCCAGGGCCACCTGCAGCTGGCCTGCCGGTTGCCTACGGCCACCCCCGAGGCGGAGGCGCGCTATTCGCTGATGGCGGAGCTGGTGTCGGCGTATGCGTTCAACGAGCTGCGCTCGCAGCAGGGTGCCTCCTACGGCTTCAGCGCGAGTACGTGGCTGGCCCGCGGCGGCGCCTCCCACCTGGTGGTGGAGGGCGTGGTGGACGCGCAGCGCATGGCGGAGGGAGCGAAGTCCGTGCAGGCCATGCTCTCCAACTTCGCCACGAACGTGGACGAGCGGGAGCTTTCGCGGGCCCGCACGCGGCTGCTCGCGAGGCAGGCGGTGTCGTACATCTCCTCGGAGGCATGGGTGCAGGCGCTGCTGGACGCGCGCGTGCGCGGCTTCCCGCCGGAGTCGCTGGCACAGCGTCCCGCCCATCTCCAGGCCGTGACGTCCGCCGCGCTGAAGCAGGAGTTCGACGGTTGCTTGAAGCGGCTGGTGGTCGGGGTGGTCGCCGACGAGGGCCAGGCCCGCACCGCGCTCCAGGCGCTGTCGGTGCCGTAATTGCCTGGCTGCTCCCTTGCCTGGCGCGCGGTCGGCCAGGCGAGGGGGCCGTGCGGCGCGTCCTTCCGCTCCGGCGCTGACTACCTTGCCCCGACGGAGCATCCGTCGAGGAGGAGGGCAGGCATGCGGTGGCAGGGAGGACGTCGCAGCTCCAATGTGGAAGACCGGCGGGGCAGTGGAATCGGACGTCCGCTGGCGGTGGGCGGTGGTGCCGCCTCGCTGGTGGTGGCGCTGCTGGTGATGCTGCTGGGAGGAGACCCGTCGGTCATCTCCTCGACCAACTCCGGGGGCGGCCAGGGGACCTCTCGCGACTACGGCACGGGAGGCTCGGGTGTGCCCGAGGACCCGCGTCAGGCGGAGCTCAAGGACTTCGTGTCCGTCATCCTCGCGGACACGGAGGACACGTGGCCGGGCCTGTTGGAGCCGCGAGGCGTGAGCTACGTGGACCCCCGGCTGGTGCTCTTCTCCGGTGCGGTGCGGTCCGCATGCGGGCTCCAGGAGAGCGCGGTGGGGCCGTTCTACTGCCCGCCGGACCAGCGCGTGTATCTGGACCTCGACTTCTTCGACGAACTGGACCGTCGCTTCGGCGCGCCGGGTGACTTCGCCCAGGCCTACGTGGTGGCGCACGAGGTGGGCCACCACGTGCAGAACCTGCTGGGCATCTCCGAGCAGGTGCAGGCCGCACGGCGCAGGGCCTCTCCCGAGGACGCCAACGCGCTGTCGGTGCTCCAGGAGCTCCAGGCGGACTGCTTCGCCGGCATCTGGGCCCACCATGCACAGAAGGAGCGCCAGGTGCTGGAGGCGGGGGACGTGGAGGAGGGGCTGGGCGCGGCGACCGCCATTGGCGACGACACGCTCCAGCGTCGTACCCGGGGCTACGTCGTCCCCGAGTCCTTCACCCACGGCTCCTCGGAGCAACGCGTCTCGTGGTTCAAGCGAGGCCTGTCGCAGGGCACCCTGGAGGCGTGTGACACGTTCTCCGAGGCGTCCACGCCGTCGCGCCGTCGTCGCTGACTCACCGGGACGATTGGCGTCCAGACCCCTTCCCGCGCTTGAATGGCCCCCCCGTGGAACGGATCCGCGGCCAGCGATGTCGGAGGGGGCGTGCCTTCAATTCAAGCCAGATGGTCCGCGGGACTGCTCCTGGGCCTGCTGTTGGCCGCTCCAGCGGAGGCCCGCTTCGGCAAGCGCTCCAAGCCGAGCGAGTCGACGTCGGACACCCACGAGGCCACCGCCATCGGCAAGGAAGACGATGCCGATGACGACGACAAGGACTCCGACTCCGACTCCGACGATGAGTCCTCCGACTCGGGGAGCGACGACTCGCTGGATGACCTGGGCAACGAGGTGGTGGGGAGCGTGGTGGGGTGGATGCTCCAGGGCATGGTCCATGCGATTGCCAACACGGGCACCCACCTGAACCAGCAGGTCGACGCGAACCTTCCTCCGGGCGTGGCCACCACCGAGCTGAGCACGGAGCGTCGGCACGCGGTGCCGGTGTCCTTCCGCATGGGCGCGCAGAACCTGCTCTGGCGGGGTGACGCGAAGGGCGCCGACATGTTCGTGGGGTTGGAGTTTCGCCGCTTCGGCGTGGAGGGCCACGTGCTGCGGCTGTCGTTGCCCACCGATGACGGGACGGAGGGGAGGGACAGGCTCACGCTGGTGGAGGCGCACGTGACGCATGCGTTCCTCGTGCGCGAGCACCTGCGGCTGCGCGCGGAGGCCGGCGTGAGCACGGCGTATGCGCCGGATGTGATGCTCGTCGGACCCAGCGTGGGGGGGTCCTTCGAGGCCTGCGTGCTGGGCCCCCTGGACCTGGAAGCGCGCACGCAGCTCACGCCGTGGCCATACCTCCAGCTCGACGGCACGGTGGGGCTGGCCCTGCACCTGGGGAGCCTCATGCTGCGAGGCGGCTGGCGAGGCGTGTACCTGGATGACCAGGGCACGGTCGACGGCGTGGCCCACCAGGACCGGCTCCATGGTCCGTACCTGGGCGCGGGCCTCACCTTCTAGCGACGTCCCTTCACCTTCCACCAGAGCATTCCGAGGAAGCCTTCCGGCGGTGGCTCTGGCGGGAGCAGTGACTCCTCGTCGTCGCTGCGCGGCCTCGGTGGCGGCGAGTCACGGCGCGGCGACGGTGAGGGCAGGGGCTCCGTGCTGTGAAGCCCTCGCGAGGCGCGGTCCAGTGCCTCCGAGAAGGATCGCCTTGTCACGTCTCGTGCCTCGATACGCTCGGGGCCGGAGACGCGCTCCAGGGCGCGGACCCGGAGGACGCCATCAGCGCCTTCGACACGGCGAAGGCCACCGACGCGTCCGATGGGTCCCCGGGGTTTTCGTCCGTGATGCATGCCGGACCTCTCGCGGATGGAGCGGAGTCGTGTGGCTCAGGGCTGGCCTTCGGCGGAGAGGGCCGTCTTGCGCGGGATGAACTCCTCGCGGCGCAGCAGCAGCCTCGCGTCGTTCTTGGGGAGGATGCGCAGCTGGAAGCGCCGCTGGTAGGAGTCCCCGGAGGAGAAGACGCCCTTGTCGCTCACCAGCAGCAGCGCGGTGGGGACGGACAGCTTGGGCGCGCGGTGCCCGTAGAAATGCACCACGACGTGGTAGGGGCCGGGGGCCACCTTGCGCGCGTGGTACAGCTCCGGGCCCAGGCCATCGGTGATGTCCCAGTAGAGCTGGCCACCCAGCCGGGTCTCCTTGTGCTGGTAGAAGCAGCGCTCGCCGTTGGGTTCGATGACCCACAGGTCGATGTCCGTCATGTCCGAGTTCCAGTGGGTGGTGAGCTGGTAGTCGATGGGCGTGGGGGACATGCCGCCGTACCAGACCGTGCTGGCCTCCTGGATTTCGCCAATGCGCGTCTTCAGCACGGACGCGAAGGACTCCGCGCGGGGATGTCGTGCCAGCGCGGAGAGCAGGCGCCCGTAGTGATACGCCGCGACCAGACGCAGCTCCACGGGGTGTCGCCACTGGCCTCCCGCGAGGACGATTTCGTAGTTGCGCGCGGCGTCGGCGTAGCGCCCGGAGGCATCCAGCGCGAGGGCTTCCTCCAGGAAGGCCTGTCCCTCGAAGGGGCGGTTGAGGCGGACGTGCTCGAACAGCTCCGCCGCGGCGGGGAACTGTCCCATGGCCAGCAGGCCGTAGCCGACCAGACGCAGGGCCTCCGCGTCCTTGGGCCTGAGCTCCACGGGCGAGGACAGGGCGCGCAGCGCGCCCCCGGTGTCTCCGGCGAAGGCGCGCTGGCGAGCGATGCCTTCGTACAGCGTCACGTCGTCGCGGTTCTCACGGCGTGCCTTGCGGTAGGCCAGCTCCGCCGTGAGCCGGGGCTCTCCACCCGCGTAGGGCTCGTCCCGCAGGGGCTGACGCTTCATCAGGGGCGCCAGGGCGGAGCGATGCTCCGTCAGGGACCGCACCACGGCGAGCCCGGACTTGGGCACAGCGTCCATGCCGAGGCCCTGGAGCTTGTCCTTGCGCTGGTCCTGCTCGCGCTTGCGCAGCGTCTCCAGCGCATCCAGCTCCACGCTCTCGTTCTGGATGGCGAAGCGCTCGTAGTCCGCCGTGGACTCGAGCACGAGCATGGACGCGCGCGCGTTGGCCAGCCGGTAGTGCTGACTGAGCGCCACCACCATCCGGTCCAGTCGCACGTCGTCCAGGGATACCATCCGGGTGACGAAGAGGTCGGCCCAGGCGCGCGGCGCGAAGGTGCTGTTGTCTTCGGTGGACAGTGGCACGCTGAGCGTCTGCTCCACGTCGCCCGCGCGTGTCGCCACCACCAGCTCCGGGGTGCCCTTCTCCGGCAGCCGTCCGGCCACCAGCAGCTCCTGGCCGGGGAACACGAGGTGGGGCCGTCCCGCGACGACCAGGTCCTTCACGGCGGCGCCCTTCACCTCCACGCGGGTGAGGACCACGGACATGGCGCGGTGGGCCTTCGCCGCGGCATCCACCTGTGCGCCGGAGAGCACCGTCACGCTCCGGCCACCGCTGGCCCGGGAGAGCGCGTCGAATAGCTCCGTGTTCACCGCCGACTCGCCGAAGCGGTACGTCACCCAGCGCAGGGCCTCCGTGCTGCCGTGGCGGGAGATGAGGGACTCGATGGTGCTCTGGCCCCAGGTGACGTTGCCGTCCGACAGGAGGAAGGCCGTCACGCGCTCGCCGGGCTTCGCCGGCTTGAGCCACTCACCGGCGGCCCGGTCCAGCTCCGTCAGCATGCCATCCACGTGGGAGGCGCCTTCCAGGTAGACACGCTCCAGCTCGGAGAACGTCTCCTGGCGCCGGGCGGAGTCATTGGTCCGCCAGCCCGTTCCGTGCAGCCACCGGGGCCGCACGTCGAAGAGGAGGACGGCGTACTCCTTCAGCGTGGAGTCCTTCTCCAGGAGCGCGCGAAGGGTGGCGGCCTGGAGCGCCCAGGCGTTGCCGTCCTCCGTGGCCAGCGACGTGTCCACCACGAGCACGGCGCGACCGGTGGGCGGCCCCTCCGCTTCCGACGTCAGGCGCGCGGGCAGGCGCACGCGGGCATGGAACGCGTGACCCGGAAGGCCCGCATCGTCCCGGCCCACCAGGACATCCGCTTCGGCGTTCTTCGGCGTGAGGGCCACCGACAGCGCGCCGTCGCCCGTGAGCTTGGGCAAATCGTAGGTACGCCACGCGCCCAGCTCCCGGGGCTTCTCCTTCGTGTCGGGTGCCACCAGCACGTCTTGCGTGTGACGCGGGTCCACGTGAACGCGCGCGGACACCTGGAGGTCCTTGCCCGCGCCGACGGGCAGGGGCCACGTGTAGCGCAGGCGCTGGCCGTCATGGAGCAGCGTCTGCTCATAGGCGATGACCACGCGCTTCAGGGAGCGGGGCGGCAGCGGGAAGACGCGCGCGCTGAAGGTGGAAGCCCCGGCCCACTCCAGCAGCGCCGGGTCGACGTTGTTGCGGACGATGTCCTCGTAGACCTCGCGCGCGCGCTTCTGCTCGACGACCCGGGCCTCCTGGGGGGCGCCCCACGAGCGCTTGGCACCCGGAGGGCTGGGGGGCGCGGCGGCGGTCAGTTGCTCCACGTTCGAGGTGCCGTCGCCCAGGGGCGGCAGCAGGTCCGACGACTGGAAGAGGGACGGGGCATTCACCGCCACGGAGCCTGAGTAGAGCGCGAAGCCCGCCACGGACGCGCCTCCGGGCAGCGGGTAGTAGAAGGTGCCTTCCAGGCTGTGGTTCGTGTCGTTCTCGAAGAGGTGGTCCACCACCGTGCGCGCGCGGGCGCCCTGGATGTACGTCACCACCCGAATCGCACGCGTCTTCAGCGGCTGATAGCGGCCGGACTCGTCGCGCACCAGCACCTTGGCGGCGCGAGGCGCGGTGTCCACCTTGGGCAGCACGGGGGTCGGCAGGTTCGCGGCGGGCTCCGGGCCATCCTTCATCCGCTTCGCTGGCGAGCCCGGAGCTCCTCCTCCCGCTCTATCCGGACCGCCCTTGATGATCTGGATGACCTCCCTCCGGCGCATGTCCATTTCGCCCGCCGACGAGGCGGCCCTGGCGGCTTCTTCCATGGCGGCATCAGCCGGTCGAGGGGGCGAGGCGGAGGGCGCGGGCGGTGGAGGTGGAGGCGGTATGTCCCCGTGGGGTGCGTCCCGCTCCGCCTCGACCGCCGGGAGACCTTCCACCGGCTCCAGCTCCCCCGTGGGGCTCGGGACACCCTGAGCAGACGCCTGGGCATTCTGGAGCAGCTGCTCCAGGTCCTGCTCACTGAGGGTCCGCGGGTCCGCAACGGCATCGCGAAGCTCCGCGACGTCCACCTCTCCGAGGTCGGGAACGCCGGCGACGGTGACAGGCACCGCGAGGCCCGCCTTGAGGAAGCTCTCGGGGGCGACCGGTTGCTTCGGCGCGGCGGCCACGGGAGGTGCCGTCGAGCCCCGGTCACATCCGGCGATGGCAAGGGACAGCAACAGCACGGCGGTAGAGAGGCGCGTGAGGTGCATTCCGGGGGACGTTAGCCCAAGACGAAGCGCTCCGTGCATGCCCCCAGGGAGGAGGCCCTCAGTCCAGATAACCCCAGCGGTCTTCCTCGAAGACATAGAAGGGACGTCCGAAGGGAATCCGGTCCGTCCAGCCGAGCACGTGTCGCCCGTTGCTCACGTCGTACGTGAAGCTGAAATGGGGCCCGCCGTGTTTCGCCGGGGGCAGCTCGGGGAGGAACTCGGGAACGAGCTCCGCGAGGGTCTGGGGCAGCTGGCCATGTCGCGCCTGGAAGGCCCGGCAGGCCGTGATGAGGCGTTCGGCGTTGCGCTGGGCTCGCTCGCTCCCCGCGCGGTCAGGTCGCAGGACGACGAACACGGTCACCGCCAGGGCCGCCGCGTTCTGGACGAGCCGGCTGGCGCTGTCGCGGAACTGGCGAAGGGTCCTGCCGAGATACCTGGCCATGCATCCTCCCGATGGCCTCGCATCATCGCTCAGGTCCGCGCCGACCTGGGCCGACACTGCCTATCTTTCACGGAGAGACAGGAGGCCGTGATGCCAGACATCGACGAGCGACAGCGAGGAAGCGAGCCCTTGGGGGATTGGAGGGACCGCGAGTCAGGCTATGAGGACGAGGTGCCCGGCCATACACCCGGCGTGGCCGAGGGAGACGACGACGCGGCACCCCATCGCGCGCACCCTTTTCCAGACCCGGACAAGACACCCGGCTGCGCGGAAGGTTGACCGCTCGGTGGTCCCCGACGGCGCATGAGTCGCTTGGATTTGCCGTGCCAGCCTGACAATGTCCGCGCGAATTCATTCGCGACGAGGGCGCGCTGACATGGGGACGGAAGTTCAGCCAGTGCAGGAAGCGGAAAAGGTGGCGCCCGCTTCGGGAGGCCCCTCCCCCCAGGTTGACGTAGCCGCCGCCGAAAAGGTGTCCGTCGGGACGCGTCTGCTCGCGGTGCTGGGAGGGTGGCACGTCCGGCTGGGCCTGACGTTCCTCTGGTTCGCGCTGCTGTTCGCGGCCTTCCAGCCCGGACTGCTGTCCAGCGACTCACTCGACATGCTGTACCAGGGGCGAACGGGGAATTATTCGGACTGGCATTCGCCCTTCTTCGCCTTCGTCCTGGGCAAGACCTTCCTGCTGACCGGCTCGACGTGGCTGGTGCTCGCCTTCCAACTGGTGGGACTGGCGCTGGGCCCGCTCCTGTTGCTCGGGGGCCTGACCGGGCGACGAGGGCTGGCCGCGCTCGCGTTGCTGGTCGTCTACTGGTTCATTCCCAGCAACTGGGCGGTGGGAGTGACGCTCTGGAAGGACACGTTCAACGGGGTGGCCCTGCTGTGGGCGGTGGTGTTTCTCGCCTGGAGGCGACCCGGCTGGGCCTTTGCCTTCATGGTCGCGGCGACGTTGACGCGCCACAACGCCATCACCGCCAGCATGCTGCTGGTGCCCATGGTGGTGGCGCGCGTGCCCTTGCTGATGAAGGGCAGGGTGCGGCCGGTGCTCGCCAGCGTGGGACTCCTCGCGGTGCTGGCCTCGGCGCCAGGCATCCTCAATCGCGCCGTGGACGCGAAGAAGGACTGGATTGGGGGCGCGCTGTTGGTGTTCGACGTGGTGGGCGTCTACGCGCATGAGCCCGCGGCGATGGAGGGCTCGCCGCTCGTGGCGTTGTGGAAGTGGGATGCGACGCGGATTGCCCATATCTACCATCGGCGCTCGTTGGCCCCGATTCTGTGGGGAGACCCTGAGCGGGGCGCCATCTCCGTGGGGGCGTTCCGCGCGGCGAAGGAGCCCCTGACGCGGGAGTGGCTGCGGGTCGTGCGTGCCTACCCGGGTGCCTATCTGCGGCATCGCTGGGCGGCCTATGTCGCGAACCTCGGCATGGAGGACTTCGCCGGGAACTACTACCGGGAGGAGGGGGGCTTCTTCCAGAGCATCGACAAGAACGACCTGGGCCTGACGCTGCGCAAGCACACGCTGCTTCATCGGGGCTGGGCGGCCATGCGGGCTGCCTGTCCCGATATCTTCATCCGCGGCGGGTCCTGGCTGGTGCTGACCGTGGCGCTGGCCGTCGTGGGCTGGCGGCGTCGCGCGCGCGACGGCGGGTTGATGTTCTGCGTGGCCGCGTCCGGAGTCACCTACGCGCTGGCGTATTTCCCCGTCAGCGTGAGCGCGGAGTTCCGCTTCTACTTCTGGACAGTCATCGCCACGTTCGCCGCCGGGGCCTTGTGGCTGGCCCAGCCTCCGTCGCGCCAGACGTGACGGCGTGTGTGGGGCTTCGGGACGACTTCCCAGGGAGACCCGGACTCGCAGTGTCGCGCCCTGCGGGGGCAGTGGTCCCGACTGAATAGCCGGGAGGGGGCCCCGTCAGACTGTACAGAACGCGGCGCAACCCGCTGCGAAGGAGGTCGTCATGTACAGCAAGCTGATGCGAGTCCTGGTGGTGTGCTCCCTCACGGTGGCTTCTCCTGTCCTCGCGCAGTCGGTGCATGGTGCCTCCCCTGTCACGACCCCGGGCGTCACCGAGTGGGTTCGCGACCAGCGCCTGGATTCGCGTTCGAACTCGGAGCGTGCGCGGATGGAGCGCGACCGGGCGGAGCGGGAGCGGCAGGCGCGGCTGGAGCGCGACCGGGCGGAGCGGGAGCGGCAGGCGCGGCTGGAGCGCGAGCGGGTGCAGCGCGAGCGTGAGCGGCAGGCCCGGGTGGAGCGTGAGCGCATCGAACGTGAGCGGGCTCGAATCGAGCGCGAGCGTCTGGTTCGGCTGGAGCGTGAGCGGGCGGAGCGCGAGCGTCAGGCGCGGGTGGAGCGGGAGCGCCGTGAGCGGGCGGAGTGCGCGCGCTACGGGCATGCGCGCTGCGGCGCATACTCCCGGCATGGTTAGGTGGCACCGCGTCATGAAGACCGAGGGTTGAAGTCACGAGCCCTCGGTTGACGCACGGAAGGAGCAGGCGTCTGCTTGCCCCATGTCAGACCCTGCTTCTTCCGCGCCAGTGCAACTCGCCGATGCCCGCCCGGTGGACACCTCCGAGCGGGTGACGCTGCTGGATGCGCTGCGCGGGTTCGCCCTGTGCGGCGTCTTCGTTTCCAATAGCGTCTCCTGGTTCAGTGGTCGGGTGATGATGCCCCGAGAGCAGGCGCAGGCCCTGGCGGCGCCGCTCCTCGAGACGGTGGCCACGGGCCTCTACCAGTTCTTCGTGAACCAGAAGTTCGTGACGCTGTTCTCGTTCCTCTTCGGCCTGGGCTTCAGCATCCAGCTCGCCCGAGCCGAGGCGCGAGGCTCCTCGATTGTCCGGCTCTATGCGCGACGCCTGCTGGTGCTGCTCGCGATAGGGCTGACGCACCAGTATGCCATCTGGTGCGGAGACATCCTCCACACCTACGCGATGGTGGGCTTCGCGCTGCTGTTGTTCCGGAACCGCTCCAACACGACGGTGCTCATCTGGGCCGTGGCGTTGATGGCGGTGGTGCCGCTGTTGATTCCGGCCCTGGAGCGCTTCGTCCCCATCTGGCTGCACGGCGCGGAGGCGGCGGGCGAGGCGGCGAAGGCGGCGCGAGCCTTGGAGACGGCGTCGCGCACGAGGCTGTTGGAGGCACTCTCCAGCGACTCGTTCTGGACGGCGCTCGTGGGCACCGCCCGCTTCAACAACGAGTCCTACCTTCGCATCAACCGGCTCGTCTGGATGAGCCTCATCCTGGGGCGGTTCCTCTTCGGACTGCTCGCGGGGCGCCTCCTGTTGCTCCAGGACCTGGACGGCAATCGCCGCCTGCACCACCGGCTGTTGTTCTGGGGATTGTTCCTGGGCGTGATTGGCAATGGGCTGGGCCTGGTCCTCTGGCGGCTGCGCGCGATGGGAATGGGCGACTTCGTGAGCCGCGACTGGATGATGGTGCTGACGGTGGTCCAGGAGCTGGGCTGCTTGACGCTGGCCGCGGCCTACGTCGCCCTGTTCGCGCTGCTGTCCCGCCGTGGCTGGGTTCAGCGCGTCTTCAACGTGCTGATGCCCGTGGGCCGGATGGCGCTCTCGAACTACCTGCTGCAGTCGGTGGTGAGCGTCTGGGTCTACAACGGCTGGGGTCTGGGGCTCATCGGAAAGCTGCCACCTTCACGGAGCATCCTGCTGGCACTGGGCATCTTCGCGGTGCAGATTGTCCTCAGCCACCTCTGGCTGGCCCGCTTCCGCTTCGGTCCCGCCGAGTGGCTGTGGCGCTCGCTCACCTATGGTCGGGCCCAGCCCATGCGACTGCCCGCGGGGCACGGCGAGGTGGGGGCGGCGCCTTCTTGAGCGGACCGGGTGGGACTCGGGGCATTCGGGGCGGGTGGAGACATGCTGCTATCGTGTCGGGGCCACCCGTCCTCCCGTCGCCACAGCCAGGCCCGCTCCATGAGAGACGCTCACCCGCGACGCTGCCGGAGCCCGTGACACATCTCATCGTCCCGGCGGCAGGGGGGCTTCTGGCGGGGCGGTTACGGAGAGGTGCGGTGGAGGGCGTGGTGACGCGAGGCGCTTTCCTGGCGCGTCCGGGAGTTCCCGGCGTGCCCTGACGTGGAGGTCGTGCCATGACGCTGCGAACGCGAGACGTGGTGCTGCTGCTGTCTGTCGTGGGGCTCGTTGCGTGTGGAGGCTCGGTGGAGGGGCCTTCCTCGCCTCCGCCCGAATCGCCGGGAGTCATTGAGGCCGCCGTCGTGCCACCCTGCACGGGGACCAATGCGTGGGCCACGATGGGGCATGACGCACGTCGCTCCTTCACCTCGGATGGTTGTGCGTGGCATCCCTTGCGCAAGCTCTGGGAGTTCGCGCCCACCGCGGGGACGGGGCGCTCCGTGCAAGGCGTGGAGCGGGCGGTGGCGGACACCGACGGCGTCTACCTGGCATGGAATTCCAATCCCAACTACGTCGGCTCTGGTGGCAGCCCCGCCCTGGAGAAAATCGCCCCGGCAACGGGCGCCAGCGTGTGGAGCGTCGACCGGCAGCTCAATGACAACCGGGGACATTGGCCCTCCTTCTTCGCGTATGAAAAGCTTGTCGGCGGCGGTGTCTATGAGGCACGCGACGGTGTCGTCCGCAACGACGACGGTATCCGGACCTGGAGCAAGCAGTTCGGCGCCAATTACTACTCGGGTGGCACCACACCGTACGCGGAACAGGAGCAGGCGAACAACGACAGCTGGGGCCAGTCGCTGTCGGACGGCACGCGCCTGTGGGTCTACAACCAGCTCCACTACCACGGCCCCAAGCTGGGCCTGCGCTCGCTGGACAAGCGTGGCAACCTGCTGCTCGAGCTGAACACCTACGGTTACTACGGCGGCACGCGCGTCTTTCCGCAGCACCAGTGGGACACGGCGGAAGACCGCCTGGGCTCCATCGCCACCGACAACGGCTTCATCTACCTGGCCGCCATCTACAACTTCCAGTGCTCCACGAACTGCGACGCGAACGAGCCCCGTCCCTTCGCCTCGGGCCTGTTCGGCTGGGACCTGGCCACGGGGACGCCTCGCTGGCCTCGAGTCGCGCTGGAGCCCGCCAGCAACATCAGCGTGTCGGGCAATCGCATCTACCTGCTGGAGCGCGACCTGGGCACTGGCACGGTGACGTTCAACATCCGCAACGCGGGCTACAATGGCGCGAGTCTCTTCCGGTCCCCGCCGTTTCCCAGCTCGCAAGTCACCGGCTATCAGGCGCCCGTGCTGGTGGCGGGCCGGGCCATCGTCGCCGCGCAGGAGAGCTCCGGTCCCAACGCCGGCACCGTGCTCTATTCCTTCGATGCCCTCTCCGGTGGCACGCCGCTGACGGCGACTCTTCCGGGCGTCTACGATGTCATCGTTCCCTACTACGGACGTGACCTCCTGGATTTTTCCACGACGCCCTTCGCGGGCAAGCGCAGCACCTCCATCTCCGCGGCCTCGGGGACGAAGGATGCGTCCGGTGTGAGCATCCCCACGCTCGTCATCACCTCGCGTATGGGTTTGCACGTCGTCGCCGTCTCGACGCTCTCCTCGCTGTGGAGCGCCACCAAGCTGGCCCTGGTGGGGACGTCGGATGGCGGCTCGCTCAGGGACCCTGTCATCGTGAAGGACCGGGTCTATGTGGTGGACCGGAACAAGGTATACGCCCTGGGGCTGTAGCCGAGGCGATGTCGCCCGGACGGATGAGAGGAAGCACGATGCGACGGTGGGTGTTGCTGGTGTTCTGTGTCTCCACGCGCGTGTGGGCGCAGGACTATCGGGCTTGCAAGGAGCTGTTCGTGTCCCCGCTGGCGGCGAAGGTCGGGACGACGAACTCCAGTGGCGCGTCCTGGGACGAGGGCTCCGCGCCGGACCCGGAGCTGTCGGCGATGGCCGTCGACGTCGAGGGGGCTTCGCCCACCGTCATCGGTCCGAAGCAGGAGGACGCCGGCACCCTGCTGTGGAACAGCCTCTTCCTGGAAGAGACGCGTTCGGGAGCGTGGCTGCCCGTGGGAGTGGGCGGCTCGCTGAGCCTGCTGCTCACCGACTCGGACGAGGGCATGTCGGACTTCATCGGGGCCTTCACCGTCACGGTGCCGGAGTCGCTCGCGAGCGCGGGCATGGCGTTCCTCACGGTGCCCTCCAGTGGCGCGCAGCAGGTGCCGCTCGCGCTGCGCATCTCCGCCTCCGATGGCAAGCGGCCGTGCGCGGGGCTGGAGAAGGCGGGGCCGGCCCGCTACGAGCTGCCCACGCCTTCGTTCACCGCGCGGGTGGACTCGGCCCTGTTGGAGAAGCTTCGCGGGGCCCAGCGCTGCAAGGCCGGGAGCACCCAGGCCGAGTGCAAGGCGGAGAGCTACGAGGTGCTCTACACGCAGGAGTTGCTCAAGGACACCTGGGTGACGCTGGTGTCCGGGGGGCCGTTCGACGGCAACCCGGGCAAGGTCTTCGCCGTGGCGCTGGGCATCGAGCCCGCGCGTCGACAGGTGGCGCACGTGGGGCGCTGTGACGCGGTGAAGAAGGCGCCCTCGCTGGGTGACGCGCTGGTCTGCCAGTTGGGCACCAAGGGAACGGTCATCTCCGTGGAGAAGGGCAAGGCCCGGACGCGGCCCGCCACCGCTCGGGAGCTGGAGGCGTTGAAGGACGACGCGCCAGCGCCTGCTCCCGCGCAGTGATGTCTTCGAGGTGAGTGCCGGACACGACGGCCGGAGCGAGTGGCTCCGGTCGTCAACGCTCCGTCAGGGTTCAGACGGGCTTCAGGCTTGTGGCCGCATCGTGGCGAGCACCGCGCCGATGCCGATGAGCGCGATGCCTGACAGTCGCTCGCGCCAGACGAGGGCGCGTGGTGAGCTGGACACCCGTCCGCCCGCGACACCCAGCCAGGCGTAGACGGCGAGCACGGGCACCTCCACCACGATGCAGGAGATTCCGTACACGGCGAACTGCAAGCCCGCCCGTGGGCCCGGGTGGATGAACTGCGGAAGCAGCGAGCCGAAGAACAGGATGGACTTGGGGTTGGCGAGTTGTTTGGCGAACCCCTGCACGAAGGCCCCGCGCCACAGGGGTGGCTTCGGACGCTGCTCCAGCGTGAGAGCGTGCTTCGCGGCGAGCAGCGTCCTCACGCCGAGGTAGACGAGGTAGGCCGCGCCCGCATAGCGGATGCCGTAGAAGGCGAAGGGGGAGGCGGCCAGCGCCGCGCCCAGGCCGGCGACGGAGATGAGGAAGTACACGGCATTGCCCGCCTGGATGCCCAGCGCGGCGCTCATTCCCGTGCGAAAGCCTCGCGACATCGCTTGGGAGACCACCAGCAACACGGCGGGGCCCGGGGTGATGGCGAAGAGGGTCATGGTCAGCGTGAAGGTGGCCCAGAGGGTGAGGTCCATGGAGTGGCCGCGTGACCGGAAGACGCTCCGGCCCGGACGAGGCCACCCTACGGACGGGACGGTGTCACGGCAAATGACGCGTGCGTGACGCCCGAAGGGCGGGCTCCACGGTGACACAGGGCCGGCATGCCACCGTCCTTGAAGCGGCGTCGGAATGACGACGTTTCACGGAGTGTCATCCACGGATGACCTGAATCGCCGCGGCGAAATCCCGGCGTTGAATCAAGCCGCACTCATGGTCTGCTCCGGCTTCGGATGAGGCCTGGGCTCGTCATGAGGAGCGTCACACGTGAAGAAGACGTACGTTGGGAGCTGTCACTGTGGGGCGGTCCGTTATGAAGCGGACGTCGACCTGAGCCAGGGCACCTACAAGTGCAACTGTTCCATCTGCACCAAGGCGCGGCTGTGGCACGCCATCATCGGGCCGGAGGACTTCCGTCTCCTGGCCGGTGAGTCCTCGCTCTCCGAGTACCAGTTCCACACCAAGCAGCTCCATCACCTGTTCTGCAAGCACTGCGGCGTTCATTCCTTCGGCTGGGGTGACGACGCGGACCTGGGGAAGTTCTACACCATCAAGGTCAACTGCCTCGACGACGTGGACCTCGACGAGCTGCTGCGCTCCCCCATCACCTACGTCAACAAACGGGACAACGACTTCAAGAAGCCGCCGGCCGAGGTCCGTCACCTCTGAACCTGCTGGCTCGAACGGAACGCTGCGCATGAAGCTCTATGACGAACTGGCGGAGTGGTGGCCCCTGGTCTCTCCTCCGAGCGACTACGAAGAGGAGGCGTCCGAGTACCGCCGCTTGCTTCGTGCCGGCGCGACGGGCCCCTTGGTGACGGTGCTGGAGCTGGGCAGTGGTGGTGGCAACAACGCCAGCTTCCTCAAGCGCGACTTCCGGCTCACGCTGGTGGAGCCCTCGGAGGGCATGCGCAAGCACAGCCGCGAGCTCAATCCCGAGTGCGAACATCTGCCCGGTGACATGCGGACCGTGCGCCTGGGTCGCGAGTTCGACGCCGTGTTCATCCATGACGCCGTCGAATACATGACGACGGAGACGGACCTGCGCTCGGCGCTGGAGACGGCGGCGATGCACCTGCGCCCAGGTGGAGTCGTCCTGGTGGCGCCGGATGCGACGCAGGAGAGCTTCGTGCCGGGCTCGAGCACGGAAGGGGGCGACGAGCCCGAGGCTCCGGGCCGGGGCTCGCGCTCCCTGCGCTACCTCATGTGGACGCTGCCGCCGAAGCCGGGGAGCAACACTTCGGAGACCCACTTCGCGATGTTGCTGAAGGAGCGTGACGGCAGCGTCCGCTCCGTCCACGACGTGCACCTGAATGGCCTCTTTTCGAGGGCGACGTGGCTGCGCCTCTTCGACGAGGTGGGGCTCGACGCCTGCCTGGAGACGCGCACCCTGGAGGGCGCGCCGTACGACACCTTCGTCGCCGTGAAGCGTCGCGAGTCGCGCGAGGCCTCGTCCTCGCCCGGAGTTGGCTCACGGCGCGGGACGTGAGGACGGGGGCATGAAGACCTCTTCGTCGTAGCGAAGCCGGAAGGTACGTCGAGAGAACTTCCAGTGTCCGTCCTGCTTCACGAACTGGTCGGAGTAGGTGCCGACAATCCTCCGGTCCAGCCCGGTTTGTTTGAAGCGCAGGACTTCGTCCAGGGTAGACCTCGCGGTGGCTCGCTCCGGGCTCTCGACGTGGACGACGATGGGGGTCACGCTCTGGACCCGCAGGTCGATTCTCTCGGCATTGCCGGCCATGCCCTTTCGGATGGCGTCGCGTCCCTCGAACGTCCAACCCAGCGGCGGGGGAGCGAGGACCTCCCACACCGCGTCCTTCGCGAACATCTCCTCCGTCGCGGCCCAGTCCTGGTGATTCGCCGCGTCCGCGAAGCGCTCGATGAGCGAGCGCAGGGCGAGGTGGTCGATGGGGTACGCCTCGACATTCGAGACGCCCGCGGTGGCGATGCGCGAGGACATGGCCGAGCCCTCGTGGGTGCTCGCGCAGCCGAGCAGGGTGAGCAACGACGCCGCGAGCGGCGCGAGTTTGTGCGTGTGCATGGAGAGTGTCCTCGGGTCGGTGCGAAAGCCCCGGGGTGGAGCGCGAGGGTGACCCGGACCTCGCGATATCGGGGCAGGCACGGCGGAATATGTGAGGGGGCATCGATTCGGTCGAACGCGTTGTTCCCGTCAGATTGTTAAGGCAGGCTGAATCGATGCCGAGCCCGCTCGTCGAGACCCGACATCTGCTCCTGCTCTCCGCGCTCGAAGAGGTGGGCAGCCTCAACGCGGCCGCACGCAAGCTGCACCTGTCCCCATCGGCGCTCAGCCAGCAGCTCCGGGAGCTGGAGGACCGGCTCGGAGGCGCGCTGTTTCATCGGCAGTGGAGGCGCCTGGTCCTGACGGCGGCGGGCCAGCGGCTCACGGAGGCCGCGCGCTCCGTGCTGGGGGAACTCACGCGCGCCGAGGCCGAGACGCGCGAACTCCTGCGCGGCGCGAGTGGCACGCTGCGAGTGGCGACGGTGTGTCTCCAGTCCTATCGCTGGCTTCCGGAGCTACTGAAGTCCTTCTCGCGGGACTGGCCCGGGACGGAAGTCACTGTGGTGACGGAGGCGGGGGTGGCGCCCGCCGAGTGGTTGCTCGCGCGCAAGCTCGATGTTGCGCTCGTGGCGGGGGAGGTCCGAAAGAGCCCCCGCATCCGCATGGAGCCGCTGTTCCGGGACGAACTCGTCGCGCTGGTGGGACGGGAGCACCCCTGGGCTTCCTCGCGTCAGCGGCAGATCGACGTGCGGACCTTCGCGGACCAGCACCTGTGGCTCGATGAGGGCGCGCTCCGAGCCGATGCACCCCTGGGGAGAGCGCTCGCGAAGGCGGGGGGCCTCTCGCCTCGCAAGGTGACGCTCATCCCGATGACGGGGGGCCTCCCTGTCGAGATGGTGCGTGCGAACCTGGGGGTCACCGTGCTGCCTCGGTGGGCCGTGGCGCCCCAACTGGACGATGGCGGCTTGCGGGCCTTCCGTATCGGCCCGCGTGGGCTCTGGCTGGACTGGGCCGTGGCCACCCGGGAGGGAGAAACGGAGCCCGCGCTCACCGCTTTCGTGGCGGCCCTGCGCGCGCACCACCCGGGGCCTCGGGGCCGGCAGATCCACCGGCGGTGATACATGGCTGAGACAAGTCACTGAAATCACGAGAAAGTGAAACCTTCTCGCAACACGGAACTCCCTCGTGGCGATAATCCCGAAGCGCGCCGTTCACGCTCTCCATCGGGATCCCCCACCATGGCCTCCAAGATCAGCGACCCGCCTCGTCCACTCCCTACCGCGACGACGCGAACCCCGGCCGCGAAGGCTCCCCAGCCCTCGGAGACGAACAAGGTCAAGACGCCCGACCTGAAGTGGAACAAGGACTGCTTCGAGCCGGGCAACGCCCAGCCGCTGCCGCTCCCCAAGCCCCCGGTGTCGCTGCCCCTGCCGCTGCCCAAGCCTCCGTCGCAGCTGCCGACGGACCCGAAGCCGCTGCCGCTGCCCCAGTTGCCGACGGACCCGAAGCCGCTGCCGACGGACCCGAAGCCACTGCCGCTGCCTCAGTTGCCGACGGACCCGAAGCCGCTGCCGCTGCCCCAGTTGCCGACGGATCCGAAGCCGCTGCCCACGGACCCGAAGCCGCTGCCGCTGCCCCAGTTGCCGACGGACCCGAAGCCTCTGCCGACGGACCCGCAGCTGCCGACGGACCCGAAGCCTCTGCCGCTTCCCGAGCCCGGCCCCGTGGAGCCCACGCCCGAGCCGAAGCCCGAGCCCTCCATCACCGACTCGGACCCGATGACGCACATCGCGTACCTCGCCTCGGACGAGCTCCAGGGCCGGGACAGCCCGTCGGCGGGACTCGACGCGGCCTCCGCGTACGTTCAGGCGCACGTCGAGAAGTACGGCCTCGTCGGCCCCAACTCGAACAACGCGGAGAACCCCTTCCAGCAGAAGTTCGACGTGTTCTCCTTCGTCGGCAAGCCGGAGACGTCGGCGACGGGTGACGCCGGGGAGCACGACCACGCGGCGCACAAGGAGTTCGGCCACCAGCTCTTCCAGGAGGGGTTCTACCTGGAGGACGGGATGCCCCGCGAGACGCTGGAGATGCTCAACAAGAAGTACGAGAGCACGATGAAGGCGGAAGGGCAGCCGCTCGCGCCCGCTCGCAGCGGAGACCTGCGCAGCGTCGAGGAGCTGCGCGCGCTGGCCACGGCGTCTGGCCAGGCGGTGAACACGATGGCGCTGCTGCCCGGCACCGGGCCGCACAAGGACGAGGTCATCGTGGTGATGGCCCACCTGGACCACGTGGGCACGGACCGTCGCGGCAACGTCCACAACGGCGCGGACGACAACGCGTCTGGCAGCGCGGTGCTGATGGCGGCGGTGCCGGAGCTGGCCGAGGCGCAGAAGCGCGGCGAACTGGACCGCTCCATCCTCTTCATCTGGACGGGCGCCGAGGAGAAGGGGCTGGTCGGCTCGCAGTACTTCGTCGACCACCCGATTCCGGGGCTGAGCACGGAGCAGATCTCCGGCGTCGTCAACGTGGACATGGTGGGTCGCTGGGATGACCAGCGCCTGTCCGTCGTGGACACCGACCGCAGGGGCCAGGCGAACTACTTCCGCGACGTGGTGGACCAGGCCAACGCGCAGCTCGCGGACCCGTTCGACCGCATCAACCGCGACATCAACGTGTACCGCGACCGCCAGGACGGCGCCGTCTTCGGCCGCAAGGGCGAGGACGTCCTCTTCCTCTTCGAGGGCCTGTCCAATCCCAAGGGTGGCGGCGACCTCATCCCCGAGTACCATGAGCCCGAGGACGACATCGACCTCATCCTCCGCGACAACGGCGGCGAGAAGCCGCGCCGGGTCAAGGACCTGATGGTCAACGTCATCGAGCTGGCCGCCAACCGCACCACCGCCAAGGAGTAGCGCCCGCTCGGGCGTGAAGGCGCCGGCCTCGAAGTCCTCGGGGCCCGGCGCACACTCCAGGGGGCTTGTTCCCAGGCCATCACCCGCCGAGACTCGAAGCCATGTCCGCAGGTACTCCTCCGCCGCGTCCGTGGTTCGCCTTCTCCGTCGACCTGTCCCCCGCGACGGCGCGTGAGCGCCTTCCAGGTCTCCCCTCCGCGCCCACGTTGCCTGATGGCGAGCCGGCCGAGGCGCTGGACGTGGACGTCGTCTACGACGTGCCCTCGCTGGCCTGGGGCGGCAAGGTGGCCCGGCTGGTGGACGCCCCGGGCAAGACGCTCCCCGGGCTGCTGCGGCGCGTTTCGCCGGAGACGTGGGACGCCGTGAGTCGCCTGGAGTCGGTGCTCGCCGAGGCCACCGCGTCGCGGCCCGTCAAGGTGCGCACCGCCACCGGCGCCGTGCTCTCCGCCCACGCCTTCACCGCTCCGGCGCGAAGCGGCCCTCCCGCCACGGGCCCCATCAGCGAGGCCTTCCTCGTCACCGTGGCCCTGGCCGCCGAGCGCACCGGCCTCCCCGCCGACTACGTGGAGCGCCTCCAGGCCGAGGCCCACATCGTGGGAACGCTCCAACAGGCGAAGGCGGACGCACGCTCCGTCCCAGGCCCGTCCGCGAAGAAGCCTTGATCGCAACTTTCTGGAAAAAGGCGGGGCGATGACGCAACCCGGTGTCGCCTCCGACCGACCATAGCTCTACCAGGGCCTCACTCCGTTCCTCCCCTGGGCGGCCCAAGGATGCCTTCCGCATGACGACGCTGCGACCCACTGCTCGTGCCAGCACCCCGTCCCCCGCCACGGTCGCCACGGCGGACGCCGCGCCCACCAACGTCGTGGCGCCCAAGGGGGGCAGCTGGAACCGCTCCACCGCTCGCGAGGTCCCCATCGCCGAACTCCAGGCGAAGTTCGGCTGGACCGAGCAGAGCTGGGAGACCGGGCTGCTGAAGGCGGCGGATGCGGCGGGTACCAAGACGCGCGGTGGCAACGGCCAGGTGTCCGCAGCGGAAATCCAGGCCTACCTCTCCGCGCCCACGGACGGTAAATACCTCACTTCCACGGCGCTCCAGCAGGGTCGCTCCGCGGTGGAGGCGAAGGTCGCCAAGGGCGGCGGCACGCCCGTGGACGTCGACGCTTTCGACACCAAGTGGCAGGACGGGCTCGCCAAGCGCGCCGACCTCCTGGGTGGCAACAGCGATGGCAAGGTCAGCCAGGATGAGCTGGCGGCCTACATCCAGAAGTCCAAGGCCAACCAGGTGGACGGCACGCGGTGGGTGCCGGACCAGCAGATGGCCGTCATCCAGAGCCGCGTCGCCGAGTCCGCCGGAGAGGTAGACCCGCTGCGTCCCACGGGCGGCGAGGGCAAGGGGATGGAGCTGGTGAAGCAGTACTCGCGACTGACGCTGGATGAGGGGAAGAACCTCCCCACCTTCGTGAGCTACATGCTGTCCGCCGCCGACATCAAGGAGACGCCCGCCGAGGTGAACCGCACGAAGAGCTCCTTCGTGAGGGACCCGCTGCTGGGCGCCAACGGCGTCTCGGACTCCGACTACGACCACACGGGCTTCGACCGTGGGCACATGAAGCCCGCCGATGACTCTCCCAACCAGGAGGCGATGAACGAGAGTCACCAGATGACCAACATCGCCCCCCAGTACGGCAACCACAATCAGCAGGTGTGGAAGACGCTGGAGCAGGCCGTGACGGGTCTGGTGAAGGAGACCGGGGGCAAGGCGCACATCATGACCGGCAACCTGTTCCTGGACGCGGACGGCAAGCCGCTGCCTCAGGAGTCGGTGCAGACGACGGGCGCCAAGGACCGCAAGATTGGCGTGCCCACGCACAACTTCAAGACGGTGCTGCTGGAGCTGCCCAACGGCAACGTGACGATGTTCGCGTACATGGTGCCCAACGTGAAGGACGGGCCCTCGAAGAAGGACGCCATCATCCCGCTGCTGGAGTCCTCGCGCGTGCCGGTGGACCAGCTCGAGAAGCTGCTGGGTCAGGACCTGTACGCGCAGCTTCCCAAGAGCGTGCAGGCGAAGCTGGAGAAGGACACGTCGGCCCCTGGCGCCTTCCAGCTCCAGGGCAGCAAGTACGAGTCCGCCACGCTGCTCACGAAGCGGTAGTCCCTCCCGAGCACCGGGCCCTCTCTCACGGGCCCAGTGGCGCGCTGTCTCCGCCCTCAGGGCGCGGGCAGTGAGATGTAGTGCCTGCCCAGCTCGTTCAGGACGCCGGGCGCGCCCAGGAGGCTCGCGAAGCACGGGTCATGGGTCCACCGTCCGGTGAACCACGCGTAGCGGAACACGTCCGCCCGGCGCTCGCAGACGGCCACCATCTCCGTCATCTGCGCCTTCGCCTTGGCGACCGAGTCAATCTGCGCGCCATCCTGTTGCTGGTGGCAGTTGGCGAACTCGGTGACCCAGAACGGTTTGCCGTACTTCGTGAGCCGGTTGAGCTGGCCGTCGAGTCCGTAGTCGTACCAGTGGAACGCCAGGTAATCGATGCGGGGCTCACGGTTGGCGTTCTCCGCGCGGTAGGCGGCGTAGAACGCATCCAGCCAGACCACCGGGTCCGAGTACCCCGACATCGTTCCCCAGTTCATCGCCGGGCCCACCAGCTTCACGCCCGTGTTGGCGGCGACGCTCTCGTACCGGGGCCACAGCCGCGCGGCGGCCTGCGGCGACATGTTCGCCTGATCCGTCAGGTTGGGCTCGTTGAGCAGCAGCAGGTATTCGATGTGGGGATTGTCCCGGAGCATCGTCTCGGTGCCCGCGGCGTCGAATTCGCCGTTCCAGAGCATCGGGATGAAGTCCATGCCGTAGCGGGTGCGGAAGTCCGTGGGCACGTTGGTATGGGGACGGGGGCTCCAGTTGTACCACCAGCTCACGCCCGGAGAGACGGCCGCCAGGTCCTCGGGCGTCGCCAGGTCGAAGGCGATGCCGCGCTTGGCGCTCTTGATGAGCGGAGGCGTCTGGGTGCCCGCATCGTCCGTGGAAGGGCGGCCGGGTTTGATGGGGTCCGCCGGGTCGCAACCCAGGAGCAGGAACAACGCGATGTAGGATGGCGCGAGCCAGCGTCTCATGTGCCGTCACCTCCGCCCGCGAGGGCGCGTGGAGACGGTCATCCTAGTGCGAGGAATGGCGCGGTGCGGCTCTTCGATGACGCGGCGACCTGGGCGGGTGTGCCGGCCGCGACGATGTGGCCGCCTTCATCCCCGGCGCCGGGCCCCAGGTCGATGACCCAGTCGCTCGCGACGACGACGCGCATGTCGTGCTCCACGAGGATGACGGTGTTGCCCGCCTCGACGAGTCCATCCAACTGCGCCATGAGCTTGTCCACGTCCGCGGGGTGCAGGCCGGTGGTGGGCTCATCCAGGACGTAGAGGGTGTGGCCTCGCTGGGTGCGTTGCAGCTCCGTGGCCAGCTTGATGCGCTGGGCCTCGCCGCCGGACAGCTCCGTCGCGGGCTGGCCCAGGCGCAGGTAGCCCAGGCCCACCTCGCGCAGGACGCCCAACGCGCGCTGCACGTGGGGCTCCTCGGTGAAGAACGCATGGGCGGTGTCCACCGTCATGCCCAGCACGTCGGCGATGTTCTTCCCCCGGTAGCGAATCTCCAGCGTCTTCGCGTTGTAGCGGGCTCCATGGCAGGTGGGGCAGGGCGCATAGACGCTGGGCAGGAACAGCAGCTCCACGCTCACGAAGCCCTCGCCCTCGCACGTCTCACAGCGGCCCTTGGCCACGTTGAACGAGAAGCGCCCGACGTCGTACTTGCGAGACCTCGCGGCCGGCGTCGCGGCGAAGAGCTTGCGGACGTGGTCGAACAGGCCCGTGTACGTCGCGAGGTTGGAGCGTGGCGTGCGGCCAATCGGCTTCTGGTCCACCCGCACCATCCGGTGGATGTCCTCCAGTCCCTCGGTGATCTTCCCGCCCGTGGTCAGGACGAGGGTGCGCTCCAGCGGCTCGCCGTCCTCCTCTTCCTCGGGAGGCTCGTGGCCCAGGTGCGCGGCCACCAGCTCTACCAACACCTGACTCACCAGGCTCGACTTGCCGGAGCCGGAGATGCCCGTCACGGTGGTGAAGACGCCCAGCGGAAAGTCGGCGCTCAGCCCCTGCAGGTTGTTGCGGGAGACGCTTCGCAGGCGCAGCCACCCCTTGGGAGTGCGCGGGGGGCGGGGACGAGAGGGCTCGGCTCCGAAGAGGTAGCGCCGCGTCTGGGACGCCTCCACGCCCTTGAGCCCGTCCAACGGACCGCTGTAGAGGACCTCTCCGCCTTGCTCTCCGGCGGCCGGGCCCACGTCGATGACCCAGTCCGCGTGGCGGATGACGTCCATCTCGTGCTCCACCACGAAGAGCGAGTTGCCGGAGCCCTTCAGCGCGTCGAGCGCCCTGAGCAGCGCCTGGGTGTCCGCGGGGTGCAGGCCCGCGGAGGGCTCGTCCAGCACGTACACCACGCCAAACAGGTTGGAGCGCACCTGGGTGGCCAGCCTGAGCCGCTGCAGCTCACCCGGGGAGAGCGTGGGCGTGCCGCGCTCCAGTGAGAGATAGCCAAGGCCCAGCTCCAGCAGGACGTGCAGTCGCTCCACCAGGTCCTTCGCGATGCGCTCCGTGACGAGCGCCTTCTCGGGGTGCTCTCGCGTGAGCTTCTTCAGGGGCGACGCCGTCCCCTCCGCGTAGGGCTGGAGCAGGGTGGCGACACGCTTGAGCGGCAGGCGCGACAGCTCTCCGTAATCCAATCCCGCGAAGGTGACGGACAGGGACTCAGGGCGCAGCCGCTTGCCGTGGCAGACGCGACACTCGCCGCTCTCCATGTAGCGCGACACCCGCTTCTTGATGAGCGGGCTCTGCGTCGTGGCGAAGGTCTGCAACACGTAGCGCCGGGCGCCGGTGAAGGTCCCCATGTAGCTGGGCGCCGTCTTGCGCTTGAGCGCCTGACGCGTCTCCGCGGGAGTGAAGCCCGCGTACACCGGGACGGTGGGCTGCTCGTCCGTGAAGAGAATCCAGTCGCGGTCCTTCTTGGGCAGGTCCCTCCAGGGCGTGTCCACGTCGTAGCCAAGCGACACCAGGATGTCGCGCAGGTTCTGCCCGTGCCACGCGGGCGGCCACCCGGCGATGGCTCGCTCCCGGATGGTGAGCGAGTCGTCCGGCACCAGGGTCCGCTCCGTCACCTCGTAGACGCGGCCCAGGCCGTGGCAGTTCGGGCACGCTCCCGCCGGAGTGTTCGGGGAGAAGGCATCGGAGTCGAGATGCGGCTGATGCGGCGGGTAGGTGCCGGCGCGCGAGTACAACAGGCGCAGGGAGTTCGACAGCGTCGTCACGCTGCCCACCGACGAGCGTGTCGTGGGGGCGCCCCGGTGTTGCTGAAGCGCGACTGCGGGGGGAAGACCCTCGATCGAGTCCACCTCGGGGATGCCTGCCTGGTCGATGAGGCGCCGAGCGTACGGGGCCACGGACTCGAAGTAGCGCCGCTGGGCCTCCGCGTAGAGCGTCCCGAATGCCAGGGAGGACTTGCCGGAGCCGGAGACGCCCGTGAAGACGACCAGCGCGTCGCGGGGCAGGTCCACGTCCACGTGCTTCAGGTTGTGCTCGCGGGCACCCCGGACGCGGACGAAGCCCGTCCGGGTGTCACCGGACGGTCCTGCGAGGTGAAGACGGCGGGGTCGGCTCATGAGGGACGCTCCTCCGGGCGTCCTACCGAATCTGGTGCCGGGAGGCGCGGAGGAACAGGCTCCGACCGACGGAGCCCGTGCTCGAGTCTCTGCGCGGGCCGCCGGGAACGTGCGCCCTAGCCATGCCGGGGGCGGTCGACGGCGTTCCTCCACCGCCCTATCACCCAGCGGACAAAGATGGCGCCCAGCGCCAGGGCTCCCGAGGCCATGACCGCGCGGATAGGCATGAAGATGAGGGCGATGGCGGCCTGGGCATCCTCGCCCACATGGCTCCAGACCAGAGTCTGTCCGGCGAGGAGCAGCACGGGCGCGCTGACGGCGCCGGTGAGAAGCCCCCAGGTCACCGGAGGAGTCCTGGGCACTCCGTAGGCAACGACGACACCCACGGTGACGAAGCAGACCAGCGGGACGGCGACATACGGGGCGAGCATGAACATGGCGCCCTGGTTCTGAGGACCGATGTCCGAGAAGAGGCGGGCCAGCTCCGCGCCCAGTGGATTGACGATGACGCTGAAGAGCGCGGCGGCGGCCAGTGCGAGCAGCGATTTCATGGGTCCCCCTTCTTCCTTCGGGCGACAGCCACCGTACCGGGCTCCCATGAATTCCGTTGGGAACTAATCGAGCCTCGGTCAATCACTCCCTGTTATCGATGACGCCGGGGAGGAGGGCGCTCGTGGGGCCACGGCTCCTGACGGAGCCGCCTGCCGTCAGTCGAGCAGCTGCATCAGGTCCGCGCGGGTGATGGCGCCGCCACCGGAGGCTCCACCCAGCGCGGACTCGAACAGCGCGCGCTTCTTGTCCTGGAGCGTGAGGATCTTCTCCTCCACCGTGCCCTGGGACACCAGCCGGTACACCATGACGGGGCGCTGCTGGCCGATGCGATGCGCGCGGTCCGCGGCCTGGTTCTCCACGGAGGGATTCCACCACGGGTCCACCAGGAACACGTGGTCCGCCGCCGTGAGATTCAAGCCCGTGGCGCCCGCCTTGAGCGAGATGAGCATCACCGGCGGACCCTTGGGGTCCTGGAAGGACTCCGCCACGGCGCCGCGATTGGACGTGCTTCCGTCCAGTCGGATGAAGCCGATGTCCGCTTCTTTCAGCGCCGGCTCGATGAGGTCCAGCATGGACGTCCACTGCGAGAAGACGAGCGCCTTGTGTCCGTCCTCCACCGCCGTGCCGAGCGCCTCCAGGAGCGCCTGGACCTTGGACGACGTCTTCGCGTGTTGCCCCGGGACGAGCGCGGGATGACACGCGGCCTGACGCAGCCGCAGCAGGGCCTCCAGCGCCTTGAGCACGCTGCCGCCCGCCTCCAACTGGGACACCACCTCCTCGCGGGTGGCGGAGTACACCGCGTCGTAGACGGCGCGCTCGTGCTCGCTGAGCGTGACGTGACGCACGGACTCCGTGCGCGGAGGAAGCTCCGGGGCCACGTCCCGCTTGAGCCTGCGCAGCACGAACGGACGGATGCGCGCGCGCAGTCGCTCGGCGGCGCCCTTGTGGTTGTCACCGACGGGACGGGCCCAGCGCTCCTCGAACTCCTTGCGCCCGCCGAGCAGTCCCTGGTTGGTGAAGTGCATCAGGCTCCAGAGCTCCTCGAGCCGGTTCTCGATGGGCGTGCCGCTGAGCGCCAGGCGGAAGGTCGCCTCCAGCCCGTACGCCGCGCGAGCCACCTGGCTGTCGGGATTCTTGATGGCCTGGGCCTCGTCGAGCACGACCATGTCCCACGTCTTCGCGCCGAGGACTTCCGCGTCCAGCCGCATCAGCGCGTAGGTGGTGAGCGTCACGTCGGCCGTCTCGTCCAGCGAGCGTCCGGGGCCGTGGTACACGGACACCTTCAACGAGGGACGGAAGCGCTTCACCTCCGCGTGCCAGTTGGGGAGCACGCTGGTGGGCGCGACGACGAGCGTGCCCTTGCCCACCATGCAGATGGTCTGCAGCGTCTTGCCCAGACCCATGTCGTCCGCGAGCACGCCGCCCAGGCCCGCCTGACGCAAGAACGTGAGCCAGCTCACGCCCTGGAGCTGGTAGGGCCGCAGCGTTGCGGTGAGGTCCGCCGGGAGCCTCGGGTCGGGGAGCTTCTCGAAGCCCTGCACCAAGGGCGCCAGCCGCTCCAGGCCGGGTGGGGACGGGTGCTCCAGCGCCTCGCACAGGTCCGTGAGCTGGGGGATGGCGTGGTTGGCGAGCCGTCCATCCGAGCCGCGCGCCGCCAAGAGGTCCGTCACTCGCTGGCCATGTGACTTCAGCCACGCGGTGGGAAGCGGCGCCCAGCCACCACCCTGCAGCGGCACCAGGCCGAGTCCTTCTTCCCACGCCTTCATCACCGCGCCCGCGTCCACCGTGCGCGGCGCATCCGGTCCCGCGCCCTCCACCTGGAAGTCGAACGAGAAGTCCACGCGTGGGGCACCCGCCTCGGTGGTCCCCGCCTTCACGTCGAGCATGGGGCGCAGCTTCACGTCGGGGCTGACGAAGCGCGCCGCATCTCCGGTGAGCCCACCCCGCCAGCGCCGCAGCTTGTCGGCGAGCTGCAAGGCCTCCTGGCCCTGCACCGTCACCCGGCGACCGGGGACCATGTTCAGCTCGTCGCGCAGGCCGTGGATGAGCTGCTGCTCCGCGGGCTCGTTGCGCACGGGCACCGCGCCGGTGAGGTACACCATGCGCCCGTTGTCGATGCGCACCGTGGGCGGTGAGCCGTACACGAGCGTGGGCAGCACGGAGAGCCCCGTGCCAAGCGGGTCCAGCTCCAGCGAGATTCGCGGCTTGAGCGTGCGGTCGATGCGCGGCAGCCGCTGGCTCTTCACGTCCACGGGCAGACGCCGCGCCATCTCCGGCAGCACCTTGCCGGTGAGGTCGCCCATCTGGTCGGGCGAGAAGACGCGCTCCTGGGGCAGGTTCTCCCATCGCGAGCCGGTGAGCGACTGCTCGCCCATGCGGAAGAGGATGCCACCGCCCACCGCCACGCCGGGGCTGACGACTTCGGTGGCGCGTGGGTCGCGGTCCACCTTCAGCACTGTCTGCTCGCCCCGGTCCTCCACGGTGACGCGAGGCAGGAGCAGCTCGCTGGATATCGAAACCAGGTTACCGTCGAAGAGCACCGTGCGCGCGGGCTCCAGCGCGCGCAGCAGCGCCTCCAGTCGCTCGGGTGGCAGGGCGCCGCGCGTGGGCTTCGCGAGCAGTGCGTCAGCGACGCGGTCGCACGGCTCCACCTGGATGCGAGCGGCCTCCACGGGGTTCGTCAGCAGCGAGGAGAGGCTGCGCGCCAGGAGTCGGGCCGTGTTGTCGGGCCGGACCACCAGGCGCTCGAGCTGGAGGCCCCCGTCCACGCGCTTGAAGCGGTACACCATCCGCTCCGGCTTGGGCGCTGTGCCGGGACGCGGGGCGGAGGGGGCTGTTGCGCGCGTGGGCGCGGAAACGGGTGGACGCGCGGGCGCGGCGGGGCGGGCTGGCGCGGCCTTCTGCGAGGAGTGGTGGAGGAAGAGGGCGGCGGCGACCACATGCTCACAGGGGTCCACCTTCCCCTTGCAGTCGCACTCCCAGATTTCGTCCTCGGGATAGAGGACGGTCGTCACTGGCGCGGGACGGCCGGTGGCGCGCACGCGCAGCACCGTCTCCTCTTCACCGACGGACTGCACCGAGACGGCGCCAGCACGAGCGAGGCCCATGCCGGCGGACCAGGTCTCCTGGCGCGCTTCCTCCTGGATGGCTTCGAGCAGGTCGGCGGTCGCGGACATACGAGGACCGCCTCCCTAGCTCCGTTGGAGGACCCGGCGCAATGCTCGCCTGCGCCGGGCCTGTAGGCGCGTGGCTACGGGTAGGTGTCCAGGTACGCGCGGTGGCTGTTGGAGAACTCGAAGTTGGTGAACTTGTCCCAGTTGATGGACCAGGTCATCAGGCCCTTGAAGCCGGGGTAGCCCGCGGTGTTGCGCAGGACGTACGTGCCTCCGAAGGACTGGCCCTTGAGGAGGTAGTCGAGCGCCTTGTGTACGTTGGCCGGAGTGGTGTACCCGCCGCCCGCCGCCTGCGGGGAGGAGGGCAGGCCGATGAGAATCTGGTCGGGCCGGAGCGCGGGGAACATCGCGCTGGCGTTGCCGCCGACGGGGAAGCCTCGCAGGAGCATCTCCGCCATCGCGACATGGAAGTCCGGCGTGCTCTGCGCGTAGGCCCGGCCGTCGAGCGCGGTGACAGTCCCGGTGTTGTAGTGCTGCACGTGCAGGTACGTCAGTCTGTCGCGCAGCGCGTGGATGACGGGCAGGTACGCGCCCCAGGGGCCGCCGTATGCGGCCATGCCACCCTGCACATAGGCCGTCTCCGGCGCCATGGTCAGGATGAAGCCGGAGCCATTCTGGTTGAGCAACTGGCGCGTGGCCTGGATGAGGTTGGAGTTGCGCGGCGTGGTGGGATTGCGGAAGTCGGTGTCTCCGCCATTGAGCGACAGCGAGCTGCCCTCCAGGTCCAGGTCGAACCCGTCGAAGCCGTAGGTGTCGATGAGGCCCTGCATGGTGGTGACGAAGTTCTGCCGGGCGGCGGCGTCATCCAGGTGCACCGTGCCATTGGCTCCGCCGATGGAGATGAGCACCTTGCGCCCCTGGCTCTTGAGCAGGGCGACGTCCGCCTTGAAGTCCGCGACGCTGGAGTTGTACGGCGTGAAGGCCATGTTGCCGGAGCCGGCGCCGCCCACGGGCTCGGCGAACGCGACCTGGATGACGTTGAACTTCGCGGAGATGTCGCGCAGCCGGATGTTCGTCGACCCGTTGTCGAAGTTGTGCCAGTAGCCGACCAGAATCTTGTTCCCCACCGGCTGCGTGCCCGTCGTCGTCGCGGAGATGCTGTTGCTCGCGGTGGAGCGGTTGCCCGCCGCATCGCGGGCCTTCACGGTGAAGGTGTACGTCGTGTTCGCGGCCAGCCCCGTCACCGTGACGCTGGTGGCACCGGCGGTGGTGACGGACGCGGACGCGCCTCCATTGACGAACACCTCGTAGCCGGTGACACCCACGTTGTCCGTGGACGCGCCCCAGGACAGCGACACGCTGCTGCTGCTCACGCTGGTGGAGGCGAGGTTGGCGGGAGTGGAGGGCGCCACCGTGTCGTTCGCCGGGCGGGGTGACGTCGTCACGCTGTGCGCGGTGCTCGCGGAGGAGCGGTTGCCTGCGGCATCACGGGCCTTCACGGTGAAGGTGTACGTGGTGTTCTCCGCGAGGCCCGTCACGGTGACGATGGTGGCACCGGACGTGGACGCGGACGCGGCGGCGCCGCCGTTGGTGAAGACCTCGTAACCGGTGACGCCCACGTTGTCCGTGGATGTGCCCCAGGACAGCGACACGCTGTCGAAGGTCTTCGCCGTGGACGTGAGCGAAGGTGGCGTGGAAGGGGCCTGGGTGTCGGGTGGTGGATTCCCCGTACGCTCCAGCCACAGGGCCAGGACGTTGGGGGGCTCCCAGCCCACGAGGGAGAAATGGGACTGACGGCAGTCGTAGGCCTTGCCTCCATAGGAGGCGATGTCGCCCACGGTGTACTGCGTATTGGGGGCCCAGGCCCCTCGGTCCGCCGCGAAGGCGGAAGCGGGAAGCAGGGTGCTGAGCAGGGTGACGAAGGCCACCAGGGCGATGAGTGCCGCCCGGGGGAGGTGTCCTGGAAGCTGCATGGAGTCTGCCTTTCGGCTGGGAGAGAACGAAGAGAGCGGACCGCCCCATTTTTCGGGTCAATCCCTTCTTTTCGTTCTCTTCCCTCACGCCGCGCGGGGCCTCGTGGTTATCCCTGAGGCGTGAGGGGCTTGCCGGCTTCCTGGAGGTGGTCCCGCATGCGCGCGTTGGCGTCCTTCTGCTCGGGTGTGGGCCCGGTGTCGAAGTCCGACAGCTCGTACACGCGGCGCAGCTCCAGTTCGACTTCGCCGCGCCCGTCGATGGAGGGCCAGCGCTTCAGCCACTCGATGGCTTCTTCCTTCGACCGCACGTCAATCATGGTGAAGCCCGCGATGAGTTCCTTCGTCTCCGCGAAGGGCCCGTCCAACACCCGGGGCTGCCCGCCCGAGAACTTCACGCGCGCACCCTGGGCGCTCGGATGGAGTCCCTCACCGGCGACGAGGATGCCGGCCTTCATCAGCTCCTCGTTGTATTTCCCCATCGCCGCGAGCAGTGCCGCGTCCGGCACCTCACCGGCCTCCGTGCTCGCGTCGGCCTTGCGCAGAATCAAGAATCGCATCGTCGTCGGTTCCCTCGTGGCGGGACGGTGGGGCTGTCGGGCCTTCCGTCTCGGGTGGTGCTGGAAGAACGAACGGACGTTGGTGAAATCGACACGCGCTGGCGCCCCTCGCTTCAGGGGAGGGATGCGCTCCTCGCCACCGGACCGGGCGAGCGACCGGCTCCATGATTTCTGGCGCCGCACGCCCCAATTTCCAGAGAAGGACGCGGGGCGGCCTGTCATTTCACGGGGTTGAAGGCGGCGCACAGAAAATTAAAAGGCCGTGTCGATCTCCCGCGAGCCTGTTCGACGAAGAAGTAGAGCCCGGGACAACGGGCACGAACGAACCTCGGGAACCCGAAGGAGTACGACATGCGATTCATGGTGCTGGTCAAGGCGACGAAGGACTCGGAAGCCGGAAAGATGCCGGACGAGAAGCTGCTGACCGCGATGGGGAAGTACAACGAGGAGCTGGTGAAGGCGGGGGTGCTGCTCGCGGGCGAGGGACTCCACCCCAGCGCCAGGGGTGCGCGGGTGCGCTTCTCTGGAACGAGCCGGACCGTGGTGGATGGCCCCTTCACGGAGACGAAGGAGCTGGTGGCCGGCTTCTGGCTGTTCCAGGTGAAGTCGAAGGAAGAGGCCATCGAGTGGGTGAAGCGCTGCCCGAACCCGATGTACGGCGAATCGGAGATTGAAATCCGCCAGGTCTTCGAGATGGAGGACTTCGGTGCCGAGCTCACGCCCGAGCTGCGTGCGCAGGATGCGCGTCTGCGTGAGCAGGCCGCGAAGAGCTAGGCACCCCGCACCGCTTCCCCACACCCCCGCTGGACACGCACGAGGCCCCACTTTGATGGGGGCTCATGCGAGACATTCTATTCCCCGGTGTGAATGGCATGGTCCGTGCCGCCGGGAAAGCCTGTCGCGAGAGCCCTCGGCTTGAGCGATGGATGTGTTTTAAATCATTGATGCCACTCCGTCAGGTCTTGTATGGCCATGGAGGGGAGACGTGTGTCTGGAGGGGTTCGCGTGCGTGTGTATTCCGCGGCGTGCTCATTCCCTCGCCGTGGCGTTCTCGAGGAATTCCTCCCAGCGCTGACGAGAGCGAACGCGCGCGGTGAGTGATTCATTTTCGCGGGTGCGTATTCCCGCGAGTCTGTTTGTTCCTGATTGCGTGTCGCATGTGGTGGGTTTGAGAGGCAATGTCAGACCCCTGATGCACAACGCACGTGGCTCATTCATCTCCATGCGGTTCTTGAATTGTGAGGGTTCAGAATGTCCCCGTCATTTCATCAGGGTTCCGGGTCGCTGACTCAGGTCCTGGAGCAGATTCGTCGTTGCGCGGCGAGTGTCACGCGGTATCCGCTCGACATCCTCACGGCGGAGGCCCAGCTCGAGGATGAGCTGGGTATCGACTCGGTGAAGCTCGCTGAGATTGCCGCGGTCGTCGCGCGGGAGTTCAACCTCGCGGCCGACCGACTGCCGCGCGGAGCGAAGGCGCGCACGCTGGGCGCCATCTCCGAGCGCGTGGTGGAGTTGCTGGCGGAAGGGGCGCCCGCGTCGGTCGTCGCGCCGATTCCACCAGTGGCCACTGCTCCCGTCGCGGCGCCCGCTCCCGTTGCTGTCTCTCCTCGGGTGGTTTCCCCCGCGCCCAGGGAGTCGTCGGACCTAGAGTCCCAGGTGCGGTCCGTGTTCGCGCGGGTGACGCGCTATCCGGTGGAGTTGTTGACCTTGGAGGCGGACCTGGAGGACGAGCTCGGCATCGACTCCGTCAAGCAGGCGGAGGTGCTGGCCGTGCTCGTCAAGGAGCTGGGGCTGGAGGTGGGCCCCAAGCCCTCCCAGCGACTGCGGACGCTCTCCGCCATCTGCGAGGCGATTCGTGCGTCGCGAGGGACGGTGACCGCTCCTCGTCACCCGGTAGAGGAGTCCGTGCGGGCCTCGCCGCCGCCTGTCGTGGCTCGGCTTCCGTTCGAGGGGAAGGTCGCGCTCATCACGGGCTCGGGCAAGGGCATTGGCAAGGTGGTCGCCATGCGGCTGGCCAGCGCGGGGGCGACGGTGGTCGTGAACTCGTTCCACTCCCGGGACGAAGGGGAGCGGACGGCCCAGGAGATTGTCGCGGCGGGAGGCAAGGCGCTGCACCTGTGGGGGTCCGTCGCGCAGGAGGAGCACCTGGAGCGGTTGTTCTCCTCCATCGAGGAGCGGCTCGGTGGATTGGACTTCCTGGTGTGCAACGCGTCCAACGGCCTGATTGGACCGTTCGACCGGATTGCGCCGCGCGACTGGGACAAGGCGTTCCGCACGTGCGTCACCGGCACCTACGAGTGCGCCATGCGGGCGCGTCCGCTGATGGCGCGGCGAGGAGGCGGGGCCATCGTCACGATGTCCACGTCCATGTCCCAGCGGTACATGCATGACCTGGGCTGCCAGGGCGTGGTGAAGGCGGGCGTCGAGTCCCTCACGCGCTACCTGGCCGCGGAGCTGGCGCCCGAGGGCATTCGCACCAACTGCGTGTCGGCGGGGCCGGTGCACGGTGAGCTGCTGGGAATGTTCCCCAACGCCCCTGGCCGCGTCTCGCGCTGGGAGGCGGCGACGCCCGGCGGGCAGCTCTGCACGGCGGACGACGTGGCCGACGTGACGGAGCTTTTGCTCGGACCGAAGACGCAGCGGGTGAACGGGGCCATCTGGGTGGTGGACGGCGGGCTCTCCGGCACGGTGGACGGCCTGTTGCCCGTCGGCCGGCAGCCCTCCAACGGACACGATGTACGGGCGCTGCTCGCCCTCGACTCCTGAACACCTTCGACGGGGAGAACGCCATGGGTTACTTCGCTGTCCCGTACGTCATCCACTTCGATGACACGATGGCCTACGGGAGCCATCACTTCCTCACCAACTTCAAGTTCCAGTGCGCGGGGCGCGAGCACCTGCTGTTCAGCCCGCACTTCTTCGAGGTGCCCGAGTTCCGTCGGGACTTCGACCGGGTGCTCCTGCTCACGTACGAGGGGTACTCGCGCAACCTCGCGCCCGCGAACCTGGGTGACAGGTTGGTGGTGCTGACCTCGTTCGAGGAGCGGGGCGAGGTGTCGGTCCGCTTCTGCTTCCGGACGTTGAAGCAGGACGGCACGCCCGTGGCCTGCGGCTACCAAACGGTGCTCTGCGCCGACAAGGAGACCGGAGCCCTGTGCCCGTTCCCTGAATCGTTTCGTCCGTGCTTCGAGTCGCTGGCTGGCATGTTCGAGCCCGCAGCGGCGATGAGCTTCCGTGAGCGCGCGCTCAAGGGAGGCTCCGCCATCGCGGAGCTGTTCTCGGAAGGCGTCCGGGGGCTGGCGAAGCAGTTGCTCGCGGACGCGGCCACGTTGGGGGCGGCCCGCCTGGTGGATATCGCGCCAGCAACTCCAGAAGGTTGGAAGGAAGCGCCGACGTTGGGGCTCCTCGCTGGACCGGTCACGGTGGGTGCGGCCCGCTCGATGGACGTCGCGCTGGCGTCCCATGGGGCTGCTCCGACGGCTCGGACGGAAGTGCCGACGGCGGGGCTCCGCACTGGTCAGGCCGCGTCAGGCTCTGTCCGCCCGATGGACGTTGCGCTGGCGCCTCATGGGGCTGCTCCGGCGGCTCGGAAGGAAGCGCCGACGCTGGGGCTCCTCACTGGCTCGGCCGCGTCGGGCTCTGTCCGCTCGATGGACGTCGCACTGGCATCCGAGAGGTTCGCTACAGAGGGGCGGAAGGAAGTGCCGCCCTTGACGCTCCCCACGGGGGCCACCGCGTTCCTCTTCGCCGGGCAGGGCTCCTTCGAGCCTGGGTTGTTCGCTCGACTGAGGCTCTTGCAGCCGGAGCTGCGCGACGAACTCGCGGCGGTTGAGGAGGCGGCGAGGCGTCACGGGTTCGACGCGGGGCCCCTGCTCGCGGCGCGCGACGCGGACGAGGTGCGGCGTGCGCTGGAGAAATCGCCCCGGTTGGACCAGCTCGGCATCTTCCTGGCGGGGGTGCTCGGTGCCCGGTGGCTGATGCGCGAGGGGCGGAGCCCCGACATCTTCGTCGGGCACAGCTTCGGGGAGATTGCCGCGATGACCGCGGCCGGAGCGCTGGACCTGCGTGGGGGCGCGGAGGTGGTGTGTCTGCGCAGCCAGGCGCTCCAGATGGTGTCGGACGACCTGGGCACGCTCGCCGCTCTCGCGCTGGGAGAGGCGGAGACCGCGCGCGCCATCAGCGATTGTGGTGCGGCCGGGCTGGTCATCGCGGGACGCAACCACGCGAAGCAGACCGTCGTGGCGGGGGCTCGCGCGGAACTCGAGCGACTTCGGTCCTGGTTGGAGCAGCAGGGTCAGGGGTTCACCTTCGTCGTCAGTCGGTATCCGTTCCACCATCCAGGGCTACGGCTCGCGGCGGAGGCATTTCGCACCGCGCTCGCACGCGTCGCGATGAAGGCGCCCCGCGGGCCCATCTATTCGCCGATTGAGCGACGTGTGTATGCGGGCGCACCGGGCGAGCTGGCGGAGGCCCTCGCGTCACATCTGATGCATCCGTTCGACTTCCTGGGCGCGGTGGAGTGGTTGTCGCGCTCGGGCTGCACCCGCTTCCTGGACTGCGGAACGGAGGGGCGACTGGCGCGCATCGTTCAGCGCATCCTGCCCTCGGCATCCGTCACCGAGGTCAGCGCTATTTCCGGAATGCTGCCTTCCGAGGGGGCTCCCGTGGAGCAGGCAGGTGCTCGGGGTCAGGCGCTGATGCCTCTCTCGGAGGCTGCTGCCATGGGGCAAGCCCATGCAGGTGGAGAGGCGCGGATGCCTCCTTCGGAGGGGACTCCTGTGGAGCAGGCTGGTCGTCGTGGCGAGGCGCTGATGCCACCCTCGGGGGCTGCTCCCTCGGCGCAGACCCGTGCGCGAGGTGAGGCGCGGATGCCTCCCTCGGAGGTTGCTGCCATGGAACAGGCCCAAGGGCGCGGCGAGGCCGCAGGGGAAGACCCGGCGATTGCCATCGTCTCCCTCGGGTGTTTGTTCCCAGGCGGCGCGACGGACCCGGAGGCGTACTGGCGCAACATCCGGCAGGGCGTGAGTGGCATCGTCGATCCGGGCGCCAACGAGCCTTCCTTGATGACGGACTTCGTCGGACCCACGGGGACGCCGGACCGAGCCTACACACTGCTCACGGGCGCGGTTCGAGACGCTGACCTGGTGGCACCGCGAGGCATCGATTCGGTGCGCTTCCAGCGGTACGTCCGGGAACAGAAGCTCCTGGCCATCGCGCTCGCACAGGGGATGGTGGGGCTGGAGGAGTTCGCCGCGCGCTCACCCGCACGCATCCAGTGCCTGCTCGGCTCCACAGCGGAAGGGTCCTCCGAGTACGACGCGGCACTCAGCCTGGAAGCGGGCGAGTCCCTTCTCCGCGCGAAGGGGATGCTGGGGCCGGACCTCGCGTTGCTGGCGCAGGCGGCTCGCTCGGTGATGGGCGTGACGGCCCGGTCCTCCGAACTCGCGCCACATCCGACCCTCCAGACGGTGGTGACGGATGTGGTCGGGCGCGGAGTCTCCACGGTGTTGCTCGATGCCGCGTGTGCATCATCGCTCTACGCCATCGCGCTGGGGATGAAGTCGCTTCAGCAAGGGGATGCGGACCTCGTCCTCGCCGGTGGCGTCTTCTCGCCGGGACCCGGCAACAGCTGCCTCTTCTCCCAGTTCAATGGACTCTCCGCGACGGGGAGCCGCCCATTCGACGAGCGCGCGGATGGCGTCATCTTCGGCGAAGGCGCGGGCGTGGTGGGCCTGATGCGTCTGTCGGATGCGCTCTCGGCGGGACTCCAGGTCCGCGCCATCGTCCGGGGCACGGGGCTCTCCAGTGATGGTCGCAGCAGCTCCGCGAACGTCCCGCGCGTCGAGGGACAGGTGGCGGCGATGACCGCCTGCTACACGACGGCCGACATCGACCCCGCGACCATCCAGTACCTGGAGGCACACGGCACGGCCACGCCAGCGGGTGACGCCACCGAGCTGAAGTCGATTGCGCGCGTCTTCGGAGGCAAGCGCCAGGGCATCCAGCTCGCCAGCGTCAAGGCGCTGATTGGCCATGTGGGCTGGGCGGCGGGAGCGGCCTCGGTCATCAAGCTGTGCAAGGCGCTGGAACATCGACTCATCCCCAGGCAGGCGAACTTCGAGCGACCCGGCGCGGAGCTGCGCGCACTGGGCCCCGACTTCGAGGTGAGCCTGAGTGAGAAGCCCTGGCCGGAGAACGGAGCGCATCCGCGCCGCGCCGCCACGAATGGCTTCGGCTTCGGGGGAACGAACGCGCATCTGGTGCTCGAGGAGTACCGAAGCGGGCCCGTCGTCCCGAGGTTCCCTGCGCGTGCTGGCAAGCGGAGCGAGCTGGTGGTGGTGGCCGCCGAAGGAGTGTTCCCGGACTCGAACGGCGTGGCGCGAGTCGGTGTGCCATCCGAGGTTGGTACTCGCTTCAACGGAGGGGATTTCCGTCTGCCGTCGTCAGTGCGGCTGTTGCCGGATATCTCCGAAGACATGGACCTGACGCAGGCGCTCGCGCTCACCGCGGCCAGCGCGCTCGTCCAGAAACTGGCGGGCTTCGATGGGCTGCGCACGGGAACGGCCATCGTGCTGGGGCTTGAAGGAAAGACCCGGCGAGGGGTGGAAGCCATTCAGCGCGTGCTGGCCGCCTCCACGCGCCGCAAGCTGCGAGAGCGTGTCCTCCAGGCTCCCGGGCAGGCCGCGTTGCTACCGTTGGCGGAGCGCTTCCATGACGTGGTGACGGGAACGCTGCGTCCCTCGGGGCCCTACACGCTGCAAGGGATGATGGCGAACGTCACGCCGGGACGGGTGGCGGGGGCGCTGGACGTCAAGGGGCCCAACTTCGTGGTGGATGCCGGAGGCGCTTCATTGGCCGCCGCGTTGAAGGCCGCGCGCGGAGTGCTGGAGACGGGCTTCGAGCTGGTGCTCGTGGGCGGCGCGCACGTCCTTCGGCCTGGGGCTGTCGCCAGTGGGTCCCAGCCAGAGGAGGGCCTGACGTTGCTCGCGGTGACCACCGCCGAGAAGGCCGCCCAGCGAGGGCTCAAGGTGTTGTGCCGCCTCCGGATGTCGGAGGCCACGGACTCGAGAGAAGATGCAGGCCAGTCGTTGCCACCGCATTCGGCACGAGAGGCCCTGGCGGTCCTGCGCGCCGTGCAGACAGCCGCGGAGGGACGCCCCACCACGCTGCGCTTCCATCCCGAAGCCGCGAGCGGTGCCCGCCTGGAGCTTCAGCTCCTTCCGGAAGCGTCCATCCACCCCGTGGAGTCCAAAGCCGAGGCGCATCTGCCTCTGGCACAACCGCCCCCGAAGCCTGGTGAGGTGGCGACTGACGAGTCGACGAGTGGTTTCGACCACAGCGCGCCGATTGGGTACTACACGCCAGTGCTCGTCGAGCAGCAGGTCCGGTCGACGCGGCCCGTGCGGCTCGAAGGGCGTCGGGTCCTCTTCATCGCTGGGGACGAAGCGCAGGCTCACGAGTTGGAGGCGCAGGCGCGCCGACTGTGTGGGCCCGAGTACTTCGTGCTCTTCGCGGGCGCCTCGGAAGCAACGGGGCGGGTTCGCGGCATCGACCTGACACGCGAAGAGACGGCCGACGCGGCACTGGAAGCGCTGGGTTTCTCGCCCCAGCTCATCCTCGCGGTCAGTCGAATCGAGCCGGACGCGAGCGAGGCCGAGGTGGTCTCCGACACGGCGCTGAGCCATGAGGCGCTGGAGTTGCTCTTCCTCGCGGCGCGGCGCTCCTACGAAGGACTCCTCGCCGGTGAGGTGGAACTCGCGAGCCTGTGCGTGGGAGGCGTGGGCCCTCGGCGTGTCCTGCACCCGGTGACGGGACTGTTCGCGGGAATGCTCAAGTCGATTGCTCGCGAGGTGCCGGCGCGAAACGTCCGGGCCATCGCCACCTCCCAGAGAACGTTGCCGGAAGCCCTGGCGCAGGCCCTGTCCGAACTGGTCTCGGACGCAGAGGGCGGTCCGTCGGTGGAGGTCTGCTTCGACGGCGTGACTCGCTGTGTCCGGAGACTCCGTCCGTCGGCCACGCCCGCGAAGGGCGCTTCCACGCTCGATGCCAGCTCCGTGGTCCTGCTGACTGGCGGCGGGCGAGGTGTCACGGCGGTGCTCGCCGGAGCGCTCTTGAAGCGGTACGGATGCACGGTGGTGCTCCTGGGACGAAGCGACCCGGAGGCCGCTCCCGAGCGAGTGCTCCACGCCTTGGAGGAACAGCTCCCCGTCGTGGAGCGGGAGTTCTACGCCTCGGAGCTCGCGGCGAAGCCGGGCACGCGGATGCCTGAGCTGCGAGCGCGCTTCGAACGGCACCTCGCGGTCCGGGAGCTGCGCTCCACCCTGGTGGGCCTCGCGCGGCTGCCAGGCCGGATGGTCTACCGCGTCGCGGACGTCACGAGTCCCGGCGACGTCGCGCGGGTGATGGACGAACTCACGCGAGAGCACGGGCGTCTGGACTTGGTGGTCCATGGGGCGGGTACGCAGACGTCCAAGAAGCTGAACCGTCGGCGCCTCGCGGAGCTGCGGACGAACCTGGACACCAAGCTGCTCGGGCTCCGCAACCTGCACGCCGCCTGCGCGAGCCGCTTCGCGCGTCCCGTGCCGTTCCATGTCCTCACGTCCGCATTCAGCTTCATCGGCAATGACGGACAGGCGGACTACGGAGCGGCGAACGAGGCCCTGGACCGGCTGTGTGCCTGGTCCAGCGACGCCCATCCCGACGTGCCCTGGTGCAGCGTGGGGTGGCTGGCCTGGGATGGCATCGGAATGACCCGAGGCTCCGAGTACCGCGTGCTAGGCGCCAGCCGGAGGCTGCGTGGGATTCGCGCGGAGGAGGGCGAGGCACTGTTCCTCCAACTCCTCGAAGGCCCCCTGCGTGAGTCCATCCACGTGCAGCTCACAGAGAGCGAGCGTTCCTACTACGGCCTGGAGTTGCTGCCCGCGGAGCCCCTGCCGGCGACGGAGCCGTCCGCCGTGCTGAAGGACCTCATGGTCGATGCCGCGAGCGTGCCATGCCTGGAGGACCATCTGGTCCGAGGCACGCCCACGCTGCCCGGAGCCTGGGCGTTGGACTTGATGCTGCGGGCCGCGTTGGGAGACGGACGACCGGAGCTGCGCACCGTCACCATCGAGGATGTGAGGTTCTCCCGCTTCATCCGCGTGAAGCCCGGTGGACATCAGGCCCTGCGGGCCGAGTGCACCCAGCTCACCGACGAGCCCGGTCGTCACTGCGTGCGAGTGAAGCTGCTGGGCGACATCGTCCATGCCTCAGGCGTGGTGCTCGAACGAGACCTCGTCTTCGCGCAAGCCCGCTTCACACTGTCGGCCCAGCCGCCCCGAGGCACCCCGGGGCTCGATGCGGCGACACCCTCGGGGCGTGGGCTGTCCGCGGAGGATCCCCACTGCGCGCGGGGAGGGCCCATCGAGCTGTCGAAGATGTTCGACTGCCTGGAGGACATCCGCCTGGAGCGCTCGGCGCGCTTCGCGAGCGTGGGGCTGCCAGCGCGGCGAGAAGACGCGGGGACCGCTGTGCCCGCGCTCGTCCTGGACGCGGCGCTGCGCCTGAGCGCGATGCACGTGGATGGTGTGTCGAGCGCCGTCTTCGCGCCCATCCAGTTCGAACGAGCCACCTTCGACCGGGGACTGGTGGGCAAGACGGATGCACCGCTGCGACTGTCATTGAAGGCGCTGAGTCCCCGGCTGGACGGGGACATCCTCCAATGCGGCACCGTCGCGGCGGTCGACGAGGCGGGACGACTGCGAATGCTGCTCGAGGGCGGCCTCGCGCGTCCCATGGCTTGAACCCTCTCTCCATCGGGTGAACACAATGCACTCCACCGCACTTTCGACGGCGACCCTGCCCATCGATGACCCCAAGCCGCTTCGCGCGGAGCTTCGCCGGGTGATGCCTCCCGAGTCCTTCGAGCCTCAGCCCCACCGGGGCGTCATCGCACTGGCGCTGGTGCCGGTGATGATGGCCCTGATGGGGCTGTTGGGCTGGGGCGGCCTTCCCTGGTGGCTCTGTCTGCCGCTCTCGTTCCTGCTCGGGCAGATGGTCACCACCGTGGGGCTGGCCGCGCACGAGGCGCTGCACCACGCTGTCTTTCGCAGCCGGCGCTGGGAGGAGGTGCTCGGGTGGGCGGGCTTCAGCCCGTTCCTCGTCACGCCCGGCAACTGGCGCGCCTGGCACGTCCAGGCGCACCACAGCGCCGCGAACATCCACCAGAGGGATCCGGACATCCTCCCGCGTCAGCAGGACCTGGACACCCAGCGGTTCGCGCGCCTGTTCCACGCGATTTCACCGGGCTCGGGCACCTGGGTCAGCTACATCAGCTTCGGCCTGTTCTTCACCGCGCAGGGACAGGCGTTCCTGTGGCACCACATCAACCAGCCCCAGCTCCAGCACGTGCGCATGAATCGCACGAAGGAGCGGCTCCTCACAGTGCTCGTGACAGGGGGTTGGTTCGCGCTGGGCTGGGCCATGGGGCCGCGAGGGGCGCTGTTCGCGCTCGTCATTCCCCTCATCGTCGCCAACGTCACGCTGATGATCTACATCGCCACCAACCACTGGCTGCTGCCGGCGTCCGAGGACCGCGACAACCCCTTCGTGAACACCGCCAGCGTGGAGACGCACCCGGTGATGAACTGGGCCCATCTCAACTTCAGCTATCACCAGGAGCACCACATCTTCCCGGCCATGAGCCCGCGCTTCGCACCGCTGTTGCGTCAGCGACTGCGGGAACTCCATCCGGGAGCCTCCGCCGTCTTCCCCCACGTCCACGCCTTGCGCACCCTGTACTCGCGCCCGGCGCTCTATTCGCCCACCGAGGGGACGATGCTCGTGGGCAGGGACGGAACGCCCGCGGTGAGCACGGACGAGCTTCGAAGGCGGCTCGAAGCCCCCCGGGGTGTCGCGTCGTGAGCCGCGATACCCTGGTATCTCCGATACAATAGAATCGCGAGATACGATTTGCCGGTCCGGGAGTGGGGGGCGTTGACGGGCTTTGACTCGGGGCTGCCCTTTTCGCGCAACCAGACGGACAGCAGGACTCGATTGTTGGCGTCGGGGTCCTTGGACTCGCCGGAGCCCCTTGCCTGGGGCGCCCGGCGAGGTCGAGTTCACCATCCCTCGAAATCTGTCCACGACTCCGCCCCCCGCAGCCGGCATGGGAGGGCACTTGCCTGCCCGGTCGGGTGCTGGCCTGCTGGCATGCGAAAATCATCGCGAGGGAAGCGACGGCCCCGCGCACCAGGCATCCGAGGGCCCAGCCTCCTCTGGCTCACACGTGGGAGATGCACCACATGGCAGGACTGTTCGACCCCCTGGAACTCCGTGAGAATGTCGTCGCGCGCAACCGAATCTGGCTCGCGCCGCTCACGAACCAGCAGAGCCACGCCGATGGCACGCTGTCGGATGCTGAACTCCACTTCCTGTCCCTGCGCGCGGACGGAGGCTTCGGGCTGGTGGAGACGTGCGCGGCGCATGTGGAGCAGGACGGCAAGGCATGGCCCGGCGAGCTGGGAGTTCACGACGATGCGATGTTGCCGGGCCTGCGCCGTCTGGCCGCGCGGATCCACCAAGGGGGCGCGCTCCTGTCCGCGCAGCTCTTCCACGGAGGACTGCGCGCGGACCCCGCCGTCAGCGGGCTGGAGCGCTGGAGCGCGAGCGCGCACACCGACGCGGCGGACCGGTGCCGGGAGGGAACCGAAGAGGACATCCAGGGCGCCATCCGTGCCTTCGCGAACGCGGCGAGCCGCTGTGCCCAGGCGGGCTTCGACGGCGTGGAACTCCACGGCGCGCATGGCTATCTGCTGTCGCAGTTCCTGAGCACCGTCTACAACCGACGTGAGGACCGCTGGGGCGGCTCTCTGGAGAATCGCTCGCGACTCATCCGCGAGACGGTGGCCGCCGTCCGGCGCGCGGTGCCCGAGCGCGTGCTCGCCGTCCGGCTGTCGCCCGAGGACTTCGGGCAGGCCAAGGGCCTGGACCTGGATGAGACGCTGGAGGTCGCGCGGATGCTCGCGGACGGCGGCATGGACGTCCTCCACCTGTCGCTCTGGCGCTCGGCGCTCAACACGAACAAGCGGCCTCAGGAGCACGCGACGGCGCTCTTCCGCGCGGCGGTGCCCTCGCGGGTGAAGATTGTCGTGGCGGGCGCCATCTGGACGAAGGAGGACGCCGAGGCGCAACTGGCGCTCGGCGCGGACGCAGTGGCCCTCGGCCGCTCCGCCATCGCCAACCACGACTGGCCCGAGCGCGTCCGGCGGGGCGATGCCATCCAACGCCCACCCTTCCCTGGAGCCGTGTTGCGTGCGGAGGGCGCGTCAGCGGGCTTCGTCGACTACCTGCGCGGCTGGAAGAACTTCGTCGTCCCCTGAGGGCGGCACCGTCCGGGAGCGCACGGGACGGGGCTCAGGAGGGGCCGGGTCACCTGGAACCCAGCACTTTTGTGGCCTTGTTACTTTAAATATGTGACGAGGACGTGCGTCTTAATGCGCGTCCGACACCTTGAGGGTGTGGGGCTCAACTTCTCACCACTTCTTTTCGGGACCCTCGTCATGAAAAGCCGCACCCAGATGATGCTGTGCTCTCTGTCCTTTGCGCTCGTTGCTTCTCCGGCCCTGGCTGGCGAGACCTTCCAGATGCAGGATGACTCCGCTCAGGAGGGTTACTCCGAGGAAGGTTATGCCAGCGAGGAGTCGGCGGCGGACGACTCTGGGGGCGGCAAGGGCTTCGCGCTGGGACTGAGCTTGGGGTACGGCGCGCCCTACGGCGAGCTGGGCTCGGTTCAAGCGGACGACGACGATACCAACAAGGTGAGTGACCTGGTCACGGGCGTCATCCCGATTCAGTTGGAGGCCGGTTACTTCTTCAACCCCAACGTATACCTGGGCGCGACCTTCCAGTACGGCATCGCGAGCTTCAATGACGAGAACGCCAATTGCGAGGACCAGGGCGCCGTCAGCGTGAGCTGCAGCGCGAGCCAGCTCCGCCTGGGCGTCAACGTGGCCTATCACTTCAATGTCACGCCCAAGATCGACCCCTGGGTGAGCGTGGGTGTCGGCTATGAGTTCCTCAACACGGCCGTCAAGGGCGAGCAGGATGGTGAGTCCATCACCGCCAAGCTCTCCGTGAAGGGCTTCGAGTTCGTCGCCGCCCAGGTGGGCCTTGACTACCGCATCTCCCCCAAGTTCTCGGTGGGTCCGTTCGCGACCGTGACCGCGGGCCAGTACTCCTCCACCTCGGTGTCCATTGACTCGAGCGTGGAAATCCCTGGCAGCGACGAGCTCGATGAGACCGAGGATTTTGAGACGAAGAAGATCCACGGCTTCATCTACGGCGGCGTCCGCGCGCAGTACCGCTTCTAGTCGTCAGGTGTGAGACGTCGGGCCGGGACTCACCGGCCCGACGTTCCCCTGTTCGGGACGCGGCCTCAGATGTACTCGTCGAGCCAGTCGAACATGCGGTGATTGGCGACGGCCTGAGCGCCCTCCTGGCAGTGCAACAGTCCGGTGTCCTCCTCCGTGAAGAGCAGGTAGTCCTTGGGGCACGTCAGCGCGTCGTAGAGCTGCTTCGCCTGTCCCCCCGAGTACGCCTCCGCGGTGCCGTCCATGACGAGCGTGCGGCAGCGGATGCGGTGGACCACGGGCTCGTTGTTGAACTCCCGCAGCTTGAAGAGCAGGTCCGACGGTGAGCTGGCGCCGTGCTTGGACATGGCGTCGCGCATGTACCAGCGGTACAGGAACACCTGCGACATGAGCTCGTAGAGGGCCGCGTCGAACGCCGCCGGGTCCGTGTCGAGCAGCTTCATGATTTCAGGGAAGTAGCCGTTGAACTGGTCGAACTGCGACTGGCCCCAGTTGAGGACGCCCGGGTTGGGGATGAGAATCTTGAGGCGCCGCTCGAACGCCGCCGCGCGTGGCACCAGCGCTCCGCCCATGCTCCAGCCCAGCAGCGCGAGCCTCCGGGAGTCCACGCCGGAGATGCGCACGGCGAAGTTGATGACGGGGGTGATGACCTTTTCCCAGTCGGGACGGAACGGCAGGTGTTGCTCCCGGATGGCCATGCCCTGTCCTGGCGCATGGACGATGAGGCAGTGGTAGCCCCGCTCCAGGGCGGCATCAATCACATACTTGGACTCCTCCGGCCACGCGTCGCGTCCCTGCTGGAAGATGAGCAGTGGCGCGGGCCCCCGCGTATGGGGGGCGCGGAAGAAGTAGCCGGGGAGGGTGGTGTTCTCGTAGGGAATCCGCACGGGAGTCGCCGGAATCCGCAGCAGCGTCAGCGCCTTGTCGTAGGCGTCCACGGACTTCCGCCCCGTGGCCAGCACGCTGGGGTGACCCGGCTCCGGGTGGTGAATCAGCGCGGCGCGGTAGTAATTGGCCGCGCGCAGGTAGGCGTGGCCCGCGCTGCGGGAGTGGTGGCGGGCGAGGCTCGCATCCCCCATGGCCCTCAGGCGGTCCGCCGTGCTCACCCACTCGGTGGGCCAGCTCCATTCGTCCTCGGGGTGGATGCGGCTCGCGGTGTCCAGCACCTCTCCGATATCCGCCTGGGCGCTGTAAGTCGCGGCCAGGAAATGCAGGAGCTGGTTCTCCATGACGGGGTCCGACAGCAATCCCAGCTCATACCAGGGCCGCGAGGGCTCCTGGGCGCCGGGGGCCGGGGCCGCGCCGGGTGAGGGTGCCGCGAGTGAGGATGGCGCGCGCATGAGCGCGAGACCTCCGGTGAGACCCAGGCTCGCGTGGAGCAGGGAACGGCGATTCAGGGTGAAACCCATGGTGTGCTGCCTCCTGATGAGGGATTGAAGGCTCGAACACCGCGGGTCTTTATTTCTGTCATCGCGGCCTTCAAATCACAGACACCGAGAGGGCCAGGCCTGCTGAAGACAGACGAAGGGCCGCGCGCCTGAAGCACGAGAGGGCAAGGCCGGGCGTCAGGTCTCGCGCGTGCCCGGCGAACCGCGGGCACACCGAGAGCCTCGTGCAGAAGCACGTACGAAACCGGGAAGGACACGGGGGGCCCGTGCCTTCCGAGGATGGGTCAATCGTCTGATTGAATCGTGCGATTGGTTCGCGTGATTGTCAAGGGGAGTGGCGCTTCGCGCGGGCCGGGCTCACTTCCATGCGCCCGAGGCCGCGGCCTGCGCGGCGTAGGTCTCGAAGGACTTGGGCGCGTGGCCGGTGACGGCGCGCACGGTGTCGGTGGGCGTGGCGTCGCCTCTCTTGAGCAGGGCGCCATACGCCTTGATTTCGCCCTGGATGGCCTCGTCGGGTCGGCCCAGGGCCCGCTGCTCGGAGAGATAGGTGTCGGCGTCTCCGGCGAAGCGCACCTGTCGTCCGGCGGCGCGGCCGATGATGGCCGAGGCTTCGCCAAAGCTCAGCGCGCGAGGTCCGCTCACGTCGTAGCTCTGGCCTTCGTGGCCGTCCTTCGTCAGCGCCACGGTCACCACGGCGGCGATGTCGTCGGCGTCGACGAAGGCCTGCTTCGTCTCCCCGACGGGGAGGGTGATGCGTCCGGCGAGGACCGCGGGCTTGAAGAAGCCCTCGTCGAAGTTCTGGTTGAACCAGTCCGGGCGGACGAGGGTCCAGTCCACGCCCGAGCCGCGCACCAGGCGCTCGGCGGACATGAGGCGCTCGTCTCCCATGATTTCGATGCCCTGACTCGACAGCAGGACGATGCGGCGGATGCCCTTGGACACGGCCAGGGACACGAAGGCGGGGTCGATGGGTTGCTCGTGTGGCGCCATGAGGTACATGCGCGACGCCGGGCCCACGGCCTGTTCCCAGGTGCCGGGGTCCTTCCAGTCGAAGCGCACGTCCGCGTGTCTCGACGCGGCCCTTACCGAGTGACCTTGTGATTGGAGGAGCCGGGTGACGCGTCGTCCGGTGGTCCCGCTCGCGCCCAGGATGAGGATGCTCGAAGTGGTCATGGCGCGACGCAAACACGCGCACCTCACCCGGCTGGGGAAAATGCTCGGCGTCCGTGCGGATACTCAACACGTCCCGAGCATTCCCGGCGCCGGAGTGTTCGCTGTCCGTCGTCGCGCCAGCCTCACGCAAGTGCCCGGAGGCTGGCGCCAGGCGTCAACTACGGCGTGGTGAACTGTTTCAGCCAGTCCAGGTTGGTCCGCAGCGACCAGGGCGCGGAGCCGGTGCGCCAGGTCGAGTCGAGGAACAGCCCGGTGCAGCCTCCCGAGCGCATGTAGCAGTGGTCCGCGTTGAGGTCGCCGAGCTGGATGTCCTTGATGATGTACCAGCCGCTGTTGTTGCTCGCGAAGCAGGACGTCGCCAGGGGGCAGGACTGGCCCGTCGTCTCCGTGTTTTGAGAGCGGACGGAGGACTCGGTGGGGCCGACGAAGATGTCCTGCTCGCCGTTCACGATGCGCAGGCGGCTGCTCGGCAGCGCCCGGTTGCCATTGGCCACGCAGGAGCGCAGGTTGTAGATGGAGTATTGGACGCCGGCGCCCAGTCCATACGCGGCCTGGACTCGCGAGTCATGGTTCTTGGCGAGGATGGCCATGATGGAGCCCTGGCTGAAGCCCGCCACGACGATGCCCTTGGAGCAGTCCGCCTTGGCGCGAGCACACAGCGTGCCGACGGCGCTGGTGGCCCGGCTCCCGTCATAGATGCACTTGGAGCGGGTGGTCATCGACGAGCAGGTGCCGAACGTCGCGTTGTCGTACTCCACGGTGGCGGCGACATAGCCGCGCGACGCCATCTCCTCCACGGCGGCCAGCGCCGAGGAGTGCTCGTACGGCTCCGTGGTGCCCACCGTGTAGATGAACACCGGGTACTTGCCCGAGGCCGACGGCTCCTGGCCGCGCAGGTTGTACGTGGAACTGCACAGCGACGTGCCGCCGCCCCGGTATGTCGCCGTGAAGCTGCTCAGGGACTGCGCTCCTGCGGTGGTCGTCCAGGCCAGGGTCAGGAGCAATCCGAGACGGAAGGTCAGCTCTCTCTGATTCATGACTTCTCCTCGTGGGTGACGTGGGACTTCATGCCCGGGGCATGAGGCACCCGGACCGACGTGAGCCGACGCTGCATTCACAGGCGGCCCCGTTCTCACGATTAAGACTCCGAGGATGTCTTCTCGTCTATCTGATTTTTCGTACTGTTAGGTTTTTCCTCGTTTTGTTCCGCGACGCGAAACATGGTTGTCATTGTTTCGCGGGGCGGAATGTCATTCGAGGTGTTCAAGCTCCAAGGGGGCAGGGCCCACGGCGATGGCGAGGAACTCCGGGAGGCTGTCGAACTCCCGGGACAGGGTGGTTCCGCACCGCGGACAGAAGGGGAAGGTGGCGCGGCCGCCGTTGGCACTCCAGGCAGTGACATAGGGAAGGCGCGATGGGCGGGGAGTCATGATAGACGCGGCGCCCCATGTCTCCTGTGCTCTTGTCTTTGTCGTTGTTTTTCACCCTGGGGCAGGCTCCCGAATCACCCCCGGCGGAGCGGCCCTTCCAGGCGCGACTCTCCTTTCTCGCGGGTGACGAGGATGTCGACACCGCGGGCTCGTCCGCCCTGTGGAACGCGGCGCTGGACGCACACACTCCCGAGCTGACCTCGGGTCTGCGCGCCGAGGCGGCGCTGTCGTTCTTCCTCTCGTCGAGTGGTGCCAGTCGGGGGGCCACCTTCGTGGACAATGGCAGTGCCTTCCGCCTGCGCTACCGGCCTTCCAGTTGGGCCGCCGATGAAGGCCTGGCGCTGGGGGTCTATCCGCTGAGCTCCATCCGGCTGTACCTGGGCTCGACGTACCCCGTGACGTGGGGGCGGGAGGCCTTCCCGCGCCGCCCGGGGAGCGAGCCGGCGCTGGAGCTACGGCTCGCGCGGCGGCAGTGGGGCGTGTTCGCGGCGCTCAAATCGGCGGTCGTCAACGAGGTGCTGGGGGACTCGGGGCGCTACTACGCGCTGCTCGCGGGTGGCTTCGTGGACGTGTCGCCCCAACTCCAGTTGGAGCTGAAGGGCATGTCCTGGAACCAGGGGGAGAATCCGACCGCCGCGGCGAGCGGGGCGGAGCTTCCCATGACCATGAGGGGAGCCTCACTTCGGGCCTTGTGGCACCACGGCGAGCCCATCGGGAGCAACGTGGACCTGTCGCTCTATCGAGGCGACCCTGTCTTCTTTGAACGGTTCTTCACGGCCGGGACGTATTCCGCCGGGTTCGCCGCCTCGGTCTCCCTGGAAGGCAGCCTGGTGTCGCAGGACCTCCTGGATCCGGAGGTGTGGCCGGCTCAGCGGCGTCGTACCCAGAGCGCCAGCGCCGCGGCCCTGGAGGTTCGGGTGCGGCACGACTTCCTGCGGGTGTACGGACTGGCCTACTACCGGACTCCGAGCTTCATTCAACTGGACGCTCCGTGGGTCTTCCCGAACGAGGCCTTTCGTCGCTCCGCGAAGCCCCGGGCGGAAGTCTCGGGTTCGCTGGGCGCCGACTACCACCTCGAGCGCTGGGGCCTGACGCCAGGATTCCTTGCCCGGCTCACGCTGCCCGCGGTGCTCAATGCAGGGGGACTCCTGGGGCCGAGCCAGTCCAATCATCTGCTGCTCCGAGGGCCCCATCAGATAAGCGTCCTCCCGGCAGGCGAGGACCGGATGACGGTGCTGACGTTGAAGGCCACGACCCGGTGGGACCTGGGCTCGCTGGCGGGCGTCGTGGCGGAGGTCTCCTACGCGAATGACCCGAACAAGGTGGAGTTCACCGACGACGTGACCGGCGTGGCGGTGCCTGTCTTCAAGGATGCGAGCACCTTCGGAGCGACGGTGATGCTCCAGGCTCGTTACTGAGCGAGGCGAGTGTTTGCGCGGTGTTCTGGAAATCCAGACGAGATGAACACCGCGCTCTCGGGTCGCGAGAAATACTTTCCTGGTGATTGATACATGTGACTGGGTGGGTGTTTCACTCGGGTTCCGTGGCCCTGGATGTGTGCCTCATGTTCCTCTGTGAGACATGCGTACCCTTCTGTGCATGCTCATCGCGGTTCCCTTGTTGGCGGGTTGTGGTGGTGACGACGGCGAGTCGTGTGGTGATAACGAGTCGCCCGAGACGTACAAGTCGGCCAAGCGGGTGCACTGTTCTGGCACCAGCGACGCGGACGTGGCGTGTTGTGGCTATATGGGCGACACGTGCAACTACACGCTGTGTCGCAAGAGTGTCTGTGGGGACTGGACCGAGGAGTCCTGGACCTGCCACTGAGCGCAAAGGCTCTCAGGCGCAGCCGGCTTCAAACCCGGGGGGAGTAAACAGGCTCATCCCTGTCGTGTGTCACGCGGGGATGAACCCCGCGCTCCCCTCGGGTGTCCCGACTCGCGAGGAGCGGGACGTCTGCCCGGGTGCAGCGCGGGGTCCTGAGACAGCCTTCAGTTGCGACGCTTGGTCGCGAGGAACTCCGCGGCCCAACGCTTCACGGTGTCCGCCGCGTCGGCGCCCTCGGCCGGGCGCAGGGTGGGGAGGATGGACGGTGCGGAAGGGCCCTCTTCACCCTGGGGGCCCACGGACTGCGTCTGGCCCTTCTTGCGGACCCACACGCGGGGACCGCTCGGAGCGGGAGTCGCGGTGCTCGCGGGGGTCGCCGCCGAGCTGTCCGAGCGACGACGGCGAGACAGGATGACATCCGGAATGGAGTGGGGCGCGGCGTGCTCGACCCAGGCGGCATGGAGCCGACCGGTGGCCACCATCTGCCGACGCTTCTGGTAGTGCGCCGAGCAGTAGCCGAGCGTGCGGACGGGCTGTCGACAACCGATGACGGCGCAGGCGACAGGCTGCTCGACGACGGCCTGCACCTGGGGGGGAGGCTGTGGCGCGGGGGCCTTGCGCTGCTGTACGGGCGGGGCGGAGTAGGGCTGGCCGCTCAGTCGCTCGGACAGGCGGCGCATGGCCGTCATCAGCGGGGCGAACGACTCCTGCACGGCGCCGTGCACGATGGCCTGGAAGGCCTCATCCAGTGACGGCGTCGCCGAGGAAGCGCCGCGCGCGGGAAGAGAGCGAGGGGTTCGGGGGGAGGGGGTGACGCGACGGGCTCTGGGCATGTGGAGCCCGGCGTAGCACGGCTCAGGTTGTTCGACCATCCGTGAATCCAACCCCCGCCCCCTGGGGGGTTGTCCGGGCGAGGAGCCAGGCTGATTTCAGGATGCGTCGTGGATGCGTTCACCCCGTGGAGCGAGCTGTGTGTCCGCTCCAGGTCAGGGTTGAGCAGGCGGGTTGCTGACGACATGCGTCGAGCCCCCCGCGCTAGCTGGCCTGCTTTTCCCCGGGGGCCGTGAGGTTCCACGACTCCTGGAGCGACTGGGGGATGCGGAAGGATACCCGGCTGCCACCCGTCTCGGAGGAGTGCAGCCCCTCCAGCAGTTCGCGAGACAGGGAGGCGGAGATCTTCGCCGCGAGGCCCGATTGGTCCTGCGCCTCGTCCGACAGGGAGAACATCCACCGCATCGGCCCCAGCAGATGGCGCGTCCAGTCCGACTTCTCCAGCCCGACGGCGTCGGCCACCGCCTCGCTGCACAGCTCACGCATCATCGCCACCGCGATGCCGTCCATCATCGTGCCGGGGATGCGCGTCTTCAAATAGTCGACGAGCGCCTTGGTCAGCGCGACCCCCTCCACCGAGGGTTTCACCTGACGCTGCTGGATGGCCTCCCAGAGTTGCTGGGCATCTTCCAGGTCTCGGGGCAACAGCGTGGGGTGGATGCCCAGGAAGTGCCCAATCACTCGCCAGCAGTGGAAGTAGGCGTCCTCTTCCTGCGGGGTGAAGTCGAGCTGGAGCCGGGTCAGGACCCGGGGGACCAGGGCCAGCGTCAAGAGCGTCGCGACATGGTCCTCCTGATTGGCCGGAGTCCCCCACTCGGACGCCTGCCACCTGGCATCTCCGCCGACGTGGTAGCGGATGGTGGCATGCAGCAGGCGGATCTTCTGCGCCGTGCGCACCCCGAAGCCCTTCGGCCCCAAGCCACCCTCGCCCATGACATCCAGGACGAATTGCGCCGTCTCGATGATGCGACGATGCACGTGCTTGTCGATACCGCCCGTCCAGGTCAGCACCTTGGCCGCCTTGGCCCAGGCGTAGCAACAGGGCAGGGACCACGTGAAATAGGCCAGGGTCATCTGCATGCCATAGCGCTGGAAGAGCCGCTGGCCCAGAAGGACCTTCTCCGCATCGGCCCACTCGGGCCAGTCATCCGTCTGATTCAGGTACGACTCCACGGCGTCTGGCATCTCCCCTGGAACGAGGTGCACATTCGACTGGATGCTCTGGAGGATGCGGTTGACGGTCGCCACCTCGTTGTTGGCGAAGACCTCCTGGATGACCGCGTCCGCCACGGGCTCGCCCATGAAACGAAAGGGTTCGAGCACCTCATCTGTCCAGCGGCCACGGGATGCGGAATTTGAAGACATGGGGGCTTCAGTGAATCCAGGCACGAGAATGGGATTGCCCATCCCGGTGCTCAGGGATGGGCAAACGAGCGTCCCACGTTGTCCCCGCGAGTGTCGAGGCACGAGGGTCGTCGGCCGTCGGCGTGGTTGCCCCGCCCGGAGCCCGAGCCCACGCACGTCGTGCGCTCCATGGGAGGCAGTGTGCGGCGACTACCGCGTGAGGTTCACGTTGTACGAGCCGTCGCCCGACGTGGCGGTGCCCGTCACCGTGGTGGTGCCGACCTTGCGGCGCACCTTGCCGGTGCCGTCGTCCTCGATTTCACCGGCGAGGGTCAGGTTGAGGGTGACCTCGCCCTCCAGGTCACCGGTCATCTGGAAGGGGCCCGTGAGCGCGCCGGAGAAGGTGCCGTTGGGGATGTTGCGAAGCTGGAGGTTCAGCTCCGGCTGGGTCGCCGTATCGGTGGTCGACGCGTAGGTGATGTTCACCGGCTCCTCGTCTTCGCCCACGACAATCTCGCCGTCGGAGTAGGTGGCCATTCCCACGCGCAGTCGCATCCCCTTGTTGTTGGAGGCCCCCTGGTCCACCTGTCCGGAGATGAGGAGCGTCCCGGACACGTTGCCGGGTGCTGACTGGGCCGGGATGTTGGCGCTCGAAGCGGCGTTGAAGCCGGCGAAGCCGAGCTGCAGGGCTTTGCTGACGGACTCATCGAGTCCCAGGTATGCGCGTCGGGCCTGTTCGTCGGAGCTCACCTCGTCATCACCACAGGCTGTCAGGCCAGCGGACATGAAGAGAGTGAATGCGACAGTGGTCACGACACGAGAGATGAATGGGTTCATTCCGTCTGTCTAATCCAGACACCTCACGCTATACCACTCGCTCCGCGATACGAATAAAGCGGGGCCCTGTGTGTGGCCGAACGGCGGTACGGAGGGTCCATTTCCGTGTACAGCCTCAGGGATGAGGACGCATGTCTCAGGGCCAGTGGCAGCGGATGCTCTTGGCATCAGTGCAACGCGCCATCGAGCGAAGCCTGACACCTGATGATAGGGACGACGTCTATTGGCGCGGCGAGGTACACGAACAGCCGCGACAGCCGTATCCGGACACCGCGAGGCAAGCTGTGGCACCTCGCCGGTGGTGAACCCGCTGCTCATCAGGAAACACCGCGGCCTGACCCATGTCGGTGGTCATGCCGATGCGCCCCCTGGGAGCCCCCGTGCGTGCTGTTCGAGGAGAGGGCCTTCCTATCTCGTCTCGCGCCCCGTCCTGTCCCGTTCTAGAGAACCGTCCATGTCCCTGCCGCTGCCGCCCTACCTTCAGGCTGCCCCCATCGCCGGCCTGCCCGTCGCCCACCGCTGGGGTCCGGGCGAGGCGATGTCGGCCTTCGGTAGCACCCACCGCACGGTCGAGGGCCACCTCGCGCATCTGTCCTTCCGGGCCCTCCTGGGCTTGGCCGCCGCGTTAGGCGAATGGATGCACCGCCGCTTCGAGCACCTTCACGACGACCACGAGATGCGGCTGGCGGTTGAGGCCATGTGGGCCGCGTCCATCGACATCCGCTACTTGAAGGTGGACGCGATGCAGTTCCCGCAGGACACGGCCAGCGCCATCCACGGGCCACTGCAGGCGCTCAAGTGGGAGTTCGTGAACGCCGCCGACATCTACGGCGAACTCGATTTCGGGCTTGTGCGCTACCTCCGCGGCGACGCCAACCTCGTCAACTTCACGCTTCCGGACAACAAGGCCTTCCAGGCCTGGTTCAAGGCGGTGCTGCCGCGCCTGGCGCCACTGTCCGCCCCGTCGGCCCGCGATGCGGCCCACGGCGACCCGGACGACGCCTCCGACGGACAGGCCGGCACGGACCCTCTGCTGTGGGGAACGCCAGTGCCCCGCGAGGCCTTCGCCCCGGCTTTTCCGCTGGCCACGGCCGACCGCGTCGCGCTCATCGACACGCTGCTCGCCTCCGTGTCCGCCACGCCCAACCCGTTCCTGCGCACACCGGCGGAACTGGCGGCGGCCGGTTTCCACGGTGCCCCCTACCGCTACACGGGCCCGTGAGGATGCCGGCACGGCGCGCGCCCACCGACGAGGCGGGCAGCGCGCAGCCACGCCTGCGATTCCTGTGGGACGAGTGGCATGTCACCGCGCACTTCCTCGACATCGACGACGCCCTGCTCGCGCGGGTGGTGCCGCTGTGCCCGCGGCCCCAGCAGGCGCTGATGCTGCCTGGGGGACGGGCGCTGGACCTTCCCGGCTCGGTGGGGATGCACTCAAGGGGAGCGGTACCTGCGCGGCCCCTCCGTGTTCTGCCAGCCCACGTCGCGCCGGAGGCCCGAGAGAGCGCGGTGCAGCAGATCGAGCGGCAGATACCCCTCCAGCACCACGTGGCTCCAGCCAACGCCGCCCGAGGGGGCACGCTGAGGGCACATGGGGGGAGGAAAAAGAAAAGCCCAGCAACCCCTAAGGATTGCTGGGCTCTCAATGGCGAGGAGTACGGGACTTGAACCCGTGGCCTCCGGCGTGACAGGCCGGCGTTCTAACCAACTGAACTAACTCCCCATAACCTTGGGCGGAACAGGGATTGAACCTGTGACCCTCGCCTTGTAAGGGCGACGCTCTGCCGCTGAGCTATCCGCCCGCAGGCGTGTTCCGCGTTGCGACGAGCGGGCTTTTATAAGTGGCTCACTCCACTGTCAAGCACCTGTTTCGAAGACCCAGGATCTTCCGTCACCGGCCGCGCGGAGCGTGAAAACGCTCGTGCGGCCGGTGACTTAGGGGCCTAGGGGACGGGCGCGACGTCCACTGTGCCCAGGTTCTCCGGGGCCACGCCGTTGGCTGAGCCGCCCTCGCCAGGATTGGGTTGCCAGTCGCCGTAGCAGTACGGGCCGGTGCCCACCCGGAAGCGCCACAGGTAGCCGTGGTTCAGGGCGGCGTTCACCGGAAGGTCCGCCTTGTACTCGTCGTCGTTGCCGCCATCGCTCTGAACCGTGCCAGCCACCCAGGTCCAGGCCGGGCTCACACCCGGGTCCTGTGTCTTGGGGCCGTGGCCCAGCTCCGCCGACAGGGTGGTGGCCGGAGGAGGGGCGTTGGTGACGCCGTCCTCGTAGATGAATCCGTACATGGTTCGGTTGCCGCTCAAATCACTGAGCTTCAGCGGCCACTGGAGCCGGCAGTAGTCGATGCCGGCGTGGTTTCCGACGGTGAGGGCGTGTTGCTGGCCCAGCGTGTAGCCCCCCACGTCGCTGCCGTCCTTGTCGCAATAGGTCCACGTGGAGCCATCCGTGCTGTAGCGCAGGCTCACGGCGCGACTCGTCGTGTAGGCCGGACGCAGCTCGGTGGTGAATTCATCCGTGTCCGCCTCACCCGAGGCCTCTCCGGCGTACGTCGCCGGCTTCCAGGTGAACGACGCCGAGGTGGTGGAGGCGTCCACGTCCGCGTTGCCCAGGCCGACCTGCACCTGAAGCCCCGTGCCCGCACCGGGGCCGTTGGTGACTCCGGGGATGCGCACGCGGCCCGTCACCGTGACGGCATCGCCGCTGCCCACCGTCGTCCCGCTCACGCTCTGCAGCCGGCAGACGCCCGTGGCCGCCGCCTGCACCGTCAACGTGCCCGCGTCCGCGATGTCGAAGTCGTCATCCGTCCCGTCCGCATCGCAGTACACGTAGGGGCCGGTGCCAAGCTTCACGCGGTAGGCGAACCGGAAGCTGCCCGCCGTGCCTGGGTTGGGCAGGGTGGCCCGGTACTCGTCGTTCTGGGTGTTGCCCGTGTCGGCGCCATGTGTCGCGGCCGTCCACTGCCAGCCTCCGCTCGTGTGGGCGCTGCCGGCCGGCCCGTAGCCCAGCTCCGCGACGATGCCCGCACCGGCGCCCGCGCCCGGCGTCACGCCGGCCTCGTGCACCTGGACCGCGATGACCTTCGAGGCTGCCTCACCAATGGTGTAGGCCTCGACAGGGGGCGCGGCTTGCGTCTCACCGCCCAGGCGGCACCAGTCCACCTGCGGCGGCACCACCGCGGCCACCGTCAGGACCGACGCCTGCGCCGTCTGGTAGCCGTTGGCGCTGCCGTCCCGGTCGCAATAGGCCCAGGCCCCGGTCTGATACCGGAAGCGCACGGCCACCGCGTAGGTGCCCTCCGTGGCGGGCGCCGTCAGCGACGTCTCATAGGCGTCCTGCGCTCCGCTGTCCGTCTCGCCCGAGAAGCTCGCGGCCTTCCAGTTCCAGCCCGTCCCCGTCGCCGGGTCCGAACTCGCCGGGCCATACCCCACTTCCGAGGTGATTCCCGCGCCCGCCGCGCCGCTGGTGACGTCCGTCACCGTCGTCACGAGCACCTTGCCGTGCACCACCTGCGTGGCGCCGCCCGGCGTCGCGCTCAACGTGGCCGGACCCACCAACTGGCACGCGTCCACGGCCACGGGCTTCACTTCCAGGCCACCGGCCTGGGCGAGCGTGAAGCCGTTGCCGAGGCCGTCCGCGTCGCAGTAGCGGTACGCGCCTCCATTCACGTTGAAGCGGATGGCGAACTTGTAGCGGCCCACCGTCCCCGGGTTGGGCAGGGCGGCCTTCCACTCGTCGTTGCTCCCGCCTCCGCCTGACTCGCGGTTGAAGCTCGCGCCCGTGGAGGTCCACTGCCAGCTCGCCGTCTCCGGCGCGTCCGCCTCCGGGCCGTAGCCCACCTGTCCCTGGATGCCCGTGCCCGCGCCCGTGCCCGGCGTGACACCCTCCATGTAGACCTGGGCATAGATTTCCTTCGTCGCCTGGCCCACGCGGTACACCTCGCTTGGCGGAGGCTCGATGGCCTCACCGCCGAGCTTGCACCAGCCGATGGAGATGTCCTGCGCCGCGCTCACGGTGAGCGTGCCCATCTTCGTCGGGTCGAAGCCCGTGGGGCCGCCGCTGTTGCCGTCCGAGTCGCACAGCAGATACGCACCGTCGTTCACCTTGAAGCGGTAGGCGAAGCGGTAGCTGCCCAGCGTGCCCGGGTTGGGCAGTGTGGCCTCGAACTGGTCGTTGTTGCCGACCTCGTCCTTGTACGCAGCCGTCGTCGTCCAGTTCCACTGCGCCGACGTGGCGGGGTCCTCCGCTGCGGGCCCCCAGCCCACCTGGCCCACGAGTCCCGTGCCCGCGCCGGCGCCGCTCGTCACGCCCTGCACGAACACCTGCGCCACCACCTTGCGGTTGGCCACCGCGTCCGTCGCATACGTCACCGTCTCCGGCGTGTCGTTCCCATTCGTGCCCAGCTTGCAGTAGCCGATGACCTTGGGGACCACCACTTCGCCCGCGACCGTGAGCTGGCCGAGCTGCGCGAGCTCGAAGTCCTGGCCGCCGTCATCCACGCCGTTGCCGTCGCAGACCCGGATGGGACCGCCGTTGGCGCTGAAGCGCACCGCATAGCGGTAGTCGCCATTGAGGCCGGGGTTGGGCAGCGTGCCCTTCCACTCGTCGTTGACCTCGAAGTTGTCCTTGGCCCAGGCCAGCGGCGTGGCCCAGTTCCACAAGGGAGAGGTGCGTGGGTCCTCCCCCGCGGGACCCCAGCCGAGCTGGCCGGAGATGCCCGGGCCCGCGCCCACCTTGTCCGTCACGCCCGGCATGTGGACCTGGGCGAAGACCGTCTTGAGTCCCGACGTCTGCGTGGTCTGGTAGTTGATGACCTCGGGGGCCTTCTGGTCCTCGCCAATCTTGCACCAGCTCACGGGCGGCTTCGGCGCCTCGGTGCCCACGGTGAGCGTGCCCAGCTTCGCCAGGCTGAAGGTCAGCTCGCCCTCGACGCTGTCGTTGACGCCGTCCGCGTCGCACACGCGCCAGGCGTTCTCACTGATGCTGAAGCGGAAGGCGAGCTTGTACGTGCCCACCGTGCCCGGGTTGGGCAGGTCCGCTTCCCACTCGTCGTTGTTGCCGTGCTCGGCCTTGTAGACGGCGGGGACCCACGTCCACGCGGCGGAGTTTCGAGGGTCCGAGTCCACCGGCCCCATGCCCAACTGCGCGACCAGTCCCGAGCCCGCGCCGGCGCCCTGGGTGATGCCCGCCGCGTACACCTGGCCCGCAACCTTGATCAGCGTCGAGTCCGTGGGGCGGTAGAACAGCTCCGGGTTGGCGCGGTTCCCGTCGGGACCCAGCTTGCAGTAGTCCACGCGCGGCCGGGTGATGAACACGCGGCGCAGCATGTCCTCCGTCACGCCGTTGGCGGTGCCATCGCCATCCGCCATCACCCACGTCTTCCCGCCGTCGATGGAGAAGCGGATGGTGATGACCCACTCGCGGCTCTCTCCGCCGATGGCCGGCTGCAACAGCACGTTGCCCTTGTAGATGTCCGCTTCACCGCTGTCGGAGTCGCCCTCGTACGTGGCCTCCTCCCAGGTGTAGCTCTCCGTCTTGAGCAGCTCGCCGTTCGCCGGAGCAAAGCCCACCTGCGCGCGCACGCCGCCGCCCTGACCCACGCCTCGGGTGAGGCCGGCCACGGTGATGGCGCCTCGCACCAGCACGCCCACCGGCTGCCCGCCGCTCACCGCGTCGGTGTTGCCGTTGATGATTTCGGCCTGGTCGATGTTCGCTGTCGGGGGCCCCTCGTAGAGGAAGCCCTTCACCAGCACGCCATAGGCGCCGTCCGGGTTCACCACGCGCACATCCACCTGCGCGGTGCTCGCGGAAGGGGAGTAGCCGTAGATGCGGAAGGCGTTGACCACGACGACGCGCAGGGCTTCCTGGTTGCCGAGGTAGAGCTTCGCGCCCGGCTCGAAGCCGGAGCCATAGACGTTGATGAGCGTGTTGCCCGCGATGGGGCCACCGGTGGGGGTGATTTCCCTCACGGTGGGCGGGGTGAGCGAGGGGGGCTGGCCGCCCTCCGGGTCATCACCACAGGCCACGACGAGCAACGACAACACGAGAAGAAGGGACCGCGGACAACGCGACGACATCGGCCATCACCCCTTGACGCCGCCAGCGGTCAACCCGCCGACGAGGTGCTTCTGGAGAGCGAAGAACAACGCCATGACCGGCGCGGAGACAATCAACGCGCAGGCGGCGAACTTGCCCCATTCCACCTTGTACTCGCCCACGTACCGCTGGAGGGCGACGGGCAGGGTGAAGCGGGTCGGGTCATTGATCAGCGTGGCGGCGAGGACGAACTCGTTCCACGCCGTCATGAAGGAGAACAGCGCCGTCACGGCCAGCGCGGGGCGGGCCAGCGGCAATACCACCTTGATGAACACCTGGAAGGGCGAGGCTCCGTCCATCACCGCCGCTTCCTCCAACTCGCGCGGCAGCGTGTCGAAGTAGCCCTTCAGCATCCAGATACAGAAGGGCAGGGCGGTGGTGGCGTACACCAGCACCAGCCCGGTGAGGCTGTCGAGCAGCCGCAGCTTCTGGAGGATGCCGTAGATGGGCACCAGCATCAGCGTCGCCGGGAACATCTGGGTGACGAGCAGGGCCTGCATGCCGCCCTCCTTGCCCGGGAACTTGAAGCGCGACAGCGCATAGGCCGCCGTCACCGCGAGCGTCAGCCCCACCACCGTCGTGGCGCCGGAGACGATGAAGCTCGACAGCACCTGCCGGCCGAACACCCAGCGCCCCTGCGCATCCGAGCCGAGCAGCACGTCCCGGAAGTGGTCGAACGTCACCGCGTCCGGGAACGGGTTGGCGGTGAGCGACAGGCCGTCCGACGGCGACAGCGCCATCTTCACCACCCACAGCACCGGGTAGAGCGTCACCATGCACATCAGGCTCAGCCCCATGTGGATGACGGCCATCTTCAAGCCGGAGGGCTTCTTCATGACGCCTCCTCGGGCTTCATCAGGCGCCGGGTGAAGACGGACCAGCCCATCAGCACCACGAAGATGAGGACCGAGTACGCCGCCGCGAAGCCGTACTGCTCATTGCGCTGGAAGGCCCAGCGGAACGCCTCCGACACCAGGATGTCCGTGGCGCCGCCCGGCTCGCCTCCGGACACCAGGTAGATGATGTTGAACATGTTGAACGTCCACACGCTGCCCAGGATGACGGCGGGCAACATCGCGGGCTTGAGCAGGGGCAGGGTGATGCGCCGGAACTGCGTCCACTTGCTCGCCCCGTCCACCTCCGCCGCCTCGTACAACTCCGGGGGGATGGACTGCAGCGCGCCCAGCGCCACCACCATCATGAACGGGAATCCCAGCCACGTGTTGGTCGCCACGTTGGCCGCGAAGGCCGTGGAGAAGCGGGTGAACCAGCTCACCGGCTCCAGGCCCAGCGCGACGAGCAGGCCGTTGATGGCGCCGAACTGCCGGTGGAACATCCCCTTCCACATCAGCGCGGTGATGTAGTTGGGCACCGCCCACGGGATGATGAGCAGCACCCGGTACATGCCCCGCATCTTGAGCAGCGGGTCCTTGAGCACCAGCGCCAGCCCCAGGCCGATGCTCACGTGCAGCACCACGTTCACCACCGCCCACAAGAGCGTCACCGCGAGCGTGAAGTAGAACGAGAGCGGCTCGGTGATGCTGTAGCCACGGCTGGCCAGGATGTCGACGAAGTTGGCCAGGCCCACGAAGGTGTACTGCCCCGCGTCGTGGTGGAACAGCGACAGCGACAGGCCCACCACGAAGGGGATGAACACCAGCACCAGCAGACCCGCCGCCGCGGGCGCGACATACGCCACCGCGCGCGACACATCCGGATAGCGCTGACGGAATGTCTGGCTCTGTGCCGGCCGCCGCAGCACCCACGCCGTGCCTCCGCCCAGGACCATCACTCCGGCGAGACCCAGCCAGGGCATGGGGCTGGCGTCGGGCGGGCGCTCCCGGTGCAGTGCCCGGTAGCGACGGTCCGCGAGTGCACCCGCGTCCTCGGGCCGGGTTCCGCCCTGGAGCACCGCGCGCAACGTCAGCTTCATCGGCTCCCACACGCGGGCCATCTCCAGCGTGTTGGGCATGGGCGTGGCGTCCTTCGCCGCCTCGCGGAAGGAGGAGATGAGCGTGTCGTCCTTCACTTCCTGGAGCTGGTACGCGGCCACGTCCGCCGGAATCTGCCGGCCCACCGTGGTGCGCACCCGCGACGCCTCGCCCAGCGACAGGAAGCGCGCCAGCTCGTGCGCCCGCGCGGCCTGCTCCGTGCGCGAGGAGACGAACGCCGCCTCCACGCCGAGGAAGGGCTTCATCGGCGTGCCTGTCTCGCTCACCGTGGGCAGCGCCACCACGCGGTACTGAACGGACGGTGCGATTTCTCCCGCGAACCAGGGGCCGCTGATGGTCATCGCCACGCGGCCGTCGTTGAAGAGCGTCTTCACCAGCGCGCCAGACACCTCCTGGGGCATCATCCGCTCGTCCTGGAGCCGCTTCACGAAGGCCAGCGAGCGCGCCATCCCCGGCGTGTCGAAGCTCGCGCGGCCCGTGGCGTCGAAGAGCGGCCCGTCGAAGCCGAAAAGGAATGGCGCGTGGAAGTAGAAGTCTCCGCTCTCGTACGCCAGCCCGAAGCGCCCCTCTTCGGGCTTCGACAGGGTGGGCAGGAGCGCCAGCAGCTCCGCGGTGGTGGCGGGCGGGCGCGGCACCAGCTTCGTATTCACATAGAGCGCCAGCGACTTGAGCGACATCGGATAGCCGTACACCTGGCCATCCACCTCCAGCGCCTCCACCGTGTTGGCGAAGTAGTCGGCCCGGACGAGGGTCGCCGTCGTGGGCGCCAGCAGGTTCTGTCCCTGGAAGTTGCGCAGCCGCTCGTGGTTGAAGATGAAGACGTCGGGCCCCGCGCCGTGGGGAATGGCGTTGGTCAGCTTGGCCGCGTAGGCGTCATAGGGCAGGGCGAGCATGTCCACCCGCACGCCCGTCTTCTCGGTGAAGAGGCTGGTCGCCTGGAGGAGCGCGGCCTCTTCGCCACCCCGGTACGCGTGCCACAGCTTGAGGGGTGCTGTCTGGGGCTCCGCCGCGTGCGCGCTCCACGCCGTCGCGAGCAGCACCAGCGCCAGCAGCCTCTTCAAGACGCCACCTCGAGCGACTCGCGGTCCACCGGGTGGCGCAGGGCCACGGACCCATCCTCGGTGAAGACGTGCAGCGCGTCCGCCACCGGCGACAACGACACCCTGTCCCCCACCGAGACCTGGGAGCCCTTGTCGAAGCGCGCGGCCACCAGGCCCGCCTCCGTGCTGACGAAGGCATAGCCGTCGAAGCCCAGCCGCTCCACCGCGTCCACCGTGCCCGTCAGGGGCCCCAGCGCCGCCACGCGCAGGTCCTGGGGCCGCAGGCCCACCAGGAGGTTCGTCGCACCCGGGGCGAGGTCCGAGGGGGACAGCAGCGTGAAGCCCTTGCCCACCAGGTTCGCGCCGTCGCGTCGGGCCTCCAGGAAGTTCATCGCGGGCGAGCCGAGGAAGCCCGCGACGAAGCGGTTCGCCGGGCGGTTGTAGAGCTCCAACGGCGGCCCCACCTGCTGCAACACGCCCGCGTTGAAGACCGCCACCCGGGTGGCCAGCGTCATCGCCTCCACCTGGTCGTGGGTGACGTAGATCATCGTCGCGCCCAGCCGGCGGTGCAGCCGCGCCAGCTCCCCGCGCATCTGCACGCGCAGGGCGGTGTCCAGGTTGGACAGGGGCTCGTCGAAGAGGAAGACCTTCGGGCGCCGGACGATGGCTCGCCCCATGGCCACCCGCTGACGTTGTCCACCCGACAGCGCCTTGGGCTTGCGCTCCAGCAGGTGGCCCAGCTCCAGCATCGTCGCGACTTCAGCCACCCGGGAGGCGATCTCCGCCGGGGGGAACTTCCTCAGCGTCAGGCCAAAGGCCAGGTTCTCCCGCACCGTCATGTGCGGGTAGAGCGCGTACGACTGGAACACCATCGCCACGTCGCGATCCCTCGGGGGCACGTCGTTGACGCGCGCCCCGCCGATCCGCACCTCGCCCGAGTCCACCTGCTCCAGCCCCGCGATGAGCCGCAGGAGTGTCGTCTTTCCACAACCCGACGGCCCCACCATGACCAGGAACTCGCCCTGTCCCACCTGAAGGTCCACGCCCTTCACGATGAGGTTCGGGCCAAACGACTTCTTGATTCCGCTCAAGGTGACTTCGGACAAGACGCGCTCGAAAATGAGGGGAGAGAACGGCGGGGCACATTACCCGGAGCGTCGCGCTTTCCCCAAACCTCGCCGGTTGGGCGCGGTGCGTTATTCTCGCGCCGGGCCATCCGGAAGTTTCCGGGGTCCGTAGAGGGACAACTGGGGTGGCCGCCTTGTCAGCCCCAGAAGGCGCTTGTTATGGAAGCTGACATCCGGTCCGTCGAGGTCTACCCCACCGTATGAGCACTCCCCGTTGGTCCCTCTCGAGGGGCGCGACCCTGGTCGCTTTTCTGTTCGCCGTCGGTTGCAGCGAGAGCGACTACGTCCGGCTCTACCACAGCGAGGCCCGCGCCCCGAGCTACACCGTCGAGGACGTCGAGTCGATGAAGCACATGGGCGCGACGTTCACCGACCAGGGGGTCAACTTCGCCCTCTACTCGGAGAACGCGACGCGGCTGGAGCTGCTCCTGTTCGATGATCCGGAGAGCAACCGGCCCTCGCGCACCTATGAGCTGACGCGCTACGGGGACGTGTGGAACGTCTACGTGGAGGGCGTGGGCCTGGGGCAGCACTACGGCTTCCGGGCCTGGGGTCCCAACTGGGAGTTCGATCAACGCTGGTTCCCCGGCTCCATCCACGGCTTCCGCGCGGACGCGGACGTGGACGGCAACCGCTTCAACCCGAACAAGCTGCTGACGGACCCCTACTCGAAGGCGCTGCACCGGGACCACGACTGGAGCAAGGGCAGCACCGCCAGCGGGCCGGCGCGCACGGAGGTGACGTACGCGGCCTCCGCCAAGAGCGTCCTCGTCCAGAGCGACTACCAGTGGGGCGACGGGGAGCGGCAGTGGCGGGACAACCGCCAGAACGAGCAGTGGGCGGGACACAAGTGGCAGGACCTCATCGTCTACGAGGTCCACGCCAAGGGCTTCACCGCGGACCCCGCCAGCGGCGTGCGCTTCCCCGGCACCTACCGGGGCCTGGGCGAGAAGGCCGACTACTTCAAGGACCTGGGCATCACCGCCGTGGAACTGCTCCCCATCCACGAGAAGCCGCTGGACGGCGGGTACTGGGGCTACCAGACCATCAACTTCTTCGCGCCCGAGCTGTCCTACGCCGCCTTCAAGCGGCCGAACGAGGTCGTCGACGAGTTCAAGTGGATGGTGGAGGAGCTGCACAAGCGCGACATCGAGGTCATCGTCGACGTCGTCTACAACCACACCGGCGAGGGCGGCCTCTGGCGCGAGAAGCTGGAGTCGGACGACGTGCTGCCCGGTGAGCCGCTGGACTCGTTGGACCCGGCGGAGGTCGCCGGCGTGTACTCGTTCCGCGGCATCGACAATCAGGCGTACTACGGGCTCAACGGGGACCGGCGCACGTACTGGAACAACACGGGCGTGGGCAACCAGACGCGGCCCAACCACCGCCCCATGCGCAAGCTCATCATCGACAGCCTGCGCTTCTATGTCGAAGAGCTGCACGTGGATGGCTTCCGCTTCGACCTGGCGCCGATCCTGGGCGAGAGGGATCAGGACTACAACCGCTGGGACGACCCGAAGAACACGGTGCTTCAGGAGATCGTCGATGACCCGGTGCTCCAGCGCTACAACACGCGCATCATCGCGGAGCCCTGGAGCGCGGGCGGCTGGTACTGCATGCCCATGGGCGAGTTCCCCAACTCGCTCACCCAGCCCGGCAACGGCTGGTACGAGTGGAACGGCCGCTTCCGCGACTGGTGGCGCGCGTTCATCAACCGCGACGACTGGAAGCTCAACTCCAACGAGGGCTCGCTGTGCGGCAGGCCGGGCTCCGCGGACGGCGCCTTCCTGATGTACGGCAGCAAGGAGTGGTACTCGCGCAACGGCCGGCGCCCATACCACTCGATGAACTTCATCACCGTGCACGACGGCTTCACGATGTATGACTTGTTCACGTACGAGGTGAAGCAGAACAAGTGCGGCCCGCTCAACCCGGTGTGCTGCGACACGCCCAACAGCCCCTTCTGCGACAAGGTGAGCGGCGAGGACCACAACCGCTCGCGCAACTGGGGCCCGGTGGGTGACACGCGCGGGGAGAGCATGCGCCGGCAGATGATGCGCAACGCCTTCATGGCGATGATGATCAGCCACGGCACGCCCATGATTCTGGGCGGCGACGAGTGGATGCGCACGCAGTTGGGCAACAACAACGCCTACTCCACGCGCGCGGACAACCCCTTCAACTGGTACCAGTGGGGCGCCTACCTGGCGCGCGACGAGCGGCACCGGATGTACGAGTTCGTCAAGGCCGCCATCCGCCTGCGCAAGGAGCACGCCTACGCCTTTGCGCCGCCCGACTACGAGAAGGGCTCGCCCCTGGTGTGGAAGAGCGCCCAGAACACCGAGGAGGTGGGCTGGGACACCAAGCAGTTGATGATGCACTACCCCGACACGTCGTTCGGCCCGGAGCTGGTGGTGCTCATCAACATGGAGCCGCGCGCGGTGGAGTTCACCCTGCCGCCGGGGCGCCAGTGGAAGCGGCTCATCGACACCCAGGCGTACTTCGACAGTCCCGAGTACCTGTCCGCCACGGGCCTGGAGCCCCGTGTCACCGGCAACTCCTGGCTGGACGCGCCGTCCCCCGTGACGGGGGTGACCTACGGGGTGCCCGAGCGCACCATCGTCGTCCTGCGCGCGGAGTAGGGGCAGGCAGGCGAGGTGCGCTATAAGCGGGGCCCGTCCATGCGAGTCCTGCCAGCGCGCCTCGGCGCCCTCCTGCTGCTCTTCATCCCGCTCGTCACCCTGGCCGACGCGTCGAGAGATCGCTTCGGCGCCGCGGGTTACTTCCGCATCATGACCCGCCCGGATTTCTCGGGCGGCTCCGGCCAGCTCGGGTACTACTGGCTGTACGGCCGGCTCCTCAACGAGAGCCCCTACGGCGAGCTGAACCTGAGGCTGGACGTGCTCCAGTCCGCGCCGGGAACCGACGAGGCCTGGGCGGAGGTGCACACGCGCTTCTCCGGCACCTCGTTCCGCTCCGCGGACCCGGGCAACGGCTCCTTCGTCAACTTCCGCGCGGACTACCTGTTCGTGCGCGCCGGCAACATCCTGCTCGACAGGGTGACATGGCAGCTCGGCACGCTCGAGGACCGCTGGAATGACTTGCACATCTACGACCAGCGACCGGCGACGCTGCTCTGGGACACCGTGGGCCTGTCCGGCACGTACCAGGGAGACCGCTACGACGTACTGCTGGCGGTGGGTGACAGCGGCTACACGCTGCGGCCCCAGAAGTACAACACGGTGCTCACCGGTGCCGCGTCCTTCCGCTACCGCCTGATTCCGGGGCACCTGGAGCTGGGGGTGCGCGGGCAGCTCGGCTACGAGCCAGACGTGCGGGGCAATCGCAACGCGCTCTACGCGTCGCCCAACACCAACTACGAAGACTACGTGCGGCGCGAGGTGGTGCAGCGCTACTTCGAGCAGAACCCGGGTCAGGCGGACTACGAGGTGGGCAACCTGACTCCGCGCAGCGCGCTGTCGTACCGGGCCATGGGCTACGTGGGCTTCGGCAACCTGGGGCCGCTCATCTGGGACAACCTGTACCTCACCTTCGAGCGCAAGCACCCGGACCAGTCCTACACGGAGCGCGTCCGCGACAGGGAGTTCTCGGTCTTCATCGCGGACCAGACCGACGAGCGCTACGAGGCGGCGCTGGGCAACGAGGCCTACATCAAGCTCATCCCCGACAAGCTGGAGGCCCTGTGGGGCGTCTGGGTGGGGTACGCGTTCAACGAGGACAACGCCATCAAGCCCGGCGACGACGACCGCCTCATCGCGTCCACGGTGCTGCGGCTCCAGTACTTCCTCACCGAGCGCGTCCATCTCCTCGTGGAGACGAGCATCGCCACGGAGCGCAGCAAGAACGGCAACCTGTATCGCAACCACGTGGACTCGGTGTTCACCAACTCCGGGGGCGTGCCGGACTCGCGCGGCCTGGAGTACGGCGACAGCGACACGCGCAACACGTGGCAGGGCAAGGTGGGTGTCGTCCTCAATCCAACGGGACGAGGCATCTACGCGCGCCCCAGCTTGCGGCTGCTGTATGGCTTGCAGCACTCCTCGCAGCACGCGGCGTTCGGCAACTCCTTCGTGGATAGCCTGGACCAGTACAACACGTACATCGGCCCCGAGCGCCACTGGCACTCGGTGGTCGCCATCGAGGCCGAAGGATGGTTCTGAGACAGCGGTGGGTGGTCGTCCTCTTCCTGGCGCTCATGGCGTCGGGCTGCCTGAAGCGGCAGGGGCCGCCGGTGCTGGCGCCCGAGGGCACCGTGGTGGCGGTGGCCTATATCCGGGACGACGCGCAGCGACGCGGCACCGTGGCGCAGGTCCCCGAAGGCGTCCGTCAGCGCGTTCTGGAGGCGCTGGCCAAACGCAACCTCCAGGTGCAGGAGGTGCCCTACGAGCGGTACGCCACTGACTTCGCGAAGGTGACGGATTCGCAGCGCCGCTTCGCGATGCTCAAGGCTCAGGCCCCGGAGGCTCCGCTGCTGCTGCTGGTGGAGACGCGGGTGTCGTTCTTCGGCCAGGTGGGTGGGCGCTTCTCCTGGGACGTGTATGTGAAGACGACGGCGAACCGCGCCACGTCCACGCTGGAGCCGACCAGTGATTTGCAGGACTACGGCGCCGCGCTCCAGTTCGACCAGCAGCGCGAGGACGACGCGCAGAACGAGGTGTCCCGGCAGATTTCGGGGCAGGCCGCCGCGCTGTTCGACTCGTTCCTCGCCTCGCCCATGCTGGTGCCGAACACGGAAGGGGGCCCTGGCGTGGTGCCCGGCCTGGACGCGCCGGCAGGCGAGGGAATCGAGCCGGGCAAGAGCACGCCGACGGAGCTTCCGCCTCCCGGGCCCGAGGCCCCTCCCGTGCCGCCTCCCTCTCCCGCGCCGTACAGGGGCCTGTGGACGCCTCCGGCCGGAGACGCCATCTACTTCGTGATGGTGGACCGCTTCTCCAACGGGGACGCGGGCAATGACGGGACGGTGGATGCGAAGGACGCGCAGGCCTTTCACGGCGGAGACCTGCGGGGTGTCATCGACCGACTGGACGGGCTGAAGTCGCTCGGTGTCCGCACGGTGTGGCTTTCACCCGTCTTCCAGATGCGGACGGAGAAGTTCTACGGCTATGGCGCCTTTCACGGGTACTGGGTGGAGGACTTCGGGCGGGTGGAGCCGCGCTTCGGTGACGAGGCCCTGCTGACGCGGCTGTCGGACGAGCTGCGCCGCCGGGACATGCGGCTGGTGCTGGACGTGGTGCTCAACCACGTGGGCCCGGAGACGCGGCTCACGCGCGAGAAGCCCGAGTGGTTCCACGGCCTGGGGCCCATCGACAACTGGAATGACTCGCGCGAGCTGGTGATGCGCGACGTGCACGGGCTGCCGGACCTGGCGGTGGAGCAGGAGGCGGTCTACGCGCACCTGCTGTCGAAGTCGCTGAAGTGGGTGGACGCGGTGAAGCCCGCGGGCTTCCGCCTGGACGCCGTCAAGCACCTGCCGATGGACTTCTGGGCCCGCTACAACGACGACCTGCGCGCGCACGCGGGCAACGACTTCCTCCTCCTGGGTGAGCTGCTGGACGGCGACCCGGTGCTGCTGTCGCGGGTGATGAAGGAGGGCCGCTTCGGGACGATGTTCGACTTCCCGCTGGCCTTCGCGCTGGTGGATGTCTTCTGTCGGGGCCGCTCGCCGGCGCATCTGGGCGCGGTCCTCTTCAACGACCGGCTGAACCCGGCGCCCGGCTCCCTGGTGACGCTGCTGGACAACCACGATTTGCCCCGCGTCATGAGCGAGTGCGGCGGCGACGTGGAGAAGGTGAAGCGGGCGCTGGCGGTGCAGCTCACCGCGCGGGGTGTGCCGGCGCTGACGTACGGCATCGAGGAGGGGCTCACCGGCGCGAAGGAGCCGGAGAATCGGGGCGACATGCGCTTCACGCCGGACCACCCGCTGCGTGCGTGGATTGGTCGGCTGTTGGAAGCGCGGCGGGGCAGTGAGGCCCTCCAGCGTGGCGAGACCTTGGTGCTCGCCGCCCGGGAGGACCTCTTCGCCTATGCCCGTGTGACTCCCGACGAAGCCGTGTTCATCGGCATCAACTCCGGGACGAAGCCCCGGGATGTGTTCCTGCCGGAGGCGCTGGGCGAGGCGGGCCAGGGCGTGGACCCGCTGACGGGCTCGCAGGGCATGCTGGGGCGGCTCGCCGAGTCCGCGTATTTCCACGTCACGAATCCGCCCGGTCAGGTGACGCTGCGTCGGCTGAAGCCGCGCACGCCGGGTGGTTTCGCGGCGCTCGCCCAGCAGGCGCGGGCCTGGTCGCGCGGCGAAGGCGAGCGGCGCACCGTGGTGCTCGCGACGGGCGGTGCGTCCGTGCGCGTGGTGGGCGGCGGGCCGGAGCTGGGCGGGTGGAAGGCCGAGCGCTCGCTGCGCCCCGAGGCCGGCGCGGTGACACTGTCGCTGCCCGTGGGGGGCGTCTTCGAGTACAAGCTCGTCCGCGACGACGGCCCGGGGAAGTTCTCCTGGGAAGCGGGACCCAACCGTCTGCTCTACGTTCCCCAGTCGGATGAGTCCGACGTCGCGAGCCAGGAGCCCCTTCGCGTGGAAGTGGCCTGGGAGCAGCGCCCCGCTGCCGCGGCACCGTGGTCCCTCATCCGTCCCATCCTTCTCCGCTCCCGACCGGAGCTTTGACCCAGAGCCCGAAGTGAACGACCGACTCCTCCGCGCCGCACGCCGCCAGCCCACCGACACCACGCCCGTGTGGCTCATGCGTCAGGCGGGCCGCTACCTGCCCGAGTACCGGGCCATCCGCGGCAACATCGCCTTCCTGGACCTGTGCAAGCACCCGGACCTGGCCGCCGAAGTGACGGTGCAGCCGGTGACACGGCTGGGCGTGGACGCGGCCATCATCTTCTCCGACATCCTGATTCCCGTGGAGGCGATGGGAATCACGCTGGAGCTGGGGGACAAGGGCCCGCACTTCCCGGAGCCCGTGCGCACCGCGGCGGACATCGACAGGCTGGGCGTGCCGGACCCGGTGGAGGGCACGGGCTTCGTGGCGGAGGCCATCCGCCGCACGCGCAAGGCGCTCAATGACTCCGTGCCCGTCATCGGCTTCGCGGGCGCGCCCTTCACGCTGGCCGCGTACATGGTGGAGGGCGGCGGCTCCAAGAGCTACATCCTCATCAAGCGGCTGATGTTCGAGCAGCCCGCACTCGCGCACCGCCTGTTCGGCAAGCTCACCGACACGCTCATCCCCTACCTCAAGATGCAGGTGGAGGCGGGCGCGAGCATCGTCCAGATTTTCGACTCGTGGGGCGGTGAGCTGTCGCCGTGGGACTACGAGCGCTTCTGTCTGCCCTACCTGACGCGCATGGTGTCCGAGCTGAAGGCCACCGGCGTGCCCGTCATCGTGTTCGGCGTGGGCATGTCCACGCACCTGCCGCTGCTCCAGCGCACCGGCGCGGACGTGGTGGGCCTGGACTGGACGCTGCCCATGGACGAGGGCCGGCGCGTGCTGGGGCCGGACATCGCCGTCCAGGGCAATCTGGACCCGCTGCACCTGTTCCTTCCGCGTGAGGAATTGGATGGGCGCGTCAAAGACATCCTCCTGCGCGCGGGCCCCGTGGGGCACATCTTCAACCTGGGCCACGGCATCCTCCCGCCCACGGACCCCGAGGCCGCGAAGTTCGCCGTGGAGGCCGTGCACCGCCACGGCTTCGCGCTTCGTCAGGGAACGCTGACGCCGTAAAGCTTCAGGGCCGCTGCGCGCCGTCTGGGAATGCGCGCGGCCCGACGTAACCTTTCACGCCACACGGAGCTCGACTCTTGTGGCGTGAAAGGTCTCTGCGCGAGGCATTGAGCGGTGCGTCATCCCCGCAATGTCTTTGTTTGGTTTTGGGCACGAGCATTGCTCCCTCGCCGGCCGCAGCCCGCCATTCATTCACTCATCTCGATTCTGACCTCTTCGACCCGGACCGGTGCGGCTGAACCCGCGGCACCACGAGGAGCGTATGCAACATCGTCACTCACACCCCCGAACCACCCTTGGCTCAGCCATCACCTTGTTGGCCCTGATGGCCTTCACCTGGAGCGGCACCGCCCAGGCGCAGACCTTCACCCACGGCGTCGCGGACGGCTTCGTGCTGCCCACCGAGCCGGTGTCGCCCAGCACGGGCATGCTCAACTACATCGCGGCGAACTACACCTTCCCCGGCTCGCGTGCCTTCGACGACACGAGCATCGACCGGTGGTTCGCCACCACCTTCACCAACCTGCGTCGCAATGGCCCCATCTGTGGCGCCACCCTGCGCATGTCGGTGCGCAACCTGGGCAGCAATGACTCCATGGGTCTGCTGTTCATGGGCCCCGCGGGCACGCAGGTCGCCACCGGCTTTGGCGACTCCCTGACGAACCTGGGCATCGCCTTTGGCGCCACGGGCACCATCAACCTCAACCTGGCGGCGCTCCCCGGCGCGGTCAACCTCATCCCCACCCTCAACGCGCAGGGTTTCGTGGATGTCATCGTCCAGGACGACTCCGCGGTGGACTTCGTCTCGCTCACCATCACCCAGTGCCGCGTGGACGTGTACTCCAAGGACAACGGCAGCGACTTCGGCCTCACGCCGACGGTGGACCCCATCTGGATCAGCCCCGACATCCGCGTCTGCCAGACGGCCGGCTGCGTGGGCCACCAGAACCCGGAGTTCGGCCAGACGAACTTCGTCTACGTGACGCTGCGCAACAACGGTCCGCTCGTGCCCCCGGGCAACCCGGCGAGTGGCACGCTGCTCGTCTATTACACCGGCTCCGGTGGCGCGGCCGTGTGGCCCACGGACTGGGCGCCCATTGGCACCATCGCCGTCAGCATCCCCGCGGGCGCCACGCAGGAGTTCATGGTGCCCTGGACGGGCGTGCCGGCGCCGGGCCACTACTGCCTGCTGTCGCGGTGGGTGTCGACGCAGGACCCGATGACGCTGGTGGAGGTTGCGGGCTCCAACACGCTCAACAACACGCGTTGGAACAACAACCTGGCGTGGAAGAACATCAACGTGGTGAACCTGACGCCGTTCGCGCCCGCGAGCGAGTACGACTTCCGTCTGCGCAACCTGCTGCGTGACGCCCACGGCACGGCGGCCCTGGAGGTTCGCATTCCGGACCGCACCGGCGGCCCGTCCTTCCTGGAGCGCGGCCAGCTCTTCCTGACCCTGCCCGAGGAGCTGTGGGCGCGCTGGCAGCACCAGGGCACGGGCTTCGAGGTGGTGGGCGAGCGCCAGGTGCGCATCGTCAACCCGAACGGCGCGCGGCTGGAGGGCCTGATTCTGGACCCGAACGGCGCTCACCATGTCGGCGTGCGCTTCGTCGCGCAGGTGACTGATGCGGACCAGGGCAAGTTCGCGGTGGACCTGGTCCAGCACTCGGCCAGCGAGGAGAAGCCGGACAAGGTCGAAGAGGCGGGTGGCGTGCGCTTCGACATCACCGTGGGTCCGCAGTCGGACACCGGCGCGGGCACCAACGCGAAGAAGTAGGTGAACGGGGCCCGGCCCCGTGAGTAGCAGGACGAGGGGGTGGAGGTGCCCGTCATGGGTCCTTCGCCCCCTCGCTCTATTGGGGGCCGGACGCGCCTCGCGACAAGTGCTCGCGGATTGACTCTTGAGTCAATCGCGGGTTGACGCGGCGCATCACCGCCCGTTAGATGGGCCTCACTCGTCGTCGCAGGAGGGTGAGGCACACATGGCAAGCGAGAAGCGTAACGGTCACCGCAGGGTGGCCATCGTCCGCGGCCTGCGGACCCCATTCGTCAAGGCGGGCACTGTCTTCGCCGGGCTCACCGCGTTGGACCTGGGCCGCATGGTGGTCCAGGAGCTGGTGCAGCGCTCGGACCTGGACCCGAACGTCATCGACCAGTTGGTGTTCGGCACGGTGATTCCGTCGCTGACCGCGCCGTCCATCGCCCGCGAAGTCGTCATCGCCGCGGGCCTGCCGATGAAGATTGAAGCGGCGACGGTGACGAAGGCCTGCGCGACGTCCATCCAGGCGATGACGACGGCGGCCAACTCGATTGCGGTGGGCGAGGTGGACGTGGCCATCGCCGGCGGCACCGAGGCGATGTCGGACGCACCCGTGTTCACCAGCCGGCCCCTGGCGCATGCGCTGGCGGCGGCCTCCAAGGGGCGCTCGCTGCCAGAGAAGCTCAGGCCCTTCCAGAAGCTCAAGGCGACAGATCTGGTGCCGGTGCCGCCCGCCATCGCCGAGTACTCCACGGGCCTGTCCATGGGCGAGAGCGCGGAGAAGATGGCCAAGGAGAACGGCATCTCCCGCGACGAGCAGGACCGGATTGCATGGGCGTCGCACCGCAACGCGGCGGCGGCCTGGAAGGACGGGCGCTTCGACAACGAGGTGATGCACGTCTCGGTGCCGCCCCAGTACGAGCAGACGGTGACTCGCGACAACATCATCCGCGAGGACTCCTCGCTGGAGGCGCTGGGCAAGCTCAAGCCGGTGTTCGACCGCAAGTATGGCACCGTCACCGCGGGCAACGCGTCGCCGCTCACGGATGGCGCCGCCGCGCTGCTGTTGATGAGCGAGGAGCGGGCGAGGGCGTTGGGGTACGAGCCGCTGGGCTACCTGCGCTCGCACGCGTACGCGGCCACGGACCCGGGAGACCAGCTGTTGCAGGGGCCGGTGTACGCGGTGCCCACGGCGCTCAAGCGCGCGGGAATGAAGCTTTCGGACATCGACCTGGTGGAGATGCACGAGGCCTTCGCCGCGCAGGTGGGCAGCAACCTCCAGGCGCTCGCGTCCAAGGCGTTCGCGAAGAAGGCGGGCTGGAGCGAGCCGGTGGGGGAGATTGACCGCGAGCGGCTCAACGTCACGGGCGGCTCCATCGCCATTGGCCATCCCTTCGGGGCCACGGGGGCGCGCATCGTCACGCAGGCCCTCAACGAGCTGAAGCGTCGGAACAAGAACACGGTGATGTGCACCGTCTGCGCCGCCGGCGGCCTGGGCGCCGTGGTGGTCCTGGAGCGTGCGTGATGGCCATCAAGCTTGAAGAGCTGGAGGCGAAGCAGGGCTTCTCCCTCACCGTGGAGGACGGCGTCGCCGTCGTCTCGTTCGATTTGCCGGACTCGGCCGTCAACACGCTGTCCCCCGAGGTGGGCGCGGCCTTCACGCTCCTGCTGGAGGAGGTGGAGCGCGAGGCCCAGGTGAAGGCGGTGGTCTTCATCTCCGGCAAGAAGGACAGTTTCGTCGCCGGGGCGAAGATCGACTACCTGCAGACGCTCAAGACGGCGGAGGACGCCACCGCCATGAGCCAGCAGGGGCAGGTGGGCTTCGACCGGCTGGAGGCGTTCCCCAAGCCCGTTGTCGCGGCCATCCACGGCGCGTGTCTGGGCGGAGGCCTGGAGTGGGCGCTGGCGTGCCACTACCGCATCGCCACGGACAGCCCCAGGACGACGCTCGGCCTGCCGGAGGTGCAGCTCGGCTTGATTCCGGGCGCCGGCGGCACGCAGCGGCTGCCCGCGCTCATCGGTGTGCAGGCGGCGCTGGACCTCATCCTCACCGGGAAGAGCGTCAAGCCGTCCAAGGCGAAGAAGCTGGGCATCGTCGACGAGGTGGTGCCCACGCCCATCCTCCGCGCCATCGCGCTCCAGCGCGCCCGGGAGCTGGCCGCGGGCACGCTTACGCCCGAGCGCGCGCACGGCCAGGGCTTCAAGGCGGTGGGGCAGAAGAAGGGCGTCGCGGGCTTCTTCCAGGGACTTGCGAACAAGGAGCTGTGGGCGGAGGTCGCCCTGGAGGACAACCCGCTGGGCCGCAAGGTCCTCTTCGACCAGGCGCGCAAGCAGCTGAGGAAGAAGACGCGCGGCAAGTACCCGGCGCCGGAGAAGGCGTTGCAAGTCATTCGCGTGGGCCTGGAGTCCGGGCGCAAGGCGGGCCTGGAGGCGGAGGCGAAGGCGTTCGGCGAGCTGGTGATGTCGGACGTGTCGAAGCGGCTGGTGGAGGTCTTCTTCGCGACCACGGCGCTGAAGAAGGAGAACGGCACGGCGGACGCCAGCGTGAAGCCGCGCGAGGTGAAGAAGGTGGCCGTGCTGGGCGGCGGGCTGATGGGTGGAGGCATCGCCTACGTGGCCGGTGTGCTCCAGGGCGCGCAGGTGCGGGTGAAGGACAAGGACGACGCGGGGGCCAGCCGCGCGATGAAGCAGGTGCAGGGCATCCTGGACGAGCGGGTGAAGCGGCGCTCGCTCACCTGGCGCGAGGCGGCGGCGAAGCAGGCGCGGATTACGGCCGGCACCGACTACAGCGGCTTCAAGGCGGCGGACCTGGTCATCGAGGCGGTGTTCGAGGACCTGAAGCTCAAGCACCGCATGCTCGCGGAGGTGGAGGCCGTCACCGGCCCCGACGCCATCTTCGCGTCCAACACCTCCAGCATCCCGATTACCGAGCTGGCCAAGGGCAGCCAGCGGCCCGCGCAGGTCATCGGCATGCATTACTTCAGCCCGGTCAACAAGATGCCGCTGCTGGAGATCATCACCCACGCGGGCACCGCGGACTGGGTGACGGCCACCTGCGTGGAGGTAGGGCGCAAGCAGGGCAAGACGGTCATCGTCGTGAACGACGGTCCGGGCTTCTACACCTCGCGCATCCTCGCGCCGTACATGAACGAGGCCGCGCACCTGCTGGCCGAGGGCGCGGACATCGCCGCGCTGGACAAGGCGCTGGTGGAGTTCGGCTTCCCGGTGGGGCCGATGACGCTGTTGGACGAGGTGGGCATCGACGTGGCCCACAAGGTGGGGCCCATCATGGAGGCGGCCTTCGGCAAGCGCATGGCGGCGCCGAAGTCGCTGGATGGCGTGGTGGCCGATGGCCGGCTGGGCCGCAAGAGCCAGAAGGGCTTCTACCTCTACGAGAACGGCAAGAAGAAGGAGGTGGACCCCACCGTCTACGGGCTCCTGCCGCACGGCAAGGAGCGCAAGTCGTTCGATGCCTCGGAGATGGCGGAGCGACTGGTGTTCCAGATGGTGAACGAGGCCATCCGCTGCCTGGGTGAAGGCATCCTGCGCAGCGCGCGCGACGGCGACGTGGGCGCCATCTTCGGCCTGGGCTTCCCGCCGTTCCTCGGGGGCCCGTTCCACTTCGCTGACAGCAAGGGGCCCGCGGAGTTGCTGCGGAAGCTGGAGCACTACCAGGACAAGCTCGGTGAGCGCTTCACGCCCGCGCCGCTCCTGGTGGAGATGGTGAAGGCAGGCAAGACGTTCTACCCGCGCTGAGCGCGAGGTGACCGGGGTGGGGGGCGCGACTTCCCACCCCGGTGCTTGACCGGGGCGGTGTTCTAGGAACAGCCTGCCGCCCGCATGGCCCGCTCCGCGTCCCGCACCATCGCCCTGGTTGTCCTCGTCGCAGTCCTGCTCTGCGGCGCAGCCGCGGCGGCGGGGGCGTGGCGCTACTTCCACAAGAATCCGCAGAACCCCGTCGTCCGGTTGGACGAGTACGTCACCATGGGTTGGGTGGCGTGGGATTCGAGCTGGTACATGCGGATTGCCCAGGAGGGCTACCAGTACACGCCGGGCGAGCAGAGCTCGGTGGCCTTCTTCCCGCTCTATCCGCTGGTCATCCGCGCGGTGGAGACACTGGGGCCCAACGTCTATCAGGCAGGGGTGCTGATAACCCTGCTGTGTGGCCCGCTGGCGCTGCTCATGTTCACGCGCTGGGCGAAGCTGCTGACGGATGACGACACGGCGCTGAAGGCCGGGCTGTTGATGGCGCTGTATCCCTTCACCATGTACTTCTACGGCGCCATGTACTCGGACGCGCTGTTCGTCCTGCTGGTGGTGTCGTCCTTCCTGCTCCTGGAGAAGGGGCACCTGGCTCCGGCGGTGCTGGTGGCGGCCGTGGCCACGGCGGCGCGGCCGGTGGCGCCCGCGGTGGTGCTGGGGCTGCTCGTGCGGCGGCTGGAGTGGAAACACGCGCGGGGCGAGAAGTGGGGCGTGGTGGACTTCATGCCGGTGCTCTCGGGCCTGGGCTTCGGTTGCTACATGCTCTACCTGTGGCACCAGTTCGGAGACCCGCTCGCCTTCGTGAAGGTGCAGGGCGCGGCGGGCTGGTCGCAGCAACCCGGCTGGCACACGTGGCTCAAGGTGGGCTGGTTCGAGCGCGTGGTGCTCAACCCCACCGACAAGCGCGAGGCCTTCCGACTGGCCGCGCACGCGTTCTTCACCTTCCTGGCGCTCGCGTTGGTGTGGCCCACGCGCAAGCTTTTGGGGTGGGGCTACGCGGTGTATGTGCTGGCGATTGTCGGCCTGCCTGCATGGTCCACGAAGGACTTCATGGGCATGGGGCGGTATCTGCTGTCCTCGTTCCCGGTCTTCCTCACGGGCGCGCTCTTGTTGAGGCAGCGGCCGCGCGTGCTTCAAGGGGCGCTCGCGGTGGGCGCGGTGTCGCTGCTCGTCCTGTCGTGGGCCTTTGGCGCGGACTACTACATCTCATGAGCACGCTCCTCGAGCAGGCCCTCGCGCTGTACGCCGGACTCCCCGCCGCCGAGCGTTTCCATGTGCATGCGCGGGCGTCCTCCGCGCCGCTGCTCGCGGTGGCCGAGCGGGTGTCGGGTGGCATCGTGGCGGACATCGGCTGTGGACACGGCCTGCTCTCCGCGCTGCTGGCGTTGGCGGAGCCGAGTCGCACGGTGCACGGTGTGGACCCGGACCCCCGAAAGGTGACGTGGGCGCGCGAGGCGCTGTCGGGGTTGCCGCAAGTGAAGCTCGCGGAGGGGACGGTGGAGGACGTGCTGGCCCCCGCGCTGCCGCGCGCGTGTGACACGGCGGTGGTGTGTGACGTGCTCTACCTGCTGCCCGACGCGAAGTGGCCCGCGTTCCTTCGCACGGTGCATGGCCTGCTCAAGCCGGGAGGACGCTTCCTGTTGAAGGAGGTGGAAGGGGACGGCTCCTGGAAGCACCGCAAGGCGCTGGCGCAGGAGTGGGTGATGGTGTCGCTGCTGCGGCGCACGAAGGCGAGCGGTGGAATGGTGCTCAAGCCTCGCGCGGAGATGATGGCCCTGCTCCAGGACGCGGGCTTCACCGTGCGCGAGGTGGTGGACCTGGGGCGCGGCTACACGACGCCTCACGTGCTGTACGTCGCGGAGGCGAGTGCTCCGTAGGTCGTGCCGTGACGACGCGAGGCGGCCGCCTTCTGTCGTGCGCCAGGCGAGCGACGCGAACGTTGTGCCGCGATTCAATGCGGGCCGAACTCGGTCGTGCGCGCCATGGCGCCGAGGCGAGTGACGCGAGGCGGGTTGCCTTCGCTCGTGTGCTCTACGCCGCGGAGGCGAGCGTCCCGTAGCTGTGGAGCTGGATGCCTCGCTCGTCGAGGCGCGCCCTCACGCGAGGACTGGTGAGCGCCGCCAGCTCCGCCTGCCAGCCATAACGCCACGCCGGGTCCTCTGGCACCTGCGGCGCGCCCTCACCGGGATGGCAGCCCAGCTCGAAGTCACCCGAGGGCAGGGCGTCCAGCGCGGCGAGCAGCGCGGCCTCGTCCAGTCGCCCCGCCTCGAAGACGCCTCCCGCGCTCACCCGTCGCACGCCTTGGGGCGCACGAGGCGCGGTGCGCGCCAGCACCGTCAACAGCGTCGTCTTCAGCGCGGGCCCAGGCGTTCGCAGCCACGACACGCGGGGCAGGGCGTCCGGCCAGCGCACGGGGAGCTTCTCGCGCGCGGCCAGTGACTCCACGAGCGGCCGGATGCCCGGCAGCACATGCAGGTGCTGGTGCCCGTCCAGATGGTCCACCGCCACGCCCAGCTCGCGCGCTCGCTGAAGCTGCGCGTCAAGCTCCAGCGCCACTTCCTCGCGTCGCACCTTCCCCAGGAGCCAGTCCCGCGCGAAGTCCGCCCAGCTCCCCCGCAGCCTGCCTCCAGGGGCCACCGTGCTCACCGCCTCCGCGGGCGCGGCCGGAGCCAGCCGCGTGGACAGCGCCAGGTGCAGCCCCACCGCGAGCCCCTGCGCCTTCGCGCGGGAAGCGGCCTCGCTGGCCGTGGGCCCCATGGCCAGCAACGTGGCACTGGTGACGATGCCCTCGCGGTGCGCTCGGAGGATGCCCGCGTCCAGCGACGGGTGCAGCCCCAGGTCGTCCGCATTCACCACCAGGCGCGTGGGGCGCGAAGTCACGGCCCGCTCAGCCCCGCGCCGTACGGCCGCCCGAGGACACCGTGCGCAGCGGCTGCACCGACGGAGGCAGGCGCACCGGCTGCGTGGGCGGCGTCGGCGTGCGCGTCTCCGGGTACAGCTTCACCAGCTCCTTCACCATCTTCACGATGACCGAGGGTGAGGCCAGCGTGGACACGCCACGGGTGCGCGGGAAGTAGTCCACGCCCATCTGGAACACGCGGAAGCCCTTGCGAATGGCCTTCACCACCAGCTCCGCGTCGATGAACGAGCCCTGGCTCTTGAGCTCCATCGACTCCAGCACCCGGCGGTGCATCACCTTGAAGCTGAAGTTGACGTCCTTGATCTGGATGTCGAACAGCGCCCGGATGAGCATGTTGTAGACGAACGAGTAGACGATGCGCTTGGGCCCCTCGCTCGTGCGGTCGAACCGGAAGGCGCAAATCATGTCCGCCTCCAGGTACTCCAGCAGGTGCAGCGAGCGCTCCAGCTCCCGCAGGTCCCACGGCAGGTCGATGTCCGAGTAGACGACGATGTCCTTCGTCGACGCCGCGAGGCCCGTGCGCATCGCCCCGCCCAACTTCAGATTCACCGGATGGGTGATGACCCGCAGCTGCGGAATCCGCTGCGCCATGGCCTCCGCCAGCTCCTGCGTCCGGTCCGTCGACGCGTCGTTGACGACGATGATTTCAAAGTCGTCCGTCAGTTGCGGCAGCACCTCCATGGCCCTCCCCACCGCCCGTTCGACGTAGTCCTCCTCGTTCCAGGCGGGAAGGAAGAGGCTGATGCTGGGGTACTTGGCCACGGAGGACCTCGGGGTACGGGGGGACTGCTCGGGCGGTTCGGTACCAAGCCCTGGGTCCTAAATCAATCATGGGGCTCCCACCCGAGAGCACCTGTGTGGTACCGTGGAGTTACCATTTTCCGGGGATACTGTGACCCTCAGGCCCTGCACCTTGTTGGTGGTGGACGAAGCGGAGTCAACCCTGGCCCGGCTGGCGCGGGCGCTCGGGCCGGAGGACTTCTGCCTCCGGCTGGCCTCCCCAGGGCCCGAGGTAGGCCGGCTGGCGCGAGAGGTGGACCTGGTGGTGTGGGTCGCCCGCTCGGCTGGCGAGCCGTCATCCCTGGAGTGGCTCGACAAGTTGCTGGCCCTGGAAGGACCGCCAGGTCCCCCCGTCGTGCTCCTGGCGGACAGGGAAACCCGGGGCGTCTGGTTGGGTGCGCTCGCCCAGGGAATTGAGGTCGTCTTTGACCCATGGGATGCGGAAGAACTGCGGGCCCGGGTGGAAAAAAGCCTGCGGACCCAGGCCCGGCTGACCCAGCTATCCAACCAGGTGGGTGAGCTGCAGCGGCTGTCCTCGACGGACGGGCTGACGGGGGTCCACAACCACCGCCATTTCCAGGAGCGGCTGCGCGAGGAGTTCCGCCGGGCACAGCGTTACGACGACCCGCTGGCACTCATCCTGTTGGACCTGGACCACTTCAAGCAGGTGAACGACAGGCACGGCCATACCGCGGGGGACGGAGTGCTCCGGGAGGTGGCCGCCGCCCTCCAGCGCAGCGTGCGCGAGACGGACCTGGTGGCTCGGTACGGGGGCGAGGAGTTCGCTGTCCTGCTGCCTCGCACCCACCTGACGGGTGCCCTGTCCGTCGCGGAGCGTGTCCGCCGGGATTTGGCGACCCTGCGGGTAGGGCCGGATGGAGCACTTCTGGTGACGGCCTCGCTGGGCGTCTCCAGTTTTCCCCACCGCACCGTCCTCAGCCCCGAGCAGCTGCTGCTCACCGCCGACGAGGCCCTCTACCGGGCCAAGGACGAGGGGAGGGATCGCATCTGTCTCCACTCTCAAATGTCCCTCTTGCCGCCCTCCTCCTCGCAGGGCGACTGACCTGGGTCAAAGACCCTGGGTTGGTATTGACCCATGAATAGGGGATGAGTCTAAGATGACCCCGGCCCTCGATTGTCGGGGAGTCGAATCATCTCGTGATTCCATGGGTTTGCAGTGCCCCACCGGCTGGCAAACGCATTGCAAATGTCATGGGACGGAAAGAATCCCATGGGACCCCTCGCCGCACAGCTCCCGAAGCCCGAAGCCGCCCCGCGCGGCCGGCTGCTGCTCGTGGACGACGAGGAGAACATCCTCAAGTCCATCCGCCGGGTGCTGCGTCGGGGTGACTGGGATATCGAAACCGCGACGGACGCCGAGCAGGCGCTGAGGACGGTGGAGGAGTTCCGTCCCGAGGTCGTCATCTCCGACTTCCGCATGCCGGGGATGAACGGGGTGGAGTTCCTGACGCGGGTGAAGCAGCAGGAGCCGCGCGCCCAGCGCATCATGCTCACCGGGCAAGCGGACCAGCAGGCCATTGAAGAGGCCATCAACCGCTCCGAAATCTTCCGCTTCATCTCCAAGCCCTGGAACGACAGCCACCTGGTGCTGACGGTGAAGAGCGCGTTCGAGCAGTACGCGCTGCAGGCGGAGAACGAGCGGCTGTACCGGGTGACGCAGGCGCAGAACGCGGAGCTGAAGCTGCTCAACGCGGACCTGGAGGAACGCGTCGCGCAGCGCACGCGGATGCTCAGCCAGGCCAAGCGCGAGTGGGAGCTGTCGTTCGACTGCATGGAGACGCCGCTGTGTGTCGTCCGCGGTCGCGACTTCGCGGTGCGGCGGGCGAACCTGGCGTACGCGCATGTGGCCGGGCGCTCCATCGAACAGATTCCGTCGGACGTCGCCTGCTATCGCTACCTCTTCGGCCGCAACGAGCCGTGCACGGGCTGCCCGCTGCCGGCGGCGATGGAGAGTGGCAAGGGCGCGCGCGGTGAGGTGCAGCAGGGGGGCAGGACGTACGTGGTGGCCGCGTACCCCATGGCCGGGGATGAGCGGGTGGTGTGCACGTATCGCGACGTCACCGAGGAGCAGGCGATGACGCGCCGGCTCATCGAGACGGAGAAGATGGCGGCGGTGGGGCAGCTGGCGGGGGGCGTGGCGCATGAAATCAACAATCCGCTGGGCGGCATCCTGGCGTTCGCGCAGCTCATGTCGCGCGACGCGGGCCGTGACGACGCGGACCTGGAATCGCTGGGACTGATTGAAGAGAGCGCGCTGCGCTGCAAGCGCATCGTCGAGAGCCTGCTGAAGTTCAGCCGGCACAGCCGCGTGGAGGACCGGCGGCTGTTCGACCTGTCGCGCTGCGTGGAGGACGCCGCGGTGCTCTTCCGCGCGCAAATCAAGGCCACGCCTCGCGCGGAGCTGTCCCTGGGTTTGAAGGAAGGGCTCCCCAAGGTGTACGGGGACCCCGGCACGCTCGCGCAGGTGGTGCTCAACCTGCTCCAGAATGGCCTTCAGGCGCTGCCCCGGCGCGAAGGAAAGCTGACGCTGGAGACGGGCCGCGAGGGAGACCGCTGCTTCTTCGCGGTGTCCGACACCGGCTGCGGAATCGAGGAGCGGCACCTGCCGCGCATCTTCGAGCCCTCCTTCACCACCAAACCCCCCGGTGAGGGCACCGGGCTGGGTCTGTCCATCGCGTACCGCATCGTCCAGGACCACGGGGGCAGCTTCCACGTCGACACCCAGGTGGGCGCCGGCTCCCGTTTCACCGTCTTCCTGCCCATTCCCCTGCAGCTCGAGAGGTTGCCGTGAACCAAGTCAAGCGCGCCAAAGTCCTCGTCGTGGATGACGACTCCGTCGTCCTCAAGGCCGTGACGCAGATTCTCCAGCGCGAGGGCCACCCGGTGGTGGCCATTGATGACGCGGTGGAAGGTCTGACGGCGGCCAAGGACCCGTCCATCGACGTCGTCGTCCTCGACATCAAGATGCCGAACCTGTCCGGCATGGACCTGCTCCGCGGAATCAAGGCGGACCGTCCGGACGTGGAGGTCATCATGATGACGGCCTTCGCCACCGTGGAGACGGCGGTGGAGGCGGTGAAGGCGGGGGCGTACGACTACCTCACCAAGCCCTTCGAGAACATCGACGAGGTGAGCCTCACGGTGGCCAAGGCGGCCGAGCGCAAGGCGCTCAAGGACCGCACCCGCGCGCTGGAAGAGGCGCTCACCGTGCGCAGCCAGTTCGAGGACCTCATCGGCCAGTCGCCGCAGATGCGCTCGGTCTTCAAGCTGGTGGAGACCGTCAGCCACTCCACCGCCACGGTGCTCATCCAGGGCGAGAGCGGCACGGGCAAGGAGCTGGTGGCGCGCGCCATCCACTACCGCAGCTCGCGCAAGGACAAGCCCTTCGTCGCCGTCAACTGCTCGGCGCTCACGGAGACGCTGCTGGAGAGCGAGCTGTTCGGCCACATCAAGGGCAGCTTCACCGGCGCCACGGGCAACAAGAAGGGCCTGTTTGAAGCGGCCGACGGCGGCACCATCTTCCTGGATGAGATTGGCGATGTGCCTCCCGCCACCCAGGTGCGCCTCTTGCGCGTGCTGCAGGAGGGTGAAGTCAAGCGCGTGGGCGCCAACGAGCCCGTCAAGGTGGACGTGCGCGTCATCGCCGCCACCCACGTGGACCTGTCCCGCGCCAAGGAGCAGGGCAAGTTCCGCGAGGACCTCTTTTATCGCCTCAACGTCATCACCATCGACCTGCCGCCCCTGCGCGACAGGCCGCAGGACGTGCCGCTGCTCGCGCACCACTTCCTGAAGCTGTACGCCTCCAAGGCGGACAAGAAGGTGGCGGGCATCTCCCCGCGCGCCATGGAGGCCCTCACCTGCAACCGGTGGACGGGCAACGTGCGCGAGCTGGAGAACGTCATCGAGCGCGCGGTGGTGCTCACCAGCAACGAGGTCATCGACGTGGAGGACCTGCCGCCCGGCTTCCAGTCGGCGCCGCAGGCCGACTCGGCGGTGGAGGTCTTCTCGCTGGCGCACCTGCCGTACGCCCAGGCCAAGCGCCTGGCGATGCGCGCCTTCGAGCGCCGCTACCTGTCCGCGCTCCTGGAGAAGAACAACCAGAACGTCTCCAGCGCCGCGCGCGCCGCGGGCGTGGACCGCTCCAACTTCCGCCGCCTGCTCAAGCAGTACGAAGTCGCCGGCCGCTCCATGAAGCCGCGCGTCCTCAAGGACGACGACGTCGACGGAGTGGAGACGTTGGAAGCAGCCTCCTAGTTCATCCCTCCTCGCCAGGCTCGCGGACTCGCTCCGCGAGCTGGCGTTGGATGGCTTCGTAGCGCTCGGCCAGCTCCGCCTCGTGCCCGTTGCGGGTGGGGGTGTAGAAGCTCCGGGCGCGCAGGGCCTCGGGCAGGTAGTCCTCCGGGACGTAGTTGCCCTCGAAGTTGTGCGGGTACTTGTAGCCGCCCCCGTAGCCCAGGGACTTCATCAGCTTCGTGGGCGCGTTGCGCAGGTGCAGGGGCACCGGCAGCGCGCCCTCCTTCGTCACGGCCTCGCGCACGGCGGTGTACGCGGCGATGACCGCGTTCGACTTGGGCGCCAGCGCCAGGTACGTCACGGCCTGGGTGAGGGGCAGGGTGCCCTCCGGCAGGCCCACGAACTGGAAGGCTCGCAGCGCGTCCACCGCCACGCTCAACGCGCGTGGGTCCGCGTTGCCGATGTCCTCCGAGGCGAAGATGACCATGCGCCGGAGGACGAAGATGGGGTCCTCGCCCGCCTCCAGCATGCGCACCATCCAGTACAGCGCGCCGTCCACGTCGCTGCCGCGCATGGATTTGATGAAGGCGCTGATGACGTTGTAGTGCTCCTCGCCGCCCTTGTCGTAGAGCAGCGTCTTCTGCTGGAGGGCCTCCTCGGCGACCTTGCGGTCCACCTTCTCTCCGCCGTGGGCCGCGGCCACCTCCAGGCCGGTGAGGGCCTTGCGGGCGTCTCCGCCGGCCGTGCTCGCGAGGAAGCTCAGCGCCTCGTCCTCCACCACCACCTTGCCGCCCAGGCCGCGTGCGTCCGCGACGGCCCGGCGCAGCAGCGGCACCAGCTCCTCCTCCTCCAGGCCGCGCAGGGTGACGACGCGGCAGCGGGACAGGAGCGCGGCGTTGACCTCGAACGACGGGTTCTCCGTGGTGGCGCCGATGAGCGTCACGGTGCCCTTCTCCACGTGGGGCAACAGGGCGTCCTGCTGCGACTTGTTGAAGCGGTGGATTTCGTCGATGAACAAGAAGGTGCGCTGGCGATGCAGGTTCCACCGCTCCTGGGCGCGGGCCACCGTCTCGCGGATGTCCTTCACGCCGGCGAGGACGGCGGACACCGAGTCGAAGGCGGCGCCGGTGGAGCGGGCCACCAGCCCCGCGAGCGTCGTCTTGCCGGTGCCCGGAGGCCCCCAGAGGATGAGGCTGGGGACCTGGTCGCTCTCGATGGCCCGGCGCAGGAAGCGGCCCTCTCCGGTGATGTGCTCCTGGCCGACGAACTCGTCGAGGGCGCGTGGACGCATCCGCTCCGCGAGCGGGGCCCGACGGGCCTGCTCCTTCTGGCCGGCATGTTCGAAGAGGTCCATGGAAGCTCCAAACCTAGCGCCCCGAAGGGCTCCTCGCCGGGGCGTCTGTCCGATGGGAGAGCCCTTGCGCAAATCAGGGGAGCGCCCGGGTGCCCGCCTGGATTAAAAAGCCTCCCGCGTGCAGACCCTCGTCATCGTCGCGAAGAAGGACAACCCGGAGGCGGTGGCGCTGGCGGCCCGTATCCGCGAGCACTACCCGCATCTCACCGTGCTGGGGGACCGCTCCCTGGCCCATGTCCTGGGGTGGCCTCGGGTGGAGGACCGGGAGCTGGCGGCCCGAGCGGACCTGACGGTGGTGCTGGGAGGTGACGGCACCCTCATCTACGCGGCGCGGCTCCTGGGAGGGCGCGGCGTCCCCATCCTGGGCGTCAACCTGGGCAGCCTGGGCTTCATGACGGAGGTTCCCGTGGAGGAGCTGTTCTCCACGCTGGAGGAGGTGCAGGCCGGCCGCTTCCAGGTGGACTCGCGCATGAAGCTGACGTGCCGGCTCATCCGCAACGGCAGCGTGCTCATCGAGGACGAAATCCTCAACGACGTGGTCATCAACAAGGGCGCCCTGGCGCGCATCGCCGACCACGAGACGTCCATCGATGGGGTGCCCATCACCACGTACAAGGCGGACGGCGTCATCCTCGCCACGCCCACGGGCTCCACGGCCTACTCGCTGTCGGCCGGTGGCCCCATCGTCCACCCGTCGGTGGACTGCACGGTGCTGTCGCCCATCTGCTCGCACGCGCTCACCCAGCGCTCCATCGTCGTGCCGGCGGACCGGACCATCCGAATCACGCTGCGCAGCGAGACGGCGGACACGTACCTCACGCTGGATGGGCAGACGGGCCACGGCCTGCAGGGCGGCGACTGCATCGAGGTGGTGCGCTCCGCCAACCGCGTCAACCTGGTGCGAAACCCCCGCGTGGCCTACTTCTCCATCCTTCGCCAGAAGCTCCACTGGGGCGAGCGCTGAAGGGCCTCCGCGCCACGTGTTCCTGATTCTCTCGAAGGTGCTGGACCTCTTCCTGGCACCGCTCACCTGGGCGTTGCTGCTCCTGCTCGTCAGCGGCCTTGTTCGCCGCGGGCCCCGGCTCTCCCGAGGGCTCGCCGCCGCGGGACTGCTGGTGCTCTACCTCTTCTCCACCGAGGCGGTGTCCACGCTCCTGACGTACGCGGCGGAGTCGGGCGCACAAGACACGTCCGTGCCGGGCGTGACGTACGACGCCGTCATCGTCCTGGGCGGAGGGTTGGACCCGTCCGCCACGGAGCGCTCGGGCCGCATCGAGTTCAACGCCGCGTCGGAGCGCGTGCTGAAGGGCTTCGAACTCGTGCGCGAGGGGCGCGCGAGTCACGTCTTCATCTCGGGAGGCTCGTTGGACCCGCGTCCCCAGGCGGTGGTGGAGGCGGACGTGCTGTCGCGCCTGCTCCAGGAATGGGGCGTGCCCTCGGAGCGCATCGTCACCGAGGGCAGGAGCCGGAACACGCGGGAGAACGCGCTGGAGTCCGAGCGCATCATTCGCGAGCGGGGCTGGAAGCGGCTGCTGCTGGTGACGAGCGCGGCGCACATGCCTCGCGCCGCGGGCTGCTTCGCCGCGGTGGGCCTGCGGCCGGACACGCTGCCGGTGGACGCGCGGATGCCGGCCACGCGCCCGGGGCGATTGAGCTGGGTGCCTCGGGCGTCCTCCTTGTCGCAGAGCACCGACGTGCTGCGCGAGCTGGCGGGGCGAATCGTGTATCGGCTGCGAGGGTGGACGACGCCGTGACGGTGGCGTCGTCGTCCTGAGGGCTCAGCTCGCCGCGCGGTGCAGGGGCAGGTCTTCCACGGGCGCGGTGCGCAGGACGGCGTCCTCTCGCAGCCAGGCGAGCGTCGTCAGCCGGTCCTCGTCGAGGATGCGCTGGGTGGTGATGCGGTCCGGGTAGCAGCGCATGAACATGTTCGTGAAGTGCGAGCCGTAGTGGATGTACTCGTCGGGCCCGGGCGTCATCAGGGGGCGGACGCACGCCTCGAAGTGGGGCTCGTGGAAGTAGGCCATCGCGAAGCGCTCGCGCGTGTTGAGCGCCACCTTGTGCGGCGTCGACAGGAGATATCCCCGCGTGAGGAACTGGAGGATGTCGCCCGGGAACACCGTCAGGACATCGGGCACGGGCTTCACGAAGGTCCACGGCTCGTCGTGCTCGTACATGCCCGCGGAGCTCTCACCTGGCAGCCAGTTGCGGCGGCGCTTCTCTCCCTCGACGGGCGGGCGGATGTAGAGCCCTCCCACGTCGTCCTGCGCGGCGATGACCAGCAGCCCGTAGTCGGTGTGCGCGCCGATGCCGCGCGTCGCCGTGGCGGAGCGGGCGGGGAAGCGCAGCACGCGCATGTGGTGCCAGCCATCCCGCGTCAGCGCCGTGAGGGCGCCCACCTCCAGCCCCAGGCCCAGCGCGACCAGTCGCAACAGGCGCTCTCCCGTGGAGCCGAGCTCGTCGGTGTGGTCCTTCATGTCGCGGCGGTACGTCTCGTCCGGCCAGGGCGCGGGGCCATGGCAGGGCCAGCGCGCCTGCACGCGCGCATCCGTGAGGGGCACGTCCTTGCAGACGGTGAAGATCTCCGAGTAGTCCGCCTCGCCCGCCGTCAGCTCCTCGCCGGAGGCGACGTAGCCGCTGTACGTCGAATCACTCACGCACCGGGCCTTGTCCTCCAGGGGTTGGCGGAAGAAGCGGCGGCTCGACTCGAAGGCGCGTTGGGCCTTCTCCGACTGGGCCTCACTCATCCGGAGCTGGAAGATGCCGTCGCGTCGCCAGGCTCGAATCAGGGTGAGCCCGAGCGCGACGTCGGACTCGCTTCCACTCACGGATTGCGGCAATTGAAACGTCTCCAACTCGGCCATGGGAACTCCCGCGTGGGGGTGGTGGGGAGCTCTCCCGGGCCGGGTTTGTCTCGTCGGAGATGAAGGGGTGCTCCGCCGGCGCGCGAGTGGAGCAATCCCTCGCGTTCATTGCCAGACACGGGGCGAAATGCACCCAGGTTTCAAGCGGTCGGATTGTCTGAAACTGGATGCGAGGGCGTGCGAATTCCAGCCAGGGCTATTTCAGCGGAGGTGCGGGTCTGCGCGCATCCGGGGCGAGCGCGCTTCCGCCCAGGCGGGTGATGCGGCCTTCGGGCTTCGCGCGTGGCGCGGGCTTGCCTGACTTGAACGCGTCCGCGAGCACGTCCAGCGGCGAGCGTCCGTCCTTCAGCGCGGGCGTGGTGGGCTGGCCCTTGAGCACGTCGTAGCCATCCTTGCCGCTGGTGAGGAAGCTCAGCGTGGCGAGCCGGTACGTGGCCTCGGCGTCCAGCGGCTTGCCGTGGACCTTCACGTCCACCACGCGCGCTCCGGCGGGCTTGCGCGGGTCGAACGTGAAGCGCATGCCGGAGACCTGGAGGAAGCGGCCCGGCCTCGAGTCCTCGCGAGCCAGGCTGACGCCATTCTCCAGGGCCGCGCGCAGCGTGGCGCCTCGGAGCTCCACCACCACGAGCTCGTCCGTGTAGGGCATCAGCGAGTGCAAATCCCGGCGCGTCATGACACCCGCGGGCAGCACGGTGTCCGCGCGCAGCGCGCCCCCGTTGACGACGGCCACGTCCGCGCCCGCGGCCTCGCGGAAGGCGTCCGCGACGAATGAGCCCAGGTTCGTCTCCCGCGTGCGCACCTGCGTGCTACGCGCGTCCAGGGCCACCGGCGTGCGGCCCACGGGCTCCGCCAGCCGGGCGAACAGCGGCCCGTAGGCCTTCATCGCCTCGTTGAACTCCGCGTCCTCCGGCACCTTCTTCGTGACGGGAATCCGCGTCCAGGACACCTTGCGCACCGTGCCCGTCGCGGGGTCCACGTCCAGCGAGAGCCGGCCCAGCTCCACGGCCTCCGCGGGCACCTTGAAGATGGGCGTGCCCGTGGTGCGGTCCGCCGCGCCCACGTGGTCATGCCCGCCCAGAATCACGTCCACCTTCACGCACTTCGCCAACTGCCGGTCCTGCTCCAGCGGCAGGTGCGTCAGCCCCACGACGACCTTGGCCCCGGCCTCGCGCAGCTTCGCCACCGCGTCCTTCGCCGCCGCGCAGATGTCGCCAAACTGGGTGTCCGGTCCCGCCTTCGTCGAGGTCTTCGTCTCGGTCAGCACCACGCCGAACAGGCCCACGGGGATGCCCCCCAGCTCGCGGACCTCGTAGGCCTTCACGCCCTCGAACAGCGCGCCCGTCTTCGCGTCCGTCACGTTGGCGCCCAGCCACGGGAAGCGCGACTGGCGGATGCGCTCGCGCAGCACGTCGTCGCCGAAGTCGAACTCGTGGTTGCCCAGCACCGCGACATCCAGGCCCAGCGCGTTCCACGCATCCACCATGTGCCGGCCCTTGAGCTGCTTGCCGTCCACGTCGAGCAGCGACTCCACCGACGGTGACAGCGTGTCGCCTCCCAACAGCGTCAGCACATGCGGAGCAGGGGACTCCTTCAGCACCTGCTTGCGCAGCGTGGCCACCCGCGCCAGCCCTCCCCGGTCGCCATGCTCCTGGGGCTGAACCTGGTACACGTCCGCCAGGTGGAGGAACGTCAGTCGCGTCGTGCCCTTGGGCGCCGTGGGGACGGCGGCCCGCGAGTGGCTCGGAGTCAGTGCCAGGAACAGCGCGAGCGGCAGGAGCAGGGCCCCACGTCGGGCCAGCGCTGTCGAGGTCGTCATCGCGAGTCGTTCTCCAGGGGCGCCCGCACGGCGCCGGGGCTCGCGGAAGTAGCGCACTCACGAGGCGAAGGCGAGCACCCCCGCCTTCAAGCCCCGTCTTGATTCGACGTCATCCCTGGAAAACGTGAAACGCTGCTGCGGCGTGTCATGACCGAAAGTTACAGGAATCACACGTAGGCGGTTTGCTCGCACTTCACTGCGGTTGCTAGGACCCGCCTTGACCACAAGAGGAGGTTGTCACCATGCGACACAACGTGTTGAGCGCGTTGCTGCTGGCCGGTTTGTTCGGCTGCGGCGAGGCCGCGCTCGAGAAGCAACAGGGCTCCGGTCAGGAGACAGCGCAGGTCGTCCAGCAGCTCACGTCATCGACGCGGCCGGGCATGGGAGCCACTGTCTATTCGGGTGGTACGACGTTCCGCACCTGGGCGCCGCTGGCCAGTCGCGTCTTCGTGGCGGGCGACTTCAGCAGTTGGGGTTGGGTGGAGCTGGGCAACGAGTTCAACGGCAACTTCTCCGCCGACGTCGCGGGCGCGGTGAAGGGGCAGAAGTACAAGTTCGTGACGCGCAACCAGTGGGGCAGCGACGCGTGGCGCGCGGACCCGCGCTCGGCGTGGCAGGAGAACTCCACGGGCGCCAGCATCATCTATGACCACGGCGAGTACTGGTGGAACGCGCAGCAGTTCAGCACGCCGGCCTTCAACGACATGGTCATCTACGAGATGCACGTGGGCACGTTCCACGACTCTCCGGGCTTCGGGCCGGGCAACTGGAACAGCGCCATCGCCAAGCTCGACTACCTGCGAGACTTGGGCGTCAACATGGTGAAGGTGATGCCGGCGTATGAGTTCGCCGGGGACTTCTCCTGGGGCTACAACGCGGCCTTCCCGTTCGCGCCGGAGAGCGCGTACGGCTCGCCCAACGACATGAAGCACTTCGTGGACGAGGCGCACTACCGGGGCATCGGCGTCATCTTCGACGTGGTGCACAACCACTACGGGCCCAGTGACCTGCCCATGTGGTGCTTCAGCGGCGACTGCCTGGGCAACGGCGGCGAGTACTTCTTCACCGACAACCGCAAGGTGACGCCGTGGGGCGACACGCGTCCGGACTACGGCCGTCCCGAGGTGCGTGCGTACATCCGCGACTCGATGATGAACCTGCTGGACAACTTCCGCGCGGATGGTCTGCGCTGGGACGCCACGAAGTACATGCGCACGATTGACGGCTCGGGTGACATCCCGTCGGCGTGGCAGGTGTTCCGTTCCATCAACCGCGAAATCAACGCGAACAAGCCCTGGAAGATTTCCATCGCCGAGGACTTCGGCGGCGGTGACTCCATCACCAACGATGCGACGAGCGACTTCGCGGGCGGCGCGGGCTTCGACGCGCAGTGGACGGCGGAGTTCGTGCACCCCCTGCGCACGGCGGCCATCGAGCAGAACGACGCCAACCGGAACATGCTCGCGGTGCGTGACGCGATTACCCAGCGCTTCAGCGGCCGCTCTCACGCGCGCGTCATCTACACGGAGAGCCACGACGAGGTGGCCAACGGCCATGCGCGCGTGCCGGAGGAAATCTGGCCGGGCAACGCGGGGAGCTGGGCGGCGAAGAAGCGCTCCACGCTCGTCGCGGGGATTACGTTCACCTCGCCGGGCATCCCGATGATGTTCCAGGGGCAGGAGTTCCTGGAGGATGGCTACTTCGCGGACGGGGACCCGCTGGACTGGGGCAAGCTGACCCCCTATGGCGGCATCAAGACGCTGTACCGCGACCTCATCCGCCTGCGCCGCAACTGGAACAACAACACGCGCGGCCTGCGCGGTGGCAACGTCAACGTCCACCACGTCAACAACACCAACAAGGTGCTCGCGTATCACCGCTGGGACAGCGGTGGCGGAGGGGATGACGTCGTCATCGTCGCCAACTTCAGCGGCACCTCCTACTCCAGCTACAACATCGGCTTCCCCCGGGCGGGGACGTGGTACCTGCGCTTCAACAGCGACTGGAACGGGTACTCGTCCGACTTCGGCAACACCCCGTCGGCGAACACCTCCACGAACAGCGGCGCCAAGGACGGCATGGCCCAAAACGCGAACTTCGCCATTGGCCCGTACTCGCTGCTCATCTTCTCGCAGTAACGGGTGACTGGGACGTGGGCGCCCGTTGCCTCACCGGGCGGGCGCCCGGTCCTCAGACGGTGTAGCGACGGCCTTGCTGCAGCGGCTCGATGACGCTGGCCGCGGTGTCGAAGTCGTCGGGGTAGTGGATGAGGCGCATGCGCGCGCGCAGTCCTTCGGGCAGCGCGGCGAGCTTTTCGTAGGGCGTGTGCACGCCGTAGTTCGTCTCGTGGATGACCAGGTCCGCGCGTGACAGCCAGTCGATGAGGCCCTCGTCGAAGGCGGTGTCCGCGCTGTAGCCCAGGCAGCGGCCTCCCGCGTGGATGCGCAGCGCGGTGGTGGGCACGTGGTGGTACGTCATCCGGGCTTCGATGAGGAAGGGCCCGTGCCGCACGGCCGACTCGGTGGAGAGCGGCGTGTGCTCGAAGTAGTCCTCGAAGTGCTTCGGGTTGGGAGGCTCTCCCCGCTTCTCGATGAGGCACTCCATGCCCGCGGCCAGGTGGCCCTCCCAGAGCCGTTCGGCCACGTCCGGATGGGTGAGCAGCTCCAGCTTCTTCTTGAGCACGAAGAAGGAGAAGTAGCCCAGGCCCTCCAGGCCGGAGGCGTGGTCCGCGTGCAGGTGCGTGAGGGCCACGGCGCTGACGCGGTCCACGTCGAGCGGGACGCCGGAGGACAGGGCCGCCTCGCGCATCATCTTCCGGATGGGGTGCGGACAGTCCACGAGGAGCACCTGGTCCTCCGCCTCCACCGCCAGACACGAGGAATAGTAGAGGGCGGAGAAGGCGTCACCGACGCCCAGGGGAGTGAAGGACAGGCTCATGGCTGGCTCCGGAGGGACGGGTCGAGTCGCTCGCGCAGCTTCGCCGCGACCGAGGGAGGACAGAAGGCCGAAACGTCCTCGCCCCGGGCGACGCGCTGCTTGAGGCCGCTGCTGCTCACCTCGGCGAGGTGGGCCTCGGCGGGGAGGAAGAGGGTGGAGATTTCGGGGGCGAGCGCGCGGTTGTTCTGGGCGAGCTCCGTCTCGAACTGCGCATCGGTGGCCCCGCGCACGCCGCGCAGGAGCACGCTTGCGCCGATGGCCCGCGCGTAGTCGACGATGAGGCCTTGCGTCCACGCCACCGTGACGTTGGGGTGCATGGCCACGGCCTCGCGCACCAGCGCCATGCGCTCGTCCTGGGAGAGCAGGGTGTTCTTGGCGGGGTTGATGGCCACCACGACGACGACGTGGCCGAACAATCGCGCGGCCTGTCGCACGACGGACAGGTGTCCCGCCGTGACGGGGTCGAAGCTGCCCGCATAGACGGCGATGGTCACGACGACACCTCGGGTGTCCCGGGCGTTGGCTCCCGGGACGGGTGGAAGGCGAGTGCCACGTAGAGCGTTCCCGCGAGGCAGAGCAGCGCGGACAGGGCGAAGTGTCCGGGGTAGCCCAGGGCCTGCGCGCTGAAGCCGCTGACGGCCGCCGCCGCGCCGGTGGCGAGCACCACCAGCGAGGCCTGCACGGTGTAGTCGGTGGCGGCGTGCTCGGGCCTGCATGCGTCCATCATCGCGGTGAAGACGGTGGCGGTGGCCATGCCGCTGGCCACGTGCTCCACGGCGCACACGGCGGTGAGCCAGGGCAGCGACGAGGGGAAGCTGGCGACGAGCGCGTACAGCAGCACCGCCGTGGCCTGGATGACGCCGAAGAGCAGCAGCGCCCTGCGCCGTCCGAGCTTCACCACGAGGCTGCCGCCGATGAGCGCGCCCAGGAGCCCCGCCGTGAAGCCCACGCCTCCCAGCAGCCACGCGATGTCCGTCAGTGTCAGGCCCCGGTCCACCAGGAAGGTGCGCAGCATGCCCGTGGCCAGCGCCTCGCCCGCCTTGTAGACGACGAGCAGGATGAGCCACGTCGCGGCGCCCGGGCGTCGCCACCACCATTCGAGGCCCAGGCTCGCGCGGGGGGCGGGCACGGTGGGCGGCTCGCGGTAGAGGGCCACGGGCACGGTGGCGACGAGCAACGTCAGGCCGAGGGCCAGGAGCGTGGGGCGCCAGCCCGCCTTGTCGAACACGGCGAGCATGACGCCGCCGCCCAGAATCATGCCCACGCGATAGGCGGCCACCTGGATGCCGTTGCCCCAGCCGCGCTCGGAGGGCGAAAGCAGTGTCACCGCGAGCCCATCGGTCGCCACGTCCTGTGTCGCCGCCAGCAGGTTGACGCCGAGCACCGCCGCGAGCAGCAGGCGCGTGTCCACCGTGGAGTCGGGCAGGGCGAGCGACAGCAACAGGCCCGCGCTGAGGCACTGCAACGGGAGGATGTAGCCGCGACGCAGCCCCCAGCGCGCGGAGCCATGCCGGTCCATGAAGGGGGCCCAGAGGAACTTCAGGGCCCATGGCAGCGCGAGCAGATGGGCCAGGCCGATGGCCGGAAGCGACAGGCCCTGGTGGCGCAGCAGCACCGGGAGCGCCTGTGTGAAGAAGCCGAACGGCAGGCCCTGCGAGAGATAGAGGCTCGAGAGGAGGCCCAGCTTCGTGGAGGTCTTCATGCGCCCTCCCTCGCCGCAGAGGTGTCCAGGAGGCCCGCGGCCATGTGCTTCACGGTGCTCGCGGCGGAGCCCGCCGGCACCAGGCCGGGAGAGCTGGCCGAGAGGACGAAGTAGCCCTGCACCGCCGCGAAGAGTCCCGCCGCCAGCGCCCGCGCCTTGCGCTTTCCCACCAGCATCGCCACCAGCGACTCGAGCTGCTCCAGGTCCGCGCGCACCACCTGCTCGTAGGCGGCGCGGACCTCCGGCTGACGAATCGCCTCCGCGCTGATGGTGACCCAGCCCGCCACCGCGCTCGTGTCCGCGTCCGCGCCCGTCGCGAGGAAGGCGTCCAGGAAGGCGTCGATACGGCCGCGCGCATCGTCGGCTCCAAGCCGCTCGAAGCGCTTCGCCACCCGCTCCCGCGCGCGCGCCGCGAGCTGCTGCACCAGCACGAGCAGAATCTCCTGCTTGTCGCTGAAGTGGTAGTGCACCAGCCCCGGACTCAGGCCCGCCGCCTTCGCGATTTCGTTGACGGAGGCCCGCTCATAGCCGCGCTCCGACATGACCCGCAGCAGGCCCGAGACGATTTGCTGTCGGCGCTCCTCGGTGTTGGACGGACGGGGCATGATGGCCTTGTTTATTGGTTGTGTGACCAACTTATAAACAGGCGGAGTCGTGGTGTCAATCGCTCCTGGGGCGGCGGGGGGAGGTCAGCCCTGGGGGCCGAGGTCCGGGTGGGTCGTGCTGACGGCGGTCCTCCGTCCCGAGACGAGGGCCTCGATTCCGACGGCGACGAGCCCCGGTACCTCCAGCGTGGGCAGGTGGCTGACGGCGGGCAGCCTCATGACGTGGAACCACGGATGGGTGGCGGCGAAGGCCACCTGGGTCTCCAGGTAGTCGTGCGTGTCCGGCTGCGAGTACAGGTGCAGCGTCGGCGTCGCGGGGCTCAGTCCGGCGAGTGCGCGAAGCGGTGAGCCCTCCCGCGAGTAGGCGGCGGCGATTTCGCGCGCGGCCCGGGCCCACATCTCCTCGGAGAACTCGAGCATGTCCTCATGGACGGCGCGCAGGACGTCCTTGTTCTCCACGCCCCGGGTCCACTGCTGGAACAGCTCGTCGCGCGTGCGTCCCCAGCGCTCCGACATCAGGCCCCGAAGCGTCGCCAGGAAGGGCGGGGGCGGCTCGGTGACAATCCAGTCCAGCACCACGAGCTGGGGGATTCGCTCCGCGCCCAGCTCGCGCCGCAGCTCCAGCGCCAGGAAGCCCGCATGGGAGATGGCCACCGGCACCACCTGCCGCGCGCCGCTGGCGTCAATCACGGCGAGCAGGTCCTCGAGCACGGTGTCGCTGTCGAAGTCTTCGTCACCGTGTTCGGATTCTCCGTGGCCGCGCAGGTCCACGCAGAGCACCCGGTGTCGCTCGGCACAGAGGGTGACGAGAGGACTGAAGATGTCGCGGCGGGTGCACCAGCCGGGAATGAAGAGCAGCGTGAGCGCTCCCTGGCCGACGTCGTCGTAGCGAATGCGGGCACCACCGGTGGAGCGCACCTCGGGCATGTCTCCCCCTGTCGAACGAGGCTTCTTTCCTCAGGTGGACATGCGCCGGGGGCGTGGCAGCAGGCGGGCGGGGAAGGGATGGAGGCCCGGGCCGCTCGGACTTGCCGGGGCGTCCCGTCAGAACGTCAGCAGCGTCGTCACCTTGTCGCGCCCCAGGCGCTGGGGGCCCTCGAGGAAGTCGAGGCTGATGAGGAAGCTGAAGCCCACCAGCTCTCCGCCCAGTCGCTTCACCAGCTTCGCGGTGGCCTCCGCCGTGCCACCGGTGGCGAGCACGTCATCCACCACCAGCACGCGCTCGCCCTGGAGGATGGCGTCCTCGTGCATCTCCACGCCATCCGCGCCGTACTCCAACGAGTAGCGCTCCACGATGGAGCGGTGGGGCAGCTTGCCCGGCTTGCGCGCCGGGACGAAGCCCGAGCCCAGCGCGAGGGCGATGGGCGCTCCGAGGAGGAAGCCGCGGGCCTCCACGCCGACGACCTTGGTGATGTGCTGGCCCCGGAACGGCGCGGCCATGGCGTTGATGACCCGGCCGAACAGGCGCGGGTCCGCGAGCACGGGGGTGATGTCCTTGAAGACGATGCCCGGCTTGGGGAAGTCCGGCACGTCGCGCAGGCGGGCATTCAGGTCTGCGACGAGGGTGGTGTCGGTGATGCTCGCGGCGGGCAGGCTCATTCGAAGACCTCCGGGTTGACGCAGTGGGGTGGCCGCCGTCCCTCCAGCGCGGCCAGCAGGTTGTCCACCGCCATGGAGGCCATGCGCCCCCGCGTCGCATGTGACGCGCTGGCGATGTGCGGCGCCAGCAGGACGTTGGGCAGGGTCATCAGCGGGCTGTCCGGGGGAAGGGGCTCGGGCTCCGTCACGTCCAGGGCCGCGCCTCCCAGCCTTCCCTCGCGAAGGGCCTCGACGAGGGCGTCCTGGTCGATGACTCCGCCTCGCGCCGTGTTGACGAGCAGCGCCCCCGGCTTCATCGCCGCCAGCTCCGCGCGTCCCACCCAGTGCTTCGTCGCGGGAGTCAACGGGACATGCAGGGTGAGGATGTCCGCTTCGGCCAGGAGCGTGGCCTTGTCCACCTGGCGGGCGCCCGTCTGGGCCTCCAGCGCCGGTTTTGGCTCGCGGCTGACGTACAGGATGCGCATCCCGAAGCCCCGGGCCCGCCGGGCCACCGCCGAGCCGATGGCCCCCGGGCCGACGATACCCAGGGTGGCGCCGTACACATCCGTCCCCAGGAGGAGGGTGGGGCTCCAGGTCTTCCACTTGCCCGCTCGGACGAAGGCGTCCGCCTCCGCCACGCGCCGGGCCAGCCCCAGAATCAGGGCGAAGGCGAAGTCCGCGGAGGTCTCCGTGAGGGCGCCTGGGGTATTTCCCACCGCCACGCGCCGCCCGGTGCAGGCGGGAACGTCGATATTGTCGTAGCCCACGGCCACGTTGCTGACCGCCCGGAGGTTCGGGGCGCAGTCAAGCAGGCGAGCGTCCACCCGGTCCGTCAGCAAGGTGACGAGCCCCTCGCAGAGGGCCGCCTGGGCCATCAAAGTGTCACGGGAAGGTGGCAGTTCCTCCTCCCAGACGGACAGGTCCACGAGCCTGCTCAGTCGGCCGAGGGCCTCTCCAGGGAGCTGGCGGGTCACGAAGACACGGGGGCGGACGGTCCGGGCCATGGCGAGCGTTGATGGTCTCATAGCCTGATGTCGGTGGCTGCTTCCGCTGGCCGACTCATCCACATTTCCCGCGAGCGGGAGCCCTCTTGCTGTGCTAGTGGCAGGGGTTCCCCGGCGCTTAGGAGCCAGGGGCCTGTGCCAGCCGTGCAATCCACCGCCGACATCCGAGACGCCCTCCCTCCTCAGGACACCCAGTGGCTCAGGGCCCTGAAGGCTGAAGTCCAACCCACCATCTTCAAGAAGGGCCGAGAGGTGGCGGAGTCCCGCCGCGTCTTCGGGCTCCAACGTGAAGGGGACCACATCCGCGCGCAGGTCGCCTCCTCCACGGGCGAGCGCTATGAAGTCGTGCTCGCGCTCGGAGATGGTCGAGCCACGTCCACCTGCACGTGTCAGTCGTGGAACGTCGATGGTCCCCACTGCAAGCATGTGGTGGCCGCCGCGCTCATCTATGCCGCGCGTTTCCGGCCGCCTCCCCGGCCCCAGCCGGTGGTCGCCGCGCCTGTCGAACCCACCGCGCCCAACGGCAACAACGAGGTGGTGGACAACGAGGTCCCCGTGGAGCCGGAAGGCCCCGTGGTGGACGCCGTCAACCTGCCCGCGCTCGCGAAGGTGGAGAGCTGGCTGGGCCTGTCCTCGCAGCCGGACTATGAGTTCTTCTACCGGCTGACGGCGGCGAACACGAACTCGGGCAGTCGCCAGTGGGTCGTGGACGTGCGTCGGCAGGACGCGCAGACCAAGGGGCCCATCCACGTCAAGCGGACCCTCCAGACGGGGGGGCGCATCTCCCCCGCCGACGAGCGCGTCTTCATGGCGTTGTCGCGCCACGAGCATCGCTACGACTCGCGCATCGTCCTGTCGGACGAGGAGTTGAGCGAGGCGATGGACCTGCTGCGCCAGCGGCGGGTCATCTACCGGGGCACGGCGCTCATCAACACGGAAGTGCCCATCCGTCCGCAGATTCGCCTGGAGTCCCGGCCGGACGGCGCCACGGCGCGCATCGAGCTGCTCTTCCCGGACGGGCTGAGCTACTCGCTCAAGGACGTCATCATCCTGTCGGGCCGGCGCACCTGGGTCATCCAGGCGCAGAACCTCCACCCCGTGGAGCCCGACTTCCCGCCCCGGCTGCTGCGCAAGTGGCTGCTGGAGCCCAGCATGTCCTTCCCCTCGGGACAGTTGGACCGGGTGCTGACGTTCTTCGCCGCGCACCTGCCGCGCTTCCGCATGTCGTTGAAGGCGGACGACATCGAGGTGGATGAGGCGGTGGAGCCGCACTTCGTGCTGACGCTCGAGGGCACTCCGGAGCGCGTGAAGGCGCAACTGGCCGCGCGTTACGGGCAGACGACGGCGCCGGTGTCTCCCACGGCCACGCACCTGGGCTACGCCAGTGGCGTGGGTGGGGACAGCCGCAAGCTGTACCGTCGTCGCGAGGACCTGGAGCGAGCCGCGGGCAAGCTGCTGTTGGACCAGGGCCTGCGCTTCGAGCCGCAGGCGCAGGTGTTCGACGCGACGGGCGACGTGGCGCTGGAGTTCTGGGCGCGAGGGCTCGCCTCGCTGCCGGCGGAGTGGGAGCGCTTCGGCGTGCAGGCGCCCAAGGTGCGGCTGCGCCCGAAGCTCAAGCCGCGCATCCGCGTGGGCATGAGCGGCGTGCAGTGGTTCGACCTGGACGCCGAGTTCGTCACGGACGACCAGGCGGTGGACCTGGGCGCGGTGCGCATGTGGCTGGACTCCGGCCGCAAGTTCGTGCCGCTGAAGGACGGCTCGTTCGCTGAAGCGGACCCGGTCGAAATCAAGCGCGTGGCGGACCTGCTGGAGGAGGCGGGTGCGCTGCCGGGCCGGTCCCGCACGCGGCTGCCGTTGCACCAGGCGGTGGCGTTGGACCTGCTCGCGGACCTGGGTGAGTTCACCGAGGTGGAGGCGAAGGCCCGGCAGGCGATGCTGGAGCTGCGCGAGACGGCGGGGGTTCCGAAGGTCGCGGTGCCCGACGGGCTCCACGCCACGCTCCGGCACTACCAGGAGGCGGGCCTGTCCTGGCTCTGGTTCCTGCGCCGCCATGGCCTGTCCGGAATCCTCGCGGACGACATGGGCTTGGGCAAGACGGTGCAGTCGCTCAGCCTCCTGCAGAAGATGGCGAACGAAGAGGGGCGCAAGCCGTCGCTCGTCGTGGCGCCCACGAGCGTGCTCGCCAACTGGGAGCGCGAGGCGGAGCGTTTCACCCCGGGCCTCAAGGCCATGGTGTGGCACGGGCAGGACCGCAAGGAGCGCGCCGAGGACCTGAAGGGCATGGACCTGGTCCTCACGTCCTACGCGCTGGTGCGAAGAGACCTGGACCAGCTGTCCCAGGTGGGCTTCCGCTTCGTGATTCTGGACGAGGCGCAGAACATCAAGAACGCGGACAGCGCCACGGCGCAGGCGTGCAAGTCGCTTCCGAGCGACACGCGACTGGCGCTCACGGGTACGCCGCTGGAGAACCGGCTGTCGGAGCTGTGGAGCATCTTCGACTTCCTCATGCCGGGCTTCCTCGGCAGCGCGGACAGCTTCAGCGACAGGTACGAGCAGCCCATCCAGGTGGCGAACGACGCCTCCGCGAGGGACAGGCTGCGCCGGCGCATCCAACCCTTCATCCTGCGTCGCCTGAAGACGGAGGTGGCCAAGGACCTGCCGCCGAAGACGGAGAGCGTCGCCTGGTGCGAGATGGAGCCGGGTCAGGCCGCCCTCTATCGCGAGGTGATGGAGGAGAGCCGCCGCAAGGTCAGCGAGAGCATCGAGAAGGTCGGCTTCAAGCGCAGCCGCGTGTCGATTCTCGCCGCGCTCATGCGGCTGCGGCAGGTGTGTTGTGATCCGCGCCTGCTCAAGATGCCCCCGGGCACGTTGTTGCCGCCCAGCGCGAAGGTCGAGCGCTTCATGGAGCTGGTGGAGGACCTGGTGGCGGAAGGCCACCGGGCCCTGGTGTTCAGCCAGTTCACGGAGATGCTGGAGCTGCTCAAGCAGGAGGCGGACAAGAAGGGCCTGCGCTACCTCTACCTGGACGGTCGCACCAAGGACCGCATGGGCAAGGTGGACGAGTACAACCGCCCGGACGGACCGCCCCTGTTCTTCATCTCCTTGAAGGCGGGTGGCACCGGCCTCAACCTCACCGCGGCCGACTACGTCATCCACTTCGACCCGTGGTGGAACCCGGCCGTGGAAGACCAGGCCACGGACCGTACGCACCGCATCGGTCAGACGCGCGCCGTCATCAGCTACAAGCTGATTACCCGCGGCACGGTGGAGGAGAAGATTCTCTCCCTCCAGCGTCGCAAGCGAGACCTCGCCGCCGGAGTGCTCGGTGGAGAGGGTGACGAGATGGCGAGGACCCTCACCGAGCAGGACATCCAGGAGCTCTTCACCGAGAGCCAGTCCTGAGACGGAGGGGAGGGTTGGGGTTCCAACGGAACTCCGCCCTCCCCCCGCCCGCCATCCGTGCGGCTGACCAGAACGCCTGTGCAGTGTCAGTGGGACCTGCTAGGGTGTTCAGTGCCAGGGCCGTCGTACGGACATTGGAGGGCGCGCGTGCTGCTGGGTCTGCGGATTTCGAACGTGGCGGTGATCGAGGAGGTGGAGGTGGCGTTCGGAGCCGGCCTCACCGTCCTCACGGGTGAGACAGGTGCGGGCAAGTCCATCCTCGTGGATTCATTGGGCTTGCTGCTGGGAGGCAGGGCGGACGCGGATGTCATCCGCGCCGGCTGCGAGGAGGCGTCCGTGGAGGGCGTCTTCGCACGCACGCCGGTGCTGGGCGCGCGCCTGGAGGAGCTGGGCCTTCCAGACTTGGGCGAGGAGGTGCTGGTGCGTCGCGTGTTGGGGCGCACCGGAAGGGGCAAGGTCTACGTCAACGGCGCCCTCGTCACGGTGGGGGTGCTGGCCAAGCTGACGCGGGGGGCGGTGGACCTCGCGGGGCAGCACGAGCACGTCAGCCTCTTCGACTCGGGCCTGCACCGGGTGCTCCTCGACAGGTACGGGGAGGTGGAGGTGGCGCTGGCGTCCTACTTCGGGGAGTACTCCGCGCTGCGGGAGGTGGACGCGCGCATGGAGGCCCTGGGTGGGGACGAGGCGAAGGTGCGGGAGCGCGCGGAGTTCCTGCGCTTCCAGCTCGACGAAATCGCGCGCATCGACCCGGAGTCGGGCGAGGACGTGAAGCTGGACGTCGAGCGCAAGCGCCTGTCGAGCGCGGAGAAGCTCAAGCGCCTGGGGGCGGAGGCGGAGCTCCTCGTGGCGGGGGAAGAGGCCTCGGCGCTGGAGACGGTGGGCCGCGCCCTGGGGCTGGTGCACGACGCGGTGAAGTTCGACGCGACGCTGTCGCCGGTGGCGCAGTCGCTGAGCACGGCCCTGTCGGAGCTGGAGGAGGCGCAGCGGCGGCTCAACCGGTACGTGGAGGGGCTGGAGTCGGACCCGACGCGGCTGGCGGACGTGGACGAGCGGCTGGATGGCCTCAAGCGGCTGTGCCGCAAGCACGGCGCCACGCTGGACGGCGTGCTGAAGAAGCGCGGCGAAATCGAGGCGGAGCTGGGCACGCTGGAGAACCGCCAGGAAGTGCTCGAGGAGCTGGCCACGGAGCGGCGCAAGGTGGAGGAGCGCGCGCGCAAGGCGGCCCGGGTGCTGTCGAAGGCCCGGACGACGAGCGCTGTGGAGTTCTCCGCGCAGGTGCGCGAGGGCCTGGGGCACCTGGCCATGGGCAAGGCGGCCTTCGAGGTGCGCGTGACGCCCGGGGAAACGCTGCGTCCGGATGGCGCGGACGAGGTGGAGTTCTTCTTCAGCGCGAACCCCGGTGAGCCGGCGCGGCCCCTGGCGAAGGTGGCCTCGGGTGGTGAGGCGAGCCGGTTGCTGTTGGCCCTGAAGCGGGCCCTGGCGGGCAGCGACGCGTGTGGCTGCTACGTGCTGGACGAGGCCGACGCGGGCGTCAGCGGCGCGATTGCGGACGTGGTGGGGCGGATGATCAAGGAGGTGAGCGGTCACCGTCAGGTGCTCTGCATCACCCATCTGCCCCAGGTGGCGGCCTACGCGGACGCCCACCTGCTCATCCGCAAGGCGGTGAAGGCGGAGCGAACCGTCTCCCAGGTGACTGTTCTGGCGGCGGGCGCGGACCGCACGCGGGAGCTGGCCCGGATGATGTCCGGCGTGGAGGTCACGCGGGAGGCGCTGGGGGCGGCGGAGGCCCTGGTGCGCTCGGCCCACCGTTCCCTGGGGGCACCGAGGACCCGGCGGGAGTCCGGACCCGAGGGAGGACCCCGTGGCCGCCTCCGAAGATTGGCTTGACGCGCTGCAAGGTCATCCGTGTCCTTGCCCCATCGGTGGGTCTCACATAGCATCATTGGTGTGTCCAACACCGCAGGGCTGACCGCGGCCTCCCGCCTCAAAGTCGTTTCCGCTGGCCTGACGGACGTCGGGCGGAAGCGCAACCACAACGAGGACAGTTTCCTCATCGACGATGAGCTGCAGCTCTACGTCGTGGCGGATGGAATGGGCGGCCATGCCGGCGGCGGTACCGCGTCGCGCATCGCCGTCGAGACCATCGACAAGGAGCTCCGGCGGGCTCGGGAGGGAAAGGACAATCCGTTCCTGTCCGTGCCCAACCTCCAGGACTCACCGATACCGGAGGCCCTGCGCACGGCCGTGGAGAAGGCGTGTCTCGCCATCTACACGGCGGCGCAGGAAGACCCACGGCTGTCCGGCATGGGCACCACGGTGATTTCCCTCGTGGTGCGCGATGAGCACGCCTTCTTCGCCCACGTGGGTGACAGCCGCGCGTACCTCATCCGGGGCGACCTCATCCAGCAGATCTCCGAGGACCACTCGCTGGTCAACGAGCAGATCAAGGCGGGGATGATCACGCCGGAGGAGGCCAAGCACTCCCGCTACAAGAACATCATCACCCGCTCCGTGGGCTTCGAAGAGGAAGTCCAGGTGGACGTGATGGGGCTCGTCTCCGAGCCCGGCGACGTGTTCCTGCTGTGTTCGGACGGCCTGGCCAACATGCTTGAGGACCGCGAAATCCACGAGGTCGTGGCCCAGGCGCAGAGCTTCGAGGACGTGCCCAAGCGCCTCGTCGACTTCGCCAACGAGCGTGGTGGCGACGACAACATCACCGTCATCGTGGTGCGGGTCGCCCCCTGAGGCACCCGGCCCCGTGGCCGACAAACACCTCGTCAGGTCACTGTTGACCTTGACACTCTTGGAAACTGAATGGTAGCTGCCCAAACGTTTCCAACCCTGGCAGACGTCGCCGGGAGACGAAGCAGGCGGGGTGTGGCGGTGGGGGGAGGTGTTGGGCGACACGGAGCGACTTAGCTTCTGGCGCCGGATGTCCCACGCAAGCAGGGAGCTGTCCCGTGGCGAAAAAGTCCTTCACGTTGATGGTGATCCCGGACCATGACGCGCCGGTGAAGCGGTACACCATCCAACGCTCGTTCCTGATGCAGGTGGGGATGGGGTTGATGCTGGTGGTGGGACTGAGCGCGGGTGCGAGCATCCACTACTTTCAGGTGGCGGCGGACGCCTCCGAGAACCGCATCCTCCGCGAGGAGAACCTGACGCTGCGCTCGCAGCTCAAGTCGGTGCGGGAGCGAATCGAGCACATCGGCTCCACGTTGGACCGGGTGGAGCGGTTCGACCAGAAGCTCCGGGCGATGACGCTGCTGTCGGACCCGCAGCGCAACCTGGCCATGGGCCCCACGGAGCCGGAAGCGGGCACCCAGGTTCCGACGACGGACACCCAGTTCACCCAGCTGACCACCACCGAGACGCCCAAGCTGCTGATGGGCCGGTTGGACAAGCTGAGCGCGGAGGCCACCCGTCAGGAGCAGAGCCTCCAGGAGCTGCAGGCGTACTTCCAGGACCAGAAGTCGCTGCTCGCCTCCACGCCGTCCGTCTGGCCCGCGCGCGGCTGGGTGACGAGCGACTTTGGCCAGCGAGTGGACCCGTACACCGCCGACCGCGTCATGCACGCGGGTCTCGACATCGCCGCGCCCCATGGCAAGGAAGTCTTCTCGCCGTCGGACGGCACGGTGGTGTTCGCGGGCCTGGAGGGCGGCTACGGAAACGTCATCGTCGTGGACCACGGCTACGGCATCAAGACGCGCTACGGCCACCTGGCGAAGATGCTGGTGAAGGCGGGAGACCGCGTGAAGCGCGGCTCGCTCATCGCCGCGGTCGGCAACACGGGCCGCTCCACCGGACCGCATCTGCACTACGAGGTCCGCGTCAACGGCATCCCCCAGAACCCGCGCAAGTTCATCCTCGAGGAGTAGTCCTCGGAGTGCGCGGTGCCTCCCGGGCCTGGCTCGGGAGGGTGGTCGCAGGCGCGGGACCCAGGGACGTCGGGCCTTCTGGCTCGCCCCTGGGACGCAAAGCCCCCCTGGCCTTCCTCAACGAGAGAGCGTGGCGGGCCCTGGGATGGATGCGTCCAGCCGGAGCCGTCGCTGCTGGAGTCCATCGGCGCGTCCGCTGCGCTGCATGACGTGGGCGCGCTCCAGTTCGGCCCAGAGCAGCGGGCCCAGCACCTGCCAGTGCGAGGGCGAGTCCACCGTCACCTCCAGCAGGCTCACCGTCCAGCTCGGGGCGTCCGTGTCGGGAGTGCCCTCGGGGAGTACCCGGCGCACGTCGCGTGAAAGGCGCTCGTGGGTGGGGCCAGCCAGGTCCGCGCTCACGGTGAGCTGAGAGGTGGGCACCAGCAGCGCGGCGAAGGCGTCCGGGTGCAGGCGAATCACCTTGGCGCCCGGGTACTGCGCGGCGAGCGACTCCACGGTGGCGCGCAGAATCGCGTCGCCAATGGCGAAGCCGAAGCGGGCGTTGAGGGAAATCATCTCCTTCACGTCCGCGATGACGGCGCCCACGCGCCAGCCGTCATGGTGCGCATGCGTGGACAGGTCGTACTCCTCCTTCAGGAGACTCCCCTGGGTGAGGGCGGGGACCTGGAGCGCGCCCGTCTTCGGGTCCGGGTGGCCGCGACGGGCCTGCTCGGCCTGGAGGAGCACCTCGACGGCGGCCTGCACGGGCGCCTGGGGGCTGCGGGTCAGCACCCAGGGGTGGAGGGCGATGAGGGCGGTGGCGGTGGCGTCGTCGAGCGGATAGGGCATCTGACTGGCTTCTCTAGCGCGTCGCGAGGCCCCGCGCAGGGGCTTCCCGTCAGCGCAGCCGGTGGGCCGTCACCGTCACCTCATCCCGGTCATGGTAGAGCTGCCGGACGGTGAGGCCCTCCCAGCCGCCCTCCTCGACGAGCGTGTGGCGCACGCGCAGGAGGACCGGGTTCTTGTCCTTCATGGGCAGCTTGATGTTGGCCACCAGGTGGCTTGCCCAGCCCCGGCGCCCCCACTTGGCGAGCAGCTGGGCCACCTCCAGCGGACGCCACGCCATGTCGCAGAAGAGCCAGTCTGCGGGCTCCTCGGGGGCATAGGAGAAGGCGCTCTCCTGGATGTGCTTCACCCGGCCATTCGAGGCCAACTCGGGCATCAGGTTCGCCGGGTCCACCGCCACCACCTTCGCGCCCCGGGCCACCAGTCGCTGCGTCCAACCCCCGGGCGCCGCGCCCAGGTCCACGCAGACGTCGCCGCGCCCCGGCTCGAAGGCCAGGCCATCCAGCGCTTCCTCCAACTTCATGGCGGCGCGCGAGGGGGATTCGACCTCCCGGCGCATGCGTCGTCGCCCTCCGGGGGCCAGGGACAGGGCTTCGCGCGCGGAGACCGCGCCCACGGCCGTCACGCCGTCGGGTGCCACGCACAGCGTCACCAGCCGGGCGCCGGACTCCCGCGCCCGCGCCGCGTCGTCGAGCAGCCGCTCCGAGGGCAGCCGCGTGCGCACCGCCGCCTCCAGCGCCTCCGCCACGGCCGCCAGCGTGTTGCCCCGAGGGCTGTCGGGCGTGAAGGACTGGAGGACCCAGGGGGCCGTCCCCGGCAGGGAGACGATGGCCCGGGCCGCCGCGTCCGCCTGGACGTCGGGCGTTCCCGGAGGCAGCGAGGCGACCACCCGCCAGGCGGCGCGGGCGAAGGCGGGAGCGAGGCCCGGCTGCGAGTCGCTCTCCACCAGGGCCTCTCCAAGCAGGCGAGGGGCCATGCCCGCCCAGGCCAGCTCCTCGAAGAGGTGGGGCTCGAACCCGGCCCGGCAGGTCCACAGCCAGCGTCCCACCTGGGGCGGCTGCGTCTGTGCGGGCATGGGGGGAACGCGCGCCCTCGGGGGGGCGGGGGGAGGGGGCGGCGCGGTGCGTGCAGGGGCCGACCCACCCTGGGTGGGGGCGGGCTTGCGGTGGGCGGGCGGCGCCGGGCGGCCGGGGCGACGAGGGGACTTCGAGGGGGCGCCCCGGGCAGGCCGGCGGCGGGGATTTCGCGGAGGGGACATTGCGTGGGCTCCGTTCCGCTTTACTCTGAACCGATGCGCGCTGGGCAACCGGCCGAGAGGAAGTTTCAAGAGGCGCGCGTGGTTTCCCACCAAGCCTCCCTTACATCTCCAGGGATTTCCCTTCACTCGCCGCCGTCCTTCGAGGATTCTCCGGCCGCGAGAGAGTCAACGAATGATCGAATGGACGCTGAAGAAGCTCATCGGGACCAAGAATGAGCGCGAGCTCAAGAAGGCCCGCGAGAAGGTCATCCGCATCAACGAGCTGGAGAGCCGGATGCGGGCCCTCAAGGACGAGGACTTTCCTGCCGAGACGGCTCGGCTGAAGCAGGAGATTCAGAACGGGAGGCCGCTCGACAGCATGCTCTTCGAGGCCTTCGCGCTCATCCGTGAAGGCGCGCGCCGCGAAATCGGCCAGCGTCACTATGACGTCCAGCTCATCGGCGGCATGTTCCTGCACGAGGGGTGCATCGCGGAGATGCGCACCGGTGAAGGCAAGACGCTGACGGCCACCTTGCCCTGCTACCTCAACGCCCTGTCCGGGCGCGGGGTGCACGTGGTGACGGTGAACGACTACCTCGCCCGCCGCGACGCGGAGTGGATGGGGCGCGTCTACAAGTTCATGGGCATGACGACGGGCTGCGTGCTCCACGAGCTGTCGGACAAGCAGCGCCAGGAAGCCTACCGCTCGGACATCACCTACGGGCAGAACAACGAGTTCGGCTTCGACTACCTGCGCGACAACATGAAGTTCCGCCTGCAGGACTACGTCCAGCGCGAGTTGAACTACGCGATTGTGGACGAGGTGGACTCCATCCTCATCGACGAGGCCCGCACCCCGCTCATCATCTCCGGTCCCACCGAGGACAGCACGGACAAGTACTACCGGGTGGACCAGGTCATCCCCGGCCTCGTCCCGGACCAGGACTTCACCCTGGACGAGAAGCACCGCTCGGTGTCCCTGACGGATGACGGCATCGAGAAGCTGCAGAAGCGGCTGAGCGTGTCCAACCTCTACGACCCGGGCGAAATCGAGACGCTCCACCACGTGGAGCAGGGCCTGCGCGCGCACACGCTCTACAAGCGCGACAAGGACTACGTGGTGAAGGACGGCGAGGTCGTCATCGTCGACGAGTTCACCGGCCGCCAGATGCCGGGCCGCCGCTGGTCCGATGGCCTCCACCAGGCGATTGAGGCCAAGGAGGGCGTGAAGATCGAGAACGAGAACCAGACGCTGGCGACCATCTCGTTCCAGAACTACTTCCGCATGTACACCAAGCTGTCCGGCATGACGGGCACCGCGGACACGGAGGCGGAGGAGTTCGCGAAGATCTACAACCTGGACGTCCGCGTCATCCCGACCAACCGCACCAACGTCCGCAAGGACCAGCAGGACGTGGTCTACAAGACGGAGCGCGAGAAGTTCGAGGCGGTGGCCGCGCAGATTGAAGAGCTGCACAAGAACGGTCAGCCGGTGCTGGTGGGCACGGTGTCCATCGCCAAGAGCGAGGTGGTCGCCAACTTCCTGAAGAAGCGTGGCGTCCCCCACAACGTCCTCAACGCCAAGCAGCACCAGCGCGAGGCGGACATCGTCGCGCAGGCGGGCCGCAAGGGCGCCGTCACCATCTCCACCAACATGGCCGGCCGTGGAACGGACATCCTCCTGGGTGGCAACGCGGAGGTGCTCGCCAAGGCCTCCGTGGGCCCCCCGCCGGAGGCCCCCGCGCCGCTGCCGCCCCCGGTGGATGGCGCCGCGCCGCAGGTGGACCCGATGGTCGCCTACCAGCAGGAGCTGGCGGACTGGGAGCAGCGGCTCGTCGCCGCCCAGGCCCGGCTGGAGACGGAGACGAAGCAGGAGCGCGAGGAGGTGATGGCGGCCGGCGGCCTGTTCATCATCGGCACCGAGCGCCACGAGTCGCGCCGCGTGGACAACCAGCTGCGCGGCCGCGCCGGTCGCCAGGGTGACCCGGGCGCCAGCCGGTTCTTCCTCTCGCTCGAGGATGACCTGATGCGCATCTTCGGCTCGGAGCGCATCCAGGGACTCATGGAGCGGCTGGGCATGGAGGAGGGCGAGGTCATCGAGCACATCTGGCTGTCCCGCGCGATTGAAGGGGCCCAGAAGCGTGTCGAGGGACACAACTTCGACATCCGCAAGAACCTGCTCGAGTACGACGACGTGATGAACCAGCAGCGGCGCACCATCTACAAGCTGCGTCGTCAGGTGCTGGCCGCGGGCGCGGGCGTCCCCCTGGTGGAGTTCACCGAGGACCCGAAGACGCGCGTGAAGAGCCGCTCCGAGCGGATGGTGAGCTGGGCGGACTTCAAGGAGATGGTCCTGGACGCGCTGGAGGACGTCATCGTCTCCACCGTGGACACGTACGCGCCCACCAAGGGCTCGGACGGGTGGGACCTGGACGCCTTGTCGAAGAACGTGAAGGAGACGTTCGACCTGGAGATGGGCTTCGAGGGCGTGGGCAACCGCGACGAACTCCAGGACCACATCTACAAGGCGGCGGAGAAGGTCTTCCGCACGCGCGACGAGGAGTTCGGCGAGAACTTCCTGCGCTTCCTCCAGTACAACTACCTGGCGACCATCGACCGGCTCTGGAAGGAGCACCTGCTGGGCATGGACCACCTGCGCCAGGGCATCGGCCTGCGTGGCTACGGCCAGAAGGACCCGAAGCAGGAGTACAAGCGCGAGGGCTACCAGGGCTTCATCCAGACCCTGTCCGCCATCAAGGCGCAGTTCGTCTCGCAGCTCATGCGCGTGCAGCCCCGTTCCGCCACCAGCGCGGAGGAAGAGGCCGTCCGCATCCAGCGCCAGCTGGCCCAGCAGCAGCGCAAGGCGGTGGAAGGCCGTGGCACGGCGGAGGGCAAGCTGGACGAGGCCTCCGTGGCCGCGGCGGCCCGTACGCCGGCCGCCCAGCAAGGCCCCCGCGTGGGCCGCAATGACCCCTGCCCCTGCGGCAGCGGTCGCAAGTACAAGAAGTGCCACGGCGCGGCGGAAGCCAGCGTCTAGGCGCCTCGTCGCGGGATGTCAGAAGTAGGGCGCCGGCGCGGCGCCGTCCGGGGTTGTCGGACGGCGGGCCGCGCCGGTCCTCTTTCTGGCGCTCGGCCCGTCCCCGGGGCCCTGGAAAGGGGGCCAGGAGGGCAGGGAGGCGAGCACGAGCCTTCTTCCCGCCACGGGCGGTGAAGCGAAGCTTGCGCCGCCGGGAAGGGTTCTGTTAAGGACCCCCCGCCTCGTAGTCTGGGGCCGGGGGTGTTGACCCCGAGTCGTACCCACTTCACACACGCCCGTGCCGGTCGCCGGTGCTCCCGTGAGTGGAGGACTTCTCCGAAAGGAGGGCCCTCGCTCCCGGCAGTCACGGCCGGAGCAACACCCGGGTGTGGCGGAATAACCGGAGAAACACCATGTCGATCGACACGCAGGAAACGCAGACGCAGCAGCAGGCCATGGCCGCCGCCGGCGGCATCACGATGCGGCAGCTCCTGGAGGCCGGCGTCCACTTCGGCCACCAGACGAAGCGCTGGAACCCGAAGATGAAGCCCTACATCTTCGGTGCCCGCAACGGCATCTACATCATCGACCTGCAGAAGACGGTCTCCATGGCCCGCTCGGCGTTCCGCTTCGTGGCGGACGTGACGGCCCGTGGCGGCACGGTGCTCTTCGTCGGCACCAAGAAGCAGGCGCAGGACGTCATCCGCGAGGAGGCCGCGCGCGCCGGTCAGTACTTCGTCACCAGCCGCTGGCTGGGTGGCACGCTGACCAACTTCAAGACCATCAAGCAGGGCATCGACCGGCTGAAGACGCTGGAGAAGATGGCCGAGGATGGGACGTTCGAGCGCCTGCCCAAGAAGGAAGTCGCCTCGCTGGAGCGCGAGCGCGAGAAGCTCGAGAAGAACCTGGGCGGCGTGAAGGAGATGTCGAAGCTGCCCCGCTGCGTCTTCATCATCGACCCGAAGAAGGAGCACATCGCCATCCACGAGTCGACCCGCCTGGGCATCCCCGTGATTGGCCTGGTCGACACGAACTGCGATCCCGACGGCATCGACTTCGTGATTCCCGGCAACGACGACGCCATCCGCTCCATCAAGCTCTTCACGTCGAAGATCGCCGAGGCCTGCATCGAGGGCGCCGCCCGTTACCGCGCCTCTGGCGCGGCGGAGCGCGACGAGCAGGAGGAGCGCGAGGGCCGTGATGACCGCCGTGACCGCGACGACCGCCGTGGCCCGCGCCGTGACAACCGGGATCGCCGGGGTGGCGACCACCGCGGTGGTGGTGACCGTGGCGGCGAGCGCCGGGGTCCTCTCGTGGAGATGAAGGGCGCGCCGGCCGTGGCCGAGCAGCCCGCGGCCGAGCAGCCCGCGGCGGCCGAGGGTGGCGAGGCGGCGAAGGAGTAGTCGCCTCTCGCTGTACTCCAGTGTTCGTGGCGGCCGGGTGGCGCATCAGAATGCCTGCGACCCGGCCGTCCTTGTTTTTCGCTGTAGCCGTATCCCTTGAAACCGGATGCTCCGCCCGGCGCCTGGCGCCCTCGTGACGGTGGAGACAGGAGACGAACATGGCCGAAATCACGGCCCAGATGGTGAAGGACCTGCGCGAGCGGACCAGCGCGCCCATGATGGACTGCAAGAAGGCGCTCACGGAGACGGGCGGCGACTTCGCGAAGGCCGAGGAGTGGCTGCGCAAGAAGGGCATCTCCAAGGCGGCGGGCAAGGAAGGTCGCGTCGCGGCCGAGGGCCTCGTCGGCACGTACGTCCACGGCGGCCGCATTGGCGTGCTGGTGGAGGTCAACTGCGAGACGGACTTCGTCGCCCGCAACCCTGACTTCCAGGACCTGGTGAAGGAAGTGGCGATGCAGATCGCCGCGACCGGCCCCAAGTTCGTCCGTCGCGAGGAAGTCCCCACGGACAACATGGAGAAGGAGCGCGAGATTCAGCGCGACCTGCTCAAGCAGCAGGGCAAGCCCGAGGCGATGCTGGACAAGATCCTCGTCGGGAAGATGGAGAAGTACTACGAGCAGGTCTGCCTCGTGGACCAGCTCTGGGTGAAGGACGACAAGAAGAAGGTCGGTGACATGATCACCGAGCGCGCCGCGAAGATTGGCGAGAAGGTCTCCGTGCGCCGCTTCGTCCGCTTCGAGGTGGGTGAGGGCATCGAGAAGAAGAAGGACGACCTCGCCGCCGAAGTCGCCAAGACGCTGCAGGGCTGAGCCCCCTCGCGGCCCTTTCAGGGGCCGTGAAATGGTTCGAGCAGGGCCCTGAGGGCCGCGCGCTCCGTACCCCTGATGGGGGGCGGGGGACGCGGCCCTCGCCTTTGCGGGCCTTTCCAGCCCCTCCAGGCGATTGGCATCTGACGGTGTGAGCAGGGGTGTCCGACTCGGGCGTTGATATGGCGCCAGACGGGGGATAGAAGCGGACGCGCATGTCCTCCGACACGACCCAACCGCTCCGCTTCAAGCGCATCCTCCTCAAGCTCTCGGGTGAGGCCCTGATGGGAGAAGGGAAGTACGGCATCCACCCACCCACCCTCAGTGGCATCGCGGATGAGGTCATCAAGCTGGCGGCGGCCGGCGTGGAGGTGGCCCTCGTCATTGGCGGAGGCAACATCTTCCGCGGGGTGGCGGGCGCGACGGAGGGGATGGACCGGGCCAGCGCCGACTACATGGGGATGCTGGCCACGTGCATCAACTCCATGGCCATGCAGGACGCGCTGGAGAAGAAGGGCATGCACACGCGCGTGCTGTCGGCCATCAAGATGGAGCAGATCGCCGAGCCCTACATCCGCCGGCGCGCGGTGCGCCACCTGGAGAAGGGGCGGGTGGTGATTTTCGCGGCGGGCACGGGCAATCCGTACTTCACGACGGACACGGCCGCGTCGCTGCGCGCCATGGAAATCAACGCCCAGGTCATCCTCAAGGCGACGAAGGTGGACGGCATCTACAACGCGGATCCGAAGAAGGACCCGACGGCGCGCCGCTACCGCTCGCTGACGTACATGGACGTGTTGAAGCAGAACCTCAACGTGATGGACTCCACGGCCATCTCGCTGTGCATGGACAACAAGCTGCCCATCATCGTCTTCGACCTCACCGTGCCGGGAAACATCCAGCGCGCGGTGCTGGGAGGCGGAGAGATTGGTACCGTCGTGGGCGGCAGCGAGACGGTCTGGGCCTGACCGCTCGCATTCATCCCGACTCGTGTTCAAGGAGAGCTCGCATATGAGCGGTGACATCGTCGTCGAATTGAAGGGCCGTATCGACAAGTCCCTCGAGGACCTCAAGCGGGAGCTGACCAAGGTGCGCACCGGGCGCGCCAGCACCGCCATCCTCGACAACATCCGGGTGGACTACTACGGCACGCCCACCCCGCTGTCCGGCGTGGCCAGCGTCAGCGCCCCGGAGCCCCGGCTCATCATCATCAAGCCGTGGGAGAAGACTGTCCTGAAGGAAATCGAGAAGGCTCTTCGCGAGGCCAACCTCGGCATCAACCCGATGAATGACGGGGAGATGATTCGCCTGCCCTTCCCGCCGCTCACCGAGGAGCGCCGCAAGGACATCGCCAAGCAGGTGAAGACGAAGGGTGAGGACCACAAGGTCGCCATCCGCAACATCCGCCGTGACGCCAACGAGGCGCTCAAGGTGCAGTTGAAGGACAAGAAGATCACCGAGGACGACCACAAGCGCATCTCCGAGAAGGTCCAGAAGGAGACCGACGGCGGCGTGGCCCAGGTGGATGAGATCATCAAGAAGAAGGAGAAGGAGGTCATGGAGGTCTGATGGCCTTCGTGCTCCTGGCCGAACCCGCCGCCCTGGTGGCGGGTGTGCTGCGCCGGTTCCTCGAGGGAGCCGGCCACGAAGTGACGTGGGTGACCAGCTCCGACGAGGCTCTGCGAGTCGTGCGAGAGCGGCCACCCGCGGTTGTTCTTGCCGCTGGGCTGGGGTCGCTGGAAGGAGAGGCGATGTGCCGGAGCCTGCGTGCGCAGGGGCTCCAGGTTCCGATGCTGCTGGTGTACCCGCCGGATGAAGAGCGGGCCGACGAGCGCGCCGCCCAGGCCGGTGCGGACGGCAGCCTGGTGGGCCCTCTCAAGCGCGCCACCGTCCTGACGTGCGTCTCGCTGCTGCTGCAACTCGAGGAAGCCCGGCGCGCCTCCGGGGTGGCCTCCGCGCCCGTGCCGCCACCGCCATCGCTCGCGCCGGTGGAGCCCGAGGCCCGGCGCGTCACCCGTCCAGAGCCGTCTGCATCCACGGGCGGCACGTCGGCGGACTTCGAGTTCCTCAAGCGGCTGATGCTGATGGAGGTGAAGCGCAGCCGTCGCTACCGCTATCCCATCGCCCTGCTGATGGTGGAGGTGGACCGCTTCACGGAGCGGTCCGCGGCGCTGTCACCCACGGCGAGGCGGGGCGCGCTGGCGGAGACGCTGGGCCTGCTGGTGGAGGGCGTGCGCGACATCGACGTGGCCGTGCCCTTCGCGGACAGCCGCTTCGTCGTCTTCCTTCCGCACACGCCCCGCTCGGGCGCGCGGGTGGTGGCCGAGCGCCTGCGAGAGAAGCTGAAGGCCGTGCAATCCCTGCCCGCGGGCACCGCATCCGTGGGCGTGGCGGTGTCGGAGCCTCCCGCCGGCAACAAGAGCGCGCCGCCGGGCGCCACCGGCCAGCAGGTCAGCTTCGGCGGTCTGCTGAAGGACGCGGGAGACGCGCTGCGACGCGCGCAGGCGGCGGGTGGTGACTGGGTGGAAGTGGCCAGCGATGCCGCCAGCCGCACTCAGGACGGGTAGATGAAGTCCACGTCGCTGATGTCGTGCACGACGTCGGCGACGAAGCGGAACAACTCCAGGCCGCGCGCCTTGTCGTCCTGCCAGGTGCCGCTGGCTTCGTCGTAGTTGAAGTGGATGCCCTGGCCTCGCCCCGCCACCCAGATCTGCTTCACGGCGCGCTGGGTGTTGACGATGCACTTCTCCCGGGAGCGGGCGGTGAGGGTGAGCATGTCACCCGTGCTCTCCGCCTCCAGGAGGTCTGGATCAATGGCGTCCGCGGCGGCAAGCATCCGCTTGAAGACCATGGCCACGAGCTGGTTGTAGCGGGCTTCTTCCATCATGGCCGCACGGGCCTCACTGAATGACGTCAAGCACCTGCTGGCCAGGGGCCGCGTAGAACAGGAACTTGAAGTGCGGCGACGTCTCGCTCTCGACGCGCTCCAGGGCGATGACGGTGCCCGGGTGAACGGACTTGGGGAAGGACTGCATCCCCGTCAGGTGCGCCGCCAGGGCGCCCATGGACGGCTGGTGGCCGACCAGGACGAGGTTCTCATCCGCGTGCTCGGCCAGCACCGGCTCCACCGCGCCCACCGGCATGTCCGGCAACAGGCAGCGATGCGCCCGCAGCAGCCCTTCGTGTTTCGTCACGAAGGACAGAATCTGCGACGTCTGGACCGTGCGAACCAGCGGGCTGGTCAGGATGAGGCCGATGGGGCCCATGCGCTCGGACAACGATGCGAAGTGCGCGGCGGTGTTCGCCCGTGCCTTCGCTGTGAGCGCGCGCGCCTCGTCACCGAGACCCTCGGGGATCTCAGCGTCCGCATCGCCGTGCCTAACCAGGAAAATCCTCAAAGTCCCTCCACCGGTACGACAGGACCGCGGTTCGTACATGACCGCAGCCGGGTTGGTCAAAGGTAATGCGGCGATTGTTCAGTGGCCGCAACAACCTCGGCATGACAGACAGGAGTTGGCCGCCCTCCTCCGCACGCGTCCGCGCAGCATACACGCGGGGACTGACGTGCCGTGTCTCTCTGGAAGGAGTCTGGATGCGCAAGGCGCTGTGGGTCCTGGCGGGGCTGTTGGCCTTCTCGGGCTGTAAGAAGGATGGGGCCACGGGTAGCGATGCACCCGGGGTGGCGGATGGTGGTGGTGTCGCCGGCCTGGTGGCCGAGGAGGCGACCGGCGCGGGGCCCTATGTGGTGACGCCCGAGAAGCTGACCGCCTACGTGGCCTACCAGCGGCGGATGCTGGAGGTGTACGGCTCCCAGGTGAAGGGACTCCAGGGGTTGGGCGCGCTGGTGGATGCGGGCACTCCGGAGGCGATGGCGGAAGTCCGCGCGGGCCTCAAGGTGGTGGAGGCGAAGGCCAAGGCGGAGTCGGAGGCGCGCACGCAGGCGGGGCTGAGCGTGAGCGACGTCAACGGCCTGGCCGAAGTCGTCACGGCCGTCATCAGTCAACGGCAGCTCGGGCGCACGCTCCAGTACGAGGAGGAGCTTCGGAAGCTGGAGGAACTCCAGGAGAAGCTGCCGCCCGAGCAGCGTCAGGAGCTGGCGGCGCAGGTGGCCTCCATGCGCCACCAGGTGGAGTCGTTCCAGAAGCTGACGGATGTGCGGCGTGAGTACGGCGACGCCAACGTGGACGTGGTCCTCACGCGCGAGGACGAGCTGATGAAGAACTACCAGGAGATGCTGCGGGTCTTCACCGGCACGCGCCGATGAAGACCCGGGAAGGCGTGCACCTCAGACGCGCTTGAGGTGCGGTGCCTTCTTGAGCAGCTGCGCCAGGTAGAGGTCGGCGACCTTCTCCATCACCGTGTTGCCGCGCAGGCGCTGGTTCAGGTTGACGAAGTCCACCTGGTCCAGCCGCTGGTCCTGGTTGTAGCAGGAGAACACCCACGTCTCCTTGCCGGTGCGCGGGTCCACGTGCCGCTGGAGGCACTGGGCGCAGATCTCCTTCATCATGCACTGCATCGGCGAGTTGATGGAGCCGATGGCCTCGTGGTCCGGCTTCAGGTACGGCTGGAGCACCTTGTGCCGGGCCTCGGCCACCGCGCGCATCATCCGGTCCGAGCCGATGGCGATGATGCGGTCCACTTCCGACAGCGGGATGAGGCCGGGCGTGGCGAGCTTGCCCTCGGCGTACGCCACCATCGCCTGCACCACGTTGCCCCGGAAGGCGGCGTCCTGCGGGCGGCGCGGCTCAATCAAGTCGCCGCTGTCCACGGACCACACAATCTGGTCCGTGCCGGCCTCGATTTCGTCGTGCTTGAAGGAGTCCGACTTGAGGCGGTAGGCGGCGAAGTAGACGACGCGGCAACCCGCCGCCTTGAGCGAGCGGGCGATGGAGAAGAGCACCGCGTTGCCCAGGCCACCGCCCACGAGCACCACCGTCTCGTTGTGGGCAATCTCGGTGGGCGCGCCGGTGGGGCCCATCAGCACCACGGACTCGCCCGGGGTGAGCGCGGAGCACAGGCGCGACGAGGAGCCCATCTCCAGGACGATGGTGCCCATCAGTCCCTTCTCCTTGTCCACCCACGCGCCGGTGAGGGCCAGGCCCTCCATGGTGAGGCGCATGCCGTCGACGACGGGCGCGTTCCGCTCGAAGTTCTGGAGCCGGTAGAACTGGCCGGGCTGGAAGTGGCTGGCCGCGAAGGGCGCCTTCACCACCACCTCCACAATCGTCGGCGTCAGGCGGGTGACGGACACCACGGTGGCGTTGAACGCGGCGTCCAGCTTCGCGAAGTGCGCGGCGCGCAGTTCCTCGCGACGGGCCTGGGCGACCTCGTCGTCGAAGTCGAGCGACGCCACTTCCTTCGCGTACAGGCGCGCCACTTCCGAGTAGCCATCCTTCGCGCTGGCCATGGCCTTCACCACGTTGCCCGCGTACGTCGGGTGGTTGTCTCCGTAGAAGGAGATGAAGCGCCCGTCCTTCGCATATGACGTGAAGAAGCCCACCTTGGAGTCCAGGTCCTCGCTGGCCTCCACGGGCTCCAGCGTGAAGCCCTGCTCACCGTCCACCAGGGAGTAGCCCTGGAAGTAGTCGCCGCCCTCGTCGAGCTTGAAGGTGCCCGGGTACTCGCGCTCGTACGTGACGTTGGGCGAGGTGCCGGCGGCCACGCACACGGTGCGCGCGGGCAGCTCGAAAAACTGGCCGCTGCCCTTGAGCTTGCCGTCCACCGTCACCATGCGCTCGAATCGCAGCGCTCGCACCGCGCCCGTCTCGTCCTGCAGCGCCTCCACCGGGCTCATGCGCTCGATGAAGCGGATGCCCTCCTCCAGCGCCTTGGACACTTCCTCGTGGTTGAGGCGGTAGGCGGGGGACTCGGTGAGGCCGCGGCGGTAGGCCAGGCTGACGCCGCCCCACGCTCGCACCAGCTTGATGAAGTCCGGCGTGCGGCCCTCCGCCTTCGCCTGCTCGCGCTCGGCGCGCACCGCGCGGCCGTGCTCCAGGAAGGTCTGGTAGGTGGCGCGCTCCTCGGCGTCCAGCTTCGCGAGGATGGCCTCGTCGCCCAGCTCCGCGGAGAGCTTCTCGTGGCGGGCGAGCGCCTTCTCCACCTGCACCGGGTAGTACGCCATCAGCTCCGTGGCGGTGTCGACGCCGGTGAGGCCGCCGCCGATGACGATGGCGGGCAGCTGCACCTGGAGGTTCGCCAGCGAGTCCTTCTTGAAGGCGCCCGTGAGCTGGAGCGCCATGAGGAAGTCGCTCGCCTTGCGGATGCCCCGGATGAGGTTGTTCTTCATCCCGATGATGGTGGGACGTCCGGCGCCCGCGGCGATGGCGATGTGGTCGAAGCCCAGCTCCCACGCGTCCTCGATGGTGAGCGTGCCACCGAAGCGCACGCCACCGTGGATGCGGAAGCCGTCCCGCCGCGCCAGCGTCAGGTGGATGAGCGTGAGGAAGTTCTTGTCCCAACGCACGGTGATTCCGTACTCGGACACGCCGCCGAAGCCCTCCAGCACGCGCTCATCCAATTCGCGCGTGAGCGAACGCCAGTCGCGGATGGGCTTGAGGGCGTGGCCATTGCGGCCGGCCAGCTCGTCGGAGAACGGCTCGATCTTCAGGCCGTCCATGCCCGTGACGCCGAAGCCCTCGTTGAGCAGGTAGTGCGACAGCGTGTAGCCGGCGGGCCCCAGGCCCACCACCAGCACGTTGCGACCCACGTAGGGCAGCGCGTACGGACGGCGGATGTTGAGCGGGTTCCAGCGCGTGAGCAGCCCGTAGATTTCAAAGCCCCAGGGCAGGTCCAGCACGTCCGTCAGCGCGGCCGTCTCCGCCAGCGGGATGTTCACCGGCTCCTGCTTCTGGAAGATGCACGCCTTCATGCAGTCATTGCAGATGCGGTGGCCGGTGCCGGGGCACATCGGGTTGTCGAGCGTGATGACCGCCAGCGCCGCGAGCGAGTTGCCCTCGCGCTTGAGCAGGTGCGCCTCGGAGATGCGCTCGTCGAGCGGACAGCCCGTGAGGGGGATGCCCAGCGGGTTCTTCTTGTAGCTGTGGCCCTCGGCCACCTTGTCCTTCGCGGGGAAGCCCGTGGAGCAGGAGTCCTTCTGGCGCTCGTGGCAGAGCACGCAGTAGTCCACCTCGTTCATCACGTCGCGCGCGGTGCCGCGGCGGTCGGTGAGCTTGAAGCCGTCGCGGTGGCGAAGGTGGTGCGGGAGTCCTTCGGTGGCCTCGGGAAGAGCGGCGTCCGGGCGCTGGAGCTGCACGAGCTGGTCGAACACCAGCGGCTTGGGCACGCGGTGGGTGGGCCAGGTGTGGAACTGCTCCTTGGTCTCCGGGTGCAGCGCGCGCGCGTACGTCCAGCGGTCCGCCAGCGACAGCAGCGCGCGGACGGACTGCAGCTCCGCGGCATCATCGCCCTGGGTGACGAGGCTGGAGCCGAAGGCCTCTCGGCCCTCCGGTGTGGCCGTCAGCGAGGTGCGCAGCGCCGACCAGCGGGCGCGCAGGGCCTCCGCCTTCGCCTGCTCCTCCGCGGGCAGGTTGCCGGAGAACAGCCGCTCCAGTTCCATGAGCGTGAGGACGGACTCGGCGAGGCCGCGCTCGAAGTCGCCCAGGGAGAGCGCCTCCGGGAAGCCGAGCTGGAGCAGCAGCCGCATGCGCCCATCCAGCGACGGGAACTCGGCCAGCGCCGGACGGTCCGGCGCGCCCTTCTTGAAGACGCGGCGGGTGATGAACTCGCGCTTGAAGTCGAAGAGGGGCAGCTCTCCCTTCAACTGGCCCATCTGCCGCTCCAGCTCCTGGTCGACTCGGAAGAGCCGGGAGACGAAGCGCGACGTGTGCCGGGCCACCCGCACCAACAGGTCCGACTCGGCGGGGCCGGTGAGGCTGGTACCGCCGGACTGGCGGTAGGCGTCGAAGGCCTTGAAGAGCTCGGGCTCGTCCTCGGCGAGCTGCGCGTCGAAGCTCTTGGCCAGCCGGCGCAGTCCGCGCGGGCGGTAGAGGTCTTCGAAGGTGAAGCCCGGCAGACCCAGTTGAAGGGCGGGGCCAGGGTCGGAGGGCAGGTCGGTCAGGGCGCGCATATCACTGAAGGTGTAGGAGGAACCCGGAGCAACGGCTCGCGTGCGGGGCCTATTTCGCGGTGAGCCGCCCGGAAAGCAAGCGGCCTCGCGACGCCGCGTGAAAGCAGGCGATGGGAGGGAGTGGCTCTGCTGGAGTTGTAACGCGGGAGCCCGACGCCGGCCTCCCTGTCGGCCCGGGCCCCGGGGGCAGGAGCTCCGTCCCGGGGTGCGACGGCACACCGCGCCATGTGTTGAGGTGCCCGCACAGGGGGGCGGCTGTGTGCCGACCCGGCTGGATTTCCTCTGGAGCAGCACCCGGAGGCGGCCCCTGACGCCCTGTCGGCCACTCTCCTGGCGAGGAAGGGGGCCCTTCGCCGTGTCGCGGGAGCCCCGTGGGTGGCGCGCCGGTCCACGGCGCTGCCGCTGTCACCGGGTATCGATACCCGGCAGCGAGGTGGGTAGCGCCCTTCCTTGCCCGGGGGCGGGCAGGGCGACGTGCTCCAGGCGGCGGCGGAGCTTGAACAGCCCCCAGAACATGCGGGCCGCGTCCAGGCCGGGGATGACCTTGGAGCCACCGAAGTCCTCCCAGTCGATGGGGACCTCGAGACAGCGGGCCCCCTGTCGCTGGAGCAGGGCCAGGAGCTCCACGTCGAGCAGCCAGCGCTCCTCGCGCAGCACGTCCAACAGCGGGCGCAGCACCGAGGCTCTCATGAGCTTCACGCCGCATTGCGTGTCGTAGAAGCGCAGGCCGAAGTGCAGGTCCGTCAGGGTGGCGAAGATGCGGCCCTGGAGGTGGCGGTGGAGATTGCGCACCACGCGGCGGCCAGCCATGAGGATGCGGGAGCCCGCCAGCACGTCCACGCCCTCGGCGTCGGGAGTGTCGGTCAGCCGCACCAGTCGGAAGAGCTCCTCGGCGTTGATGGCCCCGTCCGCGTCCAGGAAGGCGAGCCAGGTGGCTCCAGGAGAAGCGTGGCGCCAGCCGAGGCGGATGGCGGAGCCCTTGCCGCCATTGCGGGGCGCGGCGACATACGTGAACCGGTGGGGCGAACTCGCGGCCGACAGTCGGGCCTGGGCCGCCTCGATGCTGGCTTGCTGAAGCGAGGCGTGCTCGGGCGCGCTGCCATCATCCGCGACGATGAACTCCACCCGGGGCGTCGGCTGGAGCAGGGCGACGCGGGTGAGCGACTCCACGAAGCGAGGCAGTCGCTGCCCCTCGTTGTAGGCGGGGATGACGACGCTGATGGAGGGCGCTTCCACGCGCCGGGTTTGAGCACGGTGGGGGAGGGGCGTCAATGCGAGCGCGCGAGGCCCTCGATGCCTCGGCGCGTGGGGTGCTCGTCAGGTGCGGTTCCCCGGGGCTGGGTGGCCTGACGGCACGAGCGGCGAGGGGGCGTGCCTGCCTCCTGCGTTTTCGAAAGTTCGGACGTGGGGATGCAGGTGCCCAACCGTGTCGTCGACCTGCCGGGCGGAGCGACGGCCAGAGGCGTCCGTCGCGCCGGGTTCTCGGCAGGGGTCGGCGCCCTCGCTACCGCCGCTTCGGACGTCGCGGCTTGGAGGTGTTGGGTCCACGAGGTGGCTTCTCGGGCGGGGACGAGGGCTTCTTCTTCGCCGGGACGCCAGCCGGAGTGGGGGGCGACTGCACCTGCCGAGGCTCCGTCTCGTTCTTGGGAGACCGGGGCTTGGGGAGCACGGCCGCGGCTCCTGTCGATGTCGACGGAGACGCTTCGCCGTGAGCTGCTCCTCGCGCACCGTGGCTCCGCGCAGCGGGGCTCGCCTTCGTCGCGGGGGGCGTCGGTCGCGACTGCTCCGCCTGGGGGCGAGCAGGGCCGGTTGAACTCTCGGCGCGCGGCCGGGGTGCATGCCGCGCGGTCGGGGGCTGTTCCGTGCGCGCCAGTTCCTTCGTCGCCTGCGGAGAAGGGGAGCGCCGTGCTTCCAGCGAGGGCTCGGCGGCTCGTGCCTGAATCGCGCTCGACGAATCACTGGCCTGACGGGCGCGCAGTTGCTCCACCTCGCGGCGCAGGCGGACGACCTCGGCGGAGAGCTGGGCGTACGAATCGCGCACATGTCCGTTGAAGACGCGCTGTCGACCCAGGGCCTCGTTGATGAACACCTGGCACGACTTGCGGAAGGCCCACTTGGCCACCACCACGAGCTGACCCACGCCACCCCGGTGCGTCTGCAGCGGCAACGCGCGCGTGGCGTCGGCGTTCTCTTCCAGTGCGTGCAGGTTGAAGGTCAGTGGCTCCACTCGGGGCTCCACGCCTTCGGCGGGCACCTCCACCGCTTCGGAAGTGGGCAGGCCTCGCGTTCGCAGGCGCTCTTCGATGCGGGTCAGCAGCTCCCGCGCCGGAATGTCGCGTCCCAGCAGCTTCATCGATGCTTCTCCTCGAGGATGCGTTGCAGCTCGTCCCGATAGGCGGCCACCACCTGCGGCCACCCTTGTTTCTTCACGTACGCCAGACCGCTAGCGCCCAGCGCGCTTCGCGCCTCGCCCACTTCGCGCAGTCCCTGGATGAACGAATCCAGGTCCGTATACGCGCGGCCCGCGCCACTGCGTTGTACCTGTCCCACCAGCACGTCCGAGCGCCCGTTCACCAACACCGGCGTGCCCTGCGCGAAGGACTCCAGCGTGAGCAGCGACAGGCTCTCGTAGCGAGAGGGCACCACCACCGCCAGGGCACCGGCCAGTGCGTCGTGCTTGTCCTGCTCGGGGATGCGTCCCAGGTAGCGCACGCCATCGCCCTCCAGCGGCATGTGCGCGTCACCCGCGAGCACCAGGTCCGGCGCGTCCGCGTACCGCTGCTTCAAGGCCTGGTGGAACTGGAGCAGCTCGGGCACACCCTTGCCCGGCTCTTGCCGGCCCACGTAGAGCAGGTAGTCGCGGTGCACGCCGTGCTTCTCGCGGAAGCGAGCCCCATCGGCGGCCGGCCGCTCCACGCCCACGCCCACCACGCGAGTCCTCGCATGGCCCGGGAAGTACTTCTCGATGATGGTCAGCTCCTCCGGCGTCAGGCAGAGCAGCGCGCGAGGGAGCTCGAAGACGTCACGGTACGCATCGAACCGGATGGGCGCTTCGTCATGCGTGGTCGGAACCAGCAGCGCGCGGTCCGCCACCAGGGGCATGCCCCACACCGTCGGCGCGTAGAGGTACGTAAAGAACAGGTAGCCGTCGTACGCGTTTCGCGTGTCGGCCAGATGGCGCAGAAGCCCCGGAGCCAGCGGGCCCTGCTCGGCAATCCACTGCTCTTCGCGCAGCCGCTCGTTGCTCTTGTCGAAGAGCTTTCGCGACAGCCCGTTGAAGCCTCGGATGTTGCGCACCCGCGTCACGGGGAAGCGCAGCACGTCCACGCCGCGCACCGTGTCCGGCCCCGCCGGGAAGTCGTTCTCCCAGGAGAGGTGGTTCTTCGCGCACGTGGTCAGCACCGTCAGGTCCCAGTGCGGAGTGAGGCGCTCGGCCACCTGCGCGGCCAGCATCTCCGCGCCTCCCGTCACCTCGCCATAGCGCTGCACGACTACCGCCACCCGAGGCCGCTTCGGAGGCGCACGACGGGGACGCGGCGCGGGCAGGGACGAACCCAGCGCATCCGACAGCGCCCTCTGCACGGACGCGGCGGAGAAGTGCTCCAGCCTGCGTCGCTGACCGGCGATGACGGGTTCGCGAAGCGACAGGTCCTCGCTCAGGTCCACCGCCAGCTCCGCGAGGAACGCGAAGCGCTTCTGGTCGAACGCGATGCCCGCGCCGCCCAGCGTCTCCGGCACCGCCGCGGCGGCGTACGCCAGCACGGGCACGTCCGACGCCATGGCCTCGATGAGCGGGACGCCGAAGCCCTCGTGCTCGCTCATCGAAACGAACACGGATGCGGAGCGGTACGCGGCCACCAGCTCCGCGTGGCTCAGCCGGCCCAGGAAGCTCACGCCGCTCAAGCCCCGCGCCTCGCGCTTCAGCGAGCGGAAGTAGCGACTGCCCGGCTCGTACCCGCCCACCATCAACAAGCGCGCCTGGGGGCGCAGTCGCAGCACCTCTCGGTGCAGGGCGATGAGGTCCTCGAAGCGCTTGTGCGGCATCACCCGGCTGACGCCGAGCAACACGGGACCGGGGCCCGACAGCTTGCTCAGCAGCTTCGCGTCCGCGCGCTCGGGACCGAAGCGCTCCGGTTCGATGAGCAGCGGCACCGTGTGGACGTTGCGGTAGCCCGCGACGCGCAGCTCGGCGGAGTTGTAGTCCGACACGCCGATGGCCACGTCGACGAAGGGCGCCATCGCCGCGAGCTGGGCGCGGCCGGCCACCAGCGCGTTCTCCAGCGACAGTCCCGAGTAGAAGCGCGCGGGGCTGATGTTGTGGAACACGAGGCCGCGCCGACACGGCAGGTGCATGAGCCGGCTGCTCAGCGGAGAGGCGATGCCGTGGTGATAGAGCACCAGGTCGCCCGGCTCCGGCTTCAACGTCGAGGCGGGACTGGCCAGGCCCTCCAACCCCGCGCCGACTTCATCCGCGTACAGGCCGCCCCACACACCCAGCCGGCGCAGGAGGAGCTGCAGGTGCAACGCGGCCTGCCCGGTGGCGTCGCCGGGCACGAAGCTCGCTATCAGCTGGTGAATCGCCATGCGCGCCCTGCCTATCACAGGGGCGTGGTATGAGGCGCACCGTGTCCACCGGCCCCATCGCTTTCGACGCGACGCTCTGGGATGAGCCCACCACCGGAATCGGCCTCTACACCCGCTGTCTCGCGGGCGCGCTGGAGGCCAAGGGTGTGCGGTTGGAGAAGCTGGGCGCGCGGGGCTCGGGCGACCATCCGAGGGGGGCCAGCGGCCGCACCGCCTGGACGCTCGCCCGACTCCCTCGGGTGCTGGAGCGCTCGAAGCCCGCGCTGTACCACGCCCTGGGCAACTTCAATCTCCCCCTGACGCGGATAGCCGGCACGGCCTACGTGCTCACGGTGCTGGACCTGATTCCGCTCATCATGCCGGACACCGTCTCGGCGAAGTTCCGCTGGCAGTTCCGGCTGTGGCTGTCACGCAGCCTGATGCTGGCCGACCGGGTGGTGTGCATCAGCGAGCGCACGCGGCAGGACCTGCTGGAGCGCTTCCCGGAAGTGGAGTCGCGCGCCGTGGTGGTGCCCATCGGCGTGGACCATGTCCACGCGCCCGTGCTGGACGCGACGAGCGTGGACTTCCTGCGCGCCCTCGCCCTGCCCAAGGACTTCGTCCTCTACGCGGGCTCGCTCGACGTGCGCAAGAACGTGGACCTGGTGCTGGACGCGATGGAGCGACTGAAGGCGCAGGGGCGGCCCGCGTCGCTCGTGCTGGCGGGACAGAGCTGGTTCGGCTCGGGGCGCGTGGAGTCACGCATCGCGCGGCTGCGCTCGGAGGGGCTCGATATCCGCCCGCTCGGCTATCAGTCCGAGCCGGTGTTCTACGAGCTGATGCGGCGCGCGGCCTTGTTCGTGTTCCCCTCGCGCTACGAGGGCTTCGGCCTGCCCCCGCTGGAGGCGATGCGGCTGGGAACTCCGGCCATCGTCTCGACGGCGGGCTCGCTCCCGGAGGTCTGCGGCAGCGCGGCCCTGGCGGTGAGTCCGGACGACGCGGAGGGGCTCGCGGAGGCCATCCATCGGCTGCTGCGCTCACCCGGAGAGCGCGGTGCCCTCGCCGAGAAGGGCCGGGCCCGGGCCGCGGAGTTCACCTGGGAACGGACGGCGGAAGGAACGCTGGCGGTGTATGAGGCCGCGCTCCGACGCTGAGGGTTGGAGCCTCGCCGTCGGAGCCTCGGCGGCGAATCGAGAGTGGAGGATGCGGATGCGAAAGCTCGTGTGGAGTGGTCTCGTGCTGAGCGGTCTTCTGGTCGGGTGCGCCAGCGCTCCGGCGAAGCAGGACCCCGCGGAGCCGCAGGTGGAGCAGGACGTGGCGGCCTCGCCCGACGCGGAGTCCGCGGCCCCGTCGCCCGGTGAAGAGGCGAAGCCGGCCGAGGCGCTGCCCATCCTGGTGAGGGCCAACCCCCAACCCAAGGACCCCATCAACATCGAGGGGGCGAGGGTGGACGGCAACATCCTGACGCTCAACGTCTCGCACGGCGGTGGTTGCGCGGAGCACTCGTACACGCTGGCCTGGGACGGCACGTTCCAGCAGAAGTCTGGCGCTGCGCCCGTGGCCAATTTGGTGATGATTCACGACGCCAACGGAGACCGGTGCAAGGCCATGAAGTTCGCCGAGCTCCGGTATGACTTGAGCACCGTCTCCCAGACCTGGGCCGCGCAGCCCGGCAAGGACTCCGGCACGGTGGAGCTGGCTCTGCCCGGCCTGTCCGCGCCGGTGAGCTACTCGTTCTGAGCCCCATCGAGAACCTGGACGCGACATGAAGCTATCGGAGGCCCTGGCCGTACTGGAGCGCAGCTTCAGCGGCCTGGAGGAAGGAGCCCCTCGGCTCGTCGAGGCGGAGGATGACCGCTTCGCCTTGCGGCCGAGCGCGGTGTGGCTTGAGTACCGCTGGTACGTGCGCGCGGGCGGAATGGCGGAGGTGTTCCTCAAGTCCGAGCGCGTCCGCGCAGGAGTCCGCTTCCACGCGGAGGCCACGGTGCTGCGGGTTCATCTGCTCGGCGCTTCGTCGGAGCTGTCGGAGCGCGCGGCGCAACTGCTCGTCGGAGGGCGCCCCGCGCCGGAGCGGCTCATGGGACTGTTCGGCGACGATGGTGTGCGCCGCGAGGTGGTCGCCTTCGGACGTACGAGCGTCACCGTGGAGCACTGGGACACGCCCGGCCCGCGCCCTGTCCTGGCCGAGGCGCGCTTCCGTGCGCTCGCGGAGCGCCTGGCGGACCCGGCCTCGACGCCGGAGGAGCGCCACGAGGCGGTGCAGCGCCTCGCCGACGAGCGCAGCCCTCGCGTGGTGGAGGTGCTGCTGGAGCTGCTCTCGCGTCAGTCCTCGCTGATGGCGCTGCGCGTGTTGTCCGAGTGGGGCGAGGAGCGCTCCAGGGCGCCTCTCCTGCGCGCCCTGGACGCGGTGCGCCCCGACAACCCCGCGGACTTGTGGACGCTCACCGCCCTGGTGCGGCGGCTGGATGCGTGGACGCACGTGAAGCGCTGACGGAGGCCACGGTGATGCCCTCCGCGATGAGGTCTTCACGCAGGCGCGTCAGCACCTTGCCCAATAGATTCAGTCCCCTCCACTTGGAGGGGTCCTGGATGTTGGGATTGTCCATGCTCAACCCCACACCCCAGATGCGGTCCATGGGACTGGCTTCCACCAGCTCCGTACCAGCCGTGGCCAGCAGGGCCTCCAGCAGCGAGGCGTTCTGGGTGAACTTCGCGCGATTGCCCTCATGGACGACGCGCTCCCGCTCACGCTCCCACGTGGCGGCATCGAAGTTCCGCACCTTGCGACCCAGCGCCTTCTGCGCCTTGGGCGCCGAGGTCTTCAGGATGCTGGCGAGCACCTCCATGTCACCGAAGACGCGCGCCTTGCCCGCCATCATGTACTGCTCCGTGCAGCCGTAGTGGACCCCGTCCACCACGAACTCGGAGCGGTGCCACTGCGAGAAGGGCGACTCCTCTTTCCAGAAAAAGGTGAACCTGCCCTGCCGCTGAGTGCCAGCCATCGCGAGCCTCCTGGTTGGTGTTGATTGTACACCAACGTTCGGGGCGCGAGGCCCTGACAAGCGCCATGCGGTCATCCAGCCGCTGGACGGGAGGCGCCCCAGGCGAGGCACCTCCCGTGCAGGGCGATTCAGCCCTGGGCTCGGGCGGCGCCCGGAACCTTGGGGCCGAGCACGTCGCGCAGCGCGTCCGTCACCGTCAGCTTCGGCGTCCATCCCAGCGCGCGCAGCTTGTCCGGAGCCCCGATGAGGCTGGGGATGTCGGAGGGACGCAGGCGCGCGGGGTCCAGCTCGATGCGCGCATTGACGCCCGCGAGCGACAGCATCTCCTCCAGCAGGCTGCGGATGGTCCGCCCCTCGCCGCTGCAGATGTTGTACGCCTGCCCGGGCTCGCCCTTCACGAGCAGCAGCCGGTAGGCCTCCACCACGTCACGCACGTGGGAGAAGTCGCGCACCGCGTCCAGGTTGCCCGTGCGCAACACCGGGTCCACCGTGCCCAGGCCAATCGCTCGAATCTGCGAGGCGAAGGAGGGCACGACGAACGTCGGGTCCTGACCTGCGCCCAGGTGGTTGAAGGGCCGGGCCATCATGACTTCCAGCCCGTAGCTGCGGTGGAACTGCACACCCGCCAGCTCCGCCGCGGACTTGGAGGCCGCGTAGGGGCTCAAGGGCACCGCGGGGGTGTCCTCGGTGGCGCGCGTGCCTTCGGGCACCGGGCCGTACACCTCACCCGAGCCCACGAGGACGACGCGCGTCTTCGGCGCGTTCTCCCGCAGCGCCGTCAACAGATGCACCACCCCCATGGTGTTCACCGCGAACACGCGCGAGGGGTTGTGGTGGCTCTTGGCCACCGAGCTGAAGCCCGCGAGGTGGATGACGCCGTCCGGCTTCGCCTCGGCCACGGCGGCCTTCACCGCGGCCTCGTTGGCCACGTCGAAGTGCAGGGCGCTGCTGCTGACGCCCTCACCGCGCGGCCCGTGCGCTTCAACCACCTCGTCACCGGCGGCGCGCAGAAGCGCGCACAGATGCCTGCCGACGAACCCATCCGCTCCCGTGACGAGAACCCGCATCTACCGCTGCCCCGCCTTCACGCGCTCCAGGTCCGCGTCGACCATCATCTCCACCAGCTGCTTGAAGCGCACCTTCGGCTCCCAGCCCAGCTTGGCCTTGGCCTTCGCCGGGTCGCCGATGAGCAGGTCCACCTCGGCCGGGCGCACGAAGGCCGGGTCGGTGAAGACGAACTTCTGGTAGTCCAGCCCCACGCGGCCGAAGGCGATCTCCACCAGCTCGCGCACCGTGTGCGTCTCGTTGGTGGCCACCACGTAGTCCTCGGCCTGGTCCTGCTGGAGCATCAGCCACATGGCTTCCACGTAGTCGCCCGCGAAGCCCCAGTCGCGCTTGGCGTCCAGGTTGCCCATGGGCAGCTTCTCCTGGAGGCCCAGCTTGATGCGCGCCACGTTGTACGTGACTTTGCGCGTGACGAACTCGAGGCCACGGCGCGGAGACTCGTGGTTGAAGAGGATGCCGCTCACCGCGAACAGGCCGAAGGACTCCCGGTAGTTCACGGTGATGTGGTGGCCGTACGCCTTGGCCACGCCGTACGGGCTGCGCGGATAGAAGGGCGTGTCCTCCGTCTGGGGGACCTCCAGCACCTTGCCGAACATCTCGCTCGAAGACGCCTGGTAGAAGCGCACCTGGGGCCGCGTGTGGCGGATGGCCTCCAGCATCTTCGTCACGCCCAGCGCGGTGAACTCACCGGTGAGCACCGGCTGGTTCCAGCTGGTGGGGACGAAGGACTGGGCCGCGAGGTTGTAGACCTCGTCCGGCTTGACCAGATTGAGCAGCGCCGCGAGCGAGAACTGGTCCAGCAGGTCTCCCTGGTGGAGCTGAATCTTGCCGTGCAGGTGCTGGATGCGCTCGAACTTCTCTTCCGACGAGCGGCGCACCATGCCGTGCACCTCGTAGCCCTTCGACAGAAGAAGCTCCGCCAGATAGCTGCCGTCCTGCCCCGTGATGCCAGTAATGAGTGCGCGCTTGGTCGCCATGGTCTTTTTCGCTGTTGGCTGGAAGACGCACTTTGTACCTGACGCGGTTGCCCGGAGCCAACCGTTCCCTCTGGCTTCGTACTTGAAAGGCACACCCCTCGTGCGAAGTTAGGGAGGACCCACCTGCCTGGAGCCTTGGTCATGCGTCACCCTCTCGTCTTCGCCCTGGCGGCTGTCGTCGCCGGCTCCGTTGCCTCCGCTCAATCCACCCAACCCTTGCAGGTCCCCGCCTTCCGGGAGACGACGCCCGGGCCCGCCGCGACAGGCGGTCTCATCCAGGACGTCGCTGTCTGGGTAGGGTCGCCCGTCGCGGGGCAGGGGGATGCGGGCATCGGGCTGCTGCTCACGGCCTATGACAATCAGAACTCCGGCCTCTCCACCTTCGGGTTGGATGGTCAACAACTGGAGCAGGAGCAGGATGGACCCACGGTGAGCGTCGCGGTCCGGGATGGCTTCCGGCTGGGGCCGTCGACGCGTTCCCTGGCGGTGACGGCGAACACCGTCGTCGGGTTGTCGGCCTACGTCGTGGATGGTTTCCAGACGACGAATCGGGTGCAGCGGATTGGCGTGGGGCCGTTCGTCGCCAACAGCACGACGTTCAACACCGTGGCGCTCTATCGCAGCCCCGGCACCGGTCGCTTCTTCGTGTTCGCGGGGACCGCGGACGGCTCCCTGCAGCAGTTCGAGTTGTCCGGAGAGGATGGCGGGTTGTCCTCCACGCTGGTGCGTCCGGCCATCGACGTGGGAGGCCCCATCACCGGGCTGGTCGCCGATGAGGAGCTGGGCTTCGTCTACGTCGTGCAGGCTGGCGAGGCCATCTGGCGCTACAACGCGGAGCCCAACGGCGGTACCAGCCGCGTCCTGGTGGCGTCCCTGTCGGCGACGGGCAGCAACCTGTCCAGCACCGTCAACCGCCTGGCGCTGTACCGCGCGGCCAACGCGGAGGGTTACCTGCTGGCGGCGGACACGGGCGCGGGCACGTTCGCCGTGTTGGATCGCCGCACGTATGCCTTCCTGGGTTCGTTCCGTGTGACAGCGGGGGATGGAGGCCTCGACGCGGTGGAGGCGCCGCGCGCGCTGGCGGTGTCGGCGCTGCCGATGGGGCTGGAGTTCCCCCAGGGACTCTTCGTCGCGCAGGACTCCAACAATGGCGGCACGGACAACCTGAAGCTGCTGCGGTGGGAGGCCGTGGCCGCGGCCTTCACGCCGCCGCTGCGCGTGGACACCCGGCCGTCGACGGGCGACGGTGGCACCGACGCGGGTTCGGATGGCGGCTCGGATGGGGGCGGAATCGGAGGGGGCGGCGGGCGCCCCTCGCCGGGCGGTGGCGGTATCGACCTCGACAACGACACGTCTGGCTGCACGTGTGCCTCCGCCTCCGTGCCCGGTAGTGTGCTCCTCGGCCTGCTGGCCCTGGGGTTGTCGGTGCGCCGACGCCGCGAGCGCTGAAGCGCGTTGCCATGGGGCGCGGGGCACGATGAAGTGCGGTCGCTCATGCGTTCCTCGCGTCCCTTCCTCCTCGCGCTCGTGACTTGTGCCGCCGCCTGCGCCGGCACCCAGCCCTCCGCGCCTGTCTCCTCGCTTCCCGCTTCACCAGTGCGCATCACCCTGGTGGGCCTCAACGACTTCCACGGGCAGGTGGAGCCGCACCGCGCGCGGCTCGCGGATGGTCGGACGGTGGAGGAGGGCGGCGCCGCCACCCTCGCCGCGTATGTCGCGCGGCTGCGCGAGGACAACCCTGGAGGCGTGCTGCTCCTGGATGGTGGCGACCTCTTCCAGGGCACGCTGGCGTCCAACCTCACCGAGGGCGCCATCGTCGTCGACGTGTACAACCACCTGGGGTTCACGGCGGCGGCCATCGGCAACCACGAGTTCGACTACGGGCCCGTGGGGCCCGCGCCCATGGCCTCGGGCTCTGGTGAGGACCCGCTCGGCGCCCTCAAGGCGCGCGTGAAGCAGGCGCGCTTTCCGTTCCTGTCCGCCAACCTCCGCGACGCGACGACAGGGAAGACTCCCGCGTGGCTGGGCAACGACGGCACGCACATCGTCGTGGTGAAGGGCCTTCGCGTCGGCGTGCTGGGCCTCACCACCGAGTCGACCCCGAGCGTCACCAATCCGGCCAACGTCGCCTCGCTGCGCTTCGCGCCCCTGGCGTCCTCGGCGCTCGAGGCCTCACGCTCCCTGCGTGAGCGCGGCGCGGACGTGGTGGTGGCGGTGGCGCACGCGGGCGGCCAGTGCTCCGACATGCGCAACCCCCGGGACACGTCGAGCTGCGACAGGGGCGACGCGGAGATTCTCGACATGCTGGCCGCGCTGCCCCAGGGCACGCTGGACGCGGTGGTGGCGGGGCACACGCACCAGACGATGGGCCACTTCTTCGACGGAGTGCCCATCATCGAGACGACGGGACAGGCCCGCTCGCTGGGCGTGGTGGAACTCTTCGTGGACCCCGTGCGCCGCCGCGTGGACCCGTCACTCACTCGCATCCAGGCCGCCATTCCCCTGTGCACCCAGGTGGAAGCGACTCATGGCGGCTGTGATGCACGGCGCCTGCGCGAGCGCGCCGAGGTGAAGCTCGCGCCCGCGGTCTTCCTGGGCACCCCGATGCAGCCGGATGCGGAAGTGACGCGGCTGCTCGCGCCCACGCTGGCGGAGGTCGATGCGTCCCAGGGACGTGCGTCGGGCGTCTCCTGTGCCTCGCCCCTGGCGCGCGGCTTCACGGAGGAGGGCGCCCTGGGCAACCTCATCGCGGATGCGCTGCGCGAGGCGGCCGGCGCGGACGCCGCGGTGATGAACCCCGGAGGCATCCGGGCCGACCTGCCAGGTGGGACGCTGTCCTTCGGCCACGTCTACCAGGCGCTGCCCTTCGACAACACGGTGGCCGTGCTCACGCTCACCGGCGCCGAGCTGCGGCACCTGCTGGAGCTGGCCCATGGGGTGGAGCGCGGCGCGGTGTTCGCCGTGTCGGGACTGGAGCTGACGCTGGCCCGCTGCCCCGGGCCCGGTCGGCTACAGGGTGTCACGCTGGAGGGCGGCAAGCCGCTCGTGCCAGAGCAGCGCTACCGTGTGGCGGTGCCGGACTTCCTCGCCCGGGGTGGTGACGGCGTGGACGGCGTGACGCGGCCGTTGCCTCCCGAGCGCACCGAACTCTCCCCGGTCCGGGGAATGGACCTGCGCCAGGCGCTGATCTCCTACGGCCGTTCCCACGGGGGCGTCCTGCCCACGCCCGCGCTGGGGCGCGTGCGCTACAGCGGTGTCGCACAGGTGTGTCCCACAGCGTCTCGCTGAGAGAACCTGGGCTGAAAATTCGACCGCGAGCTGATCCGCTGGCGGTGAATGGGGCCGCCAACCCTTGGAAAGATCAGCGGAAACGCTCCCGGGCCGATTTTTCGGCCTGGGATCAGTTTTCAACGGAAGGAAGAGTCCTTACTCTAGGGCTCGCGAGTGCCCGTGCCGAGGTGGCCCCGTCATCAGGGACTGCGTGCGAGGGCCTCCGAGAGCGGAGGGACTGACATGCTCTACAAAGTGACCCCGATGATGCCGCCGCCGCCGGACAAGGCGAAGCCGCGTGAGCCGGGGCAGGCCCAGCCGCGCAAGCGGCGCAAGTCCGCCGTCTACGACGCGGATGGCCACGAGGTGCTCATCTCGTTGATGTGCATCAAGTGTCGCACCCTGAAGCCCCTGGCCCAGTTCGGCCTGCGGAAGATGGCGGACGGCGCCATCCGCAACCAGCCCTGGTGCCGGACGTGCCGCTCGGGCGCGGGCACCAAGAAGCCCAAGGCTGGCAAGGGCGAGGCCACCGCCGCGCCCACCGAGGCCGCGCCGGTGCTCCAGGTCGTAGAGCGCGCCGCTCCCAAGGCCACCGCCGAGGTCGCCGAGCCCGCAACGCCCGCGCGGGGCTGAAGGCTCTTCGCTCCGAAGTCACCCCTCCGGGTCGACCATGTCCTGGCCGACCTGAAGGGACGTTTTCGAGTCCCTCGTCACGACAGTCGCAGGCCCGCCGGCAGCGTGTCGCCGAGCGCGCGTGCTTCATCCGCGGCTTCCAACGCCACCACTTCGCGCACCATGCGCACCCACGTCTCCGACGCCTGCGCGGCGACGAGCGCCTGCGCCGCGCGCTCGCGCAGGGCCGGGTCCACGTCTCGCGTGCGGTCTCCCGTGAGGCGGGCGAGCTGCGCGGCGGCGAACGGCGCGCCGTCAATCTTCCGCAAGTCGAGCTCCAGCAGCAGCGTGAGCCACGCCTCCGCGGTCTCCACGTCCACCACCTTGTGGCCGCTGCCGTAGAGGGGCACGCGTGCGCCCAGGCGGCCCAGCGCCCAGGCCCACGGCCCGCCAGATTTTGCCTCGGCCTTCAGCCGCTCGGCGATCCACCGCCCCACCTCCGCCTTGTCCGAGGGCGACAGGTGCTCCAGTGAGGCCGCCGTGCGCACCATCTCCTCCAACCCCTCGGGTTGGATTCCCTTGAGCTTGCCGGAAGGCGGCGCGCCAGGGGGCACCTTCCTCGCGAGGTGCGGCTGGAGGTAGACGTAGAGCTTCTGCTGCTGCGCCTCGTTGAGTCCGCCGGCGATGCGGCGCCACATCACCCAGAACTCCGTCCACACCGCCTTGTCCGAGTGGTGCTGCACCAGCGCGTCGAAGAGGCTGAAGGTCTGCTCCGCGCGCCAGCCGTCCAGCGGGTAGCCGAAGCCCGGGCGCAGGGTGAAGCCCGCGAGGCTGTAGAAGACGCGCTCGTGGTCCTCGCTGCGACGGCGCTTGCTGGCGCCCGCGTACAGGGTGCTCCACATCTCGCGCAGCACCGGCACGCGCCACGTGTCGCGAGGCCCCAGTGCCTTCTCCAGCGTGCGCGAGAGCTGCTTCACGTCCTTGGAGCCCAGCGGCAGCGGCTTGTTGCCGTAGACGCGCTCGATGTTGTCCTTCGCCTCGGCGAAGCGCGCGGGCATGGACTCGGTGACGGTCAGCTCGTGGGAGCCGCCGGTGCCGCGCAGCTCGAACTCCAGGCGCCACCGCTCGTCCGCGACGTCGGAGACGCAGTACAGCTCCAGCGTGCCAATCTCCGTCAGCGCCGCCTGGAGGTGCACCGGCACGTCCGCGACTTTTCCCGCCGCGCCCTTGAGCAGCGTGTGGATGGGCGGCAGGGGCTTCAAGTCCTCCGCCAGCGGCACCAGGTCCCCAGGCTTGTCGATGCGGTCGCTCGTCGTCGAGTAGAGCTGGAACTGCACGGGCCGGCCGAGCGTGAGGGTGAAGGGGCGCTCACCCAGGTCGACCTTCTGGCCCTCCTCGAAGCCTCGGGGAATGAGGCAGAGGGCGGGCTGCTCCGCGCTGTCCGCCGCGCGCTGCAGGCCCACGTAATACGCGCGCGCCGCGCCACCGCCGATGCGCAGGCCGTGACCACGCCGCACCAGCCCGTAGTACGCCGCGCCCCGCGCCACGGCCAGCTCCAGCGATTCGTGGCGCAAGAGGGAGATGGTCGGCGCGTCCGGCCACCACGCGGACACGGCCTCCACCAGTCGCTGCGAAATCCAGGGCGAGTTGAAGACGCCGCCGTTGAGGAGGATGGCGTCGGGGCGGGGGAGGGCGCCCTCGAAGGCAGGCGTCTCTCCCAGGGCCGCGAAGCCCGCCGCCGCGTGCTGCGCGAGGAAGGCCGCCAGGTGCCGTGTCACCGCCGCGTCCTGCACGTACGGCAGGCCCAGCTCCTGGAGCGCCATGCGCGCGGCGCGGCGAGGCCGCTCCGTGGGTGGGGTGCGCGGGAAGAAGCCGTCCAGCACCAGCGCGTGGGCCTCCTCGCGCGTCAGCTCGGACGACAGCGTTCCTCCCAGCAGTCGGCTGCCCTCGCCCGCGAGCGACACGCCGTACTTCTCCGGTGGCGCCTTGCCCAGCAGCGCTTCCTTCGCGGTGCGCGCGGCCTGAATCGCCTGCGTCCACTGCGTAGCGGACAGGCGGCGTCCGTCCGTCAGGAGCTTCTCCTCGACGCGCCGGGCCAGCGCGGCGTCCATGTTGTCGCCCCCCAGCATCAGGTGGTCACCCACCGCGAGGCGCCGCAGCATGGGGCCTTCGGGCGATACTCCCGCGTGCACCAGCGTGAAGTCCGTGGTGCCGCCACCCACGTCCACCACCAGCACCAGCCGGACGTGCGCGAGCGTCTGCTCCAGCTCCGCGCGGTGGCGCGCGGTGTAGTCGTAGAAGGCGGCCTGGGGCTCCTCGAGCAGGGTGAACTTCTCGAGCCCCGCCTTGCGCGCGGCGCTCACCGTGAGGGCGCGCGCGGCCTCGTCGAAGGAGGCGGGGACGGTGATGACCACCTCCTGCTTCGACAGGGGCTCATCCGGGTGCGTGAAGTCCCAGGCGCGCGCCAGGTGCGTCAGGAGCAGGGCGCTGGCGTCGACGGGGGACAGCTTCTGGACGTCGGCCGGAGCGCCCCAGGGGAGGATGGGCGCGGAGCGGTCCACGCCCGGGTGACACAGCCAGCTCTTGGCGCTGGCCACCAGTCGCCCCGGCACGCGAGCACCCTGCCAGCGCGCAAGCTCCCCCACCACCCACGGACCGCCGTCATCGCCCCAGGGAAGCCGGAGGGACTCGGCGCTCAGCTCGTGCCCCGCCGGCACGTACACGGTGGAGGGAAGCAGCGCGCGCGGCGCCACCTCCCCCTGACGGACCAGCTGAGGGACGGGGAAGTCCTCCACGGGCGCGCTCGCGCCCCGGGCGGGGTCCACGGACGCCACCGCGCAGTGGGTGGTGCCCAGGTCGATGCCAACGATTCGCATACACCTCCGTTTGCCGGCCGGCGTTCTACTCCTTCATGCGGACGTTGAGCTCCAGCTTCCAGCGTCCGGCGCCACCTTTCTCCAGGCACCGCAGCTCCAGCGTCCCCACCTCCGTCACCGCGGCCTGCAGGTTGACGGGGGTCAGGTCGCCAAAGGCCGAGGCCTGTCCGGGCATGGTGGTCTCGATGGGGGCCAGCTCCTCCATCTCCCCCTTCGCCAGCTCGTCCGCCACGTCATCCACCATGACGCCGACCTTGTCGTCGCGCCGCATGGAGGAGGAGAAGAAGCGGAAGCTGGTGGGCTCGCCGGTGACGAGGCCGAACTCCTGCGGCGGCACATCCGCCTGCGTGCCTTCCTCCATGCCGAAGGGCGCCACGCACAGCGCCTTCACCGGAGGCTCGAAGCCGGGCACCGCGGGCATCGCCGACTCCACGCCCACGTAGTACGCGCGCGCCGTGCCACCGCGGATGCGCAGGCCGTTGCCCTGGCGCACCCAGCCGTAATACGCCGCGCCGCGCGCCACCGCGAGGTCCAGGTCCGCGCCCTCCAGCTCCTTGGCGGGCTCCCCCCCGTCCGCCTTCAGCCACATGTTGAGCACCTCCATGACGCGCTCCTTGAGAGGGCCCGCCTTGAAGACGCCACCGTTGAAGAGCACCGCCGTCGGGTGGAGGAAGGACTTGTCGCCCACTTCCACCGGCGCGTCGTGGCTGGCCGCCAGCGCCTGGGCCTGCCGCGTGAGGAAGGCCGCCAGATGCCGCGAGACGCCCGGGTCCTGCGCGTAGGGCAGCGCCATCTGCGCCAGGCCCATGCGCCGCGCGGTGCGGGGCAGCTCCGCCAGGGGTGTCACGGGGAAGAAGCCGTCGGTGAGGACGCGGTCCAGCTCCTCGCGCGTCAGCTCCGTGCGCAGCGTGCCGCCGATGAGCGACGAGCCCCGGCCGGGGATGGAGATGGGCACCTTGTCCAGCGAGGTGTCACCGTACAGCGTCTCCTTCGCCTGCCGGCAGCCGTGGGTGAGGGCGTTGAACTGCCACGGGTCCAGCTTCTTGCCGTCGGCCGCCAGGCGCTGGTTGAGCGTGTGCGCCAGCGCCAGGTCCATGTTGTCGCCACCCAACAGGATGTGGTCGCCCACCGCCACGCGCAGCAGCTCCACCTCGCCACCGCTGTCTCGCACGGTGATGACGGAGAAGTCGGAGGTGCCGCCGCCCACGTCCACCACGAGAATGACCTCGCCGGGCTTCACCTGCTGCCGGAAGTTCTCCCCCATCGCCTCCAGCCACGCGTACAGCGCGGCCTGCGGCTCCTCGAGCAGGGTGAGGTGTTCGATTCCCGCCGCCTTCGCGGCCTCCAGCGTCAGCTCGCGCGCCGCCGCATCGAAGGACGCGGGGACGGTGACGATGACGTCCTGGGTGGCCAGCGCGTTGCCGGACTCGTCATCTCCCTGGGCGAAGGTCGTGTCCCACGCCTCCTTGAGGTGGCGCAGGAAGCGCGCGGACGCGTCCAGCGGGGACACGCGCTGCACGTCCTCCGGGGCCTGCCACGGCAACAGCGCCGAGCGCCGGTCCACGCCGGGGTGGGACAGCCAGCTCTTGGGGGAGGAGACCAGCCGGGTGGGGACCTTGGCTCCGTGGGAGCGGGCGAACTCTCCGATGATGGAGGTGGCGTCCTTGTTCCACGGCAGGGCGAGGCTGCCCTGGGGAAACTCCTGGGCGGAGGGCAGATAGAGGAAGGAGGGCAGCAGCGGGCGCGCTTCCAGCGTGCCGGGCGCGGTCAGCTGGGGGATTGGCAACATCGACTGCGCGCGTCCCCGGGCCTTGCTGTCCTCGAGGTTGAAGTACGACACCGCGGAGTGCGTGGTGCCAAGGTCGATGCCGATGGAATAGCGGGCCATATCGGGCTTGAACTCCTTGAGGGCTCCCTTTTGTCCGGTCTGCGCGTCCGCTGAGCGACGCTCAGGCGAGCTCGACTTCCGCTGGAGCGAGCACTCGCGGGTCCATGGCGGGGCTCACGACCGGAAACTTCACCTCCGACGTCACCCACCCGTGGTGGCGCAGCGTGCCGGTGTGCGGAGGCTGGCCCGTCACGTTGCCGATGAGGCGGATGCGCTGGGCATCGAAGGACACGGGCACGGTGACCTGGTCCCCCTCCGACTGGGGGAGCACCGCCTGGAGCGTGAAGTACTGGCCCATCACCTTGCGGCACCCTTCATGGACGGTGCGGCAGGCGGCGCCCACCTCGGCGTCCGAGAAGGCGGCCACGTTCTCCTGGAGGAAGTCCACCAGCCGACCTTCCCGCTGGAGCATGGCCAGCAGCGCCAGGGCGCTGGCGTGCTCGCGCTCGGGCGGCAGGGCAGGGGGGGGCGGGGGGGCCTTCTCCACCGTGGGGGTGGGGGACGGGGTCTCGGAAGGCAGGAGGTTCAGCTGCCCGGCGTCGTAGGCCCGGCTGGCGGGCAGCACGGCGCGAGCGAAGTCGCCGGACACGAGGCAGCGCCAGAAGCAGAGCCAGGCGAGCCAGAAGCGCGCGAAGAACGACAGCGAGGCAGACGGGTCAGTCATCGACTCCGGATAACAAAGCCCGCCTGCTTTGCAATTCGGCAGTTGCCCGAAATGCCCCCAAATGCAAAGGGCCTCACGGTTTCCCGTGAGGCCCTTCGTTTTCAACATGGTGGAGGTGGACGGGATCGAACCGACGACCTTCGCATTGCGAACGCGACGCTCTCCCAACTGAGCTACACCCCCATTACGGGCCCTGCGCGCTGCGCCCCGGCGTTTGGGCCGCCGAGGTGAACGGGCTAGTACCGGACCCCTTTCTTGCTGTCAAGCGCAAGCCTTCGCAACGCATCCGTGCGATTGACGTGCCGCGCAGCGGATGCCATAAAAACCCTTCTTCTCAGGCGTACCCTTCCCGCCCGGTGTCCCTCCCCCCGGTAATGTCTACCTCCCCTTCAAAGACGTTGAGCCCGGCCGAGCTCGCGAAGCTCGAACACGCGTTCGCTTCAGACCCTTCGTCCGCCGCCTATAAGCCCTTGGCCGAAGCGTACCTGAGCATGGGTCGCTTCATGGAGGCGATGGTCGTCTGCAAGAAGGGCGTGAAGGCGCATCCCAACGCCGCGGACCCGCGCGTCCTCCTGGCCCGTGTCTATGCCGACCAGGGCAAGGACAAGAAGGCCCTGGAAGAAGCGCTCGGCGCGCTCCAGGTCCAACCCGAGGACAAGGCCGCGCTGCGGCTGGCTGGCGCCATCCAGCTCAAGACGGGTGAAGCCGAGCCCGGCAAGGCGAACCTCCTCAAGGCCTACAGCGTGGATCCGGGAGACCCGGACACCGTCACGCTGCTGCAGCAGCACAAAATCGAGCCGCCGCGCCCCGCCGCGCCCGCGCCGGTCGTCGCGCCGCCGGTGCTGACTCCGTCCGCCACCCAGCAGTCCGCGTCGGCCCTCTCCAACGTCGCCGCCACGGCGGGCGCGGAGGCGCAGGCTTCCGTCGCGCCCACGCCGAGGCCCCCGTCGACTCCGCGCCCTCCTGCGGGCCCTTCCGCCCCGGTGCGCAACGAGGCGCCCCAGCGCGCCACCCCCCAACGCCGCCCGCAGCAGGTGGTGGTGGAAGAGGTGGACGACGAGGATGACGACTCGCCCCGGCATCGCGGCGGTGGGCGTGCCTCCAGTGGACGCGGCAAGCTGGTGACGCTGGCGCTGCTGGTGGCCATCCCGGTGTTCGCCGGTGGCTACGGCTGGTACACGGCGCACACCCGGAAGATCTCCCGCGAGCTGAAGAAGCACCTGGAAGGCTCCGCGGAGCTCCTCAAGCGCGACTCCTTCGACAGCTACAAGAAGGCGTGCGAGGAGGCCGACAAGGCGCTGGAGGTGAACTCCGACTCCGGTCTGGCCCATGGTTACCTGGCGTACGCCTACGCCATCCGCTGGGGTGAGCACGGCGGTGGTGACGATGCACGCCGTCGCGCCGAGGAGCATCTGGCCGCGGGCATGAAGGCGGGCGACGTCAGCTCGCACCTCATCGCGGCCGAGGCGCTCGTCCAGACGTACGGCGGCAAGGGCAAGGACGCGCTGGGCAAGCTGGAGGAGAAGGTGCGGGCCCTGGACTCACAGGGACGCTCCAGCTCGCTCCTGTACCTGACGCTGGGCCTCATCCAGATGAACGCGGGCGACCTGGACCGCGCGCGGGACACCCTGGAGCGCGCGCAGACGCTCGCTCCGGACGACCCGCGCGTCTACTCCGGCCTGGGCGCCGTCTACCGCCGGCTGGGCCAGGACAACACCGCCTGGAAGAACTACGACCTCGCGCTGCGCTACGCGAAGGACCACCCCGAGTCGCTCCTGGGCCGCTCCCTGCTGATGCTGGAGCAGGATGAGCCCAACTTCGGCCTGGTCCAGACGATGCTCAAGAAGCTGCTGGAGGCGGAGCCGCCGCCGTCGCCCCGTCAGCTGGCCGCCGCGCATCTGGCGCGCTCGCTGCTGGTCAGCCGCGTGTCCGCCGAACTGCCGGAGCTGAAGCCGGACGTGCAGCAGAAGCTGGTGGAGGCCACCGCGGTGCCGCTGGAGAAGGACAAGGCGCGCGCGGAGATGCTCAAGAGCGAGGAGACGGGCTTCTCGCTCGACAAGCAGAACCCGGAGCTGCACCTCATCAAGGGCCGCCGGCTCCTGACGGAAGGCAACTTCGAGCAGGCCGCCGAGGAGATTCGCAAGGCCATCCGCGTGGACTCCTCGCGCGCCCAGTTCCACGTCGAGCTGGCCAAGGCCCTCATGGGCAAGCAGGGTGGCGAGAAGGAAGCCGCCGAGGCGCTCCAGACCGCCCTCAAGACGATGGGCGACAGCCCCAAGCTGGTGGTCATGCTGGGCAACGCCCTGCGCCGCCAGGGCAAGCTGGATGACGCCCTGACGCAGTACCAGCGCGCCGTGAAGGACCCGAAGGCGAAGAACCCCGAGGCCCGCCTGGCCATGGGCACCATCTACCGGGAGCGCTCCGACTGGCCCAAGGCCCAGGAGCAGTTGGAGAAGGCGAGCCAGGAGTTCGTCGGTCAGCCCGAGCGGTCGGCCGTGGCGCTCACCGAGCTGGCGCGCGTCTTCCAGGGCAAGGGCGACGCGGCGAAGGCGGACGAGACGTACCAGCGCGCGCTCAACGCCGACGAGGGCTTCACCCCGGCGTACTACTACTACGCCACGCTGCTCTCGAAGGACGCCAAGCAGACCCCGAAGGCGAAGATGCTGGCGCAGGAGTACCTCAAGCGCGAGCCGAGCGGTGAGCACGCCAACGCCGCTCGCTCCCTCTCCGGAGGGTGAGCGGGGTCCGACTCCGTCGCCGGGGTCGGACAAGCGGGGCTGATGCGCGCGGGCAGCACGGCGCGCATCGTGCCCGCGGGCCTGGGTTGATGTGGCCCGGGCCCGAGGCTATGCCCCAGGTGTTTGCCTTCCCACGATTGTCAGGACACGAAGACGCGGACCCGGGCCCCCCAAGGGTGCCGGGCGGGCGGCCGTTCGCGGGCGCCCTGTCGCGGTGACGTGTCCTTGCCCACCCCCGGGTGGTGCTTGTATGGGAGGGCCGTCAACGCGTCGGCAGTGCCCCTGTCACGCCCTCCCCTGGAGTCCGCTTGAGCGCGCGTGCAGAGTCCATGTCGACGACCGCGTCCGACCTGATCTCCCTGATGAAGCCGAGGCTGTCGAGCCTCGTCCTCATCACCACCGCGGGTGGCATGTGGCTGGCGCCTGGACCGCTGGCCACGGGAAATGCCCTGGTGACGTTGCTGGCCACGGCCGGCACGGTGGGCGCGGCCAACGCGCTCAACTGCTACTGGGAGCGTCACAGCGACCGGTTCATGGCCCGCACGCAGAACCGGCCACTGCCCTCCGGGCGGATGGAGCCGGCGGTGGCGCTGTGGTTCGGCATCTCCCTGGCGGCGGTGTCCCTGCCTGCGCTCGCGCTGGGGGCCAACGTGCTGACGGCGGCCCTGGGCCTGCTGGCGCTGCTCAGCTACGTGCTGGCGTACACGCCGCTCAAGGCGCGCACCTCGGCGGCCATGCTGGTGGGCGCGGTGCCGGGCGCGCTGCCTCCGCTCATGGGCTGGACGGCGGTGACGGACCGGCTGGACGCGGGCGGCTTCTCGCTCTTCGCCATCCTCTTCCTGTGGCAGATGCCGCACTTCATCGCCATCGCCCTGTTCCGCAAGGAGGAGTACGCGGCGGCGGGTCTCAAGTCGGTGCCCCTGGAGCGCGGGGACGAGTCCAGCCGCGCCCAGATTGTCCTCTACCTGGTGGCGCTGGTGCCGATGACGCTGTTGCCCTTCCAACTGCACATCGCCGGCTCCTGGTACCTGGCGGCGGCGGTGGCGCTGGGCCTGAGCTTCCTGGGCCTGGGAGCGTGGGGGTTCTTCCGCCGACTCGGGAAGCCCTGGGCGCGGCAGGCGTTCTTCTTCTCGTTGATCTACCTTACCGGACTGTTCGCGGCGCTGAGCCTGGACCGCGTTCCGCGCGGCTAGCGCGCGGGTGCCGGCGGGACACACCGCCCCATGCCTGATACCTCGGTCTCCACCCCTCCGGTTCCGCTGCTCCACCTCGAGGGGCTGACCCGACGTTTCAAGGGCCGCGTCGCCGTGGACGGTTTGACGCTGTCCGTGCGGCCCGGCGAAATCCTGGGCCTCCTGGGCCCCAATGGCGCGGGCAAGTCCACCACCTTCCAGATTCTGGCGGGCCTGCTGGCCCCGGACTCGGGTCAGGTGCGCTTCGCGGGGCGGGAGCTGTCGCTCAGCGACCCGGCCCTGCGCCGGCAGATGGGCATCATCTTCCAGCGCGGCAGCCTGGATGACCTGCTCACCGCGCGGGAGAACCTGATGCTCGGGGCCCGGCTGTACGGGCTGACCGGGGAGCGGGCGCGCGAGCGGGTGGAGTCGATGCTCACGCTCATCGGCCTCGCGGACCGGGGTGATGAGCGCGTGGGCACGTGGTCCGGTGGCATGCGCCGCAGGCTGGAGCTGGCGCGAGCGCTGGTGCATCAGCCGCGCGTGGTGCTGATGGACGAGCCCACGCAGGGCCTGGACGAGGCGGCCTTCCGCACCTTCTGGGCGCACCTGAAGCGGCTGCGCGACGCGGAGGGCATCACCGTGCTGCTGACCACGCACCGGGCCGACGAGGCGGAGGTGTGTGACCGGCTGGCGGTGCTCGACGCGGGCAGGCTGGTGGCGTGCGACACGCCGGCCGCGCTGGCCTCGCGCATGGGTGGGGACATCCTCACCGTGGAGGCGGCCGACCCCGAGACGCTGGCGCGCGAGGTGCGCGAGAAGCTGGGCGTGGACGCGAAGGTGGTGGAGGGGAAGGTGCAGGTGGAGGCCCGGCAGGGGCATGCGCTGGTGCCTCGGCTGGTGGAGGCCTTTCCGGCAGGCAGGTTGTCGTCCGTCTCGTTGCGCCGGCCCACGCTGGCGGACGTGTTCCTCCAGCTCACCGGGCGCGCGCTGGGCGCCGATGTGCCGGCCGCGGAGCCCGCGCCGAGGAAACGCCGATGACCGCCGAGATTTCCACCGCGCAACCCCCCGTGACAGCCGTCGCTCCGGCGCCGTCCCTTCCTGGGACGCTCGCGTTGCAGTGGGCGACGGTGCGCGTGCTGATGGCGCGCGACGTGGTGCGCTTCTTCCGTCAGCCCAGCCGCGTCGTGGGCGCGTTGGCGCAGCCCATCCTGTTCTGGTTCGTCATCGGCTCGGGCTTCGCCGGCTCGTTCCGCGTCGAGGGCGCGCAGGGGCTCGGCTACCAGCAGTTCTTCTTCCCGGGCGTCGTCACCATGGTGCTGCTGTTCAGTGCCATCTTCGCGACGATTACCGTCATCGAGGACCGGCGCGAGGGCTTCCTCCAGGCGGTGCTCGCCGGGCCGGGCTCGCGGCTGGCGGTGGTGCTGGGCAAGGCGCTGGGCTCGTCTGCCATCGCGCTGATGCAGGCGTCGCTGTTCTTGCTGCTGGCGCCGCTGGCGGGCGTGAGCGCGGCCACCGTCAACCTGCCGCTGCTGTTCTCGGTGATGGTGCTGTCGGCGCTGGCGCTGACGGGCATGGGCATGTCGCTGGCGTGGTGGGTGCGCTCAAGCGCGGGCTACCACGCGGTGATGAGCATCGTGCTGCTGCCCATGTGGGTGCTGTCCGGGGCGATGTTCCCGCTCAAGGGCGCGGGGACGTGGTTGTCGTGGGTGATGGTGCTCAACCCCATGCGCTTCTCCGTGGAGGGCGTGCGTCGGGCGCTCTACGGCGCGGAGGCGTCGGTGGTGGTGGGCTCGCCCATGTCGGGGACGGGGCTGGAGGTGCCGGTGCTGCTCGCGTTCGCGACGGTGTTCGTCGGACTGGCCGCGGTGAGCGTCAGCCGTCGCGAATAGCGCGGACGCGCCGTTGGACAGGTCGGCGTCCTTTGACTACGAGGGGACGCGGACGATGAACTGGTTCACCGAGGAGATTGCACGATGACGCTGCGCACGCTCGGCCTGTCGATGCTGGGAGCCGCGGGGCTGCTGGCCCTGCCCGCTTGCAAGAAGGAGGAGGCTCCCGCCACTCCGCCACCTACCACCCAGGCACCGCCTCCCTCGGCGGCCCGCGCGACGGAGCCTGGCGCCGAGCACGCGGCGACGCCGATTCAGGCGGACAAGGACCCGGGGAACGAACAGGGGAAGGTCGCCGTGCCCGCGGGCAACGGTGCGGTGAAGGGGACTGTGACGTTCACCGGCACGCCTCCCGCCGCGGCCGACCTGCCGCCGAACACCGACCCGGCTTGCGATGGGCGCGGCTCGAAGGACGAGGCGGTGCTGGTGAAGGACGGCAAGCTCCAGAACGTGCTGGTGCGCGTGAAGGGGACCGTGGCCGGGGCTCCGGCCGCGCCGAGTGCTCCGGTGGTGGTGGACCAGACGAAGTGCACCTATGTGCCTCGCGTCCAGGGCGCGGTGGCGGGGCAATCGGTCGTCTTCAAGAACAGCGACGGCACGCTGCACAACGTGCGCGGCGTGGTGGGGACGAAGGCGGCCTTCAACGTCGCGCAGCCGCCCTCGGGCGCGCCGGTCCAGAAGCCCGTGCCTCCGGCGGATGACGTGTTGAAGCTCAAGTGCGACGTGCACCCGTGGATGACCGCGTTCGTGGTGAGCAACCCGAACCCGTACTTCGCCACGACGGGCGCGGATGGCGCCTTCGCGCTTCAGGGGCTGCCCGCGGGCACGTACACCGTGGAGGCGTGGCACGAGACGCTCGGGACGAAGACGACCGAAGTCACGGTGAAGGACGGTGCTCCGGCCGAGGTCTCCTTCGCGTTCTCCTCCGAGGACACGTCCGCGAAGAAGTAGACCCGCGCCTGTCTCCGCGATGCGGGACTGAATCCAGGCCCGTGTCGCGTGCCGCCGAGGAAGCCGCGAAGAAGTAGACCCGCGCCTGTCTTCGCGATGCGCGCCTGAATCCGGGCCCGTGTCGCGTGCCGCCGGGGATGCCTCCGCGAAGAAGTAGACCCGCGCCTGTCTCCGCGATGCGGGACTGAATCCAGGCCCGTGTCGCGTGCCGCCGGGGAAGCCGCGAAGAAAGAGCCCCGTGCCTTCGAGCGGGGAGCCACTCCCCTGGGTCTACCTACGCCGCCGGCCGCTCGATGGCGTCCGGTGGCCCCGCCTTCTTCACCGTGAAGCCCACGCGCGCGCCGCCGCCTTCGCGATTCTCCGCGAACGTCTCTCCGCCGTGTGCCCGGGCAATGCGCTGCACCAGCGCGAGCCCCAGGCCCAGCGAGCCCGCCTCGCGCGCTTCGCCACCCCGGTCCTTCCGGTAGAAGGGCTGGAAGATGCGAGTCTCCTCGCCCGGCTGGAGTCCTGGACCCCGGTCCTCGACGCAGAACGCGAGGTGCTCTCCCTGCTCCTGTACCCGCAGCTTCTCCACGCCCCCCCCATGCCGCCGGGCGTTGTCGAGGAGGTTGGCCAACGCGCGCCCCAACAGCGTCGCGTCTCCCACCAGCCCCGTCTCCGGCGCATCCACGTCGAGCATCTCCAGCGCGAGCCCCGCGCGCTCCATCGCCTGGGTCGCGAGCGTGCGCCCATCCAGAACGCGAGGCGTGAGCTGACCGAAGTCCAGCCGTGAGCTTGCGAGCAGCTCGCCCACCAACGCGTCCAGCTCCACCACCTCGCGGTCCACCTGGTCCAGCGTCTTGGGATTGCCACCGCCGTCGCGCAGCAGCTCCGTCAGCACGCGCAGCCGAGCCAGGGGTGTGCGCAGCTCATGGGACACCGCCGCGAGCAGCTCCCGCTGGTCCGCCACCTGTTTCTCGATGCGCCCCGCCATGTGGTTGAAGGCGACGGCGAGCACGGTGAACTCCCCCGTCGCATGCGGGAGGACCTCCGCGCGCGCGTTGAGCCGTCCCGCGCCCAGCGCCTCGGTGGCCTGCACCAGCGCATCCACGGGCTTGGCGAGCCTTCGCGCCATCTTCCCGGACGCCATCCAAAGCATGAGACACGCCGCGAGCAACGGCAGCATCACCTTCAACGGAGTCTTGCCGCGCGCCAGCCCGTTGCAGACGCGCACCTGTCCCAGGGTCGTGCCCGCGCGCACGACGGGGAGGGTGAACTCAGCGTGTTTGCACAACCCACCCGCCAGCACGAGCAGCTTGCCGCTCGCGTCCGTCACCTCCACTTCGATGTCCAGGTCCTTCGCGAAGGACTGCGCCAGGGCGTCTCGCCGCGCGGGCTCGCTCCACACCTCCTCGAAGCGGTGGCTCGCGAAGTCCTTCAGCCGCATCATCTCCTGCTTCCACGTGTTGCCACCCACCAGGCTGAACACCGTGGCCACCACGACGCCCGTCATGATGATGCTCAGGCCGAACCACAGGAACAGCCGCCGATGCAGGCGTGAGCGCACGAAGTGCCCGAGCCGGCTCATGCCCCAGTAGTGGTGCCGCCAGTGCGCGCGCTGCTGGCGCTTCCAGTGGAGATGCGCGCGGCGGTGATGTGCCTCCCACGCTTCCAGGGGGTTGGAGAACGGACCTCGGCGGCGGTCCTTCGCCTCCTTGCCATCGTCCTTGTCGGCCTGGGTCCACTCTCCCTGGGGCGGGCACGCGCCTTCGCGTTCCCCCTGCAGCCACCGCGCGATGGCGTCGGGGTCGTCCGACTCCGGACCCCAGGAGGGTTCGCACGGGTCCTTCTGATTCCAGGGCCCTCGGCCTCGCTTGCCGTCGCGGCGGCCCATCAGAGTCCCTCTTTGGCGAAGACGTAGCCCACGCCGCGCACCGTCTTGATGAGCCGGGAGCCCACGTCGCCCAGCTTCTGGCGCAGATGCGAGATGTGCACGTCCACCGTGCGCTCGCCCACCACCGTGTCGCTGCGGCCCGCTTCACCCAGCAGCGCGTCGCGGGGGATGACCCGCCCGGCCCGGCGCACCAGCGCCACCAGCAGGTCGAACTCCAGCCCCGTGAGGTCCACCAGCTTTCCTTCCGCGCGCACCTCGCGCCCGGCGACGTCGATGGACAACCCTCCCGCCTCCAGTCGGTCCGCCACCGACGAGGGCTGCGAGCGGCGCAGCACCGCGCGCAGGCGGGCCAGCAGCTCACGCGGACTGAAGGGCTTGGGGAGGTAGTCGTCCGCGCCCAGCTCCAGCCCCACCACGCGGTCCGTCTCATCGCCCTTCGCGGTGAGCATGACGACGGGAATGCGGCTCTTGGCGCGGATGCGCTTGCACACCTCCAGGCCGTCCATGCCCGGCATCATCACGTCGAGCAGCACCGCGTCGTAGGCGCTGGCCTCCAGCGCCGCGAGCCCTCGACCACCGTCGGCGGCATGGGTGACGTTGACGCCGTTTTGCCCCAGGTACTGCGCGAGCAGTTCGTAGAGGCGGGAATCATCGTCGATGAGCAGGACACGTGTGGACATGGACGGAGTGGAGTCTAGCGCGGCCCCGGCGCGGGGGCCTGGGCCGTTGAGGAAGACGGCGACTCGGGCTGCGCGGGGGCGGCCGAGTGGAACGTGGGCGAGTTGCCCCAGGGCCCTCGAGAATCCCAGCGCTCCGCCCACCCGCCAGCATGGCAGTGGCGGCGGTGGCGGGCGATGCTGGCGAAGCCGGAGGCATAGCCTCCGAGGGTGCCCAGGGCGAGCAGGACGATGAGCAGGCGACGGCGCATGGCGGAGTTCCTCTGACGTTTGTTCGGGGAAGGGGAGCGGCTCACACCATCCGCTGGTCGTCGCCGCGAAAGCCGCCACGCCCGCCGCAGTGACGCCCGTGCCAGCCCGGGCCGCCGCGCCAGCCATGGCCCCAGCCGTGCTCGAGCATGTCCGCCAGCTCGCGCCGCTGGCGCGCATCCAGCGCTTCATGCACCTGCGAGAGCGCGCCCTGGAGTGAGCGACGGGCGTTCTCCAGCGCCACGTCGTGCCGCGTGAACAGCTCGCGCAGCGCGGCGCCATCGAAGTGCTCGCCGCGCAGCGCGTTGCCCAGGGCCGAACGGCTGGGGCCCACCTCATCGCGCAGCTTGTCGAAGGCCTCCGTCACCTCCTCGGTGGCCTGGATGATGACCTTCTCCTGACCGGGGGACGTCTCCAGCCGCTCGAACAGCCAGCGCAGCCTCATCCGCCAGCCAAACCGGCTGCCGCGCCTGTGAGCGTGGTGATGCCAGCGACGACCACCCTTCACCGTGTAGACGAGGCCGGCGAGGCACGCGGTACCCAACAAGAATCCGAACATGGGTCCTGCTCCTTCAAGAGTGCGGGCCCGAAGTAGGGCGCGCACCGGGTTTGATGGGCAGGAAGGTAGAAAACGGGTGTGAAGGGCGCGCCGGAGCCGCATGAAGAAACGTGAAGGGCCCGGTGCGGGTTCGGCGTGTTCGGGATGAAGAGGCGAATGTGGCCTGTTCATCTCCCGAGCGATTTTCAGCCTCTCGGATTGTCCTCTGGTCGACGGCCGCCTGCCCGCTGGGCGGAGGTCGGGTGGACAAAGGAAACCGGGAGGTAGATTGTCGCGGCAGTGTCGGAGCGATGTCCGCCCCGCACTGGTGGTCCGGCTGGTCCCGGGTCGCCGTCTAGCAGAAAGAAGAAGGTCACATGGCAATCGGTACTGTGAAGTGGTTCAACGACGCCAAGGGTTTCGGCTTCATCGCTCAAGAGGGCGGCGAAGACGTGTTCTGCCACCACACGGCCATCAATATGGATGGCTTCCGCACCCTCCAGGAGGGTCAGCGGGTGGAGTTCGAGGTGACCCGTGGCCCCAAGGGGCTGCAGGCCCAGAACGTTCGCGCTTACAACGGCTAGCGTCATTCCTGGCCACCCTTGAGTGAGCCCGAGGCCCGGTCTTCCCATAGGGAAGGCTGGGCCTTCGTCTTTGGTGCGAACAGGCCCGTCGAGCAGGCGAGCGCCCGTGCGGGCCACGTCGGGACTCGCCCCCTTCCTTACCTTCATGGCTGAGCGCGGCGCACCCGCCGCCTGACGCCCGAGGGCGAAGGAGACCGAGGCATGGGGGATACCAGCGTGAAGAAGGTGGAGAGCCGGCACTCGCCCCGGGGAGACATGGGGCAGAAGTACCTGGCCTCCGGCGTACGAGTGTCCATGCGGCTGTGGGAGGACGAGCCACCCGGGGAGCCCCGGCCCGCGTCCCCTCGCGACTATGAGACGGTGGGCTTCGTGCTGAAGGGCCGCGCGGAGCTGCACCTGGAGGGGCAGGTCATCCTGCTCAACCCCGGTGACTCGTGGCTCGTGCCGCGAGGCTCCAGCCACACGTACAAGATTCTCGAGACGTTCTCCGCGGTGGAGGCCACCAGTCCTCCCGCGGCGGTGCATGGCCGTGACGAGGGCGCGGAGAAGGAGAAGAAGCCCGCGAAGGCCTGAGGGGTTTCGCGAGGTCGGGAGTCGACGGGGTCGCCACTCGCGATGGAGGCGGGCGGTGACCCCGTCGATGCCAGCTCAGGTGTCGCGAAGGGGCGGAAGCCTGGCGCGGGTCCACATCTCGCGAAGTCGTGCGCGGAGCGCCTCGGGTGTTTCGGTCAGCAGCCGCGCGAAGTCCGCGGTCGCATCCCCCAACAGCTCGGGCTCCCGGTCGCGCACGAAGCCCGTGGCGGCCTGGACGAGCCATGAGGCCGACTCCTCCCTCTGCCCGCACTCCAGCTCCAGGATGCCCAACTGGAGGCGGGTTTCAGTGGAGACGCGCCGTTTGCCAAGCTTCTCCCGGAGGGCGAGCGCCTTGAGGTACCACGTCCGTGCTGCCTCGAACTCCCGCTGCTCCCGGGCGAGCCCCCCGAGCCGGTGGCAGACCATGGCCGCGTGGTCCTCGCTTCCCAGCTTCTCGTCGAGGGCGAGCGCCTGGAGGAACCACGTCTGGGCCGCCGCGAAGTCCTTCCGCCTCCGGGCATTCGCCCCGAGCCGGAAGTAGCCGCTCGCCACGTCCCGCTGGTGGCCCCGCTTCTCGTCGATGGCGAGCGCCTTGCGGTACCACGCCTCGGTCTCCTCGAAGTCCTGCCGCTCCCGAGCAACTCTCCCGAGCTTGGTGCATGTTCGAGCCACCGCGTTCTCGTCACCCTGCTTCTCCTGGCTCGCGAGCGCCTTCAGGTACCAGGATTGAGCCGCCTCGAAGTCCTCCCGGTTGAGGGCGACCCTTCCCAGGTCGGAACAGGTGTTGGCCGCGTCGTGCACGTACTCGTGTTTCTCTTCGAGGGCGAGCACCTTGAGGAGCCACGTCTCGGCCGCCGCGAAGTCCTCCCGGTCCTCCGTCACCGTCGCGAGCTGCTCGCAGGTATGGAGCACCGCGTCCTCGTCGCCTTGCTTCTCCCGGATGGCGAGCAGCGGGAGGTACCACGCCTCGGCCGCCGCGAAGTTCCGCCGCGCACGGGCCAGGGTGGCGAGCCGCGAATACAGGGTGGCCATGCCGCGCTCATCGCCCAGGCGCTGGTAGAGGGCGAGTGCCTTGCGGTAGCACGTCTGGGCGGCCTCGAAGTTCCTCCGCTTGCTCGCGACGATGCCGAGCTGGGTATAGCTGATGGCCGCGTCGTGCTCGTCGCCCAGTCTCTCCTCGATGGCCACCGACTTGCGGTACCACGCCTCGGCCGCTTCGAAGTTCCGCTGCTCGTGGGCGAGCCTCCCCAGTTGATAGGCGGTGCCCGCGAGGGTGCGCTCCTCGCCCCGCAGCTCATCCAGGGCGAGCGATTTGAGGAACCACGCCTCGGCGACCTCGAGGTCTCTCTGCGCCCAGACCACCCTCCCGAGTTGGTGGCAGTACGTGGCGGTGCTGGCCTCGTCGCCCTCCGCTTCCACGAGGGCGAGCGCCTTGAGGTACCACGTCTCCGCCTCCTCGAAGTCCTTCTGTGCTTCGGCGACCTCCGCGAGCAGTTTGTAGGTGGCGTCGTCGTAGGCGTTGCCCTGTTTCTCCTCGAGGGCCAGTGCCTTGCGGAACCAGATCTCGGCCGCGTCGAGGTCTTTCCTCGACCGTGCCACCTTCCCAATCTGGTAGTAGGCGTAGACGGTGCTGTGCAGCTCGCTTGTCTTCTCGAGGATGCCGAGCTGTTTGAGGTACCACGCCTCGGCCGCTTCGAAGTCCTTGCGCTTCCGGGCCAGGTCCCCGAGCAGGTAGTAGGTGCTCTCGGCGAGGGACTCGTCGCCCCGCGCTTGCGCGTCGGCGAGGGCCTTGAGGTACCAGGCCTCCGCCGCCTCGTAGTCCCGACGGTCCTCGGCGGTGCTCCCGAGCGAATGGTAGAAGTCGGCCGTGCCTTGCGCTCCGTTGCAAGAGCGCTCCTTGCGGTGCCACGTCTCGGCCGCCCCGAAGTCCCGCCGCTTCTCCGCGAGCCTGGAGAGGGAGCCATAAAGACTGCCCTCTCCGCGCTTGTCTCCCCGAGCCACTCTGATGGCGAGCGACTTGAGGTACCACGCCTCGGCCGCCACGAAGTCGCACAGCTTCTCGGCGACGCCGCCGAGCCAGAAGCAGGTCTGGTCCAGGCCGTCCGTGTCGGGGTTCTGCTCCTCGATGGCGAGCGCCTTGAGGAGCCAGGTCTCGGCCTCCTTGAAGTCCTCCTTCTCCTTCGAGATATCCGCGAGCAGGTGGTAGAGGCGGCCGTTGTCGTTCGCGTGGCCTTGCTTCTCTTCGAGCGCCAGCGCCTTGAGATACCAGGCCTTGGCTGCGTCGAGGTCTCGTTGCTCCAGGGCGGCATCTCCGAACTGGTGGTAGGTCGCCACGGTACTTGCTTCGCCGTCTGGCTTTCCCTCGACTGCGAACTCCTTGCGAAACCACGTCTCGGCCGCCTCGAAGTCACTCCGCTTCTCCGCGAGCCTCCCGAGCTGATGGCAGGTCCTCGCGGTGCCGTACGCGTCGCCCTGCCTTTCCAGGAGGGCGACTGACTTGCGGAACCATTGCTCGGACGCCTCGAAGTTCTCGCGCACCCGGGCAAGCTTTCCGAGCTGGTGACAGGTGTTGCCGGCGCTGAGTTCGTTGCCCTGCTTCTCTTCGAGGACGAGCGCCTGGAGGAACAACGTCTTGGCCGCATCGAGCCGACTGCGCGCGTGGGCGAGCCTCCCGAGCAGATGGAGGGCGACCGCCATCCCCGCCTCATCGCGTTCGGAGGCCCATTCCAGCAGGTCCTTGGACAGCCGCTCAGCCTCGGCGAGGTCGCCCAGGTTCAGGGCATGGCGGGTGAGCGCCTGGGTCAGCGTCGAGCGCATCGCCGCCAACCCGTGCGCCTTGGCGAGCTCCAAGGCATGGTGGAAGTTGGCGCCGTGGACGAAGAAGGGGTCGCGTTGCTCGTCGAGCGACCAGGGTTTGACCTGGCTTGCGACCTGCCCCATCCGTTCGACGAACGCCCGCTCCCAGTCCTCCCGGTTCTCACCGGCGCGTGTTCGCAAGTACCGGGTGAGGACGGGCTGGAGCGCATGGACGCCCGGCTTGTGTGGGGACACCAGCCCCGCGATGGCGAGGAGCCCGAAGAGCCGCTCGACCTGTTCGGAGTCGCGGCCCCCGGGGACCGACGCCCCCATCCGGACGATGTCCGCGGACTCCGCGAAGCGCTCATGCAGGCCGAGCGGCACGAGCAGCGAGCGCAGGTCCTCGGGCAGCCTCGCGGTGAAGAGTCGCAGCGTGGCCACCACCTTCGCGAGGGATGCGTCCCCATCGAGTCCCGGCCCGGCGCTCGCCTCACGCAGGGTCTTCAAGAGGACCGCTGCTTCCGGGTCCTCCAGGTGGGGCAGGGCCATCCGCATCATCAACGGATGGCCCTCCATTGCCTCCATCAGTGCGACTTCGTCCGGGGTCCTCTGGTCCGGTGTCCCGACGGGGGCGCGAAGAAGGGTGGATCGAAAGCGCCATCGCTCCTCTTCCGGCAGGCCATCCAGGCGGATTCGGGTGACGCGCGACTCGTCGAGCCACTTCTCTTCATCGTGGCTGATGATGAGCACCCGGGTCTTGCCGCCCCGCAGTTGCTCCAGGAACCGCTTGAGCCACGCCCGGTCCTCGGCGGGAAGCAACCCTCGCGTGGACTCGAACTGGTCCCAGACCACGACGTGTGGCTTGCGCTTCAACTGCCGCGACACGATGACCTTGGCGCCCATCGGTTGCGACAGTGCGTCGTGGTCCTGGAACTCCACCACGAACGGGTTGATGACGTGCTCGGCGCTGCGGATGTCGCTGAAGTCGAACCAGAACGCCTTCTCGCGGAGCTTCTCCTTCGTCGACAGCCCGTGCAAGAAGGCGCGGACCAGCGTGGTCTTGCCGATACCCGCAGGTCCGTGAACGAGAATGCCCACTGGGGACTGGCGCATCGCGCGCCACAGCTCGCTGAGTGGGTTCTTTCGGCTGTGCAATGAGAGGAGGCTCACGCCGACATTCGCCTCGTCGTTTTCAGTCATCAATGGCGGGTATTTCAACCCGATGGCATCTGTATGGGGAGTACAGCGTGTCCCAGAGCGCCTTGCGGCGCAAGGCCGCGCCACTTCAAGGTCCGTCAACTCCGAGGCTGGATGGGGGCTCGGGAGCGTCGCCCCCAGGCGACGAAGAGCGAGAGGCCGACGAGCAGGAAGTTGAAGGGTGTATTCGCGGCCTCTCCGCGTGAGAGGTGGAAGAGGATGGCGGAGGCCTGGAGCGCCGCGCAGCCCAGCGCGGCGAGGACTGTCAGGCCCGGTTTGATTCGAGTGAGCGACGGCAGGACGACGCCAATCCCGCCGAGCAGGTCGAACAGAGCGGTTGCATACAGGAACGCCACCGGAACCTGACCTGCCCACGGAATCATCGCGGCGAGCGCTGCGACTGGCGTCAGGAGCTTCCAGAGGCCGGTGCCGGCGAAGAGGATTCCCAGGAGTGCCTGAACGAGCCACAGACTGGCGGGGAGCGTCTTGGATGGACTCGTGCTGCCGGTGATCGCCGTGGTCATGGAATTCCTCGGGTTCTGCTCTGGTGCTACCAATCGCGCTCCCAGCCCACGACGCGGGGATGGGCATCGCGGTTGAAGAAGACCTGGAGACGTCCCCCCAGAAGGTAGAACGGCAAGGGCTCGTACTCCCATGTAACGGTGGGGCCCGACGAGGGCACACTGATGCTGGAGGGGAGTCCAAGGACTCGCTCGACTTCGGCCTGTGTGCGCCCTTCCAGCGCCGCTTGCCGTGCCCGTTCCACCAGTGCATCCACCCGCGCCGAGTTGATGGGCTCCAGCACTGCTGCCTGCATCCAGGGGTTGACGAGGATGATGAGTCCCACGAGTCCCCACGCGAAGCGCAGCTCGCGCAGCTTTCGGTCGCGCAGCCACGTCAGCAGGATGAGGTAGCCCACCGCGAAGCCGGAAGGGCAGAACCCGAAGAGGAAGATCCCGGTGAGCGGCACATCACGATAGAAGGATGCCAGTGAAGTCATGCGTGTCGCTCGTCTCCGATGAAATTCGTGCCTCCGGCGCTGGCGCCGTGAAGCCTAGCAGAGCGCGCTTCCAGTGCCTCTTGTGGGGCGGAGGCGAGAGCCGCTCAGGATGGCGCGAGGCATGCTCCAGGACAAACAGGAACCCGCCCGGGCGTGCGTGTCCGGGCGGGGGCGTCTGATGGCCCTACGGCGACCGGCGAATGCGCCTGACGCCGCCGTGGTTCGAGCACCTGCCCTGGGCCCCGTCGCGGCCGTTGCCGCATACCTGGTAGGAACTGGCCACGTCGCCGTCACAACAACGGACCTCGCACGTGCGCCATCCTGGAACGCACGCACGACCCACAAGGCATGACGACGCGGCTCCACGACTCTCATGGCCTCCTCCACTTCGTTCCGCGTCTGCAGGGTCCTGAATTTCAGACGCAGATAGGAATACGCCCCGGTGTCTGTGAATTAAGCGCCGTCGTACTTGGGGCGGGGTCCGAGTTGGCCAGTGGTCGTTTGCCGTTGATTCCAGATGGAATCATCCCATGCCGCCACGAGAACCCCTCGGTCGAATGCGAGCACCGCGAACGGACGTCCGAGGCCGCGCCGGGCCGCAGGGCCCCCGTGCATTGCTGGGGCCTGTCCGTGCTTCCACCTTCATCCAGGGCGTGCGACGCGAGGCCCCAGGGCGGAGGCGCGGCACATGGCGGGCGCACGGACGTTCGGACACGGGCTCGAAAGGCTGCCTGCCCCGAGGCTCGTGGCGGCCCACGACTTCCACCGGAGCCGCTGGTGGTTGCGCCAGTCACTCTGGTGGATGCCCATCGTGGGCGCGCTGCTGGGCGGCCTCATGGGCGTGGTGCTGGTGCGGCCTCCTTCGGGGCTCTCGCCCGTTTTGCGGGGCGTGGCGTGGGATGCCTCTGTGGTCGAAGCCCGGACCATGCTCTCCACGGTGCTGGGCATCGTCCTGACCTCGCTGAGTGTCGTGCTGTCGCTGTCCATGATCGTGGTCCAGAACGCCGCCGCGCAGTACTCGCCACGCTTGCTGCGCATGTACCTGCGGGGCCCGGGCATCCGCTTCATCATTCCCATCTTCATCTCCACGAGCATCTTCTGCCTCGTGGCGACGGAGATGCTGGGGTTCACGCCCACCGATGGACGGTATCCGCGGCCCGCGCTCGGCATGGCCATGGTGCTGCTCATCCTCTGTGAGGCGGCGCTGGTGTTCCATGTCCTCAACACCTTCCAGTTGATGCGCGTGGAGAACATCGTCCGGCAGATCCGCCAGGATGCGTTGGACGGCGCCCGCGCGCTGGCGCGGCGCCGGAGGCACGACGTGGAGCCGCCCCAGCCGGCGCGGACGTCCTCTCAAGACACCGTCGTGTTCCGGGCTCACGGACAAGGCTTTGTCGTGGACGTGGACGGGGCCTCGCTCTTGTCGTGGGCCGAGGCGCGGGGACTCGAGGTGCATGTGGACGTGGCCATCGGCGAGCCCGTGACGTGGGGCGCGGTGCTGGGGCGGGTGGCGCCAGGACGGCCCGAGGTCTTCCCTCATCTGGAGAAGGCCATCCTGCTGGGCCGCTGGCGCGAGCAGGGCTCGGATGTGGCGCTGTGCATGCGGCAGCTCGTGGACATGGCCGTCAAGGCTCTCTCACCCGCCGTCAACGACCCCTATACGGCCCTGGAGGTGGTGGATCAGCTCACCTTCCTGCTGTGCGCGCTGGAGCCGATGCGACTGGGGCCGCGCGTGCTCGCGGATTCCTCGGGGCGCCCACGGGTGTTCCTCCGCGCGGCCACGTTCCGCGACTACCTGTCGCTCGCCACCCGGCAGATCCTCCGCTACGGCGCTGGCGAGCCCATGGTGGTGCTCCGCCTGCAGCGCCTGGCGGGAGAGGTCGGCCAGCGCGCCACGACGGAGGAGACGCGGCAGGCGGTGCGGGACGCCCTGCACCTCATCCAGGCCGAGGCGGAGCGTGCCCAGGTGGGCATGCCGGACCTCCCGGAAGTCCGACGCCATGGTGTGGCGATGGAGCGCTTGATGGAAGGGGGCGGCATGCCTCCGGTTCCGATGCTCGCCTTCTAGTCCCTCGGGTGGGTGGCGGACGGCTCAGGGCCGTACGTCTTCCCCGAGTCGACGCAGGGCGCTGGCCAGGTCCGCGCCCATGGCGAGCACCTGGGCCCGTGTGTCCGGGAGGTCCTGGCCCGTGCGGGAACCGGAGACGTCGAGGGAGAGGCGCGCGCTGGCGGACTGGGAGCCGCACCGCACCTCGAGTTGTCCCTGGAGTCCGAGCTGGAGGGCGCCATTCACGGGCCGGGAGCCGCTGCCTCCGTTGAATCTCATCATGGACGTGCAGCCGCGTTCAGGAGGAAGCGGGCAGGAGCCCTCGTTGATGGTGAAGGTGGTCTCGCTCGTCATCGTCGCGAGGATGCCGGTGCCACAGTTCATGTCGTTGAGATGGACATGCACCCTGCTGCGGACGCTGTGGGTGGCGTCGATTCGGACGACATCCCGGATGGGGGTGAAGTCCGTGCGACCATTCAGCTCGGTGCCCAGGGTCCCCGTGACGTCATACGTGCCCGTGACGTTGGGACGATGGTCGGGCTGGTTGTCGTCCGGAGGTTCCACGTACCCCGGCTCCTCCGGGGACTTGGAATCACTCTCACCACACGCACTGAGTGCCAGCAGGGCAACCGCCATCAAGAGGCGCGAACGCAGCATCTGGGCTCCCTTTCAAGGGGACGAAACGCGAGACATCACTGCCGGCCTTGCTGCCCCGCGTTCAGGGAACCCCGGAGGTCTATTTCCCGCGCAACGAAAGTTGCAGGTGTGCCCATGCCCGGCCACCCGTTCGTTCCGTGCTGACGTCGCGGGGGGCCGACTGTTAGAGCGCTGATGCATGCGAATCGCCATCTCCGGGACTCATCGCGCGGGGAAGTCCACCCTCATCGAGGAGTTGTCCGACCTCCTCCCCACCTACGTGACGGTGGATGAGCCGTACCACCAGATGGAGGAGGAGGGGTACGCGTTCGCGGAGACCCCGTCGGTCGAGGATTTCGAAGCGCAGCTCGCGCGCTCCATCGACAACCTGGAGGAGGGCACCCGCGACGTGTTGTTCGACCGATGTCCGGTGGACTTCATCGGATACCTGTTGGCCCACGAGGACAGCGACGCGTTCGACCTCGATGCGTGGCTCCCGCGCGTACGCGGCGCGCTCCAGAAGTTGGATTTGATCGTCCTCGTCGGCATCGAGCGCCCGGACCGGGTCTCGCTCTCCGCCTCGGACGACAAGGCGCTGCGTCTGGCTGTCGACGAGAAGTTGAAGGACCTCCTCCTCGAGGATGCTCACGGCTTCGAAGTGGAGGTGCTCGAGGTCGAAGGTTCTCCGAGAGCGCGTGCGAAACAGGTGCTCGCGCACCTCTCTGAAGCAGATTGATAATGAGACGCTCCTGTTGACTGACGCATGTGACCTGCCGTTAAAGTGTCGCTCGCAGGGGCCGAAGAGAGCGCTGACGTGGTCAAGGTGGAGTGGTTGCGATGCGTCGTGAAGGCGGCCCTGCTGAGGGGCGGCCCTGCCCGTGCTGACTCCGATGTGCCTGGCTGGGGAACAACGACGTCCGGGCGTGCCCCGTCAGACGTGTTGAGTCCCCCCAAGAACCTCCTCGTGGCGGGTGGCCCAGGAGTCTGTCCTTGACCCACGGACTTCCTCGGAACTCCCCGGAGTAGTTCGCATCCCCTGGGCAGCCCCTGACGCGAGAGCTCGTCGGCTCGCTCCGGGTCCGTCGCCGTTTCACGCATTTCTCCTCCTTCGCCAGAACTCCATGCTCTTGCCTCAATCACAAGCGCGGCTCGCGCTCATTCTCTTGTTTTGTCTGGGCCTCCTGCCACTCGAAGAAGCCCATGCCGCCTGTATCGACGGGGAGACGGTTTCCTGTTCGTCCGGCGCGTGTCAGGGAACCCGAATCTGTGAAGGAACCGCCTACGGGCCCTGCACCTATTCAGTGGAGTCCACCACCCCGTGCTCTGTCTGCGGGCGCAACGGGAAGCTCCAATGTAGTGCCACGGGAAGCACCATCCCCGGCTCCTGCACCGCGTTGCGGGACGAACTCTGTAACAGCTGCGACGACGACGGCGATGGCGCCGTGGACGAGGGCCTGTCGGGGCTGTCGTGCACCATGGCCAATGGCTGCGGTGGCGTCAGCGTGTGCGCGTCGGGGGCGAGCACCTGTGCCTGGACCGCGGGCAGCACGAAGGCCTGTGACTGGTGCGGGCCGAGCGGCCGCTCCGTCTGTGGGCAGGACGGCTCCGTTGGACCGTGTCAGCCCGTGTCTCCCTCTCGCGAGGTCGAGTGCAACCGCTGTGACGACAACAAGGACGGCATCCCCGACGGGGCCACGGGCAACGCGGAGTCCTGCAACGGGCAGGACGACGACTGTGACGGTGCCATCGATGAGGGGAGCAGCGGCATCGAGGGGGATGTGTGCCAGGTGGATGTCGTGCAGGCCTGCTGCGAGCCCACGACGTGCCAGGCCCAGGGCAAGAACTGCGGCGCCCTCGCGGATGGCTGTGGAGGGACGCTGAACTGCGGCACCTGCCCGAGCGGCCAGTCCTGTGGCGCTGGAGGGGTGGCCAACGTCTGCGCGTGTACCCCCATTCCGCAGGCTACCGCGTGCAACGGCAAGTGCGGCCTGGTGCCCAACGGGTGTAACGGCTCGTGGAATTGCGGCGGCTGCGCCGGCACGCAAACGTGTGGAGGAGGTGGCACGCCGAACGTCTGCGGCTGCACCGCACTCCCGCAGTCCACCGTCTGTGCCGGAAAGAACTGCGGCACGGTGTCCGACGGCTGCGGTGGCTCCTACTCCTGTGGCGGCTCCTGCTCGGGCGCCAACACCTGTGGCGGTGGCGGTACGCCCAACGTCTGCGGTTGCGCTGTCTACGAGGACGCCTGCGACGGCAGGGAGTGCGGAACCGCGAGCAATGGCTGCGGTGGGACGGTGAACTGCGGCAGTTGCTCGGGAGGTGCCTACTGCCGAGCGGGTGTCTGCACGGGCGGCTCCGAACCCATGAAATCAGAGCAGCGGCGATGAGGCGCACTTCGGACGTCGTCTCTCGGGACCTCCAGGACATCGACATGACATCAGAGCCACTTCAGAAGAAGGATGGTCGGGCGAAGCGCGCCCTTTCGCTGTGCATGCTGGGCCTCTATGGCGCGAGCCTTCTCGGGTCGTGTGGCCCCATTCCGGGCAGCGGCGAGGGACTGACCGAGGCCGAGGTCTCGGAGAACCGCCTGAGCGGGGATGAGCGGCTGCTGCCGCCCGTGGGAACGGTGGTGGACACCAATGCCCTGGCCGGGCTCGCCGCGGGTGCCACCGAGGGAACGTTCTCGGTCACCCCGGATGGCGCGGCGACCTACCGTCTGCCCTTGTGGGTGCCTCCGGGCCGCGCGGGGATGCAGCCGGAGCTCGCGCTCAGCTACCACAGCCGCTCCGGGATGGGGCTGGCTGGGATGGGCTTCACGCTGACAGGGACGCTCTCCCGCATCACCCGTTGTCGCAAGACGCTGGCGCAGGACAGCGCGGTGGCGCAGGTGCGCTTCGACGCGACGGATGCGCTGTGTCTGGACGGCGCCCGGCTCATCCACCTCAACCCCGAGACGACGCAGTACGGCGCCAGCGGGAGCGTGTACCGCACCGAGGTCGACACCTTCGCCCGGGTGATGCTCTCCACCAGCACCCCGAATGGTCCGCCGGATTACTTCGAGGTGCGTCAAAAGGACGGGCGCATCTTCACCTACGGCGCCGTGCTGGCGGGGATGCGGGTCCTCCCCACCCAGGCGCTGCCCGCGGGCGTGAGCACGGCGAACCTCCAGGCGGTGCGCTACGCCTGGGCCCTGTCCGAGGTGAAGGACAGGCAAGGCAACTACCTGCGGCTCGGCTACGACCTGCTGGGCGACCAGGAGACGGGCTACGAGCAGCGGTTGAAGAACATCGAGTACACGGGCTCCTACACGGACGCGACCGTGGCCGCGCGTCTGCGTCGCGTGGAGTTCCACTACGAGCCGGGGGACCTGGATGAGTCCTACGTGGCGGGCTTCAAGATGCGCTCGGCCTCGCGCCTGGACCACATCGACATGTTCGCGCCGGACGTGCCTGTCTCCCAGTGGGAGTCGGGTCCGAGCACCCTCTGGCGCAGGTACACGCTCGAGTACCGCAACGACAGTGTCTCCGGGCGGAGCCTGCTCAAGTCCGTGCAGGAGTGTGACGGCCGGAACGCGTGCAAGGAGAAGACGTCGTTCGACTGGGAGCTGGGCTCCGAGCAGTTCCTCACCCTCAACACGGGCATCGCGGACGTCGCGGCCAACAGCGACGTCCCCGACACGTCGAGCACCCTCCATTACAAGGCCCGCGATTTCTGGAACGTGCACGTCGCGGACGTCAACGGAGACGGAAAGGACGACCTGCTCTACCGCTTCATGCGGTTCTCCTCCACGGCCGGCTACTTCCCGGCGGAGTGGCGTCTGAGGTTGAGCACCGGCTCGGGGTTCGGCGGCTACACCACGGTCAACCTGCCCAGCTCGCAGGTCGGTGACTCGCAGGATGACCTTTCGGCCGTCGACATGGACATGGACGGAAAGACGGACATCGTCGCCCTCAACCGGACCGACTGCGACAACAACATCAGCGGCCACTTCCAGGTCTACCGCTACAACGGCTCCAACTTCACGCCCGCCGTCTTGGACGGCCATGAGACGTATGCGGTGTGCGGCACGTCGACCGCGACCGTGAAGCCCCCGGGCCTCCAGGTGGCCGACCTCAGTGGTGACGGCCTGCCGGACCTGCTCCGCTCGTGGCGCCCCAGCAATGCGAGCACGAGCGTCCCGACGGAGTGGGCCTGGCGGCTCAACCAGTTGGGCATCACTGGCAGCCTGGGCTTCCCTGGCTACACCGCCATCGGCGCGCGCTCCGGCATGGACCATTCCGGCTTCGTGGCCGACGTGGACGGCGACGGCGCCGCCGAGGTGCTGCTGCGCAAGCCGAACAGCCTCCCCACCACCCAGTCACGCAGCCCGGATGGGTTCGCCGGGTACTACACCGCGGTGGGCATCAACCCGGATGGCAGCCGGCGCGAGACGGAGACGACGCTGACGGCCCTGCCCTGGGACTACGAGTTCAGCGGGCCCTTCCACTACCGCGACATGTGGATGGTGGACGTGACCGGCGATGGGCTGCCGGATGCGCTCACGCTTCACAAGGAACGTCAGCCGCATGACGGCGTCCCGCGCGAACTCCGGTTGGCCATCAACAACGGCAGTGGCTTCCTGCCTCCGCAGACGCTCTCCATTCCCGCGGGGGCCATGCCTGGCCCCTCGCAGTGGGGAGCGGTGGGGCGCTTCGTCGACAGCGGCGTGCGCCTCCTCGACTACAACATGGATGGGCGTCAAGACCTGCTGCTGACGGACAGTTACAATGACCGGGGCACCATCCGGACGAACCTCACCGTGCTGTTGTCGACGGGCGCTGGCTTCACCTCGAAGGTGCTGACCGGCCTGCCGGTGGGGATGTCCACGGGGCAGGGCTTCACCTCACCCCTGGGCTCCACCACGGATCTGGAAGGGGCCGGCTGGGGGCAGAAGCTCACGCGGGTGGGCGACATCAACGGTGACGGCCTGCAGGACATCATCCAGGTCGTCGGGAACGTCTTCACGAGCCAGCTCGTGGTGCACCTGCGCCAGGGCCTCAAGCCGGACCTGCTCCGCCGGGTCACGGATGGCAATGGCAAGTGGGCCTCCTTCGAGCACCGCGCGCTGGGGAACTCTCCGGGCCACTTCACGGCGGGCGGGTGCACCTATCCCCAGTACTGCGGGGTGCGGGGCATGTGGGCCGTCAATGCGTACATGACGGACAACGGGCTCGACGGCCCGGATGCCTTCTTCCACTGGTCCATCCTCGCCTACGAGGGGGCTCGCACGGACCTCCGCGGCCGTGGCTGGCTGGGGTTCTCCCGCCGCACCGTCACCGACCAGATAACGAGCAAGGTGACGACGACGGTCTATGACAACACCACTCGCACTGGCACGCTGTACCTGCACGCGTTCCTCCCCAAGCAGGAAGAGGTCGCCACGCCCCTGACGGGACGCACCCATACCGTCACCAGCACCTTCACCCGCGAGCCGCGCATCGCTCCGGAAGGGCGCACCCGGTTCCTCTGTCCCTCGGTGACGACCCTCTCCGAGAAGGACGGAATCTTCGGCACCGTGTCGTGGAAGCTCCAGTCCCAGGACTGCGACGGCTACGGCAATGCCACGCGGCTCTTCACCGTCGTGCGCACGGATGAGAACGCCGTCGAGGGCACCTGGACGGAGCGCGTCCTGGAGGTGGAGAACCATCCATCCACCTGGGTACTGGGCCTCACCCGGCGGGAGACGGACACGTCCTACACTCCAGCCTCGACCCGCCATCCCGGCGGACAGCAAGCCACCCGCGCCACGACGTACCAGTACTGCCCCGGAGCTTCCTGCCCGGAGTCCAATGCCCTGTGGCGCGTCACCCAGGAGCCAGAGGGCACCGCGGACACGAAGCTCTTCACCACGTACTCACGCGACCTCACCGGCCAGGTGACGTCCATCGAGACGTCGGACACGCAAGGGGTGCTGCCGCGTCTGGAGCAGATCTCCTACGAGGGCCTCGAGAAGATCTTCCCCACGGTCATCATCAACGCCGCCGGGCACCGCACCGACGTCGCTCATCACCCGGGGTTGGGAGTGGTGGCGCTCACCGAGGACCCCAACGGGGTGAGGGTGCGCAACGCGTATGACGGCTTTGGCCGCCTTCGGATGGAGACGGCTCCCTACCGGGAGGGAGGAGCTTCTGGGGGTGCCACGGTTTGGATGGAGTACCACCGTGAGGCGCCGGGAACCCGCATCACGGTCCAGCGGGACGGCAGTCCCTCCCTGACTCACAGGCTGGACCGCTGGGACCGGGAGATCTACACCCTCGTCCAGGCCGCCGACGGCTCCTGGAGTCGCGCGACGATGGCCTATGACTTCTTCGGCCGCACCTTGCGCATCACGCAGCCACGGTACGACCGCGAAGCCGAGAAGGCCACGACCTTCACCTACGACAACCTGGGGCGGAAGCTGAAGCAGACGAACCCGGACGGCTCCTTCCGGGAGTGGGTCCACGAGTGGCGCACCACGACTGTCTATGACGAGAAGCGGAACAAGACCTACGTCAACCGCAACCCGCTGGGGCAGGTGGTGCATGTGAGCGAGCTGCGGGAGCCATCCGCTCCCTGGCTGGTGACCGAGTATCTCCACGGGCCGTTCGGCGTGCTGGACTCGACGAAGGACCCGAGCGGCGCCGTCACGGTGATGGAGTACGACGTGCGGGGGCGTCGCACGAAGCTGCTGGAGCCCAAGCTGGGCGCGCTCATCACCCTCTACGACGCCTACAGCGATGTCCGTGAGGAGACGGACGCGGCGGGCGTCCTGACGCGCTATGCCCATGACACCCTGGGGCGCGAGGTGTTCATCCGGAACCCGGATGGCCAGACGCACCTGTTCTGGGACACCGCTCCCCAGGGCAAGGGGGTATTGGCCAAGGCGGAGAACGACCGGAACACCGTGGCGACCGCGGATGACGTCGTCACGACCTATTCCTACGACACGCTGGGGCGCTTCACGCAGGAGTCGCTGTCGCTCAATGGCGCGACGTACCCCGTCGACCAGAGCTACGACGGGTACGGGCGTCTGGACAAGACCTGGTATCCGACGGGCCCCGGTGGCACCCGTCTGGCCGTCCAGCAGACGTATACGGCCACGGGTTACCCCGAGTCCGTGCGAGACGCGGCCACCAGCGCCGAGTACTGGCGCGTGAAGGACCGGGATGCCGCTGGCCGCCTGCTCGTCGAGGCGCGGGGAGGCAATGTCCTCACCAGTTGGAACCGCTACGACGGCCAGGGGCGCCTGCGCTTCATCGAGTCCCGCAAGGCGGCCGGACAGCTCGTCCAGTCGCTGGCGTACAGCTACAACGCGGATGACAGCCTGCGCAGCCGTCACGACAACCTGAACCAGGTGACGGAGTCGTTCCAGTACGACGGCGTGGACCGCCTGACGCGTTGGACGGTGCAGGCGGGCTGCGACAACACCGTCACCAACTACGGCTACGACGACCTGGGCAACCTCAACGCCAGGCGGGTGGTCCGCAATGGCACACAGACCGAGCAGCTCTACTTCCAGTACGGGGCCCTCACCGCGTCACGGCATGCCATCACCGGCGTGAGCACGGACCCTGCCTTCGGCACACTGGCTGAGACGTTCAGCTACGACACCGGGGGGAACCAGACCCAGGCGAACGAGCCCGCGACGGGGCGCTTCCGCAACATCACCTATACCGCCTTCAACCTGCCCTCGACGCTGGTGACGCAGCAGGGAACGCTGACGTTCACCTACGACGCGCTCCAGCGCCGCACGCTCAAGCAGCACAGCAACGGGGACTCCACCCTCTATGTGGCGGGAGGCCTCTACGAGAAGCGCAAGAAGGCGGGCGTCGAGTCGCACGTCTTCCAGGTGATGGCCAGTGGGAAGGCGGTGGCGCAGGTGACGCTGGCCGCGAGCGGCGGCGCCACGCCTGTCACCACGTACCTGCTGCACGACCACCTGGGCTCGGTGGAGACGGTGACGAACGACGCAGGCAACGTGCTGGAGCAGCGCAAGTACCAACCCTTCGGGGCGCAGGGCCGGGCGGACGACCCGACGCTGGCGCCGGCCTCCACCGCCAGCGACGTGCGTCTGGGCTTCACCAGCCACGAGTGGGACGACGAGGCGGGGCTGGTCAACATGAAGGGGCGGCTCTACGACCCGAGGGTGGGGCGCTTCCTGACGCCCGACCCGGTGGTCAAGGCGCCCTATTCCAGCCAGGCGTTCAACCGCTACAGCTACGGCTTCAACAACCCCCTGCGCTACGTCGACCTCAGCGGGTTCACGCCCACCGAGTCCTCGAGTGTCGTGGGCACCTGGCATACGGCGGACGGCGAACTGATGGAGATCTGCGGCTCGGCGAACCCCGGTGACTGCGGCGCTCCCAGCGTGGGAACGGGGACTGGTGACGGAGTCGGACAGGGTGACAGCACTCCTTCGGCCGTCGCGGGTGGGGCCGACCAGAACGGCAGCATGGAGACGGGCTACGTCGAGTCCTCGTGCAAGTACTGCGTGGGAGATGGTCGCGGCCTGTTCGCGATGAACGACCAGCAGATGGATTCGCTCCAGGGATGGCTGCGGGAGACCAAATGGTCCTACGTCCCCTTCGTGGGGCTCGGCACCACGTCGCTCAACCTGATGCTGTCGTTGATGCGAGGCGACAATGATGAGCTGGCCAGTGATGTGACTCAGGTGGTCATCTCACTTGCCTCCGCGAAGGTGGTGGGGTTCGCGTTCAAGACCGCGGCACCCATCGTCACCTCGGCGACCCGCAGTTTGATCAACAGGGCGGGGCTCGCCCTCGCCCCGAGATTCCCGCTCGGAGGCTGCTTCGTCGCGGGGACTCCCGTCCTCACCGCGGAGGGACTGAGGCCCATCGAGGAAGTCCTGGCGGGAGACTGGGTGTGGGCCTGGAACGAGAAGACGAAGGAGCCGGGCTGGCACCGGGTGACGAGGACCTTCATCAAGCCGGAGAGGGTGGTGCTCCGCGTCGTCCTGGAAGCACCTGATGGCACTCGTGAAGAGCTCGGAGTGACGGCGGAGCATCCGTTCGGCGTCGCCGGCCAGGGCTGGACGGAGGCACAGGACCTCCGCGCCGGGGATGAGGTCGAAAGCGCCACGGGACAGCTCCTGCGCGTCCTCTCCGTCGCGACGTCCGCCGAGCAGCAGGTCGTCTTCAACTTCGAGGTGGAGTTCGCCCACACGTACTTCGTCGGGGAGTTCTCCTCGTGGGTCCACAACAACTCGGTGAGCGGGCTGGCCGTGAAGGAAGCCGTGTCCTTCACCTACGGCGAGCTGCGCAAGGCGGGCCTGCACCTCACCGACCGGATGTCCGGAAACCAGTTCGTGAAGCTGGTCAAAGACATCCAGAAGGACGGCATCAAGGACAAGCTCATCAACTTCGTCAAAATCGCGAACGAGAACTACGTCGTGCTCGGAAACAACCGGTTGCAAGCCGCGCGAAAGCTGGGCCTCGCCGATGAGTTGATCTTCAAGGAGGTGCAGCTGCCGTTCCGAGGGTTCAAGACGGAGGATGATGTCATCGAGGCCGCCGCCGATTTCCTGAGCGGAGGCTGAGACAGCAGGACTCCGTGAGGGTGGTGCCCCGGGTGGAGCGGGTGCCACCGCACAGGCCCTGCCGGCGGCGGAATGCCGGCAGGGCCTGTGTCCCTTCGAGTCTGGCGGAGCGTGGGCCCGCTCACTCCATGACCATCGCCTCTGGATTGGCGATGGTCTTCAGCATGGGCCCGCTGGGGCCGCCGTTGCGGATGCACTCATTCGAGTATTGCGTGACGATGTTGAGGCAGCCATCTGGCGGATTGCCCCACTGGAGGACGGAGTCCATCCACGCCGGACCGTTCGTCGACGTGTAGGTGCCCAGCGGCTGCCAGGGGATGATGACGGGGCGATCCCACCCAATCCACGGCGTGCCTCTTCCTGTTTCGTCGCTCAGGAGCTCGCCGTTGAAGAGTGTCTTGTACACATGCGAGCCGGTGTCCGGATAGGCGCCGTGTGAACCAAAGGCCACATAGGTCTCGGGATGGAAGTTCAAGAGGCCCAGCGCTTTGTCTCCATAGACGAAGAGCTGCCCTTCGGCATGCTGGGCCATGAAGACATGGGTCGGTCTCCCGTCGACGAAGCGCACGGTGACGTGCTCCCAGTCGCCCACGTGGTTGCCGAAGGTCGAGAACTTCCCGAGGCAGGAATGCACGGCATTGTAGAAGCCCACGCAGACGCGCTTGCCTCCGTTGTAGGGGTAGAACATCCAATAGACGACGTCGGTGGTCTGGGTTGCGCCTCCCGCCTGGGTGCGAGGGATGATCTGCGCATACATCGGCACGTGGGTCGTCGGGTCCGGACGCTGGCCGTGCAGGAACGCGGGGTCCGTACAGGAGGCGCAGCCCAGTGGCTCGCGGGTCTCCATGAAGTACCCGACAGGCGTCACGTTCGCGAGGAAGAACTCGGCGGAGGACGGCCAGTAGTATTCGTCTGGATGGAGCCAGACCAGGGGCGCGTACTGGAGGACGGTGAGGTCATCGACCGGGGCACCCTGGAGTTCGGCGTTGGCGAGGGCGCTCTTGTTGAGGGCCCAGAAGAGACTGGCATTGGCGGCGCCATAGCCGACCTGGCCCACCATGGATGAGGCGGTCAGGGACCGGTGGTCCGTGGCATTGGCCTGGAAGACAGTGCCGTCGCGATAGGCACTCGAGCCCCTGTCGTCCCACAGCCAGGCAGGGCTTGCGGGCAGGACATACTCACTGCGGACACACCGGATGAGCTGGGTGGACGGCTTGTCATAGCCCAGGGTGGCCACCGAGCCGAGGCAGGTATAGCCAGGAGCGGGCCTGGGGTGCCAGAAGCTGGCATCGTGAGAGCCGCGGGTGTGTTTGTCATCCCAGACGAGGTCATAGTCGATGGGAGGCGCCAGCACGTCCCCCTCACCGGAGACCACGAAGGTCATCCGAGGCGGTGAGCCATGGGAGGGCATGGCCACGTCGCCCAGGGAGTAGTGGCCCGGGAACCGGTCGAGCCTGGGACGCCAGACGGAGATGTTGTCGTGCGCTCCGGTGTTGTGGTCGTCGTAGACCCAATCGAAGTGGGTCTCTGCCTGGACCGAGAGGCGCAGCGGGTAGCGGAGCCGGGCCTTGTCGGAGCGCAGGGTGAAGTCGGCCGTCTGCCCGGCCTGGGTCGTCGCGGCGACGAGCTTGTAGCTGCCGGGCTGGAGGTCATAGGCGATGCGCGCGCGTGAGCCGCCAAGGGGGTCGTTCGCCTCGGCGAGCACGTTTCCGCTGGAGTCGAGGAGGTAGAGGTAGGGGCCGGCGTTGTTGGCTTCGAGGTCGAAGGTGACGATGTCGGGCGGGCCGGAGTGCTCGACGAGGAACTGACGGTTGGCGGGACTGGTTCGGCTCTGGCCTCCGGAAGAGAGCCACTGGCCATGGAGGATGTTGTTGTTGCGGGAGGTGGTGGACTCGACGACGAGGCTGGAGGTGACGGCGTTGAGGAGGCTGCCGGTGAGGTCCGTGTCCTGGGTGAGGACGATGCGCTGGCCGGAGAAACCCGAGTCCGCGTAGAGGGTGACCTGGAAGCCATCGGGCACCTTGAGGGAGCGGAGGGTGTCATTGCCCAGCGTGAGCTGGTTGATGTCATACCGGCCCGCGCGCAGGGATTGACGGACTCCTCCGAAGTTGTGCTGGGAATAGACGGACACGGGGGCTTCCACCTTGATGCTGGAGGCCCGTTTGTCCCAACCATTGCCCGTCAGGAGGGTGTCGGAGGTGAAGGTGATGGAGCTGCCGGAGAAGCGCGAGTGCTCGTAGAGGGTGACGGCCCAGCCCCTGGGGACGTGGACGGAGCTGATGGTGTCGTTGCCGACGGTGAGCTGGTGCTGGTCATACCAGCCGGGCTGGAGCGCCTGGGCGGAGGGCTCGGCGCCACCGGAGGGGTAGACGCGTGCGACAGGCGTCCAGGCGACAGGTGGAGCGGCGTAGAAGAGGGGGAGGGCGCCGCCGAGCGCGGGGTCGGCGCCGAGTGGAGCCGTCCAGCCGCAGTAGCCGCCGCCAGTGATGGAGACGACCTGGTCGACGAAGCTGTAGGACGCGGCGCCCAGCTGGCTGAAGCCACTCGTCACGAAGTAGTCGGCGGGCAGCTTGAACGGGGTGCCGCGCAAGTCGACGTTGGCCCTGCCGGAGCCGCCCCAGTCACAGGACATGGCGGTGGCGTAGGGCATGGTGGAGATGTTGGCCTGGCCATTGTGTGAGAGCGCGCCGGTGGACGTCGCGAACCGCCGGTCGGACGTATCGACCTCGAGCGTGACGGGGTTGATGCGCAGCTTGGAGAAGACGGTGCGGACGTTGCTGCCGGGGGCCGCGCCACCCGCGGTGTATTGAGAGAAGTTGGAGTGGAGGCCATGCTCGGGGAGCGGGAGATACTCGGTGGGAGTGCCGGCCATGTCGTGGCACCAGGCCTTCCAGGGCCGGGCGGCGTCCCCCATGAGGTGAAGGGTGTACTCACCATCTCCGGCCTGGGGCCTGGCGTTCTTGATTTCCCGGCAGGACTTCTCGCGCAGCGGGGCCAGCTGTTGCTGGAGGACGGGCAGGGCCTCTGTCTCCCCGGGCAGGGATTCGGAGTGCCCGTCCGACTCGATGCCTTCGCCCTGGCAACCCGTGGAGAGCGCGAGGAGTCCCCCGAGGAGCACTGCGCGCCATGCCGCGGATTTCAATGAAACACCCAGACTCATGTCGTGAACCCTTCGCTTGATTCAAGGCGGGGGTGGACGCAGGTCGTGGTCACCCCTTCTTGAATGAGGACTGCCCACGAGCGGGGTCCTCGAAGGATGCCGCGCGGTGGGGGCCGCGAGGAGGCTCGAGGGGGTTACTCCGTGGGTGGAGTGCGTCGTCTCCGGGCTGGAGACGGCGAAGGGTTTTCGCGTGTGATTCCCGGGGATTTATCCGGCGCGCCCTTTCGGAGGGAGGCACAGGCGGAGAACCCGCATCACGTCCTGACCCAGGAGGGTCATAAGCGGCCCGTTCGGTCAGGGCTGAAGTGTTTCTGGAGTAGAAAAGTACGCCAGTCGCGACTTTTGAAGATTCGCGGTTTTCCTGAGACAGTCGAGGGGCCGGCTCACGCGTGGGTGGCCCGGTCATCCCGTCATCGTGGAGACATCATGAAACTGCTATCGAAGTCCCTGTTCGCAGGAGTCGCGGCGCTCGTGTTGGCCCCGCTGTCCGCGTCGGCCCTGCCTCCGGACTGTTCCCAGGACCGTTGCAATGAGAGCACGCCGTGCTGGCTGGTCTGTGCCATTCCCTGGAGCATGCAGGTCGTCACCTGTGAGGAGTGGGTGACCGAGTGGGAGTACGGCACCTGTGGCGGCGCGGCCCTGGGGACCGAGGAGGACGAGCTGTCGTCGTCGGAGTCGTCGCGTGATGACGCCGCGCTCGTGGCCCCCATCTGCGCGCCGCCGATGCTGGCTGCTCGGGCCGTGACGCTGTAGCGCCGGTTCATCCTGAGCGGTCGAGTCCATCACTCGCATGCTGGCGGGTGATGGACTCCCGTCAAGGCTTCCGGCGACTCAGGGCTCCCTGCCTCGCCTGGCGGATCGCGGTGTTTGATTTCAGAGAAACAAGAAGCCTCGGCGGTGCTTCGGTCCGTCCTCGGAAGGTGCCTTGTTCCGCGGCGGGTCGGATGACGAACAGCCAGGTGCTCCGCGGCACGGGGAGGAATCCAGCTCAAGAGGACCATCGTAAGGGCTCGTGAAATCAATCCGGTACATCCTTCGGGAGAGCCCATGCCCCTTATCAGGAAGCCGCACCCGTTCCTCGCCGCGCTCGCTACCGCGCTCTTCCTCACGGCCTGTGGTGACGACGACGACCCGAATCCGACTCCCGGCACGGGGCTGGATGGCGCGCCGGAACCGGTCATGGTGGGAGAGGTCATCGCCCTGACCGCATCGGACACGCTCGTGTCCTTCAATCGCGCGACCCCCGATGTCCTGGTGGGCTCCATCGCAGTAACGGGCCTGGACGCAGGGGAGTCGCTCTTGGGCATCGACTACCGTCCCGCCGACTCGCAACTGTATGGCCTCACCAGCGGGGCGCGAATCGTCACCCTCGCCCCGGACACCGGCATCGCCACCGTGAAGGCCACGCTGTCCGCCATGACAGGGGACGACAATCCGTTCACGGGCCTCGTCGGCACCGACTTCGCCGTGGACTTCAATCCGGTGGCGGACCGCCTGCGCGTGGTGAGTGACAGCGGGCAGAACCTGCGCATCAATGTCGACACCGGCGACACCATCACGGATGTCGCCATCAATGGCGGCAATGGCGGCGCGCAGGTCAGCGGTGCGGCCTACACCAACTCCTTCGCGGAGACCGCCACCACCCGCCTCTTCGTGCTGGATGCGGCGACCGACACTGTCTACCTCCAGGATCCGCCGAACAACGGCACACTCTCCGCGCCGGTTGCATTGGGCGTGGATGCCTCGGGGGTGAATGGCTATGACATCGATGCGCGGACCAACGTCGGTTATGCCGCGCTGACGGTGGGCGGTACGCAGCGCCTGTATCGCATCACTCCGGAGAATACTTCGGCCCCCGCCACGGAAGTCGCGGCCATCGGCTCGACGGAGCCCCTCAAGGGGCTGGCCCTGAAGCAGGAGTCGGGCGCCACGGTCTACGGTCTCACCACCGACAACCAGCTCGTGCGTGCCGCCGTCTCAGCGCCCAACACGCTGACGGCAACGGTGGCGCTGACGGGGGTGCCAGCAGGGGAGACGTTGCTCGGCATCGACCTGCGCCCGGCGGACCGGACGATGTATGCCCTGTCGTCCGCCGGGAAGCTCTACACGGTGGACACGCAGACAGGCGCGGTCACCGCGAAGGCCACCCTGAACGCGGACCCCGCCGACACCACGGAACCCTTCACCGCGCTGTCGGGGACTCAGTTCGTCATCGACTTCAATCCCGTGGCGGACCGTTTGCGCGTGGTGAGCGACACGGGGCAGAACCTGCGCATCAACGTCGACACGGGTGCGACAACCACGGACGGCGCCATCAACCGGACGCCGGGTGCCGTCGTCTTCGGTGTGGCGTACACGAACAGCGTCATGGGTGCGACGACGACGACGTTGTTCGACCTGGAGCGCAACAGCAACGTGCTGACTCAGCAGGTGCCCCCCAACGATGGCACGCTGGTGAACGTGGGTGCGCTGGGCGTGACGTTTGTCGGCGCGACGGGGTTTGATATCGCTGGCGGCGACAACGGGCTGCCGCTGGCGGCGGGCCGCACGGCGGCCAGTGGTCCCTATGTGCTGTATCAGGTGAATCTGCTGACGGGCGCCGCGACGTTCTTTCCGCGCACCGCCACGACCGCGGAACAGGCGGCCATCGGTGGGGCTTCCGGTCCGGAGCTGCGGGACATCGCCATCGTGTACTGACGCAGGCACCTGAAGGATGGGAGCGCCGCCATTCCCTGCCTTGCGCGCAGGGGTGGCGGCGCATCCGCGTGGAGAGGTACGCACCTCGCCCTTCCCGGTCGGTCTCGTAGTGCGCGCCGCTGTCCACCGAGGCCCGCCGAGCCGTGGAGAATCCGGGATGGGCTTCAGTCCGCTCCGCGCTTGCCAGACACCGCGCTCCGCACGGGCTGCTCCGGTACCGAGGGGCCTTCCACGGCGTCTGTTCCCGATACCTGCGCCGTGGCGCGCGCCTCCCTGCGCTTGCGCCAGTAGAGGAACACAGGCACGCCCGCGCCGAGCAGCAGCGTGCCCTTGAGCGCGTTGAGGGGATTGGAAGCAGTGGACCCCACCACGACGTAGAGCGCCGCCGCGATGAAGAGCAGGGGCGTGACGGGATGGCCGGGCACCCGGTACGTCACGCGGGGCACCTGTCCCTGACGCTCCCGGGCCCGGTAGACGAAGAGCGTGGCGGCCGTGGCGCCGAAGACAAGCCAGTCCGCGAAGACGACGTAGTCGAGCAACTCGCCGTAGGTCCCCGTGCTCGTGAGGAGGATGGCCCAGACCGCCTGGAAGACGATGGCCGCCGAGGGCGTGTGGTAGCGCGGATGCAGGCGCGCCATCCACGGGAAGAACAGCCCATCCGCCGCCATCGCCTGATAGACGCGGGGCGACACGAGGATGACGAGGTTGAGGAACCCGAAGGTGGAGAGCGCCACGCCCGCCGTGATGAAGGTGCGGCCCGTGGGCCCCAACAGGAGCCCGAGCGCATCCGCCGCGGGAGCGTTGCTCGCGGCCAGCCCCTCCGCGCCGAGCGTGCGCAGGTAGGTGAGGTTCGCGAGCAGGTACACCGTCACCACGCCGATGACGCCCCAGAGGAGCGCGCGGGGCAGGTTGCGCTCCGGATTCACCAGCTCCTCGGCCACGAAGTTGGTCTGTTGCCAGCCGCCGTAGCTGAAGAGGACGGGAACCAGCGCGGCGCCGAGAGCCAGCACGATGGAGTCCGGAGGCGAGGGGGGCGTAGTATTCCCCACCGAGGGAGAGGCCCCCGCGAGCAGCAGTCCCGCGCCCACGAGCACCGCGAGCGCCACCAGCTTGAGCACCGTGAAGACGTTCTGCGTGAGCGCCCCGGGCCGCACGCCGAAGTAGTTGATGCCGGAGAGCAGCACGATGGCGCCGACGGCGAGCGGAAACCGGTAGCCGTCCGCGAGGCCCGTCAGCGCCACCGTGTAGTTGGCGAAGGTCACCGCCACCGCGGCGATGGCGCCGGTGGCGATCATCAGCAGCATTCCCCAGGCATTGAGGAAGGCGGGCAGCTCGCCAAAGGCATCTCGCAGGTAGACGTAGCTGCCGCCCGCCTTGGGGATTCGCTGTCCCAGCTCGCCGTAGATGAAGGCGCCGATGAGCGCCACGCCACCGCCGAGCAGCCAGGCCCCCAGCGTGAGAGCGGGGGTGTGCACGCGCTGGGCGACGATGGAGGGGTTGAGGAAGATGCCCGAGCCGATGATGCCGCCGATGACGAGCATCACCCCCGAGAACAGGCCCACCCGCCGCGAATAGCCTCCGCCCGGCGTGCCTGACGGAACTCCAGCTTCATGCTCGAGAGGAGGGCTCATGGCCGCCGAGCATAGTCCGAGGGCGGACGCCGACCAGAGTCAGGCGCGTGAGAGCCATGCCCAAAGCCGCTGCGCGGGAATCGCTGGAACGCGAAAGAGGGCCGGTGGACGACCCGGCCCTCCTCCGCGATGGACTCACGACAGGTGTCGCTACCTGTGGTCCTCGTAGAACTCCTTCAGCTCCTGCTCCGCGCTCTCCAGGTTCTCGGTCGCCTTGTCGATTTTCTTCTGGAGGGCGCGGTCCTCGGCCGCCAGCTCGTTGATGCGCTGGTGGACGTAGTCCATGCGCTCCTCATCCGGCAGGGACTGGCTCGCCTCTTCGAGGTAGCTGCCCAGCTCCTGGTGGAGGGCGGCCTGCTGCTGCGCCATCTCCTGGAGGGCCTCGCGGATGAAGCGGGCCCGCGACTGCGCCACCGGCTCGCTGAAGAGGGGATTGGTGCCGTTGATGCAACCGCCGATGAACTTCACGACCTTGATTGCGGCGTTGGCCTTGCGGACCCCGGAGACCACCGGGTTGTTCAAGAACCGCTTGCCCATGTCGTACCCGGCCTTCACGCCCGAGACGACCTTGGGACCGCCGACCTGCACGCCCGCGGCGATGGCGATGGGCGCACCCACGCTGACCGCGTTGCCGACCGCGTCCCCCGTGGGAACGTTCTTCTCCTCGGTCCCCGTCGGGTCCACCAGGTCCAGCGGACGGTTGCTCACGTAGCTGTAGAGGTTGCACTCGACGGGACTGGCGCGGCACTTCTCCAGGTCCTCGAGGAACAGCGGGTCCGGAGTGGTGAAGCGATTGATGCGGGCGTCGTAGTCGCGGACCCCCATGCGCACGAAGCCCAGGTCCGCGTCGTAGGCCTTCTCCACGTAGTCCAGCGCCGCCGAGCCCGTGGGGTGTGTCGCCCGGTCACCGAACGGCGAGGCCACCCGCTGCGTCCCGTCCGCATCCGCCATCACCGTGCCACGGCGGTCGGTGGACAGCAGGCGGAAGGCGCCATTCTCCAACGCGCCCACCAACTGCGCATCCACGCGCACCGGCTGGGTGAGTCCCGCGCCATCCAGATACGCGCCGCCCTCCAGATATGCCGCGAGCGGTGCCCCGGACGCATCACGCTTCAACAGGCGCTCTCCGTCCTCGTCGTACACGAAGCTCCAGCTCTGGGCGCCCTTCTGCGCGGAGGCCACCTGGCCGTCCGGCCCATAGGTGAGGCTCAGGTCGTCCCGGGCCACCGTGCGGCCCAGACCGTCCCGCGTGTACGTCACGCCACCGACCACCCACGTGTTCGCGCCCGTGACGAGGTTGCGAGTCCCCGAGGCATCGGAGATGAACGTGGACAGGCCCAGCGCGTCGAAGCCGTAGTCATACGCATGCTGCGCGTCCTGGGCCGAGGCCAGGAAGCCCTGGGGTGAATAGCCGTACTGCCGCGCGAGCGTCGTGCCACCGAAGCCCATCACCTCGCTGTCGGTGAGCCCGCGAGCATTCAGCTTCCAGGCGATGGAGGAGCTCCAGGCCGGCGTGGTGTGCGCGAGGCTGGTGCGCTGCCGGGTGAGGACGTCGTAGCCCAGCGACACCGACGTGCCGCCACCGAAGTCCACCATCGCCGTCTTGCCCAGGGCGTTGTACTGCACGCTCGCCCAGGGCTGACCGTTGCGCGTCAGTGCGCTCATCCGGCCCCAGGCATCCCAGACGTAGCCGAGCGACGTGGTGGACAGGACGCCGCCACCCGCGTCCTTCACGCGCGTGACTTCCTGCCGCACCTCTCCGCTCTCCGCGTACGTCAGCTCGCTCTCCACCGTGCGCCAGCCGGTGAGGCTGAGCGTCGACTTCGTCAACGTGCCGTCCGTCCGGTACTCCATCCGCTTCGTGTACCCGTCACCCGACGTCGCGGTGAGCAGGCCCGGCACGCTCGTGTTGGCGGGAGCCGCCGGCGAGGCACCGTCGTAGTAGAGCTGGTACGACTTCACGCCCCCCGTGCTCGTGTGGGTGATGCCGGTGCGGCGGCCTATGCCGTCGTACTGGTAGCCCTCGCTGCGCATCAGCGTGTTGCTCGGCGTGCGGAAGCGCTTCGCGGACACGAGCCAGGTCCCGGGGGCGTACTCGAAGTCCACGTTCGCCACGCCATCGCGCTCCACGCGTTCGACGCGACCATAGGCGTCGTAGGACAGCCGGTGCCCCTGGTTGTCCGGCATCGTCACGCCCCGCAGGCGCCCCAGCGCGTCGTAGGTGTAGGAATAGGCGAAGCCGAGCTCATCCTCGTACCGCGTCATCCGCTTCGCCGCGTCCAGGAACTGCCGACGCGTCTGCGTGCTGTTCTCCTGGGTCTCCACGACGAGCCGTCCCCCCGACAGCGCCCAGGACGTGGCCAGGGTCTGCTGGACGTCGACGTGGTGGCGCAGCACCTTCTCCACGTCGTAGCCGAAGACGGCTGTGCGCACGCTCGACGTCTGCTCGATGCCACCCAGCAGCGTGGCGTAGTCCAGGGCCGCCATGTCGGCGTTGGCCGGCAGGTTGGGACGCACGTACCGCGTCTTCTCCCGCTGCTGGCGGCTGTGCAGCGTCAGGCCGTCCACCACCCAGCCTTCGGGGACCAGGCGCGTCCTGGCCACGTCTTCCCCGGCGGCGGTGGAGTACTCCTCCGTGTAGCGCCGGGCATTGCCGCCAGCGTCCACCAGCGCCGTCGCGGCGATTCCGGCAGGGCGGGTGGCGGTGGCGAACCGGTAGCTGAGCGTCTCGTTGGGGTTCACCTCGCTCGCGGCGCCCAGGGCGTCCCACCGCTTCGCCAGTCGCTCCATCCCGTCGTAGCGGAAGCGCTCCACATGGGTGCTCGCGCCACGTCGGGTGGTCATCGTCAGGAGTCCGTCATGCAGCGGGTGACGCTCGGTGACCTCCAGCGCCACGCCGTCCGGCTGGGTCACCTTGGAGAGCAGCAGGCGGCCCGGGGTGTACTCGAACGACGTGCTGCCCCGGCCCGGCTCGCTCACCGTCTTCACGGTGAAGTCCGGCCAGTAGCTCACCGTCTGGAGCGGCATGGCGCCCTGCGGCCCCTGGGCGACGACGCTCTGCACGAGCCCCACGGTGTTGCGGGTGATGACACCCTGGTACGAGAAGTTCAGCGAGGACTGCGGATGCGTGCCCGCATACGTCAAGGTGGCGGGCAGGCAGTGCAGGTGCTTGACGAGCGCCGGCAGGCTGGCGCGTCCCAGCGTGGTGGTGAGGGTGCCCCACGGGGTGGCGCGCACCTGCTGCTGCGGGCACAGACCGTCGAAGGCGACCGTCTTCGTGGACTCGGTGAGCGTCACCGCCGGCAGGCTCGCGTCGCGGAAGCCCTGCCCCTCTTCCTTCAAGCGCTTGAACGTGACGCCCTGGTGCGTGGCGTCCTCGTACTCGCGGAAGGAGACCTCGCGGACCTGGGGCGTGAGCGCGTCCGTCCGCGTGTCGGAGAGCAGCAGGCCGGCGAAGTCATCTCCATTGAGGAAGTTGACCGCGTGGCTCTCCTGCGGCGCGGTGCGCACGACGCTGTCGAAGCCGACGAGGAAGCCACCCTGCGAGTGGTAGTTGGCGCCGAAGTACTGGTAGGCGTAGGTGATGGTGTCGTAGCCCGAGGACGCCGACGTCAGCGACGCCAGCACGGGCTGGCGGAAGCGGGCCCCGGGGGCGGCGGGCAGGCGCGTGTACGTGAAGCCCAGCAGGGTGCCCTTGCCGTCGTCCGCCGACTTGAGCAGGCCTGTCTCCGGGCCATCCAGCGACGTGCTGTAGGCATCCGAGCCCTTCGTCACGGTGAGGCTGGTGTTGCCGCTGCCCGCGAAGTCGCCCTGAGTCAAAGCGCTCGTCGTCCCGTTGAAGAAGGTGAGCGCGGGGACGGTGACCTCGCGGAACTCGCTGCCGTTGTTGACGAAGAGCAGGGCCAGGCCCGCCTTCGACAACAGCACGTCCGACATGCCGTCGCGATTCACGTCGACGAACATGGCCGAGTACGTCGCGAGCTGCGCCAGGCTGGTGCCGTTCTTCGTCAGCACGGGGAACAGCTTGCTGGACGCCGAGTCGAAGGCGTACCTGCCGGTTCCTGGCCACACATGCAGCCCGTTGGAGAGGCGCGCGACGATGTCTGGGATGCTGTCGCCGTTCATGTCATGCACCCACGTCGCCGTCGCCGACACGCTCGGCGTCAACGTGCCGTTGAGGGTGGCACCGAACTGCGTACCAGGCGCCGCGCTGCTCGTATTGGGACGCACCTGGAAGCCGCCCGGGACGACGCGGATGAAGTCCGGCTGCTGGTCGCTGTCCAGGTCCACGAAGCGGGTGTGCGGGCCCAACTGCCACGCGCCCGTCAGGGACTGCTGGGACAGCAGCGTGCCTGCGCGGTCACACACGCGGATGTCCGTGGTGGAGCCGCTGGTGTTGGTGATGGCCACGACTTCGGGCTTGAGCTGGTTGGGCCGCAGACGGGCCAGCAGACGCGGCTCGTTGCTCACGTGGGCCGTGGGACGGCACACGGACTGCGTGCCGGCGTTGGCGGGAGGCAGGGCCTCGGCGCGGAAGCCGGAGTCCTCCTGGACGTAGAGCATCTGGGCCTGGGCATGCTCGAAGTCGAGCCGTCCATCCTCATCCTCGTCCAACAGCGAGGCGCGCCAGGGCTGGATGGCGTCCTGGCCCGCGGTGGCGAGCGTCGCGTCCAGCTTCGTCACCCGGCTGAAGGTGGCGGTGGCGAGCGCGTCCGCGGACGTGTGGTAGGTGTAGCGGGCCGTGGGCGCCACCGTCACGTCGGGCGCGGTGCCGTAGCTCTGGTCCACCTGGGACAGGTAGAAGGCCACGCCGTCCACGGGCTCCGTGTAGGCGAGCTGGTACTGCCACCGCGCCTCGAAGAGGCCCGTGCTCGCGCTCTTCGCCTTCACCGACAGGGTGGACACGCGGCGGTCCAACCGCAGCTTCTTGCTCGAGCGGAAGTCGTCCACTGGCTTCGCCAGCGTCGCGTAGCCCAGGTCCACCTGGTACTGGAAGTCCGTGCCGGTGCCGCCGTACCGCACCGTCTTCAGGAAGAGGCGGCCCGTCGCATTGGCCTCGTAGGTGAAGTGCGTCTTGCGGCCCGTTGCGCTCACCACCTCGCGCAGGGACCAGGAGTAGGTACCCTTCACGGTGTTCACCTGCGCCGAGCCCGCGACTCCACCCGCGCCATCACCGAAGCTCCAGACGCTGCCGTCGGGGTGATAGGCGGTGAGGCCCGTGGCGGACTGCTCCACGCGCATGGCGGGGTTCATGTCGGCGGGGTACCAGGCACCATCGGCGCCGAGGACGAGCCGTCCCCAGGGGCTGGTGAGCTCGTCCGTCGCGTAGTCCAGGTCGCCACGAACACGCCACCGGCGAATCTCCAGCCGCGTCTGCCAGCCATGTCCCCACTCCGACTGGCCAGCATCGGAGGAGTAGGTGGGGAAGGGCGAGCCGAGCACCTCGCCCCGGTCCTTCGGAACGGCGAAGGGGGAGGCGAGCGCGAAGCCACCGCGCGCCACATCCGCCGCGCCGAAGGCCGTCTGCGCATAGGTGCCGATGAGGGAGCCCCGCTGCGGAGCGGCGAGCTGGGGCGGTTGAATCTTGGCGTCCGTGAAGCCGGCGGGCTGCGCGAGCGCGAGAGGGGAGACGAGCAGGGCGGTGCCGCCCAGCATCCTTCGGAAGAGGGATAGCGGTTTCATGTTCCTACCTGATGGGTGAAGTACGAAAGAGAGAGGCGCTGCGAGATGGCTGGGGAGGGCGGAGCGCGGGGCGTTCCCCACGTCGCTCCACCCTCCCCGTTGAACGGGAGCTGACTACTGGCAGACGGTGACGCCGGAGACCGGCGTCGCGAGCTCCAGCACGTCCACCTTCATCGTGATGACCAGCGCGGAGGCCTCGGCGAACAGCGCGGGTGGCACGTTGCCCAGCCGGATGTTGAAGGTGCCGAAGGGCGACAGGCCATTGCCGGCGATGGTCGCGAACGGCTGCTGCAGGTCCTGGGCGAAGAGGGTCAGCACCTCGATGTCATTGCCGAACAACAGGTGCGGAGCCCCCACGAGGAAGTCCTGGTTGAGCATCACGTAGTTCTTGATGCCCGCCGTGGAGGGATACGACAGCACGTCGCCCCACCGCACGGGCACCGTCAGGCCCGCCTGGGAGTCGGACGCGTTGGTGCTGCTGAAGGGACGGACCACCTGGACGCCCAGGTTCTTGATGATGGGCATGTGGTGCTGGCAGAGCAGCGCGCCACCCTGGCCTCCCACGCTGTACAGGTCATCCGGCGTGAGGGTGATGCTCACTTCGCCCGTGCCCAAGAGGAGCGTGTTCCACAGCGTCTCCGAGCGCTCCGGGTTCGCCGCGTGCCACTGGGTGGGCATGTTGAACGCGGGGTTGGGGAAGGCGAAGGCGAGCGCCACGTCCTTGGGCAGCTTGTCGGTGATGCGTGCCTGGGCCAGGGCGCCCTCGACAGCGGTGACGGCCGCGAGCGCCTTGTCGGCGAGCACCGTGAAGTCGTCGGACCAGTTCGCCTGCAACAGCGCGTTGATGTCCGCGTTCGTCTTCAAGCCCACGAGCGAGCTGGGGTGGCGCAGGTCCAGCGTCGGGTAGAGGTACTCGGTGACGAGCCCCGTCAGCGCGCGCGACTTGTCACGCAGCTCCTCGCCATCCAGGTTGCGCAGGCGCCACAGCGGCAGGAGGCGCAGCAGCCGTGCCTGGTTGGCGCCCATCGTCAGGTCATCCGCCAGGGACTGGATGTCGAGCAGTTGGAGTTCGATGGCGCGCTCCACGGTGCGCAGTTGCACCAGTCGCTCCAGCCGGGCGAGCTCCTGGGTGGCGAAGGAGACGAAGAGCGCGCTGAAGATGTCCGGCATGCCGCTCATCTGGCAGCCCGGACACTCCACGCTGTACTGCTGGAGCAACCGGGACTCGGCGGTGACGCGCAGGGCCTCCAGCTCGCTGCTCGTCACGCGCCCCTGTTCCACGTAGGCGGGCGTCGCCCCGCGCAGCTCGGTCATCACCGTGGCCATGGCCTTGCCCAGCGCCCGGGCGGCTTCGCCGGTGGGCATGAGGCGCACGCTCTTCACCGTGAGCCGGTGCGACAGGTCGTCCGCGCAGGAGCCCACGTCGTTCACCACCAGGAAGTAGTCGGTGTCCGCCTCCACGACGACGCCCGTGTGGGGCGACTGGAGCACCTGTACGTCGCGGATGTGGTTGCGGCCGGTGCCTCCCGGCGTCATCGCCACCAGCAGCAGGCTGCCCACCGGCGCGCTCGGAAAGGGCGTGTTCGGCAGGCGCAGGCCCATGGAGAAGCTGGCGGTGCTGCGCTGCTCGCTGCCGGACTGCTGGTCGAACGTCCCTTCGATGCCCGTGGAGTTGTTCACGCAGGCCTCGGCCGACACGTACGCCGTCGTCCCGTTGCCGAAGAACTCCGCGCCGGCCTCTGTCTTGACGCCCGCGCACAGCCGGGTCTCCACGGAGCTCTTCGAGAACATGGACAGGTTCGCGCTCTCCGCTTCGTAGCCACTGCCGGAGAAGGTGACAGTGTAGCCCCCGGGTCCCGTGAGGGCCTGGCCGTTGCCCAGGTTGATGGCGGACGGCGTGCCGCTCGAGGGATGGGGCAGCATCGCTCCGGAGATGGCGCAGCTCGGCGTATACTCTCCAGACACCTCGAAGTTCAGCAGTTCGCCGCGCAGCGCGGGGATGCCGAAGGCCTGGGGACCGCCGACGCCGCCCGGCCCCGGCTGACGCACCGCGAGCGAGAGGATGTTGAACGTCCCACCCGGCGACCAACGGGCCTCATCCGCGCCGATGCTGAGCACCTGCACCGGGCCGCGCTGGATGTCCGTGCCCAGGTTCGGCGACTCGTTCTCCAGCGTGGTGTTGAACGCCGCCGCGAAGTCGCTGAACTGCATCCGCTGTATCTCCAGGTTGTCCTGGAGCCCGACGAGGTCCGCGTTGAGCGAATAGAACTCGTTGAGTTTGCGCGCCAGCGTGGTCCGCACCGTCTTCTGGTTGGCGGCGTTGGCCACCTCGCCGAGCACCTCGTTGATGAGCGCGGCGCGATGCTGGGTGAACTCGTTCAGCGCCGTCGTGAGCGCGCTCTTGCGCGTGGCCACCACGTCGTTGATGAAGTTGGACTTGTACTCCTCGATGCCCGTCTTCAGCGTGTCGCGCGTGGTGCTGACGAAGAAGCCGGACTTGGCGTAGCTGCTGGAATACGCATCCGCCTTCTCCACCAGTTGTGCCCAGCGGGCCAGCGGAGGAGGCGCGCCAGCGGCGCCGCTCTTGAGCAGGGCGGGGCTGTACGTCGTCTCGCCCGTGGCGGAGAGGACCGCCTGGGTGAAGGTGACGTGGTTCGAGTGCAGCAGGCCGAACACCGAGACCCAGCCCGCGTGGTCCTCGCCGGCCGTGTTCAGCTTGTTGGCCGCTGAAATCGCCGCCTGGAGGGTGGTGGCCTCCGGCACGGCGCCGAAGAGGGCCCACAGCTCCCCCGTCTCGGTGTCCACGGTGCCCGCCGCGCAGCCCTTGAAGCGGCAGCCCAGGTCATGCAGGTAGCTGAAGTCCTCCATGCGCTGGAACAGACCGCTGAAGCCATCACCCAAAAGCATCAGCAGGGGAGGGCCGCTCATCGCCGGAGTCCCCGTCAGGGTGGCCTTGAGCACCGCCTGGTCCACGAGCAGCCCCGCATTGAGCGGCTGGGCGTGCAGGGGCAGCCCGTTCACGTTCAAGAGGGCGTTCTCGTAGGCGACCTTCCAGAACATGCCGAACGTCTCGCTGAGCTGCTTCATCAGCGTCGGGCTGTTGAGGGCCCCGGGGAACATCTGCGCCTGCTGCACCGCGTACCAGTCGCTGATGGACTTCAGGTGGGTGCGCACGTCGTCCGCGTTGGGGACCTTGCGCTGGAGCGTGTCGTTCGGGACGTCATCGCGGCGGATGTCGGAGAGGGTCCGCTCGTACAGCTTCAGCCACATGGCGTGGTACTTCTCGCGGTACACGTCACCCTGGCAGACGCCCGCGGGCACCGCCGCGACCTGCGAAGCCAGGCCCACGCAATAGGCCGCCTGCGAGCGCGCGGAGATACCGGGGACGTGGGACGAGGACAGTCGGGTGCAGAGGTCCATCGACGCGTTGAGCGCCGTCAGGCTCGTACCGCAACCGGGCGTGGACGGCGGGATGAAGCCCGCGCTGCAGTTCGTGTTGGCGGCCGGGTCGGACAGGTACAGGCCGCGGATGAACTGCACCTGCGCGGGCGTCAGTTGGTGTCCATGGAGTTCGAAGAGCAGCTTCAGCCGGGAGACGACCTCCGTGCGGAGCTGCGCGCCACCGGCTCCGGCCGGGAGACCCGAGGCGAGCCCCTGCTGCACCAGACAGTCGTACTTTGCGGTGACCTGCACGGCGGTGGAGGCGGCGGTGAGCGTCAGGTGGTCACACGTGCGGCAGAGCGGCTGCTGCACATAGAGCGGCGAGGGCTCGTAGTTCTTCGGCGTCATCGCCGCCCACTTCGCGGCCGCCGCGAGCTTCACGGAGTTCAGCGAGGTGTCCGCGGGGTGGAACAGCGGGTTCGCGTTGCAGGCGGTGGCCACGTCATTGCCGAAGTTGTTGTGACGGCACGTGGGGTAGATGGGCTTGGACGGGTCCGGGCACGGGTGGTTGCCCGTGGACGCACCACAGGCCGGGTCCGCCTTGGCGATGTACGTGGGCCACAGGGTCAGCGTGAAGGTGCACGAGCCGGAGTTGACCTCCCGCTCGGTGGCCCCCTGGACTGACTGGATGACGACGAGGTTGCGGTCCGCGAGCGGCAGGCTGTTGCGCTTCGCGTTCGCCGCGGCCAGGCACTGGGTGGCGCAGTTGAAGCGGGTGACGTCCGTGCAGAGCTCCACGTCGGGCGTGTGCGGCTTGGGCCTGCACTCCTGTTCCGTGTACGCGGTGCAGGAAGTGACTGTCTGGCTGAAGTTCGTCGTCGCGCGGCCCTGGACGCCGAACTGGGGCAGCCGGCACGTCGGGTAGTCGTAGCAGGTCATCGTCTCGAAGCCGGTGGACGGGCCACAGGTGACGTTGGTTCCGGACTTGTTGCAGTCCAGCCCGTACTGCCACGGCACCGCGCAGATGTTGGACGGGTCTCCGGCGGAGGCCCAGGCCAGCCGCGTGTCATCACACGCGCCATTGAGGGACTGTGAGGCCTCCGACAGCGCCTCCACGTCGTTCAACTCCTCCTCGGTGGCCTCGCCGCAGGCCACCAGCGCACAGAGGACTGCGAGACACCACGGGCTCGACGGACGCATGAAACACACTCCTCCCGTGGAGCACCCGCGTGTGCGCGGCTCCCGGGTCTCCGGGCGCTTCCAGGGCGCCCTCTGTCAGGGACTGCGATGGGAACCGCGCGGGCCCAGGCTCTGACGGGAGCGAGGGCCCTCGGCGGGGTCGTGAAGGCTGTCAGCGATGGGAACGGAGCCCGCGCCGGATATTCCCGGGGATTATTCCGCTCCCGGTGCTCCCGGGCTCAGCGTCGAATCTGGCCCACGGGTCAACGGGTCCAGGTCTTCGTCACTTCCGCCACGGGTTGCGCCGTGCCGCGGCATGGGGCAGGGAAGGAACCATGCACAGTCCCATTCTCGCTCCCGTCGTCGCGCTCGTGTCCTGGTCCATGGTCATGTGGGCCTGGATGTACGCCACGCGCTTGCCGGCCATGTTCAAGGTCAACATGAAACCCGACCCGTATGCACCGCGCGGCGAGCAGATGAGTCAGCTGCCGGCCCAGGTGCGCTGGAAGGCCGACAACTACAACCACCTGATGGAGCAGCCCACCATCTTCTACGCCATCACCCTGGCCCTGGCGCTGCTGGGCGAAGGAACAGGCCTCAACCTGATACTGGCCTGGAGCTACGTGGGCCTGCGCGTGGTGCACAGCCTGTTGCAGGCGCTCATCAACAAGATCGAGCTGCGCTTCTTGCTCTTCGTGCTGTCGTCACTGGCGTTGGTCGGACTGACGTTCAGGGCGGCCATGGCCGTGCTCTGAGCAGGTCATCGCGGGGCAGGCCCCAGTCCGGCTCCCAGCGCGAGGGTCACCACCTCGGCGATGGCGACCTTCTCGAGCAGCTCGACCTTTGGAATGCCGGGGATGTTTCCCAGCACCCTCGCGGCCCGGAGCGACGCGAACCCATGGCACAGGGACAAGGCGGCGATGGCCCGGGCGACGATGGCGTCGGGCGGCAGCCCCGGGTTGCCCTCGGCCACCACCTCGAACAGCGTCAGCAGGGAGCGGTCGGACGCCTCGTGGACGGACGCGAAGCGCACCCGGTCCTCGATTTCGGGGAGGAACATGATGCGGTAGTGCGAAGCGTGCTCCTTCGCGAAGGAGAGATACGCGGTGGCGATTCCCGTCAGCTTGCCCGCCACGGTGGGCTCACTCGCCACGGCCCGTGCGACGCGCTCCGCGAGCAGGTCGTAGCCCTCGGTGGCCAGCGCCGCCAGGAGGGACTGCTTGTCCGGGAAGTGGTGGTAGGGCGCTCCGGGAGACACGCCTGCGGCCCGCGCGAGGACCTGGATGGTCAGCCCCGTGACGTCGCCTTCCCGCAGGAACTGGATGGCCGCGTCCAACAGCGCCCGGCGCAGATCCAGGTGGTGATAGCCGCGAGGCTTCGCGGCTTTCTTGGCCGTCTTGGCTGCCGGCTGACGCGTCTTCGGTGTGCTCACCACGTGACTCCCATCTTCTTCGTGGGGAGCATAGGCCGCGACAATACGAGTCGTCAGTCCCGCCGTGCCGTCAGGTCGAGCGTCGACTCCTTCTGGATGTGCCCGATGCCGACCTTCATATAGGCGGCGAAGTCCTCCTCGACGAAGTCCTTGAGGATGCCCTCGGTGGGCCACCCATTGCCCCGGAAGCGATAGGTCCAGGTCAAGTGAGTCCCCGTCGCTGTCGGCGCGAAGCGGAACTCGCCCACCGCGTACTGGACGGCGCGCCGTGCCTCGTTGGTGAAGTTCCAGACGACGTACTGGAACCGACGGCCCTCCTCGACGACGAGCAGCTCCTCGAGGGAGGTGTTCCCATCGCGCAGCACCACGCGCCGGCGCGCTCCAGGGCTGCCCCAGGAGGCGGAGAGGACATCGGTCCGCTCGATGCCGGCGAGCTTCTCGGTTCCCAGCAGGATGCGCTCCAGCGGGACATTCACCAGCCAGGGCAACAGCACCTCTGGAGGCGCGGCGATGTCGGTCTCGACCGTGTGCGCGATGAACGGCGCCTCCGGCTCCACGGTGGGGGCCGGCGTCGAGCGGTGCAGCGTGTCCCGCTCCGTGACGGAAGTCCCCGACGCATAGCCGATGGGCGTCGCGCACGCGCTCAGGAACACACCACAGGCAAGGGACAGCAGGGTGACGGCAGGTGTCGCGATCCGCGGCATGGCTGTTCTCCTGGAACGACGAATCTAAAAGATATTTAGATGTGAAGGCATGGATTGTCAAGGTGACCCCGGTCGTCCCGGTGGCGCCGCGCGTCGGGAGCCCGTCATGGAGGTGTGGAGGGGTGGGGTGCCGGAAGGGCAGGCCTTATTCGAGTGGCGCCCTCATGAAAGTCTTTGTCGCGAGATTGTAAGTCATGGGGTCGGGCCAGGGGGTGCGCACGACGTTTGGGGGCGCCCTGTGATGCGGGATGAAAGTAGTTTCGAGGGATTTGGCTTTGAGTGCGTTAATGGCAGGACAGCAACACCGGCTCACTCCATGAGGTGGGCTCTCTTCATCACCCGGGGGTGGGATGTGGCGTGCGACTCGCGCATGAGGGCCTGGATTCGCTTCGTGGGGAGTGGGGCGGGCTTGCTGCGTCCGAGGATGCTGGAGGCCCTGGGCGCGGCGGGCATCGACCTGGTGTGCGGGGACGCAGCTCCTTCGGGACTGGGGGTGCTCGTCTTCGATGAGGTGGACGCGCTGACGCTGGACGCTGTGCGGGCCAGTCGGCTGAGCCTGTCGACGCGGGTGCTGGCGGTGGCCACGACGGCCCAAGGACTCGCGGGTGGGGCTTGCTGGCGCCTGCTTCAAGAAGGGGCCTCGGACGTGCTCTCCTGGGAGGGCTCGCACGACGCGGTGGCGGAGATTTCCGCCCGACTGGAGCGCTGGCACGAGGTGGAGCGCCTCATCAAGTCACCCGAGGTGCAGCGGCGGCTGGTGGGGCGTTCCCCCGCATGGCTGCCGGTGCTGCGGCAGCTCGTCGAGGTGGCCACCTTCACGGATGCCTCGGTGCTGCTGCTCGGGGAGAGCGGGACGGGCAAGGAAGAGGTGGCGCGCCTCATCCATGAACTGGACCGGCGTCCGGACAAGGGGGAGCTGGTGACGCTGGACTGCACGACGGTGGTGCCGGAGCTGTCGGGCAGCGAGTTCTTCGGTCACGAGCGTGGCGCCTTCACGGGCGCGGCGAACCTCCGGGACGGAGCCTTCGCCCTGGCCCATGGGGGGACATTGTTCCTGGACGAGGTGGGGGAACTCCCCCTGGCCCTCCAGGCCCAGTTGCTGCGCGTGGTGCAGGAGCGCCTGTACAAGCGCGTGGGCTCCAACACCTGGCAGCACACGGACTTCCGGCTGGTCTGCGCCACCAATCGCGACCTGTCCGAGGAGGTCACCCAGGGCGCCTTCCGCCGCGACTTCTTCCACCGCATCCAGAGCTGGGTGTGCCGGCTTCCGCCCCTGCGCGAGCGCCCCGAGGACATCCTCCCGCTGGCCCAGCACTTCCTCCGGGCGATGCGGCCCGATGTCGAGCTGGAGCTGGACCCGCATGTGCGTGAGTTCCTCCTCAAGCGCGACTACCCGGGGAACATCCGTGAGCTGCGCCAGCTCATCGGCCGCATCTGCAAGAGGCACGTCGGCTCCGGGCCCATCACCGTGGGGGACATCCCTCCCGACGAGCTGCCCTCCGTCGAGGGACTTGGGGTGTGGTGCGATGCCTCGTTCGAGCAGGCCATCCAGCGCGCGTTGATGCTGGGGATGGGACTCAAGGAGATTGGCCGGAGCGCCTCCGACACGGCGGTTCGCCTGGTGCTCGAGGAGGAGCAGGGCAACGTCCAGCGCGCGGCCCGGCGGCTGGGCGTCACGGACCGCGCGCTCCAGCTCCGACGGGCGCAGCGCGAGCCGTCGTAGCCCGCCCCGAGCACCGACGCCTGGGGCTCAGCAGCACCGCTGCCGGAGGTCCGCGGGCTTCCAGGGGTCCTGGGCCTCGTCCTCCATGGTGGGAGCCGCCGTCGCCCAGCGAGACACCCGCCCCACCGGACGTGAACGGCGCCGGCCCATCAATCGCAGCAGGTTGCCGCCCAGCACGAGCTGTTCGTCTCGCGCCGACAGCTCCAGCGCGCGCACCTTGGCCAGCTCCACGCCCGGATGCAGCCAGGGACCGTCCGAGCCGAAGAGCAGCTTGTGCGCGCCGGCCCGCGCCACCGCCTCCACCAGGAGGTCGAAGCGGCGCACCCCCGCGGTGTCGGCGTGGACATTGGGCAGCCTCACCAGGAGGTCCAGCAGCGCGCGCTGGGCCCGCCAGTCGTCGGCGAAGCTGCCCAGGTGCGGGATGATGAAGCTCACCTCGGGGTACTCGGTGGCAATCAGCTCCACGCCGGAGACTTCTCCCATCACGTCGTAGAGGACGGGCAGGCCGAAGGCCCGGGCCACTTCACATACCTCGCGGGTGATGCGCGCGTCATGGCGGTGGACCTTGATGCCGCGGAAGCCGTGGCGCCGCACGGCCTCCTGGACGCGCTCGAAGACCTGTCCGCGCTCTCTGGCGGCATGGACGAAGACGAAGCCGTAGAAACGCTCCGGGTGGTGCTTCACCAGGCGCGCCACCTGCCGGTTCGCGGTCTCGTAGTCGGAATGGAAGGCGGCCAGCAGCACCGTGCGGGAGATTCCCGCGGCGGATGCGCGCCGCAGGTAATGGTGGAGCGGCGCGGCCGTGTCCCAGGGACCGGTGAGCCCGTCTCCCTGCCCCGCGTGACAATGACAGTCGATGATGAGCATGCCTCAAGTCCCGAACCGCGCGTCGGAGCGCCGTGGAGGGGCGAGCCCCAAGGCCCTGGCGGCCTGGACTCCCCAGTCGCTTGGGGGGAGCAGCCCCTGGAGGGAGGGAAGGCCGCGCCCGTCGGACTCCTCGATGGCCTCCGGGTCGGCCCCCGTGTCACGCAGCCGGCCCGCGGGCACGACCCCCGAGCGTGTGAGCGCGCGGCGAAGGGCTCGTTTCGCCCTCGCGCGCGCGGCCGGGCTGTTGGGCATGAGGGGGCCGAACCAGACGGTGATGGGCTTGGAGAGCCGCCCACCCCGGCGCGTGAAGCCCAGTTCGTAGAGGGCGGTCAGGCGCTGGCGCCAGTGCGTCTGGAAATTGTCTGTCTCCCCCACATGGAGCGGGTGCCCGTCCTCCTCCACGACGTACACCCCGCCTCCAGCGGGAAGCTGGGTGAAAGGGTAGCGCTCCATCCTCGACCTGGACCACGCGATGCGCGGCGGGGAGACGAGGACCTCCTGTGCGTCGGGCGCTGGGGGCTCGTCGTCGGGCTCAGCAGGAACGGGCAGGTCCTCCGGCGAAGGTTCATCGAAGGGCACTGGCGTGGAAGGGGGCGGTGTGTCGTCGCCGGGCTCGGTGTCCCACGGCGGCGGGGGTGGCGCGGCGGCACCGGAGGACGCGGCGTCCCTCGGCGGTGGTGGGGTGTTCCCCGGTGTCGCGGGTGGAGGTTCGACCGCGCGCGGCGTGAGCACGGCGTACGTGGCGGGCCGTCCCAGCAGCCGCCAGGGGCGAATGCGGGGCCATCGCCTCGTCCCGGCGGGCTTCCACGTCCTCACGCCACGCCCCTGCCTCGGAGGGGCGGGCCTTGGACCCGTCCGCCGCGCGGTGCCTCTCGCATTCGTGCTGGCGCGAACCGCCCGCGTCTGGCGCCTTGGGGGCTGACGGGAGGAGCGCCGGACGTGAGCCTCGTCTTCGCCCATCCCCTCGGACTCCTGCTCGTCCTCGCCTTCGTACCATTCATTCATGACGTGTCCTCCTCTCCTCCGTGGTCTCCGGTGGAGGGCCTCCGTCAGCCTCTCCACCGCGCGATTCCTCTCCGGTGCGCGCCGTGCCTGGATCGACGCGGTGACGTCGGGCACGGCGGTGAGCCCCGTCACCGCCTCTTCTGGAGGGCCAGCCGGTTGCGCAGGTGGACCGAGGGCGGCACGTCTCGTTCGGACATGCGCTGCGGGTCGGTGTGCACCACCGTCAGGTCCACGCCCGTCACGGCCCGGTACGCGTGGATGTAGCCCTGAATCTCCGGCCGCCAGTAGCGCGCCCAGTTGGCTGCCTGGCTCGGGTCGTTGGACACGCTCCAGCCGCCGTAGCGCACGGAGAGCAGGATTTGCTCTCCGAAGACTCCCAGGTCGTGGAAGTGCACGGAGCTGACGTCCGTCCAGCCCTGGAGCGACTTCATCGCGTCCACCCGGTCCATCCACGGCTCCGGATAGGGCACCATCACCCGCCCGCCGAGGAACTCACGCATCTCCGGGCGCGACAGCATCCACTGCTGGATGAGCATCTCCTGGCGCGAGGTGGCGGGCAGGTCTCCGAACTGGTTGTGGGCGCCCTGCGCCAGCACGTAGTGCGTCTCCTTGAGCGCGTTGAGAATCGGGAAGCCATCCGACACCACGGTGGTGTCGTCGTCCTTGCGGAAGAACTGCACGCACAGGTGAAGCAGGTTGTGGAAGGACTCGAGGAACTTCGAGCGCCGGTCCGCGGTGCGAATCCCAGCCACCGCCCTGCCGTGCAGCGTGAAGCCATATTCGTGCGCATACTCGCACGCGCGACGCACGACGCTCAGCCGCCGCTGCTCGTCCTGGAAGTAGCCCCACAGCATGTTGTTGAGGGGGCGCAGCGGGTCGATCTCCAGGTTCGCCAGCGGGTCCCGCTCTCCGGGGCCGCGCACGTTCTGGAAGCGCTGGCTGATGTGATTCACCGCCTGGACCAGCATTCCCTCCTCGTGCCAGTAGTTCCAGATGAGCTCCAGCAGCGGCGGCTGGCTCAGCTTCTTCTGGAGGACGCCGTAGGAGTCCGCGAGCTCCGCCTCCGTGAGCCCCGGGGGCACGATGACCGGCACTTCGGGGAACTTGTTGCGGATGATGGCCAGATACGGGAGCGCCACATCCTCGCTCCCGTTCACGTCCACCAGGTAGTCGGTCCACAGCGTGTTGAAGTCCTTGGGAAGGGCACGCCCCAGCCGGCCGCTCTCCTCATCTGCCTTCAGGCCGTCGAGCAGCTTCGAGAAGTCCGCCAGCACGCCCGTGCGCAGCATCAAGAAGCACTCCGTCAGGGAGCGCAGCTTCCGATAGGCATCCACCCCCGAGATTCGGGGGCGGGGCATGGGAGACTGGGACTGGAGCGACTCGTGGGACTGGGGCGAGCCCGTCCCGTAGAGGTGGTCCTCGACGAACTGGCTGTACTCGTTGAAGGAGATTCCGTTGGTGCTCTTGCGAATCACCATCCAGAGGATGGCGTCGCTCGTGAACGGATGCTGGGTGCGTTGCAGCCCCACCGGGACGACGCCGTCGTGGGGGTGGTGCGTCGCGAACGGTTTGAGTTCGTTGAGGGTGTCGCGCACCACCTGCCGGACATCCGGGGCTCCCCCCGCATGAGCGAGGACGCGCTGGCGGGCGTCATGGATGGACACGGGGTCGTCGTTCGTGTCCCGCGTGTACTCCCGCAGCGTGACGCGGACCGTGAGCTCGCGCTCCTGCGTCGTCGGAGGAATCGTCCAGGTCGTCGAGGCTTCGACGTCCTGGCCGGTGGTCCGCACCTGCCGGGGCGTGACGGTGCCTTCGTCCACGCTCCATTCGTAGACGCGGTGGGCGACCTCGGGATTGGGTGAGTCGGCGGATGCCGTCAACGTCACCTGGGCACCCGAGGGGCCGGGCGTGACGGTGGTGCGTGAGGCGACGAGGGTGACGCGAGCCATGATTCTTCCTCCAAAGCTAGGTGACGGAGTTCCGCGGCAACGTGGGGACCCTGAGCGCGGAGGCCAGGGCCCGTGACTTGGAGCGAGAGGCGCACGTCTCCGATGCGTCGAGCGTGCCGCGCAGTGCCCAGTACTTGAGAAGCTCGGCCAGGACCTGGCTCTCCTCCTCGGGAGAGATGACGCCATCGGCCCTGGCCTGCCCGATGACGGCGAACACCAGTGAGGGTGACGCCTCCCGGATGCCCGAGCGTCGCTCGCGCCACGTCCGGTAGAGCGCGCCGAGCCGCGCCGGCTGCCGCTCTTGCGTCTTCAGGACCTCCGCCAGCGAGTGGCCGCGCAGGGAGGCGGGACGGTGCTCCATGAGGAACCGTGCGAAGCGCGGCAGGCTGGCCTCGAGCGCATCGAGCACCTGGCGGTACTGCCTGGACAGCCCCCTCACGGGATAGAACTCCTCCCACAGGTGGGAGAGCCGTGCCCACTGCGGATGGGGGAACAGGTGCGCTCCCAGCGCGCAGCTCAGCTTCACGCGAATCCATGGGACGGGGTGTGGGTCGTCCACGTCGAGCCGGAACACGAACGGCCTGGGCAGGCTCACCACCCCCATCAGCCCCATCGTGGACGTGACGCCCAGGCGAGCCACCGACCAGGCGTCGGCGACGACCTCCGACATCCACCGCTCCCACAGGCTCCAGGCCAGCGCGTCGCCGGAGCCTTCCCGCGCGATGTCCTGGAGGGCCCCGCGCAATGACGCCACCAGGTCCAGCAGCGCGGCGCCCTGGTGGCCCACCTCGTGGAAGAGCGAGGAGGCGAGGCTGCTGCCAATCATCCGTTCGCGAGGGATGCGGATGATGGCGGCCGGGTTCGGTCCGCCGCCGGGCAGCCGTGTGCGGGCGCGCCGGATGGCGGCTCCCGGGCCTCGGGCGAGGTAGCAGATGACGGGGGGAACTTCGTAGTAGCCGGGCAGCGCCAGCGCGTCCCGGGAGAGCACGTCCAGCCCCGCCAGCCAGACGCCGTTCTCCGCCTCGCTGCGCTGGCTCAACGCCTCGCTGAAGATGTCGAAGTGCGACAGCACCACGTTGAACCGCAGCCGCAGGAAGGTGAAGCGCCGCTGTGCCTCGGCGGGGGTGGCCCTTCGACCTTCGGGGCCCTCCATCCAGGCGATGTATCGGTGAAGCTGGGTCCGCAGCTCACGGCGCCCCTGGATGAGGTAGCGCTCCACCGCGGCCTGCGCCTCCATCGAGAGCGTGGCGGCGGGAACCATCGTCTCCGACATGGCGAAGGACTTGATGCGCTCGAGCCGGGTGAGCAGCGCGCGGGCCTCCTGCGACAGCATCCAGGAGGCGAAGGAGCTGGCGGACATGATGGCTCAGGCCCCGTACAGGACGATGGTGTTGCCCTTGCGCACCCAGCGGCCGGTGGTGCCGGCGCTGCTCGCGGCGCGCGCCGGGACAAGGCCAGGGGCGAAGCGTTGCAGGGCCTGCTGGACGGCCGCGCCCGCCACCTGCTGGGGCGAGCCACCCGGTGCCGCGGAGAGCGCCGCCTTGGAGGCATCCGCGGCGAGCCGGACGAACTGCTTGGCCACCTCGAACTCGCTGTCCTCCTGGCTCAGCCCCTCCAGCTCCAGCCCGAAGGCCTGCCCGGCCCGCTGGGCCAGCTTGCCGCCCACGATGCCACCAATGCCCGGGGCCACCAGGTTGCCGAGCGCGCGGCCCACCATCGGCAGGCCCTCCCGGGCCGCTTTCTTGAGCAGACCTCCGAGCTTCTGGCCCAGCGGGCTGTCCACGGCCTTGCGAAGGGCGCTGCCCGCCCGCTTGATGAGGTTGCCGAGGAACTGCTCCAGCTCCTGGTCGTTGCTGACCTCCAACAACTCCGCGGCGAGCTCGTTCAGCTCAGTCTCGTTGAAGACCTCGCCCCATGGGCCCTCGGCATTGAACTCGAACTCGAACGACTCACCTTCCAGCTCCTGGTACGTACGATCCACGTCATGCATGGGTCTGGTCCTCGTGTGATGGGCCCGGCTGTGTGGCCACCGGTTGAGCGGGACCTAGCAGCGGCTGTGCCAACCCATTCGAGGGCCGCGCTCCTTGGAGCGAGTGGTGACGCGAGCGAAGCGCGCTTCGGCGGCGGGACGTGGACGAGGAATCTGGCGAACCGTGCTTCGGTGCGCCCGCTGGCGGTCGCTATCCCGCACGGTGCGCCCGCCGCTGACTCGATTCGTCTTGCCTCGCGGCCCTATCGCTCAGAGCGCGGCGAAGACATCGCCGAGCGTGGCGAGCATCGACTCCGAGCTCCGCACGCGGAACGTCGACTCGGTGACGCGCGCCGCCTCGATGCGGTCGACGCGGAGCATTCGCACCGCGCCGCGCAGGTGGTCCCAGACGAGCAGGAACCATGCGGGCCAGCTGAGCAGCAGGTAGTGCGGCTCCACGATGCGCACCGTGCTCATGTCGTTCGAGCGGTAGGTCAACTCCAGCGCGCGTTGCTCGAAGAACGACTCATGGATGGGACGGAGCACCGCGAGGCTGGGGGCCTTCCACGTCGCGGCGACGTTCCGCGAGCTGGGGCCGACCAGAATCCTCCGGCGCAGCCCGCTCACCCGGGTGCGCTCCTCCGGTGGAAACGAGGCGGAGAGCTTCTGCCGCAAGCCCTTGAGCGTGGAGAGCAGCAGGGGTGAGCCCAGTTGCTCCGCGAGCGCCAGCGCGAGCATGAGGTCGAGGACCTCCCGGGTGTCGAGCTGAACGCGCCCCAGCCCCGTTCGTGGCGGCACGCGTACGCCGCCGCCTCGCCCCGCGTCGGACTCGATGGGGACACCCCGGGCCGCGAGCCGGGACAGGTCTCTGCGGATGGTCCGCACGCAGACGCCCAATTCCTCCGCCAGTTCTGGTGCGGTCCACGATGGGCGTGAGGCGAGGAGGCCGAGGACGCGGTCCAGGCGGTCGATGACGGGTTCGCGTTTCAAACGTGACTCATTCTGTCACCTTTAGAGGGGATGGTCACTGTGTCGCGAACGAACGCGGCCCCGGACACGAGAGACCCATGACCTTCATGCGCGGAATGAGCACCATCAACCTCTGGGCGGACGACCTCCGGGCGGCGACCCGCTGGTACTCGGAGTTGCTGGGCGTGGAGCCCTACTTCAGCAGCGAGGCCGCCGGGCGCGGCCCCGGTTACGTCGAGTACCGCATCGGCGACTATCAGCACGAGCTGGGCATCATCGACCGACGGTTCGCGCCCCCGGGAATCGCCACGAGCCGGGGTGGGGCGGTCGTCTACTGGCACGTCGATGACGTCGCTGGAGCGCTCTCACGACTGCTCGCGCAGGGGGCCGAGCTCCTCGAGGGCGTCACCGAGCGGGGCCCAGGCTTCGTCACGGCGTCGGTCATCGACCCCTTCGGCAACGTGCTGGGTGTCATGTTCAATCGGCACTACCTGGACGTCCTCGGAGCCCGCGATGCCGCGCGCTGACCGAGGAGCCGTCGCCGAGGCCCCGGTGAGGGCGTTTCGCGGTGTGGCGGAGTTCGAGGCGTGGCTGGAGGAGAACGGCGGCGCGCCCGCGGGGGTCTGGTTGAAGCTGGCCAAGAAGGGGACGGGCATCACCTCGCTGACGGACGACGAGGCGGTCGACGTGGGGCTCTGCTTCGGCTGGATATCGGGCCTGCGGAAGTCCCTCGATGACCGCTTCTATCTCCAGAAGTACGTGCCGCGCCGGCCGCGCAGCCGGTGGTCCCGCGTGAATGTGCGGAAGGTGGAGGCGCTGCTCGCCGAGGGCCGGATGCGACCGGCGGGGCTCGCCGAAGTCGAAGCCGCCCAGGCCGATGGGCGCTGGGCCGCTGCCTACGAGTCGCAGCGGAACGCCACCGTCCCCAGCGACCTGACGGCCGCGTTGTCCGCGAACCCCCAGGCCGCGCGAGCCTTCGAGGCGCTCGGGAAGACCCGGCGGTATGCCCTCATCCTGGAGATCGTGACGACGCGCACGGAGACGGGCCGTACGAAGCAGGTGCGGCGCATCGTCGACTCGCTCGGTTCCGAAGACCCTTGAGTCGTCTACACGCCCCCCGGGAGTTGCCGCACCCCCGGGAGGTCCATGTCCGCGATGAAGAGCCGGTGGCGCTTCCCCTCCCGACCCGCCTCCATGCCGTCAGGCAACGTGGCGATTATCTGCCCAGGGAGAAGCTCCCTCCCCAGGCGCCGTAGGAGAGCGTGGTGATGCCGTTGCGAGTGGTGCCCGTGTAGCTGCTCTGTCCCGGTTGGATGGTGACGACCACCGTGCCTCCCGTGGCGGGAATCACTCCCGCATGCACCCCGGCCGCGCAGGCATCCGAGTCATCGGTATAGAGGTCCGTGCCCCACACGACTCCTCCACTCACGGCCGGGCAACCGCACCGGATCTGCGTCCCGTTCTGCCCACGGTAGGACGTGAAGTTGTAGCTGGAGCAGCTCTGCGCCGGTGGAAGCTGGAAAGAGAAGCTCCCACCCCAGGCGCCATAGGAGAGCGTGGTGATGCCGTTGCGAGTGGTGCCCGTGTAGCTGCTCTGTCCCGGTTGGATGACGACGACCACTGTTCCTCCGGTGGCGGGAATCGCGCCCGCATGCACCGCGGCGGCGCAGGCATTCGAGTCGTCGGTATAGAGGTCCGTGCCCCACACGACGCCCCCGCTTACGGCAGGGCAGCTGCATCGAATCTGCGTCCCGTTCTGCCCACGGTAGGACATGAAGTTGTAGCTGGAGCAGCTCGGGACCGTGCCTCCGTAGAGGGCGTCCAGCGCGGTGTTGTCGGAGCTGGTCCACTCGCCAGTCTCGGTGGAACGGAAGCAGGAGTTCATGACGGAGCCGCCGACGACGGCCGTGGTCGGAGTCCCGGGGATGTGGATGGCGCCCACGCCCGCGTCTCCCTCGTCCCCGCCAGCGCCGCAGCTGATGCTGCGATTGTAGTAGTCCGAGTGGCGGAAGCCGACCGCGTGGCCCAGTTCGTGGGTGATGACGTGCTCGTTCACGTCGGCGCTGTAGTCGTTCAGGCCGGTGCCGATGTTGATGATGCCGTAGGGCAGCCCGCCCGAGGGGAAGCCGGCGGAGCCTCCGGTCCCAGACGTGGTCTGCGCGGTGATGTTCGCGGTGCAGCCGGTGGCCGGTCCGCGCGCGAAGGTGATTCGCAGCCCCCGCTCATTGTAGTTGGCGATGGCCAGGTCGAGCCCCTGGCTCAGCATGGGGTAGCTGTCGAAGGTGGCGGTGGAGTTGACGCAAATCCTGGTCACGCTCGAACCGACGAGGTTGGTCGTGCGGTACTGCTCCGCGCTCTCCAGGGGCGCCTGAAGCATCTCCCGGGACGCCTCGAGCGTCACATGCGCGTCACGGCCCACATACACGGCGTCGTCGGCGACCAGGATGTCGTCGGCCGGAAAGCCGGCCTCCAGCAGGTTGGAGATGATCTCCTCGTTCTCTGCCTGCGGGTCCGGGCCGCAGCCGACCAGCAACGCGCCACAGCTCACCACGAGGACTGCCGCTTTCTTGAACATGGGGGCTCGTTTCGCTGACAGCGGGGGATGCGCCGTCCGCCTGACAGGCCAGGCGACACGGCGCTACGGCCCACCAAGCATTTCCCTGTTCAAGGTCGGCAATGTCGTGAAAGCCTGACTGACTGTTGATGTCTGGATGGATCGCGAGGCGAATGCCTCTCCGCCCTGACGCGGGTCATCCGGACTCGGAGCGCGGAACGTCGGACTCGGGGCTGTCCCTGTCTATCGCAGCCAGAGGCGCATGGATGCGATGGTGAAGCCAACGAGGCCTGGACGCTCCATCCGCGCGAAGTAGGATTCGCGCATGCTCAAGGTCTACGGCTTCGCCCGAGTGAACAAGATGGCCCGCGGCAAGACCCGAGACCTGCGCGTGCTGTGGGCGCTGGAGGAGATGGGGCTGCCGTACGAGGTCGTGGGGATGGATCATCCGAGGCACGACCTCGATGCACCCGCGTATCGCGCGCTCAATCCGTTCGGACAGATTCCGGTCATCGACGACGACGGCGTGGTCGTCACCGAGTCGGGCGCAATCCTGCTCTACCTCGCGCGCAAGAGCGGCAAGCTGATGCCGCGCGACCTCGCCGGCGAAGCGCAGGTGCTGCGCTGGTGCGTCGCGGCGCTGAACACGATTGAAGTCCCGCTCCTGACCGCGTGGTTCGTCGACCTGAACGGCGGCAAGGGCACCCAGGGAAGCGATGCGCTTCACCGGTGGGGGGCCATGCGCCTGAAGCAGCTCGACGGCTGGCTTGCGGGCAGGGAGTTCATCGCGACCGACGAGTTCACCGTCGCGGACCTCTTGATGACGCATGTGCTGGGCGCCGGCATCGACGAGAGTGTCGTCAAGGACCATCCCAATGTGCTCGCCTTCCAGCGGCGCTGCATCGCGCGCCCAGCCTGGAAGAAGGTGTTCGACGCCTACTGCGACCGCGTCGAAGCGGGCTGAGAGCGGGCAAGCCAGGGCCCCACGCGTGCCCCCAAGGGCAGGTATGCCGGATTCAGGTCGCCCAACGCCATGTCGGTTCTCGCGAGGAGGCGCGGTTCATCCCGCGTGAAGAGAGCCTAGCTCGACAGCTCGCCTCCCGAGGCCTGGGGGCGTTCACGCCTTCACGCGGCTGAACTCCATCACCCAGTTGGTCTCCCAGCTCTGGCCCTCGTCGGGAGAGAAGGCCTGCTCCCAGCGAGCGGTGTCCTGGCCCAGTCGGGTCCAGGTGAAGCGCACACGGATGGCGCGGCCCTCGAACGTGTCGTTCGTCTCGAACACGCCCACGTCACCCGAGAAGCAGCCCAGCACGGGTGGGTCGATGGTGTGGTTCCGGTTGTCCACCCAGGTGATGGACCACTGCTTCGTCGCGGGGTTGTAGACCCGGAGCGCCAGGCCCACGAAGCCGGGCCAGAACTCGCTGCGATAGGTCTCCTGATTGCCGAGCCCGCCCGGCAGGGGATGCTCCTCGGCGGTGGCCTCGAACGCGACCCACTCGGTGCATCCCTTCAACCGCTCCTTGATCCGACGGTTGTGCACCCGCCAGGTTCCCATGAGGAAGTCGAAGTCTGCCGCCCCGTCGTTCTGTCCCTGTGTCCGCACGCAAGCTTCTCCGTTCAGGATATCGAGGCCCCACCTCGGGGCCACTGAACGCGCACGGTAGAGAGCATATAGGGCGAACCCCGCCCTGATTCGGACAGGCCCTGACTTACTCCTTCCGGGAGGTCTTGCGCCGCGTGAGCCGCGCCTCGAGCCCGGCGAGCATGGCCTCGAGCCCGAACTCGAATTCCTTCTCGATGTCGTGTCGGGCGAGGACGGCCACCAGCTCATGGACGCGGGGGAAGTCCTGCTTGCTGAGCTGCTCGTAGGCGGGCCGGGACTCCTCCTCGGGTCGGGTCGGCGAGTAGCCCGCGACAGTGTGGCCGACGACGAAGGCCACCATCACCTGCAAGGTGCAGAGGGCCTCATCGGCACTGAAGCCCGCCTTCCGGAGCAACTCGAGCGCCGCTTCGACGTGGATGATGGACGCAGGCGTGACGGCGGGGCGCGTCGCGAAGAGCGGCAGCGTGTGCGGATGAGCGCGGAGCACGAGCCTCAAGGCCCGCGCGTTGTCTCGGAGGGCGACCTGCCAGGTCGCCGCCTTCGTCGCCGCGGGCATCTCGGCGAGGACGATTTCGAACAGGCCGTCGAGGATGGCCGCCTTGTTGGCGACGTGGTTGTAGAGGGACATCGCCTCCACGCCCAGCTCCTGCCCGACACGCCGCATGGAGATCGCCTCGAGCCCTTCGCTATCAACGACGCCCAGTGCCGCCCGCAGGATGCGCTCTCTCGAAAGGGGTTCGCGTTTGGTGGACTGTCTCATGGCTTCCTTGACAGACTTACGACATAAGCTTACGTTGTAAGTCAATCATGTGGATTCGAGAGCGAGCGGTCGAGGAAGCCACTCCGTTGCCCCACGGCGCCACGCAGTCGGATGAGGTTCGCCTGCGCCAGTGGGTTGAACATCTCGCGATTCCCCGGCACCTCTTCGCGAACGCCCGGAACAATGCCTGGGTGCGTGACGAGCTCGGGGCGGCCTTCGAGCGCTACGGCCTGTCGGTGCGAATCCAGGGTCGATATCGGAACGTCGTGGCGCTGCCTCGACACGCGAAGGGCAGGCCGGTGACGTTCGTGGCGGCCCACTACGACAGCGTTCCGGATTGCCCCGGTGCCGATGACAATGCGAGCGGCCTGGCGGTGATGCTGGAGTGTGCGCGGGTCCTCGCGCAATCCGACGCGGGCCCGCACGTGGGCTTCATCGGGTTCAACGCGGAGGAGGATGGGCTGTTGGGCAGCCGTGACTTCGTCGCCCATGGACTGCCGGCGCTTCCCTGCCAGCTGGGCATGGCGCACGTGCTTGAGATGGTCGGCTTTCGCAAACGCTCAGGCCCGGTCCAGGCGCTGCCGTTTCCGTGGGTCCCCCAGAGCCTCAGGGCGCCCGACTTCCTCGGGCTCGTGGGGAAGGGTCGCTCCAACGCCATCATGGACCGCGCCGTCAACTCGACCGAGTCGCCAGGGCTGCGGTTGATGACGGCGAAGACGTGGGGACCGCTCCACGTCCTGCTGCCCGACCTGATGCGCAGTGACCACTTCCCGTTCTGGACCGCTGGGAAGCCCGCTGTGCTCTGGACCGATACCGGGAACTTTCGCAACCCGCACTACCACTGCTCGACGGATACGCCGGACACCCTCGACTACGGCTTCATGCGAGAGGTGTCCGTGCTGCTCAACGCGGTGGTCTCCAAGGGAGTCGTCTGACCTTCGCGCCGCGCGCAAGCAAACCCTTGCGCGCGGGCGTCCCTGGGACTCGCTCCGTCAGGGCTTCCCGGCGGCCTCGGCGGGGCAGCCAGCCGTCGCGGTGTCGCGCTGGATGCGTCCGAGCGCGGGAGCCGCCAGCGGCTTGCCCCGGGTCTTCCAGTGCTCCACGAGCGCGTCGCGCAGCGTCAGCGCCTGACGCTCACCCAGGTCGATGCTCCCGGGCGCCAGCGTCTTGAGCACGTCCTCCAGCCCCCCACCGCCGCGCGCCAGGAAGTCCGGCATGGCCACGCGGAATCGCTTGTTGGCCGGGAGCGCCTTCCCATTCGGCAGGGTGACGGAGGTGAGCCGCGAGGCCCCGTTGCACAGCTCCACCCGCACCTTCAGCCCCGACACCTGGAGGACGCCCTTGCGCCCAAAGCCGGCCTCCAGCAGCTTGCGCAGCTCCGCCGCCGAGACGGTGATGACGGCGAGGGTGTTGTCGAAGGGAAGCACCTCGTAGAACGCGCCGTAGGTGAGCTCGCCGGCCGGCAGGTCCGCGCGCAGCCCGCCGCTGTTGATTACCGCCACGTCCGTCGCGGAGACCTCGCGCAGCGCGTCCGCCAGCACGTTGCCGAGCGTGCTCTCCGCGTCATAGTTGCGGGTGAGCGCGGTGGGAACACGCACGCCCAGCGAGCGCTTCTGCTCCTGCTCCACGCGAGCGAACGCCGCGGTGAGCTGTGACTCCATCGCCGCGTCGGCCACCACCGGGCGCCCCCGGAAGGTGGCGGGGACCAGCTCCAGGCTCTTCGCCGCCTTCAGCTTCCGCTCGTCACACGTGCCCAGCGTCGCGTCCATGCGCGCGCACACGGGGATGGAGCCCTGAAGCACGGTCTGCTCGGGGAGCACTTTGCGCGTCACCGGGTCCACGAAGAGCTCCACGAGCCCGAACGCGCGGCCCCGGCCCGACGTCTCGATGACCGGCGTGCCGCGAATGAAGTGGCCCACGGGCTGGTGTGTGTGCCCGGCCACCACCGCATCCAACGTCCCCTCGGGCAGGTTCTCCAGCAGCTCCACGATCTCGCTGTCCCCGCGGTCGCACGAGGAGGCGTCGCGAGGGTCGTCCTGGCGCTTGCACACCGCCCCCGCGTGCGCCACCGCCACCACCACTTCGGCCCCGCGCGCGCGCAGGGCCTGGGCCGCGGCGAGCGCCGACTGAGCCAGGGGCGCGAAGCGCAGGCTCGCCACATTCACGGGATTGGTCACCTGCGGGGTGTGGGGCGTGGCCAGGCCGAGGATGCCGATGCGCACCCCGCGCCGCTCCACCAGCCGCATGCCCTCGTTGCCGAGCCAGGTGGGAATCGCGCCCGTCTGGCTGTCGGTGACGTTGACCCCGAGCACCGGGAAGCGCGCCTGGGCGATGCGCGCCTTGAGCGCGCCGAACGGGTCATCCCCGTCGAGCGCCACCGAGCGGGGCCCCACGGGCCCGTAGTCGAACTCGTGGTTGCCGAGCGCCGAGGCGTCATACGCGAGCGTGTTCATCGCGCTGATGACCACCTCGCCCTCGGTGAGGTTGGAGGCGAGGGTGCCCTGGAAGAGGTCGCCTCCGTCCAGCAGCAGCACGCCGTCCGGATTCTCCGCCCGAAGGATGGACACGTAGCCCGCGAGCGTCGCCAGGCCGCCCTGGTCCACCCCGGTGCCGTCGGGCAGCGTGGCGCGGGAGGGCATCACCCAGCCGTGCAAGTCGTTGGTCCCCACCACGGTGATGCGCAGGGGGGCCGGCGCGGCTTTCACCTCGCTCGGGGGCGCGGGCGCCACCGGAGCGGCCTCCGGCACGGGCGGAGTGGACGAGGCGCAGGCGGCGAGGAGGGCGGACAGCAGCCCGAGGCGGAAGGGACGGATGGCGGAAGTCACACGCCCGTCTAGAACGGTGTCCCCGCCGGATTCAAGGGCCCTCGCTTCCGAAGCAAGACTTCCGGAAGCGAGGGCCCCAAGTGCGCGGGTGTGGCTAGTTGCGCACGCGCAGCAGCAGCTCGGCCTGCATCGGGCTGCGGCGGCTGGTCGCCGTGCCGAAGCGGTTGTTCGTGGGGCGGTACTGCTCCTGAACGAAGGTGACGTCGCTGTTGTTCAGGACGTTGAACATGATGAGCGTGAGCTCCATCTTGGTCTCCTGCGTCTTCACGATGCGGTTCAGGTCGTAGCGGGCCTGGACATCGAACATGAACTGGCTCGGCTGGCGCAGCTCGGAGATGGCCGCCGGGTCATTGAAGTCCGGCAGGCCGGTGTTGGTGTTGTAGGAGTGGCCGGTGCCGCGCTCCGAACGAGACACGCGCTGCCGGTCGACCGTGCCCTCGGTGAACATCCACATGGGCGCGCCGGTGCGGTAGTTGAACCGCACGCCGAAATCGAGACCGAACCGCGTGGTGTACCCGATGGCGCCCTTGATGGTGTGGCGGATGTCCTCGGGGGACGGACCCTCGAAGAAGCGCTTGAAGCGCGGGTTCACCCCGTAGCCGTCGAAGTAGTCGCCCACCGTGCCGTTGCTGTAGGCAAGGGTGTAGCTGGCGAGCAGATCCCACGGGCCCGTCTTGCCCTGCGCCCACAGGTCCATGCCCTTGTAGTCGCGCCAGGCGTCATCCGGGTTGTGGATCTTCACGATGGTGTGATTCACGCCGTCCACGTAGCCGACCACGCGCGAGCCGGACGGATCCCAGATGCGGTTCATCTCCTCGTCCACCCACATGTTGGCGTACTTGCGGTAGGTGAGGTCGACGCCGATGACGGAGCCCTCGGTGATGGCGTGGTGCAGGCCGAGCGCGAGCTCGTCCACGTGCGGCGGCGTGTGGCTCGTCTTGTCGAAGTAGCGGCCAGAAGCGCCACCCGACACGCTGCACTGGGGGTTGCCGACGGTGTCCGGCGCACAGTCCGCGAAGGCGCCACCGGCGAAGGTGGACCGCACCGTGGTCAGCTCCGGGTTGGCGTGCTGCGCGATGAAGACGTCGCCCACTTCGTTGGAGCGGCCGTAGTGCACCTTGACCAGCGTGCTGCGGTTGCCGAACAAGTCGTAGGTGGCCGACAGACGCGGGCCCACGCCCACCAGGTTGGTGATGAACTGGTTGTCGTCGCCATACAGACGGCCCACGTCCGCGCGGAGGCCCGCGACCAGCGTGAGGTAGCGGTTGACGTTCCAGCGGTCCTGGAGGAAGGCGCTGGAGATGAGGGTGCCCGCCTCGGTGGTCAGCGGGGCCTGCGCGCCGTCGGTGTTGTAGAAGTCCAGGCGCTCGTTGCAGAACTGGAAGGTCGACGGGTCCTCGGGGTTGCACTCGCCGTTGCGGTCATTGAAGCGCTGGTTGCCAATCACCTGCGTGGTCTTGTCGCCGCTCAGGTAGCTGAACTGCAGACCCGCCTTCATCTGGTGGTTCTTGAGCTTGAAGAGCAGCGTCGGGTCGAACTGGTAGCGCATGCGCTTCTCAGTGACCAGGTTGCCCACTTCGTTGCGCAGCGCGCCGGCGTTCCGGTACGTGACGCTGTTGTAGGTGTGGGAAATCTCCTGCGAGTCCTCGTCGATGGGGCCCTGCCAGATGTCCTTGAAGGTGGTGCCCGTCTGGAGCTGGAAGAGGACGTTGTCGGAGATGCTGCGGTCGTAGTTGACGATGGCGAAGAAGCCGCCGCGGTCGATCTGCGTCTCCGCCTCCGGGGCGGCGAACGTCGAGGCGACCTGGTTGGTGATGGTGTTGTTGTCGTAGTTGAACGCCAGGGACAGGCGGTCCTTCGGCGTGGGCTGCCAGGTGAGCTTCAGGCGGGCCAGGCGCGTCTGCGTGTCCGTCGTGCGGCTCTCCTCACCCAGCGGCGTGTCGCGCTGGGAGAAGTTCCACTGGCCGGAGACGTAGAACCACAGCTTGTCCTTGATGATGGGGCCGCCCACGCCCACCAGGGGGCTGTAGAAGGCCGTCTCGGACAGCGGCACCTCGTTCTGCGTGTAGTTGGCCACGTTGGGGTTCTGGTTGGCCGCGCCCCGGTACTTCGCGTTGGCCCACGCCGGCGAGAGAATCATCGTCACGTCGTAGGTGAACTTGTTGGAGCCGCTCTTGCTGACGACGTTCTGGATGAGGCCCAGCGAGTTGTACTGGGCGTCCAGACCGCCGGTCATGACCTCGAAGTTCTCCACCGCGTAGAAGCTCATCGGCGAGCTGATGCTGCCGTCCACCACGTCGGACGTGTCCATGCCGTCGATGAAGAACTTGCCGTAGCGCGACAGGCCGGCGCGCAGGCTGGGCGCGTTGCCGTTGCCCACGCCCGCCACCAGCTGGGGCATGGCCTGCACCTGCGTGAAGACGGGCGAGGTGGCCGCCTTCTCCGCGTTCATCACCGCGCCCATCTGCGCGGAGTCCGGGTTGATGATGGGGTTGACCTTCTCGACGATTTCGTAGGTGGCCACCGCCGTCTGCTCGGTGAACACCTCCAGCTTCACGTCCACCTGCGAGGCCTGGCCGAGCAGGACGGTGATGCCCGTCTTCTTGATGGGGGCGAAGCCCGGGACGTTGACCTCCAGGGTGTAGTTCTCGCCCGGGGGCAGGGTGTCGAACTCGAAGCGGCCGTCCTCGCCGCTGGTGCGCGACTGGGGCTGCAGCAGCGCCGGGCCCGTCACGGTGAGGGGCACCTCGGCGAGCGGGGCGCCCGTCGGGTCATAGACGTAGCCGGCCATGCGGCCGTAGTTCTGGCCCGCGGCGAGGGCGGGCACGGGGAGGGCCGCGACGAGCGCGAGCAGCAGCGCGAGCGCGCCGCCGCCCCGGAAGAAAGGCGTCTTCATGGAAGGGCTCTGGGAAGAAAGGGTGGCGCTCACAGGGTGCTCCCCACGACGAAGAGCACGCCGGCGTACCGGGTGACGGTGGAGAGGTTGAGCTCGGTCTCCGCGCAGGTGTCGACGCACAGGCCGGTGTAGCTGGAGGCGGGCTTCGCCGCGGTCGCGGTGAAGGTGCGCAGGCGCACCACTGGCGACCAGCCTTCCTCGCCGGGGAGGGCCGAGAACAGGTACACGGGCGTCTCCGTGGTGGGCGCGCCCGTCGGCGGGCTCACCAGGACGCCGTCCATCACCCGCACGTTGCCGGTCTCATCCACCTGCACGGGACCGCCGTCCAGGTAGGCCAGCTGCAGGCCGCGGTACCAGCCGCCCTGGGCGGTGAACTCGGAGCCCGTGCGCAGGGGGTTGAGCTGCGCGGACACGTCGATGATGGCGCGCAGGGCGAGCGTCGTCTCTTCCTCGGCGGCGCCACCGAAGGCACCCTTGGTGAGCGAGGCCACGTCCTTGATGGAGTTGCACTGCTCGGCGCCCGTGCCCGTCCAGCGCGCCACCTTCATCAGGGGCAGCACGGGGGGCGTGGTGTTGCCGGTAACGGTCAGCGGTAGCGCCGCGAAGAGGGGCCACTGCACCGTCTCCGGGTAGCTGTCGAGACGGAAGTCAAAGTCCGCCTTGCCCGTCTTGCAGCCGTCCGCGAAGTCGTACGAGGTGGCGACCACCCTGCTCGCGGGCAGGAACGGACGCCCGGTCTCGTCCACGGGGACGCCCGAGTTGGTGAGCACGCCGCGGTCATCCTTGCGCTCGGTCGCGACCTGTCCCAGGTTGTAGAAGGGCACGTTGGTGCCCCTCACCCGGGCCGCCGCCGGCCGGTAGATGCCGCTGGTGGGCCTGAACTTGGAGTCGAGGTTCGTGGCGTCGATGACTCCCTGATACTTGTCACCGACCTCCTCGTTCGACTCACCACACGCCACCGCACTCAGGGCTGCCGCGAGCCCGAGTACGCACTTCATTTTTGTCTGCACGGAAAAAACCTCTGGGGATGGGACGAGGTGGCGGCCCTCTAGCACGAGTCTCACGTCCTCAGGTATCAGTTGAGTGGCGTCCTCGTGACAGACCCCCGTTCTGCTGGCGCAGCACGATTACATCCCGAGGACTCTTCCCCAGCTTGTGGTATGCCCTGCCCCGGCATGTTCGCGCAGCAGACCGACCCTCCCTCGCGCATCCTCGGCTTTGCCGCCTTCTCGATTGCCGTGCACGTCGGCATCGTGGCGGTGCTGATGTTGCTGGTGAAGCCCATCGCCCTCGAGGCGGAGCAGCCCATCGAGGTGGTGCTCAACCTCGTCAAGGCCCCGCCTCCGCCGCCTCCGCCGCCCCCACCGGCGCCGAGCAGGACGACGCCCCGTCAGGTGGAGAAGAAGCCCCGGACGGAGCTCCGCACTCCCGTGGAGGTCAAACCCGTCCCCGTGGAGGCGCCCGTCGAGCCGGAGCCCGCGGAGCCGGAGCCCGAGGCGCCCCCCGAAGAGGGCGGTGTCGAGGGAGGTGTGGCCGGCGGGGTAGCGGGTGGGGTTGTCGGAGGAGTAGTGGGAGGCGTCGTGGGCGGGGTGGTGGGTGGAACGGGCCCCGCCGAGCCGGTGAAGCCCAAGAACGTGCCGCCCTTCGTCATCCAGCGTGACGTGGTGCGCCAGACGTCGCCGCGCCTGTCGGAGGTGTTCAAGCAGTCCCACCGCGGTCAGACGCTGCAGGGCATCTACAAGGTGTGCGTCTCCACCAGCGGCAGCGTGTACGAAGTGACGCCGGTGAAGTCCGTGCCTGGCGCGGACGAGGACATCATCCAGGGACTCAAGGCGGGCTGGGAGTACAAGCCCCAGAAGGTCCCAGTGTGCTTCCTCTACAACATCCCTATCACCATCCAGTAGGTACGCGCCTGCCTCCGGCCCGCCGCGAAGCCTCGCGGAGCCGGAGGCGTTGCTCGGGGCGGCTTCAGCGCTTCAGCGCGTAGGCCGCGTCGTGAGCCGAGGGACGTCGGTGCCGGTCCGCTCACCGTCCGGAGGGCCGTGACGGGGTGTTGGCCATGACGTGATGTGCACGGCACGCCGCCGTGACGGGTGCATGCGACGGTTCCTGCTCAGGTGATCGCCATGCAGACCGAATCGCACCCCTCGACTTCGCCTCTTTCGCCGGTGGACCCACTCCTCGGCCAGGTGCTCCACGAGCGCTTCCGGGTGCTGGCGCCGCTGGGGGCCGGGGGAATGGGCCGGGTGTATCGCGCCCTCCAGCTCCCGCTCGAACGGATGGTGGCGCTCAAGGTGCTGAGCCCCACGTTCCCCTTCGCGAACGACCCGGAGTTCCAGCGGCGCTTCTTCCTGGAGGCCAGCGTCACGGCGAAGCTTCGCCACCCGAACACCGTCACCCTCATCGACTACGGGAAGACGGATGACGGGACCTTCTACATCGCCATGGAGTACCTGGAGGGGCGCACGCTGGCGGAGCACCTCACCGCCGGGCCGCTGCCCTGGCCGCGCGCGGTGGACATCGCCCAACAGGTGTGTCGGTCCCTGCGCGAGGCACACCGTCTGGGAGTGGTGCACCGCGACCTGAAGCCCGCCAATGTGATGCTGTTGGCGGAGGAGGGGAGCGCGGAGCGCGACCACGTGAAGGTGCTCGACTTCGGACTGGTGAAGCCCTTCGTCGTGGAGGGCGCCAGCCACCTGTCGGTGCCTGACATCACCCAGGTGGGAACCTTCCTGGGCTCGCCGACGTACATGGCCCCGGAGCAGGCGCGCAACCTGGCGGACGCGCGCAGCGACGTCTACGCGCTCGGGGTGGTGCTGTACCAGATGCTCATGGGGCGGCCGCCCTTCCTGATGCAGGACCCGCTGGAACTCATCTTCGCGCACCACAAGGAGGTCCCACCGCGCTTCCAGGTGGTGCGCCCGGACGTGGCCATTCCCGCGTCCGTGGAGACTGTCGTGCGCCGCTGTCTGGAGAAACAGCCCGCGCACCGCTACGAGTCGATGGAGGCGCTCCTGGAGGCATTGCGCGGAGCAGCGGGTCCGGGCACGGCCATCTCGCTGGATACCGGCCCTGGAGAGGCGGTGACCGGGCCTGTCGGCATGTCCCTCGCGCCATCGATGCGGTCCACCACGAGCGGTGTTCAGGGCACCCTGGTCCTGGACATCATCCTGGACGAGTCCTCCGTGCTCAGTCCGGACTCTCCGCGTCCGGGCTTCCGCCGAAGGGCGCTCAGGATGGGAGCGGGCCTGGGCGTGTTGCTCGTCTGCGGAGCTGGCGCCTATCTGCTCGGGGCCCGCCGTCCGCGAGCGCCCGTGGAGTCGCCGCCGTTGGTCGCGGTGTCCTCGCCTTCCGAATCGGTGCGGCAGGCGCCACCCTCCGTGACGGCGCCAGTTGCGCCTCGCCCCGTGCGCTTCCACATCTCCAGTCAGCCGGAGGGGGCGCGTGTCTTCTGGAAGGGAGTGGAGCGGGGCACCACGCCGTTCGTGTTGGAGGTGCCACCCGACGCGGGCGGCATGGCCACCGCGGAGGTGACGTTCGTGCGGGAGGGGTATCGCTCGGACCGGATGCTCGCCGGGGGCTCGGGTGAGGTGCTCTTGAGTCAGCGGCTGCAGCGTGAGCGCGGCGGACGCTCGTCGTCCCCGGGTACGTCCTCTGCCAGCGCGGAGGGCTCGGGGAGCTCCGAGTGGATGTCAGGAGCGTCCCTGAGCGCGCCCATGCCCCTGGATGTCCCCGGGGCCGCGAAGCCCATGGCGGAGCAGCCAGGCGCGGTGGCCGAAGGCACGCTCCAGGTTTCGGCTCCCACGGGGCCCATCCAACTGCCGGAGAACGCGAAGCCCCCCGTGGAACATGCGGGCAACCTCCAGCCGGAGTTCCCCCAACATGCGCGTGCCGCGGGGCGCGAGGGACTGGTCGTCCTCAAACTGGTCGTCACGGAGCGCGGCGAGGTGCGCGACGTCTCCGTGATGCGAGGTGAAGAGCCCTTCGTGTCCGCCGCGATGCGCGCGGTGAGCACCTGGCGCTACCAGCCCGCGTTGCTCGAGGGTCGGCCTGTCGCCGTCTACCGCGTGGTGAAGGTGCCTTTCCGTCTGCGGCCCTGACGCCCGCGCGAAGGGGACCCGCGCGGGCTCCTCTCTCCACGGAGATGCTGGGAGGTGCCTTTTCGCCCCGCGTGCGCCCAGGCGAGTTGGCGCTTCATCTGGGCCACCTTGATGCAGCCTGACCGCATCTCCAGGCGGGGGACGCGGACACTATGCCGAGGCTCCCACCGCCTCGCTGTAGTAGGTTTCCCTGAATGGTACGTACTTCAGTGCTGATGCTTATCGGGTTCCTTGTCTTCGCCTCCACCGATGCCCCGGCCGCGCCTCCTGCCGCTGGCGCCGCGAAGTCCATCGAGGAAGCCTCGAAGCGTTTGGAGAATGCGCGCGCGGCCCTGACGACGGCCGTTCAGCGAATCGAACAGGAGCCGCCGCGCGGCGCAGACCTCGACGCCGCCCTCGCGGCGGTGGAAGCGCTGAAAGAGGCGCTCAATGCGGGAGCGAGCTTCGAGACGGAAGATCTCGAATACGCCAAGAGCGTCCTCGCCGCGCGGAAGCAGCTCCGGACCGACCGCGAGTACGTCGATGAGCGGCGGGCGAAGGTCCACATCCACGATTACCGCCGGCGCATCGACAGCGCGCTCGCGCCCCTGAACGAGCGCATGTCGAAGCTCGGTCAGGGCGACCCGGGCTCCAAGGCGATGGACGAGGCGCGTGCCGCGGTGGACGTGCTCGAGAAGCTGACGGAGGAGGGCCGGCCCCTGAAGAGCCAGGACCCGAAGTTCTCCTCGTACCTCACCGACGTCGAAGCGACCGTCGCCCGTCACAGGAAGACGCTCGATGAGCGGTGGCTGCAACTGTCGGCTCAGAAACAGCGCGGCCTCCTGGATGCGAGCCGCAAGTCACTGGCGAGCGCGCTCGCCGACCTGGGAAAGGCCTGGTCGGACGAGAAGTTCACGGCCGCCGACAAGGCGACGGCCGCGCTGCAGAAGCAGCTCGAGGAGGGCAAGCCGCTCGAGGTGCAAGACAAGGCGTACCGCGCGGACGCGGACAAGGCTCGCGCCGAGGTCACCCAGGCCCGGCGCCAGATGGATGAGTCCGTGGTGCAGGCAGGTGTCTCGCGGGTGAAGGTGGAGCTGGAGCCCGCCCATGAAGAGCTCCGCGCGTCCGCCAAGGCGCTCCGGGTGAAGCGGCCCACGCCCGAGCAGCTCGCCGAGGCCAAGACGGCGGCGTTCGTCGGCCGGAAGCTGGTGGACAAGTACGAGCCCCAGGCGGCGAGGAGTCAGGCCATCGGTCAGTACCTCGCCGAGGTGAAGAACACGCTCGTCGAGGTGGAGGTGGTGCTCCAGGTCCGCACCCTCGATGCGGCTCGCGCCGAAGTCATGCAGGCCCTGCGCAACATCGAGAAGCGGGCCGCGACCGCCGAGCAGTTCGAGGAGGCGAAGACGGCACTGGTCGTCCTGGAGAAGACGCTGGAGACGGTCCACGCGAAGAACCCCGCCATCAGCCCAGCCGCCGCCGACGCGCGCCAGTTGCTCAGGGATGGGCGGGCGACGATGGAGCGGCGCCGGTACGAGGTCGACCTGCAGCAGCAGCGCGTGAAGGTCGACGAGGCGCGGAAGAACGCGGCGGCGCTGGTCATCCAGATTCAGAAGGAGACGCCGTCGCCGGCGCAGCTCCAGGAGGCGGAGAACGCGGTCAAGCAGATTGGCGCGGTGCTGGAGGTGGGTGCCCCGTTCGTCAAGAAGGACCGCGACTACGCGCTGTACGCGAAGGAGACCAAGGAGCGCATGGCGGACCTGGGCGAGCGCATCAACCGGCGGAAGATCGTCCTGGCCGCGGCGGATGCTCGCGTCCAGCTTGCTTCCCGGCTGACCACGACGAAGGAGAAGCTCGAAGCCGCGAAGGGCATCTCATCGACCGACGGCGACGTGGAGACCGCCTCGAAGAGCGTGGATGAGGTCATGCAGATGTTCGAGGCGAACGCGGCGTTGGAGCGGCAGGACGCGGGCTACGCGGCGTCCGCGGAGCGGGCTCGCGCCGAGTGGCTGAAGCTGGTCGAGGCCCTCGAGTTCGCGAAGCAGGCGCGGGCGCTGCGTCGGTTGACGGGTGAGGCCCTGGGCGTCGCCAGCAAGGCGTCGGAAGCGGCCGCGTCCTCCACGGACCTGCGCAAGAAGAAGGAGCTGTACGCGAGCGCGCTGGAGAAGCTCACGGCCTGCCAGGACGAGGGGGCCAGGATGGTGAAGGAGAACGCCAGCCTCGCCACGGTCGACGTGCTCGTGGGCGGCACTCCCACCCAGCCCCAGGAGGTGATGGCTCAGTGCGCCCAGAAGGCGGAGGCGCTGCAGGCGCCCCAGAAGAGGGCGGACGTGGAGCTTCGGTTCCAGGATGGCCAGAGGAAGGCCTACGACTCGGCGAAGTCGCTGCTCTCCAAGGGACGCAAGAACGAGGCGCTCTCGCAGCTCAATGACTGCATCGCGGAGGGGCGAATCCTGGAGAACCGATACCCCGACTTCAAGGAGCAGAAGTTCGACATCGGCGGCGCCAGCATGAGCATGCTCGAGCTGATTCAGGTCTGCGCCAAGGAACGCAAAGCGCTGCAGCCCGCCCCCTGACGCGCCGGTGCATCAGGTGACAGACGTGTGAGGTCCTGGGGTGGCCGAGCCGCGCGTGCCTATGCTCCGCGCGGCTCACCTGGGAGGGCAGGGCGGCGGCGGCGAACAGGGGTGTGCCATTCCCCGTTCCACGAGGCCATCGCCAATGCTCCGTTCCCTCAAGTCGCTCCGGTGGGTGTCTGTCTTTCTGCTGGCCGCCTGTGGTTCCTCCGACCTGCCCGCGGGTGAGGCGCCGCCCGCCGTCGACACCGTGGAGCAGGGGGTGCTCTTCCCTCCGCCCACGCCGTCGAGTGGCAACGTCCTGGACAGCACCACGTTCCTGGGCAGCGTGGCGCTCCCCGGCGCGGTGCAGACGTCCTTCACCACGCCCCTCCAGTACTACTCCTTCGCCATCAACGTCGCGGCCGGCTCGAGCGCGAAGCTGGAGGTGACGCACCTGGGCAGCAGCATGTCCCTGGACACGGGGCTCTTCGTTTACGGCCCCAGGGATGCCAGCGGCAGCTACGGCACCACCGTGCGGGCCCAGGACGATGACGCGGGTTATGGCCAGCTCAGCAAGGTGGCCTCCGTCACCTTCGCCCAGGGCGGCGAGTATCTCGTCGTGGTCAGCAGCGGTGAGGGCGCGGGCAAGCGTTTCCGCCTCCAGCTCGACTGTCTCAGCGGCAACTGCGAGCCGGTGGACCCGTCCGTCTACGCCACGTGTGACCAGTCCCGGGTGGGTCCCCGCGTCGAGGACTGCATGGCCCACTGGGACGCGGAGGGCCTGCCCGTCAACGAGGCCTTCGCCCTGTGCTTCGGCGCGGATGACGCGCACGCGCTCTACGAGGGCGCATGTGCTCCGTCGGCCTCCTCCAAACCCGTCTGGTGCGCGGGCGGCGAGGCCACGTGGACGCAGCGGATGTGGCCGGTCTGCGTGTCCGACTACACGGTCGCCTATGGGCTGTATTCCGTGTCGCTGGGCTCACGGCCGGTGAGCACGGGCCTGCAGTCCAAGCTGTCGGCGGCCAACGCGGCCTGTGGCACCTCCTCCGCGTGCTACGGCGAACTGCGTGGCTACTCCTTCCCCTGGAGCCACTCGACTCCCGCGAGCCTGGACAAGGTCGCCGAGGCCGTTTCCCTGACGGAGCAGAGCAATGCGCTGTTCGGCGCGCGCCTGGCGAATACGACCTACGCGCAGTTCGCGCAGTCGCGGCTGCTCTCCAGGCTGTCTTCCCTGCATCCGGCCCTGGGCCAGGAGTACAGCAACGGCTCCGAGGCGGTGCAGGTGACGGGCTGGCACTACAGCCGGGAGATGTGGCCGGACGCCTGCATGATCTGGGAGCTGTATGTCATCTACTTCCCGGAGTCGCGCGGCGTCCTGGTGTTCGAGCAGGACTACGCCCGGGACTGCTGACGTCCGTGGTGACAGCCTTCGTCCGGGGTGGCCCTCGTCGCTGGAGGGTCCCCGGCCGAGGATTCTCTGTCGCCGTGGCCGCCGCGCGCGGGCCCGCGAGCGCCCTCATTTGACAATGTACGATTCGGATCGTACTTTGTCGTCGCCATCCTGATGTGGTGGGTGATTGCCTTTGATTCGCCATGGCGTCCCCGAAGGGGGGGCGGTCGGGGTGGTGTGTCGTATTGATGGAGTATCGCGGGCCTGCCGCCTTGCCTGGACTGTTCCGGGGAGGGATGGCAGCGCATTCCTCTCGATCTGGAGTGTCAGCCATGACGAAGTTGATGAGAATCCTGAGCATTGTCCCGATGGTCCTCGCGCTGGCCCTGTTGCCGGCGTGCGAGACGACTGTCTCGGGCTCGACGACCATGACGTACAATCCGAGCACTGGGAAGTTCGAGGGCACGGCGACAGTCACGGTGACCATCAAGAAGAAGTCCCTCAGGGCGGGCGCCGTTGCTGGAGGCGCCTCGGGCCTGGAGATGGCCCTCGCTGGCATTGGCGGGGCGGCTCCGACGCTCACGAGTCCCTTCATGAACGTGGCGGTGCTCGGCTCGCGCGGCGAACAGCTGGGCGCGGCCCCGTTCGAAGTGGTTCAGACCGAGGCGGGCACGTACGCGTTCAGGGATCCGGAAGCGGTGGATGCGTGGCTGGCTCAGCTCGGGGAAGCCGCGTCCGTTGTGATGGCTTTCGATATGACCGGTGATGGCAACCCCTTCCAGGCCACGGTGTACAGTGAAGGCGTGAGCCTGGGCTCGGACATCATCGGCGAGTAGCGCGAGTCTTTCCGTTCTCGTGCCATGCGTGGGACGTGCCGCTCTCTTGGGGGCACGGTCCACCGTGGGTCATTCGCATCCCACTGGAACGTCAGCGGTTGGGCTTGTTCGTCGGAGGAGGGCGGGGCTTCAGCCCGCAATCACTCGCAAGCATAGAGAGGGCCGGTGGCGACGTTGGAGACTTCCTGTGCAGCCGTCACCACGCGGTAGCGGAACCGGATGGAATAGCCCGGCGGGTTCCCGGACGTCGGCGTGACGCAGGACTCACTATACGTGGCGCTGCCATCTCCCCAGGGGGAGTTGAGGACCTCGCCGTCGAAGTACATCGTCCGCGACCACTGGCTCCGGTAAAGCGGGCTGCCACCCGTGGAGCCGCCAATGCACGTGATGTCAGTGGAGGTGCTCGAGCAGGAGATGGAGGCGGTGGGAGCGACCAGAGCGGCGTGACTGTCTTCGAGTGTGGGCAGTCCAGCGCCTTCCTGTTGGGGGGCGCCCTCACCACAGGCCATCAGCAGGCTCGTGGCCATCAGCGAAATGATGCGCAAGGTGCTCTTCATGGGAGTGCCCTCGTAAAGTGGTGGGTGCATGCAATTCATAACATGCCGCGCTCCTTTCAGGGACGCGCCCAAGGTCTTCCCTGGCGGCCCCGCATGGGCCCCCTTGCCATTGCAATCCAAGGCAACCTAGGTTCGAGGTCGCGGTTCTTCCCCTTGGAGGCATTCAATGAAAAGGCTGCTCTTGGGCGTTGTGCTTGCGGTTCCCGCGTTCGTGGGCCTCGGAACGTCCACCTATGCCCCGAAGGCCGAGGCGGCTCCAGCCCAGAGCTGTGAGTGGGATTACTTCTCGGATGACACCTATTCGGAGATGGTGGGCAACGAGACCCAGACATGCAGCGGGCGGCGGTACCTCTCGGGCGTCCGGACGTCGTACTCCCGGCTGGTGTACTGCTTCCCCTGTTGAGGGAGCGGGCCCCGCGGTGTCCCACGCGGCGGTTTCATCCCCCGTGAAGGGCGGCCCGTTCTGGGAGGAAGAGGAGTGGACCCTCCTCCTCCCAGGTCGTTTCCCGGGCGCGTGAGCCGCTCAGCAGCCCACGCCGCCCTGGCAGTACGGGACGACGCCCAGCTCGGCCTGCACGCCGCCCAGGGGCGAGAAGCCGAAGTTCCACGGGCTGGCGCCCGCGCCCCACATCAGGCCCGTCAGCGTCACCCCGTTGCCATTGAGGAAGTACACGGGGGAGCCGCTGTCACCGCCAGCGCCGTTCTGCGTGGCGCTGGTCGCGATGTAGTTGCAGTAGAACGTGTGTGGCGTACCGCCCGAATTCACCGTGGCGCACGCCCACTGGATGGTGCCGCTGGTGGTGCCCGTGGTGCGGCCCGTCTTGAACACCGTCTGTCCCTGGGAGGGGTACAGCACCTTCCCCGTCACTTCCGGCCAGGCGGAGATGTTCAGGTCGAACGCGCCCGGCGTCTGCACGACGTAGGTGGCGATGGCCGCTTCCCCGCGGAAGAAGGCGCTGTCGCTCGAGCGGCAGATGCGCCCCGCCGGGCAGCTTCCTCCGCTGGCGTAGCCGGGGTCCGTCGTCTCCGTCCCCACCAGCCACGGCGCCACCGCCTGGTACGCGGGCGTTGACTCCACCCCGCCCTGGACCTGGGTGCAGTGCGAGTTGCTCACGAAGCCCAGCGTTCCGCCCTGGAGCGCGGGGAAGCCGAGCGTGCAGTACTTGCCCGGCGTCTCTATCTGCAGTCCGCCCCCCACCGGTGTCCATCCGCTCTGCACGTTGGTGGGGTTGATGGGCCCCCACTCGACGATGTCCACCGCGTCCCGAGCCACCGCCAGGCGCGCGATGGCCCGCTCGACGATGGCCCGCGCCTCGGCCTTCTCGACGCCAATGGCCACCCGGTTCGACTTCTCGTCCACGTCCGTGAAGACGGTGCCCGGCAGCGCGAGGACGTCCGGTGTGAGTCGCTCCTGCAGGGCCTTGAGCTGGGAGAACGTCCGCGTGGCGGGCTGTGTGACGACGCCCGCCTGGGGAATCCTCTCCGCGCCGAACACGGAGGCGATGGCCCGGCGCGCGGCCGGCGCCGCGGTGGCATTCACCAGGCGCACCACGAGCCGCCCCTTCTCATCGTGATACATGCCGCCGAAGCCCGGCACCTCGCGCTCCACCTCAAGCAGCGCTTCATCCAGCGTCCGGGGACGCGCGGCTCCACTGGCGGGCTCCGCGAGCACTCCCACGGGGCCTTGCGCGGGCCCTCCGGCCCACACTGCTTCACTCCAGCCTCCCAGACACAGCGAGGCACTCCCCACCACGACACGAAGAATCGCTTGCTGGCGCATGACGTTCGCCCCCCATGACATCGAGTGATTCCCGGCCAGTCACGGCGGACACATGCCGGGCCCTGCGGACTGGCACTCCATCACTTCATGCGGAGGACTTGAAGTCGTATTGCGGCTTTTTCTTGAATTTCCTGGCGAAGTCGTCAGGTCGTCATCCCAATCCAGGCGCGTGCATCCGGCAGATGCGTGGAGAGACCGAACGCTCGCGTGAAGGTCATCGTGATGCGAGACAGGTCACCGAAGGTGGACTCCAAGCAGGACATCCTCGGTGAGCGAGTTCGCACCCTGGGATTCCACGAGACGCCGCTCCGGGCGGTCATCGCGGACAACCTGCCCTGAGTCGTGGGCTGACCTCGCGCACCGGGTGTTAGCGTGCCGGCATGCCCACGCGCCTGCACCTCTCGCGGCTCGGCCTTGTGACTGCAATGACCGTGGGCTGTGGCTCTCAGGAATATGCCCGCCCTCCTGGCGGCGACGCCGTCGGACACATCACGGTTGTCCGTCCCGCTGAGCGCTTGACCCTCGCTCCCGGCGTGCCGGTGTCCATCGAGTGGGTGTCGACCGTCGCGGGGGCGACCACGGTGGACCTGCTCGCCGACGCGGATGGCGATCCGGAGACGACTTCGGATCAGATTCCGCTCGTGCTCGGCACCGCGGCGGCCACGGCGCTGACGGTCTTCGACTGGCGGACCGCCGACGTGCCGTTGGGCCGGTATCGCGTGCTCGCGCGCATGCATGACCGGAAGGGTACGCACGTCAGCATGGCGCCCGGCGTCGTGGAGATCGTCGAGCCGCTCCTCAAGGTGGAGAACCTCGAGGAAGGCGAACGGCTAGTGAAGGGGGATGCGTGCACCCCCAGGCGCCGACCTCACCTGGGGATGCCTCATTCCTACGAAGCGCCGAGGAAGCTCACAGCTCGTTGAAGATCATGAGCCCTCGGGAGGATTCGGCGGTGTAGACGTAGCCGTCGCCCGGGACGCGCACGCCGAAGAGGCCCTCGAAGAGGCTGTCACCCCGGAGCGGGTCCGTCTCGCGGAAGACGTGGTGGTGTGCCACCTGGCGAAGCTGGGTGGGGTTTGAGACATCCAGCACGCGCAAGCCCTCCTGGTACCACGCGACGTAGAGCAGGTTGCCGCGCAGGATGAGGTTGTGCATGGAGGTGACACGTCGCATCTTGAAGGTGCCAATCTTCACGATGTTCGCCGGGTCGGTGACGTCGAGCGCGCGCACGTGAGAGGCATTGAACTCACCGCCCTCGAAGGCGATGGTCTTCCCCCCGAAGGTGCCTACCGCGTTGTGGTGGGAGAAGCCATTGGGAATGATGTAGCGGCCCACCTCGCGGATGTCGTCGAGGTTGGCGAGGTCGAAGAGGGCATAGCCGTCGCTGGAGTCGCTGATGTACAGGCGCCCCTCGTAGACGAAGGAGTCGTGGGGACCCCCTGGGATGACGGTGCGCAGCACCGGGTCAAGTGGGTGGGTGAGGTCGTAGATGAAGGTGCCAGAGATGGGGACCATGGCGTAGAGGAAGTTGCCGTCGACGAGCACCGTGTGCGCGCCTCCGTCTCCGCCCGTGGACAGGCTGCGCACGAAGAGGGGCTCGGCGGGCTGGGAGATGTCATAGACGACGACGCCCGAGTCATTGCTCGCGACGTAGAGCGCGTTGTCCTTGGCCCACACGCCATTCCAGAAGTTGTCCCCAGGCAGGCTGATGGAGGCGGTGCGCACGGGGTTGCGCGGGTTGCTCACGTTGAAAACGGTGAGTCCACCCAACTGGTCCTGGTGGGGCATGGAGACGACGTAGGCGTGCCCCTTGGTGACGTAGATGTCCACGGCCAGGCCCGTGGAGACGCGGTGCTCGGACAACAGCGCGAGCCCGCCCGAGGACTCGGGCTCGGCCTCCTGTTTGACGACGCGGTGGGCCTCGAAGGTGCCGCCCTGGGTGAACTGGCCTCGGCGGCAAGATGCGAAGCAGCCGGTGAGGATGTTGGGGGCCTTCGTCTCGCAGCCCGTCAGGTTCATGACGGTGCCGGTTCGCGGCACCTGGCCCTGCAGCACAAAGCGGTCTCCCTCCATGACGAGCTTGAGAACGGGCTGGTCATACAGGGTGCTGGTGCCGCCGTCGTCGCGAAGCAGGAACCCCGTCGAGGAAGGGACGATGCGGGTGCCGCCATCCGGCAGCGCGCGCTCTCCCCGGAGCTCGACCTGGTAGATACCCTCCTGGGCCAGCGCGCCGAGCGACTGCGTCTCACACTGGGACAGGTCGAAAAGGTCGGCGCGGTCGAGTTCGTTGCAGATGGTGGGAGAGACGTTCCGGGGGTCGAACTTGCAGTCGGCCAGGATGCCCTTGTCCTCGACGTCCCCATGCTCCTCGAGCGGTACGTAGGTGCCATCCCAGACATAGGGACCGGCATCCACGCCCGCATCCGGTCCCGCGTCCGGGTTCTCATTGGGGCCCGCGTCCGGTCCAGCGTCCGGGGTCTCATTGGGGCCTGCATCGCTGCCCGCGTCCCGGCCCGCGTCGGGGGTGGATGGGGAGGGTGGGTCCTCGTCGCAACCCATCAGCGGCGAGAGACACAAGGTCGAAAGAATGAGCCCTAGGGTACGAAGGGAGCGTGTCAAGGAGGGACCTCGGAGGTAGGGGGGACTCCATGTGGCGTGTGGAGTGTGCCTGCCAACGGGGGGCTCAGGTCGTCGTACTTCCGGGGCGTGCGGGTCCTTGCTCCACGAGGGGAACTCAGGACTGGTGGCCGTCCAATCCCGGGTTTCCGGACACCCTGGTCGCTGATTTGCATCGCAACCGTCCCGCCCTCCGGAGCACGGACTCACGGAGGCTGGCGGGAACGGCCTCCTATCCCGGGAGGACACCCGCGCAGGTGCGCGTCGGCCCGTAGGGACTCAGGCCGCGCGCTCCTCGCGCACCGTGAAGTAGGCATGGCGTCCGGTGCCACAGCCGGAGCATGTCCACTTCGCCAGGACGAGGTGCTGCTCTCCGAGGACGACCTCCTCCAGCTTCGGTGCCCCGGCACCGGCCACGCCGCACGCGCAGCGCACTCCGGACAGCCGCGCGTGCAGCTCGCCCACGGTGGCGAGCGACATGGCCTGAGCGGGGCTGTCCCCTTCGACAGAGGCGAATTTGCGCGAGAACGCCCGCTTGCGCTTTCGCGCCCGCACGTCCCGGAGGAACGCGCGCGGCCCGTCACCCATGAACATGAGGAGCCCGCCCAGCGCGAGGCCCCCCAGCCCCATGGCCACGCCGAACCAGGTGAACCCGGACTGGCCTCGGCCTTGGTTGCCGTGAGTCGTGCCGAGCGTCACCTGGTAGCCGGCGTGGGTCTCCATCCGCTTCAGGGCTTCCAGGTGCGCCATGAACCGGGCGGGCTCCACCGCGTCCGCGAGGCTGTGGTAGCGGTACTCGAGGAAGAGCACGTTGTCGCTGTCCTCCGTCCAGAACCGGTAGTCGAGTGCGCTGGCGGGTCCTTGGACGGTGTCCCGTTGGTGCCTGATGCGCATGGAGTGGAGCGACTCGAAGCGGATGCGTTGCAGCACATTCACCGGGTGCATGATGGCCAGGGGCATGGTGCGCTGGCCGATGCGCGGTCGGGTGAGGTAGCGGGTGATGGTGGATGCGGTGAATTCGCGCTGCTGCTCCAACCAGAAGGACTCGATGACGTAGCGCTCCACCAGGGTGATGACGTTGCGCTCCGGGTCGTCCTGCACGGAGAGCGGCGCGGTGGCGCGAATCGTCGGGTCATCGCGCGCATAGAAGTTGAGGTACTCACGCTCCACGTCCTTCAGTGACGCGGTGGAGAGGTTTCGGCGCATTTGATTGGCACTCGGACCCTTCCAGTGCGTCGTCACGGTGAGGGTCACGGGTTGGCCGTCGGCGCTCTCCGTGTAGGACTCCTCCCGTTCCATCACGGGCTCCAGCCTGAGCGGCTCCGGAATCTCCACCAGTCCCGTGGTGGCCTCGTCAATCGGCAGGGCGCGGCGGAACGGCGGCGGCTCGAAGGACTCCAACGGACCGCGCTCGTGTGAGGCCGTGGGGTCCAGCCAATAGTCGTGCCCCTCCAGGCGCGCCTGGACGATGACGTGGTCGAACACGACGGGAGACGGATGCATCGACTCCACCTTCTGCTTCCAGGCGGAGTGGACGAGCGCCGGCCTGGCCTCGATGCCGAGCGCTCGCAGCAGCGTGACGAGCAGCAGCGTCTTGTCCTTGCAGTCACCAAAGCGCCGCGCGAGCACTTCCTCCGGAGCATGGGGGCGGTGCGAGTTGGGACCCAGCTCCATCCCCAGGTAGCGCACCTCGTCCTGCACGAAGCGCAGCGCCCCGAGCAGGCGCGCGGAGGGGGAAGCGTGCGCCGCGCGCAGTCGCTTCACCTCTTCCTGGAGCGTCGGGGGCAACCGCGCGGGCGCCTGGTAGAGGGGCACGGCCCAACGCGCCACCGCGGCCCAGCTATCGAACTCGCTGAGCTGCAGCCAGGGCCAGGGCTGGTACCAGGAGGGGAGCGAGTCATCGATGCTGAGCGCCGGCACGTCGTGCTGCTCCCAGACGTACTCGCGCACACCGCCCGCCTCCTTCACGGAGGGAGACACGTCCGTGCCGTGTTGCTTCACATGCAGCCCGCGCGCGGAGGGCCATAGCAACCGGTAGCGCCAGTGGCCCAGGGGCGTGCCGTAGCGCGTTTCCACGGAGGCGAGGAAGCGGCCGTCGAAGACAGGGTTGTCGCCCTCGACGGTGAAGTCGTACTCGATGACGTCACCCACGCGCACGTCGCGCACGAAGATGAGCGCGGAGAGGGTGCCGTTGTAGAGCCGCTGCTCCAGCTCGCGCTCCTGCTGGATGACCTTCACGGCCTGGGGCTCCAGCACATCCTTGCGTTGCCCGCCGCGGTGCAACCAGACGCCGTGCAGGGTGAGACGCTCGAAGGATGGGTCGAACGTCACGTTGATTTCGGCGGCTTCCTCGATGCCGCCCTCGGTGAGGACGCGTCGCGCGTAGTGGGCATAACGCTCCACCCGCGGGCGCTCCGCGCGCACCTGGAGATCGGCGAGCGCGTAGTGAACGCCCCCGGTTTCGCCCAGGGGCCGCGAGTCCCTCGTCTCCAGCGCGACCGGGCGCACCCAGGCCGCGGGAGATTGGACCCGGAAGGAACGCTCTGTGTCCTTGGGGGCCGCGCTGGAGGGGAGGGTGAGGCCGAGCAGCAGGGCGGTGAGGGGCGCGAGGAGATGAACGGAGCGCATGCGAGGAGGGCGAGAATGGAGGCATGCCCCATGGGCTCGCAAGGACTCCGGGCGGGAGTCGAGCCATGCGCCGACGGGCGGGCCCGGAGCCATGCTCGCTCCGGGCCCGCGGTGGTCCCAGGGGTTACAGAAGGGAGATGCTGGGAGTGATGCCGTCGGAGGGGGCGCCATGGCCCAACTGGCCATCGGCGTTGTGGCCCCAGGCCCACACGGTGCCGTCATCACGTACGGCCAGCATGTGGTCGCCTCCCGCGGCGGCCGTGACGACCGCGCCGCCCAGCCCCTGCACCTGCCCCGGCGCGAGCGGATTGGACGTGGTGCCATTGCCCAGCTGCCCTGATTCGTTGGTGCCGCCGGCCCACAAGGCGCCGGTGGCGCTCAAGGCCAGCGAGGTGCCCCCGCCTCCAGCCATCTCCACCAGGCCCGTCATCGCCACCTGCGCCGGTCGGGTGCGGCTGTACCAGCCATTGGCGAGCAGCAGCGTGCCCGTCCCGCCGTTGCCCCAGGCCCACCCGGTGCCATCGAAGCGCACCGCCAGCGAATGTGCATTGCCTCCCGACACGCTCACGACCCCAGTCAGTCCCTGCACCTGCACGGGCGTGAAGCGACGGCTCTTGGACCCATCCCCCAACTGGCCTCCGTAGTTGTCTCCCCAGGACCAGAGGGTGCCGTCGGAGCGCACCGCCAGCGAGTGTACGCCACCCGCCGCCACCTTCACGACGTCACTGAGTCCCGACGCCTGCACCGGCGTGGCGCTCTCGTAACCGGCACCGGGATTCCCCAACTGCCCGACGGAGTTGTTACCCCAGGCCCACACGGTGCCGTCGGAGCGCAGCGCCAGGGTGTGGCCCCCTCCCGCGGCGATGGACACGACTCCGCTCAGCCCCTGCACCTGCACCGGCACGGCGCCGCCGTTGCCCCACTCCCACACGGTGCCGTCGAAGAGCAACGCCAGCGAGTGGTCGCCAGCCGCGGCGACAGCCATGACGCCGCCGAGCCCCGGCACCTGCACGGGCGCGGCCCGGCGCGTCGTCGTCCCATCCCCGAGCTGGCCGGCGTAGTTGGCGCCCCAGGCCCACACGGAGCCGTCGTACCGCAGCGCCAGGGAGTGGGACAGGGCCGCCGCCACGGAGGATGTCTCGCTCATCCCCTGCACCGCCACTGGCAGGAACTGACTCGCGGGCGTCCCATCTCCACGCTGCCCCACGTCGTTGTTGCCCCAGGTCCACACGGAACCATCGGAGCGCAGGGCCATGGCGTGGTCCCGCCCCGCGGCGATGGCGGTGACCCCGGTCAGCCCTTGCACCACCGCGGGCGTGGTGCGGCCAGTCTTGGTGGCGTCGCCCAGTTGACCGCTCTCGGCGTTGTAGCCCCAGGCCCAGACGGTGCCATCGGAGCGCGCCACCAGGGAGAACAGATTGCCCGCGGCCACGTCCACGGCTCCGGTCAGCCCCTGCACCTGCACGGGCGTGGAGAGCGGCCACGGAGTCATGGGCAGGTACGCGTTGCCCCAGGCCCACACGGTGCCGTCGGACTTCACCGCCAGCGCGTAATCCTCGCTCGCGGCGACAGCCGTGATGCCGGTCAGCCCCTGCACCTGCACGGGCGTGGAAGAGGAGGTGGTGGTGCCATTGCCCAGTTGGCCAGAGCCGTTGTAGCCCCAGGCCCACGCCGTGCCGTCGAAGCGCAGGGCCAGGGACATATTCCTGCCCGCGACCACGGCCACGGCCCCGGTCAGCCCCTGCACCTGGACGGGCGTGGAAGAGGAGGTGGTGGTGCCATTGCCCAGTTGGCCAGAGCCGTTGTAGCCCCAGGCCCGCACGGTGCCATCCGCCATCACCGCCAGGGAGTGATCCGTGCCCGCGGCCACCGCCGTCGCCCCCGTCACCCCTTGCGCCTGTACGGGCACAGGGCTGGATGTCGTGGAGCCATTTCCCAACTGACCGCTGCCATTGTATCCCCAGGCCCACACGGTGCCGCCAGAGCGGAGCGCCAGCGAGTGAATCGAGCCCGCGGCGACCGCCGTCGCCCCTGTCAGTCCCTGCACCTGGAGGGGCGCGGCGCTGTTCGTGGTGGAGCCATTGCCCAACTGCCCGTATTCGTTCGAGCCCGCCGCCCACACGGTGCCGTTCGGACGCACTGACAGGGAATGGTCCCTTCCCGCGGCGATGCGGGCGCGCGGCTTCGTGCGCGTGATGGGCGAGCCCACCGATGCTTCCTCGACGGACTCCCCCGTCGGGGGTTGGCCACAGCCCACCGCGAACCACAGTCCGAGGCAGACTCCCAGCCATCGGCTCATCCGCTGACCTTCGCTCCGTTGCATGTATCGCTCCTGATGTAATTGCCTGTCCGGCTGCACTGGCATTGCTCTGTTTGTCATGGTGAAACATCGGGTCTGCCGCGATGACGGCACCCGCCGCACCCGCATCGGGCGCGCCGGACCCTCCGCGGTCATCCACCGCGCGCTTCCTGGGGGACACGAGCGCGCGGCCCCTGACGTGCCCGGGCTTCGGTTTATTCTCGACCTCGTACAAAAAGCGGAACAGGGCGGCCGGTGACTCGCGGTGCTCGGAACGGGGCGGGATGTGCGGGGTGAACCGGTTCCAGGGCCGGCCCCGGGGTCGTCGTCCTCGAGGTTGGGGTGGCTTCGTAGCCCTCCGGCTCGCGGCCATCGAGTCGCCGCTGACGCGTCAAGCACCCTCCTGACGCGTCAGGACCCCTGCTGACGCGTCAACCGCCTGGTGTGAGTCCTGAGATGCGTGTGATTGCCTTGGGGAATCGCGGCAGGGCGTGCTGGCATGCCTTCTGCTTGGGTTTCCGAGCGAATCATCACCACACAAGGGGAGGCTCATTCGTATGAGCATCGTACAGCCAATCTATACCGGCGGAAGCTACAATATCATCCAGACGGTATACCAGCTTTCGAGGTTCTCTGGTCTGGGCGACAGCCTGGAAGACACGGCCTCCAACATCGCTCAGCAGCTTGGGCCTATCATCGATGCTGCGTTGACGAGCAATAGTCAACAATTGGGTGTGTGGACGCGAGTGTGGGGACCTTGCGTCTATCAAACCGACACAGACTGCAGCGGCAAGGGCAGGGTGTCCAAGGTGGCCGACAATGTCATGTACGCGGTCCACAATGCGCAAGCGGACTGCTATGTCGTGGCGATTGCTGGTACCAACGGGAACAGCGACACCGCGCACAATTGGTACGACACGGACTGTCTGGACAATAGCGTCACGAACACGGTGGCCTTCCCGGTGGGAATCACCCCGACGAACAGCACCAGTCCCAGTCAATTCAACGTGGGGAACGTTTCGCAGGGGGCGGCACGGGGGACCACGAATCTGCTGAACATGCTGGATTCGCAGACGAATCAATCGCTTCAGACCTTCCTGGGGGAGAAAGCGTCCTATCAGGCGACGCTGATCTTCGCTGGGCACAGCCTGGGTGGCTCGCTCTGCCCGACCTTGGCCCGCTGGCTCTATCAGAACGTCTTCGATGTGAAGCGGTGGGCCGCGCTCTATGTGCTGCCGACGGCCGCCCCCTCGACCGGAGATCAAGGATTCGTCAACGCCTTTACTGCGCTCTTTCCGCCGACGGCGATCTCCGGCATCGCGAATTATGGCTACTGGAACCAGGTCATCTGGAACCAGTACGATGTGGTGCCGCACGGCTGGACCAACTTGATGAACGTCCAGCCGTACAATGTGCAGAACGACGTGGTGTGGGATTACGTCGAGAACAAGTCGTGCCAGACGCTCTACGGCCCGCTCAGCGGCTTCCTGGGGCTCGATGCCAACCTTGTTTATGGCGCGATCAACCAGATGTACCAATTGCTGCCGAGCCCGAATCCCTACGTCAGACTGCCTTCGCAGAAGTTCACGCCGTCGCCGCTGCCTCCCCATCCGGGTAGCTTCAATGATTTCATGACGACGGTGGGGCAGCAGCACCTCAACGCCTATGATTCCTTCTTCGGGGTGACACCCAACGTGGCGAAATTGAAGGTCAGCCTGCTGCCCTCGGTGCCCGGCGACGCATCCGCGACGGAGGAGCGTTCCGCGCCAGTGCGAAGCACCGCCTGATTCACGGCTTCCCGTGGGGCGGAAGTGTCCGGGAGCCACCCAGCACGGAGGATCAGCGCCACCGGTGTCCGCGGGGGCGCGTGTTGGCTCCCGTGGACTCCCCGCGAATCTGGCACGCGGGGCGGCGAAAAAATCCGGGGCCCTGAATCCTTTCTGGCGCGACGTGACTTCTCCTGGTGAATGGAGGGCGTCATGAAGCGAAATGTCGGGAAGGTGGAGCGGCTGTTCAGGGCCCTGGGCGGGTTGGTGCTGGTCACGTGTGCGGCCCTGGCGCCGCTGTCGCTGGCCATCCGGGTCGCGACCTTCGGAGTGCTGGGGGCGTATCTGCTCTTCTCGGCCCTGGCGGGGAGCTGCCTCGGCTATGCCCTGATGGGCCGCTCGACGTGCCCCCTGGGGCCGGGGCGCTGATGGGCGCGGGGCACGGAGGGTTGCTTGCCGCGGCGGCCCGGGGTGATGACGAGGCCCTCGCCGCGCTGGTGCGCACCTACCACGACCGGGTGTACCGGTTCGGCCTGCGCGTGTGCCGGGACGGCTACGACGCGGACGATGCGGTGCAGGAGGCCTTCACGAAGCTCGCGAAGCGCCCCGAGGTGCAGCGGGACGCCAGCGTCCTCTCGTGGTTGATGAGCGTGGTGCGCAACACGTGCCTGCGCATGCTCCGTCCCTTCGTCCGCGAGCGGCAGTCCCTGGGCGAGCAACTGGGGGAGGACGCTGGCCTTGTGCCCGACGCGCTCGACCCGCAGAAGGCCCTTGAGCGATGGGAGCTCATCCAGTCCGTCCATGCGGCCATCGCGGGCCTGGAGCCCATCTATCGCGAGGTGCTCATCATGCGAGACCTCGAGGGACTCTCCGGCGAGGAGGTCTGTAGAGCCCTGGGGTTGGAGCTGGCCGCCATGAAGACGCGGCTGCACCGTGCGCGGACCCAGCTGCGCGAGGAGCTGCTGCGCCGCGGTGAATGGAGTGAGCGCGGGAAGCACCTGAACTGAAGTTCATGAGCAGGTGCCTTTCGCGGGCACCGGGTGTGTGGCGCCATCGGGCTTCATCGAGTGGGCGCGGGGACTGGATGGGGCCGGGCCGCTGCGCGGGACCTTGGCGTTGGATATCTTCGCCTGTGCCGGGTTTGGAGGCAGGTGCCGAGTGGTTGCGTCCTGACGGCACCCGACGGGGCAGCCCCAGCGGGCGTATGCCTCAAGGGGTTGAGCCGTGTCCGTTCCGTCTCGGTGCGAAGTCGTGGTACCCCACCGAGCTCGGCCGGCACCTCTCGTCATATATGATGGGCGAGGGCTATCGGCCGACGAGCCTGATGCAGACGGTACATCATTGAATGGAGGGCGTCTGGGCGATGAATGCTGACGAGGCGACTGATGCGGCGCGGCGTTTTGTTGCGCGAGAGTTGAAGGTGGTATTGCGGCTGGCTTCAGGAGCGCGGAAGCACCCGAGGATGGCCGACGAATGGGTCGTCTTGTTTGACCGGAGTGGGGAGGATGGCTCCGTTTTCGATGGGCCGTTGATGGTTCTGGTCAATGACAAGACGGGGGGCGCCCGATTTCTTTGAGCACGGTATCGGTTCAGTGTTTCCTGGGATTGATTCGCGGTCGTCTGGTTCAGGCTTGAGCAAATTCATGGGGAGAGGACGGCACGACACGTCGCCCGCGCGTCGAACCCCGGTCCACGGCCGCGCCGTCCCCTCATCTCAGTGCGCCTGACGCAACGACACGAGGTCAGTCGAAACCGCTGTCGACGCAGGTTTCAGGGCACCACTCGGCACACTCGACCAGGGCATCCGGGCGCAGGGGATAGGTGCCACTGCACCACTGGTTCCCATCAATCCAGGTGAGGTTCAACGACACGCACTTGACGGTACCAGTCGAGCACAGGGCGGCCTCCCCCTGATGACAAGTCTCCCTGTTCCTATTGGGCGTGTCCTTCGCGCGGCTTCCTCCGGCGGGACTGGCTCCACGCGACATCCGCCCAAACCCTGTCGCCTGGGAGGATGGGGCCGGAGCTGCGGAGGCCCAACTTGAGTTCTACCGACCTGACCTGACAGGCTCCTCGCGAATTCGTTTCCCGACGAGGAGCGTCGCAATGGGGAGGGAAGGCCGGGCGTTGCCGGAAGTGGAACAGGCTGCACCCATTTCGGCTGGGCTGCCCGTCCAGGCCGCTGCGGTCGCTTCCGACAACGCATCTGTCTGGAATCGTCTGCTCGCGAGGCTGGGGAGCTGGCACGTCCGCCGGGGCCTGACGCTCGTCTGGGGCGTGCTGCTGTTCGTGGCCTTCCAGCCTGGTCTCATGTCGAATGACTCGCTGACCATGTTGTGGCAAGGGCAGACGGGGGAGTACTCGGACTGGCATTCGCCCTTCTTCTCCTTCGTGTTGGGCAAGGCCTTCCTGCTGACGGGCTCGACGTGGCCGGTGCTGGCCCTCCAGCTCCTGGGGCTGGCGCTGGGGCCCGTCGCATTGCTCGGGGGCGTCGCGGGCCGGCGTGGGCTGGCCGCGCTCGTGCTGCTGGTCGTGTATTGGGTCCTTCCCAGCACCTGGGCGGTGGGGGTGACGCTCTGGAAGGACGTGTTCAATGCGGTCTGCCTGCTGTGGGCGGTGGTGCTGCTCACCCGGGGGCGACCGGGCTGGGCCTTCGCGTGCCTCATCGCCGCGACGCTGACGCGGCACAACGCCATCACCGCCAGCATGATGCTGGTGCCCATGGTGGTGGCGCGCGTGCCGGCGCTGATGAAGGACAGGGTCCGGCCTGTCATCGCCGGCGTGTTGCTCCTCGCGGTGCTGGCGGGCGCACCGGGCTTCGTCGAGCGCGCAGCCAGCGTGCGGAAGACCTGGATTGGCGGCGCGCTCCTGGTGTTCGACGTGGCGGGTGTCTATTCGCGCGAGCCCGCGGCGATGGAGGGCTCACCCCTGATGGAGCGGTGGCAGTGGGATGCGGCCAGTTTGGTCTACCTCTATGACGCGCGCACGGTGGGGCGGATTCTATGGGGAGACCCAACACGGGGTGCCCTCACGCCGGGGACGCTCCTGGAGGCGAAGGAGCCCCTGACGCGGGAGTGGCTCCGCGTCGTGCGTACCTACCCAGGAGCCTATCTGCGGCATCGATGGGCGTCGTATGTCGCGAACCTGGGGCTGGTGGGCTTCTCCGACATCTACTACCGGGAGGTCGGGACCTACCACCGGGACATCGACCTGAACGACCAGGGCTTGAAGCTGCGAAAGCACACCCTGGTCCACCGGGGCTTCGCCGCCATGCGAGAGGCATGGCCGACGGTCGTCGCTCGTGGAGGGTTGTGGCTGGTGCTGTCGGTGGTGCTGGCCGGAGTGGGTTGGAGGCGCCGCGCACGGGATGGCGGGCTGATGTTCTGCGTGGCCGCGTCCGGAGCCATCTACGCGCTCGCGTACCTTCCCGTCTGCGTGAGTGCCGAATACCGCTTCTACTACTGGACGGCCATCTCCACGTTCGCCGCCGGGGCGCTGTGGTTGGCCCCTCCCGCGTCGCGCAAGGCGGAACCAGGCAGCTCCCCAATGTTTTCCCGCGCTCGGACTATGTCGCGGAACGGCGGAGCCACTCCTCGAACCGCGTCGGCCCGACACGAACTCCGTCGCCCGGCGTGAGCGACTGGTCGTCCAGCTCCACGCCAAAGTAGGGCGCGTGAGCATCGGCGATGACCTTGCGCCCGTCCTGCTTCGCGGTCATGAAGCGTTGGACCACGTCGACGAGTCGCACTCGCTCCGGCCCGGCCACTTCGACGATGCCATTGACCGGCGCGCCCAGCGCCGCTTCGGCCACCGCGTCCGCCACGTCGTCCGACGAGATGGGCTGGATGAGCGCCGTGGAAACGCGCACCGTCTCGCCTTCCGTTCCCGCCTTGGCGATGCCGCCCATGAACTCGAAGAACTGCGTCGAGCGCACGAGGGTGTACGGAATCCTGCCGGCAGTGATGAGCTTTTCCTGCGCCATCTTGCCGCGGAAGTAGCCGCTGCCGAGAAGCCGCTCGGTGCCGACCACCGACAGCGCGACGTGGTGCTTCACGCCGGCCTTCTCTTCCGCCGCGAGGAGATTGCGCCCCGAGGTCTCGAAGAACTCCAGCACGGCCTTGTCCTCGAACGACGGCGAGTTCGCCACATCGACGACCACCCGCGCGCCCGCGAGCGCCTCCTCCAGGCCTTCACCCGTGAGGGCGTTGATGCCCGAACTGGGCGCCGCCGCCACCACCTCGTGGCCCTGCCCGCGAAGCCTCGTCACCACCTTCGTTCCGATGAGGCCGGTGCCACCGATGACCACGATCTTCATGTTTGCCTCTCCGTTGACGACGAGAATGTAGGCATGAAAGGGTCTGGCAGCCATGACAGATACCCCGGAATTTCTGCCAGTTTCGGGCGGGCAGCGCACCGTGCTCTTCGTCGCCTTTCCCGACATGGGGTTGCTGGACCTGACGGGGCCGCAGACCGTGTTCTGGGCCGCCTCAAAGGCCCTGGCGGAGTGCGGCTTGCCGGGATACCTCCGCCACACGGCGAGCCTTGATGGTGGGCTGGTGCAGTCGGCGGAAGGCGTCGCGTTGCAGACGGTGCCGCTCGCCGCGTTCGCGAGAGTCCCTGTCGACACTGTCGTCGTTCCTGGCTCGCCGAACATCGAGCAGGTGCTGGCCCGCTCCGAGCCGCTGATTGAATGGCTGCGGTTGAAGGCGGCAGCGACCCGCCGCACCGCATCGGTCTGCAGCGGCACCTTCCTGCTGGCCCAGGCCGGGCTCCTTCAGGACAAGCGCGCGGCGACACACTGGGCCATGTGCGACCTGCTGCGCGAGCGCTTCCCTTCAATCAAGATCGACCACGACGCGCTCTTCGTCCGTGAAGGCCCTGTGTGGACCTCGGCCGGCGTCAGTGCGGGAATCGATCTGGCCCTCGCGCTGGTGGAGGCGGACCATGGACATGACCTGGCCATGAAGGTGGCAAGGGAGTTGGTCGTCTTCCTGAAGCGGCCGGGTGGGCAGTCGCAGTTCAGTGAGCTGCTGAAGTCGCAGACGAAGGACGGCGACGCCTTCGATGAGCTGCACCTGTGGATCTCCGACAACCTGGGCAGCGACAACCTCACCGTCGAAGCGCTGGCCGAAAGAGCCCGCATGAGCCCGCGCAACTTCGCGCGTGTCTACAAGCAGAAGACCGGCCGTACTCCGGCGAAGGCCATCGAGGTCCTGCGGCTGGAGGCCGCCCGGCGGATGCTGGAGGATTCGAAGCGCAACGTCGACCAGATCGCCCGCGTGTGCGGCTTCGGGAACGAGGAAAGGATGCGGGTGACCTTCCAGCGCAATCTTTCCATCTCGCCAAGCGACTACCGGAAGCGGTTTGCGACGTGAAGTCTTCATGCTGTAACGGCGACGGGAGGGTCTGGTGAAACGACTGGGGACCGTGGTGTTGGGGCTCGTGCTCGCGGGAGTGACGCTGGCGGCGTCTCCTCGCTCAGAGAATCCGGAAGGCTTCGTCCTCGAGCCCTTCCAACCCTGCGCGCCTTCCGGAGCCGGCTACCTGGCCTTCACCCCGGGTGGGCGACACATGCTGCTCGAAGAACCGGAGGATGCTGGAACGAGGCGCATCTGGGCCGTCGAGCCGGGTACCCGGACTCCCCCTGTACTCCTGACGGGCGCCGCGGCCTCCAACGAGCATCTCGCCTGCGGCGGTGATGCGTTGAGCACCTGTGTCGGCTGCCGGGGCCTGACTCCGGATGGCGGGAGCGCTCGGACCCTCGGCGTCGCGTGCCGATGGTACCGGGGTGACGGAGGCTCGGACGAGGTCCGGTTCCATGGTGACTGGGCCGAGGGACTGGAGGGACCGTACTCCTTCGAGGTCCATCCGGAGCGGCACTCGGTCGCGTTGCGGAGCTCCGACAATGCAATCCGTGTCATCGAGCGTGACGGGGGAGTGTCCCCATCCCTCCGGATACCCGAGCTGCGGTGGGTGACGCCCATGGGCTGGGAGAAACAAGGAGCGCGCTACCTGCTTCGATTCGGGGTCTCCACGACCCCTGGCGTGCAGTATTTCGCCGGTGACTACAATCCACCCGCCGAGAGAGAGCTCCTCAGCGCGCTGTGGGATCCGAGCACCGGCGTGGTGGGCGCGACGCAGGTGTGGCCGGACGACGGCGAGAGTCGCTCCTTTTCACCCAGCCGTCGGTATGCCCTGGACCTTGACCCGAGGGATGGGCGGGCGCCGGTGCTCGAGGAGGTGTCCTCCGGGGCCATCCGTCGGCCGAAGTTGCCCGAGCGCGTGCGGAATGCGGTCCTGGGGGCATCTGGAGGCATTCCGGCCTCCTGGTCGGGTGGTTCGCGGTGGCTCGGCGAGAGCTGGGTGGCCCTGAGCCTCGACCCGCTTGTCATCCTCGATACCCGGACGCTGAAGCTCTTCTATCCGATGGCCCTGCGGACGCTCGTGACGCTCGAATCCTTCAGTCCGGACCTGCGCTGGGCGGTGGGTCGCGCGCCGGACGGAAGCTGCCAGCTCGCGAGCCTCCGACCGACGAACGGAGCGCAGGTCCCCAGGCGTCCCTACCCGGCATCGTGGTGGCCCGAGGCGGCCACCGAGTAGCGGAGGAATGGCTCAATCCCACGCAGGTGCCGTGCCCCGTGTCACCGTGATGGCGCCGGGGCTATCCTCCCGGCATGTCCCACGTCGACTACGTGAAGATTCGTGGCTGCGAGGCCTCGGAAGAGGTGCGGCCAACGCTCCAGAGGCACGGCATCACCGCGGGCCCGGACCTTCACGAGAAGGAGAAGGTGGAGCAGGTGTTGCTGGCCGCCCTGGATGACTTTCCGGAGGCGCTCATCTGCGTGGTGTTCCAGGACACGTTCCTGGAATTCGAGCACGGCGTGTTCCTGGCCTCCGATGACGGGCTCGACGAGGCGGAGGTCTGCTGGTCCTTGAAGGAGGATGAGCGGGTCGGGTTCTCGGTGCCTGAAGGGGAGGAGGCCCAGGTTCCGCTCTCCGTCGGCGCGGACAGCCTGCTCGACCTCTTCGACGGCACGACGAAGGATGCTTCCGCCGAGGAGCACCTGCTGCGCCTGCCCGAGCGCTTTTTCGAACTCCCGAAGGCACTGCGGATGCTGGCGCATATCGCCGCGGTGCTCGAACCCGACCGGTTCCAGGTCCTCGTGGACATCGCCGGGCACTACTACGTGGCCACGCTGGAGCGGAAGAAAGGGGTCGTCCTGGCGCCGCTCTACCCCTGGGTGGAGGACGGCGAGGTGCGGAAGCTCATGCGCTCGGCGGTGGGCACTCCGGCGTCGGAGACCTTCGAGCCCTGTCCGAAGAAGGTGCGGACCCGGGGCGGCTCGAAGCGGGACCCCCAGCAGCCCTTCACCACGGGCTCGCTGAAGGCGCGCATGGACAGCGTCCAGGACGCCCCCGTCATGGTCCGCGCCGCGTATGGCAGCAAGACCTTCGTGGATACTCCCGAGGCCTTTGAGCAGCTCGTGGCCGCGCTGCGGGCCCCGGAGAATGGGGGACCCCGGTTCGCCCCGGTGCGGAGCGCGCTGTACCAGGTGCTCTTCAATCACTGGCCGGAGAAGACTCGGCCGCTGCTCTTCTCCGGGCTGGAAGCGGAGCAGGACGACGCGGTGCGAGGGCGGCTCTACGCCTGCCTGTCGAGGGTGGAGGACCCGGCCGCGTACCACGCCCTGGCGCGAGGCATGAAGGTGGAGCCGCCCGGGGTGCTCGAGCGGCTGTCCCAGGTCATCTGGCGGCAGACGGCCACGGTGGAGCTGCTGGTCCGTGAGTACCTCGTCCCCGCATGGCCGGAGGACCGCGCGCTGGCGGACCGCCTCGTGAAGGTGCTGCGTGACGAATACGTGGAGATTCCGCCCGCATGGGTGTCCGAGGCGCCCGAGGAGCTGCTGAAGGTGCTCGGCCCCGTCCTCGCGAAGGCCTAGGGACGCGGGGCATCACGCCCGCCACTCCGGGCCAGGGTCCACCACCAGGTTCGCCATGTCCCTCCGCTGCATGTGCCGAGATGAAGGCTCACTGCAATCCACTGGACTGTCGCGCGATATGTCGCGGGGATTTTGAATCTCCGCGACGCCGTTGCGTACATTGCGCATCCAGCCACTCAAGGGGTCCACCGCAATGCACAACCCATTCAAATCGAAGGCCTTCATCGTCATCGCATGTGTCCTGGGGTCCATGACGGCCAGCGCCCAGGATGAGGACGAGGCCGCGTCGGTCAAGGTCGGCAAGGACGGAAGCGTGAAGGTGAAGGCGCAGGGAAATACCGTCGAGACGCGTGGCGGAACGACACGGGTACGCTCGGGCGGAGGCGTCGACGTCCAGGTCGATGGCGCCATGGCGCATGACGATGACGACGAGGCTGACACGTCGTCGCGGCGCAGCGGCTCGCTCGAACTGGTGGACTCCGAGCGCACTGTGACGCACGACTGTGCCGACGGGGGCAAGGTGGAGATTGTCGGCTCCGACAACAAGGTCACCCTGACGGGGACCTGCGAGCTCGTCGAGGTGACGGGCAGCGACAACCAGGTCGTGGTCCACACCGCGCACCGCATCGAGACGACGGGCAGCGGCAACAAGGTCTCCTGGAAGCAGGGCGCGGAGAAGGGCAAGAAGCCGCGCGTCAGCAACACCGGAACCAACAACCGCATCGCCCAGGCGCGCTGAGCCGGGACGTCGCGAGGAGGTGGGGCCGGCAGACCTTCGCCCCACCTCCCGTTCCCACGGGGATGGCCCGAGGCCGCGCCTGCCTTCATTCAGGCGCGAGGGTGGCGCGGTCTTCGCCCGCCGGACCGGCCTGGCAATCGTCACATTTAATTGTGATTAATCCCGGTTAATCAGCACGACAAGCAGAGTGGCCTCTACCTGCCGCCGAAAGGGTCACGGCAGGGCTGACAATCCAAGAGGTCAATCCATGTTGAAGCAAGTCATGCGGCCGTTGTTCCTGGGGGCGATGTGGTTGGGCGCCTCTGCCTGTGGTGGAGCGCCGATGGACGAGGCGTCCGCCGAGACGGTGGAAGTGGGCGAGGTGGAGCAGAACGTGTGTCAGCCCGGGACGTACCAGGGTGCTTGTCGCGACTACGGCAGCGGTGGGTGGCTGGACTCGAGCTGTCCGAGCGGGACGCCGTACAAGTGGAGCTTCTGGAACTGCTCTCAGTACATGTATGGCTCCGGAGCGTCAGCCCAGTACTACCGCCAGTACTGCTTTGACCTGCAGCTCTACACCTGCCACAGCAGCATCAACACGCCTCCTGCCGGGAGCCCTCCGCCCGTCGGCCCCCCGCCGCCCTGCAGGCAGAACTGCTAGTCCGCGTCTGGCTAAAGCGGGGTCGCGCGAGGGATTCGCGCGGCCCACGCCGCGCGTGACGCCAATCATGCGCGCAGTCATGCCATGTTGGGAAAGTAGGACAAAATGGACAGATTGGTGAAGGCGCTCGCGACAAGTCCGCGCGTCTGCCGTTGAGTCCCGTGTATGGGTGGACCGACCGACCGCACCTACGGCTTCTGCTACCACGACGGACTGTGAGCGGCTCGAGGTGAGCTTGTCCAGGCCCCCGCGGTGCCCCTCGTGGGAGGGCGGCCTGGACAGGTGTTTCCCACGGGGCCCGGCCCGGTACGTGCTCAAGCGCTCCGCGACGCGATGAGCGCGAGGTTGCGCGGAGACAGGCGCGGATCGAAGAGCTGGAGGAGTTCGACCTGGAAGCCGAGCTCCTCCAGGAGGATGGTGCGATCAAGCAGGAGCACGACTTCCAACGCCCTCGCGAAGCGGTCCCTCAGCAGATGGCAGAGCAAAAGTTCCCGCGTCTCGGCGCGAACGGACACCTCGAAGGCATTCAGCTCGGCGTCCGTCATGTGGGCGTCGAGGCCCAGGCGCTCCAGGCGGTCGAGTGCGTAGACCGCGAAGGGTCCGTCATAGAGCGCTCGGGGCGCGTCCCCGGCCCTCACGAAGCCGCGCTCGGGAAAGTGCCGCTTCGCTAGGAGATCGAACGCGAAGCGCCACGCGTAGACCCGCTTCATCCGTGCGAACTCCACCTCGGTCTTGTGATGCCGTCCCCGCGTCGTCAGCGCCAGGGCGTGCGAGGTGAAGGGCAGTGGGTGCGCGCCCCCGAAGCCGGACACGGGGTAGTCCCGAGGGACCTCCAGCTTGTCGTAGCAGCAGCCGATGTTCAGGACGAAGCCCGCCCCCTGGCTCTTGCGGAGCTGCGTGAGGGCGAGCGGCCCGCAGGTGTGCAGGCCGATAGAAGCCCGGTCCAGGCCGGAGAAGAGCGGGTCGATTCGCGGTTGGAGTCCGTCCTCGACGGAGGCCTGGATGAAAGACAGGGTGTCCCCGACCGGGGAGTGGGTTCTCGTCAACCACCGCCGGCCCTTGTCCTGCAGTGCGGCATCCCTATCGATGCTGTGGAAGGTCCACCCGAACGTCCGCGCACAGAGGCGGGCGAGATGTCCCATGCCGCCGCCGATATCGACTGCCTGGTGGATGAAGCGCGTTCTCGGCGCGAGCAGGGCGAGCACCCGCTCGAGCTCGTGGGTCTTCTTGGTGCTGAGTCCCTGCGTCTGCGCGACTGTCAGCGGATGAATGCCCTCGTGCCAGGGCAGCGCTGTCAGTTCCTGGAGTGCGCCGAGGAGCGCGCCCAGGGACGGAGGAGGGACGCCCACGAGCACCCCCTGGTCCAGCCGCCGCTCGCCCGCTTCATCGAGCGACCGGACATAGGCAAGCCAGTCCTCGGGATAGGCGGCGCCGGACTCGGGCCAGCCCTGGAGGATGGAGCGGGACCAGAGCGGAGACCAGGGCCCGAGCAGGTGCGTGAGCGCCTCGAGTCGCGCCTGGAAGTCCATGGCGGCGCATCCTACGCGCCGCTGCTCCGCCCGTGGGTGATGACGAGGGGCCCCCTCAGCCGCCGTGCTCGGCAACGCATGGGCGCATTCATGCCCCCAGGCGTTGTTCCTCGTCGGAGAGGAGCACGAAAGCCCGTCCGCCGTCAGCCGCCTCGGTAGGTGGTGTCGAGGATGCCGACGCCCGCGCCTTCCACGTACAGGGTGACCTGAGTGCCCTGGGTGGCGGCCTGGGTGGCGCGCTCGAACAGGCCCAGGCGCTCGGCCTCGCTGTACTGGTAGCCGGCGGACGAGGCACCCGAGCCCAGATAGTAATAGCTGCCGACGAAGCTCCCCGTGCAGTTCGCCCCGGTGTTCACCTGCACGACCACGTAGCCCTGGCCGTAGACGACATTGGGTTGCCGGGTGTACTTCGCCGCGCAGACGTAGCCATTCACGGTGATGGGGGCCGCCAGGGCCGTGCTGGAAAACCCGACCGACATCATCACCGCCGAAACAACGATGGACGCTCGCTTCATGGTGTTGTCCCCTTGTGCTGTGGATTGAGGCCTCCGCACCCAGGCTGGGTGTGGGGCTCCGGAAAGCGTCTCTGCCTTTCCTCGCGAGATAACGTGCGAAGGGGGATTTCTTCCTCACCGCCTGTTCGCGTTCGAGCGTGGGATGAGGTGGGAACTGGCGCGCGCACGCAGGGCGAGGTGGATGGCGCGGCGCGCTCTTGATGTGTCCCAGGTGGGGTCAGAAGGTGACTTCTTCGATGACTTTTGTGTGGTCGCCTGGCAACCGGGGTGCCACCTGCCCGGCGAGCTCCTTGATGCGCGCCGCGGAGCAGCCGCCGCAGCCCAGGGCGTCCTTGAGCTTCTTCCCTCCTGGACCGGCCCGCAGGTTCTTGACGGCGTTCCACGCGTTGATGAGGCCGAACTTCCGGGTGCGCACGGTCTCCCCTCGGATCGCCTTGCAGATCAGCTCGAGGTCCGCGTCATCGAACTCGGTGAGGTCACGGGCTTTGTCATCACTCGGGTGGTTGGCATAGAACACCCTGCGTTGCCTGGAGAACGTGGGCCGGGTGTTCAGCGTCTGCATGAGCGCGCTGCCCGCGGTGAGGTCTCCCGGCCCGGGCACGCAGTCGGAGACAATCAGCGGAGCATCCGTGAACCCCTGGAAGACGGGGTCGATCAGCGTCATCCGGAGGTCGAGCTGACTCGGGCTGGGCGCCGGTTCGAGCACGAAGCCCTTGCGATGCCGGCCGCGCACCTTCTTCATGAACCCGCAGTTGGTGGGGACCTCCGTCGGCATCCATTCTTCGTCCGCGAGCGAGTGGTCCGCGCCCGTCGCGATGATTGCGCCGAGTGAATGCGCCACCACCTGCACGGTCGTCCCCGAGTGCGCTCCCCGCGCCTGAACGATGGCGTTGCGCAGGCAGTCCGCCGTCTCCATGGGGTGCCGGTTGTCCGGGTAGAAGAAGTCGTAGACCTGCGCATTGGACGGGAAGTTGTTGATGGCCGGGTCCATCACCTCGGGCCCGGCGCCGATGCCATGCACGGAGATGTAGGGCACCTTGTTCGGATCGATGGGCCCTCTGGGTCGCAGCTCGCACATGCCACAGCGCGCGCGCATCCGTGACCGCTCCGCGCCATTCGTCCGGTCACCCGCCGTGGTCGGCGTGGGATTCAGGACGGGGGTTGGAGCAGGCGCGGCCTGGGGCGCGAAGGAGGCTTGCACTGGCGGCCCCTCGGCCAGGGTGGCGCCCGCGTCGGTCCCTGCGTCGGCGCCCGCGTCCACGACAGGCCCCGTCCCCGCATCCCGCCCTGCGTCCGAGCCCGCGTCGGCGCCTCCGTCCGAACCCGCGTCTGAACCACCACCGCCACCGCCGTCCGAACCTGTGTTGGAACCCGCATCGGTGCCTGCGTCGTCGTCACAGGTGGCTGTCTCAGTGAACTCCTGCTCAGGAGGAGGACAGCCGGCGTCTCCGGCGTCACCCGCATCTCCAGCGTCCCCGGCGTCAGCGCCTCCGTCACACTCGTCGCAGACCTCGGGCTCCTCCTCGTCTTCGGTCGACATCCCTTCGCGCCACTGCTCCGTGCTCCCTGTGCCCTTGTCCTCCGAGAGGCAGGCCGACATGCCGACGGCAAGCACGAGCATCGCCAGGAAGAGCGCGCGGGCAGCGAGGGGACTGGCGGTCGGGGGTGGCGGTGGCTGGGAAACCAGCATGGGATGTCCTGGATTGAGAAGGAGTTGCGAGCCCTCCCCGCGAACATAGGACAAACAGCGGCACCTGAACAGGTTTACATGGAAATTCAAGAGAATCGGAATGGGCCTCCAGTCGCTGATGCTGGGGCTGACGGCGCGCGGTATCGGAACCTGTGTCCAGGCTGACGATGTATCCCGAAGTCATCCGCCGTGAGCCTTCAATCCCAGATGAGTTCATCCATCCGCTCGGGCGGGAGTGGAGTTGATGGGACGAGGAGGGTGGCTAACGAGAACACATGTTCACGATTTGCGGGGGCACTGTTTTCATGTAATCAAACAAAGACAGAGGGGGATGTCCATGCAGCGGTTCTTGAGAGTGCTGGCTGGCGCGGTGTTACTTGTTTCGTGCGGAGAATCGGCGAGCGAATCGGTGAAGACTCCGGTGCGTCTCGAGGTCGAGCGCGAGTTGACGGCACGCGGCTTTGATTTGCGCGAGATGTCCGTGGTGCCCCGGAAGGAAGGGGACGACACGTACCACCAGCTTCGTGTCGACGAGCTGCCGGTGTGGGGCGTGGGTGCGAAGACCGCGAACGGGAAGACCCGCGTCACCCCGGTTCGCGTCGAGCCCACGGCGAAGGTCGAGACCCAGGCGCGCGTCACCCGGAGCGAGGCCGAGGCGGCGGCCCTCTCGGCGCTGGGCGACCCCACTGGGACGGTGTTGCGCGGCGGAGAGCTGATGCTGCGTCCGCACGAGGAGCGGCGGCTCAAGCCGGGCGTGCCGGTGGCGGGCTCTCACGATGCGACGCAGTATGAGCGTGTCATCACCGAGCTGACGCCCATCTACCGACTGACGCTCTCCACCGGTGGCCCGGGCTCTCTCTGGGCCTTTCCGCGTGAGTGGGTGGGCGAGGTAGACGCGCTTTCGGGCAAGGTCCTGCGGGTGGCTCCGGCGGAGGTGCACGTCACCTACGCCAACGCGTCCTTGAAGGGGCGCTACTCCGGCACCAACACCTTCTCGGTCGTCGTCAACACGGCGAAGGCGCTGTACAAGCTCGAGGACAAGCGGGGCAACAAGTTCCTCGCCACGCGCCCGAACGGCGACGGCACCATTACCTATCTCGACTACTCGAGCCCCGATGCGTCCTTCGGAGATGGCGCGCTGTTCAACGTCACCTCCGAGGCTCGGAGCACGAACGGAGAGACCGCCGCGGTCGACGCCTTCTTCGCCTCGAACATGACGTCGACGATGTTCGAGTACTTCCTCGGCCGGACGGGGTCCAAGGCGCTCCCCCCGATGGAATTCAAGATGCACTATCCATGGGACAACGCGGGCTACATCGCGAGCAGCAATGACCCAAGGGTCTTGATTGGCTATGAGACCTATCCGGCGCCGACGGGGGTGACGACGCTCGTCCACCTCGCGACCACCGACATCGTCGCCCACGAAATCACCCACGATTTCTTCATGCGTGAGGTGTGGGGGGATCCGAGCCTGGGCTCCGGGGCGTCCGGGGAGATTGCTGCCCTCAATGAGGGCACCGGCGACATCATGGGCTTCTTCACCGAGCTGGGGCGCGACACCCTCAAGCGGCGCCCCCTGAATGAGATTGACCAGGTGCTCCTGCGCCCCGCCAATCTGACGATAGGCGAGGACACCGGAGTTGCAGGACGCAGCCTCCTGACGCCCTCCAATCCGGAGTGGACCCCGGACCTCGTCAACTGGGATGAGCACGAGAGCTGTGGGCCCATCGACCGGATGTTCCTGCTCCTGGCCTATGGCTGTCAGCCGCTGGCGCAGGGCCAGTCTCCGGGGCCCTGGAACTGCCCGAGGGTCCCCGAGGGCTTCACGGGCATCGGGCCGTCCACCGCGGCGGTCATCTGGACCCGCACGGTGGAGGCGCTCCCGGTCGGGGCGGACTACGCCCAGGCCCGAGACGCCGCGCTCATGGCGGCCGGGGTGATTGACGGCGCCTCCTCCTCGACGAAGATGCGCGCAGTCGCCTCTGCCTTCGCGGCGATCAACGTCGGCGCGGTGCCGGACAACCAGCCGCCGCAGGCGACGCTGTCCTGCCGGCAGCGCGGCTCGGACATCGAGTGCTCTGGGACGATCACCGACGCGGAGACTCCCAACCAGGCCCGCCAGGCTCCGCGCCTCGTGGTCGACGGCGGCGTGCAAACGGTCGTGCTCCCAAGCTTTCAGTTCACCCAGCTCATCCCCGCGGGCGCTCTCTCCACGGGGCCCCACACGATTGTTCTCGAAGCATGGGACCTCTGGAACAATCAGGTGACCAAAAGCGTGACAGTGACGCTGGACCGGACGCCGCCCACCGCGTCGCTCACCGTCACGGGCTCGCTGAAGCAGCCGTGGTTCTTGATCACCGCGAACGATGCTTCGGGAATTGACTCGGTCGACTTCATCCGGAACGGACAGTTGATTGTCTCGCTCATGGCGCCGCCGTTCGAGCACCAGTTCGACACCACCACCTGGGCCGATGGTACCTACCCGCTGACCATCAATGTCTCCGACCCGGCCGGTAACGTGACGACGCTCACGCACACGCTGAGGGTCGACAACACACCGCCGTCGGTGTCGATGGCCGTGAGCTCCTCCGGGCCGCCGTTCACCGTCAACGCTTCCGTGAGTGATGCATCCGTGATTACCCGGGTGGACTTCAAGGTGGACGGTGTGGTGTTCGCCACGAGGACGAACTCCGCGACGACCTACTCCGCCAGTTACTCACCGACCGACGGTCTGGCGCACAACCTGATTGTCGAGGTCACTGACGCGTTCGGGAACAAGGGTGTCGCGACCCGGGCCGCGCCGCTCGACAGCACTCCGCCCGCCGTGACGTTCAGCGCGTCCCAGTTGGGCGCCACGATGACGCTCAGCGCGAACGTCACCGATACGTGCGGCATCCAGTACCCATACTCGCTCTTCGTGGACGGCACCCTGGTCGCCCAGCCCACCACGTCGGGCTACGTGCTGACGTTCGGCTCGGAGATGGCGTCTGGAACGCACGTGTTCCAGGCGCTGGCGCAGGACCGTTGCGGCAACACGGCCAACTTCGTGGCCTCGTTCGTCAAGTCGAACTCCGTGCCGGTGATTGTCTCCATCACGCGCAACGACACCCAACCCAAGAAGCCGAAGTTCACGGTGGCCTGCAACGACCCGGAGGGAGTCCACCACGTGGAGATGCGCGAGAATGGCGTCATCCTCCAGTCCGACACCACCGCGCCGTACGAGTTCGTCGTCGACACCTCCTCGCGCACGGACGGCGATTACATCGTGCTGTTCCAGTGCTCGGACAACGCGGGCTTCGCCAGCAGCCCGGAGACCCGGACGGTGATCGCGGACAACACGGGCCCGACGTTCAACTTCAGCGTCCAGGGCTCACGTCGCGCGTATCTGGTGTCGGCGGGTGCGGTGAGCGACTCACACGGTGTGCAGTCGGTGACCCTGAGCGGAGGCCTGATTGGAGGCTTCACCGTGACGCTGCCTGTGGCCCCCTACGCATACGTGTGGAACATCGCTGGCACAGCCCCGGTCCAGAGTGACATCCCATTCTCTATCTCGGCGCGAGACACCTGGGGCAACGAGTCTTCGCTCAGCCGCATCTGCTATGTGGACACCGCCTCGACGCAGGACGTCGTCCTGAATTGTCATTAGGTGTCCTGAACCCCAGGCAGGCGGCCGGGCCCGGAGAGTTTTTTCCAGGCCCGGCCGTAAATTCTCAGTCGGTCAGACAGACCCACCTGTTGTGCGGAATGGCCTGGCAGAGACAATAACCCGGGGTGCCGTTGGCGAAGGTACAGCCAATCTCCCGGTCCGGGCTGCAGACCTTGCCCTGGAGGGACTCGCAGGTGGCGGCCTGCGCGGACACTTCCTGCTCGGGAAGGGCGCCAGTCTCGGTGCCCTCCGGGACTTCTGCTCCGCCACAGCCAACGATGGAAACGAGCGCTGCGAGTGCCAGTACACGAAGAATCATGTTGGAAACCCCGTTGCAGTTGTAGCCCTCGAATCCAACTGCGGGCCCTGGGCTTGGGTCAAGCGCCACCCTTCTGACGCGTTGCGCCCATTGTCCACCCCACGTCAGTGGATGTGTGGGAACTGGCGGCGCCGGAGGTCCCTCGGCCCGAGTGGCTTCCAAGAAGAGACTGGCTTCAAGTGAGGGATGTCTCAGCTGTCCATGGGGATGCGGCTCCTGCCTTTCCAGCGAACCCTCTCCAGGGAGCGAAACACCTCGTGGAGACGAATGTGTCGGTGCTCGGCCATGCTATGGAAGAGACATGAGTGATTCGACCACGCTTCTGGGGGCTCGCAACGTGCGCATCAGCGCGGACTTCTGGAAGAAGTGCGCGCCCCTGCTGGGCAATAACGTGTTCCTCGACCTCGCCCTGGTGAGGCGCACGGCCTGGGGAGACCTCGACTTGTCGCTGCCGGAGGGGACGCGGCTGATTGGCTATGTGAAGCAGGAGAAAGACTATCTGGTCTTCCTGAAGACGCTGGAGTCGTTCCTGCCGAAGTCACCCACCACTGGCCTCAAGTCCTGGGGCGAGGCTGTCTTTGAGTCCACGGGAGGGGGCCGCTGGCGCGTGCTGTTCCGGTATGGCCCGAAGCCGGAGATTCGCGTTCGCTACCAGGTGTGGGCCGTCAAGCCTGTCTCGTCCATCCGGCCGCTGTCGCGCGCGAAGGCGACGCGGGCCGCGCGCCCCGACAAGGAGCGGCTCTTCGTGGACACGGAGACGGACTTTCGAGGCGTGGCGCTGGTGGGCAGCGAACTCTGGGTGCGTGCGGGCAGCCTGGGCGAGCCGGGGCGCGGCAAGCGCACTGCGTTCAAGGACGCGAAGCAGGCCCGCGCCGCGGCGGACGCGCTCATCGCGAAGCTGCGCAAGAAGGGCTTCGTCGAGCGCAAGCTCTGACAGGAGGCCGCCGGACCCGTTCCTCGGATTTCGATGCCCGGGCTTGAAGGCTTGCTCGGGCGAGGTTGTCGGGTTGGGGTTCGGGCCCTGGCGCAGGGGCTGATGTGGGTGGGCTGGGACTCCACGCGCGTTCGGAGGCATGATGATGGGAGCCGCCGAGGGGTGACCCGGTCCTCGCGGGTGATGCACGGGTGCCAGGAACCAGGGTCGTCGCAGGGGGAGCGCGGGAATGTCGGAGTCGGTCGAGCAGAGGTGCCTCCGGTGTGGTGCTCCGGATGCGGGGAGCGTGGCGCGCTGTGTGTGCGGCGCCAGCCTCCGGGTGGACGTCGTGTTGCGGGACGCGGTGGCTGACGAGCGGACGCGCTTCGCGTTGGCCCGGGCCATCTCGCTGCTGGGCCCTCCCGCGCCCTCGTTCTCCGAGGCGCGAACCCTGCTCGCGACGGCGGGGGCTCCCCTGGCCCGTGGTGTCTTTCGCGCCTTCGCGGAGAAGCTCCTGGAGGTGCTGCGCGCCCAGGGCGCCCGCGCGGATTTGCGGCCGTTCGTGGAGTCGGTGGTGCCCGTCCAGGAGTCCTCGCGTGGACTCCTGAGGGCGCTTGTGGGTGCCTGCGTCCTGGTCGGGTTGGTGGGCGGCATCTGGATGGCTCGCTCTCCGCGTTTCGAGCGCACGCGCTCGAATGTCCTGGCCCTCGCCACGGGTGAAGACACTCCGGGCGAGGCGGCCCCCGTGCCCTCGGCCCTCTCCACCGCGGAGATTTCACGCCGCGCCGGCCCGAGCACGTTGACGCTGCGGTGTGGGAGCAAGACGGGCTCTGGCTTCTTCGTGGACTCCGAGCTGGTGCTGACCAACCAGCACGTGGTGTGTCCGCCGGGCAAGATGATGACGGCGGTGCTCGCGGACGGGCGGGAGCTGCTCGGTGAGACGGTCGCCAGTGACGTGGACCTGGACCTCGCCACCGTCCGCGTCGTGGGCGCGAAGGCAGTCCCGTTGCCACTGGGGGACGTCACGCGCCTGGAGCCCGGAGACCCGCTGGTCTTCATCGGCAGCCCCAAGGGCCTGGACTTCACCGTGCACGAAGGGAAGGTGGGCTTCGTGGGCCGGCAGTACCTGGGCACTGGCTATGTGCAGTTCAATGCCTCGGTGAATCCGGGCAACAGTGGCGGACCGCTGTTGAATGGACGCGGCGAGGTGGTGGGGGTCGTCTCGATGAAAATCGAGAACGCGGATGGGCTGGGGCTGGCACTGCCCATCGCCTATGCGAGCAAGCTCGTCTCCGTGCCCACCACGCCCGAGTCCACGGAGCGCTGGAGTCAGTTGCTCAAGCGCGTGGCGCGCGACGAGGAGCGCGAGGTGCGGCGCTTCCAGGTGGACACCGAGCAGCAGGTGGTCCTCTCGGTGCAGCGGGTCGACGGGCTGGGGCTCATCGTGCTGGTCGTCGAGCGGTTCGACTCGCCACCCACGGCCGTGAAGCGCCGCATGGAGCTGGAGGCGGAGGGGAAGACGTGCACGCTGGATTTGGAGTTCGAGGACTGGCGGCCGCTGAGCCAGTCCCTGGCGGCGCAGGAGGACTCGCGTCGGCTGCGCTGGTTCCTCTCGCGAGGCCTCACCCTGGGCATCCACATCGGTGGGGCGCGGCTGCCCGTCGAGACCTGCTCGCTCCCAGAGGTCGGCACGGCCTGGCTGAAGTCAGGGCAGGGAAGTGGTGAGAACGAGGAGCGCATCGAGGTGTCGCTCAAGGACGTCAGGGAAGCCCGTGAGACGTGGACCCGGAACCCCGCGGGCATCCAGCGCTGGGAGCGGGAGCGCTTCAAGCAGAGGCTGGCGGGGAATCGCACACGGGAGGAGGAGGAGCGGTGGCGCACGTCCTTCGGCAAGGCCCGCGCGCGTGTCGCCCGCTTCGAGGAGGAGCGCGCGCGTCTGCGCAAGGACGAGTCCTCCGGCAAGCCGGTGGCAAAGCGCCAGTTGGAAGTGGAGGCGGAGCTGAAGCTGGCGAGCCAGCAGCTCGCCGAACTCGAGCGCTACGCCGTGGAGAAGAACGTTCCCCCGGAGTGGCGGCGGTAGGCCCTGGGGCCTGGGGCTCCGCTTTCGCACCTGTCGCCATGTCCGTGGCAGGTGCCGGAACGAGGTCGGAGGGGTCTGCTGGCGCTTTCGCGGTGGGCTCAGGACCTTCAAGGCAGCTCACGTCCATCCCCGCTCCTCAGCGCGCCCAGCTTTCCTTGGTGCTTACCTCCGGCGACGGTGCTCCTCGACCCCATTGTCTTCCTGCGTGGCAATGCCCGCGACCGTATGCCGCCAACCATTGCGAAGACCGTTCCGCCGACCTTCATCCAAGGACCAAGTGACTCAATCTGAGCACAGGCAACGAGGGTGAGTCCTGGGATGAGCGTCACTATTCCACCAGCAAGCCGCCACGGGTTGTTTGTACTGTGAAGCGCCAGTCAAAGTGACCTCGAATTCGCGCTCCACGCCAGTGCAGATGTTGCTGGATGCGTAAGGATTGCCCGCTCTGCCTGTCCACCTCGAGTGGCAAGCGAAAGAGGCTTCCATGCACAGAAGAAGTGTCCTCGCGGCCCTGGCCCTCATGTTGGGGTTCGCGGCCGGGTGTAGTGCTACGCAGCCGGAGCCAGCCGGCTCGGTGCGGTTGCTCGTCTCCGAAGGTCAGCGCCTGACGCCCGAGGGAATCACCCGGGTGACGGTGACCGTCTCGGCGTCGGACATGGAGCCCATCGAGGCCGAGCTCACCCTGACGGACGGTGTCTGGAAGGGAGTGTTGGAAGGCATCCCCGCGGGCACCGGGCGCAGCTTTGAGGCCCTGGCCTATGACAACACTCACTGGTGGCGCTACCAGGGTGTCGTGACGGATGTCACCATCGAGTCCGGAAAGCAGGCCCTGGTCGCCATCGTCTTGCAGGAGTTTGTCTTTCCCTCCAACCCATTCGAAAACGCGGTGCCTGTCATTGATGGGCTCGCGGTCTCCTCCACTGAGGTGGCGCAGGGGAGCGAGGTCACCTTGACTGCCGTGGCCCGTGACCCCAATCCCGAGGACAGCCTCACGTACACGTGGACGGCCAGCGTGGGCGGGCTGTCGAGCTCCACCGGCCGGGTGGTCCGCTGGACGGCCCCCTCGCAAGCCGGGTCCGCGGAGCTCACGCTCACCGTCAGCGACGGGCGAGGCGGGGCTTCCGGCACGAAGCTGTCCTTGAGCGTCCTCTCCGGTGCGACTGGCGCCATCGTCGAGACGAGCTTCAACCACGTGCCTGTCCTCCAGCGGATCTCCGCTTCGAGCGGCCGGGTGGATGTGGCGGAGACCACCGTGCTGACGGTGGCCGTGACGGACACGGATGGAGACTCGATTCGGTACGAGTGGAGCGCGAGCTGTGAGGGCACCTGGACGGACGCCGAACGCGCCACGGCGCAATTCACTCCCTCCGTGCGTCCAAGCAGGGGCTGCAACAACTGCCGCATCACGGTGGGCATTCGTGACTCGCGGGGGGCGTGGACCTCGGGTCGGCTCTCCATCTGCGTGGGGCCCGCCCCTTCACCCGTGGTTGTCGCGGATGCCCAGATCTGGGGAGCCGCTGGGGAACCGGTGATGGTGGTGGTGCCGCCGGGCAAGCACGTCGCGGAGCTGATGCTCTGGGGGGCGGGGGGCGGAGGCGGTGCCCCGGGGCCTGGAGGCGGAGGCGCATGGCTCCACGCGCGCGTCCCGGTCACCCCAGGGGAGTCTCTCGAGCTGCGCATCGCGAGCGGTGGCGACTCGCAAGGGGGCGGTGGTGGTGCCTCGCAGGTCCTCCGTGCCGGGCAGGTCATGCTGGTGGCGGCGGGAGGCGGCGGCGGAGGACATGACGGATGCAGTGGTTGCTCCAGGGATGAAGACCCCCTGGGCGGAGCAGGGGGCGGTGGAGGCCCCGTGGGCGGGAATGGACAGGACGGCCGGCTCAATGACTACTACCTGTCCGGAGCGGGAGGCGGCGGCGGAGGAATGCAGAACGCGGGAGGTGTGGCGGGGCCGAGCAACAACCGGCAGCCGGCGGAGCCGGTGACCTGTGCGGCGCCGGGGCTTCCGGGAGACGCTTTGCAAGGAGGGGCGTCTCGTGCCTGCCAGTCCAGTGCCCAGCCCGTCGCCACCGGCCACCTGGGAGGACGCGGGATGGGGAATGGCTCTGGAGGGGGAGGTGGCTCGGGTTGGTATGGCGGAGGAAGTGGCGGCAGCCGGTACACCTACTCAGGCGGAGGCGGTGGCGGCGGCTCGTCATATGCGCATCCCAGCGTCACGCTCCTGGCGACTGAAGGCGGCAACGGTCAGCAGCCGGGTGGACGGATTGTGACGGGATACCTGGGCATCGCCGGCCGTGGGGGAGAGCCCCTGACGAATTGGCAGACGGAGCAATCGACTCCGGGAGCGTCGGGCCTGGCCCTCCTGTGGTGGAGGTAGCCGCGGCGAGTCCGTGGGGCCTTGCGCAAGCAAGGCCTCTTCTTCCCGATGACTGCCATTGTCAGAAGACGAAGCCTCGGTGGCTTGACCGAGGCGTCTGACGGGGGAAGGGGAGTGGGCCCTCCTGGATTCGAACCAGGGACCAATCGGTTATGAGCCGACAGCTCTAACCGCTGAGCTAAGGGCCCCCATGCGTGAACAACCCGCGTGTCCGGTGGCATATCCCCGCGCATGCGTTGCTGGCAAGCGCCACTCGGCCCCCTGATTTGACGCCGCCTCCCGCGTCGGCGTGAGGCTTTGTGCGCGCCTTGCGTCAGCGCTTCCGCTTCGACGTGGGAGCGCCCGTCTTGCGTGATGCCTGCTGCTTCCCGGACTCCTGGGCCACCTTCACCCGGAACACCTGCCCACGCTGCTCCACCGTGACGCCCTCGGCGCGCAGCCGCTTCGCCTGCTCATGCGCCACCGTGGACGCCAGCGTCCCTCCCGACTTCGTCACACGCCACCACGGAAGCTCCTGTCCCGGAGGCAGCTTCGTCATCTCGCGCCCCACGCCGCGCGCCGCCCCGGGACGTCCCGCGTACAACGCCACCTGCGAATACGAGCGCACCTGGCCTCGCGGAATCGAGCGCACCGCGCGCCATACCGCCTCGGAGAAGGGCGGACGCTTCGGCGGAGCCGACGCCTCGGGTTCCGCTCGGGACTTCGTCTTCGTCGTCGTCCTGGACTTGGAGAGCGCCACGGCGCCCGACTCTAGAAACACGAAGGCCCCCGGTCCATGAAGGAGCGGGGGCCTCGGGACTTCCCGTGACGGCTCACGATGGAGCCGTCAGGAAGGCGTCAGCTCTCCACGAAGGAGCGCAGGCGCTTGGAGCGGCTGGGGTGACGCAGCTTGCGCAGCGCCTTGGCCTCAATCTGACGGATGCGCTCGCGCGTCACCTCGAAGTCCTGGCCCACCTCTTCCAGCGTGTGGTCGCTCTTCTCGCCAATGCCGAAGCGCATGCGGAGCACCTTCTCCTCGCGCGGCGTCAGCGTGGCCAGCACCTTGCGGGTCTGCTCCGCCAGGTTCATGTTGATGACCGCGTCCGCCGGCGACACGAGGCTCTTGTCCTCGATGAAGTCGCCCAGGTGGCTGTCCTCTTCCTCGCCAATGGGCGTCTCCAGGGAGATGGGCTCCTTGGCGATCTTCAGGACCTTGCGCACCTTGTCGAGCGGCAGCTCCATCTTCTCCGCGATTTCCTCCGGCGTCGGCTCGCGGCCAATCTCCTGCACCAGGTAGCGGCTGGTGCGGATGAGCTTGTTGATGGTCTCGATCATGTGCACCGGGATGCGGATGGTGCGGGCCTGGTCGGCGATCGCGCGCGTAATGGCCTGACGAATCCACCAGGTGGCGTAGGTCGAGAACTTGTAGCCGCGCTTGTACTCGAACTTGTCCACGGCCTTCATCAGGCCGATGTTGCCCTCCTGGATGAGGTCCAGGAACTGGAGGCCGCGGTTCGTGTACTTCTTCGCGATGGACACCACGAGGCGCAGGTTCGCCTCCACCAGCTCGCTCTTGGCGCGCTCGGCCCGCTTCTCGCCCAGGCGGATGGCGTCGTAGTTGCGGCGCAGCGCATCCACGGGGAGGTTGGCCTCCTCCTCCACCTTCTTGATCTTCCGAACCGCCGTGCGCACGTCGCGGTCCAGGACCTCGAGCTGCTCGGGCGTGAGGTTGAGCTGCTTCTGCAGCTTCTTGCCGATGTTCGGATTCTCCCGCGACTCCTTCAGCTGCGGGCGCAGCTCCTTCATGGAGATGCCGTAGCGGCGCTCCAAATCACGAAGCTCGTCCTCGGCCTTCTCAACGCGCTCGATGAGCCCCTTGAGATTCACGACGATGCGGTCGACCTGCTTCTTGTTCAGCCGCATCTCCTCCAAGACCTCCATCATCTTGGTCCGGAGGTCCTTCATCTCCTGCTTGAGCTCCTTCTTGCGCACCTCGGTCAGCTTCTTCTTGGAGATGAGCTCCTCTTCCAAGACGTCGCAGTCCTTGGCGAACTTGCGGAAGCGCTCGATCTGCTTGCAGATCTGCTCAATCTTGTTGAGCTCGCTCTGCGCCAGCTGCGCCGGGGCGTCACCCTCGCCGACCTCCTCGGGAGCCTCCTCGGCGCCCTCGGCCTGGGCCTCCTCGGGCGCGTCCTTGATGACGTCGCGCACGCGCAGCTTGGCCGTCTTCAGCTTGTTGCCGATGTCGAGGATCTCCTCGACGGCGACCTTGCAGGCGAGCAGGGCGCGCAGCACTTCCTTCTCGCCCTCTTCGATGCGCTTGGCGATTTCGACCTCGCCCTCGCGCGTGAGCAGGCTGACGCTGCCCATCTTGCGCAGGTACAGGCGCACCGGGTCGTTCGACTTGCCACCCGGCTCGTCGTCTTCGTCCTTCTCGTCCTCGTCGACGTCTTCCTTCTCCTCCTCGACGGTGACGGTGGGCTTGATCTCGTTGTTCTGAGCAGCCTTCTGCGCATCGACAATCTCGATGTCGTTGTCGCCGAACATGCTCATCACGTCGTCGATTTGATCGGACGACACGATGTCGGCGGGCAGCGCGTCATTCACCTCGTCGTAGGTGAGGAAGCCCTTCTCTCGCCCCTGGGCGAGCAGGTCCTTCACTTCCTTGCGCTCGGCGACGGGGTCCTCCTCGACGTCGTCCTCGACGGCGTCCGGGTCCACCTCGACGGCGGCGGCGGCTTCTTCAGCGGCCTCCTCGGGGTCCACGTCCGCGGAGACGACGCCCTTCTTCTTCTTCTTCGTCTCGACCTCGGCGGGCGCCTCCTTGGCCTCCAGGGGCTCCTGCTCCTCGGTCCCAGCCTTCACCCCAGCACCCTTCGCCGCGGGACTGTCCGGTGCCTTCTTCTTGCGGATCACCGGATCCACCTTCTTCTTGGTGGGCTTCACGGACGCCTTCGAGGGCTTCTGCGTCGGCATTCGGGTACTTCTCCTTAAGAAATTCAGGGGCTTGAGGCCTGGGGCGAGCCGGCCGATCTACCGCAAAGTCAGGGTTTCTTACAAACGCGAAGTCAAACCGGTTGCATGGGCGCCTTTGTTCCCGGGGAAGCGGGCTTGAGCTCCTCCAGGACACGCTTCTTGAGGGCCAGCAGTTCCACGCGCTCCGACAACAGTTGCCGCGTCTCTTCCGTGAGGTCGAACGCTCCCGGCGTCTGCTCTGTCGCGCGCTTTATATAAGTGAGCCGCTCGTCGATGCGCCGCACCATGATTTCCCGGCAGATGGCGAAGAACGCATGCTCGAGCTCCTGGCCTTCCGAGGGGAGCTGGCGCCAGGACGTTTCGATGGCGCGCTTCACGGACTCGCCTGCTTCGAAGAGCGCATCCTGGGTGCCCTGGCCCGACGTGGCATGCGCGAGCGCCATGCGCAGTCCCATGTGGGACAGCTCGTCACAGACACGAAAGACATCCCTGCCGAGCAGGCGAGGCTCCCTCAGCACGGAGGCCACGTAGAGTGCCTCCATGGGCGGGGGCGGCTTCTCGGGCAGCGGGCGAGCGGGCGCGGCAGAACCGCCATCATGCGAGGCCGAAGCGGCGGGCTTGGGGGGCACCTTGCTGCGCAGCGCGGCCTCCACGTCCGCGGAGCGCCAACCGAAGTGCTCCGCGAGGGCGGAGAAGAGCGACGAGCGCACCAGTCCCACGGGCACCTGCGCCGCCACGGGCTTGAGCCGCTCGAGTGCCGCCATCTTCTCCTCGAAAGACGCCCCCTTGCCCTGGGGCAGCAAGGAGGCGAACAGGTAGGCGGTGAGCGGTTGCGCGCCTTCCAGCAGCCGCTCCACACCCTCCGCTCCCTCTCGACGCGCGAAGACGTCTGGATCATCCCCCTGGGGCAGCAGCGCCACCCGGGCGGTCGCCCCGGCGGCGAGCAGCGGACCGGCGAGTCGCTCCACCGCCGCGATTCCCGCCGAGTCCCCGTCCAGGAGCAGCACCAGCTCCCGGGCCTCGCCGCGCTTGAGCACCTGCATGTGGCCGGGGGTGAGGTTGGTGGAGCACAGCGCGACGGCATGGCGCACGCCCACCTGATGCAGGCCGATGCAGTCGAAGTAGCCCTCCACGAGGACGGCGGCCTTGCGCTTGCGGACCTCGTCGCGCGCCTGGTCCATGCCGAACAGCGTGTCGCTCTTGTTGAAGAGCCGCGACTCGCGCGAGTTGAGGTACTTGGGCCCTTCCTCGGCGCCGACGAGGCGGCCACCGAAGGCGATGGGGCGGCCCTCCGGCGCGCGGATGGGCACCATCAGCCGGCTGCGGAAGAAGTCGTAGCAGCCGTCTCCCGTGTTTCGCTTGAGCACCAGCCCGGCCTTCATGGCCCAGTCCAGCATGCCTGTCTTTTGAAAGCGCTCCGCGAGCGTGCTCCAGGCGTTGGGCGCCCAGCCGAGTCCGAAGGACTGCGCCGTCTCTTCCGACACGCCACGACTGGCGATGTAGGCCCGCGCGGAGCGGCCCTCGTCCTGCCAGAGGGTGGAGCGGAAGTGCTCGGCGGCCAGGTCCGTGGCCTCCTTGAGCTGCTGGCGCTCGCGCATGCCCGGGTCCTGCTGCGCCTCCAGGTCGATGCCCAGCTCGCGCGCCAGGTCCCTCACCGCGTCGAGGAACGTCTTGCCCAGGTAGCGCTGGACGAAGGACACCGCGTCCCCGCTCGCCCGGCAGCCGTGGCAGAAATAGAAGTGCTTCTCCGGCACCACGTAGAAGGAGGGGGTCTTCTCCTGATGGAAGGGACAGCGCCCCTTCCACTCGCGGCCCGCCTTCTTCAGCTCCACATGTCGGGAGATGAGGCCCACGAGGTCTACACGCTCGAGGACTTCCTGGATCTTGTGTTCCGGGATCACGTCGGCCACCCCTCGTCCCGCACCTGGGCGGGCGCACTCCCGACATCCTGGCAGCCGGGCCTGACGTCGCCCGTCTGGTCGCCAACCCGCTGGATCACCCCGCCCACGAGGGCGAAGGACCGGCGACAGGGGGCGGGAAGGATGGCTGGGGACACGTTGGGGCTCCTACGGCCCGGACGGCGCCTCCCTGGAAGGGGTGGGGCGCGCGCACCGGACTGGCCCTGGCACTTAATGACGGGGAGACGGGGGAGCAAGTTTCCGCTCACCCCAATCCCATCCACCCGAGGGGCCGCGGGAGCAAGCGAGCGACCCCGAACGGGTGGGAGGCGGCTTCAGGAGAGCTTCGCCAGCTGGGCCTTCACGGCCTCGGAGATGGCTCGGCCCTCGGCCTTGCCCTGGATCTTGGGGGTGAGGTTCTTCATCACCAGGCCCATGTCCTTGGCGCTCGTGGCACCCACCTCGGCGATGGAGGCCTGGACGGCGGCGGCCAGCTCGTCGGGGGTGAGCTGCTGGGGGAGGTAGCTCTGGAGGATGGCGATTTCGGCCTCTTCCTTCTCCGCCATCTCCGGCCGGTTGCCGGCCTTGAACTGCTCCACGGAGTCGCGACCCTTCTTGATGAGGCCGGCGACAACTGTCAGCACACCCGCGTCATCGAGGGCGGAGGCGCCGGGCTCCACTTCCTTGTACTTGATGGCGCTCTTGATGGCCCGAATGACGGTGGTGCGCGTCTCGGTCTTGGCCCGCATCGAGTCCTTCAGGTCCGCGTCGAGCCGTTCCTTGAGGGTTGCCATATATGCGACTCCGCTGGGGTTGTGGTTCGGGGGGACTGGACGACGGGAGCCAGGGCACCTGACTGCTCGAGGGCGCCCCGGCTCTCACGCCGGCCTCGCAACTAGAACGACTTGCGGGCCTTCTTCACCGCGCGCTTCTTGGCGGCGAGGGCCTTCTTCTTCCGCTTCACGGAAGGCTTCTCGTAGTGCTCGCGCTTGCGGATCTCGGAAAGGATTCCGGCCTTTTCAGTGGCCTTCTTGAAGCGCTTGAGGGCGCTCTCAATGGATTCTCCTTCTTTCACTCGGATACCGGGCATGAGTTCACCTCCTTCCGCCATGCGTCAATGTGTGTGTACTTCAAAAGGGGAGCGGGTATGTCCTAGCGGGAGGTAAAACGCAAGGACGCAGGAGGGAAAACCCGGGGGCGGATGCACTACACTGTCCGCTGCGTGAGCCCTGCCCTCATCCTGATGGTACTGCTGGCGACCGGTCAGCGTGGCGGCACCGGGACGACCGACTGCTGGAACTCCTGCCAACGGCACGTGGCGGACCGGGCCCTCCGGGGCCGCGTGTGTGGCTCCTGCCTGTCCGGGGGACGGGTCGACTCCTGGGTGGCGTCCCTGGGCACGGTCCGGCCGACTCCCCGCGACGCGCTCGCGTCTTCCCGCAAGGACGAGGACTGGCGGGTGCGGTGGGCCTCGGTGCGGGCCGAGGCGAAGGGGAAGGGGATTCCCGAGCGCCGCGTGCTCGCGGAGTGGGTGGCCAGCACGCCCACGTCGGCGGATCTGCAGGCGTGTCTCACGGCGGCACGCGCGGCCGCGGAGGCGGATCAATCCTCGGCGACGTTCCTTCGAGAGGCCGGAGCGCGGGGGCCCGAGGCGGCGGCCCGGGTATGGGCTCGCCGTGAGGCCATCCGGCAGGCGCTGGAGGTGGAGTTGTACTCGGAGGACCCGCGCGCGCGAGGGTCGGCGCTCGCCCACCTGGGGACGTTCATGGGGCGCAAGCCAGCGCGGCTGTTGCTCGATGCCACGGCCTCCAGGCCGGAGAGCACGGATGTCATTGGCGCCAGCGCGTTGAAGTCCGTGGCGCTGCGACAGCGCACCTCGGTGGGGCGCCTCTTGCTGGAGGAGGCGAAGCCCGTGGACGCGGTGCTCGTGAACCGACTCTTCGCCGTGTACTCGCGGGAGTTGGAGGAGCTTCAGCCGGAGCTGACGGCGCCCGAGCCCCGTCGCCGGGATTCGGCGGTGCTGGCGTTGGGCGTCTATGGACCGCTGGCCCGCAGGGAGATGGAGCGCGCGCTGGAGGATGCGGACCCCAAGGTGCGTGGCTCCGCGGCGCGGAAGATGGCGGAAGCGGAGGGCACGTCGCTGCGCGTGGCCGCCGAGCGCCGGGTGGAGGAGCGCGACGCCGCCGTGTCCCGGCCGTGGCTGGAGGCCATGGTGCGGGAGAAGGGCTGCGCGGGCTTCTTCCTGGATGTGGCGGGCAACCCGAGGATGCCCGCGGAGCTGCGGGGCCAGGCGCTGGCGTCACTGGCGGACTGTCGCGAGAGCGAGAACGAGCGGGTGGAGACGCTTTCGCCCTATCTGCGCGACTCGCAGCCCGTGATTCGGGCCGGGGCGGTGCGCGTGCTGGGCTCGATGTCCGTCCGGAGACCCGAGGTGATGGATGCCACCACGCGGGCGCTGGAGGACGACGCGCCGGAGGTGGTGGCCGCTGCGCTGGCGGTGGTCGCGGGGCAGCGCCAGTCGACACGGGGGGACGCGGCCGCGGAGCTGCTGGGCTCGGAGCACCCGGTGGTGCGCGCCGCCGCCGCCCGGGCGCTGGAGGCCATTGGCCGCGCCGTCCACGTGAAGGTGCTGGCGTCCTGCCTGCGCGAGGACCCGGTGCCGGATGTCCGGGTGGCCGCCGCGCTCGCGCTGGGCCGACTGGGCGGGCCGCATGCCGCCGCCGCGCTGTCCGACGCCGTGGCTCGGGACGGGGACACCCACGTCCAGCACGTGTCGCGCGAGGGATTGCGGCGGCTGGGCTTCGGGCCCTGAGCCGAACTCAGGGGCCGCTGATGGCCTTGGCGTCCGAGCGGTTCCGACCCGCGCGCTTGGCCCGGTAGAGGTACTTGTCCGCCGCGGCGATGAGGTCCTCGGGCTGGGAGAAGTCCGAGTCCAGCAACGTCGCCACGCCCAGGCTGATGGTCACCTTGATGGGCGTGCCGCCGAAGACGAAGTCCGCCTTGTCCACCGCGTACCGGCAACGCTCGGCGCAGGCGAGGGCCTGGTCCTCGGCGGACTCGCGCAGCATCAGCGCGAACTCCTCGCCGCCGTAGCGCGCCAGCAGGTCCTCGGTGCGCACGGTGTCGCTGACCCGCTGGGCGATGCGCGTCAGCACGTAGTCACCCGCCGGGTGCCCGTACGCGTCGTTGATCTTCTTGAAGTGGTCCACGTCGAACAGCACCAGCGACAGGTTCACCCGGTGGCGCAGGCAGTAGCTGAACTCCTTGCGCACCGTCTCCAGGAAGTACTTCTTGTTGTAGACGCGGGTGAGGCCGTCGCGCGTCGCCGACTCGTAGATGCTGCGCTGGTACTGCTCCTCCAGTTCGTCCTGGATGGAGAACTTGAGGACGGTGTTGGAGCCAATCTGGATCTTGTCGCCGTCGTAGAGCGGCGCGGCGTTGACCTTCAGGCCGTTGAGGTACGTGCCGTTGGTGCTCGCCAGGTCCACCACCTGGAAGCGCCCGTCGCCCAGCGCCACCACCTTGGCGTGCTTGCGCGAGATTCCGTCGTCCTCCACCTGGAACTGCGCCTCGGAGCTGCGCCCCAGCACCACCTCGGAGCGGTCCAGCTTGAACATCCGGCCGATGCCCGCCGCGGACTTGGCGCTGATGACGATCAGATAAGCGCTCTGCCGCTGGCCGTTGCCCAGCAGGTCCGAAATGGAATGGACGGAAGTTTTCTCCTCGGACATCGCGCCACCCATCTTACGGGCCGTTTTTTCATGGCGGCAAGCATGCTGCCGGCTTCCTTGCCGGCAACCCTCGCCTGGATTGGACTCACCGCGTTGGTTTGTGGCTCCGGCGACCCGGGGGTTCCACTGTCTTGCGTCCGACGGTCAGCTCCCCGGCCACCGGTGTCTGGATGAAGCGCGCGAGCGCCTCCGGAGAGCGGGGGTGATAGGCCAGTCCCTGCATCAGCTTCACCAGCGCCGCCGAGGGCGTCAGGTCCGCGCCGCCCACGGCCCCCTGGGCCAGGGCCGCCGCTCCAGATTCGTAGAGACTGAGATCCACGCCGTTGCGGTGGGCCTGACTCACCACGACGACGGGCACGCCGCGCTCCCGGGCCTGGGTGAACAGAGGCAGGAGCGAGCGCCCGAGGGCCGGGTCGATGGGGAAGTTGCCGGCCCCATACGCCTCCAGGACGAGTCCCCGGACATGCGGCAGCAACTGCAGGGGCAGGGCGGGGTCCAGCCCGGGGTAGACCTTCAAGAGGAAGACGCGCGGATCCAGCTTCTCGTACAGGCGGAAGGGGCCCTTCGACCGAAGTCCCGGCTCGAACGTCGCGTCCACGCCCAGGGTGCCCAGCACGGGGCAGTTCGGACTCTCGAAGGCGTCGTACTCGGACACCTTCACCTTGCGCGTGCGGTTGCCCCGGTAGAGGTGCGAGTCGAAGCAGATGGTGACCTCGCGCGGCCCCTGCAGCGCGGACAGCACCGCGTCGATGAGGTTGAGCCGCGCATCCGAGCGGACCTCCCCCAACGGCCGCTGGGAGCCCGTCAGCACCACGGGGCAGGGCGGGTTGCGCAACATGAAGGACAGCGCGCTGGCCGTGTAGGCGAGCGTGTCCGTCCCATGGGTCACCACGGCCCCGTCGAAGTCCTTGAGCTGCTGGTGCAGGTGGGTGGCCATGCGCTGCCACAGCTCTGGCTGCATCTCCGAGCTGTCCACGTTGCTGATCAGCTGCAGCTCGATGTCCGCGAGCTGGAAGAGCTCCGGGACGCGGGCCTTGAGCGTCTTGAAGAAGGCAGCGGGGCGCAGGGCGGATGGCCGACCTCCGGCCATCCCCAGCGTGCCACCGGTATGCAGGAGCAGGACTCTGGGCATGATGGGCAAGGGTGCTTCCCTGCCAAGGCTTGCGTTGCTTTACAAGCCCCGCGAGCGTGGCTAAGACCCGCCGCGTGCTCCTCTCCTGCTGGAAGCGTGTCATTCCCCTGCTGGCCGCCGTGGCGCTGACCAGCTCGGGCTGCAAGAACCCGGAGGGCTCCGCGCCCGCCTCGAACCCGGCTCCGGCCGCCGCTCCGGCTCCCGCCGCGACTCCGCCGCCGCCCCCGGCCCCTCCGGCCGCCGCCCCGACGGACCCCGCCGCGGCCCTCTCCGGCATCCCGGGCATGGACTTCTCCTCGCTCTCCGCGGCCTCCAAGCGGGAGCTGGCCACCGTCCTGAGCGACGAGTTCTGCTACTGCGGCTGCCCGCACACCCTGGGCGCCTGCCTGAAGTCGCACAACACCTGCCGCCACGCCAAGCGCATGGCCCGGGTGGCCGCGCGCATGGTGTCCGAGGGCAGCCCCGCCACCGAGGTCATCGTCCAGCTGTCCCAGTACTACGGCGCCTTCCGTGAGCAGCGCGCCCAGTTCAAGGTGGACGACCGGATGTGCATGGGCGCTGTGTCCGCCCCGGTGACGGTGGTGGAGTTCTCCGACTTCGAGTGCCCCTACTGCGCCAAGGCCCGTCCCGTCCTGGAGGCCTTCGCGAAGAAGAATCCGGCCCAGGTGCGCTTCTGCTACCTGCCGTTCCCCCTGTCCAACCACGTCAACGCGGTGCCCGCGGCCCAGGCGGCCCTGTGGGCGAGGGATCAGGGCAAGTTCTGGCAGATGCACGACGCCCTCTTCACCCACCAGGAGAACCTCAAGGCGGAGGCGCTGCCCGCGCTGGCGAAGGGGCTGGGGCTGGACGGCGCGAAGCTTACGGCGGTGCTCAAGTCGGACGCCTACAAGCAGGAGCTGGAGGGCTTCCGCAACCAGGGCCGCGCGGCGGGCCTGTCCGGCACGCCGACCGTGTACTTCAACGGGCGCGCGCTCGACCTGAGCTTCATCCAGGAGGACCTGCTCAACCACAGCCTGGAGGATGAGCTGGAGTGGGTGAACAACAAGAACGCCTGGGCAGCCGACTGACACGGAGATGACGCAAAGGTTCCGCATCGACGCGGGGCAACTCGTCCCCGAGGATCGCCAGAGCCCCTCTCCATTGACGGGGCGCTCGGGGACGTACGCGCTGATGCCCACGTCCCCGGACCTGCTCGTCTTCTCCCGGGGCCCGAGCGAGGGTGGCACCATCGCCGCGCCGCGCGTGGTGCTCTCCGGTGACGCGGGCGGCTTCCCGCTGTCGGATCTGATGGCCTTCCTCAGCCAGTCGCGGTGGAGCGGCATCATCCGCGTCCACTCCCCTGGCGGCGAGCGCTCCGTCACCTTCCGGGACGGCGAGGTGCGCGGCGCCTCGTCGGACGACCCCGCGGACCGGTTGGGCGAGGTGCTGGTGCGTCTGGGCTACGTGGACCGCACGCAGGTGGAAGCCGCGCTCAAGGGCCAGCCCCCGTCCAAGGTGGGCCGCGCCCTGGTGGAGAAGGGCTTCCTGCAGGCGCACGACCTCTTCAAGTGCGTCACGCATCAGGTGAGCGAGATCTTCCACGCCATCGTCCTGTGCCGGGAGGGGAGCTTCTTCCTCATCGACCAGCCGGTGGATGAGAAGGCGAGCCACTCCATCCAGCTCTCCACCCAGAGCCTGTTGATGGACAGCATCCGGAAGATCGACGAGATGGCGCACTTCCGGAAGCGCATCCCCCATGGCCGGCTGTACGTGGCGCGCAAGCGTGCCTCGGATGGGAAGCTGGAGGAGGATGAGGACCGGGTGCTGGGGCTGCTCGACGGCCGGCGCACCATCCTGGAGCTGGGCCACGCCGCCCGCCTGTCCGAGTTCGACATCACCAAGGTCGTCTTCCGGTTGCTGGAAGGCGGCTTCGCGTCGCTGACGGACAAGCCGCTGCTCGTGCCCGCCGGCCCCGTGCCGACGGTGGGGCCCACCGGGGCCCAGACTCCGGCCACGCCCGTGCCCGCGGGCCCAGGGCGTCCGGTCGCGAGCGCCGCTCCGGCGGTGGATCCTCGCCCCGTGGCGCGCGTGTTCAACTTCATCTTCCGGGAGATTCGCGACGAGGTGGCCAAGCAGGGCATGGACCGCGAGTTCATCGCCGCCGCCAACGCCGCGTTGTCCGGACAGGCCTTGTCGTCCTCTCCCGTGCTGGAGGGCCTGGCCTTCCAGTCGGATGGGAGCCTGGCCGAGCCCCGGTTGATGGATGCCTTCGAGCGGCACCGCGCCCAACTGGGCAGCGAGCCGCTGGCGTCCTTCAAACAGGCGCTCAGTGACGTGATGTTCTTTTTGCTGTTCCAGGCCGGTGAGCTTCTGGAGTCGCGCGCGGACGAGGACCTCGCCCGTCGCGTGAAGGAGCTGCTGGCGACGCTCGAGGGGCCGTGACGACGGATTCGGATTGGCCGCGGTTGACGGCGGATGTGCCTGGTTGTGGTGGTGCCTTCAAGCTGGTTCCCGAAGACTTCGAGGTCGAGGAGCTTCCCGCCTACCAACCGTCGGGCGAGGGAGAGCACCTCTACCTGTGGCTGGAGAAGCGCGGCCGGGACACGCGCGAGGTGGTGCGGGCGCTGGCCTCGTCGCTGGGCGTGTCCGAGGACGACATCGGCGTGGCGGGGATGAAGGACCGGCAGGCCGTCACGCGGCAGTTGCTCTCGGTGCCCGCGCGCGCGGAAGCGCGACTGGGGGAGTTCGCGCTGGAGGGCGTGCAGGTGCTGTGGTCGAAGCGGCACGGCAACAAGCTGCGCACCGGCCACCTGCGGGGAAATCGCTTCAAGCTGCGCCTGCGGGGCGTGCGTGACGTGGAGGCCGCGCGAGAGTGCTTCTCTCGACTGACCGCGGGCGGTGTTCCCAACTACTTCGGCGAACAGCGCTTTGGCCGTGCGGGAGACAACGCGGACCTGGGCAGGTTGCTGGTGCTGGGGCAGCGGCTTCCGAAGCGGCCCGAGCGCTTCCAGCGCAAGCTGTACCTCTCCGCCTTCCAGTCGCGCATCTTCAACCGGGCGCTCGCCGAGCGCGTACGTTCCGGCACGCTGTCCACCGCGCTGCTCGGTGACGTGCTGCGGAAGGAAGAGACGGGCGGCCTCTTCGTATGCGAGGCGCCGGACGTGGATGGTCCGCGCGTCGCGTCGTTCGAGGTGAGCCCCGCCGGGCCGCTGTTCGGCCCGAAGATGACGGCCGCCACGGGCGCGGTGGGCGAGTTCGAGGCGAGCCTGCTGGTGGGAGAGGGCGTCACGCCGGACGACTTCAAGCGCGGTGGGGGCGAGACGGAAGGAGGGCGCAGGCCATATCGCGTCCGCCTGGGCTCGCCCGAGCTGACGCCGGAGGGCGAGGACCTGTGGCTCGCGTTCGAGCTGCCCCGGGGCGCGTACGCCACCGAGGTCCTCCACGAGCTGCTGAAGGACGACTGACGTCCTCTCGCTGGGGTGATGCCCTGGCGCGAGGCCTGATGGGCGCGCCCGCGCGGGCCCTTTCGTCCGCGACTCCTCTGGGATGTTGCGCTCGCGTGCGTGACTTCCAGGGCAGCGGATGCGCTGAAAAGCAACGCGCCCTCGGGACCTGTTCCCGGAGGCGCTGACCGTGCATGTCCCGGCCTTGGGGGCTGCGTACGCCGTGCACCCTGTGCGGCGAGCGTGAATGCCCCGGCCTTGGGGGCTGCGTACGCGGGGTACCCGCCGCGTGCACCGTGTGCTGCGAGCGTGAATGCCCCGGCCTTGGGGGCTGCGTACGCGGGGTACCCGCCGCGTGCACCGTGTGCGGCGAGCGTGAATGCCCCGGCCTTGGGGGCTGCGTACGCGGGGCACCCGCCGCGTGCACCGTGTGCGGCGAGCGTGAATGCCCCTGCCTTGGGGTGGGGGACCGCCTGCTGCGTGACTTCGGCCGGGCGGAGAGAGGCCCGGCGTGAAGCCCTGGCGGGCCGCTCGCCCGTGCGTGCTGTCGAGGACACCCCACGCGCTGAAAAGCGAAGCGCCTCCTCGGGACGGAAGCCCGGGAGGCGCTGGTCCTGCTTGCCCCGGCCTTGAGGTGGCCGGGGCGGGGCTGCCTACTGCGTGACGATGTTGAACTCCGTGCGGCGGTTCTGCGCACGGCCCGCCTTGGTGGTGTTCGGCCCGATGGGACGCGTCTCGCCGAAGCCCACCGCCTCCATGCGGCCCGGGTCGATGCCCTTGCGCAGCAGCTGCGCCATCACCGCGTCGGCGCGCTTCTGCGACAGCTTCAGGTTCGACTCATCCTTGCCGAGCGAGTCCGTGTGGCCCTCGATGCGGACCTTCTGGATCCAGGGCGCATCCCTCAGGGCCGATGCCACGTCCTCGAGGATGGCGGTGCTCTGCTTGCCGATGATCTTCGCGGAGCCGGACCCGAAGAGGATCTGCTTCTTGATTTCAATCCGGTCCTTCTTGATGACGACGTTCTTGTACTGCTTCGGGCAGCCGCGCTCTTCCTTCGTGCCAGGCGCATCCACGCACGCATCGAGTCGGTCCACCACGCCGTCATTGTCCGTGTCCTTGTCCGCGCAGCCGCTGTTCTCCGGCGGACCCGCCTCGGTCGGGCACTTGTCCTGCGCATCCGCCAGGCCGTCCGCGTCGTTGTCCAGGTCCGGGCAGCCATCGTCGTCCTGGAAGCCGTCCTTGTCCTCGGGCTCGTCGGGGCACTTGTCCTGCCCGTCGTTGACGCCGTCGCCGTCCTTGTCCGGGCAGCCCATGTTCTGCATGGAGCCCGTCTCGTTGGGGCACTTGTCCTGGGCGTCGACGATGCCGTCGTTGTCGTTGTCCAGGTCCGGGCAGCCGTCCTCGTCCTGGAAGCCGTCCTTGTCCTCGGCCTGGTCCACGCACTTGTCCAGCGGGTCGACGATGCCGTCGCCGTCGCGGTCCTTCGGCGCCTCGGCCGGGCAGCCCTGGTTGTCGGCGACTCCCGCCAGCACCGGGCACTTGTCGTTGGCGTCGAGCACGCCGTCGTTGTCGTTGTCCGCGTCGGGGCAGCCGTCCTCGTCCTGGAAGCCGTCCGTGTCCTCGGCCTGGTCGGGGCAGGGGTCGTCCTTGTCCAGCACGCCGTCCCCGTCGCTGTCCGTCTCCTCGATGCGGACCACCACCTGGGGCTGCTGCGGCTTGGTCTCCGTGGGCTGCTGCGGCTGCTGCGGCGCCTCCGGGCGCTCACGCACCAGCACCTGGCGCGGACCGCAGTTCTTCGACAGCTCCAACGCCCGGTCCACCGCCGTGTCGGCGACGCGGACGTGCGAGGCGGCGCGGCCGCTGTTGCCCTGGCTCAGCTCACCCTTGGCGAAGTCGAGGTAGGCCTCGGCGGTGGCCAGTTCCACCGGGGCGCAGCGCAAGGCGCCGCTGCGGCGGGCCCGCTCGACATCCGCGGCGAGCACCTGGGTGTCCGCGCGAATCTTGCTGCCGCTCACACAGCCGGCGACCAGGAGGAGGGACAGCAGCGCTGCAAGGGAGGGACGCGTCATCGGGAGCGCTCGGTGCGTCACGGGTTCGGGGTCCGTTCGCCAGTGCCAGTGTCGGAATCGCTGCCAGCCACGGACATCGCCTTCTCGCGGGCTTCATTGGCGAAGCGGGAGGCCTTCACCGCGAAATCCACACCGGCTTGATAGTCGGAGTAGCCAACCTCCTCGCGAGCCTTCTCCAGATACAGGTTGGCGGCGGTCCACTCGTACGGGGCCAACTTGTCGGCCCCAGCCGTGCGCGCTGCCTGAATCTGGACTTCGGCGTCGAGGATGTTCGCGGTGGACTTCACGGGGCCGCACGCGGTGAGCGCCCCCGCCACCGCCACCAGCACCGTCAGGTTCTTCATAGGGTGGCGCCTCTAGAGGAGGGAAAGAGGCATCGGTCGTATCAATCGCCTCTTGGGGGGTCAAGAATCGGGCATACCCCGTTGAGGAGGGGGGCCGGCCGGTGCCTGGGACTTTGACGACTGGCGCCACCCTTGCCATCGTCCCCCTCCCGTGCGCCCGTCCGTCCTCTCCGCCCGCTTCCTGGTGCTGCTCGCGCTGCTCCTACCCCCCCTGGCCCTGTCCGCCCAGGCCTCCGCCGCCAAGCGCGGCGAGCGCCGTGCCGAGACGGAAAAGGTCATCCAGACCGTCATCCAGGGAGGAGCCGTCCCCGCCGCCGTCTCCCGGCTGCGCTACCTGCGCGAGGAGCCCTATGCCGCCGACCTCATCAACGAATCCATGCGCCGGGTGCTGGAGGAGCGGGTCCGCCGCAACCTCGTCGCGGTGCTGGCGGGACTGGACACGCGTTCCGCGGAGCCGGCCCTGGTCCGCTTCGCCGGCGACGGCGACAGCACGGTGCGCATGTACGCCGCGCAGGGCCTGGCCCGGCTGAAGAGCCGCAACGTCCAGGTGCTGTTGCCGCTGCTGGATGACAAGAGCAGTGGGGTTCGCCGGGACGCGGCCCGGGCCCTGGGCGCCTCGCGCAACCCGAAGATGGGCAAGGCGCTGATGGCGGCCGCCAAGCAGGAGCAGGAGCTGGAGGTGCGCGCCATCATGCTGGCCGCCGCGGGTGAGACGGGCGACGCCAAGCAGGTGAAGCCCCTCAAGGAGTACCTGACCAACGACTCGGAGAGCACCCGCTTCGCGGCGGCGCGCGGCCTGTGCCGCCTGGGCTCGCCCGAGGGCTTCGCCTTCGCCAACAAGCTGCTCGGCGCGCAGGACCGCTTCGTGCGCCGGCAGGGGCTGGAGTTGTTCGAGGGAGTCGCCGCCAAGAAGGCCACCCCCGCGCTCAAGCCGCTGCTGGAGGACAAGGACCGGGGCCTGGCCGCCGGCGCCGCGCGCATCCTCTACCAGGGTGGAGACAGCGCCATGCTGGACTGGCTGGTGCTGGCCTCGTGGAACGCCAAGGGCGAAGAGAAGCTGTCGTACGAGAAGGAACTGGAGACGCTCCAACTCCAGGATGACCGGCGCAAGGCCATCCTCCGAAGGGCGGGCGTGGCGCAATGACGTGGGCGGTGGTGCTGGCCGCGGCGCTCGTCACCCAGGCGACCCCGGCCTCCTCGACGAAGGACTCCGCCACGCCCGGCGCGGCGCGGATTCTCGACTCCGGCTCGGCGGCGGCCCAGGCGGCCACGGCCACCCCCGCGCGCCCAAACGGCTGGACGGGCATGGACGCGAGCGCCTTCGCCGCCCTGGTGTCGGAGGCGTCCAACGCGCCGTTGACCGAGCGGCTGCTGTCCATGAGCCAGCGCTTCGTCAACACGCCCTATGTCCTGTCTCCGCTGGGAGAAGGCGCGGGCGTCGACCCTGATCCAACGTTCCGCCTGGACGCGGTGGACTGCCTCACCTTCGTCGAGCAGTCCCTGGCGCTGGGGCTCGCGCGCACGGAGCCGGAGGTCGCGCCGCTGCTCGAGCACATCCGCTACGCCCAGGCCCCGGCCTATGAGGACCGCAACCACCTCATGGAGGCGCAGTGGCTGCCCAACAACATCCGCAAGGGCTTCCTGCGAGACGTGACACGGCGCTTCGGGGGCGAGGACGCGGTGGCCGTCACGAAGACGCTGACGCCCGTGACCTGGCAGTCCCGCTCGTCCCAGTCGCTCCAACTCCCCAAGGCGCGTCAGCCGGTGGGCACCTTCGCGATGAACATGATTCCGCTGGAGCGGGTGATGGAGCACGCGCGCTCCATCCCCTCCGGCACCATCCTCGTGGTGCTGCGCGAGGACCTTCCGCTGAAGGCCACCCGCGTGACGCACCTGGGCTTCGTGGTGCAGCGCAAGGGCCGCACCTACCTGCGCCATGCCTCGCGCGGGGGCTACAACCGCGTCGTGGACGAAGACTTGGAGACCTTCCTCGGCCGCAACTCCCGCTATGCGAAGTGGAAGGTCACCGGGGTGAGCCTCTTCGAGGCCCGCCGTCCGGAGTCCTCCGCGCCCGGCGCCGTCGTCCGCTCACCCTGATGTTCAGAGGGCGGATGGGGGGGCGGCCGACTGCTCGGTCTCCCGCTCCTCGTCCTCGGCGGCCCTGACGGCCTCGTCGTTGGTGGCCGCTTCCTGGGCCCGCTCCCGCTCGATGAGGGCGGCGGCGCGCTCCTGCTGCTCCTCGGGCACCAGGATTTCCCACCAGGGAAGCAGGGTGCCCGTGGTCAGCTTGTCCACCACGCCCGAGCGACCCGCGCGCACCAGCACCGGGATGTCCGTCTCCTGGAGCAGCTCCACGAAGACCTCCACCATCAGCGGGTTGTCCGTGGTGCCCGCGCGCACGAAGACGCGCTTGTCCAGTTCATGCGGGAGCGGGAGCCCCCGGCTGCGCATCTCCCCTACGTCCACCAACCGTGGGTTGCCTGGACAGTCCGAGCATTGCTCGATGTCGTCCCGATATTCCGATCCGCACCTGGCGCAGTACTTCATGTCTGTCCCTCCTGCCCGTGGATGTCCTGGAGGGACATAGTAGGTCTGGTGTCCTGCCGCGGCACCGGGGGCCAGTCCTTCCGTTCACTGCCGGGCGTCGTCGCCCTGCCAGCGGCGGGCCTCGTCTCCCAGGCTGCCGACGGCGCTGCTCAACCGCTCCACGTCGATGGGCTTGCGCAGCACCAGGTCACAGTGCTCGGCGCCGTCCACCTGGGTGTAGCCGGAGACGAGGATGACGCGGGTGCGTGGCGCGCGAGCCTTCACCCGCCGGGCGAGCTCCGTGCCACACAGCCCCGGCAGCGACTCGTCCGTCACCACCACGTCCGGGAGCGTGCTCTCGAAGGCCCGCAGGCCCGCGAGTCCGTCGTGGGCGGTGACCACGTCGAACTCGAACTCGAGCAGCTCCGCTAGGAGCTCCCGGCTGTCACCATCGTCCTCTACGAGGAGGACCTTGATTCGCTCGGCACCCATGCGTCTGGGTAACTCTGGCCCTTGTCGGATTCGTCCGCCGCGAGGACGCGGGGACCGGTGCCTCGTTGCCTGGAGGGCAGGCGGGTGGAAGAGCCCCCCTCACCGGCGGGCGGGAGGCTGTCCATCTTCGAGCCTTGGAGGTGATGCCATGAAGGTGTTGATGCGGGGCGTGCATCTGACCCTGACGGAGTCGCTGAGGGACTACCTGCAGGAGCATCTGGTGCGCCACATCGAACGGTATGCGGACGACGAGGCGGCGGAAATCGACATCTCGCTGGTGGACATCAACGGTCCGAAGGGTGGGGTGGACAAGGAGTGCCGGGTGACGGTGCGCATGCCAAACTTCGCTTCCGTGCATGTCACCGAGCGGGCGGAGACGCTGTTTCCCGCCATCGACGCGGCGCGTGACCGGCTGGAGCGCACCCTGCGCAAGGCCGTGGACAAGCGCCGTGACGTGCACACGGACGGGCTGCCCGACGACGTGGCGGCGAACGTTCCGAGCTATTAGCCGGGGGCCTGCCTCGGTGTAGGGCCCGGTCTTCCCGGTCGTCCACCGGGCGGCCGGGCCCGCGTTGTCCGCTGCCCGAATCTTGCTGGGTCCGAATGGTGAACGCTATAAGCGGAACCCTTCACCCATGGGCTAAAGGACGGCGATGGTCCGCCTCAAGTTCCTCCTCTTCGCGTTCCTGGTCATTGGACTGGGGCTTGCTCATCTCCCGATGCTGTCGGGACCGCTTCGCGCGCGCGCGGTGGACGGAGCCACGGCCCAGTCCGCCTCGGGTGTTGCCGAGGTGGCGCGTCGCGTGGACGCGCGTCGCGCGGAGGTGCAGGCGCTGGCGCTGAAGCTGGCCGCCACGCCGGACGTCGCCTCCGCTGTCCACGCGCTGCTTCCCCCCAAGCCCGTCGCCTCCGTGCGTCCCCCGTCGCGGGACAAGGACAAGGCCGACGACAAGGACGCCCTCCAGCCGCTGACGGCGGAGCGCTTCACCGCTGTGCGGACGGCCGTCGAGGCCGTGCTGCCCAAGGATCTCAAGGGCGCGGTGGTGGCGCTGGCCGCGCCGGACGCCGCGTTCCATGCCGTCGCGGGCGCGGAGCCGTCCTCGGATGCCACGAAGCTGGACGTCGCCGCGCTGGCGAAGGCCGGCACCTCGGTGGTGGACGCGCTCGGTGCGGCGCACGTTTTCGCCTCGGTGCCCGTGCTGTGGGGCGGGGACTTCGGCATGCAGCCGGCGGTGACGCTGGTGGTGGGCGCGCCGCTGCTCGACGAGGGCGCGCTGGAGGCCGCGGTGCAGGCCACCGGCGTCTCCGCGCTCGGGTTGGTGAAGGGGGACTCGGTGACGGCCGTGGGGCCGGACAAGTTGCTCGCGGAGGGCTCGCTGGCGCAGGTGGCGGCCAACACGAGCGGAGTGGTGCTGCGCCGCGGCAGCCTCCAGAACCTGGGCCCGCTGGGCCTGCCTCTCATGACGGAGGGCGATGCCATGGGAGGCAAGGCGCCCCTGTCGGTGGGCTCTCGCCGCGCGCTGGAAGGCGCGCCGCTGGAAGTGCTCGCGGTGGCCGGGACGCAGCCGGTGCTGGGTGCTCTGGCGGACTACCAGCAGAACGCGCTCGTCGCGCTGGCGGGGCTCCTGGGCCTGACGCTGGTGTGGACGGTGCTGATGGGTGGCTCCCGCTCGGGCTCTGGCGACGACGTGCAGGGCACCTCCGACACGCTCAGCCTGTCGGCCGCGATGGCGGCGAATGCGCAGATGCACGCGCAGGTTCCTCACGCGCCGCAGCCGGTGGCGCCCACGCCGACGCCAGGTCCGCTGCCAGACCCGTTCGCCTCGGCTCCGTTCGCCGCCCCGCCGACGCCGGGCCCGTTGCCGGACCCGTTCGCGCGTGGGGCTCCTCCTCCGGCGGTGGCTCCCCTGTCGGATCCGTTCTCCATGGCGCCCCCGCCTCCGGTGGCCCAGCCCTTCGGCTCGGCGGACCCGTTCTCCATGGCGCCTCCGCCTCCGGCGGCCCATCCGTTCGGCTCGGGGGACCCCTTCGCGCTGCCGCCTCCGGCCCCCGCGCCGGTGTCGAACCCGTTCGCTTCGGCGGATCCGTTCGCGCAGGCGGATGCGTTTCCGTTCCCCGCGCCGCCTCCCGCGATTCCGCCGCCTCCCGCGGCCAGTCCGTTCGGTTCGTCGGGCGCGTCCATGCCCTTCGAGCCCGAGCCGGGTGGCTTCTCCGCCTCGGGTGAGCCCCTGTCGACGGCGTCGCCTCGGCGCGGCGCTTTCGCCTTCGAGGACCAGCCCACGGCGGCGTACACGCTCCAGCAGGCGGCGAACCCGTTCGCCCTGGCGGCTGCTCAGTCGCCGGACAACCCGGAGACGACGCGCGTCGCGGCCATTCCGCGCGAGCTGCTCCAGGCCAGCGCCCGGCCGGCCGAGGTCCCCATTCCGTTGCCGCCTCGCGCGGGGGGGCCCGCCGCCATTCCTCTCCCGGGCGCGGGCCCGTCGGGCAACTCCGCGGTGGCGCTCTCCGAGGAGCAGCACTTCCAGGAGGTCTTCCGCGAGTTCGTCACCACCCGTGAGCGGTGTGGCGAGCCGGCCGACGGCCTGACGTACGACAAGTTCGTGCAGAAGCTGCGCAAGAACAAGGAGCAGCTCGTCCAGAAGTACGCCTGCAAGACGGTGCGCTTCCAGGTCTACGTGAAGGAAGGCAAGGCCGCTCTCAAGGCCACGCCCGTCAAGGACTGAGCGCGGCTTCCACCGCGTGACGACATCGGAGCCCGGGGCGACACATCGCCTCGGGCTCTGTGCTTTTCAGGTGCTGGTGCTGAACCGGGCCCGGGCGATGGCTCCTGGCGAGGCTGCCTACGGGGCGCTCGCGGCGCCGGTCGCCATGAGGTCCGCGCGTGGGAGCACCACGCTGAAGCGCGCGCCCTGGCCCGGCTCTCCGCCGACCTCGAGCTTGCCGCCATGCTCCTGGAGGATGCGCGCGGCGATGGCCAGCCCCAGGCCCGTTCCGCCGTCCTTGGTGGTGAAGTAGGGCTCGAAGATGCGGGCGCGGTGCTCGGCGGGGATGCCCGGGCCGCTGTCCTCGACTTCGATGATGGCGTCCGCGTCGGTGCCCTTCACTCGCACGCGCAGGTGGCCACCCTTGCCGGTCATGGCCTCCTCGGCGTTCTTCACCAGGTTGACCAGCACCTGCGTCAGCATGTCCCGGTCCACGCGCGCCACCACGCCCGTCTGGAGCGCCGGGAGTATCTGGATGCCCTCGGGAGGTGTCGCGTAGAGGGCCAGCACGCTCTGCGTCAGCTCGGACAGGTCCACGGGCGCCAGTTGCGGCTTGGGCATTCTCGCGAAGCGGCTGAACTCGTCGACGATGCGCCGCAGCCGGTCCACCTCTTCCAGCACCACGCCCGCGCTCTCCTTGAAGAACTCCGGGAAGCGAGGGTGCCCGGCCTCCTGCGCCGCCAGCAGCGTCTCCAGCGACATGCGGATGGGCGTCAGCGGGTTCTTGATTTCGTGGGCCAGTCGCCGCGCCACTTCCTGCCACGCGGCGATGCGCTCACTGGCCACCAGTCGTTCCGTCGTCGCCTTCAGCTCGGACGTCATGTGGTTGAACGTCCGGACCAGCTCGCCCACCTCGCCCGTGGCGGCGGCCGTCACCTGGACATCCAGCGCGCCTTCCGCCACGCGCCGGGCACCCTCGGTGAGCGCCTCCACCGGCCGGGTCATCCACCGCGACACCAGCAACCCGAGCAGCATGGCGAAGGCGCCACCCAGTCCGGCCAACAGGAGGAAGGCGCGCATGACGCCTTCCTCGGCCTCGCGCGCGGCGGCACGGCTGAAGACGAGTCGCACCGTGGCGGCGTCGCCCAGGGGCAGCTCGCGCGCCACCGTGGGAGGCAGCGCCGTGCCGGCCCGGGCCAGCTCGGTGTCGCCAGAGACGAGCGAGACTTGCGCCTGGGTCAGCCGCGCGAGGTGCTGGGCCAGACTGTCGTCGAGCAGCACCCCGCCCACCGCCCACAGGCGCAGGTCCCCGTAGTCCACCGGGCGCGCGGTGACGAGCGCCGGCATCTGTCGCAGGCCCGAGGAGGTGCGCACCTCCACTCGCACCGGGACGGGCTTCGACGAGGCCACTTTCGTGACGGCGAAGAGGGCCGGGTCCGGGTCTCCGCGCCGCGCGGGCAGGTGTCCGGAGGACAGCACCGTGCCGCCCCGGTCGAAGAGGGCGAGCACCGTCAGTCCCCGCGTCTTCATCAGCGCTTCCGCCGTGCCTGCTTGAATGGCTCGGGTGGGGCGCTCTCGGGCCTCGCGGGCGAGGTCCTCCATGGCGGCGCTGTCCACCAGCTCCTCCACCGCGCGTCGGGCGGTGGTGGCCGAGCGCTCCAGCGACTCCTGGGCACTGGTGGTGGCGGCCTGCATGCGTGCGTCCAGTTCACGGGACAACGTGTCGCGGAGGCGCGAGAGGGTGGGCAGCACCACCACCGCGAGCGGCACCAACGCGAGCAGGGCGAAGGCGAGCGCCAGCCGGGTCCTCAAGCGCAAGGGGCCATCCTCCAGACCGCGCCTCGTGGCCAGCAACTCAAGGGGTCCCCGACGCCCTCCCTCGCGCCCGTCATGGACGCCCCCCGGTCCCCGCTCCCTCGGGTGGAAGCATGAAGGCGCCGTCCAGCATGGGCAGGCCCTGCGCATCCATCACCAGTCCGCCCACTTCCGGCACCACGCGCAGCCCCAGTCCTTGCGCGTACAGCGGGAGCAAGGGCAGCGATGCGGCGAGCGCCAGGGCTCGCTCGCGAACCCGAGCATCCCGCGCCGCCGCATCCGACAGCGCGCCGATGGCGGGCAGCTCCACGCCCAGCAGGTCCTTGCGTCCCCCCGCGTCCAGCACCACCGCCAGGGCGGGGCCAGGAACAGGCGGAAGGAGCAGCGCATGCAGCATCAGCTCGAAGTCGCCCTTGGCCCAACGGGCGCGCAGCGCGGAGCGCGTGAGGGGTTCCAGGGCCACGGTGTAGCCCCGCTCGTGCAGCTTCACCTGGATGCGCTCGGCCACCGCGCGCTGGTCCTCCAGCGCCGCGTCGTAGACGAGCGTCACCGTGCGAGCCGGACCCGACGCGGGCGTCGCCGGGCGAGGCTTGGGCCCCTGTTGCATCAGCGCGGGCGGCAGCAGGTGCGGCATGGGCACCGCCGGACCGCGCACGAAGAGGCGCGTGAGGTCCTCGCGATCGATGGAACTCTCCACCGCCTGCCGGAAGTCCGCCGGTACGCGCCGGGGCGAGAAGGCGAGATAGGTGGCGTAGAGCAGCGCGCCCGACGCGTTGTCCGTCTCCGAGGCGACCCCCAGCTCCAACTGTGCCTGCCGGGTGGACCAGAGCCGGGCCAGTCCCCGCTCATCCGTGGAGGTGAGCAGCAGTCGGTCCAGGTACGGGCGCCCACGTGGCCAGCCGAGCTGCGCATCCAGCGTCCCGCGCCCCGCCGAGGAGAACGGGCCCGGAGTCGACGAGGCCACGGGCGCGGCCAGGGCCGGGTGGCACAGCGCGCGCTCCAAATCGGGCCACGGAAACGAGAGCGCGAGCTCCAGCGAGGCACCGCTCGCGTTGACCTGCCGTCCCTCGCCGCGCAGCGGATAGAGCAGGGCGCGGTAGGGCGAAGCCCCTTCGGTGCTGGACAGTCGCATCCACGCACGCGCCAGGGCACCCGCCGTGGCGGCATTGGGGAGCATCACCCGCGCGGATTGCGGAGTAGGGCGCGACAACTCACGGGCCAGCGTGGGGCGCGCCTCGCCTTCCGGTGTCACAGCGCAGACAGGCCGGGACAACAGCCCCAGCAGCGTGGCTTCGAGAGGAGTGTCGGCGAGCGCGGGCTCTCCAATCTCGGGCGGCCCGGCATGGGCCACGCGCAGCTCTCCGCCATAACGGGGCCGTCCGGCCGCGAGCGCGGACGCGGAGCCCAGGAGCACGAGACTGGCGAGGGCGATGCGACGGGACTTCATGGAGCACCCTGGCGAAGGAGGAACAGCTCACCGGTGCCATCCGGCTTCCACAGGCCCACGACCACTTCACGGCGCTCGTCGCCATCCAGGTTGGCCGTCACCACGAACAACGCGCGCCCCGCGGGCAGCGCGCCCTGCCACAGCGGTTCGTGCACCGTGGGGTCTCCTCCGTTGAGGGAGTGGACGCGGAGCACGTCCGGCGAAGGCTGGAGCAGGGTGGATGTGGTGAGCAGCTCCGGCGCGCCGTCTCCGTCCAGGTCGCCCAGGGCACTGCCCGCGCCCAGCGCGCTCAGCCGCGTCGGCGCCGCACCCGCGCGCGGATAGAGCGAGCCGGTTCCATCCGCGTGCACGAAGAGCATCCTCGGCGGCGCGAGGCTCGCGGTGGTGAAGGGCGCGGAGAGTGTCACGGGCTTGCCGTCCGCGAGCCGCACCTCGGCCTGGAACGCGGTCTGCCCGGGGACGAAGCTCCCTCGCTCCACGGGCCCCAGCGGCGCGCTGTCCAGTGTGCCCACGGGCCGCAGCGTGCTTCGACCCTTCTCCAGCACGAGCACCTCACCGTGCGCGCGACGCGTACTCCACGCGGCCAGCCGGGGCGGCCCCGACAGCACGGCCAGCGCGCCAAAGGGCTCCCGCGTGGTGGCGTTGCCGAAGGGCAGGGCGCCCAGCTCCCTGCGGGCCAGCAGCCGTCCATCCGCCGCGAAGACGGACACGTCCGCCTCCGTCAGCACCGCGATTTCGTCGCGGCCATCCCCGTCCAGGTCTCCCGCCGCGAGCGCCGCCACGGGCTGCTCCAGCCGGACCAGCGCCGCACCCAGAAGTCGGATGCCCCGAGGACCGCTCGTGGGAGGCGACGTCGTCGAGGGGGCCACCGAGGCCAGGGCGAGCACCTCCGCGTCCGCGTCCACCGACTCGACGAGCGCGCCCGACGGCCGAGCGGGACGTGTCGGCGCGCGGCCCGACCAGAAGTTGACCCACGTGCCCAGCGCGTCCCCACGTGCCCGCAAGGCGCCTGCCTCCACATCCAGCGTCAGCCTCACCAGCGTGCGCGCCCCCTGCGCGCGTGCCACGCCCTCGGCGGCCTCCGCGCTCGCGGTGTCCACCACGGTGGGAGCCAGGCCCTCCGCGGACAGTCGCGCCGCGAGCACGCTTCCCACGGCGCGGCGCAGCTCGGCCGAGCCCCCCGAGAAGTACAGCGCCACGGGCGCCTCGGCGGGCAGGGCGCGCACGGAGGCGGACAGCTCCCGCGCGAGTCGCTGGACGGCCGAGGCGGTTTCGTCGGGCGAGGACTGCGATGCGGCACTGGCCGCGAAGGCGAAAAGCAGCGGTGCGAGGACCCGGGCTCGGCTCACAGACCCTTCCTGTTGCCTTCGTTGAGGAAGAACTCGTCGGTCGTCACCTGGCCCGGAGGCGGGGCCTCGGCGGTGGGCTGGGTGCCCTCGAGGAACGGCTCCAACCGGCCTGGGACGGAGGCGCCGGCCAGCAGTCCGGTGACGGGGTCGATGCGAACCTGGAGGATGCCGGCAGGCACCTCGAAGTCGCGCGCGGGCAGGCCCTCGTGGGCCACGCGCATGAACTGGAGCCAGATGGGCAGTGCGGCGCGCCCACCCGTCTCACTGCTCCCCAGCGGCGAATTGTCGTCGAAGCCCACCCACGCGCTGGCCACCCAGTCCACCGTGTAGCCGGAGAACCACGTGTCCTTTGACTCCTGCGTGGTGCCCGTCTTGCCAGCGGCGGGGCGATTCAGCTCGCGCACGGCCTTGGCCGTGCCTTCCTCCACCACGCTGCGCATCAGGGACGTGGTGAGGTACGCGACGGCGGGAGAAAGCGTCTCCTCGAAGGCCGGCTGATGCTCCTCCAACACCTTGCCGCGCGAGTCGCGCACGCGCAGCAGCATGAGCGGCTCCGCGTAGCGGCCATTCGACTGGAGCGTGGAGTAGGCGTTCACCGCCTCCAGCATCGTCACCTCGCCGGTGCCCAGCGCCAGCGTCAGGTTCTCCGGCAACGGCGAGTGGATGCCCGCCCGGCGCGCGAAGTCGATGACGGTGGGGGGCGTGAGCGCCTCGATGAGGCGCACGGACACCGTGTTCTTCGACTTGGTGAGGGCCGTGCGCAGCGTCATCGGCCCTTCGAACCGCCGGTCGTAGTTCTGCGGCTTCCACGCCTTGCCTGTGTACGGGTCCCGGATGGACTCCGGCGCGTCGTTCACTTGAGACAGCGGCGTGTAGCGTCCGCTGCCCAGCGCCGCGGCGTAGAGGAAGGGCTTGAAGGACGAGCCCGGCTGACGCTTTGCCTGGGTCGCGCGGTTGAACGACGAGCGCGCGGCGTCATACCCGCCCACCAGCGCCACCACGTTGCGGTTCTCCGGGCGGATGACCACGAGGCCACCTTGCACGAGCGGCACCTGGTCCAGCGTGGCCTCCACGAACGCTGGCGCGGGAGGCGCCTTCAGGATGCGCACGTAGACGAGCTGCCCCTTGGCGAACACATCCGAGATGTTCTTGGGCGCGCCCTTGCCCTTCTGCCGGGCCCACGTGACGGTGGAGTACGCAATCTCCGCGGTGCGGCCCACCAGGTCCACGCGCGCCACGTTCCGCTTCTCGTCCAGCTCGGTCACGTAGCCCGTCAACCGCAGCCCTTCCGACAGGGGCTTCAGCAGCACGGCGCGCACCATCAACTCCTCCTCGGAGGGAGGGGCCTCGTCCTCGGGCGTGAGGTCCGGGCGCTGCTCCTCCGCGCCGTCATCCTCGGTCTCCCCCTTCGGCTCCGGCGTCGCTACCTTCTCCGCCTGCGCGAGCGGCGCCAGGTCCGCCACGTAGCCCTGGTCCTTCAGTCGGCGGCCCGCCTCCTCGATGCGCGTGGCGACCATGCCGCGCAGGCGAGCCCACTTCTCATCTTCCAGCGTGCCTCGCGGACCCCGGTAGCCCTGTCGCCTGTCCACGGCCTCCAGGCCCTCACGCACGGCCTGCTCGGCGGCGACCTGGAGCTTGGGCACCATGGCGATGTCCACCCGCAGGCCACCATTCATCACCGCGTGCTCGCCATAGCGCTCGATGAGCGTGCGACGAATCTCCTCGGCGTAGTACGGGCCCACGCCCCGCTCGGGACGCGGGGCCAGGACGATGGGCTTGTCCAGCTCCGCTTCCGCCACGTCGCGCGGCACGAAGCCATGGTTGGCCATCTGCCCCAGCACGTACCGCTGACGCGACTTCGCCCGCGTCATGTTCGTCTCCGGGTTGATGCGGTGGGGAATCTGCACCGTGCCCGCCAGCACCGCGGCCTCGCCCACGTTCAACTCCTTGGCGTGCTTGCCAAAGTAATAGAGCGCGGCCTCCTCCACGCCGTAGCGGCGCTTCCCGTAATAGGACTGGTTGATGTAGAGGCCGAGAATCTGGTCCTTGGTGAGGGCCTCCTCGACGCGCGGGGTGAGGATCCACTCGCGAATCTTGCGCGACAGGCTGCGCTCGGGCGTGAGCAGCAGGTTCTTCACCACCTGCTGCGTAATCGTGGACGCGCCGGACTTGCGGCTGCCGGGGATGAGGTTCTTGATGGCGGCGCGGGCGATGCCGAACGGGTCCAGGCCCACGTGCTTGTAGAAGTCCGCGTCCTCGGCGGCCAGGAAGGCATCGCGGACATGGGGCGGCAGGTCCGCGACGCGCACCACGGTGCGCTTCTCATGCGCGTACTCGGCGCAGATGCTCCCGTCCGCGCACGTCACCTTGGTGACCTGGGGCAGCTCGTAGTGCTGGAGCGCGTCCACCGAGGGCAAATCCCGGCTGTAGTAGACGTACGCCCCCACGCCGACCAGCACGACGAGCAGCAGGCCCACGGCGCCGGTGATGAGCAGCCGCCGGGTCCACTTCCAGAGGCGCGCGCCAAACCCGGGGCGTGGCGGAAGGGGCGCGGGCGCCGGGACGGGAGGCGGGGGAGCTTCGGGCGGAGTGGGCATCACAGGGGCCAGGGTCATGTGCTTCTCGACGGGGGCTGCACGTTAGACCAAGTCGGATTTTGAATTCGGGAATCGGACCGGGCCGCACCTGGAGGCTGGCCTCCAGGCAGGGGAGCGCTACGGCGTTTCGGGCATCGGGGAGAGCACCTCCCGTGCCCGAGGCTCGGGCGAGTCCAGGTCCACCTGGGCCACGCGGCTCAGGCGGTCCGCGTTGACGCGGGCCTGGACATAACGCGGGGACAGTCGGGTGGCGGTGGCGTACGCGGCGCGGGCCTCTTCCTTGCGGCCCAGTCGCTCCCACGCCACGCCGAGGTTGTTGTGCACGTAGGCCACGTTCGGCAGCAGCTCCGCGGCTTGCGTGAGCACCTCGGCGGCCTTCGCGTTCTCTCCCGCGCGCAGGTACGCGAAGCCCAGGTTGTTGAGCGCGTAGCCATGCTCGGGGTCCAGGTGCACGGCCTGCTGGAAGCGGAGGATGGCCGACGCCAGCTCCCCGCCCGCCAGGTGCGCGCGGCCGAGCACCTGGTATGCCTCCGCGTCCTCCGGAGCGTGCAGCACCGCCTCCTCGCCCACGCGCACCGCCTCCCCGTGGCGCCCCAGGGACACGAGCAGTCGGGCCTGCTGGATGAGGGCCCCCGCGTCCTCGGGCACCAGGCTTCCCAGCCGCGCGTACGCCAGCAGCGCGACGTCGGACTGGCCCTGGAGGCGGGCGAGCCGGGCGGCCAGCGTCAGCGCGTCCGTGTCGGCCGGGTCGTCATGCAGCGCGCGACGCACCTCGGTGAGGGCGCCGGACACGTCGCCCAGCTCGCGCAGGGAGCGCGCGCGGCCCAGGTGGTCCACGCGTCGACCGTGCTCGTGGGTGAGCGCCAGGACATCCTCGGGCGCCGGGCGGGGAGGCTGCCCGACGGTGGGGCTCGGGCCTTCCGGCGGGGCGAGGGGAATGGGGAGGGGAGCCTCGGTGAAGCCCTGGACCGCCTCAGGGCCCGTGCCCGTGTCGCGGGTGCGCGCCGCGTGCTGGTCGGCGAGGGCGAGCCACGGGCGCCACGTGGCCGGCAGGGGCACGTCGCTCCACGCGGCCAGGCCGAGCGCGGCGAGGCAGGTGGGCAGCAGGGACTTCTTCAGCGCGGGGGGCAGGGTGAAACCCAGGGTGCGGCGGGTGGCCTTCCTCGTCCTCGGGCTCATGGCGACCTCGACTCCAGGCGGGGCGTCCGAGAAGGACACTCCGGGCGGACACCTGTGGGCGTCCTCCCACCCGGGGCTATTGCGATGGCCGTGCCAGGGGCCTGCCCCGAGGGCATGAGACAGGGTGTGTCCCTGGGGCCGCACGCGAGGGGAAAACCGTGGCGGGGGCGTGGGTGTCGTGCGACGGTGCCCGCGATGAAAATCGCCACCTGGAACGTGAACTCGGTGAGGGCCCGTCAGGAGCGGCTGCTCGAGTGGCTGAAGAGCGCGCAGCCGGACATCCTCTGCCTTCAGGAGCTGAAGTGCACGGAGGACGACTTCCCGATGGAGGCCGTGCGCGACGCCGGCTACCACGCGGCGGTCCACGGGCAGAAGACCTACAACGGCGTGGCCATCCTCGCGAAGGAGGAGCCACGCGACGTGGTGAAGGGGCTGTCGGACGGCGTGGATGACACGCATGCGCGCCTCATCGCCGCGACGGTGGCCGGCATCCGCGTGGTGAGCGCGTACGCGCCCAATGGCCAGACGGTGGACTCGCCCCAGTACGAGTACAAGCTCGAGTGGTACGGCCGCCTGCGGCGCTACCTGGACACGCGGCACAAGCCCGACGAGGCGCTGGTGCTCGGCGGCGACTGGAACGTGGCGCCCGAGGACATCGACACCTACGACCCGAAGCTGTGGGAGGGCCAGACGCTCTTCACGCTGAAGGAGCGGGATGCGCTCCAGCGGCTGCGCGCGTTCGGACTGACGGATGCGTACCGGAAGCTGTACCCGGACACGCAGCGCTTCTCGTGGTGGGACTACCGGATGCTCGGCTTCCCGAAGAACCTGGGGCTGCGCATCGACCACCTCTACGTGTCGGCGCCGCTGGTGCCCAGGCTGACGGGCTCGGACACGGACCGCGAGGCGCGCAAGGGCAAGCAGCCCTCGGACCATGCGCCGGTGTGGTTGGAACTGCGGGACTGAAGTGGGGAGGACAGGCGTGATTCAGCTGCGATGGCCGATGTTGTGCGTGGGGCTGGGGATGTTCCTCGTGGGCTGTGCGTCCGCGGGCAAGCCGCCCGAGGCCGCGGAGGCGCCCGAGCCCGTGCCCGCGCACCAGACCTTCACGCTGGAGTCCGCGAAGCTGAAGGAGGTCCGCCACATCGCCGTCTACACGCCTCCTGGCTACGACGCGGCGAAGGACACGCGCTTCCCGGTGCTCTACATGCCCGACGGTGGGCTCAAGGAGGACTTCCCTCACGTCGCCTCCGCCGTGGACGCGGCCATTCGCGCGGGCGAGCTGCGGCCGCTGCTCGTGGTGGGCGTCGAGAACACGGTGCGGCGGCGCGACATGACGGGCCCCACCACGGTGGCCACCGACAAGGAGGCCGCGCCCATCTCGGGAGGCTCGGACGCGTTCCGGGCGTTCTTTCGCGACGAGCTGATGCCGGAGGTCCGCCAGCGCTATCGCGTGACGGAGGAGCGGGCCATCATCGGGGAATCGCTCGCGGGGCTGTTCATCGTGGAGACGTTCTTCCTGGAGCCGGAGCTGTTCGGCACGTACCTCGCGCTGAGCCCCAGCATCTGGTGGAACGCGGAGTCGCTGGTGCGTCAGGCGGGTGAGCGACTCACGGCGCGCTCGGACCTGAAGGCCGCGCTGTACGTGTCCTCCGCGAACGAGGTGGATGACATCGTCCCCGCCGTCGAGCGGCTGCGCGAGGTCCTCCGGGTGAGCGCGCCCGCGGGCTTGAAGTGGGAGGTCGAGCCTCGGCCGGACCTCCGCCACGACAACATCTACCGGTCCACCGCGCCGGCTCTGCTGCGCAAGTGGCTGCCTCCGGTGGCCGCCGAGACCGCGCGGTAGGGCCGTTGTCGCGGGGGACCGCCGAGAGCGCCCCGCCTTCACTCCCGGCCTGGATTAGAGTCGGCGCCCCATGCCCGTCATCCGACTCGACTGTACGAAGTGCGACCGGACGTTTGCGCCGGGCTCCGTGCTGAACCTGTGCACGTCCTGCAGTGCTCCCCTCTTCGCGCGCTACGACCTGGAGCGCGCGGCGAAGACGCTTCGGCCCGAGGCCCTGGCGACGCGGGAGCGCTCCATGTGGCGCTATCACGAGGTGATGCCCGTGGAGGACCCCGCGCAGCGGCTCAGCCTGGGCGAAGGCTACACGCCGCTGCTCCATGCGCCGCGCCTGTCGGAGTGGCTGGGGCTGAAGCGCGTCATGGTGAAGGACGAGGGCGGAAATCCCACCGGCTCGTTCAAGGCGCGCGGCCTGTCGGCGGCGGTGTCCATGGCGAAGGTGCTGGGGGCGAAGGCGGTGTGCCTGCCCTCCGCGGGCAACGCCGGGAGCGCGCTGGCGGCCTATGCGGCGCGGGGTGGCCTGGAGGCGCACGTCTTCGTGCCCAAGGACATCGCGAGCCTCTTCCTCATGGAGACCCGTGCCTACGGCGCGCACGTCGAGACGGTGGACGGCCTCATCACCGACGCGGGCAGGGTGTGCGCCAGCCTCGCGCGTGAGCATGGCTGGTACGAGTGCGCCACGCTGAAGGAGCCCTACCGCGTGGAGGGCAAGAAGACGATGGGCTACGAGCTGGCGGAGCAACTGGATTGGACGCTGCCGGACGTCATCCTCTACCCGACGGGCGGAGGCACCGGACTCATCGGCATGTGGAAGGCGTTCGAGGAGATGGAGACCATGGGGCTCATCGGCTCGAAGCGTCCCCGGATGGTCGCGGTGCAGGCGGAGGGCTGCGCGCCCATCGTGAAGGCGCATGCGGAAGGTCAGCCGGATGCGCCCATGTGGCCCGGGGCGACGACGCACGCGCACGGCCTTCGCGTGCCGAAGGCGCTGGGCGACTTCCTCATCCTCCGCGCCGTGAAGGCCAGCGGAGGGACGGCCATCTCCGTCACCGAGGAGGAAATCGTGCAGGGCACGAAGGAGCTCGCGGCCTCCGAGGGACTCTTCGCGGCGCCCGAGGGCGGGGCCTGCGTGGCCGCGCTGCGCAAGCTCCAGTCCGCGGGCCAGGTGGCGCCGGACGAGTCGGTGGTGGTCTTCAACACGGGCACGGGCTTCAAGTACGTGGAGAACATGGCCCCGCTCTGGTGAGCGCGGCCACGAGCCCCGTCGACAGCGGCGTCGCCTCCTTCGTCGAGGTGCGCCGCGATTCCCAAGCGGGCCTCGCGACAAGGTGCGGTGCGTCAAGCCTGGCCGAGTCCCTCAAGGGGCAACAAGTCGCACCTGAATCGCGGTGTGGCGCCCATGATGAGCGACGCGCTCGATGCGCCACTCGAACGGCGAGCACCCGTGCAGGAAGCGCCGCGGGTGGCCCAAGATGGGGAGTGCGCTCAATAGAAGCCACGCTCGACTCGTGACGCGCCACGGGTGCGCCTCGAACGGTGAGGAGTCTCCCTTGAATCATGTCCCGCGCCGCCTGCTGAGAGCCGCACCCCGCGATGTTTCCTCCAGCGCGAGCAGTCCCTCGCCCGGAGAGCCCGCCCTCCTGTGTGAGGGCACCGGCCGCGCGAAGGTGCGCCGGGAGGTTCGGGGGGACTCGGGGCGGCGGGTGCGTGTCTTCGTGGGTGGAGTACTGGCCCTGTGCCTCACCCACTGCGCGACCTCACCCACGGCCTCGCGCACGGCCCCACCGCCACAGGTCCCTGAAACGCCCACCGTGGCCTCGGATGGCCGCGTGCACGCCCGACCCCATGCGGCGACCACCGAGCCAGGGCCGCTGGGGCTGCATCCGCTGGGCCTTGGTGGCGCGCGGGACGGACTGCTCTACGTGCCTCGCTCCTATCGTCCGGAGCAGCCCGCGGCGCTGATGCTGGTGTTGCACGGCGCGAGGGGAAACGCGGGACAGATGCTGGAGGCGATGCAGGCGTTCGCGGAGGCCGAAGGCCTCATCCTGTTGATACCGGAGTCGCGAGGCGTGACGTGGGACCACAAGCTGGCCACCCCGGGCGCGGACCTGGCATTCCTCGACCGGGCCCTGGCCCATGTCTTCGCGCGCTATGCCGTGGCGAAGGAACGTCTCTCCGTCGCGGGCTTCTCGGATGGGGCGTCGTATGCGCTGGCGCTCGGCATCCTCAACGGAGACCTGTTCCCGCGCATCCTCGCCTTCTCACCCGGGTTCGTTCACGCGGCGGAGCCTCGAGGCGTGCCGCGCGTCTTCATCTCCCACGGGGACAAGGACGCGGTGCTCCCCGTCGAGCAGGCGGGCCGGCGCATCGTCGCCGAGCTGGGTGCCGCGGGCTTCGACGTGCGCTACCACGAGTTCGCGGGCGGCCACTCCCTTCCCGCAGACGTCCTCCGCGTCGCCGCGCAATGGCTTCGCGAGACGACCGCGCCCGTGAGCGCGGAGTGACTCACGGGCGGGGCTTCCGTTCAGCTCACAGCCACTTCGGACGAACCCAGTCCAGGAGGCCATCCTTGGCGCGCTTGAAGGGCTCCGTCACGTTGTCCCAGACCTCCTTGCCCGCGTCCTTCACGCCGTCGACAACCTTGTCCTTGAGCTCCTTCAACTCCCCCGTGGCCTTGGAGAAGTCCCAGTTCGGGTCGCCCTTGCCCTCGCGCAGTTGCTTCACCGCGTCGTCGAGGTAGGCAGTGTGGTCCTTGCCGCCTTCGCCGACGAACGGGCGCTTGCCGTCGAAGTAGCCCTGTTTGACGGCGTCCTGGATGATCTCGCCCTGCTGCTCGGGGTTGAGGTCTCCCCACTTCTTGCCGGACTTGATGCCCTCTTCCCAGTTGTAGCCCTGCCCCGCGCTCTGGGCGACCAGGGCCTTGGCCGCGTAGTCCGCGCCATGGTTCTGGTATTGCCAGACGTGGGTGGCCTCGTGGGTGAGGAGGTCCTTGGAGGGCGGGAAGTTGGACGAGCCGTCCTGCTTCGTCGGGTTGACGAGAATCTTGTTCCCCACCGTGAAGGCGGGCGTGTAGCGCGTGAGGTTGTCGAAGAGCGCGGCCGGGCCGTTGACCACGCTGACCTTGTCCAGGTCCACGCTGTCGCCGAAGACGCCCTTCAAGTCCTTCTTCTGCGCGTCCGTCAGCGCCTGACCCTCGACCTTGTCGGCCGCATCCTGGACCTTCTTGAGGAGCTCCTTGCCGGGGATGGGCACGGAGGGAATGAAGTCATCCACGATGTTCCGGGTCACCGCCTGCGCCACCGGCTTCGCCTGCGGCTTGGGCGCTACTTCTTCCTCGGGCCGGCGGTAGACAGGCTGACGCTTCTCGATACGAACAGGGGCCATTGCGTGACTCCTCTTGGGGAGGGGGGCTGAGTCATTTGAATTGTCTGAAGTTGCCTCCGCTTTGTTTCCTCAAATTGTGAGATGTGTGAGTCCATGACGACGCCACCGCCCGAGTCCCTCCCTTTTCCGGAGAGTCTCTGCCATCGCTGCGCGGCGCCCCCGCGCTATGTCCAGACGCGGACCTCCGTCTTCATCCTGTGCCCGCTGTTGCCCGGGAAGTATCCGCCGCAGCCGGTGCGGGCTTGCGCGCTCTTCCGCCCCGCGGAATCCAATCCCAGTTGAAATGGATGAGGGCAACGGAGGGAGCAAGCCCTCGTTGTCGCGGGCAGGTGGGCGAGGAGGGTAATTGCGAGTGCTTCCGGCCGTCCCCAACTGTGGCGCGCAGTCCAGTCACTGGGAGGAGGGACTTGATGGTCGCCAGGAAGAGCACGCGCGCCTCGACGCGCACCCGTACGATGACGCCCCGGAAGAAGCGGACCGTTTCCCGCACGAGCCGCGCCAAGCCGCGTCGTGTCAATGCGACGAGTCGGCGCCGCGTGGGGGCCCGAGTCACCACGGCCAGCAGCAGGTACACGCGGCCCGCGCTGAGGGAGCGCATCAAGAAGCGCCTCATGGCGGGCACCCGAGGCGGACGCGCGGGCCAGTGGAGCGCTCGCAAGGCGCAGCTTCTGGCGACGGAGTACGAGAAGGCCGGGGGCGGCTATCGCGGCCGGAAGACGGGCACCCAGAAGTCGATGGTGGCGTGGACCCGCGAGGCGTGGGGGACTCGGACCGGCGGCACACGTGCGCGTCGCGGGGCCACCACCGCTCGCTACCTGCCGAAGGAGGCGTGGGGCCGGCTCAGCGCGCGGCAGAAGCAGGCAACGGACCGCCGCAAGCGGATGGCATCGCGTCGCGGGCAACAGTACGTGGCGAACACGCCTGCCGCGCGTCGCGCTCGCAAGATGGCGTCACGGCGATGACGCCCAGGAGTCCCGCCGTGGGGTGATGCACGGCGGGCTCCCGGTTCAGGGGCAGCGTCACGATGTTCCCTGGAAACGCCACTCGAGGCGACGGGCGCGGTGCCACTTTGGGAGGAGGCGTGTTGGCTTCTCTCCACTCGTCCTCCGCGCGGCCGTGTTGTTCGCGGACGTGGAGCCTCAGGCCGCCTCGGGTGAGGAGGGCTGGAAGTTCGGCGCGACGATTCGGGCGAGCTGGGGCATCCGGCCGTGTTTGCACTCCACGAGGAACGCGTGGAGCGACTCCGCGGACAGGCCGTGCAGCATGAGGCGGAAGCCCGCGCGCAGCGTGGTCAGGGGCACCATGGGGTGGCGGTTGTTCACCAGTGCGACGAGTCCCGGGGCCTGGAGCAGCGTGGCCACGTAGATGGCGATGGTCTCGTCCAGTTGCAGCGAGTTGCTCGCGCGCCAGAAGTCCCGGTCGGTGAGGAACAGTTGGTAGACGGGGGTGAAGACCTCAATCGCGGACTGGAGGTCGAGGAAGTTCGTCCACCGGTCGGGCAGCTCCTCCAGGGGGAACTCGTCCGACACGCCGCTGAAGTCCAGCCGCGTGGGAGGGGTGAGCGTCTTGCCCTGGTCTCTGAGCGCGCGGTTCAGGCGGATGACGAAGTTGAAGAGGTTGAGGTCGTGGTTGAGGAAGATCTCATCCTTGACGTGCTCGAGGTTCGTCGGACGGATGGGGCTGGTGGGGACGTTCAGCTCCTTCGTGTTCCGGGCGATGAAGTCGAGAATCTCCGAGCCCACGTGGAAGTGACGCAGGATGAGGAAGTTCGCCTCGGGGCTGACCCAGACGCGCAGGCCCCAGGCGAGCAGCCGGTGCAGCCACTTCGACGAGGTGAAGCGGTTGGGGATGAAGATCTTCATCACCTGGAAGAGGACGATGTACATCCGGGCGAGTGGCCGGACGACGGGCAGCAGGAACTGTCGCGAGCGCGAGCGCTGGTCCACGAGCAGGGCCGCCTTGGTGCGCTCATGCATGGGCAGGCTGCGGTCCAGGAACAGCGCCACCCAGGGGTCAGGGTCCCTCGGGTCATGCGGTTGATTGTTCAGCAGCTCGATGGGGTCCATGGTGTGCCTCTCGCAAGGAGCTTAGCGGCTGGGCAGCTCGCGGAAGATGAGACCGTCGAGACCCAGCCTGCTGACTGTCTCCCTGAAATGCTCAGTGCCGATGACCATGGAGGCGAAGTTCCCCACGCGAAACAGGTCCAGCTCGGACGGGAGTGAAGCCGCGTCGAGGATGGGGTCCTCGGGGCGACTGAATCCATGTCGCCCGCAGGTGGGGCAGGGTGGAGGTACCTCTGGGGGAATGCAGTCAGGATGAAGTCGACCGTGTGGTTCGACCTGTAGCTCGAGGAGGTCCGGTCCGTTCTTGCTTCGGAAGCGCAGTTCGGTGGGGCAACCGAGCAAGCCACGCACCCGTTCCGCGACCAGCGCATCAAGGACCTCGCGCTGCACGAGAGGCTTGAGCCCCGCCACCCAGGAGATGCGAGCGAACTGGCCGCTGGCCCTGCCCGTCAGCGGTCCGAAGCCTGTTCCAGGGGGCAGCAATGCATGCGGCGGCGCAAGGGGGCGCACCAATTCTCGCAGTCGAGCGAACTCGGGGATTGGCTCGGGCCTGGCCCTCTCGAACTCCCGATGCTCTGGCAGTCGCGAGAGGTCAACGGCGGGGTACTCGTATCCCACGTCACTCCAGTTGGCGCCGCAGTCGTGGCAGCTCACACCGGGCAGGGCCCACTTGTGCCAGCCGTCCACGTCTCCGCTGTACTTCGCCCTCAGCGCTTTGTCCTCGCGCACCCAGAAGAAACGCCTCATCCGTCTTCACGCTCCCGGGCGGGAATAGTAGGGCTGGATGGGGCCGCCGACGAGGTCGAACCGATGAATGAGCTCCCCCGCGTGCTTGAAGATCTCCGGAGGAGCGGCTCGTGGGTTCTGCTCCTTGAAGTCACGCCACGCATCGTTCCACGCGCCCCCTCCACGCCTCAGACATTCCCCAGCTCCTCCAACTGAAGCAGGTACAGGCGTGCTGTCACCTTCGCCGTCTTCACGATGCGCGCGGCCAGCTCCGGGGTGAGGATGCCCGAGCCGAGCGCTCCGTCCAGTCTGTCCAGGTGCGTGGCGTCGTTGTCGCCGTGGTAGAGGAAGAAGCGCACCTGCTCGTCTTCCAGCGAGAGCTGCTCCCGGATGGCCATGCCCCAGCGCCGCGCCACGCGACTGCCCAGGCCCTCGATGATGAACATCGCGCCCAGCAGGTCGAACGGATTCTCCTGGCTGGCGCGATGGAACATCCACGCCGACAAGGCCTCACTGCCGATGTTCTTCGGCGCACGGGTGATGGCCTCGTGCGTGCCCCCCACCGACACGTAGTGCCGCTCCAGCATCTCGTAGTCCCGATGCTCATCCCGTGCATGGCGGATGAAGGACGAGCGCAGCGCCAGGTGCTCGGCGGTGATGCTCGACGCCGCGCGGGCAATCCAGCGCGAGCCCTCCACCACCTGCTGCCGCATGTTGATGAGCAGCTCGCGGTAGTCCTCCACCGTGAAGACGCCACGTGACAGCTTGTCGAGCACCGGCACACGCTGGAGCTTCGCCTCGAAGTCCACCCAGACACGCGTCAGCTCGCGCACCAGCTTCTCTCGGACCGGGTCTCCGCCCTCCTTGGGGCTCAGGGGCAACGGCCCCAGCTCCTCGGTGGCTCCGTTCGCCGGTGTCTCGGGGCCCGACACGATGTTCTGCGTGTTGGCCGCCGGAGTTGTGACGCCCACGTCGGGGACGACGGCTCGGCCCGGAGCAACGACAGTGAGCATCGCATAGCAGGCGATGAAGCCGCCGCTCTCCGGGACCATGCAGAAGATGCGCTGACCCGGGCGCACGCGGCCCTCGTTCACCAGCTCCTCCAGCATGAGGAAAATGGACGCGCAGCCGGTGTTTCCTCGCGTGGAGAGGTTGGTGAACCACCGCTCCTCGGGGATGCGCACGCCGCCCCGCTCCAGCAGCTTGACGATGGGCTGCTTGAAGAAGTGCGAGGAGTAGTGGATGCAGAACCAGTCCACCTCGTCCGGCTTGAGCCGGCCCTGGTCCATCAACGCGAAGAACCCATCCACGCCCAGCCCTACCAGCGACTCCAGCCGGCGGATGTCCTGCTTGATGTTGAAGGCCCCCGACGCGGCGGCCTCGGCGAACGTGGGCGAGTCAATCCACCCCGGCCCGAAGCCTCCATCGGCACCTCGGTTCGCTCCCACGTACATGCCCAGTTCGTGCCGGTTCGCATGGGAACGGATGTCCATCCACTCCACCTTGAGGCTGGGCCGGGTGGGGTGCGGTCGGTCCTGCACCACCGCGGCGCCCGCGCCGTCGGAGAGCATCCAGCGCAGGAACTCCGCCTCGAACGGCACGGTGTCCTCACCCGTGACTTCCTCGTAGTGGCTGGCCTTCAGCAGCCGGCTCACCAACTCGCTGGCGCAGACAACGGCGCGTCGAGCCTCTCCGCTGGCGACCTGGAGGGTGGCCGCGCGCAGTGCCTGCATCCCGCTGGAGCAGATGCCATGAAGCGAGGCCACCTCGCACGCGGGCCCGCCCAGCGCACGGTGCACCTGGCTGGCGAAGCCGGGAAGCACCAGGTCCGCCTGCGTGGTCGCGGTGACCAGCAGGTCCATCTCCCCCAGGGAAATGGGCGAGCGCGACAGCGCATCATGGATGGCGTGGACCGCCAGGTCCCAGTTCCTGAACAGGCTGCGCTGCTCACGGTCGATGGCGTAGTGGCGCTGGGTGATGCCGTTCTGCGACAGGACGCGGGCCCGGGCCCGGGAGGGACGTCCTCGAACCTTGCCGAGATAGTCCTCCATCTGCTCGTTGGAGATGGGCTCGCCCGGCAGGAACTTCCCGAGGCTCGTGATGAATGCGTCGTGGGGCATGGCCGGACCATATGTCGTCATGCCACGGGAGTCCCTGGGGCTCCTGTGCCGGGGAGGTGGCGCTTCAGGTCAGCCGGGACTTGAGTCGCGCCGCATACCGACGGCTCATGGAGAGCGGCGCCCCCGCGCCCCGGACGTGGACGCGAAATCCCTCGTCGCCTTCGCTCTCCACGCGCTCCACGCAGCCCAGGTTGATGATGGTGCCCCGGTGGATGCGGACGAAGTGCTTCTCCGGCAGCCGCGCTTCCCACTCCGAGAGCGGGCGGGGGAGCAGATGGCGCTGGCCGTCACGCGTCACCAGCTCCGAGTAGTCCCCGGCGCTGCACACGGCCGAGAGGTCCGAGACTTGAATGAAGCGCACCCGGCGCTCCCCGGACAGGAAGAGGTGGTCATCGAGCGCCAGCGGCCGAGGCGCTTCCTCCGGTGTCGCGGGCATCACGCGTTGGAGCACCCGGTCCACCGTGGCGCGCAGGCGCTGCGGGTGCACGGGCTTGAGCAGGTAGTCCAGGGCGTTGACCTCGAAGGCTCGCAGCGCGTGCGCGTCGTAGGCGGTGACAAAGACGACCTGGGCCCGGACCTCCACGCGCGACAGCAGGTCGAAGCCCGAGGCGCCCGGCATCTGCACGTCTAGGAAGAGCACGTCGGGGTCCAGCTCCGCGATGCGCTGCGCGGCCTCGTCCGCGTCCGCCGCTTCGCCCACCACCTCCAGCTCCGGGTGGGGCTTGAGCAGCTTGCGCAGTTCGTTGCGCGCCAGTCGCTCGTCATCCACCAGCAGCACTCCGAGCTTCGCGCTCATGCCGCCTCCCGCCGTGCCAGCTCCACATGAAGGGAGGCCTTCACCCAGCCGCCATCCGCGCCCACGGTGAAGCGATGCCGGCCCGGGTACGCGTGCTCCAGTCGCTCGCGGACATTGGCAAGGCCAGTGCCGGTGCTCTCGGGCCGAGACGTCGGCTCGCGCCATGAGCCGGTGTTGGCCACCTCGACCTCCAGCGTGTCGCCCTGTCGCGAAGCTCGAATGCGCAGCTCCAGCGGTCCCTTCTGACTGTCGAGTCCGTGCTTCACCGCGTTCTCCACCAGGGGGTGAATCAGGAAGCCCGGCAGCCGTGCCTCTTCCGCGCCGGGCCCCACGTCGAACGTGACGCGCAGCCGTTCCTCGAAGCGGATGCGCTGAATCTCCAGGTAGCTGCGAATCGCGCGCAGCTCCTCTCCGAGCGGCACCTCCCGCTCTCGCGTCTCCAACAGTGAGTAGCGGAAGAAGTCGGCCAGCTCCGTGATCATCTGCCTCGCGCGTCCGGGCTCCTCGTCCACGAGTGCGCGGATGGAGTTGAGCGCGTTGAAGAGGAAGTGGGGGTTCACTTGATAGCGAAGCATCTGCCAGCGTGCCTCGGTGGCGAGCGACAGGGCTCGCAGCGCGCGCTCCCGCTCCGCCTCCAGGTCGAGCCGGTAGGCATTGCCCAGGAACAGCGCGCTCCACGCCAGGAGGACGATGGTGCAGTTGAGCGCATCGTGCGTGAAGGCCGGATGGAACACGGGGACCAGCCCGAAGCTCCAGCGCAACAGCCCCAGCCACACCACGGCCAGCAGCGAAGAGAGCGTCAGGCCCACCGTGCCCAGCACCCAGGCCGGTGCGCGCCGCGCCCACAGCCGTGAGAGCACCCTCGCCATCGTCAAGCTGATGCCCAGGCCCAGCAGGGAGCGCACCAGCTTCAGTCCGATGACGAAGAGGTGCTCCTTCGTGCCGCCATGCTCCAGGTTGGGGATGGACAGGACATAGCCGGCGAGCGCGTACGCCCCCCAGCCCCAGAGCTGGACCTTCCAGAACCGAGCACCAAGCCGCATGCTCGGGGTTCTAGCGCTTCTGGATGTGAACCACCTTGTTGATGATCTTCCAGGCGCCGTCGGTCTTGATGACGGTGAGGTAGTCCGTCATGAACGCGTCGGGGTGGTCGAGCTCGACCTTGGCGACGCCCACGTCACCGGTGACGTCCAGGCTGACCAATCGGCGCTTGCGCTTCGCTTCGTCCGCGGCGGGCTTCCCGTTCACACCCGCGAGGTACTCGGCGGTGGTCTTCCTCACGAGCGCTCCATCCCGGTTGAGGAACATCTTCATCTCGTCGTGCATGGCCTCCCGGAAGGGGGCCACCTGTCCGGTGGCGTGGCCTTTCAGATAGAGTTCCACGGCGCGTCGCGCGCCAGCCTCGTCTTCCGAAGGGGCGGGCGTGCCGAGCGCGCTGCCCGAGGCGAGTACCGCTCCCACGATGACCGAGCCCACGGCGACCGCGTTCCTGAGGTGCTGCTTCATGGGGTGTCTCCTGTTTGCGTCGAGGTGTCGGCGACAGGGGTAACGGAGACTCGCCTGTCCGCACAGCGCGCTTCTTCCAACGGCGTCAGACACCGCTGGACGGTGCTGGCAGGCGACGAGCGGCGCGCCAGGAGCCGCCGGTTCCCACGAAAAGCGCACCGAGAAATCCCGATTTATGTCTCCTACCTGCCAGACAGGCGGGCAGCGGGGAGCGGTACGCCTGCTTCTCGGAGCCCTGGTGGTGGAGGTGTTTCGCATAGAGTGCTGCCGCCCGAGCAGGTCGCCCCGGTTGCGACGGTTCGGGATGGTGGCGCATCGGAACATGAGGACGGGAGACGCATGGACTGCGACTGGCTCATCATCGGCTCGGGCTTCGGCGGCAGTGTCAGCGCGCTGCGGTTGACCGAGAAGGGCTACCGCGTGGTGATGCTGGAGAAGGGCCAGCGTCTGCTCGCCGCCGACTTCCCGAAGACGAACTGGGACCTGAAGCGCTGGTTGTGGATGCCCCAGCTCGGCTGGCGCGGCCTGTTCAAGATGACGTTCTTCCGCCACGTCACCGTGCTGTCCGGCGTGGGGGTGGGCGGAGGCTCGCTCGTCTACGCGAACACGCTGCCCGTTCCGAAGGATGACTTCTTCGAGGCCACCTCGTGGGGGCACCTCGCGAACTGGAAGGAGGAGCTGTCCGGGCACTACCGCACCGCGCGACGGATGCTCGGCGCCACGCTCAATCCGCTCACCACGGTGCCGGACCGGGTGCTCGAGGAGGTGGGCAAGGACATCGGCCGTCAGGGCTTCGAGCCCGCCACCGTGGCGGTCTACTTCGGCGAGCCGGGCGTCACTGTGAAGGACCCCTACTTCGGAGGCGAGGGCCCGGAGCGCACCGGCTGCATCGCGTGCGGCGGCTGCATGCTCGGCTGTCGCCACGGCGCGAAGAACACGCTGGACCGGAACTACCTCCACCTCGCGGAGAAGCGCGGCCTCACGCTGCACGCCGACACCGAGGCGACGTGGGTGCGCCCGCTGCCGGAGGGGGGCTACGAGGTGGAGGCGCGCCAGGGCACCGGCCTGTTCTCCCGGAAGACGCTGCGCTTCACCGCGCGCAACGTCGTCTTCGCCGGGGGCGTGCTGGGCACCGTGGACCTGCTGCTGCGCTTGAAGGAGCGTCCGGACGGACTGCCCCGGCTGTCGGAGCGACTGGGTGACAGCGTGCGCACCAACTCCGAGGCCCTGGTGGGCATCGTGAGTGGGCACAAGGACCAGGACCTCTCGAAGGGCATCGCCATCGGCTCCATCCTGCACACCGACGAGCGCTCGCACCTGGAGCCGGTGCGCTACTCGGCGGGCTCGGGATTCTTCCGCCTGCTGATGGCGCCGCAGGTGCGCGGGACGACGATGCTCACGCGTGTGGCGCGGCTCTTCGCGCTGCTCGCGCGGCATCCATTGCGCTTCCTCAAGGCCTGGTTTGTTCCGGACTTCGCGCGGCGGACGATGATTCTCCTCTACATGCGCACGCTGGAAGGTCACCTGCGCATGCGGCGCGCGAGAGGGCTGACCACCGGCCTGCGCAGGGGCCTCACCACGGGCCTCCAGTCCGGCCCCGCGCCGACCTCCAACATGCCGGAGGCGTTCGACCTGGCGAAGCGCGTGTCCGACAAGCTCGACGGGTATCCCATGACGATGGTGAGCGAGACGGTGCTGGGCATCCCCACCACCGCGCACATCCTGGGTGGCTGCTGCATGGGGGACTCGGCGGAGACGGGCGTCATCGACCATCGCCACCGCGTCTTCGGCTACGAGGGCCTGTACGTGGTGGATGGCTCGGCCATCTCCGCCAATCCGGGCGTCAACCCTTCGCTCACCATCACCGCGCTCGCCGAGCGCGCGATGACGTTCATCCCAGCCGCGCACGCAGGCGACGAAGTGAAGAGGACCGTGTCGCCGGGTGTGTCGGAGACGGCGCCGCAGCTCACGCGCTGAGTTTGGGTTCAATCCCGGCAGTGCATTCGGACGACAGTGCCGTCGGTGGAGTGACGGCACCGGCCTTCGTAACTGAGGCGCTGAAGACGGCTACACGCGGATGACGGCGCGGAGGGGACAGCGCCGCCGAGGGTGACGGCGCCGACCTTCGCAACTGGCGTGCTGACGACGGCTACAGGCGGACCTGGAGCTCGTAGCGGCGGTTCTTCGCCTTCTTCGCCTCGGTGTTGTCCGGCTTCACCAGGGGGCGATCCGCGCCCAGCCCCACGGCGGTGATTTCGCTCCGGGAGATGCCTCGGGCGACCAACTCCTTGACGATGGCCTCCGCGCGCTGCTCGCTGAGCTGCTTGTTCTTCGCGGCGTCACCCGTCGAGTCGGTATGGCCAGAGACCTCGAACTTGTAGGTCTTCACTCCCGCGGCGGTGAGCTGCTTCTTGGCGTCGACGAGGGCGTTGGCGAGCTTCTTGAGCTTCGCGTCGCAGCCGGGGGCCAGCTCCGCGGTGCCCGTCTTGAAGCTGCACTGGTTCTTCTTCGCCTCGTCCGTCAGCTTGGTGTTGACCTTCTTCTCGACGGTGGACTTGCCCGCGTCACCCGCGGCCTTCTTGATGGAATCGAAGGGGCTCTGCGCGGCGGCCACGCTCGGGACGGCCAGCAGCGACACGGCGATGCACAACGCCTTGAGCTTCATACGTGGGACTCCTTGGGTTCCAATGGGGAAGGGAACCGGGGACGCAGGCTGCCCAGGGACTCCTCTGCCGTCCAGCACCACGATGCCTCCCGGCCGATGGAGCCGCCGCCCGCCTGCCGGGGTGGGAGGGAGTACCCTCGGGCTGGAGGTCCCGGGAAAACTTGCCTCGGCGTGTGGGCGGAGCAGCATGGACACCCGGAGTCCTTCCACGCAGCGACAGTGAGGCATCCGTGGGCAGCGGCAGTCGGACGGAGCGGTGGCGGCAGTTCCTCTCGGGGCACCGGGTGGGCTCGGACGTGAAGCCGGTGGAGGCGTTGGTGGAGAAGGCGCCCACCAGCTACGAGCATCTCCCGTTGGACGAGCGCACGCCGTACGACGTGGACTACGACCGCATCGTCTTCTCCAGCGAGTTTCGTTGCCTGCATGACAAGACGCAGGTCTTCCCCCTCTCGTCGAGCGACTACACGCGCACGCGGCTGACCCACAGCATCGAGGCGTCCTGCGTGGGGCGCTCGCTGGGCCAGCTCGCGGGCCGGGGACTGAAGATGCAGGACGTGAAGGTGGAGCCCTCGCACCTGGGCACCATCGTCGCCGCGGCGTGCCTGGCGCACGACATCGGCAATCCGCCCTTCGGCCACTCCGGCGAGGCGGCCATCCAGCACTGGGTGGAGCAGCGGCTCATGGCCCCGGGAAGCGCGCCTTCAAACCGCCCGAGCCCCTTCGGTTCTCGGGAGGAGTGGAAGGACCTGGAGAGCTTCGAGGGCAACGCTCAAGGCTTCCGAATCCTCAACCGGCTCCAGTCGCGCGAGCGACGGGGCGGGCTGCGCTACACGGCGGCGACGCTGGGCGCGATGAGCAAGTACCCGCGCCCGTCCGTCCTCCCTGGCGGCCGCGAGCCGGTGAAGGGGCGCGTGTCGGAGAAGAAGTTCGGTTACTTCCAGGACGACCGTGTCCTGGCGCTGGAGGCCTATCGCGCCGCGGGCCTGCGAGAGCGCGAGGAGGGCGTCTTCTCCCGGCACCCGTTGGCCTTCCTCGTCGAGGCGGCGGACGACATCTGCTACGCGGTCATCGACCTGGAGGACTCCGCGAAGCTCGGCCTGATTCCGACAAAGGACGCCTGCGAGCTGCTGGACAAGGTGCTGCCGTCACCGGTGAAGGGCGAGGTCCGGCCGCCTCCGGCGCACCCGGAGACGCGGATGGCGCAGGCGCGGGCTCGGGCGATTGGCGTGCTCATCCAGGCGTGTGTGCGCGTGTTCCTGGAGCACGTGGAGGCGATGGAGGCGGGGGAGTGGGAGACGCCACTGGTCTCCGCGCGGGACGAGGTCCGCGTGCCGCTGAAGGTCATCAAGGAGCTGACGCGGCGCCAGGGCTACGAGAGCGAGCGCGTGCTGCAAATCGAGAGCGCGGGCTTCAAGACACTGGGCGGCCTGCTCGACATGTTCGCGGGGGCGGTGGTGACGGACACGCCCAATCGCGAGGAGAAGAAGCTGCGACAGCTTCTCCCCCTGGAGCTGTTTCAGCGGCCAGACAATCCGCTGAAGAGCGAGGACATCGGTGAGGCGCTCGCGAGGTTGTCCATGTACCAGCGGCTCCTGTGCGTCACGGACTACATCTCCGGGATGACGGACGGCTTCGCGGTGGAGCTGTACCAGCGGTTGTCCGGCATCAAGCTGCCGACCTAGCGGCGCCCTCGCCGTGCCTCAGGCGTGCAAGTCCTCCGAGCGTGCCCCCGCGCGGCGCTCACGTCCGCGCTGGTCCAACTGGGACAGTGAGTTGTCGATGGCCAGGATGTTGCCCGACGGGTCCTTGAACCACGCGGACTTGATGTCCCCCATGGTGGCGATTCCATTGCGCGTCTGGATGCCCATCTCCGGAATGTCGTAGTCCTCGAGCTTCACGCCGGCGCTCCGCAGGCTGTCCACCGTCGCCTCCACGTCCTCCACGGCGAATGAGCACGCGGTCGCGGTGGAGCCGGAGGGCGTCGAGCGCTCATAGAGCAGCAGGTAGGAATCCCCGCCCGCGCGGAACATGGCCGCGCCTTCCTCCCCCAGCTCCGACACTTCTTCCAACCCCAGCACCTCGCTGTAGAACCGCCGGGCTGTCTTCAGGTCCGTCACCGCCAGGGTGGGCACCGCCTTCGTTCGTCCAAGTCCCATGGGCCTCGAGCCTCCTTCCGGGACAGGTGGGCACCAGGCGCGAGGCTCGCAAGCGATACCCCCGCCCGAGCCCCGGCTCTCCGAGGTGGCGAGGGAGGTGCGTCTCTCGGGTACCCCTGGCGCGACGTCGACGTAGGCCCCTCCTGGGGGCTCCGCTACACTCGGCGGCATCGTGACACCGCTGGAAGAAGAGACGCCGTCCTCCCCATGGCGGCGATGGCTGAGTCAGGTCGCGGTGTGGACCGTGCCCGGGACGCTCTCCGCGCTGGAGACGTACTTCTTCAGCCTGTCGAGCCCCAAGCCGCTGGAGCCTTGGCGCGCCTTCGTGTCACAGCTGCCAGCCTGGTACGTGTGGGTGCCCGCCACGCCCATCGTCTTCCACCTCGCGCGCAGGTGGCGGCTGGGGCGGCCCTTCCGTGCGCGCGCCTGGGCGAGCCACCTGTTGGCCTGTCTGGGCGTGGGGTGTCTCTTCGCGCTCGTGTACACCGCCTTTCAGCGCGCCTTCGTGCCAGCGATGGGCGCGGGTGGGCCTTCCTTCGCGATGATGCTGCTGCGCTACTCGCTGGGCTGGCTGCCGATGATGGCGATGACCTACGCGGCGGTGGTCGGTGTGGCGCAGTCGCTTGCCTCCCAGCAGAGGGCTCGGGAGAAGGAGCGTCAGGCCGCGGCGCTGGCCATCGAGCTCTCCGAAGCCCGGCTCCAGGCCCTCCAGGTCCAGCTCCATCCGCACTTCCTGTTCAACACCCTCAACGCCATCGTCGTCCTGGTGCGCGCGCAGGAGACGGACACGGCCGCGAGGATGCTCGTGCTGCTCGGTGACATCCTGCGCGGGTTGTTGAAGCAGGGCGCCACGCAAGAGGTCTCGCTGCGAGAAGAGGTGGCGGTGCTGTCGCGCTATCTGGAAATCCAGCAGCTTCGCTTCCAGGACCGCTTGCGCGTCGACTGGGACGTGGCCGATGCCCTCCTGGACGCGCGGGTGCCGCACCTGGTGCTCCAGCCGCTGGTGGAGAACGCCATCCGCCACGGGGTCTCCGCGCGCACGGCGGCGGGCGTGCTGCGCATCCGTGCGCGTCGCCAGGGAGACGCGTTGTCGCTCGAGGTGGAGGACGACGGGCCGGGGCTCCCGGCTGGCTTCGACCTGGAGCGCAGCCCGGGCATCGGCCTGTCCAACACGCGGGCGCGCTTGTCGCAACTCTATGGCGACGCGGGGCGTGTCGTCGTGGCTCCACCGAGAGAGGGCGTGGGCACGGTGGCCACCGTCACGCTGCCCTTCCACGCCGTCGTCACGGTGCCCGAGGCGGGAGCCGCGCGTGGCTGAGCTGAGCGTCCTGCTGGTGGACGATGAGCCGCTGGCCCGACGGGGACTGCGACAGGCGCTGAGCCGACACGCGGACGTGACGGTGTGTGGCGAGTGTCGTGATGGACGCGAGGCGGTGGCCGCCATCCACTCGCTGCGGCCTCACCTGGTGTTGCTCGACGTGCAGATGCCGGAGCTGGATGGCTTCGGCGTCATCCGGGAAGTGGGCGCGGCGCGGATGCCCGCGGTCATCTTCGTCACCGCATACGACACCTTCGCCGTCCGCGCGTTCGACATGCACGCGGTGGACTACCTGGTGAAGCCCTTCGCGGACGAGCGCTTCGACGAGGCGCTGCACCGGGCCCGGCAGCGGCTGCGGCAGGGCGAAGCGGTGGAGCTGGGGCGGAAGCTCGCGGCCCTGCTGGCGGACGCGGCGGGTCCCGCTTTTCCCGCGCAGGGGACAGGGGCCACTGAGCCACCCCCTTCGGAGCCCGCGCGTCCGGGCGAGCCCATGGAGCGGTTGCTGGTGAAGGTGGGCACGCGCTCGGTGCTGGTGCCGGTGGCGGACATCGACTGGATTGGGGCCGACGACTACTGCGTCACGTTGCACGTCGGGGACCGGGAGCATGTGCTGCGAGAGAGCCTCGCGGCCCTGGAGTCCCGTCTGGACGCGGAGCGCTTCGTGCGCATCCATCGCTCGGTCATCGTCAACGTGGAGCGCATCCGTGAGCTGCACCACGACTCGCCCACGGAGACGGTGGTGGTGTTGAGCACTGGCCAGCGGCTGCGCGTGAGCCGCACTCGCAAGGACGTGCTGGAGCGCAGGCTTGGCCGGGCCCGCTGAGCGGACCATTCACGCGAACGCTGGCGGCATCCTTCCGGGGCAACAGGGAAGGGTGGTCATTCAGTCTCCGAAGCGGGCGCGGCGACAGGTGAACCCATCGACCTGTCCACCGCGATGCCACCCCGGTGACCTGTCTGGGGCGGCGTCAAACGTCGGAGACGCGCACCACGAGCTTGCCGAAGTTGCGTCCCTGGAGCAGGCCGATGAGCGCTGTCGGCGCGTTCTCCAGGCCGTCGACAACGTCCTCACGCAGCTTCACCTGTCCGGCGGCGACCCACTCGCCCATGTCGCGGAAGAAGGCGTCGAAGCGGTCGGCGTAGTGGTCGAGGATGACCAATCCCTGCACGGTGATGCGCTTCTGCAACACGGCCGTCATCACCCGAGGCAGCAGGTTCGGCCCCGCCGGCGGCGTCTCTTCGTTGTAGTGCGAAATCAACCCGCACACCGGCACGCGCGCGCCGACGTTGAGCAGCGGCAGCACCGCCTCGAACACCGCGCCGCCGACGTTCTCGAAATAGATGTCGATGCCGTTCGGGCAGGCGGCCGCGAGGTGTTCGGCCAGGCGAGGGTCTCTGCGGTCGAGGCAGACGTCGAAGCCGAGCTCCTCGACCGCGTAGCGGCACTTGTCCGCGCCGCCAGCGATGCCGACCACGCGCGCGCCCTTGAGCCGGGCGAGCTGCCCGACCACCGCGCCGACCCCGCCGGATGCCGCGGCCACGACCACGGTTTCGCCCCGCTGGGGGCGGCCGATATCGAGCAGGCCCACGTAGGCGGTGAACGCGGGCATGCCGAGCACGCCCAGCGCCAGTGACGGCTGCGTCAGCGCGCCGAGCGGGACCAGGTCCTGCCCGTCCGACAGCGCGTAGTCCTGCCAGCCCGCTCTGCCGAGCACCAGGTCACCGGCGCGGAATCGCGGATGCCTGGACGCGACGACGCGGTTGACCGTGCCGCCCGCCATCGTGTCACCCAGCGACACCGAGGGTGCGTAGACCGGAGGGACTTCATCCATCACCTGGCGCATGTACGGGTCGAGCGACAGGTACAGCGTGCGCAGCAGCACCTGTCCTTCGGCGGGCGTCGGTACGGCGACTTCGTCGAGACGGAAGTCCCGGGGCGTCGGCGACCCGCGTGGACGCGCGGCGAGGACGACACGGCGATTGACGGCGGCATCTGGCTTCATGGGCTTGCTCCTGGGGTGTGGCGAGACGTTCTGCTGGAGCGCTCTGGCGCCGCCGCATGCACATGCACGGACGTCGCGAGAGCGGTGTGCGGACTGGAATAGACCGGTCGTCTAGTGAACTGGCAAAAAAGGGGGCACACCCGTGCCCCGTTCCCGTTCAGCGGGCTTTCGTGAGACCCAGCTGCTTCCGTGTGGCGGCCATGACCGCGTCCAGTGGCGCGCGGTCGCGAGAAATCTTGGCGAGCAGGCTGGCGCCAAGCCAGCTCTGGTAGAGCGAGGCCGCGACAGCGTGCGAGTCCAGTGGGGCAGACAGAGAGCCGTCCGTCCTGCCCGCTTCGATGCAGCGAGCCAGGCGTTCGACGACTCCACGCGTCCCCTGTTCCAGCTCCGCGCGCATGCTCTCGGACAAATCGCTGACCTCCGCGCCGAGCTTGACCACGAGGCACCGGCTCTTCGCGTCGTCACCAGTCTGCGAGTCGAGCCAGTCGCGGAAGTAGGCGGTCAACCGCCGTGCGGCCGTGCCCCGCTGCGACAGCAGTGCGTCCATTCGCCCCAGGTAGTCGGTGAAGTACGCCTCGATGACCGCCTGCCCGAACGACTCCTTGGATCCGAAGTAGTGGTAAAACGAGCCCTTTGGCACCTGCGCCGCCGTGAGCACCTCGGTCAGGCCGACTCCCGTGAAGCCCTTGCGCAGCAACAGTGGCTTGGCCACATCGAGGATGTGCTGGCGGATGTCGGTCGCGGCGGCGGGCGCGGTCATGCGTCGAACATAACGGCGAATTAGACCGGTCGTCTACTGAATCGGAACCCCAGTCCGTAGAACTCCACCCGCGCCGCGACGTCATCCACGGTCACGGTCCGCTCCTGGAAGACGCCGCGCTTACGAAGGAAGGTCTCGACCCTGGCATCCAGCGCCCCCATCCACGAGGGGATGGGCTGCGCGGTCTCCCAAGTTCTTCCAGGTGGCGTCAGTCCTCGCACACCCGTGGCCGGCGGGCGTGGAGCGTCACGGGGCCGGTGCGCGCACCTTCTCCACGGCGGTGGTCACGTCGGACCACTCCCTGGCGCTCAGGTGCATGCCGAAGACGCGACCCACCTCCAGCTTCTCGCGCGCGACGACCTCCACCGTCTCGGCGAGCTGTTGCACGTTGAAGAACGAGCCATCCGGCATCGGCTGCACCAGGTCGCTGGTGTACAGGAGGCGGTGCTCGGGCAGTCCGACGAAGAGCATGCGCTCGCCCGTCTCGGTGCGCACCGGCACCAGCTCCATGCGGTTCTTCCCGGAGCCCAGCGTGGTGCGCGTGCCGACGGGACGAATCGCACTGGAGCGAGGCGACTTCGCGAGCGCATCCGGCGTGAGGGTGCGGGGCGACTTCAAGAGGCGCTCCACCAGTGGACGGTTGAGGTCCAGCACATGGAGGGGCACCCCGCGAGCGACGTACTCCCGCAGTCCGCCGATGTGGGGCCACGCATCGCTGGTGGTCACCACGGCCTTCACCTTCACGCCCGGGAAGCGCCGCTGGGCCTCATCCATCACTCGCGCCGAGTAGCCCGAGGACAAGGGTGCCTCGATGATGACCAGACCGTCGTCCTGCTTCACGAGGACGACGTCCCAGGCGCCGGGCAGGTGCACCACGCCAGGCACCAGCTCGACGGCGGGCCGGTCGGGCCGGCCCAGTGGAGCGGTCTCCGCCGTGGTCTTGCTCCGCGCCGCGAAGCCCTTGCGCACGTCCTCGGGAATGGAGAAGTCCGACTCGGACAACTTCGGCTCCAGCTCCAGCCGCGTCACCGTGAAGGAGTGATAGGCGTTGCCATTGCGCTCCCATTCCCAGTGTCGGGGGTAACGCAGGCCCCCGGACTCCAGGGACCAGGACTGGAACGACAGCCGGGTGCGCACGTCACCCCAGACGCTCCAGAAGAAGTCACCAGGGTGCGCGTCCACGGTCTCCACCTGAGTGGGCAGCCCGGTCCGGGCATTGAGGAACAGCTTCGCCGTCGCGCTCCCACGGTGGAACGTCACCACATGGTGGGGCACGTCCTGCAACATGGTGTCGGGAAGAGCGCGCAGGTCGGCGGCCTCCAGCGCGGTGAAGAGGACCCGCTCGGGAGCGAAGTCCAGGCGCTCCTCCATGTCCTGGAGCTGCGCGGCGCCGGCGGGGAACAGCTTTCCACCGCGCTCCATCGCCACCACGCCGTCGGCCATCATCATCGTCACGGCCTGCCAGGAGTCGAGGCCCGCGGCCCCTCGGCTCTCCGTCTTCTGACGCAGGCGCCGGTGGCGCAGGTCCCGAACCTCCTCGAGCTGTTCGTACATGACGAGCCAGGGCGCGGCGGGGCGCTCGGACTGCTCCAGCAGGTTCCAGTGGCCGATGCCGTGAATGCGCAGGCTGGAGAGGGCCCGCAGCCGTGCTTCACCGCCCATGGCCTCCAGGGCGGCCTGGACGCGGGGCCGGGCGGTGTCTTCGGCGGAGCGCGCGGTGGAGGCGAACAGCAGCGTGGCGAGCACGAGTGACAGTGGAAGTCTTCTCATGCCCGCCAGGATGTCGCCGCGCGCATCGCCCTTCCGAGGCGTGCAGGGAATGGCGTGAAACGCGCGGCGAGTGGTGAGCCCGGTGCGGCGAACGGCGTCGCGGGCTTCAGTCTCCGGAGACGGCGAGCTGCCAGTCACCCGTCTTGCTGATGCCCACGCGCAGGCCGTAGTAACTGTCGCGCGTCTCCCGCATGCCCTTCAACTCCGCCTCCGAATAGACGTCGGAAAGCGCCTTCCAGTCCTCCGGGTTCTTGACGCCGGTCACGTGAAGCCAGGGCCAGTAATAGATGCCGCCTTGCAGCGCGTAGGGAAGGTCCAGCACGTTGACGAGGCGCGCGAGGATGGGCTCGCCCTCGGCCTCTCGTTCCTTCCAGTACGCCGCGACGTCGTCGCCATCGCCGAAGGTGAAGCGCACGCTCTTGCCCTTTTCGTCCGCCAGCTTGGAGAGCTGCGCGTAGTCACAGGCCCTGGCGGCGGCGATGATGCGGCGGCGCATGTCCTCCACGGCCTTCGGCGGCGGCGGCGGGCCCGTGCGCGGCTCCGGGAGAGGCAGGTCCATCGCGGAGCACTTCACGGCGCCCGCGTCGCCAGGGCTCCCAGCCAGGAGGCCCGCGTCCGTGGTGCCCGCGTCCTCCACGCGCGAGCCAGAGTCGGAGCTTGCGACAGTCCCACCACCCTCGGCCCGAGGACTCGCGGGCGCGGCGGGGGGCTGAGTCTCCGTGGACGGAGGCGGTGTGCTGGCATCCTCCCCCGACGGCGGAGTGGAGGCGCGCGGGGTACAGGCGAGGAGCGAGGCCGCGGCGCAGACGGACAGGAGCGTGAACCGGTTCATGGCCCGCCTATGTAGACCAGGGGCGGCGGGCGAAGGTCCGGTTTCAGTGCGCCGTGTCGTTCAAGTGCCGCCTTCTGGTGACTCGATGACGACCGCGAAGGGGTCGAAGGGCTTGTCGCTCTTCTTCTTCGTGGACGTATTGGGCATGCCGTACTCGCCGGTGGGGTGCTCCGGTCGCACGGAGGTGTACGGGTCGATTTTCACGGGGACGCCGAACACCTTCGGGTTCTTCTTCGGCTCCGACGGCCCGCCAAAGTTCGAACGGTTGTCTTCGCTCATTCCCGCAGTCTACCGCGTCGGCCGGCCGGTTGCTTTCGGGCCAGCCCTGCACGGACTGCTTGGGTCTCGTCGTGGACAGGGCGATACTCCCGGCCCATGTGTGGCCGTGTCACCGTTCGGACTTCTCCAGACCAGCTCGTGGTGGAGCTGGGGCTTGCTGGCATTCGCGCGGCGGTGGATCGCCCGCGCTTCAACCTGGCGCCCACGCAGTTGATGCCCGTGGTGCCCAATGACGGCGCGCGGATGTTGGATGCGTTTCGTTGGGGGCTCATCCCTTCGTGGGCGAAGGACGCGAGCATCGGCAACAAGCTCATCAACGCACGCGGTGAGACGGTGGCGGAGAAGCCCAGCTTCCGCAGCGCGCTCAAGCGGCGGCGGTGTCTGGTGGTGGTGGACGGTTGGTATGAGTGGAAGCAGTCCACGAAGCCAAAGACGCCCTTCCTCTTCCACCGTGAGGACGACAAGCCCCTGGCGCTCGCCGGGCTGTGGGAGGAGTGGACGGCGCCGGACACGGGTGAGGTGCTGCGCACGTGCACCATCATCACCACGGGCCCCAACGCGCTGATGGCGCCGATTCACGACCGGATGCCCGTCATCCTCTCTCCGCAGGCGCAGGAAGTATGGCTGCGTCCGGAGCCCCAGGAGGCGGCGGTGTTGTTGCCGCTGCTGGTGCCCGCCGTCGATGGCGGGATGGAGGCCTACGAGGTCTCGCGCGTGGTCAACATCCCCACGAACGACGTGCCCGCGTGTGTGGAGCGCGTGGCCGCATAGCGCGAGTGCCGTTACGCCTTGCGCCGCACGCGTGAGTCCAGGCTCCAGGGCCCTCCGCCGATGAGGGCCACCGCCACCATCACCGTGAGATAGAGCAGCGCCAGTTCCATGCGCCCGAACGGGTCCGCGCGGTGGCGGAACAACGCCACCAGCATGGTGAAGCCCGCCATCGCCGCGGCCGGCCGTGTGAAGAGCCCCACCGCCACGAGCACCCCGCCCACCAGCTCCGCCAACGACGCGCACCACGCGAAGAAGAGCGGAAAGGGGAACCCCAGCTCCGCCACGCCCGCGGCGAATCGGGACATGTCTCCGGTGACTTTCGGCAACCCATGCCCCAGTCCCAGCGCGAGCCCAAATACAGCCCGCACCAGCGTCCAGCCCAACGCCATTCTTCCCACCATGTCGTAGTCCTCCAAAGCGTTGCCGCATCCTCGCATGACGTCGTCGTGCCTCGAACCGAAGGATTCCCAGCGAGGCGTTCATTCCCTGTCGCGTCGCGAATCGCGGCGGACATTCCAGAAGGAAAAGGGGCGCCCTATGAGCGAGCAGCGAAGGTCGTCGTGTGTCCAGCGCAAGGGGATGCGACTGGGGCTCATGTCATGGCTGTGTCTGAGCGCGGTGGGCTGTGGCGGAGTCGCCGAGCCCGAAGTCGCGGGGCCCGAGCAGTCGTCTTCCGCGTCCGCGATGCAGGTGGAGCGCGTGCGTGATTCGGCGGAGCTCGCGAAGATGCGGGACTACGTCGATTCGCTCTACGACGCGAAGTCCGTGGTGCACCGCTTCACCAGCAAGGGAGGAGATGGCATCGACTGCGTGCCGTTGTACGCACAGCCCGCGCTGCGGCAGCCTGGCATGGAGAATCACCGCATCCAGCTCGCTCCGGGAACCGAGCCCGTGCTCCCGCCCGAGCGCCTCGCTCCGTCCCCCACCGCGCCCTCTGAGAAGTGGCGGGCTCAGCCCGCGACGCTGGAGGGCCTCGAGACGGCTCCGGACGACCTGGACGCCACCGGCGCGCTGCGCCGCTGCCCCGTGGGCTCCGTGCCCATTGTCCGACTGACGCTCGACACGCTCAAGCGCTTCGAGTCGCTGGAGGACTTCCGTCAGAAGGTGCCCGGTCACCTGCGGGGCAACGTCTCGGTGGAGACCGACAAGCTCCGCTCGCTGGCGAGCGCCACGCCGTCCGCGCGCTCGGGCCCCACGGACCTGCACCAGTACGCGCACACCGCGCAAGGGGTGAGCAATTGGGGCGCGGAGGCCATCTTCAACATCTGGAGCCCGTACACGGAGCTGTCCAGCGAGTTCAGCCTGTCGCAGATGTGGGTCGTCCGCGGCTCGGGCTCGAACCTGGAGACGGTGGAGGCGGGCTGGCAGAAGTACCGCGACCTCTACGGTGATGACCGGGCGCGCCTCTTCATCTACTTCACGCCCGACAACTACGGCAGCGGCGGCTGCTACAACTTGAGCTGCGGCGCGTTCGTCCAGGTCAACAACACCGTCAGCATCGGCGGAGGCTTCAACAACTACAGCGTCACCAACGGCGCGCAGTACGAGTTCAAGTTGATGTGGTTCAAGGATGGCACCACGGGCGCCTGGTGGCTGAAGTTCCAGGACATCTGGGTGGGCTACTACCCGCGCACGCGCTTCGACGCCGCGGGGTTGATGGACCGGGCCGACGTCATCGACTACGGCGGTGAAATCATCGACAACCGCAATGGCAACCTCCACACGTCCACGGACATGGGCGGCGGCGCCTATCCCGGCGTGGGCTGGGCCAATGCCGCCTACACGCGCAACCTGCTCTACGTGGACACCACCAACGTCTATCGGGAGCCGACCTCGCTGGGCGCCTGGCGCAATGACAGCAACTGCTACGACATCATCCAGTACAACAACCCCGGTGGCTGGGGCCGGTACTTCTACTTCGGTGGCCCGGGCTACAACGCCAACTGCATGTAGTCGCCCCGCGTGACGGGGGTGGGGAGCGGGCGCAAGGCGGGCCCGTTCCCCGTCGGAGTGCTCTGTCGGAGGGTGTCGGGGCAGGGGCGCGGGCCATGGCTGGCCCAGGACACGCGTCGAGGTCAGGTTGAAGGCTGGATGGGGGCCTCCTCTCACCGTGTCGGCCGGGCAAAGGGGCTCGGGCTCGCCCGGTGGTCAGGGTGGAGCCGAGCGGGGAGCCTCCGGAACGGGAGCGCCATGCAGACCGAGAACCCAACCCTGGACTTGGACAAGGTGGACGAGGCGGTGAGTGGGAACATCGTCGACGCGGGGCCGGACCACCTCACGGTGCACGACATCGGCGCGGGCGAGGACCTCACGCTGCGCATCGACGACCGCACCACCTACGGCTGGACGGATTCGCGCTACCGGGGGCAGTTGACCGACGCGGCCCAGGTCCGGGTGGGCTTCTATATCGCCGGAGGCGTGCACACGGCCGCGGAGATCATCGTGATGGACCCGGGGCAGGGCGAATCCATCGCGGCGGAGGTCCTGCCCAGCCAGTACCAGTGAGCACGCACCGGAAGGGGCGTAACGCCGCCTCCCGTAGACCCTGGCGCTATGACGCACGCTTGGGGGCGCGCAGGTCGGTGATGGCCAGGGGGTGGCGCGCGCCCTGGGGTGAGACGAGGGCCGCGTTGAGGATGAAGTCCTGGCCCATGCGCAGCTCCAGGGTGGTGGGCCCCTTGTGCGTGGTGCGCCAGTCCAGCTCGATGCGCACGGTGCCCAACAGCTCGCGCTCCACGGTGGTGGTGTCGAGCGACTCGAAGAGGGCGACGGAGATGGGGCCGGGGATGAGCGGCAGCTCCAGCGTCACGGACTTCGTCGCGGGAACCGGCGTGTTGGCGGGGATGACCTCGTGCTGCGCGCCGCCGGGCACCATGATGCCAATGGGCATGGGCACCACGTCCGCCAGCCCGTTGATGCCTCGCGCCAGGTTGCGTCCGAGGATGGCCGCGCCGACGGCGACACCCAGCTCCGGGTTGACCTCCTTGTCCGACGACAGGCGCTTGAAGTGGGAGAAGCGCTCGCGGATGACCGGCATGCGCGTCTGGCCGCCCACCAGCACCAGCTCGTCGACGTGCTCGGCCTTCAGCTTCGCGCGCTCCAGCACGTCGTCGCACGCGGACGCGGCTCGCTCGATGAGCTGGAACACCATCGACTCCAGTTGCTTGCGCGTGAGCGTGTAGTCGAAGTCGACGAAGCCGCCGTCCTTCTGGGCGATGCAGGGCACGCGCAGCACGGTGGAGTCACGCGCGCTGAGCGTCATCTTCGCGGACTCGGCGGCGAACACCAGCCGCTGCATCACCACCTGGTTGCCGCGCAGGTCGATGCCGTGCTGACGCTGGAAGTCCGCCACCAGCATCTCGACGATGCGCTCGTCGAAGTTGGCACCGCCCAGGAACGCGTCGCCGCCGGTGGCCAGCACCTTCACGATGCGGTTCTGCACCGCGAGCAGCGTGGCGTCGAACGTGCCACCGCCCAGGTCGAACACCATCACCGTCTGCTCGGGGTTGCGCAGATTGGCGTAGTAGAGCGCCGCCGCGGTCGGCTCGTTGATGATGGCGCGCACCTGGAGCCCGCACTGCTCGGCGGCCTGTCGCACCGCCTCGCGCTGGCGGATGCTGGCGTGCGCGGGCACGGTGAGCACGCACTCGCGGAAGGGCTCTCCGGCCGCGTGGGTCGCCAGCGTGAGAATCTGCCGGATGACCAGCTGGGTGACGTCCGTCAGCGACGTCACCTTCCCGTACATCTTCACCGCGGTGTAGCCGTCGGGTGCCTCGACGAGTTCGAAGGCGTACTTGTCCTTGTGCTGCGTCACGTACTCGGACTGGTAGCGGCGTCCGAGGAAGCGCTTGGCGCCGAAGACGGTGTGCCGAGGGTCGTCGATGATTTGCCGCCGCGCCGCGTAGCCGACGATGGCCTTGTCCGCCGCGTGGAACCACACCACTGAAGGCAGCGTGAAGCTCTTGTCCGTCACGGGCACCAGCCGCAGCTTGCCCGTCTTGTCGAAGAACGCCGCCGACGTGTTGGTGGTCCCGAAGTCGATTCCGAGGATGGGGGCCGTGCTCATTCGCCCCCGACTCTCCCACGTCCTGAGCAACGGTTCAGCTCCGGAGATTCCATGCTCTCCAGGCTCGCGGATTATTGCGCCCACGAGCTGTCCGTTCCACCACACCCGGGGTGGGTGTCCCTACACGTGCTCCATCACCATGACGGCGACGGTGTGGGGTGCGAGCGCCTCGTAGATGTGGGGCACGTCGCCGGAGAAGGTCGCGTAGTCGCCGGGGTTCAGCTCGACGGGAGCGTCGCTGGGGCCCGCGCGCAGGCGGCCCTTGCTGACGACCAGGTGTTCGACGCTGCCCGGAATGTGGGGCTGGGCGTGGCGGGCGGCGCCGGGCTCCAGGTTGATGACGTAGAGGTCCCTGCGCGCGCCCGGGGGGCAGGCGGACAGCATGATGCCGGTGAAGTGGGCCTGCTCGGAGCGGATGGCCGCGCCCTCGCCCGCTCGGATGACGCGCACCTCGCGGGTGGGTGGGTCGACGAGGCGACTGAAGGGCACACCCAGGGCCACGGCCAGCGCCCAGAGCGTCTCGATGCTGGGGTTGCCGGTGCCGGCCTCCAGTTGGGACAGCGTGGACTTGGAGAGGTTGGCGCGCCGGGCCAGCTCCGACAGCGACACGTCCGCGCGCTCACGCTCCCGGCGCAGCGCGATGGCGATGGCGTCCAGGGGGCGGGGTGGCTTGGGCGTTCGTTTTACCGGCATGGTCGTTCTTATTGACGAACGACAGGCTTCTGTCCACATTGATGCGCATGGGAAATGTGGATCGCGCCCTCGTCCGGGATGTGGGCGCCGTGGCGCTGGCGTCCGGAGTGGTGGGCGTGTCGTTTGGCGCGCTCGCGGTGGCGGCGGGGCTGTCGGTGTGGATGGCCCTCTTCATGTCGGTGGTGGTGTTCGCGGGAGGCGCGCAGTTCGTCGCGGTGGGCATGGTGGCGGCGGGCGCCACGCCGGTGGCGGCGGTGTTCGCGGGGCTGTTGCTCAACGCGAGGCATCTGCCGTTTGGAATGGCGGTGGCGGACGTGTTGGGGAAGCGGTGGCCCATGCGGCTGTTGGGCGCGCACCTGATGGTGGATGAGTCGGTGGCGTTCGCCCTGGCGCAGCGTGAGCCCGCGCGTAAGCGCGCGGCCTACTGGTTGTGCGGCGGCATGTTGTTCGTGGCGTGGAACCTGGGCGTCGTGGTGGGCGGGTGGGCGGGACGCGCGGTGGGCAATCCCGAGCTGCTGGGGCTCGACGCGGCGTTCCCCGCGAGCATGCTCGCGCTGCTGCTCCCGTCGCTGCTTCCTCCCAAGGAGGCGGACGCGTCCGATGCGGCGAAGAGCAGGGCCACGAAGGCGCGCCGGGTGGCGCTGGTGGGGGCGCTCATCGCGCTGGTGGCGACGCCGCTGTTGCCCGCGGGTGTGCCGGTGTTGTTGTCGATTCTCGCCGTGGGAGTGGCCCTGCGATGACGCTGTTGCCCATTCTGGTGCTGGCCCTGGGGACGTTTGGTTTTCGCATCGCCGGGCCGCTGCTGAGCGAGCGGCTCCAGTTGTCCGCGAGGGTGCAGGAGTTGATGTCCATGGCGACCATCGCGATGCTGGCGGCGCTCGTGGCCACGTCGACGTTGGTGGCGCAGGGAGGCTTCGTGGGGTGGTCGCGGCCGGCGGGGGTGTTCGTCGGCGCGCTCCTGGCCTGGCGGAGGCTGCCCTTCATCGCGGTGGTGGTCGCGGCGGCCGTCACCGCGGCGGGGCTGCGCCTGCTCGGAGTGCGGTAACTCCGAGGGGAAGACGGCCCGCTCCAGGACAGGGAGCGGGCCGTGAGCCACTCAGGGACAGGTGCCCTGGTTGTACCGCTTGGGATAGGGCGTCAGGGTGCCCGTGAAGACTGGATCCGCGCCACAGGCGCACTGCATCGTGCCGAGCACCGTCGTATAGGTCTTGTCGTAGTACTTGATGACGTACTGGCTCTCGCAGATGGCCTGTGCGGACACCTCACCCTCGGGCGAGGGGACTTCGTCTCCGCCTTCGTTGCCACCACCGCAGCCCACCAACAGCGCCGCCGCCAGCAGTCCTCCGAGAATGCTTCGCATGCGTCCTCCAGGAACGGGTCTCAGGTGCGTGTTGCACTTCGAGACTAGGTCATTGAACTCATCGCTGAAACCACGCCTCCGATGACGCAGCGCGCGCCCAGGCTTTCAGACAACCGTGGACGAAACCTTCAGCCTGTCTAGACGACAGCGTCCCGATAGCTCCCGCCCTGAGTACGGTCCGAGGGCGAAGTCCTCACGAGTTTGTGCGCGTGCTTCGAGTGGGAACGGTTCGTGATTGACGAATCGGGCCACCGTCGTGGAGCCAGACACCGTGGGTCGTGATAGCTGCGACACATGCGAACCAACGGACGATGGCTCGAATTGACGTTGCTGACGACAGCCCTCTGCCTGGCGGCCTGTGACTCGGATGACGACAACCCGGGTCCGGATGATGCGGGCGTGAGTGACGCCGGCACGGCGGACGCGGGTGGCTCGGATGCGGGCGTCAGCGACGCGGGCCCTGACGGCGGCCCCACGGACCCCGGCTTCGAGCAAGGTGACGGCGTCTCTCGCGAGTCCACCACGGTGGGCGGAATCGCGGTGGACCGCTACACATGGACGGACTCGCAGGGCCGTCCGCGCACGGTGTCGCTGAAGCGGCAGACGTCCGCGGGCAATGGCGGCTATGCCGTCCAGGTGACCTATCAGGTGCGGGCCGGCGGAGACTGGCGCACCGTGACGGTGGATGGCACGGCCGGCGGTGAGAGTGGCTTCGGCTACTTCGTCGGGCACGAGCTGTACCGGCAGTTCGACAACGGCTCGTCCGGCACCATCGCGGGCCTGCATGGAGAGGATGACTCACCGCTGGGGTATGGCTTCGCGGTGCAGGGCACGCACTCGGCCATCCTCCCGGGCTCCACGTTCGCGAGCCACACCTTCACCACGGCCTATCCGAAGTGGGGCACCCGGGTCGCCATGGCGGATGTGACGGCGAGCACTCCCGCGGCGTCGGCGGCCCATCAGAAGTTCATGGTGCCGCTCACCCTCCGGTGGGTCTTCCAGAAGGGCATGGACTTCCCGCGCATCGACACCCGGATGGACTTGGGCGAGGCGGTGGCGGGGCAGCTCTCGTTCGACATGCGCGGCCCCTACGGTGTCGTGGAGTTCGCGGACTCGGACACCCAGGCCGCGCTCAGCAACGTGCAGTGGGGTGACACGCGCAACCACTTCACCACGCAGGCGCCCGTGGCGAACCCGCTGACGACGCAGGCGGGCTGGACGTGGAACGAGCCCATCGGCACCACGCGCAAGTATCACAGCCTGCTCGCGCGGCACTCGAGCACGGGCGTGTTGTACGAGCTGGGCCTCGTCGAGCTGAAGCTGGGGCAGGACCCGGGACTCGTCTATGGCGGCTACAGCACCAACAACGGAACGACGAAGGCGGCCACGGGACGGGCGCTGTTGAGCGGGGACTTCTCCGCGGGCGAGTGGCCCTTCCAGTCCGCGCAGTACAGCGGGCTCAACGCGAACACGGGCGTGACGGGAAAGAAGTTCGCATGGGGCTCCAGCCCGTTCTACGGCTCGGCGCTCTCCTCCGTGTACTTCAACCCCGACTTCAGCACGTCCATCAACGCCTTCCCCGTGGGCAAGACGCTGCTCTACCGGACGTGTCTGGTGCTGGGCGTCTCCCCCTTCACCGACGCGAGCAGGAAGTCCCTGACGCGCGGGGTGGCGGAGAGCGCCTCTCCGAGCTGCGCGACGGCCGAGCCGCTCTGAGCCTTTCCTTCGAGGCCCCGTGACGAACGTCCGTCACGGGCCTCCAGCGGGGGCGGGCAGCAGCACGTCGACGACCTTCATGGCGAAGTTGTCGGCGTGGCCGTTGCCCCGGTTGGACAAACACACGACGGTGAGCCCGTCGTCGGGGAAGCGCACCATGTCGCTGCTGAAGCCCCAGTCCCCACCGGCGTACCAGAGGATGCGACGTCCGGCGTGACGTCCCCAGACGAGTCCAAAGGCATCATTGGCCTTGTGGTGCTCGAGTTCTCGCGGACGCCGCTACTCTCTCAGCCGCGTCTCCGGTGCTCCATCGCGGCAGGCGGAGGTGGTGTACGTCTCATGTCGTGAGCGGACACCCCAGGAGGCGTGTTGGCCCTGGCAGTTCTGGCTGCGCCAGCCGACCAGGACGGTGTGGCCCTGGTCCGCGAAGTATTGATAGCGCTCCTCCCTGCGGGCATTCCCCGCCGTCGGCCGCTCCTGTCTGACTTCAAGGGCTCCGGCTCCCTCCTCGATGGGGGCGCTGGTGCACGCGCTCAGCAGGAGTCCGGCTACGAAAACCAGGGGCAGGGCGCGGCGCTTCCTGTCGAACGTCATCGTGCTTCTTCCTCCCGGGGGTTGAGTCCCGAGGTTCGCGTTCAGGGCGTTGATGACGGTTCCAGTGTGTTTCCCGGTGTGGCCCCTGTAGGTCGCTCGCCCGCAGGCGCTCGAAGGCGGAGCGATGGATGTTCCACTGCTGAAAGGGACTGGGCTGGCAGTCCGCCCGGAGGGTGATGCGCGCGCCGTCAGCGACAGGCTCCGGAGCACCCTCCACGCACGCGCCTGTCGCCGCGTTCTTCAGTTGGACCCCTCGAAAGCCCGGCGGAGGCGCGGCCCCCACGGCCTCGAAGGGCGTGAGGACCCACTGCTGCTCCAGCCCGCCATTGCAGCTCACGGCGGTCAGACGTCCGCCTTGTGCGCTCAGGCACAACCCGCCCTCCCGGATGACCTCCCAGCGCGCGGGAGCGCCGGACACGGGCGCGAACTCCCAGTCGAGCGCGGGGGCATGGCAGGGCGCCGGGCCCACCCCGCCGGGGCGCTGCTTGGAGGGCATCAAGCAGTACTGCTGTTTTTGATGATGGAGGACTGTCAGCGGGCCTTCGCCCGCACGCGCGGTCCGGGCCTCGGCAAGCAGCACCCCGAGGGCGATGACGCGGACAGTCAGGCGACCACGGGTTCGTGTCTCCAAGGGGCCCCTCCCCACGCGTCAGGACAGTGCCAAACGCGGACAGGGTGGGCGGGGCGAGCCGGGCAGGTCCATCCCAGAAAAATGGGATTCTCTGGAATAGGTGGCCGATGGGTGTGATTGGCTCCAGGCATGGTGACCCGTTCGCGGATGGAGCGTGAGTTGCTGGGTGTGCTGCGGGACCTGGCGGCGGCGGAGCTGCCGTTGGGCAAGCTGTTCACCCAGCTCAACCTGATGCTGAAGGAGCCGCTGGGCGTCGATGCGAGTTGTTGGCATGGGACGGACCCCGCGTCGGGGATGGTGACGTCCACGGTGATGGAGAACCTGGACCCGCGAGGCTTCGAGCGCGCGGCCTATCTGGAGTTGTGGGCGCCGGAGCCGCTGACGTTCGCCGGCCTGCGGGCGTTGGGGAAGCGGGTGGACTCGCTGAGTCACGCGGCGAAGGGGAAGCTCGACGACAGCGCGCGCTACCGGGAGCTGATCGCCCCGTTTGGCTTTGGCGACGAGATGCGCGTCAACTTCGACCTTCCGTCGGGATGCTGGGGCGCGGCGACGTTCCTGCGCGCGAAGGACCGGGGTGCCTACACCGAGGCAGAGGTCGGGATGATGGACCGGTTCTCCTCGCACATCGGTCAGATGCTGTGGCGGTCCTACCGGGGCACCGTGCCCCAGGGCGAAGGGCAGCCGCTCCCGGGCATCGCGGTGCTGGGGCCGCGAGGGCATTTGATGTCCGCGGACCCTCGGGCCGAGGCCGTGCTGGCGGAGCTCGCCGAGACGTCACCCTCGTCCACGGGCGTGCCGTCCGGACTCATCACCGTCGCCGAACATGCGCGAGGGCTGGGCGCCGCGGGACGCATGGACGTGCCGTCGCGCTCCCGGGTGCGCACGAGCACGGGGCAGTGGCTCACGCTGCATGCCTCGTTGCTGGAGGGACGCCCCGATGGTCAGGTCGCCATCGTGGTGACGCCCGCCACGCCGGCGGAGGTGCTGCCCATGGCGTTGATGAGCCTGGGGCTCACCGCCCGTGAGCAGGACGTCGCCATCCTCGTTGCCCGAGGGAACAACACCAGCACCATCGCGCGGAGTCTGTTCATCACCCCGGCGACGGTGCAGGACCACCTGAAGTCCATCTTCACCAAGGCGGGGGTGCGCAGCCGTCGAGAGTTCATCGCCCGTCTCGTGGGCACCTCTGCGGGCCAGGCTCCGGCGGGTGTCACGGCGCGAGGAGCATGAAGCGCGCCGTGTCCCGTGTGGCTTCCGTGTGAGGATTTCGAGCCCGCCTCCGTCACGGAGCAGACGCTATGTCTCGGATTGGCCGCGCCGCAGGCCCAGGGCCTTCATCTTCTTGTAGAAGTGGCCCCGCTCGAGGTCCAGCAGCCGGGCCGCCTCCGTCACGTTGTCGTGCGTATGCGCGAGCACGTACAGGATGATCTCCCGCTCGGCGTCCTCCACCTGCTCGCGGAAGGTCTTGTCCGCGCGCGGATGGAAGCCCGCATGCACCGGGGCCGACAGCGGGGGAGGGGGCGCCACCAGGGCCGGAGCCGGAGTGCTGGCCGCCGCCACCACGGCCGAGTCCAGGGTGGGCGGAGGCGGAGTCCACGCCGTTGACGTCTCCACCACCGGAGGAGGCACGCCACCGCGCCCCCGAGGCAACAGCTCCAGCGCGTCCGTCCGGGTGACGATGGGGCCCTCGCAGAGGATGGCCAGGCGGTCGACCAGGTTGCGCAGCTCGCGCACGTTGCCCGGGTAGTCATAGGCGCTCATCACCGACAGCGCATCCGGCGACAGCGTCAGCGGGCGGCGCCCGTTCTTCGCGCAGGCCTCGCGCAGGAAGGTCCCGATGAGGTCCGGCAGGTCCTCGCGCCGCTCGCGCAGGGGCGGCGAGTGAATCTGTACGACGTTGATGCGGTAATACAAATCCTCGCGGAAGCGCCCGGCGGAGATCTCCTTCTCCAGATTCTTGTTCGTGGCCGCGATGACCCGCACGTCCACCTTGAGCGTCTCCGCGCCGCCCACCCGCTCCAGCTCGCCTTCCTGCAACACGCGCAGGAGCTTGGCCTGCATGGCCGGCGGCATGTCCCCAATCTCATCGAGGAACAGAGTGCCTTCGTGCGCCAGCTCGAACTTTCCGCGCCGCACGCTCACCGCGCCGGTGAAGGCGCCCTTCTCGTGGCCGAATAGTTCGCTTTCAATCAACTCGTGCGGCACCGCCGCGCAGTTGAGCTTCACGAAGGGGTTGGCCTTGCGCCGGGAGTGCTGGTGCAGCGCGCGGGCGATGAGCTCCTTGCCCGTGCCGTTCTCACCGGTAATCAGCACCCGCCCCTCCGAGGGCGCCGTGCGCTGGATGAGCGAGAAGATGCGCTGCATGGCCGGGCCACTGCCCACCATGTCGTAGCGTCCCAGCTGCTCGCGCAGCTCCCGCAGTTCCTCCATCGCCGCCTGGTGCTTGAGCACGTTGCGCAGCGCGACGAGCAACCGCTCCCGGGCGATGGGCTTCTCCAGGAAGTCGCGCGCCCCCAGCTGCGTCGCCTTCACCGCCGTGTCGATGGTGCCGTGTCCCGACATCATGATGACGGGCAGCTCCGGCTTGAGCTCCGTGAGCCGGGCCAGCGCCGTCAACCCATCCATGTCCGGCATCTTCACGTCCATCAACACCGCGTCCACCGGACGCGCGCTCACCACGTCGAGCGCCACCTGACCGCTGGCCGCCAGATGTGTCTGATACCCCGCCAGCTGCAACGACTGGCTCAGTGTCAGCAGAATGTTCTTCTCGTCATCGACGATGAGGACGGATGCGGGCATGTGGGGCGCTCCCGGCCTGGGGCCACGTCACGCGGCCACTCACGGGCAAGGGCCACAATCTCATGGAAATTATTTGGACATTCAAGGGTTTCGGCGCGCCGAGGCGTGTCTCGAAAGGGACAAATGCTTTGACTCACCCTGGCGACTGCGACTACACGCGACCCGAATACCCGCCCCCTGCGGGTGCTTATTTCGTCTTCAAGATTTTCGGGAGGAATGATGCGTCGGATTTCTCTTTGGGCGGGCCTCGGCCTCGCCATGGCCGTGCTGACCGGCTGCCCCCCCAGCTACCCCAACTGCAACGATGACTCGACCTGCTCCGAGAAGGGCGAGGTCTGTGTCCAGGGCCAGTGCCAGGAGTGCGCCACCGACGCGAACTGCAAGGAGGGCTTCACGTGCCAGGGCAACAAGTGCGCGCCCAAGCCCCCCGAGTGCACGGTGGACAACCAGTGTGGTGATGGCCGCATCTGCGAGGCCGGCAAGTGCGCCGAGGCCCAGTGCAAGGACGACTCCAGCTGCCCCTCCGGCGGCAAGTGCCAGGCGGGCCGTTGCCAGGCCCCCACGGACACCTGCGCGTCCAACTCCGACTGCGGTGAGGGTCAGGAGTGCAGCGCCGGCCGTTGCGTGACGGCCTCCGCGGACAAGTGCGACTGGAGCCCGGTGCGCTTCGGCTTCAACGAGTCCTCGCTGACCTCCGAGGCCCAGCAGCGCCTGTCCGACCTGGCCACGTGCCTGAAGACGGGCCAGCAGGGCAAGCTGACCCTCGCGGGCCACGCCGACGAGCGCGGCACCGAGGAGTTCAACCTCCAGCTGTCCAACCGCCGTGCGCAGGCCGTCAAGCGCTACCTGACGGACCTGGGCGTGAAGTCCAACGCGGTGACGACGGTGGGTTACGGTGAGACCCGGCCGGCGAACAACACCTCGTCCGAGGACGCCTGGTCCGAGAACCGCCGCGTCGAGTTCCAGCGCTAGTTGAGGCTGGGGTAGGCTGTGCGCCACATGGCCGTCCACGAGCCGGAAGCGCGGCAGTCCTATCTCGTTTTTGCCTGCGGTAGCAGCTGGTACGCGGTGCCCGCGGAGAGCGCGGCGGAGGTCGTTACCTTCCCCGAGCTCACGCGGGTACCGGGCTCCCCTGCCCATCTGCTGGGCGTGTTCGCCCACCGAGGAGAGGTCATCCCGGTGGTGGACATGGGCCTGCTGGTGGCGGGGGTGAGCCAATCCTCGCGGCGGGCCGTGCTGGTGCGGCTGCCGCGCGGCACCCTGGGCCTCACGGCGAGCACGGTTGCGGGGGTCTCCCCGGTGACGGGCGCGCTGGAGCCGCTGGGCTCCACTGGCGTCCAGGTCCACCTGAAGGGCCCCGCCAAGAGTGGTCCCCGGGATGTGGCCGTCATCGACCCCGAAGGGCTCTTCGACCATCTCAGCCAGGGGGCTTGACCCATGGCTCCAGCCAGTCCCGTCCGGGGCATGCTGTTCTGCCATGCGGGCCCGCATCGGCTCGCCTTCGCCGCGCATGAGGTGCTGTCCATCACCTCGCCGGGCGAGGAGGCGGATGCGGCCTCCGCCGGGCTGGCCTTCCACGCGCCGGCGGGTGCAACCCGGGTGTTGGTGGCGATTTCGGGCGGCGCGGTAGGGGTGGACACGCTCGAAATCGACGCGGAGTCGCATCCGGTGCTGCCCGCGCCCTGTGTGACGGTGCATGCCTCGGGCGGCAGTCTGCGGGGCTTCGTGCTGGCGCGTGGGGTGTTGTGGCCGTTGTTGGGGCTGGCGGACTTCGAGCGCTTCCTGCGGGGCGTGGCCCGGGGGGCGGCATGACGGCGCCCACGGACTTACGGGGCCTGGCCCGGTGGCTGGCGCGTCCGGTGGCGCCGGCCAGCACCCTGGGCATCTCCCTGGCGCTGCTGCACGGCCTGCTCACGGATGCGCTTCCCGTCGCTTCCTGGATGCGCTTCCTGGTGCTCGTCGTCGTCGTCACCGCGCTGTCGCTGTGGCTCATCCAGCAGCACGCGAGGCGCTCGCTGCGGGTGCTGTATGCCGTGGGGGCCGGGCAACTGCAGGCCACGCCGGAGCATCTGAAGTCGGCGCTGTTGGAGGCCCGGGGTTTTCCCGAGCGGTGCTTCTCCTTCGCCCTCCAGAGCTGGCTCGTGGGCGCCGTCGTCGTGGCCTTCGTCTTCATTCCCTGGGCGGATGCGCCGCTGTCGCTGGGGCCGCGCATCCTGCTCGTCGGTGCGTCGCTGGGCTCGCTGACGGCGCTGCTCATCTACCTGCTGGTGGTGCGTCGCTGCCGGGAGGCGGTGGAGCTCATCGCGGCCCGTGGCCTGTCCCCGCTGGAGGTGGTGGCCACGGCGCCGCCCCGGCGGTTGCACATCCGCCGCCGCATGGTGCTCTTCACCGCCATCGCGGTGCTCACGCCGTCGCTGTTCATCCTCGACGCCACCGTCACCCGCACCCTGCGCGCCATGGATGACGTGGTGCTGGCCCGCTCGCCGCTGGAGCAGGACGCGGCGCTGCGGCGGGCGGATGACGGGCGGGGGCTGGCGGTAGCGGGGCTCGTCGCCATCCTCGTGCTGCTGACGGCGCACCTGGGCGGCACGGTCATCGCGGCGCCCCTGCGCGCCATCACCGAGGACGCCACCCGTATCGCCCAGGGCGACCTGCGCCCCCCTCGGGTCATCGCCGCCGAGGACGAGGTGTGGGCCACGTCCGCCGCCTTCGCGCAGATGCAGGCGCAGCTCGGGCAGGCGCTCACCCAGCTTCGGCGCGCGGGCCTCCAGATTTCCACCACGACGGAGCAGCTCGTCGCTACGTCCGGCGAGCAGGAGTCGGGCGCGGACGAGCAGGCCAGCTCGCTCAACGTGACGAGCGCGACGACGGAGGAGCTGGCGCGCTCGGCGCAGCAGATCGCCGGCAACGCGGAGTCGGTGTCCACCATCGCCGAGTCCACGTTCGCCGCCGCGCAGACGGGCCAGCGGGGCGCCGCCGCCTTCCTGGGCGCCATGCAGCGCATGAAGCAGGACAACCAGGCCATCGCCGACGCCGTGGTGCGGCTCAACAAGCGCGTGCAGCAGATTGGCAAGGTGGTGGAGTTCATCAACGAGATCGCCGACAAGTCGGACCTGCTGGCGCTCAACGCGGAGCTGGAGGGCACCAAGGCGGGCGAGGTGGGGAGGGGCTTCTCGCTGGTGGCCGCGGAGATGCGGCGGCTGGCGGAGAACGTCATCCGGTCCACCAAGGCGATTGAGCAGCTCATCGCGGAGATTCGCGACGCGACCCATGCGGCGGTGATGGCCACCGAGGCGGGGCTGAAGGCGATGGATGCGGGCACGGTGCTGGCGGCCGAGGTGGACGAGAGCCTGAGCCTCATCCTGGAGCTGGCGCGGCAGACGTCCCATGCGGTGCGCAGCATCTCCCTGGCCACGCAGCAGCAGCAGACGGGCACCGACCAGCTCGCCGCCGCCATGGGGGACATCCTGCGCGTCACCGAGCAGAACTCGGCGGCCACCAAGCAGATGGCGGTGGCCAACGCGGACCTGTCCACCCTGTCGAGGGACCTCAAGCGCGTGGTGGAGCGCTTCCACGTCGTGGCCGGGGAGGACGCATGAGCGCGCGCGGTGGCTCCCGGCGGGCCTCGTTCAGCCGACACCTGATGATTCCGGTGCCGCTGGCCAACCTCATGGGCGCGGCGCTCGGGCTGCACTACGCCCGGCTCACGCTCTCCGATGCGCTGGCGGAGGAGGGCCGGCTGTCGTGGCTGCTCCAACTGGGCGGATTGCTGTGTGGGCTGGCGATGGCGGTGGGCGCGGCGGCGGCGCTGGGCCGGCTGCGCACCCTGCGCGGGCTGGAGCGCGGGGATGTCCCCGTGACGCCGGAGTCCCTGAAGGCGGCGGTGCTGGAGGTGACGCGCGCGCCGGACGAGGCCTTCCTGGGCTCGCTGGGGCTGTGGCTGCTCACCACCGTGGGCCTGGGGGCCTCGCTGTGGGGGCTGGCGGGCGCGGACATGGACATGTCCCGACGTATCGCGGGGCTGGGGCTATTGTTCGGCCCGCTGACGGCGCTGCTCGTCCACTGCCTGGTCATCCTGCGCTCGCGCAAGGTGGTGCTGTGGCTGGCGGAGCTGGGCATGACGCACTCGCAGCTCATCGCGGCCATGCCCCGGCGGGCGGAGATTCGCGCGCGACTGGTGGCCTTCGCCTTCATCTCCGTGGTGACTCCGGCGGTGTTGTCGGTGCAGCTCTCCTCGGCGCTGGGGGAGCGGGCCCTGGCCCAGTTGGTGGCGTATGGCGAGCCCACGGCGGCGCTGGCCTCGGCGCTGCGTCTGGAGGCACTGGCCTCGGGAGGGCCGCTGGTGCTGCTCGTCTTCGGACTGGCGCTCACCACGGCGTACCTGGGAGGCACGCTGCTGGGGCGGCCTTTGCGAGAGCTGTCGAGCGAGGCGCGGCGCATCGCCGAGGGTGACCTGGCGAGCCCGCGCGTGGTGCCGGCGGAGGATGAAATCTGGGACGTGTCCGCCGCCTTCACGACCATGCGCGCGCACCTGGCGGACGTGATGTCGCAGTTGCAGCGGGCCGGGGCGCAGATTTCCGCCACCACCGAGGAGATTCTCACCACCTCCGGGCGCTACGAGATGGGGGCCGCGGAGCAGGCCAGCTCCCTGGACCAGACGAGCGCGACGACGGAGGAGCTGGCGCGCTCGGCGCGGCAAATCGCCGAGAACGCGGGCTCGGTGGCGCAGATTGCCCAGCGCACGCTGGGGGCGGCGCAGCAGGGGCAGCGCAGCGCGGAGTCGTTCCTGGGGTCGATGGAGCGGATGCGCCAGGACAACGGCGCCATCGCCTCCGCGGTGGTGCGGCTCAACAAGCGCGTCCAGCAGATTGGCAAGATTGTCGAGTTCATCAACGGCGTGGCCGACAAGTCGGACCTGCTGGCGCTGAACGCGGAGCTGGAGGGCACCAAGTCGGCGGAGGTGGGCCGGGGCTTCTCGCTGGTGGCCGCGGAGATGCGGCGGCTGGCGGAGAACGTGCTGGAGTCGACCAAGGAAATCGAGGGGCTCATCGAGGAGGTCCGCGAGGCCTCGGCCGCGGCGGTGTCCGCCACGGAAGGCGGCGTGCGCGCGGTGGAGACGGGGACGACGCTGGCGCAGCAGGTGTCGGAGTCGCTGCGGCAAATCACGAAGCTCGCGGGGAAGACGTCGGACGCGGTGCGCAGCATCTCCCTGGCCACGCAGCAGCAGCAGACGGGCACCGACCAGCTCGCGGAGACGATGGCGGACATCCTGCGCATCACCCAGCAGAGCCTCAATGCCACCAAGCAGGTGAGCAGCGCGAACACGGACCTGCTCGTGCTGGCGCGTGACTTGCGGGAAGTGGTGGAGCGGTTCCAGATTGGGCAGGAGACGCTGCGGGAGGAGGGCGGGTGAACCCGAGCGAGCGCCTCCTCAGGCAGTTCCGGGACCTGGTGACGGTGCGCCTGGAGCGCATCAACCGGGCGCTCATGGAGCTGGAGGCGGGGGCGAGCGTGGAGGCCGGGCGGGGCGCGCTGCGCGAGTTGCACGGGCTCAAGGGCGAGGCCCGGATGATGGGCTTCGACGACATCAACGTGCTGGTGCACGAGATGGAGGAACTGGTCCGCTGCACGGAGCCTCGGCGGTATGCGTTGTCGGCCGACTCCACGGACGCGTTGCTCAGCGCCGCGGACGTGGTGCTGGTGCTGTCGGGTGCCCAGCCCTCGGCCGAGGCGTCGCCCGAGGTAGGGCGGCTCGTGGTCTGGCTCCAGACGTGTACTCGCGCGGAGGCGGAAGGGCTGCCGGCCGTGGGGAGCCCGACGGAGGCCGCCAGGCAGGAGTCCCCGGTGTCCCGTCGAGTCGACGCGGGCGAGTCGCTGGCCGCGCTGGCTCGAGCCGCCGCCGTGGCTTCCGAGTCGAACTCCGCGGGGTCATTTCTGGGGGGCGCGGAGGGCAAGGGCGTCGCGACTCCTGGGGCACCTCGCGACACATCGTCTCCGAGCACTGGGATGGGGCGTGTCGGAGGAGCGCCCTTCGATGGGACTCCTCGAAGCGAGTCGATGGGCACTGGGGTGGGAAGGGCCGGCGGCGGTGCCTTCGCTTCCGTCGATGAGGCTGTTCGGAGTGGAACGGGCGCTGGGATGGGGCGTGTCGGAGGAGCGTCCTTCGATGGGACTCCTCGGATCGAGTCGACGAGCACCGGGATGGGAAGAGCGGGCGGCGGCGCTTCCGTCGATGGGACTGCGCGGGGCGAGTCGGGCAGCGGAATGGAGCGTGTTGGAGGAGGCGCTTCCGGAGAGGGAACTCCTCGGCGTGGCTCGGGCACGGGGATGTGGCGGGTCAGTGGTAGCGCGCCCATGGAGAGCCCGCCTCGGACCACGGCGGGAACCCAGCTGCCGACGGGCGGCACGTCTGCGTCATCGCGTGCACGGAACTGGCCTTCCGTGCCCCGTCCGGAGGGTGCTCCCGCCGCGAGCCCTCCTCGGGCCGGTCCCGGCGCGGGGGCCTTGCTGACGGCCTCGCCGGCGACTTCATCCAGCACGGGAACTCGCGCTCCTGTTCCCGCTGGAGGGCAGCAAGGCGGTGCCACGGCGGTGTCCCGTCAGCCCGAGACGCGCATGGACGCGGTGCGCATCGATGTGGCCAGCCTGGACCTGTTGACGAGCGCGGTGACCAACCTGGCCCAGGTGGCGCGGCGACGTGAGCGCGCCAACGCTCGGCGGCTGGCCCTGGCCCGGGAGCTCGGGCAACTGGCCCGCGCGGCGGAGGACCTGGGCCCGGCGGCGGTGGCCCTGGTGGCCCGTCTGGGCACGGCCAAGGAGCTGGCCGCCGACCTCCATCGCGAGTCCAAGCTCCTGTCCAACGAGGAACTCCGAGACCTGGGCCTCGTGGTGGAGGAGGTGCAGGGCCTGCGGATGCTGCCGCTGTCCGTCCTCTTCGAGCCCTACCCGCGCATGGTCCGCGACCTGTCGCGCGCCCTGGGCAAGGAAGTGGAACTCGTCGTCGACGGAGAGGACACGCGCGCGGACCGGGCCGTGGTGGAGGCGCTGCGCGAGCCGCTGATGCACCTGGTGCGCAACGCCCTGGACCACGGCCTGGAGACGCGGGTGGATCGGGTGACGTCGGGCAAGCACCCTCGGGGGTGCCTCACGCTGCGCGCCGCGCGAGAGGGCAGTCGCATCATCCTCCGCGTCGAGGACGACGGCCTGGGCCTGGACCCCGCCGAGCTGCGCCGGGTCGCCGTGCGCCGGGGCACTCTGGACGAGAGCGCCGCCAACGCGCTGTCGGATGCCGCGGCCCGCGAGCTCATCTTCCTGTCCGGCTTCACCTCGCGCGAGGTCGTCACCGACGTGTCCGGTCGGGGCGTGGGGCTCGATGCCGTGCGCGCCTCCATCCAGGGGTTGGGCGGCGACGTGGGCGTGGAGTCCGCGCCAGGGTGGGGTACCATCTTCGAGCTGCGCGTCCCCGTCTCCCTCACCGTGGCTCCGCTGCTCTTCGTCCAGGTGGGCCAGGAGACGCTCGCGCTGAGCGCCACCCACGTCTCGCGAGCGCTCAAGGTGGAGCCCGTGCACCTGTGCGAGGTGGCCGGCCGGCCCTCGCTGCTGGTGGAGGGCAGGGTGCTCCCGCTGGCCTCCCTGGGCTCGCTCCTGGGCCTTGCTCCGGAGCGGGAGGTGCGCGAGGGCGAACTCGTCCTGGTGGTGCGCAGCCAGAGCGGCGCCGCCGCCGTCGTGGTGGACCGTGTCCTGGAGGAGCGTGTCCAGGCCATCCTCCCCCTGCGTGGCGTGCTGGCCCGGTTCGGCCACCTGGCGGGGGCCACGTCCCTGGCGGACGGGAGGCTCGCGATGGTCCTGTCCGCCGCCTGGCTCACCGCCAGCGCGCATGGGACCTCCCCCCTGAAGCTGCCCCGCTCGGCCGTGCCTGGGGCTGAGTCCCGGCGACGCCGCATCCTCGTCGTGGACGATTCGCCGCTCACCCGGGAGCTCATCTCCAACCTCCTGGAGGCCGTGGGGTACGACACGGTGATGGCCGCCGACGGTGCGGACGCGCTGGACGCCCTGGAAGGGGCGTCGGTGGACCTTGTCGTGACGGACCTGGAGATGCCGGGGATGGACGGCCTGGAGCTGACCCGGCGCCTGAAGGGGCACCCCACCCAGGCCCGGCTACCCGTCGTCATCCTCACCACCCGTGGTGGCGAGGAGGACCGGCGGCGTGGGCTGGCGGCCGGGGCGGACGGCTACATCACCAAGGGAGATCTGGTGCGCCAGGACCTGGTGGATGTGGTGGGCCGGCTCTTGTCCTGAAGGGTCCCCTCTCAACCTCCTGAGGACAGGGCGAGCATTGGCTATACTCGCCACCTCGCGTACGGGGTATGGACAGGGCATGGGCAAGAAAGTGTCGGTGCTGGTGGTCGATGACTCACTCATCTGCCGACAGCTCATCTGCGAGGCGCTGAGCAAGGACCCCGACATCGAGGTCGTCGGTTCCTGCGCGGACGGCAAGCAGGCCGTGGAGATGACCAAGGAGCTGCGCCCTCACGTCATCACCATGGACGTGGACATGCCCGTCATGGACGGGTTGACGGCCACCGAGCACATCATGGCCGAGTGCCCCACCCCCATCCTGGTGCTGACGGCCGACCCGCGCTCGCAGGCGCCGGAGCTGACGTACCGCGCGCTGGAGCTGGGCGCGCTCGCGCTGCAAATCAAGCCCGCCATCGACGCCGGCCCCGAGGCGTGGAACCTGGTGCGGGAAATCAAGCTGCTCTCCTCGGTGCGCGTCATCCGCCACCTGCGCCGCTCCCAGAAGGGGAACATCACCCCTCCTCGGGTGACGACGTCGGTGCTGCCCGCGGTGTCCATGGGCGTGGTGGTGGTGGCCGCGAGCACGGGCGGACCGCAGGTGCTGTACCGGATGCTCTCCGAGTTGCCGCCGGACTTCCCGGCGCCCATCGTCATCGTCCAGCACATCAACGCCGCCTTCGCGGAGTCGCTGGCGGGGTGGCTGGGCAACACGAGCCGGTTGAAGGTGCGGCTGGCGCAGGACGGCGAGCCGCTGATGCCGGGGCACGTGCTCATCGCCCCGCCGGGGTTGCACACCATGATTCCCTTCCGGGGGCGCGTGGCGCTCAAGGCGGGCGTGGAGCGGGACGGGCACATGCCGTCCGGGACGACACTGCTGGAGAGCGCGGCCAGGACCTACGGCCGCCGGGCGGTGGGGTTGGTGCTGACGGGCATGGGCGCGGACGGCGCGGAGGGGCTCCTGGCCATCCGTCAGGCGGGAGGGTTGACGCTCGCGCAGAACGAGGAGTCCTGCGTGGTGTTCGGCATGCCCGGCGCGGCGGTGGAGCGCAAGGCGGTGGACCACCTCATCCATGGGGACGAAGTCGCCGCCACGCTGGCGCGACTGGCCCGGGGTGAGTCGCTCGCAGTGGGGCGCTGAGCCGCCAGTGCGTGCTCCGGGCGCGCCATGGGCTTCCGTGCGCGCCTTCCTCACGGCGCGTACGGGCATGGCCTTGAGCGGACCTCAGATTCGCCGCCTGGATGATCGGCTGGTGGAGCGGTGTCGTGGGCTGACGCCGCACCAGTACCTGGCCTTCCTCAAGTCGCCGTCGGGCGCGGCGGAGCTGGAGGGGCTCATCTCCGCGGTGGTGGTGAACAAGACGGACCTCTTCCGAGACGAGGTCCAGCTCACCGACTTCCGGGAGCGGGTGCTGGCGCCGCTGGTGGCGCGCGCGGGGGGACGGCCGCTCCGAATCTGGAGCGCGGGCTGCTCCACGGGCGAGGAAGTGGCGACGCTGCTGGTCCTCCTGGCGGAGGCGGGCGCCAGTCCTGGCAGCACGGTGCTGGGGACGGACATCTCCGAGGCTGCGCTGCGGAGGGCGTGCGCGCTCTCGTTCGCTCCGGAGCATCTGCGCCGGGTACCCGCGGGGCTGCGTGAGCGCTACTTCGTGCCCATGGGCTCGAGGCTGGCGCTGGTGTCGGCGCTGCGTGAGCGCGCCAGCTTCCAGGTCCACAACCTGATGGACGTGCCCTATCCCCGGCCGGTGGGCGAGGGGCACTTCGACGTCATCTTCTGCCGCAACGTCCTCATCTACTTCACGGTGGAGTCGTTCCACCGGACGGTGGCGACGCTGGCTGACAGCCTCGCGCCCGGAGGGACGCTGGTGCTGTCCGCGTCGGAGCCCTTGCTCCAGGTGCCTCCGACGCTGCGGGTGGAGCGCACGGCGGCGGCCTTCTTTCACGTCCGCGTCGAAGAATCCGGAGCAGGGCAGGGGGCGCCGCATCCTGGCAACGAGGTCCCGGTGGCTTCCCTCGGAAAGGCCGCGGCCCCTGGTGTTCCAGGCCGGTCATCGGCGGCCGAGGGCGCAGCGCTGTCGGGCGCACGGGATTCCGGCCGGATCTCGGCGTCGGGAGCGAGCCGAGCATCGTTGATTCCCATCGAGGTGGGTCGGGCCTCGGCGTCGAGAGTGGGCCGGGAGCCCTCGAATCCCAGCGACGCGGGGCGCCCTTTGGCGTCGGGAGCAGGCCGCGCGCCTGCGAATCCCGGCGACGCGGGGCGCTCTTTGGCGTCGGGAGCAGGCCGGGAGCCTGCGAATCCCAGCGACGCGGGGCGCTCTTCGAAAGCGGGCCGGGAGCCGTCGAGCCCCCTCGACTCGGGACGGACGTCCGCGTCGGGAGTGGGCCGGGAGCCGTCGAGCCCCCTCGACTCGGGACGGACGTCCGCGTCGGGACCACGCCGGGAGCCTGCGAATCCCAGCGACACGGGGCGCTCGTCGGCGTCGGGAGCGGGCCGCGAGCCGTCGAGCCCCCTCGACTCGGGACGGACGTCCGCGTCGGGAGCGGGTCGGGAGCCCTCGAATCCCCTCGACGCCAGCCGTGTCACTGCCCTGCCCTCGCTGGCCTCCGTCGAAGCCGATCTGCTCTTCGCCTGTGTCCTCGACGGAGCCGCCTCGGGTGTCTCCGACGCGGTGGCGGAGCGGGACTTGCGCCGTTGCCTCTCGCTGGACCCGGACCACGCCGCCGCGCGCTACCTGCTGGGGCTGCTCCTGGAGCAGTGCCGTCGCCCCCTGGAGGCCGCCGTCGAGTACCGCCGGGCCCTCGAGTCCCTGGAGGAAGGCAGGGCCCGCACGGTCCCCTTCTTCCTCAACCCCGGCCGGCTCCGCGTGGCCTGCGCACACGCCGCCGGACGCCTGTCTCCCCTCGGCGGCAGTCGCTGACAGGGCAGGCGGCCGGGCCGGGATGCCAGGGGCTTGCGAGAAGTCCGGACGGAGCGCCGATTTGGCCGTAAGATGCCGGCCCCATGCGAAGGCTCGTCCTGCTCGCGCTGCTGGCGCTCCCTGGTTGCTTCTATCCCGCTGACCGTGGCCGCGCCCTCGAGGCGAAGGTCGACCGGCTCGGCACCGACTCCGCGCAGATGCAGGCGGAGCTGAAGGAGGCGCGCGAGCAGCTCGCCGCCACCCTGCCGAAAATCGACGAGAAGGTCGCCGAGGTCACCAAGGCCCTGGATGGCCTGGACACCGCCGCGCGCCGCAAGGACGCGGACATCGGCGTCCAGCTCCAGAAGACGATGGAGGACCTGTCCCAGCTGCGAGGCCAGGTGGAGACCTACCTCCACAAAATCACCGAGCTGGAGACGGCCCTCGGCGCCCAGGACCAGAAGCTGCTCGCCCTGCAGGGCACGGCCGCCGTGAAGGAGGCCGAGGCCAAGAAGAAGGCCGAGGAGCTCCAGCGTCCCACCAACCCCAAGGACTTCCTCGCGCTCGCGCAGGAGCGGGCGAAGGCCGGCGAAGTCCTCGTGGCGCGCCAGCTCTTCACAGAGCTGATGAAGAAGTGGACCAAGGACCCGCTCGTGGGCGAGGCCCACTACGGCCTGGGTGAGACCTACTTCACCGAGTCCAAGTGCCGCGAGGCCCTCTTCGAGTACGGCAAGGTGGTGCAGGACCACCCGAAGACGCCGTCCGCGCCGGACGCCTACCTGCGCTCCTCCGAGTGCTTCGCCCAGCTCAAGATGAAGGACGAGTCGCGGATGGCGCTCGAGGAGCTGGTGAAGAGCTACCCCAAGGCCTCCGCGGCCAAGACGGCCAAGGAGCGCATCGCCGAGCTGGACAAGGCGAAGACCCCCGCCAAGAAGGGCGGCAAGAAGTGAGCTTCCGTCCCCTGCGGCTCGCCGTGCTGGCGCTCCTGCTCGTGCCCTTGGTCGCGGGCGCGGCGCCCAAGCAGTTGGTGCTGCTCTTCACCGGAGACAATGGGGGCGAAATCGCCCCCTGTGGTTGACGACACAACCCGTCTGGCGGTCTGGCCAGAAGAAAAGTCACGATAGAGCAGGAGCGCGCCAAGGGCGTACCGGTCCTCGTGTTGGACGCGGGCAACGCGCTCTTCAGGAGCCGGGACAGCGGCGGCGCTCCGGACGCACGCGCACGCGCGGAGCTGTTGCTCGCGCAGATGGACGCGCAGGGCACCACCGCCATGGCCGTGGGCGCGCGAGACCTCAACCTTGGCGTGGACTTCCTGCGCAAGCAGACGCGCAAGTCGAAGCTGAAGCTCTTGTCGGCGAACCTCGTGGACGCGAAGGGCACGCTTCTGTTCCCCGCCTCCACGGTGGTGGACGTCGGCGGGCTCAAGGTCGGCGTGGTGGGCGCCTCCCCGGCGACGACCCAGCCCGAGCCCATGGAGCCGTTGGCCCAGGGCAAGGCGGCAGGGGTGATGCGGCAGGGCCTTCCGGTGGCTCCCGCCGTGGCCGCCGAGGCGAAGCGGCTGCGCCAGAAGGAGCGCGTGGACCTGGTGGTGCTGCTCGCCGCCGTGCCCTACGACGAGGTGCTCAAGCTGGCCAACGAGGTGGAGGGCGTGGACTTCGTGATGCAGTCCCACGAAGGCCGGGGCTCCGGCATCCCCCAGCGCATGGCGATGACCACCGTGGTGCCGCCTGGAGACCGGGGGCGCCAGCTGGCGAAGCTGGAGCTGTCCATCAGCGGCCCCGGCCGGTTCGTGGACAACTCCGAGGTGGCTCGCACCCGGGATGGCCTGCGAATCGTGGAGACCAACCTGGGCAAGGCCAGGGAGCGGCTCGCGAAGTCCACCGACGAGGTTCAGAAGCGCTCGCTCGAGTCAGCGGTCGCCAGCCTGGAAGCCCGGCGCACGGCGCTGGAAAAGACGGTGGCGGGGGGCGCAACGCCGGCGGCCCGGACGCATCTATTGTCGTACATCCAGCTTGGGAGCGACGTGCCGGCGGACCCGGCCGTTCAGAAAGCGGTGGAACGCATCGAGCCTCCCGGCTCGGCGGCCCACTAGCCCGGGCGGATCTTGTGCCCCGGTCGGCGCGCCGTTATAAGCGCCGGCCATTACAGTGTCGGACCTCCCAGCCGTTGGCGGTTGGGGGCAAGGCACCTTGGAGAGCGTCATGAAGCCGGAACTGCACCCCGTCTATCCGCCGTCCCGCATCACCTGTGCCTGTGGCAACATCGTCGAGACCCACTCCACCCGCGGCTCGTTCTCGGTGGAAATCTGCTCGAACTGCCACCCCTTCTTCACGGGCAAGTACAAGCTCATCGACACGGCCGGTCGCATCGACCGCTTCAAGAAGAAGTACGCCGCGAACCCTACGAAGGGCGCCGACGCTGCTCCTGTCGAGGGCAACATCGCGGTCCCCGTCGCCAAGGCCAAGAAGGCCAAGGCCTGAGTCGGGCCGTCGCGCTTCGTAGCCACTGAAGCAGCACCGTCGAGCAGGGTGTCGGAGAGCCTCCACGAGAGGCGCTCCCGCCCTGCTCGCGGTGTTTCTACGACTTGAGTCACTCGTCAAGTTTCAGGGTGCTACAGGTCAGAAAATTGCTGTAGCAGCCTGTTGAGGCACATTCCGCCGCGTCCCACGACGAAGAGTCCGACGGAGGCGTGATGTTCGCGGAAGCTGCTGCCCCAAACCTGAAGGTTGTCCGGCGCTCCCTCAACGAGAGCGTGCACGCGAAGGGCGACGCCTGGACGCTCCTGCGAGGGGACAGCCTGGAGCTCCTGAAGCAGTTCGAGCCCCAGACGTTCGACATGATTTTCGCGGACCCGCCGTACTTCCTCTCCAACGGCGGCACCACCTGCAAGGGTGGCAAGCGCGTGTCGGTGGCGAAGGGTGGCTGGGATGTGTCGCGCGGGGTGGAAGAGGACCACGCCTTCACCACCGCGTGGCTCGCCGCCTGCCAGCGGCTGCTCAAGCCCACCGGCACCCTCTGGGTGAGCGGCACGCAGCACGTCATCTTCAACGCCGGCTTCGCCATGCAGAAGCTCGGCTACAAGCTGCTCAACACCGTCACCTGGTTCAAGCCCAACGCGAGCCCCAACCTGGCGTGCCGTTACTTCACCCACTCGACGGAGCTGCTCATCTGGGCCTCCCCGAAGTCGGGCGGCAAGCTCCAGCACGTCTTCAACTACTCGAAGATGAAGGCGGACAACGGCGGCAAGCAGATGCGTGATGCCTGGGCGCTTCCTCCCTCTGGCGACGCGGAAGTCACCGCCGACGGCGAGGGCCGCCTGTGGACGCTCACCGTCCCGCGCGGCGGCGAGGAGAAGGCCTTCGGCAGCCACCCCACGCAGAAGCCCGTGGCCCTGCTGGAGCGCATCATCGAGGCGAGCACCCCCGAGGACGCGCTGATTCTGGACCCCTTCAACGGCAGCGGCACCACGGGCGTGGCGGCCCTCAAGCTGGGCCGCCGCTACGTGGGCATCGACATGGATGAGAAGTACCTGGACCTCGCCGAGAAGCGCCTCGTGGCGCAGTCGGCGAAGTAGTCCCCGTGCCGCGAGTCCCCGCGCCGCTTCTCAGGCGCGGGACAAGATGAGCTCCACGCCCTGACGGGCGATGGGGTGGTAGCGCTCCCCGTACTGCTTGAAGAGCGAGCGCGCCAGGGCCCGGTGCTCCCGGGACGCGGCGAGCACTCCGTACAGGGGCTTGAGGTACTTCATGCGCCCCACCTCGCCCAGGAACGCCTCGGTGCGCCCCACCGCCGGCTCCCAGCCCGCGCGCAGCGCCGCCACCAGCCACGCCACCAGCACCTCCGAGTTACGGCTGCGCGTGAAGGCGAAGCGCTCGTCGAGCTGACGGAACAAGTCCCTGGGCGCGTCCGAGGGCATCCACTCCAGGAAGAGCTGCCACTCCGCGGGCGTCCAGTCCTTGGCCGCCTCCACCGACGGCACCGTGCCCCGGGCGCGCTGCAAGGCCTCCAGCCGGCTGGAGCGCGGCGAGGGCGCGCTCGCGGGCACGCCGGGCCGCTGCAGATAGGCCTCCGCGTCGACCTTCGCCAGCACCCCGGGCAGCTCCCGCTCGGTGAAGGCGATGAACTCCTCGGTGGTGAGGGCGCGGAAGCGGTACGTGGCCAGGTAGCGGCGCAGGAAGCCGTCGAAGGCCTCGCGCCCCACGGCGTCCTCCATCGCCCGGAGGAACAGGTAGCCCTTCTCGTACGGAATCTGGGAGAAGGCCTCGTCCGGGTCCACGCCCGTCAGGTGCGTGCGCAGCGCCGTCAGGTGCGGGTGCTCGCGGAAGTGGTGCAGCGCCTCGTCCAGCGCCCGCCGCCCCAGGGCCGCGTTCAGCGCGGCGACCTCCGGCCCCGCCAGCGCCTCCAGGATGCGGCGCTCGGCGAAGACGGTGAAGCCCTCGTTGAGCCAGAAGTGCTCCGCGGACGCATTCGTCACGAGGTTGCCGGTCCACGAGTGCGCCAGCTCGTGCGCCACCACGTTGACCAGGCTCTTGTCCCCGGCAATCAGCGTGGGCGTGAGGAACGTCAGCCTCGGGTTCTCCATGCCGCCGTACGGAAAGGACGGAGGCATGGTGAGCAAATCGAACCGCTCCCAGTCGTACGGCCCGAAGAGCGACTCGGCGGCGCGCAGCATGTCGTCCACGCCGGAGAACTCCTCGGCCGCGTCCTCCAGCAGCTCCGGCTCCGCCCATACGCGCGAGCGGGGGCCCAGCTCCTTGGGCGCCAGGCTGCCCACCGCGAAGGCCAGGAGATATGGAGGCACCGGCTGCGGCATCTCGTAGTGCTCCTCCGCCTCCACGCCGTGCTCCTCGCGGCGCACGAAGCTGGCCGCCATGACGGCCTTGAGCGCCTTGGGCACTCGCAGCGACGCGCGGTAGCGGATGCGGATGCGAGGCGTGTCCTGCAGCGGCACCACGCTGCGCGCGTGGATGGCCTGGCATTGGCTGTACAGGAACGGGTGCTGCCCGCCCGCCGTCTGCGAGGGCGTCAGCCACTGCAGCGCGCTCGCCGTGGGCGTGGTGCGGTAGTGCACCGTGAGCTGTCTCACCCCCGAGGGCAGCTCCACCCTCAGCCGGCTGCCCAGAATCGGCTCCGGTGGGGCGAGCATGTAGGGCAAGGGGCGACCATTGCCGTCTACGACTCTGAGAATCTCCAAATCCCGCGTGTCCAGGTCCAGCGGACCCGCGGACGCTTCCTTCAGCGTCAGGGTGGCCTCCGCGTGCAGGCGGTGGGTCCGGAAGTCGACGCGAGCCTTCCAGTCCAGGGTTTCCGTCTCAGGCTGCGTGCTGTCGTTGTAGGAGTGCGGGTCGGGGCGAGCCATGGAGGTCCGGTTTGTAGTCCTTGGGACGACCCATGGCGAGTGCTCCCACCTTCCGAACAGATTGACTTTCGGGTCAATCGCCTACATTTGTGCAGTCCCTTCTTCCCTCAAGGGAGCCTCTTCCAATGACGACGCGGATCCGCAAGGTAGCTGTGCTGGGCGCCGGAGTGATGGGCAGCGGCATCGCCGCCCATCTGGCCAACTCGGGCGTGCGCGCGCTCCTCCTGGACATCGTTCCGCCGAAGGCCGCACCGGGCGAAGACACTTCGACCAAGGCCTTCCGCAACAAGTTCGCCCTCGGGGCGCTGGCCAACATGCGCAAGCAGAAGCCCAGCCCCATCATGTCCGAGCAGGTGTTCACCGCCATCGAGGTGGGCAACTTCGATGACGACATGGCGAAGATCGCCGACTGCGATTGGGTCATCGAAGTCGTGAAGGAGGACCTGACCGTCAAGCAGGCCCTCTTCGAGAAGGTGGAGAAGCACGCCCGCAAGGACGCCATCATCTCCTCCAACACCTCCGGCATGTCGATTGTCGGGATGACGCAGGGCCGGGGCGCGGCGTTCAAGAAGAACTTCCTCGTCACGCACTTCTTCAACCCCGTCCGCTACATGAAGCTGTTGGAGTTGGTCGCCGGCACGGAGACGGACCCGGCGGTGATGAAGACCATCCACCGCTTTGGCGAGGAAGTGCTCGGCAAGGGCATCGTCTACGGCAAGGACACCACCAACTTCATCGCGAACCGCATCGGCGTGTACGGGATGATGCGGACCATCGCCGCCATGGGCCCCGCGGAGCTGTCCATCGAAGAGGTGGACAAGATTTTCGGTCCGGCCATGGGCCGCCCCAAGTCGGCCGTGTTCCGCACCGCGGACATCGTCGGTCTGGACACCTTCGTCCACGTGTCGAAGAACTGTTACGACACGCTGACGCAGGACGAGGAGCGTGAGGTCTTCGCCATCCCCGGCTTCCTCCAGAAGATGGTGGAGAAGGGCATGCTCGGCGACAAGAGCGGCGGCGGCTTCTACAAGAAGGACAAGAGCAGCGGCGGGAAGGAAATCCTCGCGCTGGACCTGAAGACGCTGGAGTACCGCGCGCAGGGCAAGGTGCGCTTCGAGTCGCTGGGCGCCGCCCGCGAAGTCGAGAACGTCAAGGAGCGCGTCGCCGTCGTGCTGAACGGCACGGACAAGGCCGCGAAGTTCGCCGAGCAGGTGACGCTGGACGTGCTGGCGTACACCAGCCGCCGCATCCCCGAGATCGCCGACGACGTGGTCAACGTGGACCGTGGCGTGCGCTGGGGCTTCGGTTGGGATTTGGGTCCCTTCGAGGTCTGGGACGCGTACGGCGTGAAGAAGGGCCTGGCGCGGATGAAGGAGCTGGGCCTCAAGCCGGCGAAGTGGGTGGAGGACATGGTGGCCGCGGGCCGCGAGTCCTTCTACGGCGTGGAGGGCGGCAAGGACACGTACTGGGACATCCCCACGAAGTCCGTGAAGGTGGTGCCGGAGAACGCCCGCACGCAGCGCGTGGAGTACCTCAAGCGCGGCAACAAGAAGGTGGCCGGCAACGACTCCGCCACCCTGTGGGACCTGGGCGACGGCGCCACGCTGCTGGAGTTCCACACGAAGATGAACTCCATCGATGACCAGATCATCGAGATGATGAACACGGCGCTGGACGAGACGGAGAAGAACTTCAAGGGCCTGGTCATCGGCAACGACGGCTCGAACTTCTCCGCGGGCGCCAACATCGTCGCGCTGGTGTGGGCGGCGAAGAGCGGCCAGTACGAGGACATCCGCAAGCTCGTCACCGGCTTCCAGGCGGTGAATCAGCGCATGCGCTACAGCCCGGTGCCGGTGGTGACGGCGCCCTTCAACCTCACCCTGGGCGGCGGCTCCGAGGTGACGATGGGCGGCAACGCGGTGCAGGCGAGCGCGGAGCTGTACATGGGCCTCGTCGAGGTCGGCGTGGGCCTCATCCCCGGCGGCGGTGGCAACATGCAGCTGCTCCGCAACGTCTACGGCGCGTACTCCACGGACAAGGATTTCGATCCGCTGCCCTTCCTCAAGAAGGTGTTCCTGGCCATCGGTACGGCGAAGGTCGCCACCAGCGCCGAGGAGGCGCGGGAGCTGGGCTTCCTGTCCCTGACGGACGGCATCAGCGCCAACCGGGACTTCCTCTTGTCGGACGCGAAGGCTCGGGTGCTGGGCATGGCGGACGCGGGCTTCCGCGCGCCGCGTCCCACGCGCTTCCGCCTGGGCGGCCCCAGCGGCTACGCCACCATCGACATGATGCTGTACGACATGGAGATGAACGGGCAGGTCAGCGCGCACGACCGCAAGATTGGTCAGAAGCTGGCGCGCGTGCTCACTGGCGGCGACACCAGCACCTCGGCGCTCGTCACCGAGGAGAAACTGCTGGAGCTGGAGGCCGAGGCCTTCCTGAGCCTGTGCGGCGAGGAGAAGACCCAGGACCGCCTGACGTTCATGATCGAGAAGGGCAAGCCGCTGCGGAATTGACGGCCGGCCGGTATCCATTGGCTACGACATAAATTTCGCTGCATGCCCGGGTGCTCCCCGGGCAAGGAGACATCAAGATGCCTGGTCGAGTCGTGATTGCCAGCGCGGTCCGCACGCCGTTCACCCGCGCGCACAAGGGAGAGTTCAAGGACACCCGGCCGGATACGCTGGCCGCCATCGCCATCAAGGAAGCCGTTGCCCAGGTCCCCGGCCTCAAGCCGTCGGACGTGGAAGACGTCGTCCTGGGCTGTGCCATGCCGGAAGCCGAGCAGGGGATGAACGTGGCCCGTCAGGCCACGCTCCTGGCGGGGCTGCCGGTGGAAGTACCGGCGATGACCATCAACCGCTTCTGTTCCTCCGGGACGCAGGCGATTGCTCAGATTGCCGCGGCCATCCAGGCGGGGCACATCCAGGTCGGCATCGGCGGTGGTACCGAGTCGATGACGATGGTGCCCATGGGCGGCAACAAGGTCAGCGCCAACCCGGACATCATGGCGAACCACCCGGAGATCTACTCGTCCATGGGTGTGACGGCGGAGAACATCGCCTCCCGTCACAACGTGTCGCGTGAGGACTCCGACAAGTTCGCCGCGGAGAGCCAGCGCCGCGCGGCCTCCGCGCGGGAGACGGGCAAGTTCAGCGAGGAAATCGTCCCCGTCACCACCACCGTCTACGACGAGGAAGGCAAGGCGCAGACGGTGACGGTGTCCGTGGACACCATCCTGCGTCCGGAGACGACGGCGGAGGGCCTGGGCAAGCTGCGCCCGGCGTTCAACGCCAAGGGTGTGGTGACGGCCGGCAACGCGTCGCCGCTGACGGACGGCGCGGCGGCGGCGGTGGTGATGAGCGAGGAGAAGGCGAAGGAGCTGGGCGTCAAGCCGCTGGGCTACTTCGTGGACTTCGCCGTCGCCGGTGTGGCCCCGGAAGTCATGGGCATCGGCCCGGTTCCGGCGGTGCGCAAGCTGCTGGCGAAGAACAAGCTCGAGGTGAAGGACATCGACGTCTTCGAGCTGAACGAGGCCTTCGCTCCGCAGGCGCTGTACTGCATCCGTGAGCTGGGCATCCCCATGGACAAGGTGAACCCGAACGGCGGCGCCATCGCCCTGGGCCACCCGCTGGGCGTGTCCGGTGCGCGTCTGGTCGCGACGATTCTGCGCGAGCTGAAGCGCCGCAACGGCCGCTACGGCGTCGTCACCATGTGCATCGGTGGCGGCATGGGCGCCGCGGCGCTCATCGAGCTGGCGAAGTAGTCGCCCGCTTCACCGACTGAAAGTTCGCGGGCCCCGGGGAAGTGCTTCCCGGGGCCCGTGTCGTTGCGGGGCTCGGCCAGTCGCCGGCCCTTCATGCTCGAGGTCAGGAGACGGGGGCTTCGGGGTCGTCCACGGGGACACCGGCGAGGCGCAGGACTCGCAGCGCGTTGGTCGTGTCCACCACGCCCTCGCGCAGCTTGTAGTCGAACACCATCTCCCCAGCCTCCAGGTGGTCCCTGAAGTGGACGTTGCGGACGTGCGCGTCACGAGTCTCTTCCGCCAGCGACGTCAGCGACAAGTCGTGCGTCGTCACCGCGCCCGAGGCCCCGGTGGACAGCAGCAGCCGGAGCACCTCGCGCGAGGCGAGCTGCCGCTCTCGCGTGTTGGTGCCGAGGAGGATTTCGTCGAGCAGGAACAGCGCCTGCCCGTTCGCCGCGCGCGCCGCATCCAGCACGGCCTTGATGCGCTGCACCTCCGCGTAGAAGTACGACACGCCGCGCTCCAGTGAGTCCTTCACCCGCATGCTGGTGAGCACATGCAGCGGAGACAGGCGGAACGACGCCGCGGACACCGGCGCTCCGGCGAGCGCCAGCACCGCGTTGGTGCCCAGCGCTCGCATCAGGGTCGTCTTGCCGCTCATGTTGGAGCCGGTGATGAGCAGTGCCTGTCGAGGGCCCGGCAGGGACACGTCATTGGGCACGGGGGCATCCAGCAGCGGATGGCCCATGACCTTCGCCTCGACAAGGGGCCCCGTCGCTTCCAGCGTGGGCCAGGCGAAGGCGGGTCGGTCATGCGCGAGGCCCGCCACGCAGGAGAGCGCCTCCATCTCCGCGAGCGCTTCGAACCAGTGCCGCACCCGCGTGCCATGCTTCGCGCGCCAGCGCTCCAGTGCGAACAGCGCATGGATGTCCCAGAGCGTGAGCCAGTGCACCAGCGGGTGGAACTGGTGCCGCTTGAACTCGATGAGCGAGAACAGCCGGCTGAAGCGCTGGAAGTGCTTCGAGACGGGCTGCTCTCCCTGCTGCTGGAGTCCGGACTGGAGCTGACGCAGGAGGGGATGCTCGAAGCGCTGGCCCTCCACGCGCTCGAAGATGGGCGCGTAGCGGACGAAGCCCTGCTCGCCCTTCTCCACGCCCTCGTCCATCTTCCGCAGCGTGCGGCGGGTGGCCACGGCCACCGCGAGCTGCGCGGCAAGTCCCGCCCACACCGAGGAGCCGGGCAGCACGCCGACTTCGCCCAGGATGAAGAGCGTCAGCGTCACCGGCGGCAGGATGATGGCGAGCGGGAGGGACCAGCGAATGGAGTCCAGCGCGGGCCCGGCTTCCGACCACTGGATGAAGAGGCTCGGGTCGGCCTTCTCCTTCGCCACCGTGCGCGCTTCCACGCAGAGGTCCTGTCGGAAGTCCACGAGCGGTGCCAGCTCACGCGCCGCGCCCTGACGCGCTTGCACCACGTCCACCGGAGCAGGCGCTGACAGCCACGCGGCGAGTCGCTCCTCGCCCGCGCGGGTGGCCGTCTCGTTCAGGAGCTGGAAGAGGCTGCCCTGTCCGAAGACGTCCAGGTCCGGCGTGTAGAGGTGGGCGGGGGAGGCGAAACGTTCGCCGCGCTCGGTGAACTCGTGCCAGCCGTGGCCCAGGCGCGCGAGGCCCCGCTCGTTGAGCGTGACGTACAGCCGCTGACGCGCCTCGCGGCGGAAGATCTGGTGGTGGAGGACCGCGAGGAGGCCGTAGACGACAACGGCGGCCACCGTGCCCCACCACCAGGTCTTGGGCAGTCTGCCCGTGACGATGAGCCCCGAGACGACGGCCGCGACGAGGAAGGCCAGGGTGCGCAGGTTGGCGTAGCGGGCGCTGACGCGGTCCAGAGCGGCCAGCTCCGCCTCAGCGGCGGCACGGCGCTCGGTGTACGTGTGGTGGGGATTCGGGCTCGGGGCGTTCGCGGACACTGTGGCCGCGCATGCTGTGCTTCCGGCCCGTTCAGGGCAAGGGCCGCCTGTCTTCAGATGGTGTCGGGATGACGGAGGTTCGCCCGGACTCGTTGCCAGAGGGGGAGGTGGCCTCTGGTGAGCAGGCCCGAGGCGAGGCCCTCCAGGGCGGACGCTTCATGAGTCAGCGGAGGGTGGGGGTCCAACGAGGTGGGACGGTCCGAGGCCATCCCCGTGGTTCACCTCGGAGTTGAACCGGCCGGTGGTTCACCTCGGAGTTGAACCGGCAGGAGGGTGTCCCCGAGAGCTTCGCGTCCACGCCGAACCAGTCCCCGGCGAAGCACACCCGCGACCAAGAGTCGTTCCTCGCGCGGGCGGCACAGGTGAAGGAAGCGTCGGTTCCTCCACCGGTGTGCCGTGGCTTGGGGTCGCGCAATCGCCACGAGGCCCGCGAGGGAGGGTCAGCCCCACAGCTCGCGAGGCGGCCAGAAGAGGGTGTTGCCCTCGAAGCGGATGCCCGGCTCTCGGTCCTTCGCGAGCAGCAGGGGGCCGTCCAGGTCCACCACCTCCGCGCCTTGGGCCACCAGGGCGGCCGGGGCCATGGACAGGGAGGTCGCCACCATGCAGCCGACCATGAGCTGAAGCCCGTGCCCGCGTGCGTCGCGCGCCAGGGCCAGGGCCTCGGTGAGCCCTCCCGTCTTGTCGAGCTTGATGTTGAGGGCGTCGTACTTGCCCACGAGGGTGGCCAGCCCATGCCTGTCGTGCGCGGACTCGTCGGCGCAGACGGCCACGGGGCGCCGCAGGCCTCGCAGGGCCTCGTCATCCGACGCGGGCAACGGCTGCTCCACCATCACCACGCCCAGCTCGGCGCAGGCCGCGAGCAGTGACGGGAGCTCGTCGGGCTTCCAGCCCTCGTTGGCGTCCACGATGAGGCGGCTGGCCGGCGCTCCGAGGCGGATGGCGCGCAGTCGCTCGATGTCACCCTCGCTCCCGCGTCCCAGCTTCACCTTGAGCAGGGGCCGGTGCGCGGACTTCTCGGCGGACCGGCCCATGGCCTCGGCGGTGTCCAGGCTCAGTGTGTATGCGGTGACCAGCGGCTGGGGCTCCGACATGCCGAGCAGCTCCCAGATGGGCTTGCCGGTCTTCTTCGCCTCCAGGTCCCACAGCGCGCAGTCCAGTGCGTTGCGCGCGGCCCTCGGCTCCAGCACCTCTGGGACTTCGTCGCGTCCCAGCCCGCCCTCGATGCGCGGACGCGCGGCTTCCAGTGCCCGCAGCACGCCGTCGACCGTCTCCCCATAGCGACCATAGGGGACACACTCGCCGCGCCCCACGGCGCCGTCTTCCTCCAGCGTGACGACCACCACTTCGGCGATGGTCTTCGAGCCTCGGGAGATGGTGAAGCTGCCCGCGATGGGCCAGCTCTCGTGCTTGACGGTGAGCTTGCGCATGCGCGGTCAGCCCTTCGCCGGGAAGCGGCGCACCAGCTCGTCGACCAGCGGGCCGACACCGGTGCGGATGGGGTCGACACAGGGCAGGCCGTACTCGCGGCCCGTCCGCTCCAGCAACGCGAGGGCGTCCTTCTCCTCCAGGTGCTCGGTGTTGATGGCGAGCCCGGTGCACTGGATGCCCGGGTTCGTGAGCTGCCCCTCCAGCACCGTGCGGTCGATGACGGCCTGGATGGAGGGCAGGGCGTGCTGGACGCCGCGCATCTTCGTACGGGTGGGCTCGTGGCAGACGATGAAGGAGTCGGGCTGCGCACCGTGCAGCAGACCGAGCGTCACGCCCGCGAACGAGGGATGGAACAGCGAGCCCTGGCCTTCCACCAGGTCCCAATGGTCCGCGTCATTGGCGGGTGCCAGCCATTCCGCCGCTCCCGCGACGAAGTCAGACACCACCGCGTCGATGGCCACACCCCGGCCGGAGATGAAGATGCCCGTCTGTCCCGTGGCGCGAAAGTCCGCCTTGAGTCCCCGGGCGCGCATCTCCTTCTCCAGCGCGAGCGCCGTGTACTTCTTTCCCACCGAGCAATCCGTGCCCACCGTCAGCAGGCGCAATCCCTGGCGCTTGGTGCCCTTGCCGGTGGCGAAGTCCATGTCGGGGATGCGCACGTCGTGCAGCTTGCGGCCATTGCGCGCGGCGGCCTCGGCGATGGCGGGGAAGGAGGCCAGGCGCTTGTGCAGCCCCGTGGCCACGTCCATTCCCGCGTCCAGGGCCTCCACCAGCTTGCTCACCCAGTGCTCGGGGAGCACGCCGCCCGCGTTGGCCACGCCGACGATGAGCGTCTGGGCGCCCCGGGCCCTGGCCTGGGCGATGTCCAGGTCTGTCAGGCCGCAGTCCGCTCCGCAGCCCGGCAGTCGGAGCTGGCCCACGCACCACTCGGGCCGCCAGTCGACGATGCCGTGGGCCGTCTTCGCCGCGAGCTGGTCGGGTACATCCCCCAGGAACAACAGGTAGGGCTTCTGGATCTCCACCAAGGTCCTCCCCGCGCCCCGGTCTGGGGCTGTGGCGAGGCTTTTCAGCACGCCCCCGACATGCCCGCAAGGACATCGCTGAAGCCTGCTGGGAGGGGTTCTTCCAACCCCTTGGAACCACCCCACGCGTAGGCCCTCCGGGAGGCCCGAAAATGTCAGACCCACCCCGTATTCTTCCCTCCGTCGCCGCACACGAGGGGAACCAAAAATGGCCGCGTCAGTGATTGATAATCGCGTCGAGATTGTCTTCAGCTTCGACACCACCGGCAGCATGTATCCGTGTCTCGCGCAGGTGCGAAAGAAGCTGCATGGCACCGTGTCCCGATTGATGAAGGAGATTCCGGGCATCCGCATCGGCGTCATCGCGCACGGCGACTACTGCGACGCGCGCTCGACGTACGTGACGAAAATTCTGGACCTCACGGACGATGCGAAGGCCGTGGTGCGGTTCGTGGACAAGGTGGGGCAGACGGGCGGCGGTGACGCGCCGGAGTGCTATGAGTTGGTGCTGCGCGAAGCGCAATCCCTGTCATGGACGGTGGGCTACACGCGGGCCTTCGTGCTGATTGGTGATGACGTGCCGCATGCGCCGTCGGACAACCCGAAGCGCCTGGACTGGCGCAAGGAAGTGGACGCGCTGGGTAGGATGGGCGTCCCGGTGTACGGGGTGCAGGCGCTGGCGCGGCGCCATGCGACGCCGTTCTACAAGGAGCTGGCGGAGAAGTCGGGCGGCTTCCATCTAAGCCTGGACCAGTTCGCGCACGTCACCGACATGCTGCTGGCCGTCTGTTACAAGCAGTCGTCCGACGCGCGGCTCCAGGCCTACGAGACGGAGGTCGCGAAGGAGGGGCGGATGAGCCGCGGGCTGAACGCCATGTTCAGCACCATGCTCCAGCGAAAGACGTCGTCGGATTACGCGGAGACGGACCTGCGCGCCGTGGTTCCCGGCCGGTTCCAGTCGCTGGAGGTGGACGATGACATGCCCATCAAGGCCTTCGTCCAGGAGAACGGGCTGGGCTTCAAGACGGGACGGGGCTTCTACGAGTTCACCAAGACGGAGACCATCCAGGGCCACAAGGAAGTGGTGCTGATGGACCGCAAGACGGGTGACTTCTACAGCGGCGAGCGGGCGCGGGAGATGCTCGGGCTGCCGCCGGGGGAGACGGTGCGCATCCGTCCCGCCAGCCTGGAGAAGTACGTCGTCTTCGTGCAGAGCACCTCGGCGAATCGCAAGCTCGTGAATGGCTCGAAGTTCCTCTACGAGGTGGAGGACTGGGACGGGGCCAAGTCCCTCGCGGCCTGAGCGCTCCGGCGAAACGGGCCGAGGGCGAAGGAGACAACAGCGTCAACGGCCTGGGGTTCTCGTTGCGTGCGTGTCGACTGTTGGTCACGTGATGAACTCCATGAGCGGATGTTTCATGTGCCATGGAGCGCCCGACCCAAGGGTTGAAGAGGTGGCACCACGTCGTTACCTCGGACGACCGTGAGGTCCTGGGTCCCATGTCTGCTGCTGCTGTTGCTTTGCGTCAGCTGCGACGTCTTCGAGCTGCACCCCTATGAGATTCGAGGGGGCGTGCGGGACACGAATGCCCGGGCGCTCGAGCGGCTCCAGCGGAACGTCAGCGGCGGGTCCTTCCGCTTCGCGGTGCTGGGAGACATCGGCGTCTACCAGGACGATTCCGTCGACGCCGTGAAGGACCTGGCGCGGCGCGATGTCGACTTCGTCGTGCAGATGGGGGACCTGACGGAGTTCAGCTCCGCCCAGGAGTACGACTGGGTGGCGGGGCTGCTCGAGGACGCGTCAGTGCCCGCGCTGGCGGTCATCGGCAACCATGACCTGCTCGGCAAGGGGCGGGAGCTCTACCTCCACCGCTTCGGGCCGACGTTCCTGGCCTTCGAGCATGGGGGGAGCCGGTTCGTCCTCTTCGACTCCAACTCCCGCGAGTACGGGTTCCCGGGCAACGTGCCGGACCTGGAGCAACTGCGCTCGGCACTGGGCGAAGCGCCGGGTAGCGCGCACCTGTTCACCTTCTCGCATGTGCCACCTGGGCATGCGGACTTCGATGCATCGCTGACAGAGCCGCTGGAGCAGCTCCAGGCGGAGCACGGAGTCACGGTTTCCTTTCACGGCCACACCCACCGCTTCAGCACTGATGCGCGGCGGGGCGTGCGCTACTTCATCGCGGACTCGATAGAGCTCCACAGTTACCTGCTCGTCACCGTCGAGGGCGAGTCCGTGGCTGTGGAGCAGGTCTTCTTCTGATGGCGCGCACCTGGCTCGTGGGTGGACTGCTGGCGTCGATGCTGCTCGCGGCGCATCCCGTGCGCGCGGCGCCGAGAGAGGCGGGGGCGCCGTGGTACGTGCCGGACCACGCGGCGCTCCAGTTCGCCGGCTCGATTGGCATGTTGGCCGCGGGGCCAGGTTGGGCCTTCCTGGACGAGCAGTTGGAGCTGGAGGTGCTGGTGGGCTGGGCGCCTCGGGCGGTGGCGGGGGCGGACTTCGTCACCCTGACGCTCAAGGGCCAGTGGCATCCGTTCCACGTCACCCACCGCGAGTGGAGCTTTCGTCCGTTCACCGTGGGCGCGGCCTTCAGCTACACCTTTGGCGACGACTACTTCCTCACGCTGCCGGACCGCTATGTCTCCGGCTACTACTGGTTCAAGACGGCGCTGCGGCCCGCGCTGTTGCTGGGCGGGAGCGCGGGCCGGCCCGTGCCGTCGCTTGGCCTGAGGCACCTGGAGGGGTACTACGAACTGGTGGCGACGGACTACCGCATCGTCCAGTTCCTCCAGAACCCGAGCACCGTGAAGACGGGCCTGTTCACGCTCGCGCTCGGGGCGCGGGTCCGCTTCTGAAGCGCGCGGTGTGAAGCGGCGGCCCCCGTGGAGGCGGCCTTCAGCGCGGAGGCTGCGTCGCCGTGGCGGGAGGTGAGGGCGGCTCGGCCTCGGTCTGCGCGCCACCGCCCCGGAGTCGACGCAGGATGCGCGGGGCTTCTGCGGCGAAGCGCTCCTGGGCGTCCGGAAGGGGGCGGTCCCACAGGTCGCTGAGCTCCGTGCCGGGGAGTCCCGCGCCGAAGCGCACCTTCAAGTCCCGGCCGATGAGCGCATAGCGCGCCTCCCAGCCAATGGTGGTGAGCAGGTAGCGCCGAGGGTCTGGGCGGCTCATGGGAATCCCGTCACCGAGTTGCTCCGGTGAGTGGGTGTCACCCAGCAGGTCGAACAGGGTGGGCACCAGGTCGATGTGGCCGGTGACGGCCTCGACCTGCCCAGTCGGAAGCTTCTCGTCGAAGACGAGCATGGGGACATGGAGCTGCAGCTCGGTGACGTCGCTGGCGTGGCCGACCCGGCCGTGCTCGCGGAACTCCTCGCCATGGTCGCCAGTGAAGATGACCAGGGGACGCGTTCCGCGTGTGGCCTCCCACTGGCTCAAGAGCTCTTCCACCTTGGTGTCCACCTCGTAGGCGGAGTTCCAGGCGCGGGCCTTGAGGTGCTCGGCGGGGACTCGCGCGGTGGCCAGGCCTCCCTTGCCGTCCCAGGCGGGGGTGAACACCGCCGAGCGCGGCGGGTAGTCGTAGTCGAAGTGCGTGCCCGCGAAGAACACGAAGGTGAAGAGCGGCGTGTCCTTGGGCGTCGTGCGCGCCATGTCCAGCGCGTCCTTCACCATGGCGGTGTCTCGCAGGTGGCTGCGGCCCTCGTAGTCCGTGCGCAGGCCGCCATGCACGTCGCGGAACACGGTGTCCTTGAGGCCCATCCAGTCCACGGAGGACGCGGCGAAGAAGGCCTGGCGATAGCCATTCTCCCGGAGCGCCGGGAAGAGCAGGGGCGAGCGCCCGGCGCCGACCACCGCGTCGCGGCGCTGTGCTTCCAGTCCGAAGAAGAGGCTGAAGAGCGAGTAGTCCGTGGAGCTCGCCGCGCTGTGGTGATGGAGGAAGCGTGTGCCGTGCTCCGCCCTGCGCCAGAGGTGGGGCATGACGTCCGGGCGGAAGAAGTCGTCGCGCAGACTCTCCACGAGGATGAGGACGATGTCGGGCCGGCGCGTGAAGCGCACCGAGGCGGGGTCGATGGTCGACGCGGGGACGCCGGCCTCGGGGCTCACGCCCAGCCGCAGTCCAGACGCGGGGGGCCTGTCCGTCAGCCGCGTGAGCAGGGTGTTCATGCGCACGGGGGGTTGCAGGGGCAGGGTGGTGGCCGCGTGCAGCACGGCGCCACCATGGGCGAAGACGAGCCACGCGCTCGTCAGTCGCTCCACCGCGGTGACGAGGACGAGGATGGCGATGAGCCGGGCAACGTGGCGCGGACGGGGGACTCGCCGCAGGAAGTGGACGCCCGCCCAGACATCGAGCGCGAGGACGCCCAGTGTCGCCGCGCCCAGGAGCGCCAGCTCATGGGGAGCAAGCCCCGTCTCCGCGAGCGCGCGCGGCTGCATGGCCACCGCGAGCACCAGCCCGTTGATGTGGAAGCCCAGCGAGGACAGGACGAGCGCGTCCACGCCGAGCAGGGCCACGCCCAGCGCCACCATCACCGGCAGGGCCAGCGCATAGCGCCGCCCGAGCAGTATCAGGGGCAGAGTGGCCACGAAGGTGAGCAGCCCCAGGAACAGCGCCTGGACGATGCCGCCCACCAGCAGCACGGGACGCAAGGAGCTGGCCAGCCTCCCCACGGAGTCGAGCAGGGGGGCACCGAAGAAGAGCAGCGCGAGCAGCCCATGCAGCGTGCACCAGAGCAGCGCGGGGCCGAGCAAAGGCAGGGCGTCGGCCAACCGCGGGCGGAGCCTCTCGGCGGGAGTGACAGTGGCGGGAGGCATCCGAGACATCGCGCCTCCTGCTAGCCCGCCGCAGGCTGATGTTCAAGGAAGACAGGAACGCCCGGCCGCCTCCTCGCAGTGGATGCACGCCCGCTCACGCGACGCGTCGGATAGAGCCTCACATGTCTCGTGTCCGATGGCTCGGCGGTGCCAGGATGGGAGCATGCCGCCACGCAAGCTCGTGCGACACCTCGTCTGGCTGGAGTCCTTCACCGCGGCGGTGGAGGCGGGCAGCATTGAATCGGCCGCCGAGCACCTGGGTGTGGCCCGCTCCGTGGTGAGCGAGCACATCCGCGCGCTGGAGATGGCGCTGGCGGAGGGCGCCACGCTGCTGGAGCGCGGACCCGGCCGACGCCTCCAGCTCACCGCTCGGGGAGAGCGCCTCTTCGCTGGCACCCAGACGCCCCTGCACCAGCTCGACATGAAGCGGCTGCGCGACCTGGCCAGCGCGGAGCCCGTGGTGCGCCTGGGCCTCAATCCCACCCTGTCCATCTCCTTGCTCGGGAAGGTCGCCCGCGACGCCGCCGCCACCGGACTCAAGCTGGTGCTCAGCTTCGGCGGACCGCACGAATTGACGCGGCAGGTGCAAACGCGACAGCTGGACCTGGCACTGGACTTCACCCCGCTGCCGCCCCACGAAGGCGTGGAGTCGGAGTCCCTGCTGCGCATGTCGTTCGTCGTGCTCGCCGGCCCGGGGAACGCGCTGGCGAGCATGGCCTCGTCCCGGCGGACGCTGCACGTGAAGGACCTGGACGGACAGCCCTTCGTGGACTGGCTGCGAGACGACCCCTATGGCGGCGCCAACAGCGCGCGCTTCGCCGCCCATGGGGTCAAGGTGGCCGAGGTGGCCCGCGTCGAAAGCTTCCTTCTGCTCTACGAACTGCTGCGCGCCTTCAGCGCCTGCGCGATTACGCCCGACCTGCGGCCGATGCACCCCTTCCCCCTAGACATGCACGCCTGGCCCCTCAAGGAGGACGAGCCCCAGGCCGTGGAAGTCGTGGCCCTCTGGCCCTCCGGCGCGCTCAGTCCCGGTGCCTCCACCGTCCTCGACGGACTGCGTCAGCGCGTATGAATGCTCGTCGTTAAATCGACGAAGACGTCGAATTCTGCCGGTTTTCCGGAGCCTCCTGCGCCTGTATCTTCTCTGGGCTGAAAGTTTTCACCAGGAGTGCCCGGATATGACGCCAACGGAACTGACGATATCCCGCCTGCCCGCGCATCTGCGGCGCTACGTGGTGAGCCAGGACTACGACGCGTATACGCCGAGAGATCACGCCGTCTGGCGGCACATCCTGGGCAAGCTGCGCGGGCACCTCGGGGAGCGGGCGCACTCCGTCTATCTGGAGGGGCTGTCGGCGACGGGCATCAACCTGGAGTCCATCCCCAGCCTGGACGAGATGAACGAGCGGCTGTCGCGGCTGGGCTGGGCGTGCGTGGGCGTGCGCGGCTTCATTCCGCCAGCGGTCTTCACCGAACTCCAGTCGATGGGAGTTCTGGCCATCGCCTCGGACATCCGCACGCACGAGCACATCGAGTACACGCCCGCGCCGGACATCGTCCATGAGAGCGCGGGGCACGCGCCCATCATCGCCAACCGGCGGTACGCGGAGTACCTGAAGGCGTGCGGCCTCGTGGGCTTCAAGTCCATCGCGAGCGTGGAGGACCAGGCCGTCTTCGAGGCCATCCGCAACCTGTCGGTGGTGAAGGAAGACCCGGACGCGAGCCCGGAAGAGGTCGCTCACTCAGAGGCGCGACTGGAGGCGGCGAGCGCCAGCCGTCGGTACGTGAGTGAGAGCACGCGGGCGACGCGGCTGTACTGGTGGACCGCGGAGTACGGCCTCGTCGGGAGCCTGGAGTCGCCGCGCATCTACGGCGCGGGGCTGCTGTCGAGCATTGGCGAGGCGGCACTCTGTCTGACGCCGGCCGTGCGGAAGCTGCCGCTCGGCGTGGCGTGCGCGGACATGGACTTCGATATCACCCGGATGCAGCCGCAGCTCTTCGTGGCGCGGGACTTCGAGCACCTGTTCGAGGTGCTGTCGGAGTTCGAGTCCACGCTGGCGTGGAAGCGCGGCGGCGACTTCGGGCTGGAGGTGGCCCGGCAGGCGCGCACGGTGAATCACCTGGTGCTGGCGGATGGCCGCGAGGTGACGGGGCGCGTCCTGGAAACGGTGGCCGCGCCCGCCGAGGTGGCCCCGGGGCTCACCACCGCGCTGGTGCGGATGGAGGGTCCGGTCCTCACCTCGCGCGGTGGCAAGGGGGATGGGAGTCGGCCGTGGAACGGTCCGGCGCTGGTGGCCTTCGGTGCGGGCAGCCTCCCGGAGCGTGGAACGTTCAAGTTGTCACTGGCCAGCGGGCTGGAGTTGGAGGGCTTCGCGGCGGGCGGAGGCGAGGTGCTGGCGCTGCGGGCTCGGCTCGCGGGCCGCGCGCTGGACGTGCCCGCGGTGACGAAGCTCTTCGTCACCACGCACCTGCCCTCGGTGGCGGGTGGGCCGGCGGACCCGGAGACGTGGGACCGGTGGTTCGGCGAGCTGGGAGCGTTCGCGGAAGGTGACGGCGAGTCGAAGGCGCGCGAGCGCAAGGCGCTGGCCCTGCACCCGTCGCTCGCGGCGCTCTACCGGGAGGTTCGCGGTCTGCGCGACTCGGGGAAGTCGAAGCCGGAGCGTCTGGCGCAGATCGCCGCCGCCGCGACGGACTTCCAGGACGACTGGCTGCTGCGAGCCGAGGTCGACGAGCTGAAGGCCCGGGCCTGAGGTCGCATCCCGGGGAGTGAAACGTCCCGTCGAGTGCCGCGCCTCCCCGCGTGGCCGCTCCTTGCTTGCCGTCACCCATGAAAACGACGCGGGCCCGACCACGTAGAAGTCACGTGGTCAGGCCCGTCGTTGACGTCAGTGCTCCCGCGACATCCGCGGGGGACCGCCGTGCTCACTTCTCCTTGGAGGCAATCTTCCGCAGCGCCTTCTGGTCCCTCACGCAGAGGATGCGGCCGACATTGCCGAGCACGCCCTCGCGCTTCATCTCGTTGATGAGCGTGGACACGAACGAGCGCGACGCGCCCACCAGGTCCGCCAGGTCCTGCTGCGTGATTCCGCGCAGGTCCGTCTCCCCGCCGTGGGGGCAGCGCTCACCGTGCGCCTCCACCAGCGTCAGCAGGGTGTCCGCCAGCCGCGCGGGAACTTCCTTGAAGGTCAGCCCCAGCACGCGCTTGCGCAGGGCACGCACGCGCTCGGCGTAGGCGCGCACCACGTCCACTGCCAGCGCCGGCCGGGCCTCGAGCTGCGCGCGGAAGTCGCGGCCCTCGATGCTCCACACCTCGGCCTCGCCCGCGGCGATGGCCATCTCTTCAATCGGCGTCCCCTCGGGGCGGAACAGCTCGCCGAACAAGTCGCCGGGGCGGAGGATGGACACCACCGAGCGGGTGCCATTCTTCCCGATGCGCATCAGCCGGACGCGGCCGGACTTGAGCAGATAGACGCGGTCCGTGTTGTCGCCAGGACGGTAGATGGTCGAGTTGTGCGGGAAGGACTCGACCTTGAAGTAGCCCTTGAAGTCGATGGCCTCCTGCCCCGGAACAAGCTTGTTCGCGGTGACCATCATCCCGGAGCTGGTTGCCTGGAGCGGCGCCACGACGTTGGAACCGATAGGGCCGAGGGGGCGATTGAAACCGTGCATGGCATTCACTCCGTGGAAAGCAATCGGGGGTAGGACCGGCCGCCTGCTTCAGCGGCAACGGGGCTTACCTTTTCCAAGGAACGTGCCACTGGGGAATGAAGTGCTCCGGAAGGAACACATCCAGGAATGCCGGGTACTTAGCGCTAGAGGTCCGTAGCACCCACCTGTCTGTGTCCGAAACCTGAAACAGAACGTTCAAACAGTCTGATCATGTTGAACGAAACGTTCAAAGGGTGGGGCCCTTTGTCGTGGCCCGGACAGTGTTCAGGGGTCGTCTTTCACGGTGAACCCGTGCCCTAGAGGGTTCTGTCCCTGTGAAAGATTGTACTTCTGCAGTTTGCGCTCGAGGGTGGGGCGACTGATTTTAAGAATCTGGCAGGTGCGACCCTTGTGCCCCTTTGTGACGGCCATGGCACGGGCGATGAGCATCCGTTCAGCTTCCTCGAGCGTGGGGATGAGGCTGGCGTCATCCACCGCGGGGGCGGTGAACATGAGGGTATTGCTGGCGGCGCGGCCCGACTCCGGGGAGGGCGGGATGTCCAGCGTGGGCAGGTCATCCCCGCGCAACACATCGCCCGGCGCGAGCACCACGGCGCGGGTGAGCACGTTCTCCAGCTCGCGCACGTTGCCCCGCCAGGGCAGGCGCGTCAGGCGCTCCATGACTTCAGTGGGCACGCGGGTGACGCGCTTGTGCACCTTCTCGTTGATGCGCTCGAGCAGGTGCTTGACGAGCAACTGGATGTCCTCGCGCCGCTCGCGCAGCGGGGGAATCAGGAGGGTAATCACCTTGAGGCGCTGGTAGAGGTCCTCGCGGAAGCGGAGGTTCTCCACCTCCTCGGCGAGGTTGCGGTGGGTGGCGGCGATGACGCGGGCGCGCAGCTTGATGCGCTTGACGCCGCCCACGCGCTCGAACTCGCGCTCCTGGAGCACTCGCAAGAGCTTGGCCTGGAGCATCATCGACATGTCGCCAATCTCGTCGAGGAAGACGGTGCCTTCCTCGGCCAGCTCGAACTTGCCGGGCTTGCCCGCCGTCGCGCCGGTGAAGGCGCCCTTCTCGTGGCCGAACAGCTCGCTCTCCAGCAGCGTGTCGACAATGGCCGAGCAGTTGATGCCGATGAAGGGCCGGGGCTCGTCGTACGAGTAGTTGTGGATGACGCGGGCGATCAGCTCCTTGCCGGTGCCACTCTCTCCCGTAATCAGCACGGTGGCGTGGCTGCCCGTCACCTTGCCAATCTCCTTCACCAGCTGCTGCATGGAGGGGCTGGTGCCGACGATGTCGCCCAGGCGCACCGCGGCGTTCTCCCGGTTCACCTCGTCCGCGCGGCGTGACAGCTGGCGGTACTCCAGCGCGCGCTCGACGACGAGGTCCAACGCGGCCGGGTCCGGGAAGGGCTTGTGGATGTAGTCGAAGGCCCCCGCCTTCATCGCCCGGATGGTGGTCTCCATGTCGTGGTAGGCGGTGACGAGGATGATGCGCGCGTCGCCGCACAGCCCCTTCATCTCCTCGATGATCTCCAGACCGGTGCGGTCCGGCAGCATCATGTCGAGGATGACCACGCTGGGCATGGAGTCCTGCGCCGCGCGCAGCCCCGCCGCGGCGCTGGTGGCGGTGGCCACCTGGTAGCGTGGCTGGCCGTCGTGTTCGATCTCCTCGAAGTGCATCTTCAACGTCTCGAGGAGCGACACGTCGTCATCGACGATGAGAAGGGTCTCCATCATGGCTTCCTTCTCAGGTGGCGAATGTGAGCGTGAAGACCATGCCGGGCTCGGCGCTGCCTTCGGCGGCGACGTCCCCTCCTTGTCCCATCATCACCCGGCGCAGCGCGGCGAGTGACAGTCCCGCGCCGCGCGCCAGCCTCGAGCCGAAGGGCTCGAAGAGGGTGCCGTTCTCCTCCGGAGGCAGAGCGGCGGCGGGGTCCTTGAGTACCATCAGCACGCGGCCCGGCGGGCCCCGGCGAAGGGCCACCTCCACCGGACTGTCCTCGGGTCGACCCATGGCCACGTTGAGCAGCACCTGGGCCAGCACGGGCCGCAGGCGGTTGGGGTCCACGCGCACGCGAGGCAGCTCCGCCTCCTCGTCCACGCGCACCTCGATGCGGCGCTCGGCCAGTTCGGGCGCCACCATGCCCGTGGCCTCTTGAATCACCGAGCGCAGCACGTGCGCGTCCAGGTTGGGCGTGGTGTCGCGGCCATACTCGGACAGGAGCCAGAGCATGCGCTCCATGGTGCGAATCTCGCGGTTGGCGATGGTCAGCCGCCGCCTGTCCCGGTCCGACAGGCCCGTGTTCCGGGCCAGCGTCTGCACCGCCATCTTCACGGAGGACAGGGGGTTGCGAATCTCGTGGCTGAGGGAGCTCGACAGTCGGGAGATCTGCACCGGCGGGGCGCCTTCCAACAGGACGTTGAGGTCCTGGGCGCACGCTCCGGCCTCGCCCTCGTCCAGGCCGAGCGTCAGCCGCAGGGGCGTGGCGTCCTCGTTCCCCAGCGCCGAGGAGATGAACTCCACGGCGCGGCGGTCCTCGCGGGCCCGTGCGTCCAGCTCGCGGGCGCGCTCGGCGGAGACACCGAGGACCTGGTGGAGAGGACGGTCGAGCAGCTCCTCGACGGGGCGGCGGAGCACGGCGGCGCAGTCACCCTGCGCGCGGGTCACCCGCAGGCCTGGAGACCAGGCGAGCAATGCGGCTTGCAGGAGGTGGGCGTTCATTGGTGGGTCCCGAACATAACGAGTAAGGTTCCGCGCTGTCCCCTTATGTCCCTCATCGCGCGTTTCCCGAAGAACCTTGTGTCGGCCCTCCTCTTCCTTTCAGGAGGTACGGCGCTGGTCTACGAGTTGGTCTGGTCCAAGTATCTCGGGAACGTCCTGGGCAACAGTGGGCAGGCGCACGCGGTGGTGCTCGCCACCTTCATGGGCGGCCTGGCGCTCGGTGCATCTGTCTTCGGGAGGACAGCGGACCGGGTGAAGAGCCCGCTGGCCTTGTACGGAGTGCTCGAGTTGGGCGTGGCGCTGTACGCGCTGGCCTTCCCGTACGTGCTGGATGCCCTGGGTGCCCTGTGGCTGGCCGTCGCGCCCGGCGTGCCGGATGGGTGGCGGGTGGGTCCCCGGCTGCTGGTGGCGGCGGTGTCGCTGGTGGTGCCCACGCTGCTGATGGGCGGCACGTTGCCGGCGCTGGTGCGGCACTTCGCGGACAGCCTCTCCGGGGTGCAGCGGGAGCTGGCGCGCCTGTACGCCGTCAACAGCCTGGGCGCGGCGCTGGGCGTCTTCATCGCGGGCACGAAGCTGGTGCCGGTGCTGGGCCTGTCCGCTTCCGCGAAGCTGGCCGCGGGGCTCAACCTGCTCCTGGCCGTCGCGGCGCTGCTGCTCGCGCGCAGGCATCCTCCCGCCCTGGCGCCGGGACAGTCCGCGCCGGTGTCCGAGAGCACGGCGAACCTGGCCTATCCCCGCGTGGCGGTGCGAGCGGCGCTGGTGGGCGTGGCGCTGTCGGGCTTCACGTCCATGCTGTACCAGGTGACGTGGATCCGGCTCTTGTCCATCGTCCTGGGCGCGTCCACGTACGCCTTCACGCTCATCCTCACCGCGTTCATCCTGGGCATCGGCCTGGGCAGCTTCTGGCTGATGACGCGCGCTCAGAAGTCGGACCCGCTGAAGCTGTACGGGCAGATGCAGGTGGCGCTGGTGGCCAGCCTCTGCGTGGCCCTGCCGCTGTACGTGCGGCTGCCGCACCTGTTCCGCTCGGCGCAGTGGATGATGACGCGCTCGGTGGACACCTGGCCATTGTTCCAGTTGTTGACGTTTGGCTTCTGCTGCCTCGTCCTGCTGGTGCCCACGTTCTTCATGGGCGCGGCCTTCCCGGCGGCGGCGCGCGTGGCCACGGCGAAGGTGTCCGAGGTCGGCCGTGAGCTGGGCGGCGTGTACCTGTGGAACACGGTGGGCACGATTACGGGCTCCGCGCTGGGCGGCCTGGTGCTGATGCCGTGGTGGGGCATGGAGGGCAACTTCGTGGCGGGCGTGGTGGCCAACCTCGCCGCCGCCGCGCTGGCCTTCCACGCGCTGCCGGGCCGTCCCTCAAGCCCCGTGCGCGCGCTGTGGCCGGTGGGCGCCGTGGCCCTGCTGGCGGCGGTGGTGCTGGGCGGCATGAGCGGCTGGTCCGTCCGGCTGTCGGGCATCGCCTCCATCCGCTCCCACCAGAAGCCCCCGGAGAGCTACGCGAAGCTGGTGGAGGAGACGGAGAAGAACATCCACCCCATCTTCTACCGCGACGACACCTTCGCCACGGTGATGGTGGCCGACTACCCGCAGGACCACCTGCGCTTCATGAAGCTCAACGGCAAGATTGACGCCTCCAACGGCAGCGACGTGGAGACGCAGGTGATTGCCGGACACCTGGGCGCGCTGCTGCACCCGCGCGAGCCCAAGAACGTGCTCCTCGTGGGCGCGGGGGCGGCGATTACCGCGGGCAGCGTGCTGGCGCATCCGGTGGAGCGGCTGGACATGGTGGAGATCGCCCCGGCGGTCATCGACGCCGCGCGCCTGTTCAAGGAGGACAACCGCAACGCGGTGGATGACCCCCGCACGCGCGTCCACATCGACGACGCGAAGACGTTCATGGCGCTGGCCGAGCGCAAGTACGACCTGGTGGTGAGCGTGCCCTCCAACCCGTGGGTGGCGGGCGTGTCTGGCCTCTTCACGCGGGACTTCTTCCAGACGGTGGACCGCCACCTCGCGGATGACGGCGTGCTGGTGCAGTGGATTCACACCTACGAGAGCAACGACGAACTCATCCGGCTGGTGGTCCGCACGCTGCGCGACACCTTCCCGCATGCCACGACGTGGCTGGGGCCGCATGACCTGGTGCTCGTGGCCAGCCGCAAGCCGCTGGCTTTCGACGCGGAGCGCCTGGCCCAGCGGATGGCGGTGCCGGAGGTTCGCGCGGACATGGGGCGCGTGGGGCTGACGGACGTCTTCGCGCTCCTGTCCAAGCAGGTGCACAGCGAGGACGGGCAGCTGGCCTTCGCGGGCCCGGGCCCCATCAACACGGATGACCACAACCTGCTGGAGTACGCCTCGCCCATCGCCTTCTTCGTCGCGAACATCGACGTGCGCGTGAAGGACGAGCGCCGCTCTCCCGAAGGCGGCTCGCGGCTGTTCCTGGAGGACTACCTGCGCCAGCACCCGCCCACGGCCGAGGAGGCCGCGCGGCTGTACCGCAACATGGAGCGCTACCACGCGGCGAATGATCCACTGGTGCGCGGCGTGGCCACGCTGTGGCGCTCGGTGGCCCCCGACAGCCGCGAGGCGACGGTGGCGCTGGGCAAGGCCGCCCTGGCCCAGAAGGATTTGACGCTGGCCGCTTCCCTCCTGGAGCCGGAGGTGGCGAAGGGCGGGCGCGAGCCGGAGCTGGTCGCCGCCTACCTGAAGCTCGTCGCCGAGCGGGCCTGGGCGACCCGGACGGTGTGGACCCCCGTGGACGCGGCCCCCGCGCTGGCGCTGGGCCGGCAGGTGGCCTCCGAGTTCCCCGCTGACGCGGAGCTCGCACGCGCCGTGCGAAACCTGTGCGATGCTCTCCCCGCCTCGGCGTGCGCCCCCTCGAAGACGCCCGTCGCAGCCCCGGTTGGCCCCTGAGCGGCCTTCCAGTCTCTGAGAAAAAGAGCTATCCGCCGGGAATTACAGGGGATTGGCCCCATCCTCCCGATGACGGATGGAGGTGCAGGTGGGATCTCCCGTACTGTGCTTTTCAACCCCGAGTAACAGGGTGTCTTTCCCGTTCTGAACCCCAGGAGACTTCCCATGAAGGCGATCTCGAAGAAGAACCAGCTCCGCAAGGCTCGTGGTCAGGGCATGACCGAGTACATCATCATCGTTGCCCTCATCGCGATCGCCGCCATCGGCGTTGTGACGCTGTTCGGCGACAACATTCGCAAGCTGTTCGGCGCCTCCGCGGCGGCCCTGGCGGGTAACTCCAACGTCGCCAACGACGGCCAGAGCTCCAACGTCGCCCTGAACAAGAAGACCATGAAGAGCTTCGGCGAGAACAACGCCTACTAAGCTTTCATGTCTTGGATGCGTCGCCTCACGGCGGTGCCTCTACTCACGTGGCGGGTGTCCTCTTCATCGAGGGCCCCGCCATGTTTCTTTGTGCGCTCGTGCTCGGCGGCAGGGCAGGTGGCCGGGGCGCGGCGCGAAGTCCAGGATGCCCCCGTGACCGAGCCCACCTCCGCGGACCTCTTGCTGCTGCGTCGCCGGGTGGTGCTGTACCGGGTGCTGTCGCTGGTGCTGACGGTGTCCTTGCTGGGCGTGTTGTTCGCCGTGAAGCGGGCGATGACGGTGCCCGAGGACCCGGAGGTCGAGGTCTTCGACGTGCCCGCCGTCTTCGAGTCGCTGGCGAAGAAGAACCCCGACGCGGCGGACATCTCCGACACCTTCTTCTTCTCGGACAGCGCCACGGTGCATCTGCACGTCATGGGGCGCGGGCAGGCGTGTCCGCTGCACATCCACCGCCGGACGCATGAGGCCACCGTCATCGTCGCGGGGCAGGCGGAGGTGCATCAAATCTGGGGGCGGGAGGGGGTGCTGGCGGAGCGGCGGGGGACGCATCATCCCGGTGCGTTGATTGCCTCCGAGCCCTTCACCGGCCACGCGTGGTTCAACCGCGCGGAGGACCAGATGCTGGGCAACCTCGTGTTCGCCACGCCGCGCTTCGACGGAAACCTGTACGTCGAGCCGACGGATGCGCGACTGGCGCAGGGGCCGGAGCCCTTCACCTACGCGCCGACCCGCGCGCTCGTCATGCTGGCGGAACAGGCAGGAGGCGTGACGGTGGAGACGTTGCCGGCGCTGGAGGGGAAGATGTCCAGCGTGGTGCTCGCCAAGGGGGAGCATGCCCTGACGGCCACGCGCGCAGAGCCCGCCATCGTCTACGTGGCGGAGGGTTCGGGCTCCCTGGATGCGGCGGACGAGCGGCCGGTGAAGCCGGGCCAGCTCTGGGTGCTACGCCGTGATGCGACGGTGCGCGTGGCGGAGGGGGCCTCGCTGATGATGTATGTCTTTCGTCCTCCCGTGGACGCTCCGCCAGACGTGGCGCACGCGCCCTGAGGCGCCCGAGGCTTCGTTGCCTCGCGATGAACGCCCGAGACTTCGCGGTGGATGGCCCGAAGGTCCACTCCACAACGGCCGGTGTCGAGGCGCGTTGCATGAAGGACTCGAGGGGCGCGACTCGCACGGAGACCGTGCGCCCAACCCGCCCGATGATGCTCGGAGGGCCGCCCGAGCCCCCATTTGAGGGAGCCCGTGACAGGTTGCCCGCTTCATTCGTGGCGTCTCGACGTGGCGGGGGTTGACCCTCACGCGACGTGAGGCCTTAGACATCTCATCCGAGGTGAAGAGATGGCTCTGACGGTCAGCCAGGTGGCCCGATTGGCGAAGGTCAGCGTTCGGGCGCTGCATCACTACGACGAGCTTGGCCTGCTGTGTCCTTCGGGGCGCAGCGAGGCGGGGTATCGGCTGTACACGCAGGCGGACCTGGAGCGGTTGCAGCAGGTGCTCTTCTTCCGGGAGCTCGCCTTCCCGCTGGAGGAGATCCGCCGCATCCTGGGTGACCCTCGCTTCGACCTTCGCGCGGCCTTGCTCATGCAGCGGCAGTTGCTGACCGAGCGGGCCTCGCGGCTGGACGCACTCCGCCACGCCGTGGACGCGGCGTTGGACGCACTGGACCAGGGGAAGACGATGGACAGCGAGAAGATGTTCGAGGCGTTTGGGGACTTCGACCCCTCGAAGTACGAGGCCGAGGTGAAGGAGCGCTGGGGCGACACGGAGGCCTACAAGGAATCGGCCCGGCGGACCTCGCGCTACAAGAAGGAGGACTGGAGCGCCATCAAGGCGGAAGGGGACCAGCTCATGAAGGCGCTCGCGGAGCACCTCGGTGCAGGACGCGCGCCGACAGAGCCCGACGTGCTGGCGCTCGCGGAGGCGCATCGCCAGTACATCTCGAAGTGGTTCTACCCGTGCTCGTACGTCATCCACCGAGGGCTCGGGGAGATGTACGTGAGTGACTCCCGCTTCACGGAGAACATCGACAGCGTGAAGCCCGGGCTCTCGCGGTACCTGCGAGACGCCTTCGTGGCCAACGCGGAACGCAACGGCGTGGAGTCGTGACGTCCGTCACGCCCGGGCGACTGGACGTCGTCTCGCCCTGAGCCACACGAAGCCGAGCCCCGCCCAGCCGAGCAGGGACAGCAGGAGTCCCGCGCGGAAGCTGAGCGGGGTGTAGTCGAAGCGGACGTGGTGCTCACCGCGTGAAAGGCGCACGGCTCGCAGCGAGTGGTCCGCGCGGTGGATGGGGGCGTCCTTGCCGTCCACTGTCGCGCGCCATCCCGGGTAGTAGCTGTCCGAGACGATGAGGTAGCTGTCGTCGCAAGCCCTCACGTCCAGTGCCAGGTGCTGGGCTCCGCTGCTGGAGGGCCGCACGGAGCTTTCGCAATCGGGACGTTCGAGTGGCTCGCCCGAGGCGAGGAAGGCAATCTCCCGGAAGGGCTGGTCGGCATCCAGCACCGCCTCCAGGGCTTCGTCATCCGTGACGACGCGGGCGCGCTGGACGAGGAAGGCTCGGGGCAGGGCGGTGCGCGAGCGGGAGAGCGTGGTGCCGTCCTCGGCGCGGTGGAGCAGCTCCAGGTCCTCGAACGGGGGCGGGCCCTGGCGGAGATAGTGTGTGACGCCGGCCAGGTCATAGACGCTGCGCTCTCCGGCGAGGTGGAAGCGGTCCGAGCGCACGGGCTCTGGGGCGCCGTAGCCTTCGAGCGCGGGCAGTCGCTCCTCGACGAATCTGTTCGGCATGAGGCGGTCGAGGCTGCGCTCGATGGTGTTCGTCACCACGGCGCGAGTGGGGTCCTCGGGGCCTTCGATGTCAGCGCTGATGCGTCCCTGAAATGGCTGGGGCAACAGCGTGCGTAGGGAGAAGGGCTGTCGAAGCGAGTCCCAGGGCGTGTACTTGGGAATCCCCAGCAGCGAGTGTGCCGCCGCGAGTTCGAGGACGGCGAGAGCCGCGAGTCCATGGCGAACGCGGCGCGGGCGCGCGAAGGACCACGGCAGGAGGAAGAGGATGAGGGTGGCGAGCCCGAGCGCGAAGGGCACCCAGGGTGCACCGGCCTCGGCGGAGGCGCGCATGGGGAGCATGCGCACCACGGGGCCGATGGCTGCGATGGCTGCGCCCATGGCGACGAAGGCGATGGCGGCCTTCAGTCGGGAGGGAGGCAGCTTTCGTGCGAGCCGGCCCAGCGCATCCAGCCCGAAGGCCGAGAGCACCGCGAGGCAGAAGGCCGCGCCCACGAAGTACTTCGCGGGGTAGCGGAAGAGCGAGAACGGCGGCACGGACTGGAGGACCCAGGCCGAGGGAGGAAAGTGCCGCCCCAGACTCAGCATCACCAGCGTGAGGGCCCCTACGATGAAGGGCCGTGCGCGACGCGGGCCATGCAGTCCGCCGACGATGGCGAGCGCACAGGGCAGGGTGCCGAGAAACAGGTTGAGGATGAACCACTGGTCCTCGCCCCAGTACCTGTCACGAGGCCAGTCCGCGAGCGGCCACACAGAAGACAGCACTTGCGGCCAGGATACGGACCAGGCGAGCTGCTCGGCCCAGCCGCGCTGGGAGCGCAGGGAGTTCCGAGCGAACTCCGCCGCAGGGAACAGCGCCACCGACGCGAGCACGGCGGACAGGATGAATCCCCCGGTGATACGCGCCACCGCGAGTCCCCGGGCCTGGAGGCGGGTCCGTGCGTCGCGCGTGCTCGAAGGCGCTACCGACGAAGGAACGCCGTGGAGCTGAGAATGGGGGACCGCTTCGCGACCCATCAATGGATTCCGCGCGGCCGTACCGTGCTCGGCGATGTGCTCGTGCGCGAGGAGGTGAGGTTGCTCGACTCCCGCGTCCGAGGGCCTCGCGGCTCTGGCGACAATCAACTGTTCCGCACGGAGTGGTCGATGGCCCTCCTTCGTCAGTTCCGAGGTGGCGCCGAACGGAGGCAGGCTCGACCGCGCGACTTCTGAGTGATGCGACGCGGATGCGGTCAGTACCGCGTGGGGCTGAAGGGCTCGGCTCGCTACTTCCGAATCGGAGCGGACCTGGGTCCCTTGCTCGCTCGCGGTCGATGTGTCGGCGTGTGGCCCCGCCAACGTCGCGACCGAAACAGGGGGAGGCGCGCCAACGGGTAGCGGCTGAGCGGCTGCATGCGCCTCGGGCGTGGGCAACCCGCGTGTCGCCGAGGGCCCTTCATGCGCCCGACGCCTCGACGAATCCGTGAGGAATGCCACCAGCACCGCGACGATTCCCTGCCACAGCGTGGTCTCGGGCGAGCCCGCGAAGAGAGACAGGGCAGAGAAGATGGAGAGGCGAGCGAGCGGACCGGGTCCGGGCCGGTGCGCGAGGTCATGCGCCGCGAGGAGGATGAACCCGCTCCATGCTGCCGCGTCCACGACGTTCTGCTGGATGCCCAGGTCCGTCATCATCGGTGACAGGCCGAACATCGCCCCCGCGACGAGTGACGCGGGCCACGAGGCTCGCAGCTTCCTGGCGAGCAGGAACACTCCCACCGAGGCGAGCGCCGCGTGCGCGATGTGCAACACCGTCATCGAGACGATGGGACCGGAGACGAGCACCGCCACCCATCGCGGTGGATAGAACACCTGCGAGTAGAGCGTGGCCGCGAACGGTTGCCCCAGTCGCAGGTACGGCGTCCACAGCGGCAGTTCGCCCGCGCGCAGGGACTCCAACAGGAAGGCGGAGTCAGGGAAGAAGATGCGGAACACGTCTCGACCGGCGAGCAGCTCTCCGCGCAGCACCGGGCTGTAGGCGAAGGCGAGCATCGCCACGAGCCCCGCGACGGCGAGCCCCGCCTTCTTCACTTCCGTCCGCCGCGCGGTCATGGATGGCCCGTCGCGGTGGTGCGCTCACGAATCCACAGCACGTAGTTGCCGTCACGAGCCTCCTCGCGCCAGCCGCCGAGCACCTTCAGGTTGTCGAGCAGGATGTTGCCGGGGTTCTCGATGTCCCAGAGCAGGTAGTCCGGGTCATAGCGCGTCAGGGCTTCTTCCCAGCCGGGCTCGCCCCAGACGAGCTTGTCGTAGTCCTCGTGGACCGACATGGGAAACGGGTCGTTCCGGCTGTCGATGAACACCTTGTAGTCGGCGCCCGCGAAGAACGAGATGGGCCCGCCGATGACGAAGGGGTTGAGCACCTTGCCCGGAGGATGTTTGCGCAGCGCCTCGAAGACCGGGATGGGGATGACGGAGCGCTTCACGCCCTGCTCGAACGGCAGTGGGCTCTGCGCATGAATCAGGACAAGTCCCAGCAGCGCCAGCGTGGGCCAGAGCCCGCCGCTGGCCTTGTCGTTCCAACCGGCCGTCAGTCCATCGAACCGTGACCAGAAGCGCTTCCACGCTCCGACCGGCGCGTCCGTTGCCACGGCGGTGTCCCGGCTCAACGCGACATGCTCCAGGAGGGCGAGCGCCAGCAGCACGGCGGCGAAGGGGGCATGGCGCTGCACCTTGATGGCGGCGAGGCCGAGCACGAAGGTGGGGAGGAGGATGGCCACTTTGCGCACGCGAGCCTGTCCCACGGCGAAGCAGGCCGCGCCGCCGAGCGCGAGGTAGGCCCAGCTCGAGGCAAGGTCCAGGTTGAGCGGGCGCCACTCGACGATGGTCTGCGTGGACGGCAGCAGCGAGTGATGGAGCGGGTACAGGTAGATGTTGAGCCCGTCCGGACCCAGTCCCGCCATGAGGAACGCGGCGACGCTGAAGCCGATGGCGCGCAGCGAGCGCCGGCGCGACTCCGGGGTGCCCTCGTCCAGGGCCTGTCCGACAGCGGTCGCGCCGAGCAGCGCGGGGCCGAGCAGCCAGCTCCCGTGGACGTTGGCCCAGACGGCGCCGAGGAAGGGGAACACCCAGAGGATGCGGTCATTGCCCGCGCGCCAGGACTGGATGGCGAGCACCGCGAGGGTGAAGAGCAGGTGGCCCAGATGGTAGGGGCGCTCTTGAGGCCACGTGGGCGCGTAGACGACGAGGAGGGCCGCGAGCGTCGCCACGGCGAGCAACCCACGCCGCCCCGAGGCCGCGCGCTCCAGGACGGTCCACAGGAGCATGAGGTTGAGGGCGACGAGGCCGGCGACCAGGAGAGCGGGCCCAGCGGCGCCGAGCCAGCGGACCAGTGCGACGCAGAGGACGCCGAAGCCCCACTCATGAGGGACCCAGCCGGCGGTGCCCGTGACGCTGAAGGGGTCGATGCGAGTGAAGCCGTTCTTCAAGACGAACTGTCCACCGGCGAGGTGGAAGAACAGGTCGAAGTTCTTGAGCGGCGACATCCCGAGCCGCACGGTGAGCACCAGTGCCGCCAGGGCCGCTGGACCGGGAAGGAGGAGGGACCGCGTTCTCATGTGGGCCGCAGGCTACTTCGCTCCTGGCGCCCTGCGAAGGCATGCCTGCAGGGAAGGACAGGGGGCGAGTAGGGTCCTGGGCGTGGCAGGGTGCTGCCTGTGCCGCGAAAGCCGTCGGGATGCGGCAGGACGAAGTCCCCGGGGCTCCTGCGAGGAGCGGTCCGAGATGGAGATCACATGAGTCGTGCCTATCGGCTGTCGTGGAGTGCGGTGACGCTGCTCTTGCTGACCTGGGGGTTGGCAGGCTGCAAGCGTGAGGCGAATGGGAGCGACCCCGACGCGAAGATGCTCGCGGTCATCGGCACTCGTTGCGCGGCTCCGAGCGATTGTGGCCCAGGCCTGGTGTGCGCCGGCGGGACGAACTTCGCTCACACGGATGGGGGCTCGACCTGTGAGCTTGCCTGCGACCCGAGAGGAAATGACTCGTGTCCTGAAGGATGGAGCTGCGTCATCTCCAGCGATGGCCCTGGCTCCACTCTTCCAGGTCATTGCCGCGATATTCGTCCGTGAAGTTGCACATGTGAGGGACTCGATTCGCGAGGTCTGGGGTGGGTTCAGTCCACGCGTCCAGTGAGTCGTTGTTCCAAGAGGGTGTCGCCAGCCAGTTGTGCGTACCGGTGAAGGCGCTGCATGATTGCAATGTTGGTTCGTTCATCACGAATCAACCAATCAACAGCGTCCGTCAGCGACTCATGTGCGAGGTCATTCTCGACGGCCAGTGCCAGCAGTGCATAAGCCAAGGTTCGTGCGGCGTCGGGGTCACCATGGCCAAGGGCGATTCGGATCTCACGGGCGAGCGACTGCACTCCTTGGCGAGGCTCGACCATCGCTTGATGAATCAGTTCACGAACGTCCAGGGTCATGGGTCGCTCAATCCTATGGGGGCTCCAGGCTACTTCTCCCTTGGGACCCCTGCGAAGAAGGATGGTTGCTGGGGCGCAGGAGGGGTTTGCGGAATCGCCGGTCCCGAGGCCTGGTGGGGCAGCGGGGTCAGTGCTCGCAGGTGCTCTGTTCATGGTTCCAGGCGCCACCCGAGTCGAGGCACGTGTCGATGCGCCACCACCGCCCGCAATATGGCACTCCGAGCGACACAGTCAGCCCCAGGAGCACAGCCATGGTGGCATATCGCCAACGGGTCGCGAGCCAATCACCGAGGGTTCGTGGGTTCATGATCGTCAGGTGCTTCGAGATAGGGAAAGGGCATTGGAGCGAGGACTGGGGCTTGTCGCAAGCCTTTGGCTCTAGTTTGCGAACACTCCCCTAGCGCATGTTCAACGCGGCGTTCAGGGCCGCCGCAGCCGCGCAGGCCCAGCGCCGGCCGATGGCGACATAGCCTGGCGCGTGGATGAAGGGCGGAAGATCCTCCTGGGACCTGCGGTCGACGTCCATGTTCAGGGGCCAGGCGTCCTGCGAGGCTCTCGCCAGTCGCACCGCCCGCCACGACGCGCCCGCGGCCTCCAGGACACTCAGGTAATCGTCCCGCACCAGCCAGCGTGCGGCATTCTCCAGGATGACGGGCCGCATCGCCCTCGTCGCCGGTTGGACGGGGTGCCACTGCTTGGCCCGCCGGCGATATTCCTTCAACTCCTCCTGGCGCAGCGCGATGAGCCTCTCCCGAAAGGAGTCCTCCGTGTCCTCCAGGAGCTCCAACGTGGTGCGCCCTTGCTTCGCGTAGAACATGTCCGTCGCGTCATCCGCTCGGGCCCTGGCTTCCACGAACGCGACATAGTCCCGGGTGGCCACAAGCAGCTCCCGCTCCGCCTCTTCCAGAGGGGTGATCGTCGCCGGCCGCGACTCCTCAGGCACCTCGACGAAGCACTCCTCATAGGGTCCGCTCAGGCCTCGCGGGTCGAGGCTCGAATGCTTGTAGCGGTACCAGGCGACGCGATCCGGGAAGACGAGGGCGAACTCCGGCAACGGGGGCTGCCGTGGTGGCGGCGTGTGGAGCGCCCAGTCACCGGGATCGACGGTGCACAGCGTCCGGATCGCTTGCAGGCCCCGCACCCGCTGGAGATCCAGCCATGCATAGAACGAGGGCTCGAAATCCCCATCGCAGGCGAAGCCGCGAAAGACGTCCCCCTCCCTCTTCGTCACGCCCACCCACGGGTCGTCGAGCACCGCCGCTCGCAGGTCGCGCCCTCCGAGCCGCGCATTGCCGACGATGACGGCCTGCCATGCATAGAGATGGACCGAAACGAGCATCCCCCTACCTTCCCGAGCCCGCACGCCGGTGACAAGCCCCCACGCGTCGTACGGTTCCGGTAGTCGCGGAGGTCACTGTCGCGTGAGAAGGTTCAGGTGGCGCCCCGCCCCCACGGCCCAGCGCGCCGCGCGGCGGCAGGTCCACCTTCACCAGGTCCATGGATACAGGACCGCCGCCGCGGTTCATGCGGATTCCCTTCCTCCGTTGCTCATTTGTGCCGCGCGTTGCTCGAGTTGAGTCAACACCAGATGTGCTGACGCCACGTTGGTCGCGCACGGCGTATTGTGCACTTCGCAGGCGCGGACCAGGGCGTTGATGTCCGGTTCGTGCGACTGCGGTGTCATCGGGTCGCGCAGGAAGATCAAGCAGTCGATCTCACCCTCCACCAACAGCGAGCCGATCTGCAAGTCGCCGCCAAAGGGGCCGGAGTGCTTGCGGTCCACTTCCAGCCCCAGTTCGTTGGTCAGGCGGCCGCCGGTGGTGCCGGTGGCGGTCAGCGTGCAGGTTGAGAGGAAGGCTTTGTATTCAGCGGCCAGGGCGAGCATGTCGTCTTTTTTCGTGTCGTGAGCAATCAATGCAATGCGGAGTTTCATTCGGGATTCCCTAGGTTTCTAGACGGCCGATAGAGTCAGGCCCGCACGAGGGCGATGTTGAATATCCCCGCGATACCCAGAACCTACCCACCATCCATCTCGGCTCAACCCCTAACATCGTCCTCCGCGAATCCGCGAGTTATCACCCGCTCCTCTCGCACAAAAAAGACATCGACACTGTCCCTCCGGACAATGGGCCTCATGGTCACGAAGACAGCGGATATGCGGGATAGACGCCCTGTTGAAGGGGGAAGGTGGAGCGGGGTTGAGGAAGTCCCCTGAGTGATGCTCCCGGCCGGCGTGAGCGGGCTGACCTGCGGGGCCGCATGTCCCCCCAGTGAGCCCCGCAAACGGGGACGAGAGCGGGGCAAGACGGGACGGGCGGCACAACGAACCGACGTGAGCCCAAGGCGATGGTGGATAACGCGCGCATGCCCGGATCGAGCATCCTCGGCCCATCGCTGAAATGCCTGAGGGGTCGAAGGGTACGCGCTTCGATGCACTCACCTCGCGAAGCAACGGGCACGGCCGTATGTGAAAGGCCCGTCGAGTTGGCCTCCGCGGAGGCGGTGACGGTGGCTCGCATCAAGCAGGACGAGGAAGCCTCGCGTGTCGTCACATTGACTCGGCGATTCTGTGAAGTCGCGCGCTCGCGAGGCGCTTCACAGGGCGCAAGACCCACGAGGTCTTGCAGGCCCTGTGAAGGTTTCACCATTACGCTCCAGGCCCGCTACCGTCTTCGGGGTACCTCGGTCAGTTGAGCCACTTGCTCGAGGGAGCGAGCTTCACGATCGCGGCCTCGATCTCGCCATCCAGGTCGCTGCGCAGTTGTTCGCGATCAGCATCCACCGTGGCGGTCGTGGTCGTCTCGGTGACAGTGGTGCGGTTGCGGTTACCCACCCGTCGCGTGCTCACGCTCTTCGTGGTGTTGCTCACCTGGTCGCGGCGGCCTTCGCTGGTGAACGAGATCGGGAAGCCTCCGATGGGCTTTCCGTCGGCGAGGTCGAAGGCGACGACGTCGCCCTCGAAGGAGCGCCCCTTCACCTCGCGGGTGCGCAGCACGAAGACGTACGCGAGGTTGGCGCAGGCATCGAGGTACTCGATGGCGACGTTGGCGTGCACGTTGGCGGCGGTCTGCATGCCGTAGGTGCCCTTGGAGAGGAGCTGGCCGCAGGCCTGAATCAGCCCCGCCTGCCTCACCCGCATCTTGTAGTGCGGAGGCTCGTCCTTGAAAACCGAGAGGTCGTCGAGGTCCTCGGCGTAGACCACGGTGCCGGTGCGCAGCGGCGTGGTCGTGAGGAAGGCCATGACGAGGGGCGCCGCGCCGAGCGTGAGCGAGCCCTCCTTCACCGGCGGCAGCGCCCGCGCCTGGTCCGCGATGGATGTCACCTTGGCGAGCTTTGGGGCCACGGCCATGCGGCGCTGCTCGATGGCCTTTTTGGCCTCACTGCCGCAACCCGCGGCCAGGACCGCCGCCAACAAGAGTGCTCTCTTCGTCACGCTCAATCTCCTGTCTGCTGCACCGCGGGACCGGCGGGATGTCGGATGAGCAAGATGACCTCGCTGGTGCGCGACCTTGAAGATCCGCGTTCCACGACGCATGGCTCATGCGACAACTATAGGCAGCCCCGCCGCCGCTCGGATAGGGCTCCAGGAACACAAACCAGCCCGTTGTCTTCTTGTCTCGTGCAGCGTCCTGGACTCCTTCCCGCCGCCGACCTCGCCCCGCTACGAGAAGCCGTTCCGCCACCCCCCTGGCGAAGCAGGGACCGTCCGCCGCGTCCGCTCCACTCCAGCACTCTCCTGTTCCTCGAATGAAATTCGCTTCGAGGCAGCTTTCGGAGACGTGAGCCCAGGCTCGGCGTTCAGATGGAGGCCGACGGAGCATATCGAATGGACGCACGGTCTAAATCATGGCGACGTCATGGTTCGACGTTGCTTGCGTGGAACGTGTTTCTCTCGGTGCGGTGGAGGTCAAGGGTTAGGATGGCCTCTCACGAGAAGCCCCAGGGAATGGAGCGGAAATGTCTGTCCGGAGAAGCCTCATTCACGGCGCATGGGCGGTGATGCTCATCTCGGGTTCTGCCCTGGCCGAGGACGCTTCAGGAAAGAGTTGCGTGCCCGTCCACGTGGCGGGTCGTGTCCTGACAGAAGTCTGCTAGGAACCATGGGGAAGCGCGGCCGGGACTCCCCCCACGGGAACAGCGGTGCTGGCGGGGCGGTCAGGGAGTGTCTGGCTCGAGTTTCTCTCGGTCGGGCAACTCGCTCTGATGTTCTGGGGTCGTGCTGAGTCCAGCGCTTCGTGCGAATCGCGGTCCGAGGTGCTTGCTCATCTGCGGCGTGAGACGGGTGTTGTCCTGAAGGGCCCCCGCATCGAGCATTGGGGTAACTGGCCCAACTTCTCCTGGAGGGAGTGCCATGACGGTGCTGTGGCTGGAGACAGATTGAGCGTTTGCTGCGAGCGGAGGGCTGGCGCCAGCAAACGTGGCGTCGTCACGCTCCAGGTCTTACTGCGGACCCGCCACCATGAGCGATGGATGGAAACTCAGCCTCAATCCCAGGGGGAGCAGGTCATCCCTTGAGTGTCATGACCAGGGGGAGGACCGTGATTGGGGACATGAAGATTCTTCAGGGCATGGGACTTCTCCTCGTGCTGGCTCTATGGGGGTGTTCACACTCGGTGGTGCCCCGCGATGTCGCGCATGCCAGGAAGATATCTGAGTGCCTTGTGTCTGCTGGCCGTGAGGAACTTCTCGACCCGAATGATAATTGGGAGCTCTCGCCTGAATGCCGCGAGACATGGTGGGCCGCCGCCGCGGAGATCGAGGAACTCTCAACCTGTCAGGTCGATGACGACTGCTCGCTCGTTGCGTTGCAGCCTGTTCCGTATGATGCGTGTTGGCTGGTCGGTTCGAAGAAGGTGGTGAATGAGGAACTGCCACGTATCAGCCATCTCGTACACGCTGCTTGTGGCTACTACTGCGTCATGTGCTCGGACTCGCCTCGAGTTCGCTGTGTCGCAGGGAGGTGCAGGGCACCGGGATACCCTCGGATACCCGTCCCCTCTGAGACGGAATGTGATGCGCCGCCTCCCTGATTCGTTGGCGGGTACAAGGCCCCCACTCCTCAGCGGGGACGGAGCCGAGGCGGTGAGTCGTGCGGTCCATGGACCCCTTGGCTCGGCGGAGCGGGGCGCCCTGCCCTGAGTCGCCTCCTCTGGCAAGCCCTCGTTGCCGACCCCGGATTCCTGGACTTACCCCGCTCCCACCTCCATTGACCCGTGCTATGACAGTTGCCGGACATGGAAGGTCGCCTGCTGTTGAAAAACTGCGCTGTGTTCCGGGCGGATGGCCGGGTCAGGCGCGGTATGGCCGTGGTCGTCGAGGGTGGTGTCATCCGCCGCGTCGCTCCGGACGCGCAGGTGCCTGTCCTTCCAGGTGACTGGGAAGTGGCCTGTCGAGGCCGCCTCGTCGCCCCCGGGCTCGTGGACAGCCACTCGCACCTCGTCAACGGCCAGCTCCTGCCGCCCAATGGCCAGTTCCTCCTCCTGCCGCCTCGCGAGCGACTGGAGCGCATGCGCCGCGTGGCCCGCCTCGTCTCCTCCGAGGACATCGAGGCCCTCACGCGCTTCGCCGCCGCCCGCGCGCTTCGAGATGGTGTCACCCTCGTCGTGGAGCACCTCGCCTGCGCCGACGTGGCCGGAGGGCTCACCGCCCAGGCCCGCGCGGCCGAGAGCGTCGGCCTCCGACTGGTGACGAGCCACGCCACCCACAGCATGGATGGCGCCGCTCAGGCTGACGCCTGGCTCGACGCCAACGCGGACTTCGCCCGCCGCTACGCGAAGCACCCCCTGGTGCGCGGGGCCCTCGGCTTCCACGCCTCGTATACCTGCGAGGATTCGCTCCTCTCGCGCATCTCCCGGCTCAGCGCGGAGCTCGAAGTCCCCACCGTCTTCCACCTCGCGGAGAACGAGGACGACCTCAGCACCACCTACGCTCGCCACGGTCAGCGGGTGGTGCCCCGGCTCGACGCGCTGGGCCTGCTGGGTCCTCGCGCCATCGCCGGCTATGCGCGCGCGCTGGACAGCTCCGAGGCCGCGCGCCTGGAGCAGACTGAAACCTTCGTCTCGCTCGCGGCCCGTGGCGTGCGGACCCTGGAGCGCGGCACGGACCCGATGGAGGCCATCCTCCTGCGGCTGCACCTGCTTGGCCTGGGCACGGGGGGGCACGGCACTCTTCAGGACGAGCTGCTCGCGGCCCTCGTGGGCGTGCTGCGCATCTCCCGCGCCGGGCACCTGCCGGACGTGGACAGCACCCTCGCGCACCTGCTCGTCAGCGGCCCCGCGGAGCTGTGTACCCGCCTGTTCGGCCTGCCCTCGGGCACCGTGGAGGAGGGCAGCCTCGCGGACCTCGTCGTCTACGACTCCGTGCCCGCGGCCGACCCCGAGACGGGCTACTCGCCGTATCTCATCGGCCAGCTCGCCCGCTCGCCCGCGGCCTGGACCATCGTCGATGGACGCGTCCGCGTGCGCGAAGGCCAGCTGTTGGGCTCCGACTACGTGGACCTCTCCCGCGCCGCCACCGAGGCGCTCGAGCGCGTCTGGTCTCGCGCCCGACTGGGAAGCTGATACAGGGAGGGCCCATGCCCACCCTCGTGGACACGCTTCGGACCGCGCACGCCCGGCGCGGCCCCCTGTTGACCGACGCTCGCACCACCGCCTTCCGCGTCCTCCACGGCGAGGCCGATGGCGTCCCCGACGTGACGGCGGACCGCTTCGGTGGCCTGTATGTCCTCAGCCTCTACCGCGACTTCTCTCCCACGGAGGAAGAAGCGCTGCTCGACGCCGCGATGACGGCGTGGGCGCCGACGAGCCTGTATCTCAAGCGCCGTCCCCGCGAGGCGCGGGTCCTCGCCAACGTGGCGAAGGAGACGCTGGCCCCGGAGACCTCCGCCCGGGGCGAGCCGGTGGAGTCCCTCACGGCCCTGGAGAACGGCCTGTCCTTCCTCATCCGCCCCGGACAGGGCCTCTCGGTGGGGCTGTATCTGGACATGCGCGACACTCGCGCGTGGCTCTTGAAAGAGGCGCGCGGCCTCACCGTGCTCAACCTCTTCGCCTACACCTGTGCATTCGGAGTGGTGGCGAAAGCGGGCGGCGCGAAGCGGGCGCTCAACCTGGACGCGAGTCGCCGCGTACTGGAGTGGGGTGAGGAGAACGCCCAGCTCAATGGCCAGCCCGTGGACCGCTATGACTACGTGGCCGGTGATGTCTTCGACTGGCTCAAGCGTCTGGCGAAGAAGGGCGAGACGTTCGACCTCGTCATCGCGGACCCTCCGTCGTTCTCCAACACGAAGGAGGCCCGCTTCTCCGCCGCCCGTGACTATGCCCGGCTGGCCGAGGCCACCGCGCGCGTCGTCGCCCCCGGGGGACGGCTGGTCGCCTGCTGCAACCACGCGGGCCTGCCCGCCCGGCGCTTCGAGGCCATGGTGTCCGAGGGCCTCTCCCTCGCGGGGCGGCAGGGCAGGGCGGTGGATTCCTCGGGTCCTTCTTCCCTCGACTTTCCGAGCCCTCCTGGCCAGGAGCCGGCCTTGAAGGTCCACGTCGTCCAACTTCGTTAGCACCAGGGCCCCTGGCGCGGGTAAGGTCAGGACGCCATGTCTCCCGCCGCACCGCAGCAGCGCGAAACCGGTCGCTTCGGCAAGTACCGGCTCATCGACCGCATCGCCGTCGGAGGGATGGCGGAGATCTTCCTCGCGCACCAGGAAGGCGAGGACGGCCGCGAGTCGCCCGTCGTCATCAAGCGCATCCGCCCGCACCTCTCCAAGCACGCGGCCTTCGTGAAGATGTTCCTCAACGAAGCCCGGCTCGCCTCCCAGCTCAACCACCCCAACGTGGTGCAGATTCACGACCTGGGGAAGATCGCGGAGAGCTACTTCATCGCGATGGAGTACGTGGCCGGCCGGGACATGCGCCGCGTCGTCCCCAAGGCGGAGGCGCTCGGGATTCCCTTCCCGCTGGTGTACGCGGTGAAGATTGCTTCGTGTGTCTGCGCGGGCCTGCACCACGCGCACACGAAGGCGGACCTGTACGACAGCCCGCTCAACATCGTCCACCGGGATGTGTCGCCGGAGAACATCGTCGTCGCCTTCGACGGCTCGGTGAAGATTCTCGACTTCGGCATCGCCAAGGCCGCCAACCAGGTGGGCCAGACGCGCACGGGCGAAATCAAGGGCAAGCTCAGCTACATGAGCCCGGAGCAGTGTCTGGGCAAGGCGCTGGACTGCCGCAGCGACGTGTTCTCGCTCGGCGTGGTGCTCTACGAGTGGCTCACGGGCTTCAAGCTCTTCACGGGCGAGTCCGAGGTCGCCGTGATGCGCAGCATCACCGAGGGGAAGATCTACGCGCCCTCGTACTTCCGCGAGGACCTGCCCGAGCGCGTGGAAGTCATCCTGATGAAGGCGCTGGAGCGAGACCGCGACAGGCGCTACCAGACGGCGGCGGAGATGCAGAAGGACCTGGACGCGTTCTTGGACGCGTACGACTTCACGCCCACGCCGCTGCACCTGGCCAACTTCATCAAGCAGCTCTTCGAGGAGGAGCTCCAGGAGGAGCAGCGCCGGCTGCGCAGCCGCAACGCCACCGCGCCCACCGCCGAGGAGGCGCTGGAGCTGTCGGAGGTCGTGGCATCCCTGGACCCCGGGATTCCTCCGGCCCCGGTGTCCGAGCCACCTCCCGCCGTCACCGCGCCGCTCACCATCCCCCCGGGCATTGCCGCCCTGGCGCCGGGGGGGCCCGACGAGCGCACCGAGCCGCGCATGCTGGTCGTGCCCCTCTCCATGGAGGTGCTGGAGGCGGTGGAGGCGGTGGCCCGGCGCAACGGTGTCCCCGCGGGGCGCATGGTGGCGGAGCTCCTCGAGTCCTGGCTCAAGTACCGCTGACATGCCTCGGCTGAAGCTGACGCTCGAATACGAGGGCACTCGCTACGTGGGCTGGCAGGTGCAGCCCAATGGGCGCTCGCTCCAGGCGGTGATGGAGGAGGCGCTGTCGCGGCTCTTGAGCGAGCCCGTGTCCGTACGGTCCGCCGGGCGCACGGACTCTGGCGTCCACGCCACGGGGCAGGTGATCTGCTTCGACACCGAGCGGGTGCTGCCCATGAAGGCGTACGTCATGGGGCTCAACGGCCTGCTGCCGCACGACGTGGCGGTGGTGGACGCGGTGGAGGCACCCGAGGGGTTCGACCCGCGCCGCTGGTCCCGAGGCAAGCGCTACCGTTACCGTCTGAACAATCGCCGCACGCGCTCCCCACTGCACCGCACGACGCACTGGGAGGTCTTCGCGCCGCTGGATGTCGAGGCGATGCGCAGGGCGTCCGCGCATCTGCTGGGCCGGCATGACTTCTCCGCGTTCCGGGCCGCGGACTGCCAGGCGAAGCACGCGGTTCGCGAGGTGCGGAAAATCGCGGTGGAGGGGGAGGCCGGGGGCGCCATCTCCATCGTGGTGGAGGGCACGGCCTTCCTGAAGCACATGGTGCGAAACCTCGTGGGGACGCTGGTGGACGTGGGCAAGGGGAAGCGGCCCGAGGCGTGGGTGGCGGAGGTGCTGGCCTCGCGCAACCGGAAGCTCGCGGGACAGACGGCGCCGCCCCAGGGGCTGGTGTTGGAGGAGGTCTTCTACGCGGACGGCCCGCCTCCTCGGACTCCGGGGGGGGAAGCGGACGTGGACGAGGACGAGGGCTGAACTGGGGTAGGCTGCCTGCCCGTGAGCCCCAAGCCGAGTGTCCTCGAGCCGCTGCGTGTTCGAATCCGCCGTTTCCAGTTCATCGTTGGACTGGGTTTCATCTCGCTTGTCCTGGGCTCGGCCCTCAGCGTGTCGTTGACGCTGCGGCTGAATCTGCGCGTGCAGGCGCTGCCCTTCCACTCGTTGAAGGTGCTGGTGGCGGTGCTGCTGGAGAACGTGTGGTTGGTCGGCGTGCTGCCGGTGCTCTGCTACGGCGCGGGCCGGGTGATGGAGCTGAAGCCCTGGCAGACGGCGGCTGGCGCGGCCGTGTCCGGCGCGGTCTTCGTGCTCGCGCTGGGCTACGTCCAGGGCGGCGTGGACTCATTGTGGCTGGGTGGGCTGGGCTCGGTGCTGAACGTCGCGGTGTTCGGGGCGGGCATCGTTGTCAGTGCGCGCGCGCTGAAGGCCGGAAGGGCCGCCGCCGCGCAACAATCCGAGAAGACCCAATCCAAGGCCGAGGAGCGCAAGTCCGAGTACGACGAGTTCCTCCGCGCGGCGGAGCAGGGCGGCGCGCGGCTGGAGCAGCGCGAGGCCGAGTCCGCCGCCGGGGCTCGAGTCGATACGTCCGCCGAGGCGCCTGGAGCATCCGCGAGCGTCGCGGGACATGTCGAGACGTCGAGTCCCGGTCCGGGCGAATCCGCTGCGAGCGCCGAGGGACGCGTGGACACGTCGATTCAAAGCCCGGTGTCGTCCGCATCAGGGGCCGAAGCACGGGTGGACCCATCGGTCGATGGTTCGTCATCGAGCGCCGAGGGACGTGTGGACACGTCCGTGTCCGCGGTGGAGTCCCTCGGAGCCGCGACCGCGAGCGCGGTGCAAGCGGTTCCCTCGGAGGTGGAGCGCCCGGACCCGGTGATTCGCCTGCCCGAGCAGTCGCTCTCCGAGGCGCCGCCCGCGACTTCGGATACCTCCAAGACGCCAGCGGTCTGAAGGCCCGTAGCGCCCGCGTCACGGGAGCCCGCGAAGGCCGCCCGTGACGCGAGGACCGCCTGACGTCAGGTCCCGACGGCCCCGGCGGGCGTGGCGGGCACCGACGTGTGGATCTCCGCGGCGTCGGCATGGGCGATGCGCTCATCCAGCTCCGCGGTGAGTCGCTCGAAGGCCTCCTTGCCAATGGCGGCGGACTGGTACGCCTTGAGCAGCGACTCCTTCTCCACGATGAGCATGCGGCGGACGGCCTCCTGGTGCTCCTCCTCGTGGAAGCGCATCGACTGCTGCTTGAGCTGCGCCAGCTCCGTCTCCGTCACGCGCTCCTTCTCCTGGTAGTCCTTCTCCAACTGGGTCAGCACGTCGGCGGGAATCTCACGCGTGCGACGCAGGGCCTCGAGCGCGGCCATCGCGGCGTGGATGGCGCCCAGCCGGCCGCGCGCCAGTTCGTACTGCTCCTGGTACGCGTCCTTCAGGCCGGTGATGCCCAGCTTGCGCAGGAGCGGCGCCATGGAGAGGCCCTGGAAGACGATGGACAGCACCACCACGCCGAACGTCATGTTCACCAGGAGCTCGCGGTGGTCGAAGTCCGCCGGAAGACTGAGCACCAGCACCATGGAGATGGCGCCACGCAGGCCGCTCCAGGTGAGCACCGCGCTCCAGGACCAGGGCATGCGCTCCGACGTGAGCCTCAGCAGCGCGGACACGCCGTACACCACCACCGCCCGTCCAACGATGACCGCCACGTAGGCCGCCAGAATCGGCTTCCACGACGCCAGCAGCGACGACAGGTTCACCTCCAGGCCGATGAGGAGGAACACCACCGAGTTGAGCGCGAAGGACCAGTACTCCCAGAAGCTCTCCACCGCGACGCGCGTGGTGGGGCTCATGCCCTCGTGCGTGGCCCAGTTGCCGCAGAGCATGCCGGCCACCACCGTCGCGATGACGCCCGAGTAGTGGAAGTTCTCCGCGATGACGAACGAGCCGTACGCCGCGATGACGGTGCAGGTGATTTCCACCATCGCGTCATCCACACGCTTGATGACCCGCGCCGCCGCATACCCCACCGCGCTGCCCACCAGCACGCCCATGCCCGCGACCTTGATGAAGTCCATCACCGCGCCGCCCACGGTGAACTGGCCTCCCATCGCCACGCCCACCACCAGCGTGAAGAGCACCACGGCGGTGCCGTCGTTGAGCAGGCTCTCACCCTCCACCAGGATGAGCAGGCGCTTGGGTGCGCCCAGCGTCTTGAACAACCCCACCACGGCAATCGGGTCCGTCGAGACGATGACCGCCGCGAACACCATCGCCGGAATCATCCCGAAGCCGCTCACCACGTTCATTCCCTCGACCCACTCCGAGAGGATGAGCGCCGTCAGGCCCGCCGAGGCCGCCACGCCCGGAATCGCCATGGCGTGGATGGTCAGCTTGTTCTTCCAGAACTTGCGGAACTCGACGTGGAACGCCGCCTCGAACAAGAGGCCTGGCAGGATGATGGCGAAGAGCAGTTCCTTGGTGAGATGCGGCGGCTCGAAGAGATGCACCGCACCCAACGTCAGCCCCGCCACCACCAGGGCCACCGTGTAGGGAATCTTGAAGTACCGCGCCGCGATGGCCACCGCGGTCGCGACTGCGAAGATGAGGACGAAGGCCAATTCGAAGTGCATCGTTCCTTGCCTGTTTTGACGTCAAACCTTTGCGCACCATAACCCAGGAGCGCGTCGCGAAGGTTGCTCCTGGGCGGGGCCGGCGTGGCGGGTGCCTGGCTACCCGGCCCCCAGCAGGGGCTCGAAGAGGGCACGAGGGTCCAACCCCGGAGGCAGGCCGGAGACGCCGCCGTCATTCACCTCGACGACGGCCCAGCCGCCGTCCTCCAGCATGGCGACGTCGAGGGAGAAGAAGGGCGAGTCGATGCGGCGGCCCAGGGGCTCGAAGGCAGTGAAGTCCGGAACCTCGACGTCGAACTCGTGGTACGGCTCGGCCGCGAGCAGGCGGCCGTGTCCGAAGAAGAGGCGGAACTCCAGGTGCGCGGGGCCGGTGGGCATCCTGCCGTAGACCTTGAGGGGCAGGTACTTCCGGACGACGAGTCCCCGCTCGAAGCGTTCACCACGCTCCTCCACGAGGTTGGCGCACGTTCGCTCGAAGTCCTCGCGCGTGGCGCCAGCCGGGACGAAGCAGGCCTCCTCCCAGCGCTCCTTGGCGGACTTCACGTGGTCCTTGAGGATGTACGGAGCAGGCCCGAGCTCCTGGGCGGCTCGCCAGGCCTCCTGGGCGTCCGTGCCTTCGGTCCAGATGGAGCGCGCGGTGTAGCGGGCGAGGCGGGGGTACCAGTTCGGCAGGTACATTGCGGCGGCGTACTGCGTGGGGGTGGTCAGCAGCCGGTGGCCGCGCTCGGAGAGGGCCTCGTCGAGCGCGCCGTACTCCTCTTCTGTGAGCATCCACCCCCGGTAGAGCAGCCGGAGTGTTCCATGTTCCGGTACCGCGTCGAGCGCGCGCTCCAGGTTGCCATGGAGGAGGGCGGCCAGGTCCACCTGATACGTGTCGAGGCCCAGGGACTCCGCGGCTTCGGCCTCCACGTCGAATGTGTCGTACTGAGAGGGATTGCGACCGAAGACGAGGGCACTTGCAGGACGGGAGCGTCGAGGCATGGGCACCGCTTTCGTGGAGGGCGCACGGCGGGGATTGCCGGGCGGGCCTCCTCCGACGCGAACTCGAGCGCGGCCTGACGTGCTCCCGGCGGGACGCTCGCCCGAGAATGGGCGGTGCCTGGAAGGAAGTGGGGGCGTTGAGTGAAACAGACGCGAGCCCCAGGTGAAGCCTGACAGCGCTGATTGCGGGCAACGTCATCGCCCGCACTCCCGGCACGGCGTTGGTGTACCCGTACCCTCAGGTTCAATTGCTGACGTCATTCCCAGTCGCCAGAGTGGCGCCGGGCTGGATGACAGTCATTGGGAGGGCGTCTGCCTTCGCGTGGGTGTCTTGGCCGGCCTGAACCCAGTCATTGGAGACATCATGAAAATGGACGATATGGTTGCCGGTGGAAACGTGCGTCGTCTCGGGAGCGTGCTGCTGAGAGGTGCGTTCCTGGCGGTGCTGGCCTCTCCGGTGGGCTCGGCCCTCGCTGTCGAGCCGGTGAGTGTCATCTGTGAGTTGGGGACGTCCACCCGGACCTTCTCGCCAGCGGCGACGATGAATCCGCAGAACATCAACGTGTCGACGGCCTCGGCCTTCAGCAACTGCCTGACGGTGCTCGGACAGGTGGTCCTCAACGGCAGCGTATCGACGGGCCCCAACCTCCAGACGGGGCTGACGTGTTCGAGCCCGCTGACGACGGGGGCCGGCGAGGCCACCATCACCTGGAACACCGGAGAGACGTCCCGGTTCGACTACACCTCGGTCGAGGTCGGCGTCGTGGGCCTGACGACGGTGGTGACCTATGCGGGCACGGTGCTGCACGGGAAGTACTACGGCTCCACCGCGACCTGGTCGATTGTCTACACGACGGCGCTGTTGAACCTGGCCTGCCTGAACCCCGCGGGTGTGTCCTCGCTGGGGGGCATCGCTCAGCTCACCATCACCCGCGTCCTCTAGCCCTCGCGGCGAAGCAGGCCGTGGGCCACCGCGCCCGCTCCGAGGCCACCGGAGCGGGCGCGGCGTCGTTCACGGGTAGCAGGCGGCCTGACGCAGCCCGGTGTCCTCGGGAAAGCCGAGGGACACGTTGAAGTTCTGCACGGCCTGGCCGGCCATGCCCTTCACCAGGTTGTCCAGCGCGGCCATGACGGCCACGGAGCGGCCCTTCGTCGCCACGGAGATGTCGCAGAAGTTGCTGCCGGTGACGGCGGCGACGCGCGGAGTGCCCTCGACGATGCGGACGAACTTGGAGCCCTCGTAATAGCGGCGGAACTTGTCCGTCAGCGACTGCGTCACCACCGCGCCGCCGTGCTCGGGCCACTCGAACTGCACGGTGGCGAAGATGCCGCGCACCATGGGCGCCGAGTGCGGCACGAAGGCCAGCCGGTGGCGCTGCGCGCCGTGGGCCACCAACATGACCTCGACTTCGGCCTCGTGCTGGTGCTCCAGCGGCTTGTACGCGCGGAAGTCGTGCGCGCGCGTCGGGTGGTGCGTGCCCTCGCCCGGCAGCGAGCCGGAGCCGGAGGAGCCCGTCACACCGGAGACGGCCAGCAGGCCCAGGCCTGGCGTGGACGCGATGGGCAAGAGCGCCAACTGCACCGCGGTGGCGAAGCAGCCGGGGTTGGCGATGCGCCTGGCGCCCTTGATCTCCTCGCGCTTCCACTCGGTGAGGCCGTAGGTGAAGGTGCCCAGCAGGTCCGGCGCGGGGTGCGGCTTGCCATAGGCGCCCGCGTACCGTCCTGGGTGGTCCAACCGGAAGTCGGAGGACAGGTCCACGAGCAGGAGGCGGTCGGCGAGCCCCACCTCGGCCCACTTCTTCTCCAGGCCGAGGAACTGCGTGGCCAGCTCACCGTGACCCAGCGCGCTGAACAGCACGGGCTGCTGCGAGTCCGCGAGCCAGCGCCAGTCCGGCTCCGCCTCGAACTTCGCGTCGACCAGGCCGCGCAGATGCGGATGCACCTTGTGGACGGGCTCGCCCGCGTGGTGCCGGGACACGACGCGGATGCCGGCCACGGCCGGGTGCCCGGAGAGAATCCGCAACAGCTCGCCTCCGCCGAAACCGGAGGCCCCCAGGATGTAGATATGCGCCCGCGTCATGACTTCCTCCCCGCGCCCAGCTTCGGCGAGAGCTTCTCCAGGATGAGACCACCCAGCGCCGCCGGGTCCGCGCGAGCGTTTCGCGCCGGCACGCCCACGACCTGCTCCACGAAGCGCACGCCCACCGCGTTGTCCGTGGCCGGACCGGCCAGCACGTCCACGTCGATGCCGTACGTCTCCTTCAGGTGCCGCACGCCGCCGGCCGCGCCCACCGGGTCGTTGGCGCACATCACCCACGCGCCCGCGAGGGCCTTGAGCTCCGGGTCCGCCAGAATCGCCTGGACGCCGTACTCACCCATGATGCCGTCGCCCGTCTCCGCGACGATGACGTCCACGTCGGACACCGCCAGCTCGGAGAACAGCACCCTGGCCACGCGCGCCGCCGTGCGCGGCCCCGTGCAGACGATGCCCGCGTCGGTGAAGTCCATCACCACGTCCGCGCCGGAGTCCTGCATGCTCAGCGTGTCCCGCATCAGCGACACGCCCGTGAGCTTCGCGCCGCCCACGCGGTAGCCCGCCTGCGCAAGCCTGCGCACCATGGCGCTGGCGGCGAACGTCTTGCCCGCGTTCATGCACGTGCCCACCACGTAGACGACGGGGCACTTCACCGCCACGTTCGTGCCCTTGAGCGCGCCGGACATCACGTGCGCCGGCTGCCCGTTGCGCGACATCAGCTCCGGGAACTCGAGCACCTGGCCCAGCACTTCCGCCTCGAAGGGCATGCCCACGCCGGGGTTGTGCGACGTGCACTTGCCGATGACGCCGCCCATGTTCAGCACGTGCAGCCGCTGACCCACGGTGACGGACTCCGGCACCACGCCCTCGTAGCCGTGCAGCGCGTTGCGGTGCCCCAGGGCGCCCACCATGATGTCGCCCGCGTGCAGCGTGACGAGGCGCCCGTGGACGTCCTCGAGCTGGTTGTAGACCGTCTTCTCACCGTGGATGCGGATGGCGATGACGGCGCCTTCCTCGGCCTTGACCTCGGGCGTGAGGTGCACGGTGCGCCCCAGGCCCAGGTTGCGGGTGACGCTTCCCACCTTGTCGACGAAGACCTTCATGTCAGCCTCCCTTCGCCCGGTGCGAGAGCATCTGCGCGACGCCGTACAGCTTGGCGAAGCCAGCGGCCTCCGAGCCCGTCCACAACACGTTCGCTTCCCCGTACGTCGCCACCTTCGCGTCCATCAACGAATAGGGCGAGCGCACGCCTTCCACCACGATGGAGCGAGGGTGCAACACGAGCCGCACCTCGCCCGTCACCCGGTCCTGCGAGGAGGTGAGGAACGCCTCCAGGTCCTTCACGAGCGGGTCGAAGAAGTGCCCCTCGTGCAGCAGCGAGCCGTAGAGGTTGCCCACGGTCTCCTTCCAGAAGAGCTGCTTGCCGGACAGCACCAGCTTCTCCAGCTCGCGGTGCGAGGTGATGAGCAGGTGCGCGGCCGGCGCCTCGAAGCCCACGCGGCCCTTGATGCCGAGGATGGTGTCGCCCAGGTGGATGCCCCGGCCGATGCCGTACTGGCGCCCCAGCACGTTGAGCGCCTCCACCAGCTCCACCGGCCCCAGCGCCTTGCCGTCCAGCGACGCGGGGATGCCCTGCTCGAAGCCCACCGTCAGGGGACGAGGCTTCAAGTCGGTGGGAATCTCCCCGGAGGGGAACGCCGCCTCGGGCAGCGCGCTCCACGAGTTGAGCGTCTCGCTGCCGCCCACGGACGTGCCCCACATGCCCTCATTGACGGAGTAGGAGCCCAGCTTCGGCGGCATGTGGACGCCGCGCTCGGCCAGGAAGGACAGCTCTTCCTTGCGGCTCAGGCCCAGCGTGCGGATGGGGGTGAGCAGCTCCAAGTCACCGGCCAGCGAGCGGAAGGCGACGTCGAAGCGCACCTGGTCATTGCCCGCGCCGGTGCTGCCGTGCGCCAGCGACTGCACGCCCTTCTCGCGCGCCACGCGGACGACCTCCACGGCCTGGCACGCCCGCTCCGCGGACACGCTCAGGGGGTAGAGCTGCCCGCGGAGCACGTTGCCGGCGATGAGGTAGCGCAGGTAGCCCTGGAAGAGGGTGCCGCGCGCGTCCACCTTGATGTGCTCCACGGCGCCCAGCTTCGCGGACAGGGCCGCGATGCTCGCGAGCTGCTCGGGCGGGAAGCCGCCCGTGTCCACCGTGACGGTGGTGACGGCGTAGCCCTGCTCGCGCAGGTACACCGTGCAGAAAGCGGTATCGAGTCCGCCGGAGAAGGCCAGCACCACGTTCTTCTTGCTCATGTCGTCACTCCTCACGGGGAAGGCGTTCATACGTCCCACACGCGCGAGGTGGCCGTGGCCAGGGCGCGGTGGGTGTCGTCGAGCCAGGCGCGCGCGGCGGCCAGCTCCTCACGGGCCTGGGGCAGCCCCAGGTTTCCGGCGCCACCCAGGTGGGTGGCCGTCAGGGCCTCGCGGTCCGGGTGGAACGTGCCGTCCGAAAGCTCCCGGCCCACCTGCCGGTAGGCGTCGCGGAAGGCCTGTCCTCCGGCCACCAGCGTGTAGGCGTGGTGGGCCGCGTAGAGCGTGTCGTCGCAAGCGCGCGCGGCGGCGTCCGCCTTCACCTGGAGCACCGGCACCAGACGGGAGAGCACGTCCAGGAGCGCACGGCTGGACGCCAGCGCCGCGAAGGTGGGGCGCTTGAGCAACTGGAAGTCGCGGTGGTAGCTGGAGGGCAGGCCGCCCGCCACCGCTTCCACCTGGTGCGCCAGTCCTCGCAGCTCGCGGCATCGCCCGCGCGCCAGCTCGACCACGTCCGGGTTCTTCTTCTGCGGCATGATGGACGAGCCCGTGGTGAACGCATCCGGCAGCCCGAGGAAGCCGAACTCGTCCGTGCTGTAGAGCTGCACGTCCCACAGCCACTTCTCCAGCGTGCCCGCGACGCTGCAGGCCCAGGCCAGCACCGCGGACTCGTGACGGCCGCGTCCGTTCTGCGCGTCGATGGGGCTTCTCTGCACCCGACTGAAACCGAGCAGCTGAGCGACGTATTCGCGGTCGATGGGCAGCGGCACGCCGAAGCCCGCGGCGGCGCCGAGCGGGCAGCGGTCCAGCCGTCCCCACACGCCGCGCAGCGCCTCCAGCTCCTCCAGCAGACCCTCCGCGAAGGCCATGCCCCACATGCCGAACGTCGACGGCATCGCGCGCCGCAGATGGGTGTAGCCCGGCATCGCCACGTGGGCGTGCGCCTGCGCGAAGTCCAGGAAGGCCTCCGCCAGCTTCACCGCGCCCGCGCCGAGCGCGAGGACCTCTTCACGCAGGAGCAGGCGCACCGCGAGCAGCACCTGGTCATTGCGCGAGCGCGCCAGGTGGATGCGCTTGCCCGGCTCGCCCACGCGCTCCACCAGCGCGGCCTCCAGCGCCGTGTGGCCGTCCTCCTGCTCGGGGCGGATGGTGAAGTGGCCCGCGCGCGCCTCGTCGTGCAGCGTCTTCAGAGCGCCGACGAGCGCCCGGGACTCCTCGGGCTTGAGCAGGCCCACCTTGCCCAGCATGCGCGCGTGCGCGGCGCTGCCCAGCGCGTCGTGCGGCGTCAGCGCCAGGTCGACGACGGGGTCGTCGCCCACGGTGAACCGGTGGATGACCGCGTCCAGCGCGGCGCCCTTGCCCCACAGAGTCTCAGCCACGGGCCACCTCCTCGAAGTAGCCGCGCAGAAGGCGCGTGTAGAAGGCGGCGCCGGCTTCCAGCTCCGCCAGGGTGATGAACTCGTCCGCCAGATGGCTGCGCAGGGTGTCGCCGGGACCCACCTTCACCGTGGGCAGCTCGCCCAGGAAGGCCCAGTCGGACGTGGTGCTGGAGCCCACGGGCTCCTCGCCCGACGCGGCGATGGCCGCCCGGACGATGGGCTGATGCGACAGCGTCGCCTTCGGCAGATACCGCGCCGAGTGCACCTTCACCTCGCTCTTCAACACGCCACCGAGCTGGGTCGCCACCTGCGCGTGGTCCATGCTCGGCGTGGTGCGCAGGTCCACGAAGAACTCGCAGGCGTCCGGCACCTGGTTGCGCGCCAGCCCTCCGGAAATCTGCGTCACCTGGGCCCGCGCCTCACCCAGCAGCGGGTGGGACGGGAAGCGCAGCTCCGCCAGCGTGGAGATGTCTCCGGCCGCGACGTGGATGGCGTTCACCGCCTGCGCGTTGTGCGCGTGCGCGACATGCGAGCTGCGGCCGTGCGCGGTGCAGCGCAAGAGGAGCATGCCCCGCTGGGCGGTGCAGGGCTTGAGGCTCGTGGGCTCGCCCACCACCGCGGCGTCCAGCGGCCCCAGGTCCGGCAGCAGCGTGCCCAGGCCCTGGCCTCCGGTCTCCTCCTCGGCGGTGAAGGCGAAGACGATTTCTCCACCCGTGGGCGGACCTTCCTTCAGGAGCGTCCGGGCCGCGACGAGCATCCCCGTCACGCAGCCCTTGGCGTCGTTGCTGCCCAGGCCGTACAGGCGGTCCTCACGCCACTCGGGCGCGTGGGGCGCGTACGTCCACCCGGCGCACGGCTTCACCGTGTCCAGGTGCGAGTTGACGAGCAGCCGGCGTGGCCCGCTTCCCACGGAGAACCACACGTTGTGGCCCTTCCGTTGGACGCGCGCACCCCAGCCCTCCGCCCACCCGGACACCGTGTCCGCGATGAGTCGCTCGTCACCCGAAACGCTGGGGATGGCCACCAGCGCCTGGAGCAGCTCCGCCGCCTTCATCCCCCGTTCCCCGCGTTCTTCGGCGCCTTCTCGCGCACCACCATCGTCCCGCTGCCCTCGTTGGTGAAGACCTCCTCCAACAGCGCGTTGGGTGCCACGCCGCTCACCAGATGCACGCTGCCCACGCCGCCCACCAGCGCGTGGCGGATGGCGTGCGCCTTGGGACGCATGCCGCCGGAGATGGCGCCCGTGTTCTCCATGGTCGCCAGGTCCGTCAGGTTCGCCAGCGTCACCAGCGACGTCGGGTCATTCAAGTCGCGCAGCAGGCCCGGCACCTGGACGAGGAAGAAGAGCTTCTCCGCCGACAGCGCCACCGACAGCGCCGCCGCCACGGTGTCCGCGTTGGTGTTGTAGACGGCGCCGTCCGCGCCGCCGGAGAGGGGTGCGATGACGGGCACGTAGTCGGCCGAGCGCAGGTGCTCCACCACGCGCGTGTCCACCGCCTCGATGTCGCCGACGAGGCCGTAGTCCACCAGCCGGCCCTCGGTGGCCCCCGGCTCCGTCACCATGACGGGAGGACGCTTGCGCGCCTTGATGAGTCCGGCGTCCACGCCGCTCAGGCCCACGGAGGGCACGCCCGCCGCCTGCAGGTCCGCGAGCAGGTCCGTGTGCAGCTTGCCGGCGAGCACCATCTTCGCCGCGTCCAGCACGGGCGCGGACGTCACGCGACGGCCCGCTACCTTCTCCACCGGCAGGTGGAGGGCGTCACACAGCGTGTCCAGCTCGGGCCCGCCGCCGTGCACGACGACGGGGCGGATGGAGAACGTCCACAGCAGGGCAATCTGCTCGCACGCGGAGCGGCGCAGACGCGGGTCGCTCAGCATGGCGCCGCCGAGCTTCACGACGAACGTCTTGCGGCGGAACTGCTGCACATAGCGCGCGGCGTTGCGAAGCGCGGAGTACGGGTCGGGTGACAAGGGCACGGGAGACCTCGAAATGAAGAGAAGGGGAGAGGCGCGCCTGGGTGGCGCCGCTCAGCGGGACTGCGAGCGCATCCAGTGGAGCAGGGCGCGCTGGACGTGGAAGCGGTTGCCCGCCTCGTCCACCACGCGACTGCTGGAGTGGTCCAGGACCTCATCGGCGACCTCCACGTTGCGACGCACGGGGAGGCAGTGCAGGAAAGCGGCATCCTTCGCCGCGCTCGCCATGGTGCGCAGCGTGGGCATCCACCCGGAATACGACGCGAGCAGCGCGGTGACGTCGTTGGGGGAGAAGGCCGCGGCGGCCGTCGGGCCCCACGACTTGGCGTAGACGGCGCGGCTGCCGGCGAGCGCCTCGTCCTGGTCGTGGGTGTAGGTGATGCTGCCGCCGGTGGCCTTGGCGTACGCCTCCGCCTCCGCGCGCACCGCGGGGTGCAGCTCGAAGCCAGGAGGATGCGCCACGCGCACCTCACAGCCGGCCGCCGCCGCGCTCAGGAGGAACGAGTTGGGAACCGCCTTGGGCAGCGGCTTGATGTGCGGCGCCCACGTCAGCGTCACGGGCAGCTTCTTCGTGGTGCCGAACGTCTCGCGCAAGGTCAGCATGTCCGCCAGGCCCTGGCACGGGTGCTCGCGCGCGGACTCCATGCTGACCACGGGCACGGTGGCCCACTTGCGGAACGCGTTGATGATGGGGTCGACCTCGTCCTCCTCGTCGCCGCCACCCTGCGAGAAGGTCCGCACGCCCAGCATGTCCACGAAGCGCGAGAGGACGGGCGCGGCCTCCTTGAGGTGCTCGGCCCGGTCCAGGTTCATCACCGCGCCCTCGCGGTGCTCCAGCTTCCACACGCCCGAGCCGACATCCAGGATGATGGCGTTGCCACCCCCGCGCAGCATCACCGCCTCGAACGAGGTGCGCGTGCGCAGCGACGGGTTGAAGAACACCATCCCGAGGATGCTCCCCTCCAGATGACGACCCGGAGGCGTCTGCTTCCAGGCCGCGGCCTGCGCGAGGATGGCCTCTACACCCGCGGGGCCGAGATCCTTGATGTGCGTGACGTGCTTCATGGGCCTGCGCTCCCCGGCCTGGACCGGATGCATAGGTGGATGAATATGCACCAGCATGCGTGCATTTCCGCGAATGGGGCGCGGATATTATGCAGAAAGACGCGACGCGCAAGGGTAATGTTCCCGCAATCTTTCATGCGGGTTCCTTGCATGGAAATTCACGCGCATGCATGGTGGTGGGAATGAACCTGGACGACGAAATCCTTCGGCTCATCTCGGAGCGGGAGATCAGCGATCAGGCGGTCTTGCAGGAGCTGCTGGAGGCGGAAGGGCAGGCCCCGAGCCAGTCCACGCTGTCGCGGCGGCTGAAGAAGCTGGGCGTGCAGAAGGTCGGCGGGCGCTATCAGCGCGCGTCGATGGAGCCGGTGGTGGCCACCGAGCGGCAGCGCGTCAGCATCATCGAGGCTCCGCCGAACATGCTCGTGGTGAAGACGGGGCCTGGCTATGCGCCCGCCCTGGCGTTGGCGTTGGACCGAGAGCCGGAGGTGCCGGGGCTCGCTGGCACGGTGGCTGGCGACGACACCATCTTTGTCGCCGTGACGGACCCCGCGCGGCTGCGCGAGGTGCGCTCCGTCGTGGAGCGGCTGATGCTCCGGAGCGCCTGAGTCGGCGGTGCCTGGTTCGTGGCGCTCACTGGCCGCGTGATTGCACGACGTGCACGCGCGTGGCCCGAGCCGGGTGGCGGTGTAGCGCCCCCCTTGCGTCCGCCGTCCAGCCGATACAACCTGGGAGGGCGGTAGCGACATGGACACCCTCACGCGTCAGACCCCGATGTTATTCCCCTCGCATGACCATGGAACTGGGGTTGGGCGGCGAGGCTTATGGATATGGGGACGTCATGGACAAGAAACCGGCCACCTATGCGGACCTGGAGGCGCTTCCCGAGACGGTGGTCGGGGAGCTCATCGATGGGGAACTGCACGTCAGCCCTCGGCCAGCACCGCGGCACGCGCTGGCGTCGTCCCGGCTGGGAGGTGAGTTGAGCGGACCGTTCGACCGGGGACGGGGCGGGCCTGGAGGCTGGTTCATCTTGGACGAGCCGGAGCTTCATCTGTTCGGGGGAAATGTCCTCGTCCCGGATGTCGCGGGCTGGCGACGTGAGCGGATGACAGAGCTTCCGCAGACGGTCGGCTTCACGGTCGTCCCGGACTGGGTCTGCGAGGTGCTGTCCCCCTCCACGTCGCGACTGGACCGCTCGTTGAAGCTGCCCCTGTATGCCCGCGAAGGCGTGCGCCATGTCTGGATCATCGATCCGATAGCCAGGACGTTGGAGGTCCATCGCCTCGATGGACGAAGCTACGCCCCACCCGTCATTCATGAGGCGAACGCGAGGGTTCGCGCGGAGCCCTTCGAGGCCTTCGAGCTGGAGCTGGGTTTCCTCTGGGACGCGCGGTAGCCGCGCACCCGGTTACACGGCGGTTACACCTTTCGGACGGTCTCCATCGTTACTGTCCCAGCGTGCTCTTCAGGGCACCGCCGTACGAAAGGACTCACGATGAAACCGGCCCTCAAGCTCCCTGTCATCCTTGGCTCGGCCACGGTGCTCGCGCTCTCCGCGCTCCTGCTGGGCAAGCCCGCGTCCACCCCGCCTCCTCCCGAGGTGCCGCGTCCCGCCCCCGTGGCGGTGGTCCCTCCTCCTCGCGTGGAGGTCCCCACCCCGACGAAGCCCGCGCCGGCCGATGCCTCGGCCCCCGTCATCCAGATTGCCCTGCTGCTGGACACCAGCGGCAGCATGGACGGCCTGTTGGACCAGGCCCGCACGCAGCTGTGGAACATCGTGAACCGTTTCTCTCAGGCCCGACGTGGGGGCGCCGCTCCGAGGCTCGAACTGGCCCTCTACGCCTACGGCTACGCCGGGGAGGGCGCGGGCTCGAATGAGATTCGCCTGCTGACGCCCTTCACCACGGACCTGGACGCCATCTCCGAGCGCCTCTTCGCCCTGAGGACCTCCGGTGGCTCCGAGCACTGCGGCGAGGTCATCCAGGAGGCCAGCCAGAAGCTCGCGTGGAGCACGAACCCGGACGCGATGCGGCTCATCTTCATCGCCGGCAACGAGACCTTCACCCAGGGCCCCGTCGACTTCCGCGAGGCCGTGTCCGCCGCCAGCAAGCGGGGCATCACCGTGAACACCATCCACTGCGGTGGTTACGAGCAGGGCATCTCGGACCAGTGGAAGGCGGCCGCCACGCTCGCCGATGGCAGCTACATGAACATCGACCAGAACCAGAAGGTGGTGGAGCTGCCCGCGCCGCAGGACGAGGAGATTGCCCGGCTCGGCACCGAGCTGAACAAGACGTACGTCGTCTATGGCGGCGCCTCCGGCAAGGCGAGCCAGATGCGGCAGCAGGAGCAGGACAGCCTCTCGCGCGGCGTGTCGGTGCAGAACATGGCGGCGCGCTCGGTGGCGAAGTCCTCCGGGAACTACTCCAACGAGAGCTGGGACCTGGTGGACGCGGTGAAGAAGAACAAGGTGGACCTGGGCGCGGTCGCCGCCGATGACCTGCCCGAGCCGATGCGCAACCTGGACGGCGACGGGCGCAAGGCGTGGCTGGAGGCCCGGGAGAAGGAGCGGGCGGCGCTGCAGCAGCGCATCCAGGAGCTGGGCCGGCAGCGTCAGGAGTTCCTCGCGGAGGCTCGCAAGAAGAATCCCACGGAGGAGGAGTCCACGCTGGACGGGGTCATCGGTCAGGTGGTGCGTCGCGAGGCGACGAAGCGTCAGTTCACCTTGGAGTAGGATGCCGTCATGGCCGCGCGCCGAGTACTCGTCGTCGAGGATGACCCCGCCATCCGGCGCGGAATCGTGGATGCGCTTCGCTTCGAGGGCTACGAGGTCCTCGAAGCGGGCGTGCGGGAGGAAGGCCAGCGGCTGGCCGAACGCACTCCGGTGGACCTGGTGCTGCTCGACCTGGTGCTCCCGGACGGTGACGGGCTGGACCTGCTCCGGGCCGTGCGAAAGAGCCGGCCGACGCTGCCCGTCATCATCCTCACCGCCCGGGGCCAGGAGGAGGACCGGGTGATGGGGTTGAAGCTCGGCGCGGACGACTACGTGGTGAAGCCCTTCTCGGTGCGTGAGCTCCTGGCACGCGCGGGCGCGGTGCTCCGACGCTCGGCGGAGCGGCCCCAGGGCGCCTCCCGCGTGGACTTCCCCGGAGGCCACTTCGTGGTGGAGCGCCGGGAGCTGAGCTTCGACGACGGCTCCCGGACGGACCTCTCCGAGCGCGAGGCCGAGGCGCTGCGCTACCTGGGCGACAACGCCAACCGGGCCATCTCCCGGGAAGAGCTGCTGGAGCGCGTCTGGCACCTGCCCGCGAGGAGCGTGCAGACGCGCACGGTGGACATGACGATGGCGCGCCTCCGGGAGAAATTGCGCGACGACTCGGCCGAGCCCCGCGTCATCCTCACGGTGCGAGGCAAGGGCTACATGTTCTCCGCGCCGGGCGGCCCGGGATGATTCGCTCCTGGCGTGTCTGGCTCGCGGTGAGCGCCTGTCTGCTGCTCGCCCTGGCCGGTGTGGTGTGGCTGTCCGTCTTCGCCTTGCGGTTGGACCGCACGGACCGTCAGGCACGTGAGAGCGCGGCGCGAGAGGAGAACGTGCGGCTGGCGCTGTGGCGGCTCGACTCGGAGCTGCTGCCGCTGGTGGCCCGGGAGAGCGCGGTGGCGGTGGAGTCGTATGCGGCCGTGGCTCCCGCGCGCGGCATCCTGGACGGACAGCGGCGGCCCCTTGCCAGGGGACAGGCCTGGGTGGCCTCGCCCCTGCTCTCGGGCCCGCCGGAGCACGTCCTGCTTCACTTCCAGATGGGGCCTGATGGCGAGGTGTCCTCGCCCCAGGTGATGGAGCCCGAGCTGCGAAGCCTGGCGCACCTGGCGCACCCGGGTGTCGACGCGGACGTCCTGCGCGAGCGGCTGGAGCGCGTGTCGCTGCTGCTGCGGAGCGCCAACGTGCGGGAGGCGCTGGCGATGCGTGCGCCCTCGGATGGGGAGCCCGTGGCGCGGCGGGCGAGTGGGAACAAGCTGGGGGACGCGCTCCAGTGGACGAAGAACGCGAGCGAGTTCGATGCGCGCTCCCGCAGCGCGCGCCAGGCCGCGAGCCAGAACATGGTGGGCTACGGCAACATGGCGCCGGCGGAGAACGTCGCCGCACGCGAAGTCGTCGAGGAGATGCGGGCCATCTGGGTGGGGGATGCCCTGCTGCTCGGCCGGCGTGTCCAGGTCGACGGTCAGGAATATCTCCAGGGCTGCTGGCTGGACTGGCCCGCGCTTCAGCGCTGGCTGCAGGGGAAGGTGGAGGACCTGCTGCCGGGCGCGACGCTGGAGCCGGTGAAGGGCTCCGAGACAGCAAAGGGGGAGGGGCGGCTGCTGGCGTCGCTGCCGGTGCGGCTGGTGCCGGGCGCGGCACCAGGCGAGGAGGGCTCATCCGGCGCGTTGTCCTCACTGCCCCTGGTGTTGATGGTGGCGTGGAGTGGCGTGGTGCTCGCGGGCGTGGCCGTGGTGTCGCTGCTGGGCGGGGTGATGTCGCTGAGCGAGCGGCGGGGCGCGTTCGTCTCGGCGGTGACGCATGAGCTGCGCACGCCGCTGACGACGTTCCGGATGTACACGGAGATGCTGTCGGCGGGGATGGTCCCCGACGCGGAGCGCCGCCAGGAATACTTCGACATCCTCCACCGCGAGGCGGAGCGGCTGAGCCACCTGGTGGAGAACGTGCTGGCCTATGCCCGCATCGAACGGGGACGCACCCCCGCGAGGCTGGAGCGGGTGGCGGTGGGCACGCTGCTGTCCCGGATGGAGGAGCGGCTCTCTCAGCGCGCGCTCCAGGCGGGCATGTCGCTGTGCGTGGAGGTGCCTTCCGACGTGGTGGTGCTGACGGACCCGTCGGCGGTGGAGCAGGTGCTCTTCAACCTGGTGGACAACGCTTCCAAGTACGCGGCGGGCGCGGTGGACAAGCGCATCCTCGTGCAACTGGAGCGGCGCGGCGCGACGGTGGGGCTGGTGGTGAGGGACCACGGGCCGGGCGTGGACGTGGCCACGGCGCGCAAGCTCTTCGAGCCGTTCTCCAAATCCGTGCAGACGGCGGCGAAGTCCGCACCCGGCGTGGGGCTGGGGCTGGCGCTCTGCCGGCGGCTCGCGCGGAGCATGCGCGCAGACCTTCGCCATGAGCGGGTGCGCGGGCGCGGCGCGCGCTTCGTGCTCTGGCTGCCCGCCGCCTGACGTCCGCCGCGACTCCCGGGTGGCCGCGGGCGCCTGCCCAGTGCGGGAGGCGTTCGCCTGTCAGGCGGTCGACGTCGTCCTCACGCCCGCAGCGGAGCCCGCATGGGCGCCCGCGCCGCGAACGTATTCCAGTCATCCTCGGAAATGTAGATAAACAAGAAAAATAAGAAATACTTGCGAGCGTGCATTGCGCCGACCCACCTTGAGAGCACAGGTTGGGTCATCCCACCGGGCAGGGAATTGTCGGCATCCTCGAAAAACAATTCTTTGTTCTCAAGATTTGCGGGCGTCCTCGTTCGAAATCGTAGGCAGACGTGGCGAAGCGACTCGATGGGATGTGAGACCCAGGAGGACACCATGGGCATGTCGGAGATGACATCGCTGCTGGACGGCGCTCGCAACGGGAACGCGGAGGCTCGGGATGCACTGCGGTGGGTGGCGTACCAGGAACTCCGAGAGATGACGCACTCGGACATGAATGGTGAGTCACCCCGCCTTTCAATGCGTCCGATGATGCTCCTGCGAGACATCTGGTTGCGTCTCGCGGGGGACGTGGCGGATGCGGACCGGCGGAGGCACTTCCTGGGTGCGGGAGCCCAGGCGATGCGCCGGGTGCTGGTGGAGGGCGTGCGGGTGCGCAACGCCCGGCGGAGCGATGCGCGGCGCGAGCCGCTGTTCCTTCGCGACGAGGTCTTCGAGGTTCCGGTCGGCGTCGACATCGACGTGCTGGACCTGGAGCGGGTGCTGGTGGAGCTGGAGGCGTTCAAGCCCCGGCTGGCCCGGGTGGTGGAGCTGCGCTACTTCGCGGGCCTGGGCATCCAGGAGACCGCGGCGGTGCTCGGCGTGGTTCCCGCCACCGTCCGACGCGACTGGACCTACGCGCGCCTGGGCCTGTGCGAGCGCGTAGGCCACTGATTCCCTGAACCCATGCGTGGCTGGCGGAGCCCGGGCCCTCGAACCAAGAGGCCCGGTGCTCACCCATGTCGTCGAGGCCTGGTGCCTCGTCACGCGTGGGGTGTTGCCTCGCAGGCAACGGCCCCCATCGCCTTGTTGTCCCGGGGTCCTCGTCTGGCCCGCGTGTCTCCTCGTGTCCCCGAGTGAGAAGCGCGCGGCACAGCGTGTGCTCTCTGGCTGCGCGGGCCGAGCCCGAAGCCGGCCCCACACCAAGGACGAAGCTGCATATGACCAAGGGGATGAAGGTGGGTCTGTTGGGGAGCCCGCTGCGTTGGGCCGGATTGTCGGCGACGATTCTGGCGGCGCCCGCGAGTCTCGCGGCCGACTGCCCGACGCCGGTGCTCGAGCAGTGCGCGAACGTGGACTACCGCTCGAGCAGTTGCGGCCAGGCCCACGACGCGTATTGCCAGGACCTCACGGAGTCGGAGTGGAAGGCGCGCTGGGAACTGGCGGCCAAGAAGGTAGTGCTGTTGCCGGAGGAACTCGGTGGCAAGACGGCGACGGTGGCGACTCAGCCCGTCAAGCTGGGCACCACCCGCTTCACCGGCATGGACCAGGGGCTCGCGGGCCAGGTGCTCAAGGGCCAGGTGCTCTACCGCAAGCGGCTGGAGAACCTGACCAAGGCGGAGAAGGCGTACCTCATCCAGTTGGAGGCCTGGGACAAGAACGGAACGCAAATCACGTCGTGCCAGGAGTTCGTGGACGAGAAGTACCTGGGCTACAGCCGCTTCGAGCGGCTGGCGGGCCAGTACGGTGATGACTACCGCGCGCTCTTCAACGCGGCGTACGGCGCGAACGGAATCGCCAACCGCACGCTCTACAGCCGCGACCAGAAGAAGCTGGCGCCCATCTGGGCGGACCAGGCGGTGGCCAAGAACGCGTACTTCGAGTTCGCTCCGGGCCCGTACCCGGACGGCATCAATGGCTACGAGTTCACCAGCGAGGCCGCGTCCCTGGCCAACAACGAGGAGGCCCGCAAGTGGGCCACGCCGACGGACGCCTGGCACGAGTCGATGAGCAAGCAGCTCAGCAAGACCCCCGATGACGTGCTCACCGTGCGTCAGGAGGAGCAGGAGGTCTTCACCGCCCTGCTGCGCCGGCGCGAGGCCGTCTACGCCGAGTGGCAGCAGGCCGTCCTCATCTTCAAGAAGCAGGACCAGGACCCGAAGGAGCTGAACAATCAGGTGGGCGAGCACCTCTACATGCTCGACAAGGCCATCGAGGAGCGGCTGGTGAAGGCCCAGGAGCAGGGGTGCCTGGACACTTCGAACGTGACGTCCTGCGACTGGAGCCCGCGCCGCTACAAGGGGCAGCTCGAGGCCGCCATGGCGCCGCGCCGCGCCGCGGACCTGCAGGCCTGTCTGAACCTGACGGGCAACGACTTCAGCGAGCAGAGCTTCGTTCGCAACGCGGACCTGCTCAAGCTCTCCACGCTGAAGCAGAAGGACTACACGCTCAGCTCCTCGCTGCTCACCCAGTACCTGAACATCTACGGCGCGCACATCGCGGCGCTGGATGTGCCGGTGGACCCGTCCTCGGGCCTGGTGCGCCACGGCGGTGAGCACGGCGACAGCGGCTACTCCGGCGACAGCATGTTCGGCGGTGGCTACGACTACAAGGCGGGCTGGGAAATCACCGCGCCGGGCGCGGACCTGAAGGCGAAGGGGTTCGGGTTCGAGGGCCCGTGGTGTGACTACAACGCGCGGCTCTACGCGGAGTTCAACGCATATGTGAACGTCTTCAGCCCCACGCCGTTCGAGGTGGTCCACGTCCACGGCGGCGCGGGCACCGAGGGCAACGGCATCCGGCTCCAGCTGGGCGCTCGCGTGCTGGGCCTCAGTGTCTACAACCACGACATGCACTACCCGCTGCGCATCACCTTCGCGGAGGACAAGCCCTTCTTCAAGAGCGACGCCGCCCAGGCGTCCACCACCTTCCTGGTGTGGTTCATCCCCGTCACGGTCAAGGGCGGCGTCTCCGCGGAGACGGGCATCAAGATCTCCCTCGGCGGGGCCGTCACCCGCGACTGCGCCGCGGACCTGCTGGGCGTGGACCTGTTCGGCACCGTCACCCCCTACCTCACGGTCAACGGCTTCGCCTCCGTGGGCATCGGCATTCCCCAGTTCCAGGTGGCCGTGCGCGGAGAGGTGGTCCTCACCCGTGTGAACCTGCCGCTCTACAGCGACATTGGCATCTACCTGAGCTCGCCCTCGCACCCGACGAACCCGAACACGCTGTTCCTGCGGCTCACGTCGAAGCTCGACATCGAGGCGCGCTTCCTCGACGGCCGCATCATGCTCTACGCCGAGCTGGGACCGGCCCACGCGGAGTTCCCCATCTTCAGCTGGAGCGGGTTCGGCATGAAGCACAACATCTACACCCAGCAAGTGACCGTGCCGGTGGCGCAGCTCTTCTAGCCACACGTGCGGGTCCGGGTCCGGTCCCTCCCTTCGAGAAGGGGCCGGACCCCCTTCCATCCACCCCGGTGCGGGCATGCCGGGGTGGCTCCTTCCCAGTCCTCTTCAGTCTGATTCCTGGAGTCCTTCATGCGTCGCCCGAGGCTCGCCGTCCGCACGGCCGTGCTGTCCACCCTGCTGCTCACCGGCTCGCTGTCCGCCTGGTACTTCACGCGCCCCACCATGCCTGGCGCCGACACCGCGTCCGTGGTGAGCGACTCTCGGCTGCCCCTCTACCAGTGGACCCAGGGCGAGGAGCGCGTCTACCGCTTCGTCTGGGACGACCTCCAGCGCGTGTCGCTGCCACTGCCCTCCGCCGGCGAGTCCTCGACGCTCGATGGCACGCTGCACCTGGAAGGCTCGCTGACGCTCCAGGCGCTCGAGGTGCGCCCCACCGGCACGCGCCTGCACCTGGCGCTGAAGTCCCTGGAGCGACACGAGGCCGTACTGTCCGGCCAGGTCCTCCTGCCCGACGCGGCCGCCGTGGCGGCGCACCTTCCCCAGACTGCCTCCGCGTGGGTGGAGCTGGATGGCCGGGGCGCGCTGCTGGCCGTGCGCTTCTCGGAGGCCGAGCCGCCCATGTTCCGTCAGCTCACGCAGACGCTCGCCGCCGAGCTGTTCCCCACCGAGCTGCGCGACGCCTCCGAGTGGAGCGCCGTCGAGTCCACCCAGACGGGCGACGTGGAGGCCCACTTCCGCTTCGAGGGTGACGGTGACGCGCGACTGACGCGCCGTCGCTCGCGCTACCACAAGCTGCGGGCCGCGGGTGGCAACGCCCCCTTCCAGCAGGACCTCCGCTCGCTCACGCGTTTCGAGCGCACCCCGGAGGGCCGCATGGCCGGCGTGTTCCATGACGAGTCCCTGGATGCCTCGCGGACCGACGGCGGCGCGCTGATGTCGCGCCGGATGCGGCTGCGCGTGGAGTTCGCCTCCCGTCAGCTCAAGCCGCTGCTGGCGACCGGAGGGGAGAAGACCATCATCCGCCAGCCCGCGCAGATTGCGTTCGAGGGAGACCCGGAGGTCGCCCTGCTGCGCAGCCAGGCCGATGGCATGACGATGGACCGGGTGCTCCAGGTGCTCTCCTCCGCGACGAGCGCCGAGGCCATCGCGGGCCTGGACGGCTTTGTGCGCCGCGCCATCGCCGCGCTCAAGCTGGAGCCTGAGCGTGTGCGGGAGCTGGCGGTGAGCTTCCAGCGCAAGGGGGTGTCGCCAGGACTGCGCGAGCTCACCATGGACCTGCTGGCGGGGGCGGGCCACGCGGAGGCCCAGGCCACGATGCGCGCGCTGCTCCAGTCGCCGGCGGCCCGTGAGCACGAGGCTTCCTTCGGACTGATGGTGCAGCGTGCCGGCTTCCTCCGCGAGCCCGAGCCGGAGACGGGGCGGATGCTCACCGCGATGAACGCCCAGGCGCGTGCGGCGAACGACGTGGGAGCGGAGCGGGCGTCCGCGTACGCGTTGGGAGGCGTCATCTCGCACCTGTCTCCGGGTGACCCGGAGGTGGCGACGTACGCGCGTCCGCTGGAGGCCGCGCTGCGCGATGCACGCAGCGACGAGGACCGCACGCATGCGCTGCGCGCGCTGGGCAACACCGGCCTGGAGTCCGTGCTGGACCAGGCGGGGCCCCACCTGCGCGCGGAATCGGCGGAGGTGCGCGCCGCCGCTGCGGAGTCGCTGCGCCGCGCGCCGCAGGAAGTGGCCACTCGCATGTTGCTGGACTCGCTCGGCTTCGAGAAGGACCGCGCGGTGCAGTCCGCGCTGCTCGACGCCCTGGACGCGCGCGCGCTGGACGCGGCGGACCTGGAGCGGCTGCGAGGCTGGGTCGTCTCCGGCCAGCTCGCCTCCGGCGCGGAGTCCACGTTGCTGAACGTCATCACCCACCGGCTCGACGGCAGCGCGCCCATCTACCAGATGCTCCAGGCCCTCGCGCTGCGCCCGGGGCAGCAGTCCTCCCTTCGCGCTCGCATCATGTCCCTCATGGCCCAGTCCTCCGCGCAGCGTGACGGCTGAGCCACGGCCTCTCTCTCCCTGTCTCAATCACTCCACGTATTCGAGGTCTTCATGAAACGCATTCTGAACAGGCTGGGCCTGCTGGCCTTGCTCGGCCTCTGGTTGACTCCGGTGGCCCAGGCGGATGTCCTGGACGACGTGCGGCGCGGGACGAACGTGCGCCTCAACGCGGCTCGCATCCATGTGAAGGGCAACGACTACGCCACGGGCTACTGGCTGCTGCCCAAGGCGTCCGGATCGCTGAACCTCAACGTCCCCGCGCGCGACTTCGGCATCAACTCGGACCTGGTGCTGCACCTGTACGGTTCGCGCTCCGGCAACGTGCTGACCTGGACCTTCGATGACACGCTCCCGAGCCCCTATTACCTGGGAGGCGCCAACAGCGTCACGCGAGTGCGCGGCACGCTGAAGGCCTTTGCCCGGCAGGTGCGCGGCGCGGATGACCCGTTCTGTGCCCACTCCTCGTGTCCGCACAACGTGGAGCTGGTGCTGACCTCCGGCAGCCAGGTCTGGGTGGACGGCTACACGGACATCATCATCAAGGTCGGTTGGACGGAGCCGGTGACGGTCCGCCAGTTCGTGGCCTACGCGGGGGTGCCCCGGCCGCGCCTGGCCTCGGTTCGCGTGCTGACGTCCACCAACCGCTGCCAGTCGCCGGACCCGACGGAGTTGATTGGCGAGGTGACGCTGAGCAGCCCCGCGCCCACGGGAGGGGCGCTGGTGGAGTTGCTGAGCGTGGACGCGAGCGTGGGCGTGCTCAATGTGCGTGTCCCCGAGGCCCAGCGCACCGCGCGCTTCACCATGCGGCTGCCCCCGGACTGGTCCGGTCCCACCGTCATCCAGGCCTCGTCGGGAGGAATCCGCCAGACGCTCAAGGTCGCGGTCTTCAAGTGCATCGTCGAAGTGTTCCCCTTCAAGTACTGGCAGTTTCTGCCAGCGTCCTCCATTCCGCGCTTCCTGCTGAATGGGGGTGCGTTGGTGGCGCGGCTGGCGAACCAGGAGTCGGACACGCTGATCACCGCGAAGTCGGTCGCATATCCGCTCCAGGAGGTGCTCAAGGCGGACCGCGTGGAGGTGAAGGGCGTCAATGGCAGTGGCGATGTCTTCGGCACCGCGTACACGTCCAAGGGCCCCAGCGCGTTCCGCCTGAAGTCCAGCACGGTGAAGTCAGGCGCGGAGCTGTGGGTCGACGGCTACGAGGCGCTCCTGGGCAATGCCCATGGCACGCCGCTGGTGCGCTGGCCGGATGACAAGGACACCGTGTACCTGGTGGACGAGGTGGGCCCCATGAAGCACGAGGGGCTGGCGGGGCTCGCGTCGGGCCGCATCTTCTTCAACGCCCTGGGCGAGTCCGCGTCGACCGTGGCGACCAGCAAGGGCGCTCGCGCGGTGCGAATCGTCCGCAAGGAGCAGCAGGTCCTGGTGGACGAGGAGTCGGAAGTCACCGCGCTCAACGACGTGGGCCATGTGCTGGGAACGGTGCGCGGCTCCGACAAGAAGCTGAGGCCCTTCCGCTGGTCCTCGAAGGAGGGCGTGCAGTGGCTGCCCCTGCCCGAGGGCTTCGTGTCGGGGAAGGCCGTGTCCCTCAACACCAGCGGCTGGGCCGTGGGCACCGCCACCTCCGAGGATGGCAAGACGCAGGCGGCTTTCATCTCCACGCCGGACGGCAAGAAGAGCGTCCCGCTGTCGCAGGTGGCACCCGAGGAGCTGACCAAGGCGGGCTATCGCTTCGTGGAGGCGCTGGCCGTCTCTGACGACTTCGAGGTCCTGGTCCGCGCCATCGATGGCCAGGGGCAGACCGTGCATCTGGTGCTGCGCCCATGAGCCCCACCGACACCGTTCTCCCATCGACTCTGCGAATGAGGAATCCCATCGTGAACCTGAATTCACCCCTGCGGGGGCTGTTGATGCTGTGCATGGTCGTCATGGCGGGCTGTGGAAGCTGCCAGGGGAGCACCCCGAGCTGCGACCCCAGCCAGGCGGGAACCGAGGGCTGCGCGTGCCGCACCGATTCCGCGAGCTGCAACGCGGGGCTGGTGTGCAACAGCGGGGCGTGCGTCCCGTGTGGCGCCGAGGGCCAGGAGTGCTGCGTCAGCGGCGCCTCCGGGGTCTGCGGCGGCTCCCTGATGTGCGTGATGGAGTCGGCCGGCGAGGTGTGCCGCAACTGCGGTGACCTGGGGGAGGCGTGCTGCAACTCGTCAGGCGCGCAGGTGTGCAACGCGGGAGGCAACTGCGTGGGCGGCGCTTGCCAGTCCGTGACGGGCGGGGCGTGTGACCCGGGGGGCTCGATTTTCACCGTGGGCATCCAGGACATGAACCTGTGCGCGGTGCGCGTCGTGGAGGTCCGCGCGACGACGGCCGCGAACGCGATGACGTGCGCGACCACCAGCGGCATGCTCAATTCGGGCGAGGCGTTCTTCGAGGTTCCGAACACGCCCATCGCCGACTTCGACATGTGCGTGGAGACGGAATCGGACGGGCGCCGCTCCACCTCCGTGAGGGCCTTCGGCGACTTCGAGGCCCGGCGCTGCACGCTCTTCACCCGCTGCGGAGCCGCGGGCTGCGTCAGCGTCCGTCCGGGCATCTGCACCTAGCCCGAGGGGCGTGAGGAGCGCGGGCGTCTTGGGGGACGCTCGCGCTCCCGCGCGTCGCGGCGAGCGTCTTCCGGCCCGAGGCCCTCGTCGCGGCACGCGGTCTTCAGCGCAGGAGCAGCCGCCGCACCAGCGGCAAGGGGAGGCTGCCCTGGGCGACGAAGGCGTCATGGAACTGCTTGAGGCCCGGACCCTTCGCGGCCTGGTAGTCCTGGGCCAGTCGCTGCACCTCCAGCTTGCCGAACGTGTAGTAGAGGTACGTCGGGTTGTAGGCGCCGCGCCGGGCCTCTTCGTAGGCATTGGCCGGCTGCTGGAAGCACTTCTCGCGGAACAGGCGCGCGGCGTCCTCCACGGTCCACCCGGCGGTGTGCAGCTTGATGCCGGCCACGTAGCGGCAGTCGCGCAGCAGGGCCTCGGACAGCTGCGCCAGACGCGGCTTCGGGTCTCCGTTTCCGAAGCCCTGGTCCAGCATCATCTGCTCGGCGTAGTGCGCCCAGCCCTCCGCGTTGCTGCCCACGGCGACCAGCTTGCGGACCTTCGTGGGGAAGCGGGGCGCGTAGAGGAACTGGAGGTAGTGGCCGGGCCACACCTCGTGGATGTTGATGACCGACACGACGGGCGCGTTGTAGAGGCTCAGGTGTTCCTCCTGGTGCTTCGCGTCCCAGTCAGGCTCCACGGGCGTGACGTAGTAGAACGCCTCGGTGGCCTTCGTCTCGTAGGGCCCGGGCGTGTCCATGGAGGCGAACGAGCCCGAGCGTGCGTAGGGCGGCGTCTCCTCCACGCGGGGGCGCACCTCGGAGGGGATGGTGACCAGGTCCTTGGCGACGAGGAACTCGCGCACGCCTTCCACCGAGCGGCGCACCGACGGGATGAGGTCCTGGGCCGTGGGGTGGTCCTCTTCCATTCGGGCCATCACCTGGGCCGGCGTGAGGCGCGCGTCGATGCGCTTCGCGGTGGCCACGAAGTCGCGGTAGTCCTTCTCCAGATTGGCCTCTCCGCGCGCGAGCAGCTCGGGCAGGGGCAGGTCAATCATCTCCTCGTAGCGCAGCTTGGTCAGGAAGCGCTCCTCGCCCAGCGCGTACTTGCCGGTGGAGCGTGGCAGCAGGTCCGTCTCCAGCCAGCGCGCGTAGTCCTTCACCGCGGCCACGGCGGCGCGGTTGGCCGCGAGGAACGAGGACTGGAGCACGGCGTCGTTGCCCGCGGCGTCCCTGGCCCACGTCGCCACCGAGCCCTCGAAGAAGCCCACGGAGCCCTTCGCCATGCGGAGGGCCAGGTCGGTGAACTCGCGCGGCGGCGTCTGGACGTTGGCCTTGCCGGCGGCGAAGACGGCGGGCACGGCCTTCAGGCGCGCGATGACCGAGCGCAGCCGCTCGGCCTTCGGCGCGAAGTCGCGCTTCATCAGCCCGTCGATGGCGCCACCGGGCAGCCCCGCGTACAGCATGGGGTTGTGCTCCCAGCCGCGCACGACGCTCAGCTCGAAGTGCTCCGCGAGCAGCTGGCTCTCCAGGGCCTCCGCGTCAATGGTGTCGTCGAAGGAGAGCGAGGCCCGGTCCACGGCGCGCAGTCGGGCGAGGAGCGTTTCCAGCTCGCGGATGCGGGCCTCGACGCGAGGCCGGCTCAGGTCCTCCAGCTTGCTGTCATAGGCGTGCAGCCCCACCGCCGTGCCGTTCGACGGAGAGAAGTCGAACGAGGCCTCGAAGATGGTGTCCACCAGCCTCGCGAAGCTCTCGGGCGGATGGGCACTCCCCGAGGGTGACTCAGGGGTGGTGGAGGGCACCTGCCGCGCGCAGGCGCAGAAGAGCCAGCAGGCGGTGAGAAGCAACGCGCGAGCGGGAACGGCTTTGAGCATTCCGCCGTTCTAACAAGGCGATTCAGGGCTTGCCCAACAGCTCCAGCGCCGACGTTGTCAGTGCGGTGACACCCGTGCGCAGCGTGCGCTCGCGGTCCGGGATGAAGCCGGAAGAGTGGAGAGAGGGGAGTGGCTCGCCCCCTGAGCGGGACTGGGTGAAGCGCTGGGGCTCGACGGCGCCGAGCCAGAGCATGACCGCGGGGACTCCCGCGCGGCCGTACTCGGAGAAGTCCTCGCCGCCCATGACGGGCTGGGCCTCGCCCACGTTCTTCTCGCCCAGCACGCGCACCACGGCGTCGGTGAGTCGGCGGGTGAGCGCCGGGTCGTTGTACGTGGCGGGCGTGCCCTCCGTGACTTCGACCTTGGGAGGACGGGGGGCGCCGGAGGCGAGGGCCTCCGCCTTCGCGACGCGGTCGATTCCGTCGAGCAGCGCCTTGCGCACCTCCGGCTTGTACGAGCGCACGGTGAGCTGGAGGCGCACCTCGTCGGGGATGATGTTGTGCTTGGTGCCGCCCTGGATGGAGCCCACGGTGATGACGCCGGGCTCCAGGGGATGCTTCTCCCGGCTGACCACTGACTGGAGCGCGAGCACGGTGCGCGCCGCCATGACGATGGGGTCCACCGTGGTGTGCGGATACGCGCCGTGGCCGCCCTTGCCGTAGAGGGTGATGTCCACCGAGTCCACATGCGCCATCGCGTAGCCGGACACGTACTCCACTCGTCCCGCGGGAGCGGCGGTGGTGTTGTGGAGGGCCACCGCGAAGTCGGGCTTGGGGAAGCGTTTGAAGAGGCCGTCGGCCAGCATCTTCCGCGCGCCCGCGCCAATCTCCTCCGCGGGCTGGCCCACCAGCATCAGCGTGCCGCGCCACTGGTCCTTCTTCTTGGACAGCAGCGTGGCGGTGCCCAGCCACACCGTCATGTGCACGTCATGTCCGCACGCGTGCATCACCGACACCGTCTGGCCCTCGCCGTTCTTCACCGTCACCTTGCTCGCGTAGGGCAGGCCCGTCTTCTCCTCCATGGGCAGCCCGTCCAGGTCCGTGCGCAGCATGACGGTGGGGCCCGGCCCGTTGCGCAGCAGCGCGACGACACCCGTGCCGCCGACGCCGGTGGTGACGTCGAAGCCCAGCTTGCGCAGGCGCTCGGCGAGCTTCGCGGCGGTCTTCTCCTCCTGGAACGACAGCTCCGGGTTCTGGTGCAGGTCCCGGTAGAAGATGTCCAGCTCCGGATAGAGGCCATCCAGGCCCCCCAGCACGGTGGAGGGCTGCGCCGCGAGTGCACGCCCCACGGGCGCGGTCAGGAGGACGACGAGCAAGGCCAGCAGGGAAGGGCGGTTCACCAGGAGGTCTCCGGTCCGTGTCGAGAGCCGCGCCACTACACCACAGGACGAGGCTTTCGGTGGGAGGAGCGCGCGCGGCGCTCCTGGCTGGGGGTCAGGCTGGACGCACCGATGCGGTGCGGGCCCGCGCGACATCGGGGGCGAAGTCCGTGGCGCGCAGGAAGTCGAACCAGCGGTCGAGCACCGTGGCGACCGGAGGAAGCTCCACGCCCATGCGCCGGGCCAGCGCGAGCGCCGGTTCCACCGGGTAGCGGGCCGTGTCGAGGAAGTCGAGCGACTCCGTGGCCGCGCCGAGCAGGCGCTCCGGCAACCAACGCACCCACGAGACGGGCAGTGCGAAGCGCGGTGCTCGTCGACCGGAGCGCTCCGCCGCCCAGCGCACGAGCTGGTGGAGTGGAGGAGTGCTCGGGTCCAGCAGCGTGTACTCCTGGCCCTGCGTCTCCGGCAGCTCCGCCACGCCGGCGAGGAAGCGCGCCAGGGTGTCCACGGCCACCACGGGAACGAAGGTCTCCGGCGTGCCCAGCAGCACGGGCATCGTCCCCGCGTGGACGCGCTGCAAGGTGTCTCCGAGGCCCAGGCTCTGCACCGTCGCTCCGGTGCGACTGTCGCCGATGACAGTGGACGGATGCACGGTGGTGACGGGAACACCGAGTCGCGCGGCGGTCTCCAGTGCCACCCGATGCGCGAGCGCCTTCGAGGCCTCATAGGCGCCCGAGCCCGTGAAGCCCAACGTGGGCGCGGGGACGACTTCGCCCGAGGCATCGAGTCGAGGACCGATGCGATATCCGCCCACGAGGACGAGTCGTCGCAGCGCGGGCAGTCGGGAGGCCAGCTCCACCACGGCGCGGGTGCCCTCGACGTTGGTGCGCCGAGCCGCATCGGCGGACAGGTTCCAGGCGAAGCGAGCGCCCAGATGGAACACGTCGCGCGCGCCCTGAAGCACAGCCTCATCCTCGGCGCTCAGTCCCAGTCGTGGCGCATCCAGGTCGCCCTCCAGGAACACGAGCTGCTCGGGTGCGCCTCCCAGCCCGGCCACCCAGTCCCGGTACTCCTGGGCCCGAGCCCGCGCGTTGCGTGACAGCAGGGCCACCCGCTGGCCCCGCCGCGTGAGCTCCGGCACGAGCCAACGCCCTATCAATCCCGTGGAGCCGATGACGAGCGCATCCGGTGATGTCGCCTTCATGATGACCTCCGTATATCTAGACCAGTCTACATATTCTGGAGTCGAGCCCACGCGGCCCATCCGCGTCGGCTCGGGGCCGCTGTCAGTCCAGTGAGAGCAGGCGCTCCAGTTCCTTCGAGAGTTCCTCGACGGGAGCTCGGCTTCGGTGGGCGCGCATCAGCAGCAGGGCGCCTTCGATGGAGGAGAGCAGCAGGGCCGCGCGTCGCCGCGACTCGGTGGGCGTGAGGCCCTCCGCGCGGAGTCGCTCGGTGAGGAGCTGTTGCCAGGCGCGCAGGGCCTCGGCTGCCGCCGCGCGCACGGGTTCAGGGGTGGCGCCCGACGAGAGGACCACGGCCGAGACAGGGCACCCCTTCTCGAAGCCGGACGCCTCCGCCCGGTCCGCCAGCGTCGCCAGCGCGCGACGCAGCCCGGAGACGAGTCCCCGCTCCGTGGCGAGGTGCGCGTCGAGCAGCCGGGTGACTTCCGAGGCGGAGACCTGGAGCGCCTCCACCGCGAGCTGCTCCTTGCCGCCAGGGAAGTGGAAGTAGAGCGAGCCCCGAGGCGCCTTGCCGGCCTCCAGCAGCTCCTGAATGCCCGCGCCCGCATAGCCCGAGCGCTCCAGCATCTCCGCCGCCGCGGCGATCATCCGCCGGCGTGTGTCTTCTCCTTTGCTCACGAGGAGATGAATATACCGGTCATCATATTCTGTCGAGCCCTTCTGGGGCCGGACTTCAGCGGCGGCTCCTGCCCAGCTTGCCGATGAAGAGGACGTGGCGAGGGCCCTTGGTGCCGTGGGCGTGGGGGTGGAGGACCTCGACGGTGAAGCCGCACTTCTCCATGCGGCGCTCGAAGGCGGGGGCGGGGCCCGCGCTCCAGACGGCGAGCGTGCCTCCGGAGCGCAGCGCCCTGGCGGCGTTGGAGAGCCCAGGCAGGCCGTAGAGGCCTTGGTTGTCCGGGTGGGTGAGGGCGCTGGGCCCGTTGTCCACGTCGAGGAGGATGGCGTCGAAGGTGGCGGAGTGGTGGGCCATCACGTCGCCGACATCTCCCTCGATGACGGTGACGCGCTTGTCCTCGAGGGGGGCGCCGGCGAGGGGCGCGAGGTGGGGTCCCCGGTTCCAGGCGACGACGGTGGGCAGCAGCTCCACCACGGAGACGCGGACGCCCGGGCCCACGGTGTCCAGCACGGCGCGCGCGGTGTAGCCGAAGCCAAGCCCCCCGACGAGCACCCGCCCGGTTCCGGAGGTCACCACGCCAGCGCAGCCTGCCTTCGCGAGCGCTTCCTCCGAGCCGTGCATCCGGCTGGACATCAGCGTCTGTCCGCGCACGCGCAGGACGTACTCGTCCCCTCTGCGGACCAGGGTCAGCTCCCCCACGTCCGGAAGGTTCGCGCTCTCGAGTGTCTCCCAGGGCTTCATGGGCACGGCTCTTCGCCCGGAGCCGGCCCGGGGTCAAGCACTCCGCACGACACCTCGTGCCCTCGTGCCGTCGCCTGTGCCCGACGCCAGGGGTCATCCGCATCCATACCCTCGCGAGCCGCCGCCACCGAGCGGCGCGGCCCAGGAGGAACCCAGACCATGAACGAGCGCGAGGCTTACCTGCAGAAGATGGACGCCGAGAAGAAGCGAATCGATGCGCGAATCGCCGAAGTCGAGGCGCAGTCCGACATCCGCAAGGCGGACGAGGAGGTGAAGGAGCTGCATGGCGTGAAGCAGCGGCGCGAGGCCTTCCGCGGCAAGCTGGAGGAGTGGCGCCAGCGCGGCACGGAGGACTTCGAGCGGGGCAAGAAGGAGCTGCTCCGGGCCTGTGATGACACGAACAAGTCTCTCGTCGACGCGGAGGAGAAGGCGGGCGTGAGGCGCGCGACGTACGAGCGCAAGCGCGAAGCCGAGCTGCGTGAACTTGGCGCCCAGTTCGACGGTTGGGAGGCGAGCATCGCCCAGTCGCGGGCGGAGGACTCGCTGCTCACGAAGCAGGAGCTCCAGTTCCTGCGCGGCTCCTTCAAGAGCACGGGAGATGCCCTGCGTCGCCTGATGTCGGCCAAGGGCGGTGAGTGGTCCACGCTGCGCGGGGAGTACGAGGCCTCCTGGAAGGAGCTGCTGGACAACTCGCGCAAGATTCGCGCGGACGGCGCGGATGCGTCGCAGGCGCCGCCCTCTCCGTCCTGAGTGGACGCGCCGGGACGTGGGGACTCCACCCTCCACGTCCCATGCGGGGAGGAGACGTCCCCCGGTGTGACGCCGGCTGACGCGCGCGACACCCGGGGCATCCTGTCAGCCCCTGAAGCGTGCACGCTACATTGCGTGTCTCCAGGAGAGACATCGCATGGGCGTGTTCGTGCAGGAGTCGCTGTCCACGCGGGACGAGTCACACGCCGCCTCCTCCTCCGGAGCCACCGAGGGAGGAAACTCCCGGACGCGCGCGCTGGGCCAGCTCCAGCAGACCTTTGACGCATCGCCTCGGGTGGTCGCCCAGGCGAAGCAGGCCCAGACGCTCCAGCGCCGTGCCGCTCCGAGCAACGACACCGGACTGCCCGACGGCTTGAAGTCCGGAGTGGAGGCGCTCTCCGGCATGGCGATGGACGACGTGCGCGTCCACTACAACTCGTCCGCGCCCGCGCAGCTCCAGGCCCTGGCGTACACGCAGGGCTCGGACATCCACGTCGCGCCGGGGCAGGAGAAGCACCTGGCCCACGAGGCCTGGCACGTCGTGCAGCAGAAGCAGGGGCGCGTGCGTCCCACGACGCAGCTACAGGGCGAGTCCCTCAACGATGCGCCGGGCCTGGAGTCCGAGGCCGACCTGATGGGTTCGCGCGCCTCGGGCCTGAAGCTGACCGGGCCCACCCTCGACTCCGAGCCCTTTCAGCGCAAGGTCGCTCCCGTCTCGGGCGACACGTCGCTCGAGCCCATCCAGCGCGTGGCGGTTCAATTGGGGATCAACGGGGCGGGGAACATCAACAACGTGAACGTGGGCGGACGCGCGGGCTCCCTGTGGCCCCAGGAGCGTCACCACACCACGCCCTGGCAGACGTACCTGGACACGCTCGACCGGGCGTTGCTCAACCGGAACTTCGCCCAGGCCCTCAACAACATGAACACCCTGGATGGCCACCTGCGGAATCTGCCGGGATGGGACCTGGTCGACAGCCTGGAGGCTGGCAAGCAGGAAGAGGCCGAGGCGGAGATTGACGAGCTGGCGGCCCGACGCGCGGCGGCCAACGCCGCGGCCGCGGGCACACCCGCGCAGGCCTTCGCGATACAGGCCTACGCCCAGCAGTGGATTGTCGTGCGCAGCAAGCTGCCGCTGTCCCAGGCGAACTTCGGAGGTGGCGCGGGGGCGGTGGCGGGCGACGCCGCGATGGCCCGGGCGGGCAACCAGGTCGGTGGTGGAGGCGTCACCAACGCCGAGCTGCGGGGCGCCCTGCTCGGACTCTTCGACTTCGACACCGTGACGGACGTCCAGACGGACGAAGACGGGAACAGCGCCACCGCGGAGTACCGGGCCTTCGGCTTGAGTCCGGACGACACGACCCAGGACCTGGATGAGCTCCGGGCGCTCATCTTCGAGCAGCATGCCCGCTCCATTCGGCTGGCCTATCCCCGGGCCTTCGCGAGGCTCTACCCGGACATCCCGTCGATGGTGGCCAACATGGAGGCACATTGGGGGCGTGGCGACCCCGACGACTCGGATGCCGAAATCACGGACGCGTCCGGCTCGGAATCCGACTGAGGCAGGAGGGCCGTGGGGCGCCCCCGCCCGTCCAGGATGACGGGGCAGGGGGCCGGCTCGGTCCGCGCTACTCCGCGCGCTTCACTTTCTTCGAATTGTCCACCAGCACCTTGGCGAAGGTGAGCCCGGTGGGGCCCGCGTCCGCCTGGATGGTGTCACCCGGGAGGAACTCGCCGCTGAGCACCTTGAGCGCCAGCGGATCCAACAGGTTCTTCTGCACCGCGCGCTTCAGGGGCCGCGCGCCGTACGTCGGGTCGTACCCGCGTTCCGCCAGCATCTCGCGGGCCGCGTCGGTCAGCTCCAGCGACAGCCGCTTGTCGGCGAGCAGCTTGTCCAGCTTCGCGAGCTGGATGTCGACGATGCGGTAGATGTCCTTCTTGCGCAGCGGCTCGAAGATGACGATTTCGTCCACGCGGTTGAGGAACTCCGGGCGGAAGTGGCCGCGCAGCGCGTCCATGACGTCCTCGCGCGTCTTGTCGTCCAGTTCCTCCTTGCCCGCCATGCCCGCCTGGATATCGGCGGAGCCCAGGTTGGACGTCATGATGAGCACCGTGTTCTTGAAGTCCACGGTGCGGCCCTGGCTGTCCGTCAGCCGGCCCTCGTCCAGAATCTGGAGCAGGATGTTGAAGACGTCCGGGTGCGCCTTCTCGATTTCGTCGAAGAGCACCACCGTGTAGGGACGGCGGCGCACCGCCTCCGTGAGCTGGCCGCCCTCCTCGTAGCCGACGTAGCCCGGAGGCGCGCCCACCAGTCGGGCCACGGCGTGCTTCTCCATGAACTCGGACATGTCGATGCGGACCATGGCCGTGTCGTCATCGAAGAGGAACTCCGCCAGCGCCTTCGCCGTCTCCGTCTTTCCCACGCCCGTGGGGCCCAGGAAGATGAACGAGCCGATGGGCCGGTTCGGGTCCTGCAATCCGCTGCGCGCGCGGCGCACGGCGTTGGACACCGCCTCAATCGGGCTTCGCTGACCAATCACCCGCTGGGCCAGCCGGTCCTCCATGTGGACCAGCTTGTGGACCTCGCCCTCCATCAGCCGCGAGACGGGGATGCCCGTCCACTTGGCCACCACGGCGGCGATGTCCTCGGAGTCCACCTCCTCCTTGAGGAACTTCTGTTTCTTCTGCAGCTCCAGGAGCTTGCTGTTCTGCGTCTGGACCTCCTTCTCCAAGGAAGGCAGGACGCCGAACTTCAGCTCCGCGGCGCGGTTGAGGTCGCCCTGGCGCTCGGCGGCGACCTGGTCGTTCTTCACCTTCTCCAGCTTCTCCTTCAGCGTCCGGATGGCGCCGATGGCCGTCTTCTCCGCGTCCCAGTGGACCTTGAGCGCGTCGAAGCGCTCGCGCAGGTTGGCCAGCTCCTTCTCGATGGCCGCCAGGCGCTCTTGCGAGTGCGGGTCCGTCTCCTTGCGCAGGCCCTCCTTCTCAATCTGGAGCTGCGTCATCTTCCGGCGCATGTCGTCCAGCTCGGTGGGCATCGAGTCGATTTCGATGCGCAGGCGGCTGGCGGCCTCGTCGATGAGGTCGATGGCCTTGTCCGGCAGGAAGCGGTCCGCGATGTAGCGGTGGCTGAGCGTGGCGGCGGCCACCAGCGCGGTGTCCTGGATGCGCACGCCGTGGTGCACCTCGTAGCGCTCCTTCAGCCCGCGAAGGATGCTGATGGTGTCGTGCACGCTGGGCTCGCCCACGAAGACGGGCTGGAACCGGCGCTCCAGGGCCGCGTCCTTTTCAATGTGCTTGCGGTACTCGTCCAGCGTCGTCGCGCCAATGCAGTGCAGCTCGCCGCGCGCCAGCGCCGGCTTGAGCATGTTGCCCGCGTCCATGGCCCCCTCGGCCTTGCCCGCGCCCACAATCGTGTGGATTTCGTCGATGAAGAGGATGACCTGACCGGACGCGTCGGCGACCTCCTTGAGCACCGCCTTGAGCCGCTCCTCGAACTCACCGCGGAACTTGGCGCCGGCCACCAGGGCGCCCATGTCCAGCGTGATGAGCTGCTTGTTCTTCAGGCCCTCCGGCACGTCGCCGTCGACGATGCGCCGCGCCAGCCCCTCGGCGATGGCCGTCTTGCCCACGCCCGGCTCGCCGATGAGCACCGGGTTGTTCTTCGTGCGCCGGCTGAGCACCTGGATGCAGCGGCGAATCTCCTCGTCGCGACCGATGACGGGGTCCAGCTTCCCCGCGCGCGCCGCCTCCGTGAGGTCCCGCCCGTACTTCTCCAGCGCCTGATAGGTGGACTCCGCGTCCTGGCTCGTCACGCGCCCGGAGCCGCGGACCTCCTTGAGGGCGGCGACCACCCGCTCGCGGGTGATGCCGGACGCCTTCATGACCTCGCCCGTCGTGCCCTTGTCCTGGGTCAACGCGAGCAGCAGATGCTCGGACGAGATGAACTCGTCCTTGAGCGCCTTGGCCTCGTCCTCCGCCTTGTCGAACGTCTTGAGCAGGCGCTGGCCCAGCATGGCGCTCTCGCCGCCCTGCATCTTGGGCAGCTTGCCCAGGGCTTCACCCAGACGGGACGAGAACAGCTTCACGTCGGCGCCAAGCTTGCGCAGCAGGGGGTCGACGATTCCGTCCTTCTGTCCCAACAGCGCCGCGGCCAGGTGCTCAGGCTCGTACTGGGGATTGTCGGCGCGGCGGGCCAGCGTCTGGCCTTCCTGGATGGCTTCCTGCGCCTTCACCGTGAACTTATCGAGTCGCATACACTCAACGTAAGAGTCGGCTCGACCTTGGCAATCGAGCTCAGGAAGTTAACGCGCGGTGTCACAACTGCGCCAGAAGCGGAATACTTTGGACTCCTGGTAGCGGCTGGAATTTCGAGGTGCTTGAGTTGCCATCAGGGGCAAGGCTCGGTTATAGGCGGCGCCCACCCTCGGGGGGCTGACTCTGGAAGCGCACGGCGGCTATCTCATTCGACTCGAAAGCTTCGGCGGGCTGGATTTGCTCCGGCAGGCCCGTGAAGCGCTGCGGCTGGACGGCGCATCGGGCGCCACGGGCCTGCAGGTGTCGGTCAATCGGCGCCGCAAGGTGGTGCGGCTGGCCTACGTGGGCCCCTTCACGCAGGGCCGGCCGGGCGCGCACTGGTATGCCGCGCACCATGCGCTGCCCCGGCTGCTGTCCCGGGCGGCCAACGCCACGGTGCATGCCTACGTCTATGACCCGGACGAGGGTGAGGAAGTCCTCGCCTACGGCAACGGTCGGCGCGTGGGCGGTGAGCGGGTGGTCTACGACAACGTGGAGCTGCCCGAGGGCCGTCCCGAGGACCTGGACGAAGCGGCCTTCACGCACATGCAGTCGCGCTGGCCCATGGGGCACCTGGCGCACGTCTTCGGGCTGTCGCGCAAGGAGCTGCTGAGGCTGCCTCGGGCGGGGCTGGGGAGGGTGCTGTCGCTGGAGGAGGACTCCTCGGCGGACGTGGAGTCCGCGCTGGAGGCCCTGTTGCCGGGCGGCGTGGCACCCCACGCCCACTGACGTTCCGGGAGGCTGCTAGCCGTCCGCCGGGCTGTCCTGGGCGACGAGCGCGTCTCGCACGGTGTCACTGCGGAAGTACTGGCCGAGCAGGGCGAAGGTGCCCGCGATGACGGCCGTCCCCAGCACCGTCAGTCCCAGGGCCATCCAGGGGGCCACGCTGGTGACGACCTCGGCTGTCGTGGGGTCCTGGTACTCGGGGCGCTGGGTGAGTGTCTGGGCGAGCGTGACGCCCACGCGGCGGGACACCACGGCCCACTGGGCGCCGTCGATGGTGCGCAGCACCGCCACCGTGAGCGCGGCGCGGCCGAGCATCTTGCGCAAGGCGTCCCGAGGCAGTCCGCCCGAGCGCAGAATGTTGGACGCGGAGACGAAGACGAAGGCGCACGCCACGGCGAGCACGCCCATCAACACGGCGCGCGGCTCTCGCATGGGCTCCAGGGACTGGTACTGCACCTCCAGCAGCTTCTGGAGGACGGCGGGGTCGCTGCCCAGGAGGAACGGAGGGCTGGCCTCCATGTGCCGGGAGCGGACCTCGTAGAAGTGGGCCATCTCCATGGCCTCGTTCAGCGCGCCCCAGCCCGTGAAGATGGCGAGCACGACACACGCGAGGGCCGCGAAACGAATGCGCCCGGGAAGCCTGCCCGAGCGGGGAGCCGACGCCATCACCGCTTGCTTGCCTCCACGAAGCGCAGGCGCAGATCCGCGAGCAATCCGTCGAAGAGCTTCTCCTCGTCCGGCGTCAGGTTGCCCCGCGTTTTCTGCCGCAACATCGACAACAGGTCCAGGTTCTGCCGGGCCAACGGCAAGTCCTTCGACGTCTGGCCCGTCTCCGGGTTCGGCGCGTCACCGAGGTGGATGAGCACCGCGGTGCCCAACCCCACGATGAACGTGCTGAAGGAGATGGCCTCCTCGGACGCGGAGCGCGCTTCCCCCCGCATCACGAAGGTCTCGCCGCGCTTCTCGTCCACGGGGCTCATGGGGTGCCAGGCTCCTCGCCCTCGGGCTCATCCTTGCCCTCGGCTTCATCGGAGGAAGAGGCCGTCTCATCGGCCACGTCGGAGGACTCATCCTCGTCGTCCGCCTCGTCCTCTTCGTCGAGGTCATCCTCTTCGTCGTCGTAGTCGTCGTCGACGTCGTCATCCATGAAGGTCTCCACCGGCGTGGCCTTGTCCGCCACATCCGGCAGGCCCTTGAGGTGGCGCTCGTGCGCTTTCTCGTCCAACTGGCCCGAGCGCAGGTACCGCTCCGCGGTGCGCTTATCGAGATACTTGGGGTCCACCGTGTCCGCCATGTTTCAAATCCTCGGAATTGCTTGGAAAATAGCGCGCTACCTTATAGCAGAGGGGCCGACTGTCAACGCCGCCGTCCCGCCTTCCTGGTGCCGATGAACGCCCCGCCCCGTCCGCTGCTTCCCCCGGGACTGTATCTGCTGTGCGACGACACCGTGCGGGTGGACATGCCCCTGGTTCTCAAGGCGGAGCGGATGCTCGCGGGTGGAGCGCGGGTGGTGCAACTGCGCATGAAGCGAACGCCGGTGCGCGAGGCGCTGTCCGTGGCTCGGGAGGTCGTCCGGTTGTGTCGGCGCGCGGGCGCGGTGTGCCTGCTCAACGACAGGGTGGACCTGGCGCTGCTGGCGGACGCGGATGGCGTGCACGTGGGCGATGAGGACCTGCCCGCGGAGGCGGCGCGCGCGCTCCTGGGGCCTGGTCGCCTGGTGGGCGTCACGGTGCGAGACGCCGAGGGCGCGAGGGCGGCGCGAGAGGCGGGCGCGGACTACGTGGGCGTGGGGCCCGTCTTCGGCACGACGACGAAGCAGGTTCCCGCACCGGTGCTGGGGCTGGAGGGGCTGGCGCGGGTCGTGACTGACAGCCCGCTGCCGGTGGTGGGCATTGGTGGCGTGGGACTGGAGAACGTGGGGCGGGTGGCGGCGTCGGGCGCGCATGGCGCGGCGGTGGTTTCGGACGTCCTGCTCGCCCAGGATATCGCCGAGCGGGTGCGCCTGCTGACGGCTGCGTTTGAACGGGGACGTGTGGGGGGGTAGGTTCGACCGACGGACCCCCCCATGAACAATCATCCGCGTCACCATGGCCAGCCGCCCCGGCGGCCCAACATCGGCATTACCCCGGACTGGAGCCAGCCCGAGGATCAGCCCTTCGCGCGGTACGAGCTGAAGGTGCCCTACGCCGACGCGGTGCTGCGCGCCGGGGGCCTTCCGTTCGTCCTGCCGTACGCGGACGACCCCACGTGTGTGGACGCGTATCTGGACCGCGTGTCCGGACTGCTCGTCACCGGCGGCGCCTTCGACATTCCTCCCGAGGCGTATGGGGAAACGGCGCGCGAGGGACTGGGCGCGCTGAAGGAAGGGCGCACCGCGTTCGAGGCGGCGCTGATGCGCGGGGCGCTCAAGCGCAACATGCCGGTGCTGGGCGTCTGTGGCGGCATGCAGCTGCTCAACGTGGTGTTGGGTGGCACGCTGTTCCAGGACATCGGCCGTGAGGTGCAGGGCGCTCGTGAGCACGAGCAGAAGCATGACCGCACGCAGCCGCAGCATCCGGTGGACGTGCGCAGCGGCTCGCTGCTCGCGGAGGCGGTCGGGCACGGCCAGCTCATGGTGAACTCCACGCATCACCAGTCGGTGCGCAGCCCCGGGCGCGACGTGAGCATCTGCGCGATGGCGCCCGACGGCGTGGTGGAGGCCATCGAGTCCACCGCCCACGCCTTCGCGGTGGGCGTGCAGTGGCATCCCGAGTACATGGCGACGACGATTCCCGTGCACGTGGGGCTGTACAAGTCCTTCATCCAGAAAGCGCGAGAGCATCGGCGGTGATTCCGCGCGTCGTCCTGTTGGCGGGGCTCGAGCCCACGGGAAGAGCGGGGCTGCTGGCGGATGTGGCCGCGGTGCGTGCGCTGGAAGGGCAGCCGGTGGCGGTGCCCCTGGCGCAGACGGCGCAGGGCCGTGTCACCTTCTCCTGGGTGGCGTCTCCGCCCCGCGTGGTGCGTGCGCAGCTGATCGCCGCGCGCGAGCTGGGTGAGGTGCACGCGGTGAAGTGGGGCATGGTGCCGGGCCTCGCGCAGCTCGAGGCCGCGAGCGCCGCGCTGGCCGGGACGCGGGCCTGGTGGGTGGTGGACCCGGTGGTGCGGACGTCTCGGGGGCAACTGTTGTCCCGTTTGTCTGCCCGGCGCTACCTGTCGCTCGCGGGCCCGCGTGTCGTGCTCACCCCGAACCTGGACGAAGCCGGGTGGCTCCTGGGCAGGCCCGTACCGGACACGGTGGGGGCGGCGCGTGAGGCGGCTGTCGCGCTGGTGGAGCACGGCTTTGGCGCGGTGCTGGTGAAGGGCGGGCACCTGCCGGATGCGCAGGGGTTGGCGGATGTGCTGGCCACACCCGAAGGCGTCCGTGTGTTGAAGGGCCAGCGACTGACGCGCGCGCCCGAGCGTCGTGGCACGGGGTGTCGGCTGGCCTCCGCGCTGGCGACGGAGCTGGGGCGGGGCCGCACGCTGGAGGCCGCCACGCGCGTGGCTCGGGCCCTGGTGGTGCGCTACCTGCGCACGGGCGCGGAGGAGGGCGGGCCGGGCACGTCGCACCGTACTCGCGCGGCCCGGAGGTAGGTGGTGCGCTACTGGCGCACGGGCTTGGAGCAGGGCGGGCCGGGCACGTCGCGCGCTGGTGTTACTCGGCCCGGCTGCGGCTTTCGAAGCGGGTGTACTCGGCGAGGAACACCAGGGAGATTTCGCCGATGGGCCCGTTGCGCTGCTTGGCGATGATGAGCTCGACGGGGATGACGGTGTTTGACTGCGACTGAGGCGGCGCCTCGCCCCCTTCTTCCGTCTCCTCGCGGTGGATGAACATCACCACGTCGGCGTCCTGTTCGATGGAGCCGGACTCACGCAGGTCCGACAGCATGGGCTTGCCGCCCTTGCGCTCCTCGACCTTACGGCTGAGCTGACTGAGCGCGATGATGGGGACCTCCAGCTCCTTGGCCAACTGCTTGAGCGCACGGGAGATTTCGGCGACTTCCAACTGGCGGCTCTCCACCTTGCCCTTCTGATGCATCAACTGGAGGTAGTCGATGATGAGGAGAGACAGGCGCGGGTCCTTCTGCTTCACGCGGCGCGCCTTGGCGCGCAGGTCGAACGGAGACAGGCCACCCGAGTCGTCGATGTAGATGGGCGCGTTGTAGAGGGCACCCGCCATCTCCTGGAACTTCTCCTCGTCGTGCGGAGAGAGCCGGCCGCCACGCAGCTTCTTCATGTCCACGCGCGCGGTGGACGCGAGCAGACGCATCAGGAGCTGGTCGGCGGGCATTTCCAGGCTGAAGATGCCAACGGCCTTGTTCTCCTTCAGCGCCGCGTTCACCGCGATGTTCATCGCGAAGGACGTCTTGCCGACGCCGGGACGCGCCGCGAGGATGATGAGCTCACCGGCGTGCAGCCCCGTGAGCTGGTTGTCCAGGTCGATGTAGCCGGTGGACAGGCCCGTGATGCCCGTCGACGCCGCCTTCATCTTGTCGAGCAGATCGAGCGTGTGCTCCATCAGCTCGCTGACGGGCCGCAGGTCTCCCTCGCGCTTCTTCTCCGCGAGGAGGAACACCTTGCGCTCGGCCTCGTCGAGCAACACCTCCAGCTCGCCCGTTTCCTGGCTGGCGAGGTCCTGGATTTCGCGGCCGACGTTCGCCAGCCGGCGTCGCAGCGCCTGGTCCTTGACGATGTTCGCGTACTGGACGGCGTTGGAGGCCAGCGGAACCACCTGGTCCAACCGCATCAGGTACGCGGGGCCGCCCACGGCGACGAGGTGTCCCAGGACCTTGAGTTCTTCAGCCAGCGTCAGGTGGTCGACCTGTTGCTGCTTTCCGTCCAGGCGAATCATCGCCGCGAAAATCTGCGCGTGCGCGGGGCTGGAGAAGTCGTCCGCGTGGACCACTTCGCCTACGGCAGCGATGAGCGTGTTGTCCGCGAGTACGGCGCCGAGCACTGCACGCTCGGCGGCCAGGTCCTCGTGGACCTTTCGCCCATCTCTGAGGTCTAGGGAGTTCTCCATGGCTGCCCGCCCACTCTACAGGCGGCTCTGACATGGCAGAAATATTCCGCCACAGACCTGTAGCGGCGGGTGGGCGGAGGAAGGTGGACCTACCCGCAATCAGCCTTCCATTCCCCAACGCTGGAGGAATGCTTCACGCCACGTGCGGCTGAGCACCACCGTCGTGCCGTTCCTCAGCACGAGGATTCCGTCTCCGTGGCTCCAGGGCTCCAACTTCGCCACCGCGTCCAGGTTGATGATGTCTCCGCGATGGATGCGCACGAAGCGCTCCGGGTCCAACCGCTCCTCCAGCGCGCGCAGGCTCTGGCGCACCAGATGCTCACCCTGGGCGGTGTACACGCGCACGTACTTGTCCTCGGACGACAGGCGCCACACGTCCTCCAGGCGCAGCGGCACCCACGCCTCACCCGACTTCACCACCAGCCGCTCCAGCGCGCGTCGTGGCGTCGCCGAGGCCACTTCTCGCAGGAGCGCCTGGAGCCTCGCGGCCTCCGAGCCTCCACCGAGCAGCAGCGCATGGGCCTTGTCCAGCGCGCGGGCGAAGCGCTCGCCGTCGTAGGGCTTGAGCAGGTAGTCCACCGCGTGCGCCTCGAAGGCCCGGAGCGCGAAGCCGTCATACGCGGTGGAGAAGATGACCGCGGGGCCCGTTCCCGGCCCGAGCGCCTCCAGCACCTCGAAGCCCGTCAGTCCTGGCATCTGCACGTCGAGGATGACGAGGTCTGGCTTCAGCGACTCGATGCTCGCGAGCGCTTCCGTTCCATCCGCGGCCTCGCCCACCAGCGTGAAGCGCGACTCGCCTTCCAGAAAGCGCCGCACCTTGGCCCGGGCGGGTGTCTCGTCGTCCACCGCCAGCACGCGGAAGGTCGTCATGGCTTCGCTCCCAGGGGCAGCGTCAGCGACACGCGCGCTCCACCCTCGGGTCCCTGGCCTCGCTCCATCCGGGCCCGCCCGTCGTGCAGGAGCGCGAGGATCTGCTCCAGGTGCGCCAGTCCCACGCCCGTCCCCGAGGCGGGCGATTCACCGCCGAAGCCTCGGCCCGTGTCCTCGACCTCCAGCCGCCATGTGCCCGCCGTCTCGCTGGCGCGGATGCGCACCTCCAGCGGCTGCACGCGGTCCTGGTTGTGCTTCACCGCGTTCTCCACCAGGGTCTGCAACGCGAAGCAGGGCACGCGCGCCGAGTCCAGGCCCGGCTCCACGCTCCAGTGCACCGCGAGCCGGTCCCCGAAGCGCGCGGACAGGAGCCCCACGAAGCGCGCGGTATGCGCGCGCTCCTCGGCCAGTGTCCACGTGGGCTCCGCGCGCTCCAGGCTGGCGCGCAGCACATGTCCCAGGTCGCTGAGCAGCCGGTCCGTTCGCGCCAGGTCCTCGTACATGACCGAGCTGATGGTGTGCAGCGAGTTGAAGAGGAAGTGCGGGTGGAGCTGGCCGGTGAGGGACTGGAGCTGCGCGCTGCGAAGCTCACCCTCCAGCTCCGCTTCGCGCAGCGCTCGCGCATGTTGATTCCGCCAGGCCGTGAAGAGGCTGATGAAGGTGACGGCGAGCCCGTAGGCAATCAGGTCCTTCGACACCTCCATGGGCAGTCGGAAGGCCATGGGCCCGTACTCGTACTCACCCCAGCCCAGCAGCGGGTAGAGCAGGTAGCGAATGCCCAGCATGACCAGGATGTGCACGGAGGTGTAGAGCGCGAATCCCACCACGTGCAGCCCCAGGAAGCGCGCCCACCCCGAGGCGCGCGGTGACGGGGCGTTCAGCGTCGCGGTCTGGATGAGGGGCAGCGTCACCCAGGCCGAGAGCGCACCCGTGATTTCCCAGAAGAAGGCCCGCGATGCGGGGAGGGAGGTGTGTCCGTTGGCGAGCTGATCCAACCTCACCGCGGCGCCATACGACACGCCCACGACGAGGCAGAAGGCCAACACCCCGAGCACCGGGCGCAACCGGAAGCGGGGCCACCGCCAGGACCGGGACTGCGGCACCTCGAGGGCGGACGTCGGGAGGGTGTCGGCCATGGCTCTCCGTCACGCAGTATGCCCCGTGGGCGCGCCCTGGAGCGTCGCTTCGGGACGGGACACCACACGGGCCTTCAACCCGAAGAACGGCCTCAACCAGGGCAGGCGGGCCACCAGCTCGCTCAAGCCCCAGCTGATGAGGAAGGTCGTGACGAGCACGCAGCCGAAGAGGCTCCACGGCCCCACGGGCAGCCGCAGCATCGCGAAGCCGACGACGATGATGACCGTCTGGTGGAAGATGTAGAACGGATACGACAGCTCCTGCGCGTGCCGGACCCACCGGCTTTCCGTCCGCACGCACCGGCGCGCCCAGCCCAGCGCGGTCAGGATGAACAGCCACTGGGCCGACGTGCCCCCGAGCACCTCGGGCACCAGGTCGAACTCGCTCTCTGGCGCCATGATGGCGAAGAGGACCGCTGACACGCCCAGCAGCCACCACCGGCGCTCCACCAGGACGTCCCAGACCCTGGGCGCGCGGCCGAGCAGGTGCCCCATGAGGAACAGCAGGCCGTAGTGGCCAAAGGTCCTCGGGTCGTCGAACAGCGCGTGCGTCTGCGGGAAGCGGTGCAGCAGCAGGTCGTTGACGAAGAGCGGGATGAACAGCCACAGGAGATTCGGACCCCGGCACAGCCAGGCCTCGGCCTTCGCGAGCCAGGCCTTCCCGCGCGCTGTCCCCAGCGCCCAGAACAGCGGCAGCGCCAGGAGGCAGAAGGCGAAGAGGTAGACGACGAACCAGAGGTGGTGCCAGCTCAGGCTGCCCGCGGGGTAGGGGACGAGGCCGAAGACAGAGGGATAGAAGTCCGCGTAGCTGCCCTGGAACCGCCCCGTGAACACGCGCTCCACGTAGATTTGCGGCGGCACGATGACGAACATGCCGAAGACCACCGGCAGCAGCAGCCGGCGCGTCCGGTCCCCCGCGAAGTCACGCAGCGAGCGCCGCCGCAGCGCGAGGGCCGTCCCCACGCCGGAGATGACCATCAGCAGCGGCATGCGCACGTGGTGCAGGATGTCCATGGGCAGCTCCAGCACCGGCAGCAGCGTGGGCGCCTTGATGTGCCAGTCCCACCGGTTGAACATCATCCCCGTGTGGAACAGGTGCAGCACGAGGATGGCGACGACGCGGAGCCAGTCCAGGTCGGGGCGATGGGCGTCGGCGGGAGATGTCGGGGCGGGGTCGGGCGTGCTCATGGGCGAGCCTCCTGTGCCTCCTGGATACCCACCCGCCTCGGAAGGCTCCACGCGCCTGTCGTAGGACGGACCGGCCACGGCGCGAGCCGGACGCGAGAACACGGCCGGCCATCCCCAAATGAAAAGGCCGCCCGGGTTGCCCCGGGCGGCCTTCTCGAACCCGCTTGAGGCGGAGTCGAGCCGTTACTCGGCGGCGACTTCGACCTTGATCTTCGCCGTCACGTCGCGGTGCAGGCGCAGCTCGACTTCGTAGCTGCCAATCGCCTTGATGGGCTCGGGCAGGTGCAGGGCGCGACGGTCCACCGTCTGACCCTGGGCCGCCACGGCCTCGGCGATATCCAGCGCGGTGACGGACCCGAACAGCTTGTCCTGATCGCCGACCTTGCGCTTGATGACGACCTTGATGGAGCCGACCTTCTTCGCCTGCTCCTCCGCGGCGCCCTTCAGCTTGGCATTGCGGGCGGTGATGACCGCCTTCTCGTGCTCGAGCTGACGGAGGTTCTGCTCGCTCGCCAGAACCGCCTTCTTGCGCGGCAGCAGGTAGTTACGGCCGAAGCCGTCCTTCACGGTGACGAGCTCCCCGGACTTGCCGAGGTTCTCGATGTCCTCTCGCAGAATGACCTTCATGTTCAGTCTCCTGAGCGGACCCGGCGGTTAGCCGACCACCGCGTTGTAGGGGAGCAGGGCGATGCCGCGCGCGCGCTTGATGGCCGTGGCCACCTCACGCTGGTGCTTCGCGCAGTTGCCAGAGATGCGGCGGGGAATGATCTTGCCGCGCTCGGTGACGAAGTACTTCAGCGTCGCCTGGTCCTTGAAATCCACCGACGCGTTCTTCTCCGCGCAGAACCGGCAGACCTTCTTGCGGCCGAAGCCACGGCCACCGCCGCGCTTCTCGTCATCGCCGCCCATGCCACCGCGGTCTCCGCGATCACCACCACGGTCTCCGCCACGGTCTCCACCGCGATCACCGCGAGGCCCACCGCCGCCGCCGAAGCCGCCACTGCGGCCGCCCGACGACGAGCCGCCCGTCTTGCTGTCCGTTCCGTTGCTCATGAACTTTCTCGTTTCCTGAAAAGGTCCCTAGAGAATGTCCCAGGTGGCGCTCAGGCCTCCTCGGACGACTCCTCCTCCGCCTCGCCCACGGACTCCTCGGCCACGTCGCCGCGGAACCCGCCACCCTCGCGCGGCTCGGGAGCGCCCGGACGGGTCTCCTCCACATCGCCGGCGAGCTTCAGGTCCTCGAGGACCGGACGCGTCTCGGGGTCCACCTCATCCGCCAGCTTCACGGAGATGTAGCGGGTGACCTCATCGAGGTTCTTCAGGTTGCGCTCAATCTCCGCCACCAGACCCGAACCGCCCAGGTAGCTGGCGTGCACGTAGATGGCGCGGGGCTGCTTCGCCACGGGGAACAGGGTCTTCTTCTTGCCCCACACCGTGAAGCGGAGGACCTTGCCACCCTCGCGGGAGACGATGCCACGGACGCGCTCCTTGAGCTTGTCCACGTTGTCGTCAGTCAGGTCCGGCTTGACCAGGAAGATGGTCTCGTACTCACGAAGCCGCTTGGCGGCCTGCGTCTCTGCCATGTTTTCTCTCCCCTTGGGGTCGAGTGCCCCCCGGACAATCCGAGGAGCGGGGAAACGGCGATTGGCCCCATGGCCACCACCGGGAACGGGAAACCGCGCGCCCGTCACCCTCGCGCTACGTCCCGTGCACCAACACGGGAAGCTGAAAAAGAACATCCCACTGGATCAACCACCCAGCGAGCGAACGGGCCTTCTAGGAGGGCCCCCCGGGCAAGTCAAGCTCCCGGAAAGCTCGCCTGTCCGCTCCCCCCGTCCCGGGCGCTCCGAGGGGCCTCAGGCCTTCCGGTTGAAGCGGTTCATCGCCACCGACAGCCCCTCGCGCACCCAGCACTCGGTCATGTCCATGGCGCGGTCCTTCAGTTCGTCCAGCTGGCGGCGCTCCCCGTCGTCGAAGTTGGACAGGACGTAGTCGGCGACGCGCTCGCGGGCATTGGGCCCCTCCGGCTTGTCGATGCCGAAGCGCAGGCGGATGAACGCCTCCGAGCCCAGGCTCGCGACGATGCTCTTCAGGCCGTTGTGGCCCCCGCTGCCGCCGCCCGCCTTGAGCTGCAGCCGGCCCAGGGGCAGGTCCAGTTCATCGTGGATGACGAACACGTCCTCGGGAGCAATCTTGTAGAAGCGCGCCGCCTCGGCCACCGAGCGGCCCGACAGGTTCATGAAGGTCTGCGGCTCGACGAAGAGGATGCGCTCGCCCGCCAGGGTCCCCTGGCCCACTTTCGCGGCGAACTTCTCCTGATTCAGCTCCGCGCGCGCTCGCGACAGCAGCGCCTCCACCACCATGAATCCGATGTTGTGCCGGTGCCGCTCGTACTCGCGCCCCGGGTTGCCCAGCCCGCAGATGAGCTTCATGGGAGGCTCCAAAAAGAAACGGGGCCAGCCTCAGGGAGGCCAGCCCCGTGTCCAGGGTACACCGGAAGACGACTACTTCTTCGCGGGGGCCTTGGCCGCGGCCGCGGGGGCCGCCGCCTTGTCGCCAGCCTTCGCCGCGGGAGCCGCGGCGGCGGGGGCCGCCGCAGCCGCCACGGGGGCCACCTCGGCCGCCTCGGGCGCGGCGACGACCGCCACGGTGTAGTTGACGTTCGACTTCACCGACACGCCGGCCGGGAACTTCACGTCGTTGATGTGCAGCGCCTCGGCGATCTTCAGCGCCGTCACGTCCACCTCGATGCGCTCGGGAATGGCGTTCGGCAGCGCCCAGACCGTGATTTCACGGCGAATCTGGCTGAGCAGACCACCCTCGGCCACGCCCACCGACTTGCCGACGAGCACGAGCGGCACGTCCACCTTGACCTGCTCGTCCGCGCGCACGCCGATGAAGTCCACGTGCAGGATGTCCCGGGTGACGGGGTCCATCTGGTAGTCCTTCAGGAGGACCTGCTGGTCACCGCTGGCCAGCTTCAGCTGGATGACGGTGTTGAACTTGTGCGGGGTGTTGATGGCCGCGCGCACGGCCTTCGGGTCCACCGAGATGTGCACGGGCGTCTTCAGGTGCTTGCCGTACACCACGGCGGGCACCACACCCTGGGCGCGCAGCTTGCGGGCAAAGCCCTTGCCAGAGCCTTCACGCGACTTCGCCTCGAGGGTGTTCTTGTTTTCGGACATGGAAATACCTTGGGAATGGGTACCGCGGTGACCACCGGCCACCCTGGCGCCCTCGGCATCCCGCCCCAGTGGCGGGCCCCGAAGACGGCGCCGCGAAGGGGACCGTTGGAGGAGGCCGGACATGCCAGCCCCCGAGCGTGGAGTCAAGTCGCCCGGCGGACGGGCGACCCGAGCCTCAGACGAACAGCGAGCTGAGCGAGTCGGCCCGGTGGATGCGGGCGATGGCCTCGCCGAAGAGGCGCTCGGTGGTGAGCACGCGAATCTTCGAGCACGCCTGCGCCGCGGGCGACAGCGGCACGGTGTCCGTGAAGACGACCTCTTCCAGCACGGAGTCCTGGATGCGCTGGATGGCGGGGCCGGAGAGGATGGGGTGCACCGCGTAGGCGACCACGCGGCGGGCGCCCTTGGCCTTGAGCGCCGCGGCGGCCTGGGCGAGCGTGCCGGCGGTGTCCACCATGTCGTCCACGAGGACGGCATCCTTGCCGGACACGTCGCCGATGAGGTTCATCACCTCGGAGGCGTTGGGGCGCGGGCGGCGCTTGTCGATGATGGCCAGCCCCGTGTTGAGGCGCTTGGAGTAGGCGCGCGCGCGTTCGACGCCACCAGCGTCCGGCGACACGATGACCAGCTCCTGCGACTCCGGGAAGCGCTTGCGCAGGTCCTCCAGGAACACCGGCGAGCCGTACAGGTGGTCCGAGGGGATGTTGAAGAAGCCCTGGATCTGCCCGGCGTGCATGTCCATGGAGACGACGCGCTCGGCGCCGGCCACTTCCAGCAGGTCCGCGACGAGCTTCGCGGTGATCGGCGTGCGCGGGGCGACCTTCCGGTCCTGCCTGGCATACCCGTAATACGGGATGACGGCGGTGATGGAGCTCGCGCTCGCCCGCTTCAGGGCGTCGCAGATGATGAGCATCTCCATCAGATGGTCGTTGGTCGGCGGGCTCGTCGACTGGAGGATGAAGACGTCGTGACCGCGGACGTTCTCGCCAATCTCGACGTGGATTTCTCCGTCGGAGAAGCGACCCACCTCCGCCTTGCCGAGCGGACGCTTGAGGTACTCACAGATTCGGTGAGCCAGGCCGGGATTCGAGCTCCCGGCGAAGATCTTGAAGTCGCGCGGCTGCATGATGGGCCCGCTGACTAACCTGGACACGCGCGGATGTGAAGGCGTTAGTCGAGATCTGCTGGCATCGGACCGAGCATCCCGGCTTGCGCCTGATGGAGGTGCCGCTCGTACTCCATGAGAATGACACGCTCCATCTGGCTGCGTGTGTCCGCGTTGAGCGGGTGGGCTATATCCTTGTACGTTCCATCCTTGCGCTTCTTCGCCGGCATCGCGATGAACAGCCCCGAGGAGCCGTGGATGACCTTCAAGTCGCGTATGACGAAGCAGTGATCCAGGGTGATGGTGACGTACGCCTTGAGCTTGTCCTCTTCGACCGGAAACACCCGGACGTCGGTGATGTTCATGGTCCCCCCCCGAACCCGAAAGGTCGGAGCTGGCGGGAAGCCTGGGACATACCGGGTGCAAAATGCAAGGGTATGGTGAAGGAGTTCCCTCACCATTGTTCCACTCGCGCACAGTCCAGAGCGTGAAAGGGACTACCCAAGGGCTCCTGGCCAGTGCAGGACCAGGTGGGTCAGAAAAGCCAGATGGTAGACGACGATGATTCCGTAGACGACGGCGCCTGCTCGGATGGCGAGGCGGCTGGCGCGCAGACGCCTGTGCAAGCACAACAGCCACAGGCCGGCGTTCACGATGAGCAGCTTGGCGAACATGAAGAAGAGCGGTGACTGCTCGTAGGCCAGCCGCATGAGAGGGTTGAGTTCCTCCGCCACGCCCAACTGGAGGAAGAGCAGCGTGAACAGCCCGTCCATGAGGTTGAGCATCAGCAACGCCACCGAGGCGGGTGACGCATAGAAGGAAGCCATTCCACCGCGGACCGCGCCCCGAACCTGCTCCATCGTCGTCGTCGCCACGCCCTGCCTCCCAGTCCCGACCTTCCGGAGGCGGTTCCTTTCAAGCGGCTTGCCAGCGCCCGGATGGAACTTGGAGGGGCGGGCGGGCAGGCGGGCCCCGGCACGCCCGAGGGGGCTGTCACGAGGACGCGGTTGGCGGTTGACTCCCGCGGGGGGGTGACAGAGTATCCGCGCCCCTCCGCCCCCAGGCCAGGCGAGCGTCCCTTGCACCAATTCCCCAAAGATATCGGGTGGATAGAGGTCATTTGCGGTTCGATGTTCTCCGGTAAGACGGAGGAGTTGATCCGCCGCGTCCAGCGCGCCGTGTACGGCAAGCAGAAGGTGCAGGTGTTCAAACCTCGCATCGACAACCGGTACGACGAAACGCAGGTGGTGAGTCACTCGAAGCTGAAGGTGACGTCCACGCCGTTGGAGCGGGCTGAAGAGATTTTTTACCGGTTGGAGCCCGACACGCAGGTGGTGGGCATCGACGAGGTGCAGTTCTTCGGCGCGGAGGTCGTCGCGGTGGTGGAGGCGCTGGCCAACAAGGGGCTGCGCGTCATCTGCGCGGGACTGGACCAGGACTACCAGGGCCGTCCCTTCGAGCCGATGCCGCAGTTGATGGCGGTGGCGGAGTACGTGACGAAGGAGCTGGCCATCTGCGTGGTTTGCGGCAATCCGGCCAATCGCTCCCAGCGCCTCGTCTCCAGTGGAGAGCGCGTGGTGGTGGGCGCGGCGGGCGCGTACGAGCCGCGGTGCCGCAAGTGTCATGTTCCGGAGCCCACCGAGGGCACGCCGCCGCAGACGCTCGAACTGTTCGACTGACCCCGCTTCGCCCGCGGGCATCAGGGCACGAGAGGAACCGACCGAATGCGTGACACCCTGTACGCGAACGTGCCCTTCCGGCTGAACGAGATGACCCACCACTATGGACCCAACGTCCACCTGGTGGGCAATCCGTTCCTGCTCTCCCAACTGGCCACCTTGTGCGCCAAGGGCGTCATCCAACCCCAGATCAACCGGCTGGTGGAGACGCTCTACAGCGACCTGGTGAAGACGGTGGTGAACGCGGAGTTCCCGCGGAAGATGGTCAGCCTGCCGACACGGATGATCGACTCCACCCCGCAGGGGCTCTACCAGGGCGAGGTCATCGACCCGCACGTCCGGGTGGTGACGGTGAACATCGCGCGGGCGGGCACGCTGCCGTCCCAGGTGACGTATGACCTGCTCAACGCCACGGTGGACCCGTCGGTGGTGCGCCAGGACCACATCATCATGAGCCGGATGATCGACGCGGCCGAGACGGTGGTGGGCTCGCAGATTGGCGGCGCGAAGATTGGTGGGGACGTGGACGACGCGCTCGTCCTCTTCCCGGACCCCATGGGGGCCACGGGCGGCAGCCTCTCCACGGCCATCAAGCTCTACAAGGAGAAGGTGCCCGGCACCCCCCGGCGCATCATCACCCTCAACCTCATCGTCACGCCGGAATACTTGCGGAAGATGACGACGGACCATCCGGACGTGATCATCTACGCGCTCCGGTTGGATCGGGGTCTGTCTCCTCCGGAGGTCTTCGGCACGGCGCCGGGGGCGCTCTGGGAGAAGGAGCGAGGCCTGGATGACCGGCAGTACATCGTCCCCGGTGGCGGCGGCTTCGGGGAGATCATGAACAACGCCTACGTGTAGCGCGGAGGAAGCCTTGGCGTTCTACGAGCAGGAAGTTGGCGTCCATATTTCGGAGGACAAGCTGCAGGCGCGCGTGCGGGAGCTGGGCGCGCAAATCACCCGGGACTACGCGGGCAAGGAGCTGACGCTCGTCTGCGTGTTGAAGGGCTCCACGTTCTTCGCCATGGACCTGGCGCGGGCGGTGGACCTGCCGCTGACGTTGGAGTTCCTGGGCGTGTCCAGCTACCAGGGTGGCACGGAGACGACGGGTGAGGTGCGCATCACCACCGACGTCAGCAAGCCGATGGCGGGCAAGCACCTGCTCATCATCGAGGACATCATCGACACGGGGCTCACCATGAGCTTCCTGCTGGAGAACCTGCGGGCCCGGCACCCGGCGTCGCTGAAGCTCTGCTCGCTCCTGGAGAAGCCGGCGCGCGCGCGGACGAAGATCGACATCGACTACAAGGGCTTCGTCATCGAAGACCTCTTCGTCGTCGGCTACGGCCTGGACTACGCGGAGAAGTACCGGAACGTGCCATTCATTGGCGTGATGAAGGGCAAGTAGCCCTCCGGTTTCCTCCAGCCGCGCGGGGAGTGGGTCGCCTTCCCGCCGGCTTGAAGTCCCGCGTCAGGGGTGGCGGAGCGTCGAGCGCCTCGCGTGGATGCCGCTCTCCTGGCGTGGAGGGCAGTGGACTGTTGTCGAAAGGAAGAGCGTGCGCAGCGTCCCGGGTGGGACTGTTTGCGCCGCGAGGCGCCGGACGCGAGTGCTCGTGTCCTGGTGCGTGCGGCCGGAGAGGGTGCGCATGCGTTCAGCGACAGACAAGAGAATCCCGGCTGCTACAGCGGCCGGGGGCAATGATTCGATGAGGAGGTACCTGGCGGAGTTCATCGGGACGTTCGTCCTGGTGCTCGGCGGCGTGGGTGCGGCCGTGCTGGCGGGGGACCGCATCGGTTTCCTGGGCGTGTCCTTCGCCTTCGGCCTGTCGCTGCTGGCCATGGTGTATGCGATTGGCCCCATCTCCGGCTGCCACGTGAATCCCGCGGTGACGGTGGGGTTGTCATTGGCGGGCAAGTTCGAGAACAAGCACATCCTCGGCTACATCGTGGCGCAGTGTCTGGGGGCCGTGCTGGCTGCGGGCGTGGTGCTGCTCATCGCGAAGGGCGTCCCCGGGGGCTACCAGGCCTCGGTGGCGGGGCTGGGCTCGAACGGATACGGCCTCGCCTCGCCCGAGGGCTATGGCGCGGGGGCGGCGTTCCTGGCGGAGGTGGCGCTCACCTTCCTGCTCGTGCTGACGGTGCTGGGGGCGACGGACGCGAAGGCGCCGGTGGGCTTCGCCGGCATCGCCATTGGTCTGGTGCTGACGCTCATCCACCTGGTGGGCATCCCCGTGACGAACACGTCCGTGAATCCCGCGCGCAGCCTGGGGCCGGCGGTGTTCGCGGGCGGGCAGGCGCTCACCCAGCTGTGGATGTTCATCATCGCGCCGATGCTGGGCGCGGGCCTGGCCGCCGCCGTGTACCGCTCCGTGTTCAGCCCGGCGGGGGCCATCACCGCGCGCACGGCCGAACGCTCGCTGGATGCCGAGCGTGCGGAGCGCGTCGCCCAGGACCGCAGCCACACGCGCTCGCCGGTGTAGGGGCGAAGAAGGCCGCATTGCGTGGACGGGCCTTGCTCCTCCGAGCAGGGCCCGTCGCGCGCGGGGCCCCTGCCCGTGGCTTTCCTGGCGGTGCTTCCGGGCGTATACGAGGGATGGGAGGGGGCCGTGCCTTCCCGTTCCCTGCTCCGGGATGACGGAGCGAAAGCCCTTCGACATGCTCTTCGAGCCGACGCGCCTGGTGGCCTTCATCCTCGCGGGACTGGTCCTCAACCTCACGCCAGGGCCGGACACGATGTATGTGCTGGCCCGGAGCATGGGACAGGGCCGCGCCGCGGGCTTCGTCTCCGCGCTGGGCATCTGCGTCGGGTGCCTGTTCCACATCGCGGCTGCGGCCCTGGGACTGTCGGCGCTGCTGGCGACCTCCGCCATGGCCTTCCTGGTGGTGAAGTGGGTGGGCGCGCTCTACCTCGTGTGGATGGGCGTGCGGATGCTGCGCAGCAAGCAGGGGCCCGAGGCGGTGCGGGAACTCCAGCCCGCGAGCCTGTGGCGAATCTTCCGCGACGGTGTCGTCACCAACGTGCTGAACCCGAAGGTGGCCTTGTTCTTCCTGGCCTTCCTGCCGCAGTTCGTGGACCCGTCGCGAGGCTCACCGGGCCTGCAGTTCGTCCTGCTCGGGCTCTTGTTCGACGTGACGGGGACTCTGTGGCTCGCGTTCCTCGCGGGCGTGGCGGGCGCGTTCGGCGGCTGGCTGCGGCGCAACCCGCGCTTCGCGGCGTGGCAGCAGCGGGTGACGGGAGGCGTCTTCGTCGCGCTGGGCGCGCGGCTGGCGCTCCAGGAGCGCTCCTAGCCGTCGCGATGTCCCCGCCTTCAGCGGAAGATGGCCGCGCCGAAAAGGTACAGGGCGTAGCCGGCCCAGGGCAGGAGGATGAGCAGCGTCACGAGATTCAGGCCCGCCGCCCACACCGGGAGCCGCTCGCGCTGCTTACGCCAGGGGAGCGCCAGCAGCGAGCCACCCGCGAGGATGGGCATGGGCAGCAGGTTGATGGCGGCCACCTTGGCGCTCGCCAGCCCCCAGGCCTGCAACAGCTCGCCGTGGCGCAGCAGGGCGACGAAGCGCTCGATGCGGTCCGGCAGCCGTGAGTACTGGAATGGGACGGTGAAGCCGGTGAGGAACTGGCTCAGTCCCTCGCCGGCGCCGAGGCATGCCATGGCGACGACGACGAGCAGCGCCCAGGGCAGGATGATGGTGGCCGCGTGCAGGACCAGCGGGAGCTGGTGGAGGCGGTTGTCGGCGGGGGCTTCCGTGGGTGCGTCTTCCGGAGGCCCGTTGAAGCGCACCGAGCTGCCCAGGGGGATGAGTGGGTGCAAGGCCCACTGGATGCCGCCCAGAGACAGCGTGACGAGGTTGGGGCCGTAGCCCAGCTTCACGAGGGTGGGTCTGACGCCGAACGAGCTGGCCACGGCCGCCTGACTCAACGCCCAGAGGGCGGTGACGGCGAAGGCGAGCATCCAGAGCCAGAAGAGCAGGGCAGCACGTTCCATGGGTGTGCCCCCTGTTTATCACGCGGAACCGTCGGCCTTCACCGGGCCCCGCTCAAGGGCACGGTCTGGTGACGTCCTCCGTCCCGCGAGGCACGTCCAGGGTGATGGACTTGGAGCCGGGCCCCAGGTTGAACCACGAGATTTGATGGTGCCCGTTGCCCGTCCCGGTGGGGTTGGCGAAGGCCGCGAGCAGATGGGCCGCGCCAGAGCCGTCTATGTGGCTCAGGTCGGCCTTGCCCACGTCCGAAAGGCCCGGCGCGACGGTGGAGTCACCGCCGCGACGAAGGCGGGCCACCGGGACACCTTCGCGTGGAACCGAAGGGCGCTCCCCGCATCGACCATCAATCGTCCCGTGCTGTCTGCCATTGTCTGCTTCCTGTGCCGCGTGGCTGAAACCGACACGGTAGCGGCGCGTGCTGGGATTGAGTGGGGCCAGGACTCTCGACGAGGCCGGTCTTTTCCCAGACATGAGTGCACGGGGTTCGTCCGTCGGAGGTGACGAGCCCGGAGTGGGGTGGTGTCTGGTTTGGGGAGTGGAGGAGGGGCAGGCGAGGAGGCAGGCCAGGGATGCGCGCGGGAGGTGCCGCCCTTGGGGGAAGGCCCTAGCTTGAGAAGGAGGAGAGACGCATGCCCACTCGCAGGACTTCACGCGGGAGTGCTGCTTCAGAGCGGAGTGTGACTCGGCGTTCGACGGCGAAGCCTCGCTCGTCCGTGGCGCCCTCGGGACGGTTCACCACGCACGAGGTGGATGCGGAGCGCTGGCGCGACTTCGCGCGGCTGTTCGAGAGCCAGGGCGGGCCCAAGTACTGCTGGTGCATGGTGTGGCGGGCGGAGGGCGCGGAAGCCCGGCTCGCGGACAACGCACACCGCAAGGCGGCGATGCATCGGCGGGTGAAGCAGGGGACTCCGGTGGGGCTCCTGGGCTATCTCGGGGACGAGCCCGTGGCCTGGTGCTCCATCGCGCCTCGGGAGACGTACCGGAAGGGGCTCGGGGGGCTGGAGGCTCCGGATGAAGCGCCGGGCAGCGTGTGGTCCCTGGCGTGTTTCTTCGTCACCCGTGAAGCGCGAGGGCAGGGAGTGTCGCGGCGACTCATCAAGGCCGCCATCACCCATGCTCGCAAGCGGGGCGGCAAGGTCCTGGAGGCATACCCCGTGGACCCCGACTCACCGAGCTACCGTTTCATGGGTTTCGTGGAGACGTTCGAACAGCTCGGCTTCCAGGGCGTGGGGCGAGAGGGAAGTCGCCGCCACGTCTACCGGTACGATTTGTCCGCGTGACACGGGAGGCGGGCCCGGGAAGGGGCCCGCCCGGGAGCATCAGAACGTGGCGTCGAGCACCACGTCGTTGGCGGCGCCCACGCCCACGGCGACTTGGTAGGCGGACACGCGACGCTCGAAGAAGTTGGTGAGCTCCTGCACGTCCTGCAGGTCCATGAAGGACAGCGGGTTCTTCGTGCGGAACACCGGCGTCAACCCCAGCATCTGGAGCCGCTGGTCCGCTGTGTACTCCAGGTAGCCGCGCATCTCCTGCACCGACAGGCCCGCGACACCGCCGCTCAGAAGGTCCTGGGCGAACTGCGTCTCGCACTCCACCGCCTCGCGCAGCATCGCCTCCACGTCGCGCTCCATCTTCGCGTCGAAGAGGTCCGGCTCTTCCTTTCGAGCCACCTGGATGCACTCGTAGGCGAAGGCCATGTGCGCGCTCTCGTCGCGGAACACCCAGTTCGTCCCGGCGGCGAGCCCGTTGAGCAGGCCCTTGCTGCGCAGGAAGTAGACGTAGGCGAAGGCCGCGAAGAAGAAGAGGCCCTCGATGCAGCCCGCGAAGCAGATGAGGTTGAGCAGGAAGGCGCGACGGTCCTCCTTCGTCTTCAGCTCGTTCAGCCCGTTGACGCTGTCCATCCACTTCATGCAGAAGCGCGCCTTGCGCTGGATGGAGGGGATGTTGTCGATGGCGGCGAACGCCTTGGCGCGCTCGGCCTGGTCCGGCACGTACGTGTCCAGCAGCGTCAGGTAGAACTGGACGTGCAGCGCCTCCTCGTAGAGCTGCCGCGACAGGTACATCCGCGCCTCGGGGGCGTTGATGTGCTTGTAGAGGTTCAGCACCAGGTTGTTGCCGACGATGCTGTCGCCCGTCGCGAAGAAGGCCACCAGGCGGTGGATGAGATGTCTTTCCGCATCCGTCATCTTCGAGCGGAGGTCCACGAGGTCCGTGGAGAAGTCGACCTCTTCGACAGTCCAGGTGTTCTTGATGGCGTTCCGATACATCTCGAAGAAGACCGGGTATGCCATCGGGCGCAGCGTCAGGTTCAGTCCGGGTTCCAGCAGCATGGGCGCGATCCATACCACGCTCGCGAACCCGTCAAGGTGACTCGCGCGGCGATACGCTTTTACGTTCGCTCACGTCTCAACAGCCCGGAAAAAAAGCAAAGCGAGCACGCGTTTTCACGCGTGCTCGCCAGGACGAAAAAATCAGTGAAACAGGAGTTCTTTACTGACAGGCCTCGCACGCTTCCGGGTTTTCCAGCGAGCACGCCACGGCCTCGGCGTCCGTCACCGCGGAGGCGGACGCGACGGGGGCGGGAGCGGACTGCGCGGGGGCCGTCGCGGTGCTGTTGCCCACCGTCGCCTTGGCGATGCGCGTGGCCGGACGTGAGCGCATGTAATACGTCGTCTTCAGCCCCTTCTGCCATGCGTAGAAGTACATGGAGGAGAGCTTGCCGATGTTCGGCGTCTCCACGAAGAGGTTGAGCGACTGGCTCTGGTCGATGAAGGCGCCGCGGTCGGCCGCCATGTCGATGAGCGAGCGCATGGGCAACTCCCACGCGGTCCGGTAGATGGCGCGCAGGTTCTCCGGCAGCTCGGTCAGGTCCTGGATGCTGCCTTCCGCCATCTTGATGCGATTGCGCACGCCCTCGTTCCAGATGCCAATCGCCTGGAGGTCTCTCACCAGGTAGCGGTTCACCTGGAGGAAGTCACCCGACAGCGTCTCGCGCTTGAACAGGTTGGACACCTGCGGCTCGATGCACTCGTAGCAGCCGGCGATGGACGCAATCGTCGCGGTGGGGGCAATCGCAATCATCAGCGAGTTGCGCAGGCCGTGCTTCACGATGCGAGCGCGCAGCGCGTCCCAACGCGCCGTGTCCTCCGGCGTCACGCCCCAGCTTTCGAACTGGAGCTCGCCCTTCGCCGCCCGGGTCTCCGGGAAGGAAGGATGCGCGCCGAACTGCTCGGCCATCTCGCACGACGTGGTCAGCGCCGCGAAGTAGATCTCCTCCGAAATCTTCCGCGACAGCGCGCGGGCCTCGGGCGCGTCGAACGGCAGCCGGAGCTGGAAGAAGACATCCTGCAGGCCCATCAGGCCCAGGCCCACCGGACGCCAGCGGCGGTTGGAGTCCGCCGCCGTGGGGATGGGGTAGAAGTTGAGGTCGATGACCCGGTCCAACTGCTTCATCGCGAGCTGGGCGTTGGCGCGCAGGCGGTCGAAGTCAAACTTCCCGTCCGCCACCATGCGGCCCAGGTTCAGCGAGCCCAGGTTGCACACCGCCGTCTCACCCTGGCTCGTCACCTCCAGGATTTCGGTGCACAGGTTGGACAGGTGGATGACGTTGCCGGGCAGGCCCGTCTGGTTGCTCTTGCGGTTGCTGATGTCCTTGAAGGTCATCCAGCCGTTGCCCGTCTGCGCCAGCGTCTTCATCATCTTGGCGTAGAGGTCACGCGCCTTCACCTTGCGCATGGCCAGCCCGGCGCCTTCCGCCTCGACGTAGGCCTTCTCGAACGCGTCGCCGAACAAGTCGGTCAGGTGCGGCACCGTCTTCGGGTCGAACAGGCTCCAGTCGCCCTCCGACTCCACGCGCTTCATGAACAGGTCCGGCACCCAGTTGGCCAGGTTCAGGTTGTGGGTGCGGCGCGCATCGTCACCGGTGTTCTCGCGCAGCTCGAGGAAGTCCTCGATGTCCGCGTGCCACGTCTCCAGGTACACGCAGCACGCGCCCTTGCGCTTGCCGCCCTGGTTCACCGCGGCGACGGACGCGTCCAGCGTCTTCAGCCAGGGGACGATGCCGTTGGAGTGGCCGTTGGTGGAGCGGATGAGCGAGCCGCGCGCACGAACGCGGTGGTAGCCCACGCCGATGCCACCGGAGAACTTGGACAGCATCGCGATGTCCGAATACTTCCGGTAGATGGCGTCGAGCTCGTCCGTCGGCGAGTCCAGCAGGAAGCAGCTGGAGAGCTGCTCGTGGCGGGTGCCCGAGTTGAAGAGGGTGGGGGAGCTGGGCAGGTACTCCAGGGAGCTGAACAGCCGGTACATCTCGATGGCCTCCTTCGCGTTGTCACCGCTCAGGGCGCACGCGACGCGGAGGAAGAACTCCTGCGGCGTCTCCAGCACTTCGCGCGTCTGCGGGTTCTTCAGCAGATAGCGGTCATAGACGGTGCGCAGGCCGAAGTACTCGAACAGGTCGTTGCGCGACGGGTCGATGGCCGCGTTGAGCTTGCGCGCGTTGGCCTGGACGAACTGGAGCAGCCGGTCCGCGATGAGGCCGTGTTTGTGGCCGGCGGCGACCGACTGGCTGAAGGAGTGGATGTCCTGGTTGCTGACCTCCTTCTGGATGAAGGTGGCCAGGAGGCGCGCGGACAGGCGGGCGTACTCGGGCTCCTCGACGATGAGGGCGGCGGCGGTCTGGATGGAGAGGCTGTCCAGCTCGCGCGTCGTCGCGCCGTCGTAGAGGCCGGAGATGGTCTTCGTGGCCACGCGCATGACGTCCACGCGCGACAGCCCCATGCAGCTCTTGCCCACCGCGCGGACAATCTTGTTCAGGTCCACCGGCTCGGCCGTGCCGTTGCGCTTGCGCACGCGCATGGTGGTGGGGGCGAACTCGCTCTGCGTGGGCTCGGCCACGGGCGTCACGCTCGCTGTCGTCGGCCCGGGTTGGGCGTGGGTGGCGGGCGGGACATGCATGGGCGCGGGGGCGGGCTTCACGGGCGTTTCGAAGTTCACGAGCGGCTCACTCCAAACGAGGGCAATGGCGTGGCCACGAGGGCAAGCGGAGAGCTTGCCCTGGGATGGGTTCCCGGGCCACAAGAATACTGAACTTTTGGGCAGGTATCAGGCTCTCGCGGATACGCGCGAGGTGGGTCTCAAGGAGAGCCCGAGGCACAGGGGGCAAGCGTGGCTTAACAATGTACGTATGTCTGCCACAACCCCTCCTGCACCTCTGGATGGCGCCTCACCGGACGGTGGGGCGTCGTCGACCGGGCACAAGGTATTGGGGGCTCCCGTTGGTGTCAACGCGAGATCTAGTGCCTGAGTAGGTCCGTCCTTTGCAATCTATGATCGATCTCCAACGCCCCACGTCACGTTCTGCTCACAACACTGCGTGACAGAATGGACGACACTCCGTACGTGGGGGCTGGAATCGAACCTGGGAGGATGGACGCGCCGGACCCTGCTCAGGGAGTCGTGCCCGAATCCATCCCCGAATCCACCGGGGGCGTCGGCGTGGCACCCTCTGTGGGGGCCTCCGGCGAGGTCGGTGTAGGGACAGGTGGGGGCGACTGGACGGGGGGCGCGGGAGGCGTCTCACGAGGCGTCTCCTGGGGTCCACTCAACGTGTGGACGGCGCGGCGGAGGGCCTCCTCGAGCTCGCGGGCGGGGGGCGAGACGGTGGAGAGCATCTGGTTGGCGCTGCGCGCGTGGCGGCTCTGGCTCTCCGCGGCGAGCTTGAGCTGGACCAGGGCGTCGCCGACCAGCCTCCGGGCATCCTCGAGCTTCTGGCGGGCCTGGAAGTAGGCCACCTCGGTCATGAGCTTCTGGAGGGTGAGGCGCTGCTCCTCGGTGACTCCGGCGAGCTTCTCCGCGCGGCGCAGGTAGTACAGGCCCTGCTCCACCTTGGGGGGCTCCTCGGAGGCGATGCGGGGACGGGCCATGGACTCCAGGAGGGGGAACAGGGCCCGGTCCAGCTCGTCACGCTCGGTGAAGCTGCGCAGGATGAGGGAGCCGACGTCCTGGCCCTCCAGGGGGATGGGGGCGTAGGCGTCCGCCAGCCGGGGGTCTCCGGGCCGGTAGGGGACGGCGCCCATGGGGGCCATGCGGCCCTTCATCACCACGAGCTGGCCGTCCACGGGGGCCAGGGTGAAGGTGCGCGAGTTGAGCTGGGACAGGAGGAAGACGACTCCGCCGCCCAGTCCGAGAATGAGGAAGAAGACGAGCAGCCTGATGAAGGTCCGCCGTGCCCGATAGCCAAAGCCCTGCTGTGCCGATCCGTTCATGTCGCCTGCTCTCCTGACGTCCGGGCGCCGGGCTGATTTCGGTCCCTGGCGCTTTCCTTGGGGCGCGGAGGCCCACGGCTATACTCCCACCCCCGAACACACCCATGCATCACACATTCCGTCGCATGGGGCCCAGTGAACTGCTGCCCCGCTACATTTTCGCCGAGAGCCTCTTCGCGCGCCGCCGCGTTCTGGAGGTCGACGCGGTGGCCTCCACCGCTGGAGAGAGCGCGCGTTTCCTGCTGGAGCGGGGAGCGCGGGCTGTCGTCGCCTGTGACGAGGACCTCAAGGCGGTCCAGGCCGCGCAGAAGGCGCACGGTGGGCCCACGCTGCGTTTCCGCGCCAACATCTACGACGACTTCGAGCCGGGAAGCTTCGATGTCGTGCTCGTGGCGGACCTGGCGCCGTACGTCCGGGCCCCGGAGCTGCTGGCGGAGCTGGCGCGGCTGGTCGCGAAGCAGGGCTTCCTGGTGGGAGGGCTGCGCAACGTCGCGGGGCTCGCGCTGCCGCAGCTCATGGAGGCGGAGGAGGGTGGCGCGCCGCCCACGTATGGTCTGCTGCTGGATGCGCTCAACGTGCACTTCCCACATGTGGAGGTGGCCACGCAGTCGCCGGTGCTGGGCTACCAGCTCGCCTTCGAGCGCGGCGAGGGGCTCCAGGTGGACGGCTCGCTCGTGCAGAACGGCGAGGCGGCGTACTTCCTGGTCGTCGCCGGACAGGAGCCCGCGCGTTCGGTGGACCCCACGTGGGTGCAGCTGCCGCCGGAGCCGCTCGCCTTCACCCGGGGCAAGCTGGACGAAGTGGTGGCGCGCGCGAAGTCCTGGGAGGAGCGCAGCACGCGGCTGAAGGAGTCGCTGACGCGGCTGCGCACGGAGCTGACGGACCGGGAGGCGGAGGTCGCCGCGCTCAAGCCCGTGTTGGAGGTGACTCGGGACGAGGTGGCGCGGCTCACCGCGCAGCTCGAGCAGGCGCGGGGCACGCCGGAATCGCAGCGCGAGCGCGACGACCTGACGGGACGGCTGCGACGGCGTGAGCTGGAGCTCCAGGTCGCGCACGAGCGGCTGGGAGATGCGGACCGCCGGTTGACGGCGCAGCGCCTGGAGGTCGAGGCCGCGCAGCGCGTGCAGGCAGAGGCCGGAGTCCAGGTGCTCGCGGGCCAGGAGACGCTCCGGCTGGAGCGTGCGCGCCGCGAGGAGTTGGCCACATCCCTGGAGGAAGCCCGGGAGCGGCTGACGCAGGCCTATACCCAGGTGCGCGAGCTTCAGGATGAGCTGACCACGCTGCGCATCGACCGGGAGAAGGACCGGTTGTTGGCGGAGCGCGCCGGGGAGCAGTCCGAGGACCGGCGTCGCGCGGCGGATGCGGCCCGGGAGCGGGAGCTGCGCATCGCCGAGCAGTACTCGGCGGCCCTGGCGGCGGTGGAGCATCTGAAGGGTGGGACGACCCGCGCGGAGGAGTTCGCGCGTGAGGCCGCGGCGGCCCTGTCCCTGAAGGAAGCGGAGCTGGCGCGCGCGGCTCGCGAGCTGACGGAGGCGTCCCTGCGCGTGGCGTCGGCCGAGGGTGCTCGACGCGACGCGGAGGAACAGCTGGCGGCGCTCCAGGCCGAGGGGCGCGGTCAGGAGACGGAGCTGGTCGCCGCGCGTGAGCGTGAAGCTCGGTTGCGGAGCGAACTGGAGACGCTCACCGAGGGTGAGGCGTCCGCTCGTGCCACCGCGCGGAAGCTGGAGGAGTCACTCCACGAGGCCAGCCAGCGCATCACGGAGCTGGAGGCGGAACGTGCTCGCGTCGAAGCGGGGCTGACGGGGGCTCTGGAGACAGAGCGCTCCGGGCTCCAGTCCCGGCTGACGGCGCTCGAGGGCGTGCTCGCGTCGGAGCGGGCTCGGGCGGAGGCGCTCGCGGAGGAGGCTCGCACCGAGGCCGCCATTCGCGCGGAGACGGAGGCGCGCAAGCTTGAGTTGGAGGAGGAGCGCCAGGCGCTGGTCCGGCGCGTGGTGGAGCTGGAGGCGGAGGTCTCCACGCTGAGTCGGTCCCGTCGCGAGGAGTCGGCGCGCGCGGAGGAGCTGGAACTCACGCTCCAGTCCGTGCAGTCGGACCTGGAGACGGCGCATCAGGAGCGGGACTCCACGGCGGCCCTGGCCTCTCGCGTGGGCGGAGAGCTGGACCAGGAGCGGGAGTCGCGCGCCGCTGTCGAGGATGCTCTGCGGATATCGCGGGGCAAGCTGGAGAGCGCGGCTCAGCGGCTCGTCGAGGCCGAGGCCACGCTGGCGCGGACTCGCGAGGCGGTGGACGCGGAGGTGGCGCGCCGCGCCGCGCTGGAGACTTCGCTGGCGGAGATCCAGGCCACGCTGGAGGCCGAGCGCGATGGTCGCGTGAAGTCGGGCTCCGCGCTGGAGACCCTGCGCGCGGAGCTGGAGGCGGAGCAGGCGCGTCGGGAGTCCACGGAGTTGGCGCTCGCGGAGGCCCAGTCGGGACTGGCCGAGGCACGACAGGCGCTCACCCAGTCGAAGGAGGCACTGGACGCGGAGACGGAGCGACGTGCTCGCTGGGAAGCGGTGCTCGCGGACGTGCAGGTCCAGCTCCAGGAGGAACTCCAGCGACGCACGCGCGCCGAGGAGGCGCTGGCGGAGGCGCGAGGACAGCTTCATGGCGAAGGTCAGCAGCGGACCCATGTCGAAGGCACCCTGGCTGAAGCCCAGGCTCGCCTCCAGGCCGAGGCCGAGCGGCGGGGCCGCGCAGAAGCGACGCTGACGGAGGCGCAGGAGCGCTTCGAGGTTGCACTGGCCACTGCCCAGGCCCGTATCCAGGAAGAGACCGAGGCGAAGGCGCGCGTCGAAGCGACGCTGGCTGAAGCCGAGGCTCGCATCCAGCAAGAGGCCGAGGCGAAGGCTCGCGTCGAGAAGGCATTGGCGGAGGTCCAGGCTCGGAGCGCGTCTGAGGCCGAGGCGAGGGCGCGTCTCGAGTCGGCGCTGGCCGAGGCCCAGGCTCGGAGCGAGTCTGAAGCCGAGGTGAAGGCGCGTGTCGAGTCGGCATGGGCCGAGGCCCAGGCTCGGAACGAGTCGGAAGCCGAGGCGAGGGAGCGTGTCGAGTCTGCGCTGGCCGAGGCGCAAGCCCGGAGCGAGTCGGAGACCGAAGCGAGGGCGCGTCTCGAGACGGCGCTGGTCGAGGCCCAGGGACTCCTCCAGGAAGAGACCCAGGCACGGGCGCGCGTCGAGACGGCGCTGACCGAGGCTCGGAGCCGTGGTCACGAGGACGGCGAGGAGAAGGCTCGCGTCGAGACGGAGCTGGCCGAGGCCCGGACCCAGCTTCAGCGTGAGGCCGAACAGCGGTCTCTCGCCGACGCGGCAGTGGCCGAGGCCGAGGCACGCCTGTTGGCGGAGACCGAAGAGAAGGCTCGTGTCGAAGCCGCACTGAGCGAGGCTCGAGCGCGCCTCGCGGAAATCGAGGCGCTGCGGACACGCGCCGATGAGGCACTGTCGGAGACCCAGCTTCGACTCCAGTCGGAATCGGAGCAACGCGCGAGGACTGACGCAGCCCTGGCGGAGGCCCGCGAGGCGCTGGCCACGGAGCGCGAGTCCTGGGGGCAGGGTGAGGTTCAAGCCCAGGCCTCGTTGGCGGAAGCACGCCAGTCCCTCGCTTCCGAGCGTGCGGCGCGTGAAGCACTGGCCGCGGAGCTGACCGACGCCCGAGCGCGAGTCTCCGACGCGGACGAGGTCGTCACCCGACTCCAGTCGGAGCTTGTCTCGGAGCGCGACGGTCGGGCTCGAGTCGAGACCTCGCTGACGGCGGAGCGAGAGGCGCTGAGTGCGGCTCGCGCGGAGCTGGAGACCGAACGTCAGGAACGCAGCGATGGCCAGGCCGGACTCGCACGTGTTCATGAGCGATTGGAGGGAGAGCAGCGCGCGCGTGCCGAGGTCGAAGCCTCGTTGGCTCAGACCCGAGACGCGCTGGCGACGGAACAGCAGGGCGCGGAAGCGGCTCGTGCCGAGCTGGCCCGTGAGCGCGAGGCCCTGGCGCAGGTGCGTGCCGAGCTGGCGGCCCGAGAGCAGGCCCTGACAGAAGTGCGCGAGACCTCCGAGTCCCGCGAGCAGGCGCTGCGCGCCAGCGTGGAGCGACTGGAGGGAGAACGCGCCCAGGCCGAGGACTCGGCGCGGGAGCTGAAGTCGACCCTGGATGCGCGGCTGTCCGAAGCGGAGTCCATGGGGGCGAGACTGGCGTCCGTGGAGCAGTCGCTGAGCGAGGCGGAGTCGGCGAAGCGCACGGTGGACGCGACCCTCTCCGAGCGGGAGTGGGCCCTGCAAGAGCTCCAGGCCCAGGCGACTCGACTCACCGAGACCGCCACGGCGCGCGAGGTGGAGTTGGGTGAGCTTCGCGAACAGCTTGGGACGCTAGAGGCCACGGAGACCGCGCTGGAGGCCACGCGCCAGGAAGTGCTGGACCTGCGAGGCGAGCTGACCCACCTGATGGCGGCGCGGCAGGAAGTGATGCGCCTGGGGATGGAACTCCAGCGCGCCATGGCCGCGCTGCACGACAGGGGAATGCACCTCTCCCGGCTCGACGCGGAGCTGGTGGACGCACGGGAACGGCTGGTCGCCCAGCGCGAGAACGCCGAGCTGCTCATGGTGCAGCTCGAGACGGCGCGGCGCTTCGCGGGGAAGGCCACCGCGATGGAGAACTCGCTCGAAAGCGAGCGCGCCTCGCTGGAGAGCACGCGTGCCGACCTGGAGGCCGCGCGGTCTGAGCTGGCGCGAGTCACCGAGTCGGCGCGGGCCGAACAGGAGCGGTCCACGACCCTGGATGTGCGACTGACGGAGGCCACCGAAGCACTGGGACAGGCCCGGGCGGACTGGGAGGTCCGGCTCGCCGACTTCACCGCGCAGCTTGAACATCAGCGCTCCGAGCTGGAGTCCAATCGCACGGAGAAGTCCGAGCTGGAAGCGCGCCTCTCGGAGAGCCTGTCGCAGCTGGAGGCGCAGCGGTCGGCGCTGGCCGCGCTGGAGGCCCGGCTCACCGAGTCGGACTCGCTGCTCCAGGCACACCGTGAGGACCAGTCCGCGCTGGAAGCCCGGCTCACGGAGTTCAGCACCCGGCTCGATGAGCAGCGCGTCGAGCGTGCGGACCTGGAGTCGAAGCTCACCGAGAGCGTGTCGCAGCTCCAGGCCCAGCACTCCGTGCGCACGGACCTGGAGTCGAAGCTCACGGAAACGGTGGCGCGGCTCGAGGCTCAGCACTCCGTGCGCACGGACCTGGAGTCGAAGCTCAACGAGCGCATGTCGCGACTCGACGCACAGCGCGCCGAACATGCGGACCTGGAATCGAAGCTCACGGAGACGGTGGCCCTGCTGGACGCTCAGCGCACGGACAGCGCCGACCTGGAATCGCGGCTCGCGGACACGGTGGCCCTGCTCGACGCCGAGCGCACGGACAAGTCCGAGCTGGGCGCGCGGCTCGCGGAGTCCTCCGCTCAGCTCGACGCCCACCGCACGGACAGGACCGAGCTGGAGTCTCGGCTCACCGACGCCGAGGCACGCCGCGCCGAGCTGGAAGCCCAATTCTCCGACCTCCAGGCTCGTGCTCAATCCATGCGCGAGGAACACGGCGCCAGGCTCGTCGAGGCCACCACGGACTTCGAGGCCCGGCGCACCGAACTCGAAGCCCGCCTGTCCGACCTGGAATCCTCCACGACGGAGAGCGCCACCGCGCTCCAGTCCTTGCAAGACCGCCTGACCCGCGCCGAGTCGGAGCGTGAGCGACTCCAGTCGGATCTGACTGTCGCTCGGGCCGCCCGGGTCCGGCTGGAAGGCCGCATCACCGCCCTGGAGACAGCTTCCACGGATGCGGTGCGCCTGCTCGACACCGAGCGCGCCGAGCGCACCCGCGTCTCCGAGTCGTTGGAAGAAGCCCGACGCCAGCTCGCGCACCGTGACGGCACCACGTCCGACCGTCTCACCACGCTGCGGACCGAGCTGACGCGCCTCCAGGAGCAGGCGCAGGCCCTGACGACGGAGAAGCAGGACCTCCTGAAGGATCGCTTCGAGCGGGAGCGCCTGGAGCCGCTCGTGAAGGAGCAGCAGGCCCGACTCACCGCCCTGGAGGCCGAGCGCAACGAACTGCTCAAGGCCACCGAGGAGCTCAAGGCCGCCTCGCAGACGGACGCCGTCCTGGAGATGGCCGCGGAGATGGAGCAGCTCCAGTCGGAGGTCGACTCGCTCCAGGAGAAGCTCCAGGCCCAGGAGACGGAGCTGGGCACCCTGCGCCGTCAGGTGGCCCGAGCCGGGGCCAACCCCGTCCAGGACATCTACGAGCGCGCCAACGCGGAGCTCAACGCGGTGAAGAGCGAGCTGTCCCGGCGCACGGGCGTGGCGCTGACCCCGCCCGGTGGCACGCCCGTCCGGGCCCCCACCATCCCTCAGGCCAAGCCCCCGCGCACCGCCGTGCCCGCGCTCGACATGCCCGACCCTCCACCTCCGACAAAGAAGGCGGACGAGCGCGAGTGACGTTCCACGGCTAGGATTCCCTCCGTGGACGTTCGCGAGCGCATCTTCAAGTACCAGGGGCTGGGCAACGACTTCGTGGTCCTGGACCGTCGCCGGTCAGGCGTGGACATCGACGCGGAGACCTCGCGTTGGATGTGCGACCGCCGGCTCGGCATCGGCGCCGACGGAGTCCTCGCGCTGCTCCCCTCCGAGCACGGCCTGGCCCGGATGGTCGTTCACAACGCCGATGGCAGCATCGCGGAGATGTGCGGCAACGGCCTGCGCTGCGCGGTGAAGTACCTGGTCGACCAGTCCGGCGACAACCCGGGCCGCATCGACGTGGAGACAGGCGCCGGAGTGCTCACCTGCATGCCCGGCTACGGTGACGGCGGGGTGGTCGCGGTGGACATTTCCATGGGGCCAGCACGGCTCGTGGCCCCCAACCTCCCGTCGGGTGTCACCGGGCGTGCGTTCCTGGACACGCCGCTGCCGGGGCACCCCGAGCTTCGCGCGTCCGCGGTGAGCATGGGCAATCCCCACCTGGTCCTCCTGGACCAGCCGCTGGAGGACGCGCCTCGACTGGGGCCGGTGCTGGAGCGGCACCCTGACTTCCGGGACCGTACCAACGTCGAGTTCGTCCGGGTGGAGGAGGACGGCCTCACCGTCGTCGTGTGGGAGCGGGGCTGTGGGCTGACCCAGGCGTGTGGCACGGGGGCCTGTGCCTCGGCGGTGGCGGCGGTGCTGGCGGGGCGGTTGCCCTCGGACACCTGGCTGCGCGTCACCCTTCCGGGAGGCAACCTGCGCATCCGCGTGCCCGCCGACCTGTCCGACATCCGCCTCCGTGGTCCTGTCGCCTTCGTCTTCGAGGGCGTTGTCGCGCTTGCTGGGGGCCGGTAACCTCCGACCTCCCCCTTCGCACCCGGGTCAGACAGCGCGTGGCCGGTCCCATTCTCGTCGTCGACGACGACCTGTTCTTCCGCCAGCTCGCCAGCGACATGCTGTCCCGTCATGGGCACCGCGTAGTCTCTGTGGAGAACGGCACGCTGGCGCTCGAGGAGGCGGCTCGCACGCCCTTCGACCTGGTCATCACCGACGTGGTGATGCCGGGCGTCGACGGCTTCGCACTCACCGCGCGCCTTCGCGAGAGAGACCCGGACCAGGAGGTCATCCTGGTCAGCCATCGCACCGACGTGAAGGGCTCGGAGATGGCCCTGCGCTCGGGCGCGGCGGACTGTCTGGCCAAGCCCGTGGAGGAAGCGGACCTGGTGCTCGCGGTGGACCGCGCCCTGGAGCGCGCCGCCCTGCGCCGCGAGCGCACCCAGCTGCGCGACGAGAACATCGAGTTCGCCCGCTTCCACAACCTGCACCAGCGCTGCCTGGAGCTCATCTCCCAGTCTGATTTGGAGTGGCTCCAGGAGCGCATCATCTCGGAGCTGTCCGCGGTGTGCGACGCGCAGAGCGCCGCGCTGTGGGTGCTGGACGACCGGGGAGACCTGGTGCTGCGTGCGTACCGGGGGCTGCTCGACAAGCAGTTCCTCGCGGAGAAGATGAGCCCGGAAGGGCCGCTGGCGGGGCGCCTGCGGGACGCGCAGCCATGGTTCGCGCGGGATGAGCGCTCCGCGGTGCTGTACGTGCCGCTGATGGTCTCCGGCGAAATCGTCGGCCTCGCGCAGCTGTCGGACCCGCTGGCCGGTGACTTCCGCGCCGAGCATTCGAGGGACGCCCGCGTGCTCGCGGACTTCGCCGCCGTGGGCGTGAAGAACGGCCGGCGGATGATGGCGCTCCAGCGCCTGGGCCTGAGAGACCGCGAGACGGCGGCCTACAACCTCAGCTACTTCACCGACTACGCGTCGAAGGAAATCTACAAGGCGCGGCGGTATGGGCGGACGTTCTCGCTGCTGACCTTCTCCATCGACAACCTGCCGCTGGTGCGCGTGCGCCAGGGCGCGGCGGACGCGAAGAAGGCGGTGCGCGGCATCATCCGCGCGCTGAGCAAGATCATCCGCGACTCGGACGTCATCGCGAAGGCGAGCGACCAGGAGTTCTATCTCCTGTTGCCGGAGACGGACTTCTTCGGCGCGATGATGTTCGTGCGTCGCGCGGTGGCGGCGGTGCGCGAGGAGCCTGAAGTCCAGGACGTGGAGTCCCGCCTGCCGCTGGCCCTGGTGGGCGGAGCCAGCACCTTCCCCAAGGACGGGGAGGACTTCGACGAGCTGGTGCACCGCTGCCGTCGCCGCATGGACGAGCGCCGCGCGTCGCTCCAGCGGCGGCTGATGCTGGACGGGCTGCCGTTCTGGGACGAGGTGGACCTGCTCTTGGGCACGCCCAACAGTCCCAGACTGCCCGTGGACGAGCGCGCCGAGCCGAGCCGCCGGGGCAAGGTCGCGGATGTCCTCTTCGACGAACTCCAGGCGGAGATCGCGCGCGAGCTCACCCGAGACCCGGGCACGCGCGGCCTTCTGTACGTGGGCGGGCCGGAGATTCGCGCGGACCTGCCCATCGCGGCCGGGCTGGAGTCGGCGCCGCCGGACCTGTCCTCGCGCATCTACCTGCTGGGGCGCCGGGTGGACCTCGAGTCGCATCCCGCGCTGACGCCCGTGTTCCTGGAGGGCGACGAGCGCGTGTCCCGGCATGAGTTCATCCTCTGGCTGTCGGAGAGCGCGGCCTACGCGCTCATCCAGCGGCGGGGGCGGGGCGCGACGTGGGGCTTCCACACCTCGGACACCGCCGTGGTGGACGGGCTCATCTCCAAGCTGCAGGCCGAATACGACCTGCAGCCCTACTGACACGAAGCGGAGCGACCCATGGCCCAGGTCCGGAAGATCCTCATCGCCGACCCCGACCTTGAGTCCGTGCGCGCGCTGTCCCGCGAGCTGCGCACCAAGGGCTATCAGGTTCACTACGCGCCGGATGGCTCCCGGGCGCTGGAGGTGGCGGTGCTGCGCCACCCGGACCTCACGCTGTTCGATGAGAACTGCCGGCTGCTGGAGGCGCGCACCTTCATCCAGATTCTGCGCACCAACCCGCGCACCGAGGACATCCCGGTGGTGCTCACCACGTCGAGCTTCGACGGGGACCGGTATCGCGGCCTGCGGGATGGCTACCTGCGCAAGCCCTTCAACCTGGACGAAGTGCTCAGCCGCATCGAGCACATCTTCCGGCGCAACGAGGCGGCCAAGGACCTCAAGGTCGAGCAGCAGGAAATCGAAGGCTCCCTCAGCCAGCTCAGCATCCCGGACCTGATGCAGTTGCTCGGGATGAACCGGCGCAGCGGGAAGCTCTCGCTGGAGCGGGGCAACGAGCGCGGCGAAATCCACGTGGTGGAGGGCCGCCCGGTGAATTCGAAGCTGGGGCGGGTGGAAGGTGAGAAGGCGCTGTTCCGCCTGCTGGCCTGGGGCGATGGGACCTTCACGTTCTCCCCCGGCGCCAGCGCGGCGAAGGCTCGCATCAACCGCGCCATGGACGACGCGCTGCTGGAAGGCATGCGCCAGTCGGACGAGGTGAATCGCCTGATGCCGGGTCTGCCGCCGCGCCACACGCGGCTGATGCTGGCGCCGGACGTGGAGCTGCAACAGGACCAGCACCCGGTGACGGCGCAGGTGGTGGACCTGCTGCGCCAGCCGCGCGCGCTGGGCGAGGTGCTGGACCTGGCGCCCGCCACGGACCTGGAAGTGCTGGGGGTGCTGTCCACCCTGATGCAGCGGGGCGTGGCGAGGCCGGCGGACGTACACGGCATGGACGCGAACGCCAACGAGCTGCTGGGCGCCGCGGAGGTGCATGCCCTGCGAGGCCGCATCCTCCGGACCAAGGCTCCGTCGAGGGTGGCGACCGCCAAGATTTTCGTCTGCGGCAGCGGCTCGTCGGCGGCGCGGCGGGTGATGGCCCGCGTGCCGGGCCTGGAGGCCTTGTCCGCGGAGCCCACGGCCGTGAAGAGCGGCTTCGGGACACTGGGGCGACTGGTGCTCAGCGAGGTGCTGCGGCTGGACTTCTGCACGCTGCCTCCGGCCGAGGCGGCACGGCCCCTGTGGCGCCCCTTCAGCGCGGGCGCGGTGGGCGCGTTGCTGCTGGACGTGTCGGAGCCGGCGGTGGGACTGGCGCACTATCTGGCGTGGGAGGCGCGGATGCCGATTGTCGTCGTGGGCGCGGAGGTGCCCGCGGCGCTCCAGGGCGCCCCCGCCGGGGCGCTGAGCGTGGTGGACGACCTGGGCGAGGCGCTGAGGTCGCTGCTCGTGCAGGCCCTCAACCCCGCGCCCATGCTGCCCGGCGTGCCCCAGGTGCAGCGGGCCAGCGCCTTTGTCGCGTAGTCGCTGCTAGGCAGCGGGCGCGGCGGGCCTGGCCTCGATGCCGAGCGCCTCGTTCGCGAAGCGGTACATCCGGGCCCGGAGTTGGTCCAGCGCCGCGAGGGTGTTTCGGCCGCCGCGGTTGGCCTCGTCCTCCAGCTTGTCCTTGCAGCGCAGGTCGACGCAGAGGCTGATGCCCACGCGGCGCTTGCTGTTCACGTCGGTGGTGAGCAGGTCCACCGCGTGCGACGAGCCGTAGTTGTGGCACCACTCGCACATGCGGGCGACATCGAGACCTCCTCCGGTATCGCGCCGGAAGATGATGCCGATGGGCTGGTGGCTGCCGGGCGCGGAGAAGACCAGGTACACGCGCGCGCCGGACGTCTCCGTCCAGGCCAGGTAGTCACGCACGAACAAGGGGAAGGTGAGACCCGGCGGCATTTCCATGACGCGGCGGTCTCTCGGACGAAAGGACTGGATGAGGTCCCGGTCGGTTTCGAATCGGAACACGGCTGCTCCTTGGAGAACGTCTCGACCTAACAGCCAGCGGCCCCCGATTCTACCCAAACCCACCAGGAAGCCAGGCCCCTCGTCCCCTGGTCGCCAGGGGAGAAGGGGCCCCGTCCCACGCGACTGTGCATGCCATTGCACACGGCGAGTCGCGTCATCTGGGTCCATTCGCACGTCGTTTCACCGGCTGACCCGCGCGTGACATGGCGATGGGAGAACCATGGCGCTTCATCCGGCACAGGGCCGGACACACCCCACCTCGTAGGAGCCCCTCTCAATGGAACGAGTCGCACCGCCGTCGAGCAAGGAGCTCATTGCCCGGACACGTCCCTTCGCCATGCAGGATGTGGCGCGTTCGGGTTGGAACCTGGCGGCCACCTATGCCGCGCTCGCCGCGGCCGTGACGCTGGCGGTGGCCGCGCCCTGGTGGCCCCTGCGCGTCGTGGGCGGCGTGCTGGAGGCGCTCGTCCTCATCCGCGCGTTCATCCTCTTCCATGACGCCATGCACGGGGCGCTGCTGCCCTCGTCGCGCTGGGCGAAGGTCCTCTTCCAGGTGCAGGGCATCCTGACGCTCACACCCGCGCGCATCTGGAACGACACGCACAACCACCACCATGCGAACACGGCGCGCATCGCCGCGGACTCCGCGGGCACGTTCGCGACGTGGACCACCGAGCAGTGGCGCAAGGCGTCCGGCTGGCAGCGGCTGGGCTATGCGGTGGAGCGCCACCCGGTGACCATCCTGTTCGGCTACGTCACCGCGTTCCTCATCAGCCTGTGCCTGGTGCCCTTCGTGAAGGACCCGAAGCGTTACTGGACCTCCGGGCTCGCGCTCGGCGTGCACGTGGCCCTGTCCGTGGCGCTCTGGGTTTTCTTCGGCCCCGCCGTGTACCTGTTCGCCTTCGTGGGCCCGCTGCTCCTCGCCTACGCGCTGGGCACGTACCTGTTCTATTCGCAGCACAACTTCGACGAGGTCCGCATCCTGCCGGAGGGGCAGTGGACCCACGCGGATGCCGCGCTGGAGGCCTCCAGCTACCTGCGCTGCGGCAAGGTGATGGCGTGGTTCACCGGCAACATCGGCTACCACCACGTGCACCACCTGAACCCGCGCATCCCGTTCTATCGACTCCCGGAGGCGATGGCGGCCATCCCCGAGCTGCAGAACCCCCACGTCACGACGCTGAGCCCGCGCGACATCGTCCACTGCCTGCGGCTGAACCTGTGGGAGCCGTCGCTCGGGCGGATGGTGCGCTACCGCGACGCCAACGTGCGCGCCTGGGCGGCGCGGGCCGACGTGCCTCCTCGGAGCGCGGTCTCCTCCGAGGGGCACGCGGTGTCGTGACGGCTCAGTTGTTGAGCATGGGCTGACCCTGGTGCGCCACCAGCAGGTCATGCATGTCGTTGGCGTGCTCCTCTTCCTTGGCGAGGATGTCCTCGAGGAGCCGCCGCGTGGTGGGGTCCTTGTCCGAGAAGTAGCGAATCAGGTCGCGGTACGTCTCGATGGCGATGCGCTCCGCGACCAGATTCTCTCGAATCATGTCCACCAGGTTCTGCCCCTCGACGTACTGACTGGAGCTGCGTGACAGCAGGCCGTCGGGGTTGAAGTCCGGGCGCCCCCCGAGCTGGTTGATGCGCTCGGCGAGCCGCAGCGCGTGCTCCTGCTCCTCGCGCGCGTGCTCCCCGAACTCCTCCTTCACCGCCTCGCTGTGGATGCCCATGGCGGAGACGTAGTGGTACGTGTAGCGCAGCACGCAGACGATTTCCGTGGCGAGCGCGTCGTTGAGCAGCTTGAGCGTCGTGTTCACATCGCCCTCGTAGTTCTCGGTGAGAGCGCCTTCCTCCAGGTGCTCACGGGCTCGACGGCGGATCTCCTGGAGGTCGCTGACGAAGGGCTGCGTCTCGGGCATGTCCTGGTCTCCTTTCGGCGAATGCGTGACAGGAAGCTGGGACCTCGGGGGCGGGGTCGACCACCCTCGCTCATGACGTCCCGGGCCCGCCCGTCCCGCCCCCCGGAAGGAGCTTTCTGTTCGCCGTGCGCGGCGTGCCCGCTACCGCGCCGCCGAGTGTGGCCCCGCGATGGGAGGCTGCCCCGTGGGCGGTGCTATCGGGCCCGTGTGGGGCACGGGTGCTCCGGTGGCGCTCGCCACCTCGTCGGGCTCGGGGCCCACGTTCCACTGGCCTGTCCGCCCTGTCACCCGCGCGCCCACCGGCTGGGTCTTCGCCACCAGCGCGGCCTCCTGGTCCGGTGGAACCAGGTAGCGGCTGACATCGGGTTGCACCAGGTCGCTCGTGGCGACGAAGGTCCAGGGGCGGCGGACGTTCATGCCTGGCAGGGGCATGGGCTGCCAACCAGCGAGGCCCTCCCCCCAGCGCCAGTCCACCCAGGAAGGGGCCCACTCGTCGTCGGGCCACCAGACCCAGCCCTCCGAGGGAGCGACGAACCACCTGCCGTAATGGAAGGGCGCCCAGCCCCAGTCCCAGTCGCTCTGGAACGTCCAACCCCAGTCGCTGAACACCCACTGGCCGGAGGTGGCGTAGGGCACGAAGTCCAGGCCCACGAGCTTCGCGTCGGGGCGCCACACCCAGCCCACCTCGGGGAGCTGGAGCCACTCGCCATGCGGCGCCATCACATCGCGGAAGATGGAGATGTTGCTGCCCAGCGTCGTGGACGTCGACTTCAGCTGGGGACCGAACTCCTCGGGCCCCATCGCGCAGCCGAGCCCCGCCAGCAGCGCGCCCGCGCTCACGCCACCCAGGCGCAGCCAGCGCCAGGTTTCATTCCAGGTGCGCATCGTCGGCCCTCCGTGATGGATATCCGTCACGCCTCAGGATGTGCCTTCTCCTTGAACGCAGAGACCCTCGGGGGCGATGCCTGGAAGGCTCGGCTGCCCAGCGCGCGCCGGCCCCCTGGTTGACTTCCTGTCACCCGGGCGAGGCAGACTGCCCTCCGTGCGCGTGAACAAGCTCCTCCTCTCCGTCGTGCTGCTGACCCCAGCGGTGGCCCTGGCGGGCATGCCCAGCTTCTTGTTCACGGAGATCGCCGAGCAGCGCTTGGAGGCCATCTCCTTCTTCATCGCCGTCTTCCTGCTCGTGTCGCTGGGCGTCTGGGGCTTGTGGAACTGGCTGCGACGGGATGTGCCCCGGTTGCCGAGGCTGAGCTACAGGGCCTCGCTCGCGCTGGTGTTCCTGGTCGGGCTGGGCCTTCAGCTCGTCCTGTCGATGATTGCCGGTGGCCGCGAGCTGATGACCCCGGGCGCCTGGGAGAAGAAGGGCGCGACCTACCAGGTCATCCCCACGCCACCCCCCTCGGACGCGGACCTGCTGGTCCAGGCGCGGCGTCAGCGTCTGGATGAGCTGCGCGTGGCGCTGTGGGCCTATGCCGCCGAACATGGGCGCGACTTTCCGAAGAGCGACCTGGGCACCGAGCTTCCCGCGGCGCGCTGGAAGGTGCTCGGGGACTCCGGCCTGCACTTCATCTACATCGGAGGGCAGAAGGCGGACGCGCCCGCGACGCCCCTGGCGTACGAGCCGGGCATCTTCGGCCGTGAGCGCTGGGTGCTCTTCACCGACGGCGACCTTCGGCGCCTCCCCGTCGAGGACATCCATCGCTCGTTCGTGGCGGAGGGCGCGCCGTGAAGTCGAAAAAGGGCGTGACCTTCCTGGGCGTCATCTTCGTGATGATGATCTTCCTGTGCATGGGGCAGGTCTGGGTCATGAAGGTGCCCTTTCTGCTCGCCTTCGGCTGGCTGTCCTTCCTCCAGCAGGTGTTGCCGGAGGTGACGTTCCGCTGGGGCGCCATCGCCGAGTTCCTGCTCGTGGCGGCGGTGCTCGCCGCGGGCTCGCATCTGTTCCTCCGGTGGTTGTGGCGTCAGCTCCACGCCGAGGCGCCAGCGGCCTCCGTGTGGCGCCCGCGCTGGAGCGTGTCGCTGCTGCTGCTCGGGGTGTTGCTCTTCGCCGCGACGATGGCCTCGGTGGGAATCGGACACCACGTGGGCTGGCTGATGTCGGGGCGCGCGCGCCTGGTGCGCAGCTCGTGGCCAGGGATGGAACCGGAGGGCACGCGGACCGCGCGCTGGCTCTGTGAAGAGGCCCGGGACCAGCTCAAGGCGGGGACACCGGACGGGCAGCTCACCCGGAAGCTGCTCGCGGATCCCTCTCTTCGCCCCATCGTGGAAGCGCAGTACGTGGTTCCGCACGTGAGCCCCGAGGGAAAGCCGGTCATCTTGGTGTTCGCGAGGGACCCACTCGTTCGCGAGCGGGATGGCGGGGTGCGCTGTGGTCCGGCATCGTTTGGCGTCGAGTCGCTCGATGCGAAGGTCCTGGCGCAGTGGCTCGCCGAACCACGCGCCGTCGCGAGCCCTACTCCCTGACGCTCGAAGTGCTTCAAGTGAAGCCGCGCGCGGAGGCCTCGTCGCGGGGGTGCTAGGCTCGCACTCCCCGTGCGGGCCTTGAAATGAAGCCCGGCGGGTCACCTGGAGGAGCCGCTCATGTCTTCGCGTCGCTTGTCGCATCCCTGGAGCCTTGCCGTGGTGCTCACCTTCGCGCTGGCCGCGCCGCCCGCGCTGGCGGAGTCGGTCGAGGAGGAGCTGGTCTCTCGCGAGGACTCCAGCTCACAGGACTCGTTGCTCACCTGTGGGCCGGCTCGGTGTGGCGGAGACTGGAACTGCGAGGCGAACTGCCCCGAGGCGGCGACCGCCGTCTGCGTCGACTTCTACTGCGTGTACACGTACCCGGATCCGGGCGGTGGTGGCGGTGGCGGTGGCCCGGGCTCGCAATGCACGGGTTACCGCTGCGGCGGCGACTGGAACTGCGTCTGCGAAGGGCTGCAGGGCACCTGCGGCGCGAATGGCATGTGCGTTTTCTGAGTGGAAGCCCGGCGGTGAGCACTTGGCAGTCCGCGCGTCGTGACTAGTTTCCCGCGCACAAATGCGACGCCGGGGCGAAAGCCCGGGCGTCGTCACGCGAGGAGCTGACGGTGCAGGCGAAGATGCTGCTGGCCCTGGTGGTGGGTTCCCTGACGTTCGGAGTGGGCTGCCACCGCAACACCCGTGAGAGCGCGAAGGATGATGCGGAGCGCGCCGCGGACAAGACCGAGGACACCGCCGAGAAGGTGGGCGACAAGGTCGAGGACGCCGCCGAGGAGGCGGGCGACAAGATTGAAGACGCCACCGACAAGTAGCTCGGAGGTGTAGGCCCCTGGCCTTCCCGGACGCCGCACCGCGTTGGTTCAGCAGTCGCGTTTCGGGAAGGCCGTGGGTTGCCGTCAGCGTGGGGACTGGCTGAATAATCAGCCCCATGGGAACGCTCACGCTCAGCGCCTCCGCGCACCTGTGGGAGCAGTTTCTCGTCGGCGCGCTCGACGAGGACGTGGCCTCGGTTCCAGAGGCACCGCCGATACTCTCCCGCTGGCAACGCTCACGCGCGCTCGGCGCTCCGAGCACGGGCCTGCCCGACGAGGGGCCCAGTGTCGCCGGCGTCGCGCTCATCGAGCGGCGAGCCCGCCTGGAGCCGGTGTGGCACGAGGTCCGTGACATCCTGGACGTGCTCGCCGCCGCGCCCATGCCGTCGGGGCGGGTGGCGCTGCTGGCGGACCGGGAGGGCGTCATCCTCGCGACGCGCAGCTCGGGGGGCGACTTCAGGGACCACGCCGACTACGTGCGACTGGTGGCCGGGGCCTGTTGGGACGAGGTGTCGCGAGGCACCAATGCGATTGGCACCGCGCTGGTGGAGTCCTCGGCCGTGGCGGTGGTGGGGCCCGCGCACTATGCGCAGCGGCACCATGGGCTGGTCTGTTACGCCGCGCCGGTGAGAGACCCGTTCGGCGAAGTCGTCGGCGTGCTGGACGTCACCGGGCCCGCGAGTGGCGCGGACCCGCTGGTGCTGGTGGCGGTGGCGAGCATCGCTCACTCGGCGGAGGCGCGACTGCGCGAGGTGGCGTGGGCGCGTGTGGCGGCGGCCGCGCGAGGGGAAGTGGATGCCCACCTGTCGCGCGAGGACGGCCCGGTGCTGCTCATCGAGCCGCCGGGTCGCGTGCGGCGTCTCAATGGCGCGGCGCGCTCGCTGCTCGGCCTGGAGTCATCCCCGGGGGACGTGTCGCCGACTCGGATGCTCGGCTTGTCCTGGCGGGCGTTGAAGGACGCGGCGTTGAGAGGCCACGCGCTGGAGGCGCGTCATCAGGCCTCGGGTGCGACGTGGCGGGTCCACGCGGAAGCGGTGGGGGAGGGGGACTCGGCGCTCGCGGTGCTGGTGCGGCTGGAGCCTCGTGCGACGCGCGTCACGGCGCGGATGCCGCCCGAGGTGGCCGAGAGCGGGCCCGATGGAGGGGCCTGGGCCGCGCTGAAGGGGAGTGACCCGGAGCACCGCGCGACGCTGCGAGAGGCCGCGCGCTTCGCTCCCACGACGCTGCCGGTGTTGCTGCTCTCGGAGACGGGTACGGGCAAGGAGTTGCTCGCGCGCGCGGTGCATGCCGCGAGCGCGGTGGCCTCCGGACCCTTCGTCGCCGTCAACTGTGGCGCGCTCTCCGCTTCGTTGCTGGAGAGCGAGCTGTTCGGTCATGCGCCGGGAGCCTTCACGGGGGCTCGCGCGGGTGGGGCCGAAGGCAAGCTGGCGGCTGCGGATGGAGGCACGCTCTTCCTCGATGAGCTCGCGGAGATGCCCGCGGCGCTGCAGGTGACGCTGTTGCGTGTGCTGGAGGATGGCGGGTACTCGCGTGTCGGCGAGTCGCGCGTGCGGCACTCGCGCTTCCGACTCATCGGCGCCACGTGTCGGGACCTCGAAGCGGCCGTGAGCGCGGGCACCTTCCGGAGCGACCTCTACTATCGCCTCCAAGGCGCGGTCCTTCGCTTGCCGCCGCTGCGCGAGCGGGTGGACCTGCCGGAGCTGGCCCGGTCGTTGTTGAGTGGGCTGTCCGTCGAAGGAGGCCATCCCGCGAGCACGCTGTCCGCAGAGGCGCTGGCTCGTCTGCGGGCACACGCCTGGCCGGGCAACGTGCGGGAGCTGAAGACGGTGCTCCGCATGGCCCTGGTCCGAGCAGGAGGAGCGCCCGTGGTGAACGCGGCCGCGCTTCCGCCCGAGCTGGGGCGAGCACCCGCGCACGTGCCACCCGTGTCCCCGCCACCCGTCGAGCCCGTGGCCTCCCCGGGCCTCAGGGAGCTGGAGGCCCACGCGATTCTCGACGCGCTGTCTCGCAGTGGTGGGAACGTGGCCCGCGCGGCGCGGCTGCTGGGGATTGCTCGCAGCACGCTGTACCGGATGGTGGAGCGCTTCGGGTTGGTGCTCCCTCCGCGCTCGTGATGCGAGCTTTCCCGTAGGCGCGCCGTGGGCCCGCGAGGGGACGGTGGCTCGTCCTCATCGGAACATTCCATCCGTGCGGTGGCACACCCGCGCGCGACACTGTCGCGAGGTGCTCCACGCGGAGCGGACAGAGGTGTCGCATCGCGGGACACGACGCGCCGCGACGTCGGTGGTGCGGGGCGTGGCATGCGCGCTGCTCTGGGGGGCACGGCTTCCACCCGCAGCCCCACCCGCAAGGAGAGCGTTCATGATCTACGCCGCCCCCAATCAGCCTGGCTCGAAGGTGAAGTTCAAGGCCCGCTATCAGAACTTCATCGGCGGTCGCTGGGTCGAGCCGAAGCGCGGGCAGTACTTCGAGAACATCTCGCCCGTGACGGGGCAGGTCTTCTGCGAGATTCCTCGCTCCACCGCGGAGGACATCGACCTGGCGCTGGATGCGGCGCACGCGGCGCGCGTCTCGTGGGGCCGCACGTCACCCACCGCGCGCTCGAACATCCTGCTGAAGATCGCCGACCGCATGGAGCAGAATCTGGAGATGCTCGCGGTGGCGGAGGCCTGGGACAACGGCAAGCCGGTCCGCGAGACGCTCGCGGCGGACCTGCCGCTGGCCATCGACCACTTCCGCTATTTCGCCGGCTGCATCCGCGCGCAGGAAGGCACGGTGGGCGAGTTGGACCACGACACCGTCGCGTATCACTTCCACGAGCCCCTGGGCGTGGTGGGGCAGATCATCCCGTGGAACTTCCCCATCCTGATGGCGGTGTGGAAGGTGGCGCCGGCTCTGGCGGCGGGCAACTGCGTGGTGCTCAAGCCCGCGGAGCAGACGCCCGCGAGCATCCTCGTCCTGGCCGAACTCATCCAGGACCTGCTGCCCGAAGGTGTCCTCAACATCGTCAACGGCTTTGGCGTCGAGGCGGGCAAGCCGCTGGCGAGCAGCCCTCGCGTGGCGAAGATCGCCTTCACCGGTGAGACGACGACGGGCCGGCTCATCCTCCAGTACGCGAGTGAGAACCTCATCCCGGTGACGCTGGAATTGGGCGGCAAGAGCCCGAACATCTTCTTCGACGACGTCATGGCGCACGACGACGACTTCCTGGACAAGGCGATGGAGGGCTTCTCCATGTTCGCGCTGAACCAGGGTGAGGTCTGCACGTGTCCGTCGCGCGCGCTGGTGGGCGAGGGCATCTACGGCCAGTTCATCGAGCGGGCGCTGGAGCGCGTGAAGAAGGTCAGCCCGGGCAACCCGCTGGACACGGAGACGAAGCTGGGCGCGCAGGCGTCGAATGATCAGCTCGAGAAGATTCTCGGCTACATCGACATCGGCAAGAAGGAGGGCGCCAAGGTCCTCATGGGCGGCGAGCGCGTGAGCCTGCCGGGCGACCTCAAGGGCGGCTACTACGTGGCGCCCACGGTGTTCCAGGGCCACAACAAGATGCGCGTGTTCCAGGAGGAGATCTTCGGACCGGTGGTGAGCGTCACCACGTTCAAGGACTTCGACGACGCGATGCGCATCGCCAACGACACGCTGTATGGCCTGGGCGCCGGCGTGTGGACGCGTGACACGAACACCGCGTACCGCGCGGGCCGCACCATCGAGGCGGGCCGCGTGTGGACCAACTGCTACCACCTGTACCCGGCGCACGCGGCGTTCGGCGGCTACAAGCAGTCGGGCATCGGCCGCGAGACGCACCGGAAGATGCTGGACCACTACCAGCAGACGAAGAACCTGCTCGTCAGCTACAGCCCGAAGGCGATGGGGTTCTTCTGATGAGTGACACCCGTGCCGGGCCCGGCGCGGGTGGGCAGACGGAGCAGGAGGTGGCCCGGGTGGCGGTGACGCCCGAGGCCGCCGCCGTCATTCGCTCCCTGCGTGCCGCGAATGGTCCGCTGATGTTCCACCAGTCCGGCGGCTGCTGCGATGGCAGTGCCCCCATGTGTTATCCGGCGGGGGAGTTCCGTGTCGGTCAGCGGGATGTCTTCCTGGGCGACGTCGAGGGCTGCCCCGTCTACATCGGCGGCGCGCAGTTCGAGGTCTGGCAGCACACGCACCTGACGCTGGACGTGGTGCCTGGAAGGGGCGCGGGCTTCAGCCTGGAGTCGCCCCTGGGCGTGCGCTTCCTCACGCGCAGCCGTGTCTTCACGGATGAGGAATACGAGCGCATGAAAACCCAGCCACCGCCAAGGCGGGGACCACCGGAGTGAGCAATGGTCCCGGGCTCGAAGTCGGGCCCGGGTCGCCCGCCACCCGACCGTAACTCTTCATGTTACGGCGCGGCCAATGACAATCATCCCCTCAAATCAGACCCATGCGGTGTCATGAATACACCATTTACACTGCGTGAGAGTACTTATACAGAGTGCAGGCCCCAACACAGGGGCAACTCGAAATGAGGGGGAAGTCATGAAGCTGTTCAATACGTTTGGAGTTGTGGGAGTGGTGTCTCTGATGGCCGTTGGGTGCGGCGGGGAATACACGCCGGAAGAGGCCGCTCAGAGCCCGGAGATGGGTGAGGCGACGCAGGCCGTGGAGAGCGCGTTCATCGCTGGCGGTCAGACGCGTGACTTCTCGACCTGGCTGTTCGGTGTGACGCCGTTCTATGTCCGGAACATGTCCGCCACCCGCTCCACGCGCTTCAACGCGTACTGTGGCGCCAACAACATCTCCATCCTGCTGGCGCCGAATCAGGTCTATCCCACGAGCCTGAACTGCGCCTGGCCCGGCGCGCGCCTGTATGTCCAGAACCAGGGCCTCAGCCCGACCCTCGATCAGATCTACGTCGAGACGCACTGAGTCGCGGCAAAAGCGCGCTCTTTGAGGTCGTGCTTGGGGGAGTCTCCGCGAGGGGGCTCTCCGAGACGGCCCGCACGAAGCTGCTCCGCTGGGGCAAGTAGCCCCGAGGTGCGCGAGCGTCTCCGGGCCCGATACAGGGCCCGGAGACAGTCGTGCCCGGGGGAACCTCAGGAGGACTTGTACGCGTCCGCGATGCGCAGCAGGTCCACGATGGTGAAGTCGCCGCCCGTGCCGTAGGTGGGCTTCCAGCCCTTGTTGTGCAGGAAGGACTGGGGGTCGTTGATGAGCACGCTGAAGAACGTCTCGCCCACGATGCGACCGCCCACGGGCCCGAGGAAGCGGCCCTGGTTGGCGAGCTTCGCCTCCTTGAGGATGTAGTACCAGAGCGGCGCCAGCGTGCTCCCCCAGTTCGTCGGCAAGCCCAACTGGGAATTGGAATACTGGGTCGTCCCCAGCGCCTTGGCGACCGTCTGTCCCGCCGGCAGGGTGAACTCATTCTGGCGCAGCAGGTTGCGGCCCGGCAGCGACAGGTAGAGCGGATCCGGCTTGCCCTGATACTGGGGATTGTCGAAGCCGGGGATGAGCGCCTGGGGCAGCTGAAGCAGCTCCGACGCCACCAGCGTGTCGAACAGCTTGGCGCCCTGGGGCGTGACGCGGGAGTCGGTGTCGAAGAAGTACTTCCAGTCCACGCGCTTCTCCGGGCTCAGGAACGTCCCGGGCTGGTGCAGGTCGAAAATCTGCGCGCCCTTGTAGTTGTCATTGACCTGGTAGAACTCGCGAATCGTCGCGTGGCCCATGCGGTAGGCGGCCGCAGAGAACTCGATGGGAATCGCCTGGAGGTTGGGCGGGAAGTACTGCGGGCCCTGACTCACCAGCTTCCCATACAGCTCATCCCCGACGAAGCGGCGCACGAAGTCGTGGTAGACAATCCACTGGTAATGCCAGCGCACGCGCTGCGACGTCTCGGTGAAGAGCGCCCCTCCGGAGAACTGGCTCGACAGGTCCTTGACCACCTGATTGTGGAACTTGATGACGGCCAGGTGGAGCTGGTCGACGAACATGTTGTCGTCATTGCGCGGGTCTCCGATGATGGCCGTGCCCTGTGAGTTGCGGAGCACGTCGCCGTCCGGATTGTCGGGCCGGCCGAACAGCAGCGTGGCGCCGTCCTTCTGGTCGAAGAGGAAGGCGTCCTGCACGGGCCCCCGGCCATAGATGTTGCCCAGGTCCAGGGTGGGGGTGATGGCATCCCGCGTCTGGTTGGGTTGGGTGTCCCGGCCATTGATGTTCGAATAGACGTCGAACGTCAGGTCGTGGTCCAGGAACTGGCCCAGGAACGTGTAGCCCGCGGGGATGGTGGGGTTGTCCTGGGGGAGGCCCCGGCCCTGGTTGGCCACATCCATGGGGCCTCCAGGCAGGGTGAGCGCCCGGAGGTCCTCCACGTTGAAGAGGGAAGGGCCCAGGTCCGGGAACATGCGGAAGAAGTCGGAGACGACGGGGCCGTTGTCTCCGCTCAGCGACTGCGCGGACTTGTTGGAGACGGCCGTGCCCACACCGCCGTGGGGGCGCACCAGGTTGCCGGAGGGCGTCTTGGACAGCATCGCGTTTCCCGCACCCCGGTGGAATGGACAGCCGCTCCCAGGCAGCGCGGTGTGGCCCGAGGGCCGGTTCTTGTCACTCATGATGGGTCTCCTCGTGAATGGGAAGCGCGGCCTATGACGTGATGGTGATGTACGGGTCCCACGAGTAGGTGCCCACCTTGTTGCCCTGGTTGTCCGTCACCTGGAGATAGAGCTGGTAGGTCACCCGCCCGCCGGGGAGCGTGGCGGTGGGCAGCATCGCGGTGGACTGGAAGAAGAAGTCCACGTAGGGCTGCACGTTGAAGCCGCTGCTCTGCCCGCCCGACACCTCGGGGACTGGCACCTTGATGTGGGACACCAGAGGCTGGGGCTGGGTGATGCACTGCGCGTTTCCGGAGACATTCATCTTGTAGAGCAGGGCGCTGTAGCGCGTGTTGAGCGTCAGCGACGCCAGCCGCCACCGGAGGTTGTCGTTGGTCTTCGCGGCGACCGTCAGCTCGGATATCGCCTCCGCCCCCACGGCCGAGTCCCGCCGGACGAGCATGTACACACAGTCCGCGATGGCCACCCCGGGGTTGTCGAGCGACGCGTTGGGGCCGTACTTGCCGATGACCTTGTCCACGTCCACCACGGTGAGCACATCGATGAAGCCGTTATCCTGTCCCATATCGCATCCAATCCTTTCGGAAGAAGAAGCCAGACACCATCGGCGAGCCCGCCGATGACTTCATGAGGTGATGGAGATCTGCGGATCCCACGAGAAGTAGCTCAGGATGTTCCCGTCGTTGTTCGCCAGGACGAACGAGAACTGGTACGAGACATTGGGCGGCGAGGGGTTCACCGCCGTCGCCTGGAAATAGGCGTCCGTATAGGTCTGCGTCTGGTTGATGGTCACCTGGAAGCCATTCACCGACGGGAGGGGCACCGTCACCGTGGGCTCGATGAGGCCGGGCTGGGTGATGAGCCCCACGCCCCGGAGGATGTTGCACTGGCTGAGCGCGACGCTGAAGCGCGTGTTCCCGGTCAGCGAGGTGATGCGCCAGCGGATGTTGTTGTTGGTGTTGAGGGTGATGACCAGGTCATCCGTCGCCTGTCCGGAGAGCACCTCGTCCTGGCGGACGAACATGTAGATGTAGGGCGTGCTCTCGCCCAGGGACACGGGCCTGTTGGCGTCCGTGCTGAACTTCCCCTGGTAGGCCTGGTAGATGCTCTCCGCATCCACGACGACGAGGACGTTGGCTGTATTTTCAGTATCCGGCATGGACCACTCCTGATTGAGGCGGGGTGAGAGGGCTCAGCGGGGCCGCAGGATTCCGGGGCGCTGGATGGAGAAGGGCTGGATGTTGAACTGGGTGACGCCCGTCAGCGCGAGCTCTGCGAGAATCTTCCCGAGCAGCGGCGTGAACTTGAACGCCTGCCCCGTGTCACCGGTGAACAGGAGGATGTCCGGATGGCCGGGCAGGGCATCCAGGACGAAGTTCAAGTCGGGGGTCATCGTGTAGAGGCAGCCCACGGGGTCCTGTGCCAGGGATTGAAGGCCCTGGAAGTGCGCGCGCATGAATCTGTTGAGCAGCTCCACCATCCGAGGGTCCGCCTGGGGCGGCGAGGTGGGCGGCAGCGGGGACTTCTGGAAGGTGAAGTCCGTGCCCACCTTGAGGCGCCCGGGCGTCAGGAGCGGGGGCAGGCCGTAGTAGGTCGTCTGGTCATCGCCAGGGAACTGGGGCGCGCCGAAGTAGAACCAGAGCGGGTAGTTGTACTGGGATTGGGCCACCGTGAAGTAGGCATACGTCATGGTCCAGATCTCCAGCTCCAACTGGAGGTTCAGGCTGTCGAGCACCGGGTTGGTCCAGGCGGAGGGCACCAGGATGAGCTTCTTGCCGGTGTAGTCCCCTTGCGCGGTGGAGACGGTGACCTGGCCCGGCGCGTCCTGGATGCGGCTGACCGTCCGGCGGGGAATCATGGTGACGCCCTGCTTGCGACAGAGCTGGGCGAGGGCCTGAAGGGCCCGGTCCGCCGCGATGACGCCGGCCTGGGGCTGCACCAGTCCGACGACGTCGTCACTCAGCCCCTTGAGCGCGGGGTAGCGCTCCGGGAAGTCCGCCGCGGTGAGGCGGGTGAAGGGCAGGCCCTGCTCCTCGAGGACGGCCTGGGAGTCCTTGAGGTCGCCCTCGGGTGTGTTCACCCCGCTGGGCGGGCCGAAGAACAGCAGGGACGTGTCGTTGAGGATGCCATCCAGGCCGCTGTCGTCCTCCAGCTCCCGCCAGAGCGGATAGGCGGACTGCGCCAGCAGGGACAGGTGCGGATTGGAGTACATCACCCGGAAGAAGCGGGACTCTCCCTTGGAGGAGAAGAAGTCGTTGTCGAAGTCGAACTGGTCCAACAGGAGGACCTTCTTGCCGGCCTTCGAGCACCAGTAGGCGGCGGACAGGCCAATGGCGCCCGCGCCCACGACCACCACGTCATAGGAGTCCATGTTTGCGTTGCTTTCGTTCTGGAGGGACGAAGGTGTCTGGCTTTACCAGCCGAGGTAGTAATGGCTGTCCAGCCAGGAGGGCCACGCGAGCCCGAAGTGCGCCTGGAGCATCTTCTCCGCCTCGCAGAAGGCGCCTTCCACCCAGCCCTGCTGGTCCGAGTACGCCTCGCCGCAGATGTGCAGGCGCTCCGCGGGGTCCGGGCGGCGCATGAAGGGCATCACCTCGCGCACGCTCACCCCGGCCTGCCACGCATGGTAGCCGCCGCCGTAGGGGTCCTCCGTCCAGTTACGGAAGTAGGAGACATACGGGTCAGGGACGGGGTTCTCCGGGCCGTGCAGCTCCCGGAGTTGGTGGACGGCCTCCTGGACCATCACCGCCGGGGCCTGGAGGGACTCCACCTGGGCCAGGGACTCCGGGCCCGCCAGTCGCGTGGCCCGGGGCTTGAAACGCTTCAGGTTCCGCTGGGGAGAGGCCATCAGCGCGGACCAGAAGGGGGTGGTCCGCATGTCGTTGTAGCTGGCCAGCAGGATGGAGTGGCTGTTCGAGGGGTCGGTGCCGAAGTAGTAGCACTGTCGCATCGGCAGGTCGGTGATGGATTCGCCCGCCAGGGCGTTGAACTCCGCGTGCCACCAGGGAGACTCGAAGCCCATCAGGAGCTTGAACGACGGCTCGGAGATGACCGAGTCGAGGTTCTTCCGGACCTGCTCGCTCACCTCCGGGGTGGCGAAGAAGCGGTCTACCTCCAGCAGCTCCAGGGCGCGGCGGGGCATGGCGAGGACGACGGCCTTGGCGTACACCGTCCAGCTCTTGCCGCTCTGGGCATTGGCCACGGTGAGGATGTACTTGTAAGGGCTGCCGCCCGGCGCCGGGTCGATTCGCCGCAGGCCATTCTGTCCCCAGAGATGGGCGCGCTTGCCGCCGGGGTCCTGCGCCAGGAAGCGCTGTGCGAGGACATTGCCGACCTGGTCATAGCCGCCCGCCAGCGTCTGGTACTTCACCTCCGCGTTGGAGAAGTCGCCCACGAGGTAGGGGAAGGCCTCCGCGGCGTTCCAGTTGATGGTGTTGGAGTAGTACCCGCCGGCGACGGACAGGAACTCGTAGGCCTCCTGGCCCACCTGGTCCTTGATGAGGTTCCAGAAGCCCAGGTCGTTGACCTTCAGGCCGTCGTACGGACCCGATTGGTGATAGGTCAGGTTGGGTTTGACGTCATCCCATTCGCGGGCCGTCAGGGTGAAGGCGTAGTCATAGGGCGCGGTGAAGGTGGCCTTGCCCGGATAGCGCTCCCGGAACCACGGGTCCGCCATGAGCACGTCGTAGATGATTTTGTTGAAGAGCTGGTCCGAGGTGAAGCCCACCACCGCGTCGGGTAGGAAGTAGCGCGTCTTGTACGTGCGGCGGTCGGCCTGGGCGTTCTCCCATTCGTTGGCCTTGAAGCGCTGCCCGCGCAGATAGCGGTAGTGATTGCCGTCGTCGCCCAGGGGGAAGTCGATAGGCGTCACCTCCTGCTCGAAGACCTTCGTGATGAGCGAGTTCACAATCTCATGCGATTGCAGATAGCGCATGCCGCCAATCTCCGCGGCCAGGGAGATGCCAGGGAGGAAGACGGATTCGATGCGTCCACCCAGGCGCTCGCTCAGCTCGAAGATGTGGACCGTCTCGGGGCGGGTGCCCTCGGGGGCCAGGTCTCCCACGAGCAGTCTCCAGCCCGCATAGAGGCCGGAGACTCCGGCGCCGATGATGGCCACGTCGAGCTGGAGCCCATCGTCCATTCCGGTGTCCATCGCTGGTGGGTTGACTCGTGACATGTCTGCCTCATGGGGGAGAGGGGATTCGCCTTGCGTCGGCCCGGTTCGCTGCAATTGGTGCACCAAGGTCCTTCCCGGTCCTGGGTGTCTGTCTTCAAGGACATGCGGGGCAGGGGATGTGGCCTTGACGCGTCAGGCGAATGGATTTGGGAGGTCCCGGGGCGTCGTCGCTGGGGAATCGCTGACGTGTCAGGCTTCGGGCGGACGCGTCAGCGCCCGCGGACCGTGGCGGCGTCGGCGGGGGAGCGACTGGGGGAGCGACTGGGGGAGCGGCGACCGGACGGGCCGGTCCTTCACCCATGTCGCTTTTCGATGAAGCTCGAATTTCGTCATATTATAGTCATCATATGGTGGGCAGGGGCTCTCGGGAGCCCGCCTGTCCGTCCATTTGACGTTCCTCAATGGGGCCGCCCGGAGCTTTCCGTCCGCCTCGTCACGCCGGAGTCGAGTCATGCAGGTCAAGAATGCTGTCGCCCTGGTCACTGGTGCCAATCGCGGGTTGGGGCTCGCCTTCGCGAAGGCCTTGTTGGAGCGGGGGGCTCGCAAGGTGTACGCGGCGGCTCGTGAGCCCTCGAGTGTGACGATTCCAGGCGTGGTGCCGGTCCGCCTGGACGTCACCCGCCCCGAGCAGTTGGAGGCGCTGGTCCGCGAGGCGGGTGACGTGACGCTGCTCATCAACAACGCGGGCATCCTGAAGGGCACGAGCCTCTTGGGGGCGGACGCGCTGTCCGCCGCGCGCGCTGAACTGGAGACGAACTACCTGGGCCCCCTGGCGACGAGCAGCGCGTTCGCGCCGGTGCTGGCGAAGAACGGCGGGGGTGCCATCATCAATGTGCTCTCGGTGCTCAGCTGGATGGCCTTCCCGGGCTCGGCCAGCTACAGCGCCTCGAAGGCCGCTGCCTGGGCGCTGACCAACGGTCTGCGCAAGGAGCTGGGCGCCCAGAAGACGCAGGTGATGGCCCTGCACGTCGGCTACATGGACACCGACATGGCGGAGAAAGTCACGGCGCCGAAGACGAGCACCGCCGAGGTGGTGCGCCTGACGCTGGATGCGCTCGAGGCGGGCCAGGACGAGGTGCTCGCCGATGAGGTGAGCCGCAACGTCAAGCAGGGGTTGTCCGCAGGCGTCTACCTCCAGCGCTCGTGAGCGAGCTGGCGGAGAGCCGCGGAGCTTTCTCCGAGCCCGCCACCGCGCGCGCCGTGTCCAGACCGATGGAGTGAGAGCGGGCCCACGCGCGGGGCGAAGTGTCATGCGCTGTGCGGGGAAGGCTATGGTGTCTCCAGGCTCGAACGTGAGCCTGGAGACTTCGCATGCCGCAGTGTCGCCTGGCGTGGAGCGTGGTGATGGTCGTCCTGATGGGGGCGACTTCGGCCTGGGCAGACGAGCCTCCCGTTGAAGCGCTGGTGCCACCGCCGCGCACGGGGTGGCGCGTCCAGGGCCTGCCGCTGCTCAACTTCAACAGCGACGAGGGGTTCGGCTACGGCGCGAGGCTCCTGCTGGTGGATGCGGGAGATGGCACGTACCGGCCTTATCGATACTCCCTCATCGCGCAGTTCTTCCAGACGACGCGGGGGGTGGCCACCCATCGGCTGATGATGGATTCGCCGCGCTTCTTCGACTCGGACTGGCGGTTGGGGTTGGACCTGAGCTTCATCAACGAGCGGTTCTCGCCCTACTTCGGCCAGGGCGCCGCCGCCGGATACGAGCCGGACTTCGCCCGGTGTGACGACCGGGAGCAGCTGGAGGACGCGCAGGATGTGTGCGCTGGCAATCCCTCATTCCGGGGCCTGCGCTACTACAGCTTCGAGCAGCGCACGCTGCCGAGCGTCGTGTTCAACGCGCGGCGCACCCTGAGAGGGTCGCTGCAGGTGTCCGTGGGCTATCGCTTCCGCCTGACGCGGATTCGCTCGCGCTACAGCGCGAAGGACCTGGGGCAGTCGCGGGACTCGCGGCTCGAGGAGGATGCTCGGGCGGGGCTGTTGACGGGGCTGGAGGCTGGAGGAGGGGAGGGGACGTTCCGGACAGCGGAGGTGACGGCGGGGCTTTTGTGGGACTCGCGTGACAACGAGCCCGCGCCCGTGCGCGGCATGTTCCACGAGCTGGCGGCACGCGGCGCGGTGGGGGCGACGGGCAGCTCGTTCAGCTACTGGGGCTCCACGGCGAACCTGCGCTTCTACCACCCCCTGGGACATGAGCGATTGGTGGCCGCGTTGCGCCTGATGGCCGACGTGCTTGGAGGGGATGTGCCCTTCTTCCTGCTCAGCGGCTTTGGCGGAGTGGAGTGGCGCGATGGCTGGGGCGGCGTGGGCGGCCTGTTCACCGCGCGAGGGCTGCTGAAGAACCGCCTGCAGGGCGAGGTGAAGACGGTGGGCAACGGCGAGCTGCGCTGGCGCTTCCTCGACGTGCGGCCGTGGGAGCAGCCGTTGGAGTTCACGCTGGTGGCCTTCTTCGATGCGGGACAGGTGTGGACGGACCTCCGCTTTCGGGACAAGGGGTTGTTCCGGTACGCGGGAGGTGGGGGCCTGCGAGTGGCCTGGGACAACACCTTCATCGTCCGAGCGGACTACGGCGTGAGTCCTCGGGATGGCACGTCCGCCTTCTATCTCGACTTCAACCACATGTTTTGAGTGGCCGATGTCATCCGGTGGCATTGACGCCCGCGGAGGGTGCCAGCTAGCGTGACGCCACGATGATGCTCTTGAACGCGAGCTTCCTGACGACCGCCACCGGCCGCTGTTGCCGTGGCGCGTGTTGTTAGTCGAGCTGCTTCGAGCGTCCTTCGTTCCACCGGTTCGTTTCCGCTGAGTCCCCGGCCTTGGGCCTCGGACTCGTTGCTCCGGTGGTGTTCCGCGCCCCTGCGATGAGGCCCTGAACTCGTCGTGCGTGCGTGGCCTCGCGTCCCTCCGCCGGAGTCTTGCGCATGCCCATCACCCGCTTCGCGCCGCATGACGATTTCCTGCGTGTCTACTTCGCTGGGGATGGTGTTCCCCGGCACGCGGACTTCCACTGGTTCTGGCTGCGGCACAACTCGGAGCTGGACCGTCATCCGCTCACGCGCGAGCGCATCGTCTGTTCCTCGGAGCTGCCGCTGGAGTTGCGGCCTCGCGGGGTGCGGGTCTCGGAGGATGCCTCCGTCCTCGATATCGACTGGGGGGACCGCGCCGATGGGCAGGTGAGTCGGTACGCGGCGGACTGGTTGCTTGCGAATGCCTATGCGGCAGACCGTGTCGCCGTGCCTCCGCCGCCCTCGGACAGTGTGTTGCTCACGGTGGAGGCTTCCCAGGTGCGCGAGCCGCTCGTTCCGTTCGCCCTGAAGCGACTCCAGGAGTCCGGGGCGGTCATCGTGCGGGGCTTCGAGGCGGACACGGAGGCGCTCATCGACCTCTTCGGTGGTGCCGGGCTCTCTGTCATCGAGACGCACTTCGGCCGCATCGAGGATTTGCGCACCGACAACACGACGAATCGGAACACGGACCAGCTTGGCTATACGGACAGCGCGGTGCAGTTGCACACGGACCAACCCTTCCTGGACCGACCGCCGCGCTACCAGCTCCTGCATTGCCAGCGGCCCGCCGAGACGGGTGGGGAGAACAGCGTCGTGGATGGGCTCGCGGCGGCGCGCTACCTGGCGGACCAGGACGCCGCTGCCTTCGAGCTTCTGCGCACGGTGTTGGTGACGTTCCATCGCAAGCAGGCGGCGTTCGAGCGGGTGCTGGTGTCACCCGTGCTCGACTTCGATGCGCCTGAGGGCTTTCGCATCCGGTACAGCTACTTCACGCTCGCGCCGCACCGGGTGCCGTTCGCCCGGATGGAGGCGTGGTACCGGGCCTACAACCGCTTCGCGACGCTGGTCCGGGACGAGCGCCACCAGTTCCGCTTCCGACTCGGGGCGGGTGACTTCCTCCTCTATGACAACTGGCGAATGCTTCACGCTCGCACCTCGTTCACGGGTGCCCGCTGGGTTCGCGGTGTGTATTTCGATGCGCGTTGAACCCCGGAGAGCACCATGCCCGCTTCGCCTCGACTGGCCCCCCACGGAATGAGTCACCAGGACGTCCTCGACCAGATGCGCGAGCTGCGCGCCGATGATGCGCGCTGGAAGGAAGGGAAGACGTGGAGCCTCGTCTACCACGCGGGGGATGACATCCGCCGGCTGCTCGCGGACGCCTACACGGAGTTCATGTCCGAGAATGGCCTCAGTCCGTTGGCGTTCCCCAGCCTCGCGCGTTTCGAGTCAGAGGTGGTGGCCACGGGCGCGGAGTTGTTTCACGGAGACACCGCCGCGGGGACGCTGACGTCGGGAGGAACGGAGTCCATCCTGATGGCGGTGAAGACGGCCCGGGATTTCGCTCGGGAGGAGCGGGGAATCATGGCGCCGGAGATGGTGCTGCCCGCGTCCGTGCATCCGGCCTTTCAGAAGGCCGCGCACTACTTTGGCGTGAAGCCCGTCAATGTGCCGCTGGGGCCGGACTTTCGCGCGGACGTGGCGGCGACTCGGGCCGCGTTGACGGCGAACACGGTGCTCGTGGTCGGCTCCGCGCCGGCCTATCCCCACGGACTGGTGGACCCGATTGTCGAACTGGCGGCGCTCGCACGGGAGCACGGTGTCCTCTTTCACGTGGATGCGTGTCTCGGGGGCTTCCTGTTGCCGTTCGCGCGGAAGCTGGGGCACGACGTGCCCGAATTCGACTTCGCGGTGCCTGGCGTTACGAGCCTGTCGGCGGACCTGCACAAGTATGGTTATGCGGCGAAGGGGGCGTCGCTCGTGCTGTACCGCACGCCGGAGCTGCGTCGGTATCAGTTCTTCACGTACGCGGACTGGTGTGGCGGCATCTATGCGTCGCCGTCGATGGCGGGGACCCGGCCGGGAGGCGCCATCGCGGCGGCCTGGGCAGTCCTGAAGTATCTGGGGGAGGAGGGATATCTGCGGCTCGCTGGGACAGTGCTCGATACGGCGAGGGCATTGCGCGAGGGAATCACAGCCATTCCAGGCTTGAAGCTGGTGGGCGAGCCCCGGCTGAGTGTCTTTGCCTTCGCGTCTGATACGTTGGATGTGTATGCCTTGGGGGATGCGATGGAGGCGCGAGGGTGGAAGTTGGACCGGCAGATGGGGCCGCCGGCGCTGCACCTGATGGTGACGCCCGCGCACGAGAAGGTGGTGGAGCCGTTCCTCGCGGACTTGCGAGCGTGTTCCGCGAGTCTGGAGCGCGGAGAGCCTGCGCCCGAGGGAAGCGCCGCGATGTACGGGATGCTGGGCGCCATCCCAGACCGCCGCGAGGCCGCGGACTTCATCCGCCAGTTCATGGACTCCATCTACGGATGAGCGCGCTCATCCCGATTCACGCGGTGGTGTTGCGCCGGTTCGGCTGGGGCGAGCACGTCTTCATGCCTGTGGGGTCTCTTCGATGAGCGCGCTCATCCAGCGTCGCACGCTGGCCTCATCCTGGTTCGGGCTCGTGGGTGCCCTCCTATGAGCGCGCTCATCCAGGTCCTTGTGGTGGTGGGGCTCCCCGGGCTTGTGCTGCTGGGGACACGAGTCTTCAAGGCCGTGGCATGGGTAGGGCCCGTGGTGATGTGCTACGCGGCGGGCGTCCTCCTGGGGAACGCACCGGGGTTGTCGCTCCAGACGGGCGTGAGCCTCTCGGTGAGCGAGGCGGCAGTGCCGCTGGCGATTCCCCTCCTGTTGTTCTCCACGGATGTGCCGCGCTGGACGAGGCTGGCCCGCACGACGTTGCTCTCTTTTGCCCTCGCCTGTGTGTCCGCCCTCGTGAGTGCCACCGTGGTGGGACTCGCCTTCTCGGGGCGGATGGACGAGTGGTGGAAGATGGCCGGCATGTTGGTGGGTGTGTACGTCGGCGGTACCGCCAATATGAACGCAGTGGGCGTGGCGCTCCAGGTGCGCGAGGAGACCTTCGTGCTCCTCAACACGGCGGACATTGTCGCGGGAGCGGCCTACCTGCTCGTGCTGATGACGGTGGCACAGCGCATCGCGCTGGCCTTCCTTCCTCCGTTCCCGAATCCGACGGGCTGGGATGGTTCAACCGCAGAGGAGGGGGCGCGACAGGAAGTCTTCTCCTGGCGGTTCGCACGAGGTCTGGCTCTGTCGTTGCTGCTAGCCGTCGCCATCTGCGGTGTGTCCGCTGGAGTGAGCCTGGGGCTCGCGGGTCGACTGGAGGCGACGGTGGTGCTGCTGCTCATCACCACGCTGTCGCTGGCGGCGTCCTTCATCCCGGCAGTCCGCTCCCTTCCTGGGAGCTACGCGCTGGGGGACTACGCACTGCTCGTCTTCTGCGTGGCGGTGGGGACGTTGGCGGATGCGAGTCAATTAGGGAGCGCGGGACTGTCTGTCTTCGTCTTCTGCGCCAGCGTGATGGTGTTGGCCATCGTCCTGCATTTCGGTCTGGCGGCGCTGTTCCGCATCGACGCCGACACGGTGCTGATTACCTCCACGGCCACCATCTTCGGCCCGGCCTTCATCGCGCCCGTGGCCCGAGCGCTGCGCAATCGCGAGCTGATGGTCTCGGGCATCACTACGGGACTGATGGGCTTTGCGCTGGGGACGTATCTGGGGCTCGCGTTGTCCTGGCTCCTGCGGCCTTGACTCAAAGAGAAGTCCCCGTTCTCCAATTTCAAGAGTGCTCCATGCTAACTGTTCGTCCTGTCTGCAGTGCTGAGCGCCTCAACACCTCTGCGAACACCACACCCGCGCAACACTCAACGACGAAGACGAGCTGACCCGGCCCACCCGACATCTACCTTGACACTCACCGCGCTCGAAGGGCATGAGCGTAGAACCCACGCTATGCTCAACAACTCCAGCCGGCGGTGGAACTCTCTGAACTGGGACCAGCAGCAGCACGCGAACGACTACATCTTGGATGTCGGGGGAATCCGATGACCGAGGCTGAAGTTCGGCGAAGCGCAGAGGCTTTTGTCGCCGCGCATGACACGAAATCACTCAGGTTCACCCTGGCGGAGGTTCGGAAGCGTGCTTTAAATCCTGGAGAGTGGGCCGTCGTCTTCGATGTGACGGATGCTGACGGCGCGTTGGTTGATGGGCCTGTGGTTGTCATTGTGGATGACGAGACTGGACGGGCTCGTTTCTCGCGATCGCCGTTTCCGTGCCGCTGCGGGTGCGGGTGCGGCCCGTGGCCTTCACCCGGGCTAGGCCGGCGCACACTCGGTCGCGGAGGCGGGCTGGTTGGTGAGGGTGGGCTGGAGTCCAGGGGGGCTGGGCGTGTGATGATTGCCTCGTGGAGATCCAGTTCGACACCGATGCCATGAGCAACCTGCTCTGCCGGCCGGCGGCGCTGACGGCCCTGATCCGTGCCGCGCGGCACGGGGCCTGGAGCGTCTTCATCTCCTTGGACGTGCTCTCGGAGCTGCTCTCGAGTTCTTCCCAGAAGCACCTCCGCGCGCGCGCCGAGGGGCTCCTTCGCCTGTTCGCCGAGTTGGAAGGCCAGTTCCACACCTCGCTGGGTACCTCGGAAATCTGGCCGGTGGAGCTTGACCGTGTCGTGGCGTCGACGCCACGCGCCCCCAAGAAGAGGGACGAAAGTGTTCGCACCGTCCTCACTGACCTTGTGAGAGCGAGGGACCCTACGGCCACAGGTGCCCGGGAGGTACGAGAAGAGCTGATGGGCAAGAAGGCCGTTTGGGAGCAGCAGGCGATTCAGGACCGTCGCCGGTTCCGTGACCTCTTCATAGAGAAGCGCCTGAAATTCCGGAGCTTGGTCTCCGAGCTGAGGGCGTATGGTCCTTCCATGGTTCCGGAGGGGATCTACACAATCGTGCTGCGGGACATCGTGGAGCGGCCGCATTTCCCGGTGTCGAAGCTGTTCCGCAACACGCGGAGATATCGGTCCATCCGTACCTGGGCGGCGCTGCAGCACTTGATGATGTTCGCAGAGACCGTCCCTCCGGACATTCTGAACCAGCATCCGATGGGGCGGTGGTTGCGTTCTGGCCGGAACGACGTGTTCGACGCGGCAGTGGCGGCAGGGGCCGCATACTCTGACCTGCTTGTCACCGAAGACGCGATCTTGACCGAGCGCTGCCGCTTCCTGCGCAACCGTCAGTGCATTGGCTTCAGGCCGATTGGCTTGGACGAGCTATTGCGTCTTCAATGCTGAAGCGCTGCGGGCCGCAACTCCTGGGACATGATGTAGCGGGGCTCGTGTCGATCTCCCTCAAGGTGACTCACCGCGCGAGCCGGGACAACAGCAGTAGCTCCAGGAGGCTCGGCCCCAGGTCCTTGCGACGGACGAGGGGCCTGATGCGATTCGCCGCCGTCACGACGCGCTGGTGGACCGTGACCGCCGCGTGGGGTGTGTCCTTCCGCGGCGCATCGTTGTTCGCACCGCACCATCCACCGCGCATTGCATTGCCAGGGCCCATGGTAGATGGCCCAGCTCACAAACCTGCCTGACGCGCTTCGGATTGTAGGACCCACCCATTTGGCGGAAGCCGGAGCTGCGCCACCCCGTCAGGCGGCCTCTTCCCGGATCTCCAACGCCTCCCGGACTCCCGGGAGCGCGGAGAGCAGCTCCAGCTCCGCCCTCTGGAGCACGGAGACCCGCTTGCCGGAGATGCGCTCCATCGTCAGCTCGATGCGGTGGTCCCCCGCCGCGTTGACGCGCCGGAAGATGCGGGCCCGCCGGCCCTCCGCCCGACAGGCGAGGATGTCCTTCTGGAGGCTGCGCAGGCGTCGGAACACCTTCAGCGCCATCCGCCCCTCGGGGGTGTCGAAGGTGTGGAAGTGCCGATTACGCGACAGTGGCTTGCTGGGGTCATGGAGCCTCTCCACGAGGCGCCGAACGAATGGGTCCATCGACGTGGGAGGATAACATCCGGTACCCTCCCGCTCAGCGATGCCCTGGCGAATTCGAACCCTTCCCTGGACCCTGGCGCTCCTCCTCCCGCTTGCTTGCAAGGAACCGGAGGTGGCCGCAGTCCAGAACCGTGCCCAACAGGCCCAAGCCGCCCTGGGGGAAGCCCGCGCCCAGCTCGCCAACGGGCAGCCCGGCCCCGCCCTCGTGGCCCTCAAGAAGGCCGCCACCGCCGCCCCCGACAGCGCGGAGCCCTATCTGCTGATGGCCGATGCCCACCTCATGAACAACAACATGGGCGCGGCCATCATGTCCCTCAAGCAGGCCGAGGCCCTCATCCCCGGCACGGACCCTTCCATCCAGAAGCAGCTCTCCGAGCTGTACCTGGGCAACGGCAACACCCAGGAGGCCCTCACCATCCTCTCCACCCTGCGCGACTCCGGCCTGCTCACGGAGTCGGACGTGCTCGGCCTGGCCCGGCTCCAGGCCCGCGAAGGCCAGATTGAAGCCTCCTTCGCCACGCTGGAGAGCGTCCTGCGCGACAGCCCGGATGACCCGGAGGCCAAGGCCATGGAGGCGGAAGTCCTCCTCATGAAGGGCGACGAGCTGCTCGCCGCCAACCTCATGGACAAGCTGCTCCAGCAGAACCCCGCGCACACCACCGCGCGCCTCCTGCGGGCCCGCTACTTCCTCGTCAGCGGCGTGCCGCAGATGGCCGAAGCCGACCTCCAGGCCGTCGAAGGCAAGGACGCCAACCGCGGGGACGTCGTCATGCTGCGCGCCCGCGCCCTGCTGGCCCAGGGCCGCGCGACGGACGCGGAGGCCGCCCTCAAGCCCCTGGTCGACGCCGAACCCCAGAACGCCGAGGCCCTCGCCTGGATGGCGGAGACGGTGCTCGCCCAGGGCCGCCGCGCGGATTCACTCGCCCTGGTGGACCGTGCCCTTCAGTTCCGCCCCCGCCTCGCCCGCGCCCTCTACGTGCGCGGCCGTGCCCAGGAGGAAGCCAAGGATTTGAAGGGCGCCGAGGAGAGCTACCGCTTCGCCCTCAGCGCCGAGCCCCGCTTCGCGCCCGTGCACACCCGGCTGTGGCGCCTGTTCCTCCAGTCGGAGCGAAAGGTGGACGCGTACTCGTCCCTGGAGCGCCTGCTGGCGCTGGGCGAGGCCTCCCAGGAGGAGAAGGTCGCCCTGGCGAAGCTCTCCGCTCAGCTCCAGACGCAGATGGCGCGGGGCATGAAGCTCATCGACGAGGCCCTCACGCGCGAGCCCGACAACGTGGAGTACCAGGAGGTGAAGAAGGCCCTCCTGGCCGTCGCTCCCAAGCCGAAGAAGAAGTCCACCGGCCCCGTCATCATCCGTGGCGGGCGCCGCTGACCAGCAACGGCGCGGCGGGCGCTCCGGGCAGTCCCGGCGCCTCCGCCACCACGCGCTCCAGGGCCTTGAGCCCCTTGCGCTGACCCACCGCGACGGCGATGAGGTTGTCCCGGTGGAAGTAGCGCCGCGCGACTTCGCGCACGCGCGCGGCGGACTGTGAGTCCACCAGGTCCGCCCGGTGTTCGAAGGTCTCCGGGGCGCGGAACAGCTCCGTGCCGCCGAACCACCCGGCCAGCTCCCCCGGGGAGTCCTGGGAGAACTCCAGCAGCATGCGGTGGCGGCGCTTGGCCCGAGCCAGCTCCTCCTCGCCAATCTCCTCGTCGCATAGCGCGCCCAGCACGCGGAACGACTCGGCCACCACCTGCGCGGCCTTCTCCGGCGCGCTGGCGGCCTCAATCTCGAACAGGCCCGAGTCGTGGTAGCCGTCCAGCGACGCGTGGACGGAGTACGCCAGTCCGCGCTTCTCCACGATTTCGAAGGGCAGCCGGGAGGACAGGCCGTCATCCAGCACGCGCCGGATGATTTGCAGCGCGGCGTAGTCGTCGTGCTGCTCGGGCACGGTGCGGAAGTTGAGGCGGAACTCCGTCTGCGACTCGTCGTGAGAGACGAAGTGCAGGCGGGGACCGGGCGCGGCCGTCGGCGGGGGCGCCTCCGTGCTGGCCAGTCCTCGCGGCAGGTGCGCGAAGGCGCGCTCGGTCAACTCCAGCACCTCCTCGCGGCGCACGCGGCCCGCGGCCGTGACGACCAGGTTGCCGGTGACGTAGTGCTGCGCGAAGTGCTCCAGCACCTGGTTGTGCGCGAGCGCGGAGACGGACTCGCGCGTGCCCGCGATTTTCAGGGCCAGCGGGTGGTCGGGAAAGAGCAGGCGCTTGGACAGGTTGTCCAGGTCGATGTCGCGCCCCTTCTCGTCCACCTCGTCCAGCATCTCCTCCAGGATGATCTGCCGCTCCACTTCCATGTCCGTGAGACGCGGACGGGTGAGCATGTCCCCGAGGATGTCCATGCCCACGCGCATGTGCGCGGGGTGCAGCGGCGTGTAGTAGTACCCGTGGTCCCGGGTGGTGACGCCGTTGAGGTTGCCGCCCACTTCCTCCACGGCGGCGTTCATCTTCACCGTGTCCGGCCAGCCCGCACTGCCCCGGAAGAACAGGTGCTCCAGGTAGTGGCTGACGCCGTTGTTGGCGAGCGTCTCGTGGCGGCTGCCCGTGCGGACGTAGATGGCGAGCAGGGCGGTGTGGAGGTGGGGCGTCTCGACGGTGACGACGCGCAGCCCGGAGGGCAGCACGTCCCGATACGATGTGAAGCTCATGCGCGTGGAAGCCTTAACACGAAGGCCGTGCCCTGGCCGGGAATACTCTGGCAGGAGAGCGAGCCCCCGTGGGCCTGGAGGATCTGCTGACTCACCGCGAGCCCCAGCCCCGTGCCCCCCTCCTTGGTGGTGAAGAACGGCTCGAAGAGGTGACGGCGCACCTCCTCCGTCATCCCCTGACCTGTATCCCGCACCGTCACCTCCACGTCCTGCTCCAGGGGGCGGGTGGCGATGGTGAGCTGCCCTCCGTAGGGCATCGCCTCGCGGCTGTTGCGCAGGAGATTGAGGAAGACCTGGCGCAACTGCCCCTCGTCGGCGAGCACGGGGGGCGTCGTCGGGGAGAACTCGCGCACCACCTCCACGCCCGCGCGCATCAGCTCCTCGCGGGAGAAGTCCAGCACGCCGTCCAGCACCGCCGTCACGTCGCGCGGGTCCAGGTCCGGCCGCTGGGGCCGCGCCATGCGCAGGTAGTGCTCGGTGACGTCCGCCAGCCGGTCCACCTCACGGGTGACGGCGGAGAGCAAATCCTTCACCTCGTTGGCCTCGTCGGGCGCGGGGAACGTCGCGCGCTCCACCGCGTCCCCGAGCAGCTCCACGTTGAGTCCGATGGACGACAGGGGATTGCGCACCTCGTGAACAATCTGAGCGGAGATGCGGCCCACGGCGGCGAGCTGTTCGGCGCGCATCAGCGCCTCCGCCTGCGCCTTGATTTGCGCCTCGCGGGCCTGGAGCGAGCGGGCCATCTGGTCGAACGCTCGCGCGAGCACCGCCACCTCGTCGTGGCCGCGCACGCCCAATTGCGCGCTGTAGTCACCCTTGCCGATGCGGGACACGCCCTCGATGAGCGTGCGCACCGGGCGCAGCGTGCGCGCCGACCACGCGGTGGCGCCCAGACCCAGGAGGATGGCCGCGACGGAGAGGCTGATGATGGCGAGGCCCGTCTGGCGCTCGCGCTCCTCCGCGCCGTCCACGCGCTCGCGGATGCGGTTGGACAGGGACAGCCGGAGCAGCCGCAGCTCACGGCCGATGGCGTCCTCCATGGTGAGCACGTCGGCGGTGGCGCGGTCCACCTGGGCCTTGTCCGGCGCCTGCGTGGAGAACGCGTCGAACACGCTCTCCGCGGCGCGGCCATATTCGCGGTAGCGCGAGTCCAGCTCGAGGAGGCGCGCCTCCAGTTCCTCGATGAAGGGCACCTCGCTCGCCGGGGCCATGTCCCGAAGCTGGGTGGCCCGCTCGCGCGTGGTGGCCAGCCGCTGGGAGATGAAGGCCGTGGGCACGTAGACGCGGGCCAGGCGGATGATGGCGCGCCGTATCTCCGCGCTGTCCTCCTCCAGCATGCGCGCGGTGTGCCGCTGCTGGTTGGCGTGGTTCATCTCCATCTCCGCCGCGTCCTGGGAGAGCTGGAGATAGCCCTGGCTCAGCAGCCGGATTTCCAGCCGGTTGCGGTGCAGCTCCGCGACGCTGAAGAGGGACACCAGGCCGAAGGTGACGAGCACCACCGCGTAGCCCAGGAAGATGCGGGTGGCGAGGGAGAGCTTCATGCGCGCGAGGACCGTGCAGCGGCCGGAGCACCATCGCTACGCGGCCCGCGCCCGGGGTGCAAGCAGCGCTGTCCTCCCGCCAGCCCCCCGGCGGGGCGACCGGCCGTCCTGGCCTCCTGACTCATGGCCCCAGAGGATAGCCCGGGGGACCGCGTCCCGCCCGGAGACATTCGTGCAAGTGGGTTGCAATCGGCGTGGAGGCTCCCGCGTAGGGAGACGGGTGGTGAACCCCCTCGCTCGTCCACCAAGGAATCACGCCATGTCCCCCTCGGCCCGTGCCCCGCTGGGCGCCCTGCTGGCGCTGCTCGCGTTGCCCTCATACGTCCTGGGCGCGGAGCCCGCGAAGGCTCCCGTCGAGCCCGCGAAGGTCGAGGCCCCCGCTGACGCCGCGACGATGCTCCTGGGCATCTGGGCCGGAGAGCCCGTCTTCGGGCCCGAACTCCAGGGTGAGCTGACGGTGTTCCGCGAAGGGGACACGTGGCGCGCGCGCATCGCTGGGTACGAGGCACCGGGGCGCCTGGAGAAGAACGCGCTGACGGTGACGATGCCGGGAGGGCTGGGGACGTTCCGGGGCGTGGTGGGCACCGACGGCAAGTTCATCCGGGGCCACTGGGTGCAGCCGCGCGTCGTGGTGGGCGGCGTTCAGTACGCCACGCCCGTGGAGCTGCGCGTGCTCCAGAAGGGCGTGTGGCGGGGCCACGTGACGCCTTGGGCGGACCGCTTCACGCTGTACCTCGTCGTGTACGCGCGGCCGGACGGCACCATCGCCGCGTACTTGAGAGATCCGGAGAAGGGCTTCGGCAAGCAGTTCGCGTTCAACGTCTCCATGCAGGGCAACGCGGTGAAGCTGGTGGACCCGCGCGGTCCGACGACGTTCGAGGGCACCTTCGACCCGCGCTTCGGTCGGCTGACGGTGCCCATCCTCTTCCTGGGCCCCATCAACTTCACGAAGAAGGAGCGCGACCAGGCCGTGGGCCTCTACCCGCGCACGCCCGCGTCCGGGCCCTATGCCTACCGCCAACCTGTCGCGGAGCAGGATGGCTGGGCGACGGCGTCGCTCTCCGACGTGGGCATGGACCCCGCGCCCATCCATGCGCTGGTGCAGCGCATCCTCGACACCGAGCCGGGCCCGTCGGCGGGGCCGCTCATCCAGGGCGTGCTCATCGCTCGCAAGGGCAAGCTCGTCGTCGAGGAGTACTTCCACGGGTTCGACAAGGAGCGCCTGCATGACCTGCGCTCCGCGTCCAAGACGCTGGCCCCGGTGCTGGTGGGCACGGCGATGGAGCAGGGCGCGAAGCTTTCGCCCGAGACGCCCGTCTACTCGCTGTTTCCCTCGTACAAGAGCGCCGCGCCCGCGGACCCGCGCAAGGCCCAGCTCACGCTGGAGCACCTGATGACGATGACGTCGGGACTGGACTGCGACGAGAACAACGATGAGTCCCCGGGCAACGAGAACGCCCTCCAGGAGCAGGAGGGGGACTGGTACACGTACACGCTCGACCTGCCCATGGGCCGGGCGCCCGGAGAGCCGCAGGCGGTGTACTGCTCGGCGGGGATGAACCTGGTGGGCGGCATGGTGCGCAACGCGACGGGCACGTGGCTGCCCGAGCACTTCGCGCGCACCGTGGCCGAGCCCCTCCAGTTCCGCCGCTACGCGATGAACCTGATGCCGGATGGAGAGGCGTACCTGGGTGGCGGCCTCTACGCGCGTCCCCGTGACGCGCTGAAGCTGGGGCAGCTCTACCTGGCGGGCGGCGTGTGGAACGGCAGGCGCGTGGTCAGCAAGCGCTGGGTCGAGCGCTCCATCACACGGCACTCCGTGATGAGCCCGGACCGGACCTACGGGTACGCGTGGTGGCGTCACGAACTGCGCGTGGGCGAGCGCGTCTACGCGGAATATGAAGCAGGCGGCAACGGCGGGCAGTACGTCATGGTCATCCCCGAGCTGGAGCTGACGGTGATGTTCACCGGCGGCAACTACGGCCAGTTCAACCTCTGGAAGACCTTCCGGGAGGAGCTGCTGCCCCGCTACATCCTCGCGGCGGTGCGTCGGTAGGCAGGGGTGGGAGCCCGGGCCGTGTCTTGGCTCGACGCCCGGACACAAACGTGGGTAGAAGGCCGGTCCAATGGAGCCCGTCTCGACGAAGAAAGCCTCGCTGGTGACCGAGATCTCGAAGGAGTTCACCTTCGAGGCCGCGCACCGCCTTCCCAACGTCCCCCCTGGCCACAAGTGCTCGCGCGTCCACGGGCACAGCTACCGCATTGAAATCACCGTGCGGGGGCCGGTGGACCCGCACTTCGGCTGGATTGTCGACTTCGCGGAGCTCAACGCCGCGTGGCAGCCGCTGCACGCGCTGCTGGACCACCGGCTGCTCAACGACGTGCCCGGCCTGGAGAACCCCACCAGCGAGCTGCTGGCCGCGTGGGTGTTCGAGCGGCTGAGCTTCGCCACCGCGCGCGTGGTGAAGCTGCGCGTGTCGGAGACGTGCACCTCGCAGTGCACCGTCTATCCGGCCGAGGGCTAAAGCCCTCAGGTCTCCACCTGGCCCAGGTTGGCGTGGAGCACCGCGCCATTCACCGTGGGCGTGGTGGCGCAGAAGTAGAGCACGTGGGCGATCTCCTCCGGGGTGATGAGGCGCCCGAAGGTCGACTTGGCGGCGATGGTGGCGGTGCGAGCCGCGTCGTCGCCCAGGTGCTCGCGCAGCATCTCCGTGTCGGTGAAGCCCGGGCACACGCAGGCGGTGTGGATGCGCGTGCCCGCCAGGTCCTGGCAGGTGGAGCGCATCAGCCCGACGAGCGCGTGCTTCGACGTCACGTAGGAGGCATTGCCCCGCACGGCCTTCTCCGAGAGCGTGGAGCCCACGTAGAGGATGGAGGAGCCGTCGCCCAGGTAGGGCCGCGTCAGCCGGTTGAGCACGGCGGGCGCGACGACGTTGACCTCGAGCACCCGGCGAAGCTGCGCCGCCGTCAGCGTCAGCGCGTCGTCGTGGTCATAGATGGCCGCGTTGTGCACCAGGCTGACGCGCCCCTTCGCCTGTCCCACGGCGTCGCGCAGCGCGGCCTCCACGCGGGGCTCCCAGTCGCCGGAGCCCAGGTCCACGCTCAGGTCCACGACGCCCGGCACGTGGCTCGGCTGGCGCGCCAGGTTCAGCACGCCCCAGCCCTCCTTGCGAAAGCGCGCGGCCAGGGCCTGCCCGATGCCCCGACTGGCGCCCGTGACGATGGCCCAGTCGTTCGTCACGGCGCCACCCACTCCCAGGAGGACGACTGCCCCGGACCGGAAGCGCACTTCACCACCAGCCGGGTGACGCCGTCCTTTCGCAGGGCGGTGCCGTCGCCCACCAGCTCCTCACCGAAGACGCGCGCCAGCTCCTCGAGCGTCACGTTCTCCACCGGGAGCACGGTGATGTCGCGCGCGAGGAAGCGCAGCTCCTCGCCGTTGAAGCGCGCCAGGACATTGCCCTTCGCGTCCCGCTCGAGCTTCAGGTGCGGGGAGTGCTCCGGGAGGAAGAACGTCTCGTTCCAGGCGCGGCAGCGGGCGATGATGGTCTGCTTCAGGGGGCCGTAATCGGACAGCATCCCGTTGTCGGCGACCTCGCCCGTCAGCGCGACGTAGACGGTGAAGTTGTGGCCGTGCAGGTTCTCGCGGTGCGTCGCGGAGAAGATGGTGAAGTGCCCGGCCGAGAACTTCATCTCTTCCTTGTAGAGCTCCAGGGTCGTCGTACGTGGCATGGGCGGCCATGGGGTTAGCACCAAGCCCCATCCACCTCAACGGGCCTGCCGAGCCTCCGGGCGGGAAGTGTCACGCCGCGGGACGTCCTGGCCCCGTCCCTGGGAAATGCGCGATTCTGGAGCGCCCATGCTCCTGCCCCTGCTCACCCTGGGTGTGCTCCTGTCCGCCCGGCCACCGGCGGACGAGAAGGTCTTCGCCCCGTGCCCCGAAGCCTCGCCCGAGTGGACGGCCGCGCGCGAGCGCCTGCTGGCGCTGGATGCAGGACTGGAAACCCTTCCGGACGGGGGTGACCGGAAAGCAGGCGCCAAAGCCCTGCGCGAGCTGCTCACGTCGCGCTGCTTCGCGATGAGCCGCGAGGAGCGCGAGCCGGTGCCCGAGGACGTGTCACCGCTGGCCCTGAAGGCCTGGTGGAAGCAGGGTGGACGGACCTGGGTGGAGTCCTATCTGGAGCTGGGCAAGCCCGGCGCGCGCACGGTGGTGCTGCCGCCCGAGGCGCGCGAGACGCTGACGCGGGACTCCGTGAAGCCGGACCACCGGCTCGCCTCGCTGCTGTGCGCCGCGTCGGACACCGTTTGCGCGAAGGAGATGGAGGGCCCGTACACCCGGGTGGACGCGGCCTTCCTCCGCGCGCTCGACCGACCGGACGAGTCGTCCGTAGCCGAAGCGGAAGCGGAGTCTCGCAAGGGGTGCGAGGAGGGTGCTCGCACCCGGCCCCAGCGCTGGCGCTACACGGCGTGGCGGAGCTGCGAGGGGGGCTGGACGTCCTTCGACAAGGTGCTCCCCTTGGTGCGCATGCGGATGCCGAAGGACGGATGGCTGGTGTTGAGAGGCCGCCGGGGGCACCACGGCTTCTGTGACGAGGTGCGCGCCTACCACCTGGGGACGGGGGCGGCCTGGGTGTCGCAGAGCTGCAGCGACCTGGCGTTGTACGACGACGCGAAGCGAATCGGTCAGGTGGATGTGAAGACCACGAACGCGAACCGGCTCGCGCGAGTGAGGGTGGGCACGCTCTCCGTCGATTCGCTGCGGGAGCTGACGTGGGTGCTCCTGCTCGCCGATGAGGCCATCACCGTCGACCGTGCTCGCCCGCTCACACGCACGGTGCCGGCGGGCTACCCCATCGAATGGCGGGAGCGGCCCTCCGGAATCACCACGCGAGGAGGAGGGGGTGGAGGCAGCTTCTGGGGCAACACCGGCCAGACGACGCTGCGGTGGACGTGGTTTCCCCCCGAGAAGGCCGAACCCCTGTCCGGCGAGCTGACGTGGCCCGAGTCCGCCGACCCGGCCGATGACCACGCGGACCGCCTGCTCGTCGACGCCGAGGAGTCCTTCAAGGAAGGCTGCCCGTCACGACCCGCGCCCGTGGACCTGCTCGACTTCACGCGCCCGGCCAGCGTCAACAAGCGCGACGCACCCGAAGGTGTCACCTCCCAACAGGACGACCTCGTCACCGCGCTGCGCGACTGGCGGCCATCCCCGGGCTGCGCCGTCACCGGCAAGTGACGTCCCACCTCGGGCCGGCCGCTTCAAATTGCGTTGCGCGTCAGGCCCCGGGGTAATTAGTAAGAGGCAATGTTGCAAATTACCTCCGCGGTGAGGCGTGCCCCGCCTCGAGCGTCCCGTTCCCCGGTGCGCTGTTGTCGCTCCATGTCTCGCTAGCACCTCACGGGCCCTGACGCGGGGGCCGAGCCTGTCTCCAGGCTCGGTGCGCCGCGCTCCCGCGCCCGTCCCAGACACCCACACCCTGTCTCCCGGCGGTGCCACACCGACCGGCCGGGTGACGTTCGCGCAGTCGTTCCTCGTCCTGTTTTTCACGGGCCGCCGGAGGTGCACACGCATGCGTGCGAGCGCCACCGGTGTGTCCCGACCCCTGAATGGAAGTTGGAGTCAGCCATGAATTGGAAACGTGCAGCGGTGGGAGGGGCCCTGGCCCTCCCGCTGGTGGTGGGCGGTCTTGTCCTCGCGCGCGACGAGGGTTCGGACGCGCAAGGTGGAGCAGGCCCGGCGAAGCCGGCGGCGGCTCCTGTCGTCGCGGCGGAGGTCGTCACCCGACAGGTGGCGGACAGCGCCGAATTCACCGGCACCCTCGCGGCGGTGCAGAGCGTGGAGCTGCGGCCTCGCGTCGGTGGCTATATCGATGCGGTGCGCTTCCAGGAGGGGGGCCTCGTCACCGCGGGACAGGTGTTGTTCCAGCTCGACGCGCGCACCTTCGAGGCTGCGAACGCCCGGGCCCAGGCGGACCTGCGTCAGGCCGAGGAGCGGCGCACGTTGACGGAGAAGAAGTTCGAGCGCGGTGAGAAGCTCGTGGCCGAGCAGGCCATCTCCCGGGGCGACTTCGATGTGTTGATGGCGGAGCGCGCGGAGGCCCGCGCCCGGGTCGAGTCCGCGAAGGCGGCGGCTCGCTCGGCGGAGATCGACCTGCATGACACCCGCGTGCGTGCGCCCGTGAGTGGTCGGGTGGGGCGGGCGCTGGTGACGGCGGGCAACCTGGTCAGCGGCGGCAGCGCCAACGCCACGTTGCTCACCACCATCGTCTCGGTGGAGCCGTTCTACGTCTACTTCGACGTGGACGAGGCGACGTACCTGCGCTTCGCGGGCACGGCCTCGGGGGCGCGCGGCAAGGACGGCCGCGTCAACGCGGTGCCTGTGCGTGTGGCGCTGACGGGTGAAGAGGGCTTCCCGCGTGAGGCCCGGTTGGACTTCCTGGACAATCAGGTGGCGGCGGTGACGGGCACGGCGCGAGCGCGCGCGGTGTTGCCCAACCCGGATGGGAAGCTGACGGCGGGCCTGTTCGCCCGGGTGCGGCTGGAGACGGGCACGGCGCGGCCCACCATCCTCATCCAGGACCAGGCGGTGGGGACGGACCAGAAGGGGCGCTACGTGCTCGTCGTCCGTCCGGACCAGACGCTGGAGCAGCGGCGCGTGGAGCTGGGGACCACCGAGGGCGGGCTGCGCGTGGTGCGCGAGGGCCTGTCGGCGGGTGAGCGCGTGGTGCTCAAGGGCATGGCGCGGCCGGGCATGGCGGTGGCGCCGACGATGGTGGCCATGGCCGGCTCCGAGCACGCCGAGGGGGCGCGGCCGTGAAGTTCGCGCATTTCTTCGTGGACCGGCCCATCTTCGCGGCCGTGTTGTCCGTGCTGCTGCTGATTGGCGGTGGCCTGTCCCTGATACAGCTTCCGTTGAGCGAGTACCCCGCCGTGTCACCGCCCACGGTGGTGGTGCGCGCGGCCTATCCGGGCGCGGACCCGGGCGTCATCGCGGAGACGGTGGCCGCGCCGTTGGAGCAGGAGATCAACGGCGTGGAGGGCATGCTCTACATGTCCTCGCAGGCGACGAGCGATGGCCGGGTGGCCGTCACCATCACCTTCGCCATGGGCGTGAATCCGGACACCGCGCAGGTGCAGGTGCAGAACCGGGTGGCCCGCGCGATTCCCCGCCTGCCCGCGGAGGTGCAGCGGCTGGGCGTGCTCACCGAGAAGTCGAGTCCGGACCTGCTGATGGTGGTGCACCTGGTGTCGCCGGACGAGTCGCTGGAGCCGCTCTATCTCTCCAACTACGCGGTGCTCCAGGTGCGCGACGTCCTCCAGCGCGTCCCGGGCGTGGGGGGTGTCAGTGTGCTGGGCGCGGGCGAGTACAGCATGCGCGTCTGGTTGGACCCCCAGTTGCTCGCCGCGCGCGGGCTCACCGCGAGCGACGTGGTGGGCGCCATCCGAGAGCAGAACGTGCAGGTGGCGGCGGGTGTCATCGGCCAGCAGCCGGATGAGCGCTCCGCCTTCCAGCTCACCGTCACCACCCAGGGACGCCTCACGGACGAGGAGCAGTTCCGCGACATCGTCGTGAAGGTGGGCGAGAGCGGACAGGTGACGCACCTGCGCGACGTGGCCCGGGTGGAGCTGGGCGCCAACTCCTATTCCGTGCGCGCCCGGTTGGATGGGAAGTCGGCGGTGGCCATCGGCATCAACCAGGCCTCGGGCTCCAACGCGCTGGACGTGTCCGCGGGCATCCGCGCGCGGATGGACGAGCTGAGCCAGGCGTTCCCCAAGGGCATGGAGTACCGCATCGCGTATGACCCGACGCTCTTCGTGCGCACGTCCATCCGCAACGTGGTGACGACGCTGCTGGAGGCGGTGGTGCTGGTGGTGCTGGTGGTGTTGCTGTTCCTCCAGACGTGGCGCGCCTCCATCATCCCGCTGGCGGCGGTGCCCGTGTCGCTGGTGGGCACGGCGGCGGTGATGCACATGTTGGGTTTCTCGCTCAACACGCTGTCCCTCTTCGGACTCGTGCTCTCCATCGGCATCGTCGTCGACGACGCCATCGTCGTGGTGGAGAACGTGGAGCGGCACATCGCCCAGGGCGTCAATCCCAAGGAGGCGGCCCGTCGGGCGATGACCGAAGTGACGGGCCCCATCATCGCGATTACCTCCGTGCTGTCGGCGGTGTTCGTCCCCACGGCGTTCCTCGGCGGACTCACGGGCCAGTTCTATCGGCAGTTCGCGCTGACCATCGCCATCTCCACCATCCTCTCGGCCTTCAACTCGCTGACGCTCAGCCCGGCGCTCGCCGGGGTGCTGCTGCGCGGGCACCACGGGCCCAAGGATGGCCTCACGCGCTTCATGGACAAGGCGTTTGGCGGCTGGCTCTTCGGGCCCTTCAACCGCTTCTTCGACAAGGCCTCCGCTGGCTACGTGTCGCTGGTGAAGCGGGTGGTGCGCGTCAGCGCGCTGGCGCTCGTCGTATACGGAGGACTGTTGCTCCTGACGTGGGTGGGCTTCGCCAAGGTGCCGGCGGGCTTCGTGCCCATGCAGGACAAGTACTACCTGGTGGGGCTGGCGCAGCTTCCTCCCGCGTCCTCGCTGGAGCGGACGGACGACGTGGCGAAGCGGATGTCGGCGCTGATGCTGGCGGAGAAGGGCGTGGCGAGCGTCGTGGCCTTCTCCGGCATCACCATCAACGGCTTCGTCAACTCCCCCAACTCGGCCGTCGTCTTCGCGGTTCTCGACGACTTCGAGCAGCGCAAGACGAAGGACTTGTCGGCGAACGCCATCGCGGGCCGGCTCCAGGCAAAGCTGGGCGGCATCCAGGAAGGCTTCGCGGCCATCTTCCCTCCGCCCCCGGTTCCGGGAATGGGTTCCATGGCGGGCTTCAAGCTCCAGGTGGAGGACCGCGCGGGGCTGGGGCCGGAGGCGCTCTACGCCGCCACGCAGGCGCTGGTGCAGAAAGCTTCGGCCGAGCCCCAGTTGATGGGCCTGATGTCGGGCTTTGAAATCAACGTGCCTCAGCTCCAGGCGGACGTGGACCGGGTGAAGGCGAAGCAGCAGGGCGTGCCGCTGGGCTCGGTGTTCGAGACGCTCCAGATTCACCTGGGCTCGCTGTATGTGAACGACTTCAACCGCTTCGGGCGCACCTACCAGGTGAACGTCCAGGCGGACGCGAAGCACCGCATGGAGCCGGAGGACATCGGCCGACTCCAGGTTCGAAACCCCCAGGGCGGCATGGTGCCGCTGGCGTCACTGGTGACGGTGAAGCCCTCGTTCGGTCCGGACCAGGTGCTGCGCTACAACGGATATCCCTCCGCGGATATCAACGGCGCGGCGGCGCCCGGGGTGAGCACGGGACAGGCGGTGGCGGCGATGGAGCGCGTGGCGGCCGAGACACTTCCGGCCGGCATGAGCTTCGAGTGGACCGACCTGACGTACCAGGAGAAGCTCGCTGGCAAGGAAGGCCTGTTCGTCTTCCCGCTCGCCATCCTGCTGGCCTTCCTCATCCTGGCGGCGCAGTACAACAGTTGGTCGCTGCCGCTGGCGGTGTTGCTCACGGTGCCGCTGGCGTTGCTCAGCGCGATTGCCGGGGTGTGGTTCGTGGGTGGGGACAACAACATCTTCACGCAGATTGGGCTCGTGGTGCTCGTGGGCCTGGCGGCGAAGAACGCCATCCTCATCGTCGAGTTCGCGAGGGCGCAGGAAGACGAGGGCGTGGGCGTGGTGCAGGCGGCGCTCGAGGCGTGCCGGCTGCGGCTGCGGCCCATCCTGATGACCTCCATCGCCTTCATCATGGGCGTGGTGCCGCTGGCGCTGGCCACGGGCGCGGGCGCGGAGATGCGCCAGGCGATGGGCGTGGCGGTGTTCGCGGGCATGCTCGGCGTGACGCTGTTCGGGCTGGTGCTGACGCCCATCTTCTACATCGTCATCCGGAAGTTCGCGCTGCGAGGGGCGGAGCGAGAGGCTCCCGTGATTCCGGCGGGAGCGACGGGCGCCGAAGGGCACTGAGCGCCGCGTCATCCGACGGATGACACCAGGTTGTCGAAGAGGGCTGCCTCCACCGAGGGGCGGCCCTCTTTGCTTTTGGGAGGAGACGCGCGGCTCGAACAATCGCGACACGGCGGGGGGCCAGCGTGACGCGTCAGGTGCACTCCCGGGGCGGGGCCTGACACGTCAACCGCTCACTTCAGTCCAGACTCCTCGCGCGGCTTCCCTCGCCGCAGTCCCTTCGCGCACGTGGTCTTCGGCTTGCACAAGGCGTCTCGAACTTGAAATCCGAGGGGTCGATGCGCTTCGTGCTGGGAGTCGTTGTCGCGGTGGGGCTGGTGGGCTGTGGTGGTCCGGACGTGCAGGGTGTCGATGCGGTGGAGAGCATCGGCCAGGAGATTGTCGGAGGGGTGGAGGCACGCCAGGGGAGCCACCCCTGGAACGTCAGCATGCAGCAGCACGGGAGCCACTTCTGTGGCGCCTCGATCATCCGGGTCAGCGCGACGAAGAATGAGTCGGACATCGTCGTCACGGCCGCGCACTGCGTCTACGACGGCACGTCTGGACTGACGGTCTCCGCGGGCGTGCACGACCTTGGGAGGCCCGGGGCGGGTGCCCAGACGGTTCGAGGAGTGAGGACCGTCTACCATCCGGCCTACGACCCGGACACGACGATGAACGACATCGCCGTCGTCAAGCTCGAGAAGCCTCTCAAGTTCTCCGCCACGGTCCAGCCCATCCTGCTCCCGCTCGCGGGAGAGACCGTCCCGGACAATGTCGAGGCGACGGTGGCGGGGTGGGGCCTCACGCGCGAGGGCGGATATGACACGTCCCCTGTGCTGATGCAGGTGGGGGTCCCCACCATCGCGCATCGGCAGGTGGCGGCGTCCTACCGTTCCCAGGGTATCCACATCGACCCATACGCGATGCTCGGGGCCGGTTACAGCCAGGGGGGCAAGGACGCCTGTCAGGGCGACAGCGGGGGACCGCTCTTCGTTCTCGGAGCGCAGGGCAAACCCGTGCTTCAGGGCGTCGTGAGCTTTGGCGTGGGCTGCGCGAGGCCCGGCCTGCCCGGCATCTATGCCCGGGTCTCCAACTACATCCCGTGGATCAATACCCAGGTTCGCCTCCTGAGCGTCACGGCGAGGCCGTAGTCCGCCCGGGCGCGCGGCGTTCGGGCCCGTGGCTCCCTGGGGGACTGCTCAGCCGCCTGGGCCGTGGCTACCTTGACGTCCCGGGAGGTCCACGTGGCGAAGCCGGTCCTGAAGTCGGGGAAGGGGACGCGCTCGAAGTCCTTGAGGGGCGCGGACGCCGCGCTGCTCATCATCGACGTCATCAATGACCTGGACTTCCCCGGGGGAGAGCACGTGCTCCCCTGGGCGTCGCGGATGGTGGAGCGATTGGCGCCCTTCGCCGCGCGGATGCGCAAGGCGGGGGTGCCGGTCATCTACGTCAACGACAACTTCAACCACTGGCGCAGCAACTTCCGGGACGTCTACCGGCATTGCACCCGGGCGGGCAGCCGGGGCCGAGGCATCGTCCGGGCCTTGCGACCACATGCCACGGACTACTTCGTCCTCAAGCCCAAGCACTCGGCCTTCTTCGCGACGTCGCTGGTTCCCCTGTTGGAGCACCTGGGGACGAAGAAGCTGCTGATGGCGGGCATCGCCACGAACCTGTGTGTCTTCTTCAGCGCCCATGACGCGCACATGCTCGAGTACGACATCACCGTGCTGAGCGACTGTTGTTGCGCGGAGAGCGACACGGACCACGACCTGGCGTTGGACCAGCTCCAGCGCTTCCTTGGGGTGCGCGTGTGCAGGGCCGACGAGGTGAAGCGCAAGGGGCGCTTCCGTCGACCCGCGCATCCCTCGAAGGGATCCGGACGCTTGTAGGCGAAGGGCTCCTCAGGCGCGGTGGAAGCGCTGGCGCAGGGCACGGAGCGTCGCCCGAGGACCCATCAATGTCAGGTCGAGCTGCGTCTGCCCGCGCTCTCCGCGGATGCTCGCGCCCGTGAGCCGGTCCTCGGGCAGGGGCTCCAGGATGTTCGAGACGTTCTTGTACCGCTCCGCCTGGGCTCGAAGCGTCTGTTCGCTCATCCCGAGCTCGCGCAGGGCGGCGAAGAGGTCGTCGTGGAGTTCCGGGGGCACCTGGAGGTGGGCCGCGACAGGCTCGTGGATGAAAGGGGAATGCTTTGTGACCAGATAGCTGATCCTTCGCGCCCCGTGCCCTCCGAGTTCGACGTAGGAGAACATGACGCGGCTGCTCCGGGTGTCGCGATAGAGGTCGCAGCCGTTGTAGGGATAGAAGCCCAGCGCGAAGTGGGTCCAGGCGCGATAGCTCACGGACGTCGTCGCTCCGAGGACGTCGTCGTGGATGCCGCCAATCCATTCCCAGTGGGTGGGGACCTGCATGGGGACGTCGTCCAGCTCCTTCACGGCATCCTCGAGGCCGGGCTGGTTCCGGAGGTACTCGACGAGCGTGTCGTGGGTAATGGACATGGTGTCTCAATCTACCAGGAGGCCGAAGCCCCTGCGTCCGGCCGCGCGTTGCGCCTAGACTGCCGCCCCGTGTCCAGGTCCTCCGAGCAGAGCCCCCAGGGTGGTTTCCGCGCCCGTCTCCACACCATCATCTTCGAGGCCGACACTCCGGCGGGAAAGGCGTTCGACGTGGCCCTGCTGTGGGCCATCGTGTTCAGCATCGCGGCGGTGATGCTGGAGAGCGTGTCCTCCATCCGGGTCCGGTATGCGTCCGCCCTGCAGGTGGCGGAGTGGTTCTTCACCATCATCTTCGCGCTCGAGTACGTGTTGCGGCTCATCGCCGTGCGCCGACCGCTGGACTACGCGCGCAGCTTCTTCGGGCTGGTGGACCTGCTGGCCATCCTCCCGTCCTTCCTGAGCGTCATCTTTCCCGGGGCGCAGACGCTGCTCGTGGTCCGGGTGCTGCGCCTGCTGCGGGTCTTCCGGGTGCTGAAGCTGGGGCACCTCTTGGGGCAGGCGGAGGTCCTGCTCACCGCGCTGCGCGCGAGCCGGGGGAAGATCATCGTCTTCCTCGGCTTCGTGTTGACCGTGGACGTGGTCATGGGCGCCATCATGTATCTGGTGGAAGGGGAGCAGCACGGCTTCGACAGCATCCCCCGGTCCATGTACTGGGCCATCGTGACGATGACGACGGTGGGCTTCGGCGACATCACTCCCAAGACGGTGCCCGGTCAGTTCATCGCGTCGGTGTTGATGATCATGGGCTACGGCATCCTCGCGGTGCCCACGGGCATCGTCTCCGTGGAGCTGGCCGCCGCCACGAAGCAGCGTCCGGACACCCAGGCATGTCCCGGCTGTGGCGCGCAGGGGCACGACCTGGACGCCCGTTACTGCAAGACGTGCGGGACCGCGCTGGACTGGACGTCCGCGAAAACCGCCGGGTGATGTGGGCCGTGGGTGTTCAGTGTTCACCGCGCGGCGGAAAAGCCCCGCCGGGGAGCGGCTTCATTCGCGAGCATGCGGTGCGCACGTTGCGCCTGCCCTGTTCCCTGGAGACCTCGCGATGAACCTCTTCATCACTGGCGCCACCGGCTTCATCGGCGGCTCCCTGGCGTTGGACTTGAAGGCCCGGGGGCATGTCATTCGTGGGCTCGTGCGCGACGACGCGAAGGCCCGGAAGCTGGCGGCGCTCGGAATCGAACCGGTGCGTGGAGACCTGGGCGACACGGCCCTGCTCATGGCCGAGGCCCGTCGCGCGGACGGTGTCATCAACGCCGCCAGCAGCGACCACGAGCAGGCCATCCTGGCGTTGATTGACGGCGTGCGAGGCTCCGGCAAGCCGCTGATCCACACCAGCGGCTCCAGCGTCATTGGCGATGACGTGAAGGGCAATGCCCTGTCGCCCAACGTGTTCGATGAGGAGACGCCGTTCATCGTCGAGCCGGAGAAGCAGGCGCGGCATGCGCTCGACAACCGTGTCCTCGCCGCCGAGGGCGCGCGAGGCATCGTCCTGTGCAACACGATGATCTACGGCACGGGGAAGGGGCTGAGCCGCGACAGCGTTCAGATTCCGCCGCTCGTCGCCCAGGCGCGCAAGAGCGGGGTGGTGCGAATCGTCGGCAAGGGCATCAACCGCTGGTCGAACGTGCACCTCGACGATGTCACCACGCTCTATGCGCTGGCCCTGGAGCGGGCGCCGGCGGGAGCCTTCTACTTCGTGGAGAATGGCGAGGCGTCCTACGCGGAGATTGGCGACGCCATCGCGGCGCGGTTGAAGCTGGGCCCGGTGCGGTCGTGGACGGTGAAGGAGGCCTCGCGCGAGTGGGGCGAGGGCCACGCTCGCTACTCGTTCGGCTCCAACAGTCGGGTGCGAGCGAAGCGGGCACGGCGCGAGCTGGGCTGGGCGCCGCGACACGACTCCGTGACGGCGTGGATTCGCGACGAGATGCCCGTCGACTGAGCGACGGTGCCCATCGGGCTGGGGCCAGACGTCCACTTCTGCTCGTTGCCGGGTGTTGGACGCATCGTTCTTCCACCCCGCAGCGCACTTCGGGTTTGCTGCACGCCGGCAGAGCTTCGTTTCCATCCCAGCTCGCGGAGTGACTTCATGCGTACCCTGCTGACGACCCTGGCCTGCACCACCCTCCTGTCCTTCGCGGGGGCCGCCCACGGGCAGGCTCCCGCCAAACCCACGAAGCCCAGTGGCAACATGGCCCCCGGTGGTGCCGCGGGCAGCCAGCAGTCCGAGCCCCGCCAGGGACCGAATCCCACCGGTGCGCCCGTCGAGACGGCGCCGCCCAACGTGCCCGAGTTCAAGCCGGCCTTCCCGGGCCAGACGCGCGCGCCGGGCGTCCAGACGCGCACGCCGTTCCGAGTCACGGAGGTGGCCTCGGGCTTCAACAAGCCGTGGGCCATCGCCTTCCTTCCGGACCAGCGCATGTTGGTGACGGAGAAGCCGACCGGGAAGATCTTCATCGTGACGCCGAAGGGCGAGAAGTCGCAGCCCGTCGCGGGTGTGCCGCGCGTGGATGGGCGCAACCAGGGCGGGCTCCTCGACGTGGAGGTGGGGCCGGACTACGCCACCAGTGGCCTCATCTACTGGAGCTATTACGAGCCGCGCGAGGGCGGCAACGGGCTCGCGGTGGCGCGCGCGAAGCTGGTGGATGGGGCGAAGCCCAAGGTCGAGGGGCTGAAGGTCATCTTCCGCATGGAGCCCACGCTGGAGTCGACGCTGCATGCCGGTGGGCGTCTGGTCTTCGCGCCGGATGGGAAGCTGTTCGTCACGTTGGGTGAGCGCTCGATTCTCCAGGGCCGCGTCCAGGCGCGCGACCTGAAGAGCGACTTCGGGAAGATTGTACGCATCAACCCGGACGGCTCCATTCCGCAGGACAACCCGTTTGTCGGTCGCAAGGATGCGCGGCCTGAAATCTGGACGCTGGGCCACCGAAACATCCTGTCCGCGGCGCTCGACAGCAAGCATCGGCTCTGGGAGGTGGAGATGGGCCCGCGCGGTGGCGACGAGCTGAACCTCATCGAGAAGGGCAAGGACTACGGCTGGCCGACCATCGGCTATGGCGAGGAGTACTCGGGTGCGCCCATCCACAAGTCCACGCAAGGCCCGGGCATGGAGCAGCCCGTGTACTACTGGGACCCGGTGATTTCGCCCTCGGGGATGACCATCTACTCGGGGGACCTGTTCCCCGAATGGAAGGGCAACTTCTTCATCGGCGGTCTGTCGAGTCAGGCGCTGGTGCGGCTGGTGCTCAAGGACGACCGCGTGGTGGGCGAGGAGCGGTTGCTCCTGGACCAGGACTCACGCATCCGCGAGGTCGTCCAGGGCCCCGAGGGCGCGCTCTATCTGCTCACCGACGACGACAACGGGCGACTGCTCAAGCTGACGCCGCGCTGAGCGGTTGTCGGAGGCTCCATGCGCTCGCGTAGGGTGCGGTTCGGCCCGATACTCGAGCGCATGCGGCATGCAGCCGGAGTGCGTCGAGTAGGTCGCGGGGTGAGAGGGTGGAAATCCCATGGCGGGCCTGAAGTACTCATTTGTCTTCGGTGTCTTCGCGGCGCTGCTGATGGTCCTGGCCTTCCAGCTTCGGGGCCTGGGGTGGGGGTTGCTCTGGCCCGCGCTGAGCTTCGCGCTCGTGGCGGTGGCGTATGCCGGGGCGTGGCCGGCGGTTTTTGGTAAGTGCTCCGATGGACGGATGCATCCCTGGGCGCTGGTCGTCTTGTTGCCCTATCTGCTGATGACCTGGGCGACGTGGCGACTCGCGCGGCGGCTCTCGCGCGAATCAGTGCATGACGAGGTCGCGCCCGGCATCGTCATCGGGCGTCGGTTGTTGGCGGGGGAGTTACCGGTGGGTACTCGGACGGTGGTGGACCTGACGTCCGAGTTCATCGAGCCCGAAGGCATCCGGAGTGTCGAGCACTACGTCTGTCATCCCATCCTCGACGCGACGGCGCCGTCGGTGGAGCGCCTGGCGTCCTGCGTCGAGTCTTGGGCGATGCTGCCGACGCCGCTCTACATCCACTGCGCGCAGGGACATGGGCGTACGGGCATGGTGGCTGCCGCACTCCTCCTGGCGCGTGGACTGGCTCCCGATGCGAAGCAAGCCCTGGCCATGGTGCAGAAGGCGCGACCGGGCGTGCGGCTGTCGGCGGCGCAGGCGGCCGCGTTGGAGGCACTGGGGGCGCGATTGCTTCGCGTGGGGAGTGTGACAGCGGGGATTTGCGGCACGTAACTGGAAGCGGCGCCCCGGCGCCGTCCGTTCGCAGCAACAACCGGGTCGCAACCTGCTCCCCGGTGCGCCATCTCCTGTGTCTGTCCGGTGTGCTGACTGCGCCGCCGGAGACAAGAGGGAGTGTCTGTATGGCGTGGCGACCGAAGCAGCGAACAATGTCAGCTCAGGTGTCCGTGGAGTGGAGGGCCTCATGACCACGCCTGTCCGCAGGATGCGTGCGTCGAGCCCTCCCAACGTGGAGCAGCGCCTGGAGGCGCTCGACTGGGCGGCTCTCGGCTCGGAGCTGGATACTCGCGGGTGCGCCACGCTGGCTTCCATGCTGACGCCTGACGAGTGCGCGGCCCTCGCGGCGATCTATCCCTCCGATGTGCCGTTCCGCAGTCGCGTTGTCATGGCTCGGCACGGCTTTGGTCGGGGCGAGTACAAGTACTTCGCCTATCCGCTCCCTGACCTCGTCGCCCGTCTACGAAGTGGGCTCTACCCCCCGCTCGCCGCCATCGCGAATCGCTGGAACGAGGCCATGCGCATCGACATGCGCTACCCCGAAACGCACGCCGCCTACCTCCAGCGCTGTCATCAGGCCGAGCAGCTCCGGCCCACGCCATTGCTCCTCCAGTACGGAGAGGGCGACTACAACTGCCTCCACCAGGACCTCTATGGCGACGAGGTCTTCCCCCTCCAGGTGGCCTTCCTCCTGTCGGAGCCGGAGCGAGACTTCACGGGAGGCGAGCTGGTGCTCACCGAACAGCGCCCCCGCATGCAGTCCCGCGCGGAGGTGGTGCCACTTCGCCAGGGAGATGGCGTCATCTTCCCCGTCCACCACCGCCCCGTGCAGGGCACGCGAGGCATCTACCGCGTCAACATGCGTCACGGCGTCAGCCGCCTCCGTTCTGGCCACCGTCACACGGTGGGAATCATCTTCCACGATGCCCGCTGACGGGCCCCACGCCTGGCTGCCTCAGTCACCCCGGAGCGCGACCGAGGGAGACACCTGTGCCGCCCTCCGCGCGGGGAGCAGGGCCGCGGCAAAGGCCACCAATCCCAGAACCACCAGCACCACCGCGTACGTGAGTGGATCCACGGGTTGAACCCCATTGAGCAGATGCGCGAGCGTCCGACTGGCCCCCGCCGCGAGCACGAGCCCGAGTCCCAGCCCCACCGCCGTCAATCCCAGGTACCGACGCAGCACCAGGTTCGTCACCTGGTGTGTCCTCGCTCCCAGGGCCAGGCGGATACCCAGCTCCCGTGTCCGCTGGGATACCGCATAGGCGACGACGCCATAGAGCCCCACCGCGGCCAGCAGCAGTGCCACCCCGGCGAAGACTCCGACGAGCAGCAAGTAGAAGCGCAGCGGCGCCACCGTGTGGTCCACGACCGAGGCCAGCGTGCGCACGCTGCCGAGCGCGAGGCTCGAGTCGAGCGACCGGACCTCCGCGCGCACCGCCGAGGCGAGCGTGAGCGGGTCCGCCGACGTTCGCAGCACCAGCGTCATCTGCGTGCTGCGTGCCTGCTCATAGGGGAGATAGACCTCCGCGACAGCGGGCGCCGCCAGCCCGTCGATGGCGAGGTTGTCCACCACGCCGACCACGACTCCTCCGAACGCACCGTTTCCCCAGTTCATGTCGGTGCTCAGCGTCCGCCCCAACGGGTCCTCGTTCGGCCAGAACCGGCGAGCGGCCTCCGCGTTGACCAACACGGCGCGCCTACCTTCACCTCGGTCCTCGGCGCTCAGCCCCCGGCCACTCAGGAGCTTCACGCTCAGGGTCTCCAGGGCGCCAGGACTGACGATGCGCACGCTGGCCTTCCAGGGGGCCGCTCCAGGTGGCACCGGACGCTGGGGGTCCTTCAGGTCGAGCGGCATCTTGCCTCCGTCCATCGGCAGGCCAGCGACGATGCCCGCGGCCTCGACGCCGGGCAGGGCGCGCAGCCGCGTGAGGAGCTGGTCGAAGAAGGCCTCGGGCGCGGCGGTGCCGAAGCCATACCGATTGGGCGGCAGGTCGAGCTTCACCGTGAGGACTCCCTCCGACTCGAACCCCGGCGCCGCTCGCTGAAGATGCACGAAGCTGCGCAACAGCAGCCCCGCGCTCACCAGCAGCAACACCGCGAGCGCGGTCTCCCCGACGATGAGCAATGCGCGCGTCTTGTGGTGGTGGGCGCCACCGCCACTCCCCGCATTCGCCATGCGCAGTCCACCGCCGAGCGACACGCGCGTGGCCTTCAGCGTGGGAACGAGGCCGAACAACACCGTGGTGAGCATCGCCAACGCGGCGGTGAAGGCCAGCACGGTGCCGTCGATGGAGGCCTCCTCGAGACGAGGAATGTCCTGGGGGCCGAACGCGGTCAGGACATCCATGGCCCACATGGCCGCGAGCAGTCCCATCGCGCCACCCGCGAGCGCCAGCAGGCCGCTCTCCGCGAGCAGCTCGCGAGCCAGCCGGCCCCGGCTCGCGCCCAGGGCGAGGCGAATCGACAACTCTCCCTCACGCGAGGCCGCACGTGCGAGCAACAGGTGGGTGAGGTTCGCGCAGGCGACGAGCAGGACCAGCCCCACCGCGCCCATCAACATCAGCAGGGACGGACGCACCTTTCCCAGCAGCACGTCGCGCAGGGACTCCACGCTCGCGCCCACATCCCGGTTCGTCCGGGGATGCTGCTCGGCCAGTCCTCGTGCAATCGCGGCCACCTCGGCGGTTGCCTGCTCCACGCTCGCGCCGGGCGCGAGGCGGCCATACACCTCCAGCCAGTGGGCACCGCGTGCTTCCGGCGTCAACGACTCCGGGCCCAGGACCAGGGGCAACCAGAGATCCGAACGCGCCGGGAAGTCGAAGCCGGGCGCCATGACTCCCACCACCGTGGCGGGCACGGGGGCTCCCGTGCTCAGGGTTCGCCCCAGCACCGTCGGACTTCCGCCGAAGCGACGCTGCCACAAGGAATGAGAGATGACGGCGACCGGAGGCGCGCCTGGAGCATCGTCTCCTGGCTGGAGCGCTCGGCCCAGATGCACTCGCGGGCCGAGCACCTGGAAGAGGTCGGCCGTGGCGAGGGTTCCCTGGACCTTCACGGGGAGCGACTCGGCGTCATGCGCGCCCAGGGTCAGCTCGGTGCTCGCGAGCGCGGCCAATCCGGTGAAGGAGCGTGCCTGCTCGCGCAGGCTCACCAGGTCAGGAGGTGAAGTGGGACCCGGGCCCTGCTTCCCCACGCTGTACAGCCGCACCACGCGCGCGTCGTCCTGGAGAGGGAGGGGACGCAGCAGCACGGTGTGCACCACGCTGAAGATGGCCGCGTTCGCCCCGATTCCGAGCGTGAGCGTGAGCACCGCCACCAGGGTGAACGTGGGACTGCGTCGCAACCGGCGCAGCGCGTGACGGAAGTCCTGGCGGAAAAAGTCCATGCGTGTGCCCGACAGCACGGAGCGTGCCATGAGGCGCACTCTCTGTCGTCAGACGCACGGTGCGACGAGCCATCTGGCGCGGTGGCCGGAGCTGGGACAATCGGTTCCCGGCTCCGGACACTCGCGTCTCATGAACGTGTCTTCGAGGCTCAGTTCTTGGGGAAGCAGCCGGTGGACAAGGCCCACGGCTCGCTGCCGTGGGTGCCGTCACCCGCGACGAGATAGACCCAGTCGTGGGAGGCGAGGAAGATGATCGGATTGGACGAAGCGGGTCCCGGATTGATGTCCGCCACGCGGGTTCCCGACGAGGTGCCGTTGGTCCACGCCAGCTCCGCACCCACCGTATCGTCGAAGTAGAGGAAGGTCGCGCCGTCGCCCACGACGAAGGGCGGGAAGGGGTCTCCAGAGATGGAGTTCGCGGGTCCGGGCCACAGGTCCTTGATGAGCCGGGTGCCCGAAGGCGTGCCATCGGTGACCCAGGGCTCTTTCCCCTCGTCGGGCGTGGTCGCGTAGAAGAAGACCTTGTTCTTTCCCGCGGCCAGACTCGAGGGCTCGTACCCCGGCGGTGGCGACGTCGGATGGGTGTCCGCGAGCATCAAGGTGCCCGCGGTCGTGCCGTTGCTCCTCCACGGCTCCCGGCCGTGGGTGCCGTCGTCGGCGAACAGGATGACGTTGCCCTTCAGCGGCACCAGCTCACGAGGGTCCGAGCCCGTGGCACCCGGACGGATGTCCTTCACCAGTCGTGTGTCATCCTCGCAGCCCATCGAGGTCCACAGCTCCGCGCCGTGGACGCCGTCGTTCGCGGTGAAATAGAGCTTCTTCTTCCCTGACGTCAGCCAGGCGATGTCCGAGCCCTCCGAACCCGCGCGAATGTCCTCCACCAGCTCGGTGTCCTCCTTCGTTCCATCCGTCGTCCAGAGTTCCCGGCCGTGGGTGCCGTCGTTCGCCACGAAGAACACGGTGCCGTCTTCCAGTCGGAAGAGCTGCTCGGGCGACGAACTCACGGAGCCCGGGGCGATGTCTCGCACCAGCCGGGTTCCGCCATTCGTGCCGTCGGACTTCCACAGCTCACGACCCTTGTCGCCGTCGTCCGCGGCGAAGAGGAGCCGCTTGCCATCGACGAGGAGTTGCCCGGGGGAAGAGCTCGCGAAGCCTGGGGCGATATCCTTCACGAGGTGCGTTCCCCCGGTCGTCCCGTCACTGCGCCACAACTCCGTGCCGCGCGTGCCGTCGTCGGCGGGGAAGTAGAGCGTCTTGCCCACGGAGACGAGCTGGAAGAGCGGGTTGTCTGGAAAGGCATCACCGAAGGGATTGATGTCCTCGACCAGTCGAGTCCCTCCAGGGGTGCCGTCTGTCTTCCACAGCTCGTTGCCGTGGATGCCATCGTCCATGATGAAGAAGACCTTGGAGCCCACGACAGTCATTCGCTTGGGGTAGTCGGAGAGGTTTCCGAGCAACAGGGTGGCCTTCCATCCGGAATGGAGGTCCTGCCCGCCGGATTTCTCTTCCAGCTTCCACAGGGCGTAGGTGTCGAGGCTCGGGCCGTAGACGACGCTCAGATAGACGACGCCATCCACCTGGACGCTGTCGAACGGGAACGTCGAGCCGGTACCCGGCGCGAGGTCGGCGACGAGCTTGGGCCCGCTGCACTGGTTGTTCAGGTCCTGGCTCAGCTCGGTTTCGGAGGTGGTGTCGGGGGTCGGTAGGTCCACCGACTCCTCCATGGGGCCGCAGGCGCAGAAGAGCGCACAACTGCCGACGAGGAAAAATGAACGGGAGTGACGCATGGATTCATTTCCTTTCCCCGGACCCATCGTTCATCCGGGTCCGCGGAATGTGGAGGGTGATTGGCGAATGCCCAGTGCTCTGGGGCCTGAGGTCAGGTTCGCTGGTTCACCGATGTGAATGAGGCGACACTCCCCCGCGCGGCTATCATCCGGGGCCACGGTGGACGGGGCGCGCGATGGACGACTTCCAGGCGATTCTGAATGAAGTGATGGCGGCCATCCGGCCGACGGTGGGGCAGGGGCGGGTGGCGAACTACATCCCCGCGCTGGCCGCGGTGGACCCCGCACGGTTCGGCATGGCGCTGGCGACCGTCGATGGCGAGGTGTTCGGCGTGGGGGATTGGCGGGTTCCCTTCTCCGTGCAGAGCATCTCCAAGGTGTTCGCGCTGGCGCTGACGCTGGCTCGCGATGGGGATGCGCTGTGGCGCAGGGTAGGCAAGGAGCCCTCGGGCAATCCGTTCAATTCGCTGGTGCAGCTCGAGTACGAGCAGGGTGTGCCCCGCAACCCGTTCATCAATGCGGGGGCGCTGGTCGTCACGGACCGGTTGCTGAGTCTCACGGGCGATTCGCGCGGAGTGTTGCGGGAGTTCCTGCGGGCGGAGAGTGGCAACGCGTCCGTGGACTTCGACCCGGTGGTCGCCGCGTCAGAGGCCGAGCACGGCCACCGCAACTCCGCGCTGGCGCACTTCATGGCGAGCTACGGCAACATCCAGAACCCGGTGCCTCGCGTGCTGGAGCACTATTTCTGGCAGTGCTCGCTGTCGATGAGCTGCGCGGACCTCGCGCGGGCCTGTGGCTTCCTGGCGCGTCATGGGCAGGGCGCGAAAGGTGAGCGATTGCTCACGCGCAGCCAGGCCAAGCAGGTCAACGCGGTGATGCTCACCTGCGGCACGTATGACGCCGCGGGCGAGTTCGCCTATCGCGTGGGCCTGCCATGCAAGAGTGGTGTCGGTGGCGGCATCATCGCCGTCATCCCGAATCGCTGTGGATTGTGTGTGTGGAGTCCGGGGCTGGATGCCCACGGCAACTCCGTTGCGGGTGTGGAAGCACTGGACCGGTTCACGACGCTGACCGGGCTCTCGGTGTTTTGAGGGGGATGGGTGGCGTTGAAGGTGAACCGGTCCTCGCGAAGATGTTCTTCCGCTGAGGACCGGCCCCCACCGCCCATCCCTCACGCCCGAGCCGTCCCGATGTGAAGCGGATCTCCCGCTTCGCTTGCTGCAACCCGCCCGTCCAACCCGCCCGTCCTGCGTGCTGCCCCGTCCTGCGTGCTGCCCCGTCCAACCCGCCGCCCGTCCTGCGTGCTGCCCCGTCCGACCCGCCGCCCGTCCTGCGTGCTGCCCCGTCCGACCCGCCGCCCGTACCGCCCCGTGCTGCCCGTCCTGCGTGCTGCCCCGTCCGACCCGCCGCCCGTACCGCCCGTCCTGCGTGCTGCCCCGTCCGACCCGCCGCCCGTACCGCCCCGTGCTGCCTGTCCTACGTGCTGCCCCGTCCGACCCGCCCGTACCACCCCGTGCTGCCCGTCCTGCGTGCTGCCCCGTCCAACCCGCCGCCCCGTCCTGCGTGCTGCCCCGTCCGACCCGCCGCCCGTACTGCCCCGTGCTGCCCGTCCTGCGTGCTGCCCCGTCCGACCCGCCGCCCGTCCTGCGTGCTGCCCCGTCCAACCCGCCGCCCGTCCTGCGTACCACCCCGTCCAACCCGCCGCCCTTGCTGCCCAACCCCTGCGCCGTACCGCCGCGCTTCGATGCGGCATCACATAGCAGGGCGCGTGCCGCATCCTTCGCCTCGCTCGATCCAAGCGTTTCCAAGGACTTGCGACGAAGCCACCGCGAGTGATCCACGCAGGTCCGGTAAGAAGTCGGGTGAACCCTTCCGGAATACGGTGCCCTCGGCACCGGGTTGCCCCTCGATGCCCATCAAGACCCGTCGTTGGTGTGTTCCAGGAGAGCCCGATGATGGCTTGCGTCTCCTCGTCTGCCGCTACAGGCCGCGCGGCCTCCCCAAAGCCAAGGAGACCTGGGACGAGTGGCGCCGCGAGCTGGCGCCCAGCCCCGACCTCTTCGAGGCCTTCTACGGCAAGGGCCAGACGCCGATAACCCTCGATGCCTACCGAGAGCGGTACATCCAGGAAATGCAGTCACAGCGGGAAATCATCGCAGAGCTGGCCGCGAGGGTGGACCGGGGAGAGACGGTGACGCTCCTTTGCTCCAAGGACTGCATCCTGGAGCCCGTCTGTCACCGCACGCTGCTCGCGGAGCTCATCGAAGCCGCCCGCCGCTCCTGACCTTCTGGAGCGTGGGCGGCCGCACCGCCGGGACATGGGAGCCAGTGGCTCCCGCGTCCGCCAGCGGTGTCCTTCACGGGCTCACGGCGCGGGAGCCGCCGCCGGGAGTTCGTCGTCCGCCGCTTCCCGCCGGGACTCGCCGCGCACCTTCTGCATCAGCACGTAGAGGCCCGGGATGAAGATGAGGTTGACGATGGTGGACACCAGCATTCCGCCGAACACCGTCGTGCCCAGCGAGTTGCGTGCCGCCGCGCCCGCGCCCTGCGCCGTCATCAGCGGCACCACGCCCAGGAGGAACGCGATGGAGGTCATCAGGATGGGCCGCAGGCGGACCTCGGCGGCCATCACCACCGCCTCCAGCGCGTCCTTGCCGCTCTCCCTCAACTGCTCGGCGAACTCCACGATGAGGATGGCGTTCTTGCTGGCAAGACCCACCAGCATCACCAGACCCACCTGACAGAACACGTCGTTGGCGTACCCGCGCATGAGCTGCAGCGCCAGCGCGCCCATGATGGCCAGGGGCACCGAGAGGATGATGACGAACGGCAGGCTGAAGCTCTCGTACTGCGCCGCCAGCACCAGGAACACGAACAGGAGCCCCAGGCCGAAGATGATGAGCGTCTGACCACCGCTCTCCTTCTGCTCCAGGCTGATGCCCGTCCACTCCGCGCTCATGCCCTGCGGCAGCGTCTCCGCCGCGAGCGTCTCCATCGCCTCGATGGCCTGACCGGAGGAGACGCCTGGAGCCGCCGCCCCGTTGACCTCCGCCGAGCGGAACAGGTTGTAGTGGCGGATGACCTGCGCGGACACCGTGGGCGTCACCTTCACCAGCGACTCGAGCGGAATCATCTCCCCGTTGTCGCTGCGCACGTAGAACGCGCCGATGTCCTGCGGGCTGTCGCGGTACTGCTGCTCGGCCTGCACGTAGACGCGGTACGTCCGGTTCGCGTAGTTGAAGTCGTTGACGTACTGGCTGCCCATGTAGACCTGCATCGTCCCGAAGATCTGCTCGATGGGGATGCCGAGCGCCTTGGCCTTCTGCCGGTCCACTTCCACGTCCAGCAGCGGGGTGTCCGCGTTGAACGCCGTGAGCACGCCGCGCAGCCGTCCGTCCGCGTTGCCCTTCGCCACCAGCTCCTGCGTGGCCGTCGCCAGCTCATCCAGCGTGCGCGAGCCCGCCGTGTCCTCGACGATGTACTGGAAGCCGCCCACGCTGCCCACGCCGCGGATGGCCGGGGGCTGGAAGGGGATGACACGCGCGCCACCGATGCGGCTCAGCGGCCCACGCAGCCGCTCCACCAGCCCCGCGACGGACTGGTTCTTCCCCGGACGCTCCTCCCACGGGATGAGGCTGGAGAACACCGTCGCCAGGTTGGGGCCGGTGCCCTGGAAGGAGAAGCCGCCGATGGCGAACATGGCGCGCACCTCCGGCTGCTGCTTGAGCACCTCCTCCACCTGGGCCAGCACCTTCTCCGACTGGGCCAGCGACATGCCCTCCGGGCCCTGGATGGAGATGATGACGTAGCCCTGGTCCTCGTCGGGGATGAAGGCCGTGGGCGTCACCCGGAACAGCACCACCGTGGCGCCGATGCAGGCCAGGAACGCAACCAAGACGATGAGCGGGTGCTTGAGCAGCGCCCGCAGGCCCCGGCCGTACCAGGCGCGCGTCGCGTCCAGCACCTTGTCCACCCAGCGGAAGAACACCCACTTCTCACCCACGTGGTGCTTGAGCATCCGAGCGCTCAGCGCCGGGGTGAGCGTCAGCGCGCAGAACGTGGACAGCGCCACCGACGCGGCGATGGTCAGCGCGAACTGGCGATAGATGGCGCCCGTCGTTCCTGGGAAGAGGGCCACCGGGACGAACACCGCCACCAGCACGACGGAGATGGCGATGACGGCGCCGGCCACTTCCTTCATGCCCTCGCGCGCGGCCTGTCGCGCTGTCAGGTGCCGCTCCACCATCAACCGTTCGATGTTCTCGATGACGACGATGGCGTCGTCGACGACGAGGCCCGTGGCCAGTGTGAGGCCGAAGAGGGTGAGGGTGTTGATGGAGAAGCCCATCAACTGGACGAAGGCGAAGGTGCCCACCAGGGAGACGGGCAGGGTGAAGGCCGTAATCAACACGCTGCGCCAGCCGTGCAGGAACAGGAAGATGACCAGGATGACCAGGGCGATGGCTTCCACCAGCGTTTGGAGTACCTCGTGGATGGAGGCGCGCACCGCGAGCGTGGTGTCCGTGCCCGTCTGGAACGTCATGCCCGGGGGGAACTGCGCGGACAGGCGCTCCAGCTCCTTGAAGACGCCGTCGCGCACGTCGAGCGCGTTGGCGGTGGGCAACTGGAAGATGGCCAGACCCACGCCCGTCTTCCCGTTGAAGCGCAACAGCGTGCCGTAGCTCTCCGCGCCCAGCTCCACCCGGCCCACGTCCTTCACGCGCACGCTCTTGCCGCTCGCGTCGCGCATGAGGACGATGTCGCCGAACTCCTCCGGGTCCACCAGACGGCCGCGCGCGCGGACCGCGAGCTGGTAGGGCTGCTCTTCACTGGAGGGTGGCTGGCCCACCTGTCCCGCGGCCACCTGGAGGTTCTGCTCCTGGAGCGCGCGCGTCACGTCCTGGGGCGTGAGCTTGCGGCGCGCCAGCTCCGTGGGGTCCAACCACAGGCGCATGGAGAACTTGCGCTCGCCGAAGATGCGGACCTCGCCGACGCCGCGCACGCGCTTGATGGCGTCCTTGAGATTCACGTCGGCGTAGTTGCTGAGGAACTTCGCGTCGTAGCGGTTGTCCGGGCTGGACAGACCCACCGTCAGCAGCATCTGGCTGGAGGCCTTGTTGACGACGATGCCCGTCTGGTTCACCTGAGAGGGCAGACGCGCGGCGGAGCGGCTGACGCGGTTCTGCACGTCGACGGCGGCGACCTCGATGTCGCGCGTGGGCTCGAAGGTGACGGTAATCTGGCTGGTGCCGTCATTGCTGCTGGTGGAGGTGATGTAGCGCATGCCCTCCACGCCATTGAGCTCCTGCTCGATGGGAATGGTGACGGCGCTCTCCACCACCTCGGCGCTGGCGCCCACGTAGTTGGCCGTCACCGTCACCTGCGGCGGTGCCAGGTCCGGGTACTGGGAGATGGGCAGTGTGGGGATGGCAATGGCCCCCACCAGCGTCAGCAAGATGGAGCAGACGATGGCGAAGACGGGTCTGCGGATGAAGAAGTCGACGAACACGGCGTTCAGGCCCTCATTCTCATGGCGGTAGCCGAGCCTCGCGATGCGACTGGCGAGGCCCGGTCCATCCCCTGCTCAGCGGCTGCCCGCCGTGGCGGCACCGGCCCCGGCGGCCGGAGCGGCGTCGGGGGACTTCACCTTCACGGCCATGCCGTCGCGCAGCGCCTGCAGCGAGGACACCGCCACCCGGTCGCCCTGCTTCAGCCCGCCTTCGATGACGTAGGACAGGTCGCCCAGCGTCCCGAGGACGATGGGGCGGCGCTCCACCACCGTCTTGCCTTCCTTGTCCTGCACCACCATGGCGAAGGGCTGACCACTCAGGCGCACCACCGCGAGCGCGGGAATCTGCAGCGCGTCCCGCTTCGCGTAGACGATGCGCGAGCGCACCAGCTCGCTGGGGCGCAGGCCCACGGTGTTCTGGAAGGCCGCCTTCACCTCCACCAGCTGCGTGCGCGGGTCCGCCTGCGGCGCGACGAAGAACAGGGGGCTGGTGAGCAGCACCTTGCCCTGCGAGTCCAGGACCTCCAGCGCCGTGTCCGGCTTGAGCGCGCGCGCCCGCTCGGACGGCAGCGCCACGCTGACCTCCAGGACATCCGCCTGGGCAATCGTCGTCAGCGGCGTCGTCGCGCCCACGAAGTCACCCATGCGCACCAGCACGTCGCCCACGGTTCCCGCGAAGGGCGCGCGCACGGCGTGGAACTGCAACTGCACCTGGCGCTGGGCCACCTGGGCCGCGGCGGAGCGCGAGGCGGCCTCGGCGGCCTCCACCTGGGCGCGGCCCTGCTCCAGCTCCTGAGCGCTGGCGAGGCCTTCCTTGTAGAGCGCCTCCGTGCGCGCCAGGGTGGTGCGCGCCAGCTCCCGGCTGACGTGCGCGGAGCTCTGCTGCGCCTGGGCGCTGTCGAGCGCGGCCGTCTCCGTGCGCGAGTCGACCTCCAGAATCGGAGCCCCGGCCTCCACCTTCTGACCGGGCTTCACGTGGATGCGGCGCACGTAGCCCGCGACTTGAGGCAGCACGGTGATGTTCTGCCGCGACAGGAGCGAGCCCAGGTACTCCCCGGTGTCCCGCACCTCGCTGGGCGCCAGCGTCAACACCAGCACCTCGCGAGGAGGTGGCGCGGCCGGAGGTGCCGCCTTGCCCGAGCACCCCGCCGCCATCAGCAGGGCGGAACTCCACAACGTCATCTTCAGCGCCTTCAGGGGGCGCACCCGCATCACCAATCGCACCGGGCCTCCGTCAAGAATGCGTCCAGGCGCGCCTGGACAAGCTCGAATTCACGCAGCGCCAGCGTCAGCTCCGCCTGGCGCAAGGCCGCTCCGCTCTGCACCAGCTCCAAGCTGCTGCCGCGGCCCACTTCAAAGGAACGGCGCGTGAGCCGGTCCGTCCGGTCCGCGAGCTCTCGCGACTCGGACGCCGTCTTCACCAGCGCCTGTGCCACCTCGATGCTGCGTCGGGCCTGCGTCACCTCGACGGACACGTCGCGGCGGCTGCCCTCCAGCGTCTCCGCCGCTTGACGTTCGATTCCCTCGCGCTCCTTCACCAGTCCACCGCGCAGGCCGCCTTCCCACAGGGGGACGGACAGCACCGCGGCGATGCTCCATGAAGAGAAGCGCCCGAAGCTCGGGTCCGTCGTCACCGCTTGCAGGTTGCTCGTCAGGCCGAGCGTCGGCAGGTAGCCCGCGGACGCCTGCCGCCGGCTGTCGCGCGATGCATCCACCTGCGCGCGGGCGGCCGCCAGGTCCGGGCGGGTGTCCAGGTCCTCCAGCGGAGTGCACGCCTTGCGCGTGTCCTCCATCAGTCCGCCCAGGTTGAAGGACGTGTCCACGCCCACCGCGTTGCCAAAGCCCAGGGCGATGCCGAGCGCCTCGCGCGCCCGGCGAAGCTGCTCGTCACCGGAGACGAGCGCGCCGCGCGCCAGCGCCACATCCTGGTTCACCCGCACCACGTCGAGCTGGTTGCTCGCGCCCAGGTCGAACGAGCGCGTCGTCAAGGCGGAGCGCTCCAGCGCCTGGAGCAGACCCACGCGGTTGATCTCCGCGGCCCGCTCGGCCGCCACGGTGGCGACCAGCGTGCGGGCAAGCCCCAGCGTGAGGCGGCGACGCAAATCTTGAAGGCTGGCCACCGCGCCGCGCTCGGAGGCGGATGCCGACGACAGGCCTCGCCACGCGCCCACGTCCACCAGCGACTGGCTCAGGGACGCGGAGAGGGTTCCGACAATCGGCGAGGTGGGCGTGCGCCCGTCCAGCGCGGGCGTGGGAAACACGCCCACCGCGGTGTCCGGGTTGAGGAGGTCATGGGCGGCACTCGCCGACGCGCGTGCGTTGGGCAAGAGCGACGCCAGGGCCTGACGCCAGCGCCCCTCGGCGCGTTGGACGCCGGCTTCCGCGGCCCTCAGATTCGTCGAGCGCTCCCGCACGAGCGTCAGCGCCTGCTCCCAGGTGCTCACCTGCTGAGGCGCGGCGGGGACCGGAGCCAACATCGGGTCCTCCACCTTCGGCTGAAAGGGGACAGGGGGAGGAACAGGAGTACTCGGCGCGGCCGGCGTCGAGGCAGCGACGAACGCCAAGAGGAGAGCGGTGGGGGCGGACATACCAATCGGGTAGGTAAGGGTGACTGCAGGTGCGACTCGACTCCCCCCATCCGACGAATTGCGTCAGGCAGATGTAATTGACAACCATTGTAGGCGACAACTATTTCTTCAGAGGAATGACTTTCGCGGAGCACCTCGCCTCGTTGCGTCGCAGCATTCGCCGCCACCTCACCGAGAAGCTCGGGGCGCGGACGACGCGGCCGTTCAATCAACTGCTGGCGCTGAAGGCCATTTCCGAGGGCATGCGAAGGCAGTCCACGCTCGCCGAGCGACTGATGGTGGACGCGCCCGCGGCGAGCCGGCTGGTGGATCGGCTGGAAGAGGATGGGCTGGTGCTGCGGCAGGCCGGGGAGGACCGGCGCTGCTTCCGGCTGGAATTGACCGCCCAGGGAGAGCGCGAGCTGTCCCACCTGCTCGATGCGCTTCGGGAGCTGGACGGCGAGTTGGGGGAGTACCTTCCGGAGCCGGAGCTGTCGGAGCTGAAGCGACTGATGGAGAAGCTCCAGACGGGCCTGAGCCTGCGGTCAGTCGGTTCGGAAGTGCCTGGCACCGACGGCTGCGGCGAGTGAGCGGGGCCTGGAACGACGAAGGGCCCGGCCTCCGGAAGTGATTCCGGAAGACCGAGCCCCTCGGCTCGAAGCGGCGAGGCGGCCTGTCAGGCCTGCTGCGCGGGCTTCGGCTCTGCCTCGGTGGTGGCGGCGGGAGCCTCGGCGGGCGCCTGCTGCGCGGCGGACTGGGCCTCCGACTCGGCGCGCACGCGGGAGGTCTCCTCGGTGCGCTGGTCGCTGGCGGCCATTTCCTCCGGGGTCAGCTCGGTGCGGTCGGCCAGGATGCCCGTCTTCTTCTCCAGGTCCTTGATGGCGCGGCGCATGAGGTCGCGCTCGAGCAGCGTGCGGTTCAGCCGCTTCTCCAGCGCCTTGTACTTGTCCTTCATCAAGTCCAGGTCGCCCTTGGTCGCGGCGTAGACGCGCTGCTGCGTCTCGTTGCGGCCCTTGATGCGGCGCACTTCCTTCTCCAGGTCCACGGCGCGGTTGCGGTCCTTGTTCGCCGCCTGCTCCAGCCGGTCCATCTTCTCGCGGTCCGCCTCGCTCAGCTCGCGGATGACGCGACGAGGAGTCCGGTCCTCGCGAGCGGCCTCGGCCACCGGCGTCACCGACACGGCCGCGGCCACCACCTGCTCACCCTCCTTGGCGGGGGCGGCGATCTGCGGGGCCACCACGGGGGCGGCGGCGGACACCGGGGCGGGGGCCTGCGGCTCACGGCGACGGCCGCGACCACCCTCGGACTCCGCCTTCAGCCGCTGGTTCTCGGTCAGCACCTGCGCGAGCTCCAGCCGGGTCTGCTCCAGCTGCAGCGACGCGTTGCGCTCCACCTCGGCGCGGGCCTTGGCCAGGTCCTGAGAACCCTTGTCGCCCTCCTTCTGCTCGAAGACCTTTCGCTTGGCCTGCTTGAGCTGATCCTTCACTTCCTGGAGCTGGTTTCGCTGCTCATCCAGTTCCTTCTGCTTGCGTTGCAGCTCCGCTTCCGCCCTGGCGCGCGCGGCCTTGTGGTCCGCTTCCAGCTCGACGCGGGGCGTGTTGGAGGAGGAGGAAGAGGACGGGAGCGCCGCCTGCTTCGCGCCGCCGAAGAGGTTGAAATACAGCGAGATGGCGAGCCCGACTGCCAGGGCGATGACCAAAGGAACCACGGGACGACCTCCACGGGAGGGATATGCAAAAAGCGGGGCAGCCTAACCTCCAGCGCGGGCCCGTCAAGAGTGCGCTGGGGGTGCGTCCCCCTTGTACCCCGCCTCCATGCCCTGTTCGGAGGAAGGGTGCACGTGCGAAATCGAAGCCTCCCTTGGAGGGCATTCGCCCAGACGGGGTCTTCCCCGCCCCGCCGGGAGCCGCGATGCTGCGCCGCCCCGAAGAGCCCCGAGGAGCACGTGTGACATGGCTCACCTGGAGCTGAGACCCAAGCAGCGCGTGTCGAGCTTCCGCAAGCTGGCCATTGGCAGCTGGGGGGCGGCGTATGACCCCACCGTCTACGGCACGCTGACGGTGCGCATGGACCGGGCGCTGGCCTACATGGATGCCTTCCAGCGGAGCACGGGCCTGCGGCTGACGGTGACGCACCTGGTGCTCAAGGCGTTGGCGGAGGCGCTGCGGCGCTGCCCGGATGCCAACGCGGTGCTGCGCTTCCACCGAATCTATCTGCGTCAGCGCATCACCGTGTCCGCGCTCCTGCGCTCGGCGGACGCGGCGTCGGGGTGGGCGCCGGTGCGGGTGGTGGACGCGGATCGCCTCGGGTTGCGTGACCTGGTCCTCGCGCTGGACGCGGCGCACGAGGATGCGCGGGTGCGACAGGGCTTCCGGTGGGTGGAGAAGGTGCCCGCGCCGTTGATGCGGCTGTTCACCGGTGGGGTGTCGTTCCTGGCGGTGACGCTCAACCTGGACCTGGGCCGCTTCGGCCTGCCGAGGGATGCGTTCGGCGCCGCGGTCGTCACGGACGTGGGGGAGCTGGGCCTGGACTCGGCCTATCTGCCCCTGGTGCCCTTTACGCGGGTGCCAGTGTTCCTGGCGCCCGGCGCGGTGCGCGACACGCCGGTGGTGGAGGAGGGGAAGGTGGTGGTGGGGAAGGTGATGAGCCTCAACGCGTCCATCGACCATCGCTTCATCGACGGCTTCCACGCGGGTGTGCTGGCCAACACGTTGAAGGAGCTGCTGGAGGACCCCGAGGCGGCGTTCGGTCCGCCGGACGCGGCGGCCTCGGGGGGCTGAGCGCGGGAAGCGATGGGGTGCTCCCCGCGCCCGTTCGTCACGTCAGTACGCGTACTCCCAGCCGCCACGGCCCCCACGGGCACGTGAGCCGCCGGTTCGAGCGCTCATCGCGCGCAGCCGGCGGACCCGCTCTGGAATGGGCGGGTGGGTGGAGAACAGCGCCATGACGCCGCCTCGGTGCAGCGGGTTGACGATGAACAGGTGCGACGTTGCTGGCGCCCTGTCGTATGGCATCACCTCCGCGCCGCGCTCCATCTTCAGCAGGGCATCCGCCAGCGCATCCGGGTCCCCGCTCAGCTCGGCGCCCGTCGCGTCCGCGCCGTATTCGCGCGAGCGGCTCACGGCGAGCTGCAACAGCGTCGCGGCGATGGGGGCGACGAGGAGCAGGCCCAGGTTTGCGAACGCGCCGCCGAGGCCGCCCTCGTCGTCATCGCTCCGGCTGAGCATGGAGCCGCCGAACCAGAAGAGCATCTGCGCCGCGTAGCTGATGATACCGGCCAGCGTGGCCGCCACCGTGCCGATGAGCGTGTCGCGGTTGCGCACGTGCCCGATTTCATGCGCGAGCACGCCCTCCAGCTCGCGCTGGTCGAGGATGTCCATGATGCCCGCCGTCACCGCGACGGCGGCATGCTTGGGGCTGCGGCCCGTGGCGAACGCATTTGGCGAGCGCGTGGGCAGGATGTAGACCTTCGGCTTGGGCATGCCCGCGCGGGTCGCCAGTCGCTCCACCATCTGATGCAGCCACGGCGCCTGCTCATAGGGCAGTGGCTTCGCGCCGTGGATGGCGAGCGCGATCTTGTCGCTGAACCAGTAGGAGCCGAAGTTCATCACCACGGCGAAGAAGCCGGCGAACATCAGACCCTGGGCTCCGCCCAGTCGCTGGCCGATGACGAGCACCAGCGCGGTGAGGCCCGCGAGCAGCACCGTCGTCTTGAGCGCGTTGCCCAGGCGGTGCCACCCACCGCCGCCGTGCAGCGCCGGACGTCCGCCGCCGTTCCGGGAAGTTTCGTGGGTGCCAGTGAGTGCCATGTCGTCTCGTTCCTTTCCCCCGTTCAGGGGCTTCAGAAACGTAAACAGGCGGGCCGGCTCGTCAACGAAAGCCCCTGGATGTGTCCATGAATCCAGGGGCTTACGTCATCGCTCGGAAGCAGGGCAGGAGGGCAGGCAAGCCGTCGCCCGATAGCGCGCCGTGCGGGCTCGCGAGCCCTCTTGAGGACCGGAGGCGTCGTGGCTCGCGGCCCAATGGCAGGGGGCCGGGTGAGCCTGCGCGGGGACGGTTGGCGCGCCGCGAGGCCCCTCGTGGATGCCGCGAGCCGAGCCCGTCCCGAGGTTGTCAGGGCGAATCAACGCGCGCGGTGCGCATGGTCGGGCGCAGCCGGATGGGCGGTGAGTCGGGCGCTGGGAGAATCCACGCCTTGGGCGCGAGCCCATCCCGCTCTCGCGCCAGGTCCACGTTTGGATCCACGAGCACCTCCGCGGAGCGCCCGTTCAACGAAACGCGGACATCCGCACGCACCTCCACCGCGCCATGGCCTCGAGACTCGAAGTCGCGGGCGATGTGTCGGGCGAGCTGGAGGATGAGGTCGGGCTGCACGGACATCTCCCGCTCCTGCAGGCGGGTGAGGTGCTCACTCGGCGAGACGTGCCACTCGCGTCCCGTGCCCGGTGCGCGGACGATGAACGTCACGCTGCCGTTCTTCTCGCGCGCCATCACCCGCCAGGAGAAGCGCATGCCCTGCTCGTGCCAGAGCACGTTGCCGCCGTACAGGTGCGTGCGCAGCGGGACGGCAAGCTGCACCACGCCGTACGCCACCGCCGCGCCGAGCGCCACCCAGGCCTTCCATCCCGGCGACGCGAGCCCAGCGGTGCGGGGAGTCCAGGAGACCGCATCGCGCCATGGCAGTCCGCGCAGTCGCGCCGCCAAGCGTCGGGGCCAGGAGGGCTCGAAGAACACGAGCGCGGCCGTCACCATGATGAAGGGGAACATTCCGATGGGGAACAGCACGGACGTGGCCGCGTGGAACACGATGACCACGACGTACGCGAACGGGCGCAGCCGGCGCGACAACAGGAACGCGACGATGGTGGTGTCGAAGAGGAAGCCGGACCACGCCGCCGCATAGGCCACCCAACGCTGCTCCAGCAGGGGCCCCACCCACGGCAGGCTCGTGCGGGCCGACAGCCAGATGTTGAGTGGCTGCGCGTGCACCAACCAGTCGGAGGTGAGCTTCGCCAGTCCGGCGAACACGTAGACGACGGTGACCTGGAAGCGCAGCAAGAGCGTGCACCACGCGGGCAGCGTGTCGCTCCGGAGCGCGGGCCTGCGCCATGCATCGACGGAGAACGCGCGGTGCGCCGGCACGAAGATGAGCAGCCCGAGCAACAGGCTCACCAGGTAGTAGTGGTTCAGGTAGTTGCTGACGTCGACGAGCTGCACATACGTGAAGGCCACGAAGAGCAGGACGGCCGTCGCCCGATAGAAGAGGCCCGCCGCGAGGAATGCGCCCAGCAGCGCCAGCGCGGCGAACACCAGGTGCATCCACGGCGCGGGCAGCGACGGCACCCAGTCGAAGCCCCAGTAGCTGAAGTGGAACCGGGGGCGCACGAACAGCACGTCCACCCAGCCATAGGCGAGGAAGCGAATCGACGAGACGGTGATGAGCACCCCGAGCGCCACCCGGAACGCCGCCAGCGCCGCGATATCTCGCGGCGCCAGCAACAGCTTCCAGAGGCGCTCGTTTCGGGAGCCGAGGGCCTGCTCAGTCATTGTCCCCTTCGACGGACTGGGGCAGCTCCAGGTCCAGCACCGTGACGAGCTCCGTCTTGAGCACGTCCGTGACGCCCTTGAACGCGTCATGGAGCGCGCGCACGGACGGCTTGTCCTGGGCCAGCGCCTGCTTCAGGTCCTCTTCCTCGATGGTCGCGAAGGCGGCCTCGGCGGCGACGATTCGCTCACGGAGCTTCTGGGCCAGCGCCTCCGCGCCCGCGGCCACCAGCACGTCATCGAAGCCCGTGCCCGTGTAACCCTCACCGCAGCCCTCCGCGAGCAGCCGGAAGCCCCGGACATTGGCGCGCAGGTTCGCCTTCGAGCGGTTCGCGAACTGCGATTCGAAGTGCTCAGGGCACGATTCCGTCGAGCACTCCCGCATACCCAGGGGACGTGCCAGCTTCAGGTCCTTGCCCTCGCGCTCGAAGTAGAACATCGCGTCGCTCACCGCGTTGAGCGCGGCCTGGTTCGTCGGGAACACCGTGTTGCCCGAGCCCGCGGACGCCAACGTGTTGGCGAAGTTGTCCTGGTCCGCTGCCCACGCCTTCACCAACTGCGTGGCTCGCTGATTCACGTCCTGCGCCACCGCGAGCGCATAGGCGCGCTTGCGCGTCGCCCGCTCTGTCGGTGACAGCGCCGCCCAGGTGCCCTGCGCGACGATGGGCGAGGTGCCCTGACACGCCGTCTCCTCGCCCTCGTGGAACAGCAGGTACTCCAGTGCGTACAGCCCGCGCCGGCTCACCAGTGACGTCGGGAAACCCGCCGTTTCGTAGCTCTTGCTGACGACCTGCTCCTCCACGGCGCACCGACTCACCAGGGGCCACGAATAGACGTTGTCGCGCAGCTCCGCGCCGCCCGCCGCGCTGCGAGGCGCCGCCGGTCCCACCTGCATGACCTCCGCGACCTGCCAGACGTCCATGGCCGCGTGGAACGCCGCGCGCGCCTCCGCCTGCGTCGTGGCATCCGGCTGACCCGCGTACCGCGACACCGCCCCCGTCAGCGCGGTGCTCGCCTCCAAGAACTGCCGCGCCGTCTTCTCCACGCAGGCGCCCGTCGCCTTCAGGAGGTCCGCGCGCGTCGTGTCCGTGCCGCCCGGCCCCGCGTCCTCCTTGCCTTTGTCGGACTCCTTGCAGCCCGGAAGGCAGGTCAGGGCGGTGAGGAGCAGGAGCGCGCTGGTGCGGCGCGCGCGGAGGGGGCCCGGCGACTGGGTCTTCATGAGGGTCTCGATCATCTCGGGGAAGTCAGGGTGCTCAATGCTCGCGCGCTTGACAGCACGTGTGGATCCGTTTTACGAGCCGCACCCTGATTTTGAGAACGATTGTCATTAGCAGATTACGAAATATTGCAGGGAGAGGGGCATACGATGAAGAGCGGGATGCAGCAGCGTAAATCGTTCGCGGGCGTAGCGGCTCTTTCGCTCGCACTGGCGGTGTTCAGCAGCGCCTGTGGCGACGACGACGAGAAGGACCCGCAGAACACGCCGGACTCTGGCACGCCTGACTCCGGAACGCCCGACTCTGGCACGCCCGACTCCGGCACGCCTGACGCGGGCCCGGTGACGACGGTGTCGGACGCCGACATCGCGCTGGCTCGCTTCAACACGGACGGCACGCTGGACACGACGTTCGGCGCCAGTGGCACGACGCGCGTGGACCTGAGCACCGTGGCGGGTGGAACGAAGGACGCCGTGTGGGGTCTGGCGGCGGATGGGTCCAACCGGCTCGTCGTCTTCGGCTCGCGCCGTGGCGAGGGTGACCGCGTCGACGCGGACCGCGTGGTGGTGCGCTTCTCGGCCAACGGCGCCCGCGATACGACGTTCGGCACCGAGGGCGTGTACACGCTCAACGTCTCCAACCTGAGCGACGGCGCGCGCCACGGCATCGTCCAGGCGGACGGCAAGATTGTCGCGTCGGGTTACACCAGCCAGCCGACGGGCGTGGGCACGCAGGCGGCCAACCGCATCGTGCTGCTGCGCCTGGATGACGCGGGCAAGGCGGACAACACCTTCGGCTGGAAGGGCGTGGTCAACTCCGCGCCGTTCGGAGCCGTCAACCCCCCCACCAACCCCGAGTGGGGCATGGCGGAGGCGTACGCGGTGGGCCAGTTCAGGGACGGCAGCTACGTCACCACCGGCTACGGCCGCAGCGCGTCCTCCGGCACGGTGGACGTGGTGAACTTCAAGTACTCGGCCACGGGCGAGCGCGACCTGAATTGGGGGTCGAACGGCATCGCCCTGCTGGACCTGGTCAGCGACAACGACCGCGGCCGCAACCTGCTGGTGCTGAACGACGACCGCGTGTGCACGGTGGGCAGCGCGACGCCGGTGGCGCAGAAGATCTCCGCCCTGGTGTTCATGCTGGACAAGAACGGCGCCCGCGACACGACCTTCAACACGGAGGGCTACAAGCTGTACGACTTCGAGCGTCCGGAGCAGGCGTTCTTCGGCGTGGCGAAGTCCGCGGATGGCAACTGGGTGGCCGCGGCGGGTTACCGCGCCGGTGGCAGCGAGGATGACGACGGCGTGCTGGCCATCATCCCGGTGGGCGGCTCGGGCACCGAGGTCTTCAAGGCGGCGCCCATCTCCGAGACGGACCATGACCGCTTCTGGTCCGTGGCCTTCGACGCGTCCAACCGCGTCTACGTGGCGGGCTTCGTCACCGAGGGCGGCGACAACAAGATGGTGGTGGCGCGTTACACGACGGCTGGCGCGCTGGACACCACGTTCGGCACGGGCGGCGTCGTGAAGCACAACTTCATCGTCGGCAAGACGGAGGAGGCCGTGCGCGGCATCGTCGTGCAGTCCGACGGGAAGATCGTCGTCGCGGGCACGGCCGACAAGTAGTAGCAGCACGGTTTCGAAGCACCCAGTCCTGGAGCCGGGGAGTCGGGTCCCTTCATGGGCCCGGCCACCCCGGCTTCCTGGCGTCTGGCGCAGTGCCACCGCACATCATCGAGACAAGGGCGTACTTCGCAGATGGCATGGTTCAAGGACAGGCTGAGGCGGGCGCGGAGCTGGACGGCTCCGGTGCTCATGGTGGGGTTCGTGTCGTCGTCGGCCGCCCAGTCCGTGCCGGGTGCTCCCAGCGAGGCTGCGACTCCGTCAGAGGCGGCTCCTCCGGTGGCCCCATCGCCCGTTGGACCTGCCGAGGAGCCCGCTCTTCCCTCGACGTCCTCTCAGCCAGAGCCCCTTGTCGACGTGCCCGTGCCTTCGGAGTCGGTGGCCACACCGTCGGCGCCGGAGGACGCGCCGCTGGCTCCGGAGCAGGCCGGTAGCGTGCCCGCGCAGGCGCCCACCGCGCCGGACGCGGTGCCCGAGGCGGGGCAGCGGAAGTTCGAGAGCGTGGTGGTGGGGACCTCGGAGACGCGCACGAGCGGCTCGGTCCACATCCTCAAGCCCGCGCAGCTGGAGCGCTACGAGAAGGACGACCCGAGTGCGGTGCTGATGAGCGTGCCCGGTGTCTACGCGCGTGGCGAGGATGGCTTCGGGCTTCGGCCGAACGTGGGCCTTCGCGGCGTGAATCCGGACCGCAGCAAGAAGGTCACCCTGTTGGAGGACGGTGTCCTCTTCGGCCCGGCGCCGTACTCCGCGCCCGCGGCCTACTTCTTTCCGCTCGTCACCCGCATGCAGTCGGTGCGCGTGCTCAAGGGCCCCTCGGCCATCCAGCATGGTCCACAGACTGTCGCGGGCTCCGTCGAGTTCCTCACGCGCGACATCTCCGCGTCGGAGTCCGCGTGGCTGGACATCGCCGGAGGTGGCTACCTGTACGGCAAGGCGCACGGCGTCTTCAGCGCGAGCACCGAGCGAGCGGGCTTCCTGGTGGAAGGCATCCACCTGCGCAGCAATGGCTTCAAGGAGCTCGACGGTGGAGGCACCACGGGCTTCCGGCGCAACGAGTGGATGGCGAAGGCCCGCTACCGCCTGGTGACCGAGGGGGAGATTCGCCAGAGCCTCAACCTCAAGCTGGGCTACTCCGACGAGCTGTCCAACGAGACGTACCTGGGCCTGTCCGACGCGGACTTCCGCGCCAACCCGCTGCGCCGCTACGTCGCCAGCGCGCTGGACCGGATGAAGTGGCACCGCACCCAGGTGGCCCTCAGTCACGTGCTGGAAGCCGGCTCGCTGGCCATCACCACCACGGCCTACCGCAACGACTTCGCGCGCGTGTGGCGCAAGGTGAACCGCTTTGGCGGCGCCGCCATCGCCACCGTGCTCGCGGACCCGACGAGCGCGCGCAACTCCATCTACTACGGCGTCCTCACCGGCCAGCTCGACACGTCGTCGACGCAGGACACGTTGCTCATCGGCCCCAATGACCGCACCTTCGTGTCGCAGGGCCTCCAGAGCGTCGCGCGGTGGACCACGACGACGGGCCCGCTGAGCCACAGCCTGGAGGTCGGCGCGCGCTTCCACTACGACAGCATCGACCGCAAGCACACCGAGGACGCGTACCGCATGGCGGGCGGCGAGCTCGTCTCCGCTGGAGCGCCCACGGCCACCACCGCCGACAACAAGGACGCCACCCACGCCCTCGCGCTGCACGTGACGGATGCCATCGCCTGGGGACCGCTGGTCCTCACGCCGGGCGTTCGCCTGGAGGTCATCCGCTCCCGCTCGTATGACCGCATGACGGGGGAGGACACGGACGGCTCGCTCGAGGTGTTGATGCCGGGCCTGGGCGCGTATGGCGCGCTGACGCCGAACCTGGGCCTCTTCGCGGGCGCGTATCGGGGCTTCTCGCCGCCCTCACCGGGCCAGCCCGACGCGGTGAAGCCGGAGAAGAGCATCAACTACGAGTCGGGCGCCCGCTGGACGCGTCGGGGCGAGCGCTTCGAGGTCGTCGGCTTCTTCAACGACTACTCGAACCTCACCGCCATCTGCACCTTCTCCAGCGGCTGTGTGGATGACGACCTGGACCGACAGACGGACGCGGGACAGGCCCACATCTACGGACTGGAGGTCTTCGCGGAGAAGACGTTCCGTCCCGGAGGCGGCGTGACGTTTCCGCTCTCGGCTTCCTACACCTTCACGCGCACGGAGCTGCTCACCGACTTCCGCTCGGCGGATCCGCAGTTCGGCGACGTGAAGGCCGGCGACGAGCTGCCCTATGTGCCCAGGCACCAGGTCTTCGCGTCGGTGGGCGTGGAGGGCGCGCTGGGTGGCGTCATCCTGAGCGCGCTCTACATCGACAGCATGCGCGAGAAGGCGGGGCAGGGTGAGGCGGCGCCCGGCGAGCTGACGGACTCCCAGCTCACCTTCGACGTCAACGCGAACTGGAACTTCTCCCGCTGGGGACAGCTCTACTTCAGCGCGCGCAACGTGTTCGACTCGGCGGACATCGTCTCCCGTCGTCCCTATGGCGCGCGCCCCAACGCCCCCCGCACGGTGATTCTCGGCTTCAAGCTATCGCACTGACGCAAGGACCCCAGGTGCCCCGGAGGAACCCGGCCGGGGCGAGGGAGGGTCAGAGATAGAAGCGGTCCGTCACGCCGGCGGTGCGCTGGAGGATGGCGCTCCAGCCGAGCCACAGCTCGATGCCACTCTTCGCGGTCTCCGACTCGCCCCCCAGCGCGCCGAGCGAGCCCGTGCAGCCCGCGAGCGTGCACAGCCCGGACTCCGTCAGGTGCTCCAGCAGCGCGCGAAGCGTGGGCATGCCTCGTGATTCGAAGCGGTCCGAGACGTCCGCGCGGTTCTCGAAGTAGGGCTCATCCAGCGCGCCCCGCAAGAAGCGCTCGAGTGCCCACCAGAAGAGATACACCTCCGCGCGGCGCCCCGACGCGGTTGCCGCGGCGGCGATGGACAGGCCCTGGTGCACCCGGTCGTAATCTCCGCTGTGCAGGAAGATGACCACCTTGGATGACGCGGGCGCGCTCATGCGGGCCTCATACCGTCCAGCAGTGTCCGCCGTCCATTGAGTCACCAGGGCGGACCGCTCGGGCCCTTTGGCTTGCGCCCGTCCCCCGGCGCTTGCTAGGAAACCCGCGAGCCATCGGGCACTTACACGCCCTGACGGGCACTTGGGACGGGCTGCTTCTCTCATGGTCGAGGACATCACAGCGCGGCGCAAAGACGCTCACCTCGACCTGTGCGCCACCGGTGACGTCGAGCCGGGCGGAAACAGCACCCTCCTGGAGCACGTCCACCTGGTCCACTGCGCCATGCCAGAGATGGCCGTGGAGGACGTGGACCTGTCCACTCCGTTTCTTGGAAAGCAGTTGCGCCACCCGCTGCTCGTCACGGGCATGACAGGCGGCACCGAGCGCGCGGGCGCGGTCAATCGTGACCTCGCATTGCTCGCTGAGCGACATGGTCTGGCGTTTGGTGTTGGAAGCCAGCGCGCCATGTCGGAAGACGTTGCGCGGGCCGCATCCTTCCAGGTGCGGCAGGTCGCGCCCACGGTGGCGTTGCTGGGCAACATCGGGCTCTATCAGGCGGTGCGGCTGGGCGTGGACGGGGTTCGGCGGTTGATGGAGGACATCGGCGCGGACGGCATCGCGTTGCACCTCAACGCGGGCCAGGAATTGACCCAGCCCGAGGGCGACCGGGACTTCCGGGGCGGCTACGACGTGGTGGGGGCGCTGGTGAAGGCCTTCGGCGACCGGCTGCTCGTGAAGGAGACCGGGTGTGGCATCGGTCCGGATGTGGCCCGGCGGCTGGTGGCGCTGGGGGTCCGGAACCTGGATGTCTCCGGCCTGGGCGGCACGTCGTGGGTTCGCGTGGAACAACTTCGGGCCACGGGCGTACAAGCTCAGGTGGGCGCGGAATTCAGCGCGTGGGGAATTCCCACGGCGGCCGCGGTGGCGACGGTGCGCGCGGCCGTGGGGCCGGAGGCTCGGCTGGTCGGCAGCGGCGGGGTGAGGACGGGGCTGGAAGTGGCGAAGGTGCTCGCGCTGGGCGCGGACCTGGGCGGAATGGCGCTGCCGCTGTTCCGGGCGCAACAGGCGGGTGGGGTGGAGGCGGCGGAGCAGGCGCTGGCGGTCATCCTGTCGGGATTGCGACAGGCGCTCGTGCTCACGGGAAGCAGAAGCTGCGCTGAGCTGAGGCAGCGGCCGCGGGTGGTGACCGGAGTGTTGAAGGATTGGATTGCGGCGCTATAGCGGCCGTGCGCGTCGACGCAGGAAGAGGGAAGACTCAACATGTCTGAGACGGTGACGTCCCGGCTCTCCGGGTTCCACAAGCTGCCGATGGATGAGCGCCTCGCGCAGCTCGCTCGCATGTTGCGGCTTTCGCCCGCGGACCTGGAGCAGCTTCGCGGCACGGAGGCTTTGCAGCCGGTCCTGGCCAACCAGATGATCGAAAACGCGGTGGGAACCTTCTCCCTGCCGCTGGGGTTGGGACTCAACCTCCAGGTCAACGGGCGCGACTACCTGGTGCCCATGGCGGTGGAGGAGCCGTCGGTGGTGGCGGCGGTGTCGTTCGCCGCGAAGATCGTCCGCGAGGCGGGCGGCTTCATCGCCGAGGCCGACGAGTCGATGATGATTGGCCAGGTCCAGGTGACGCGCTATGGCGACCCGACCGAGGCCACTCAGAAGATTCTGGCGCACAAGGAGCAACTGCTGGCCCTGGCCAACAGCTTCCATCCCGCGATGGTGGCGCGCGGTGGCGGCGCGAAGGACGTGGAGGTTCGCGTGTTGCCGGCCCCCGAGGGCCCGCGCGGCGAGCCGCTGCTCGTGGTGCACATCCTCATCGACACGCAGGAGGCGATGGGGGCCAACCTCATCAACACCGTGGCGGAGGGCGTGGCACCGCTCGTGGAGCAGATCACCGGCGGCAAGGTGTACCTGCGCATCCTCTCCAACCTGGCGGACCGCCGGCTGGCGCGCGCCACGTGCCGCATCCCCCTGGCGATGCTCGCCGACTTCGAGATGCCCGGTGAGACCATCGCCGAGGGCATCGCCCAGGCCAGCCGCTTCGCGGAGGCGGACCCGTACCGCGCGGCCACGCACAACAAGGGCGTGATGAACGGCATCGACTCGGTGGCCATCGCCACGGGGCAGGATTGGCGCGCGATTGAAGCCGGCGCGCACGCGTTCGCCTGCCGTGGCGGTCAGTACCGCCCGCTGTCGACGTGGTACCTGGAGGAAGGTCACCTGGTGGGCCGCATCGAGCTGCCCATGGCGCTGGGCCTGGTGGGCGGCCCCATCAAGGTGCACCCCGGCGTGCAGATGGCGCTGAAGCTCCTGCGCGCCTCGAGCGTGCGTGAGCTGTCCATGGTGTTCGCGGCGGTGGGGCTGGCGCAGAACTTCGCGGCGCTCCGGGCGCTGGGCAGCATTGGCATCCAGAAGGGCCACATGGCGCTGCACGCGCGCTGCGTGGCGGTGACGGCGGGCGCGCGCGGTGACTGGGTGGAGAAGCTCGCGGACCTGCTGGTGAAGGCGGGCCACGTGAAGGTGGAGAAGGCCCGGGAGATTCTCGCCAGCCTGTCCGCCGAGGACGCCGCTGCCGCCACTGGCACGACACTCTGAGCGCCGTGGCCACCCAGTCCTCCCTGTCCACGTTCGGCGCCGGCAAGGTCATCCTGCTGGGCGAGCACAGCGTTGTGTACGGCCATCCCGCGCTGGCGGGTCCGCTGTCGCAAGGCGTGAAGGCTCGCGGCGTGCCGTCCAAGAAGTGTCAGCTCTCCCTGCCGTCCACGCTGAGCCGGGGACAGCGGGCGCTGCTCACCCTGGCCTTCGCGCGCGCGGCGAAGCTGGTGGGCGAGCCTCCGGTGAAGGTGTCGTTGGACCCGGAGCTGCCGCTGTCCGTGGGACTGGGCAGCTCCGCCGCGCTGTCCGTGGCGTGCGCGCGGCTGTTGCTGCTGGCGGCGGGCAAGGAGGCCACGCCGCGAGAGGCCGCGCGGGTGGCGTGGGAGATGGAGCAGGAGTTCCACGGCACGCCCTCCGGGGTGGACCACACCACCAGCGCGGAGGAGCGGCTGTTGCTCTATCGCCGGACGCCCAACGCGGCGGCGGTGGGGCGCGGCAGGACGGTGGAGAGTCCCCGTCCGCTCAAGGTGGTGGTGGCGCTGGCGGGTGAGCGCAGCCCCACGAAGAAGACGGTGGCGGCGCTGCGGGAGCGGCAGGCGCGGTGGCCCGAGCGCTACCGGCGGCTCTTCACGGAGATGGGGCGGCTGGCGTCGGAAGGCGCGAAGGCGGTGGAAGCCGGAGACTTGGAGGCGCTGGGTGACGCGATGAACGTCAACCAGGGCCTGCTGGCGGCGCTGGGCCTGTCCTCGCCGCCGCTGGAAGAGATGGTGTATCGACTGCGTGGCCTGGGGGCGCTGGGCGCCAAGCTCACCGGAGCGGGTGGGGATGGTGGGGCCGTGGTCGGTCTGTTCCTCGAACCGGAGGCCGCGGTGGTCCAGCTCACCCGACTCGGTGTGCGCTGCTTCAGCAGCCAGCTCGCGGGTCCGCGAGCGCCGTGAGTGTTCCCATGAAAGCCACTGCCCTGGCGCATCCCAACATCGCCCTCGTGAAGTACTGGGGGAAGCGGGACGACGCGCTCATCCTTCCACACCAGTCCAGCCTGTCGCTGACGCTGTCGCCCCTGTCGGTGACGACGACGGTGGAGTTCGGCGTCCCGACTGACACGGTGGAGATCAACGGCCACACGTCCAAGGGCAGCGAGCGCGAGCGCGTGTTGCGCCTGCTGGAGTCGGTGCGCGCCCAGACGAAGGACGCGCTGGGGCCGGCGAAGGTCGTCTCGCGCGGAGACTTCCCCATGGCGGCGGGGCTCGCGAGCAGCGCGGCGGGCTTCGCGGCGCTCGCTGTCGCGGGACGCGCGGCTGCGGGCCTGCCGTCCGACGCGAGGGCGGCGAGCATCCTGGCGCGGCTGGGCAGCGGCTCCGCGTGTCGCAGCGTGGAGGGTGGCTTCTGCGAGTGGCAGCGCGGCGAGCGCCCGGACGGAGACGACAGCTTCGCGGTGCAGCGCTTCGACGCGGCGCACTGGCCGGACCTGCGCATGGTGGTGGCGGTGCTGGACCGGGGCGAGAAGGACGTGAAGTCGCGCGACGGGATGAAGCAGACGGTGGAGACCAGCCCGTACTACCCGGCCTGGGTGCGTGACGCGGAAGAGGAAGTGCCGCGTGCCCGCGCGCACATCGCCCGGAGGGACTTGCAGGCGCTGGGGGAGCTGTGTGAGCGCAACGCGTGGCGGATGCATTCCACGTCGCTCGCGGCCGACCCGCCGCTCTGCTACCTGAACGCGGGGACGCTGGGCCTCATCCAGCACCTGCGCGAGCACCGCAAGAAGGGCATCCCCGTCTGGTTCACGTTGGACGCGGGCCCCAACCCGGTGCTGCTGACGGACGCGGCGAACGAAGTCGCGGCGGAGGCGCTGGCCCGCGCGTGTGGCGCGCTGGACGTGATTCGCTGCGTGCCGGGCGGGGACGCGGTGCTCAAGCAGGAGCACCTGTTCTGATGGAGCGCGCCCTCTCCGCACCGGGCAAGCTGTTCGTCTCCGGCGAGTACGCGGTGCTGTGGGGCGGGGTGGCGCGAGTGGCCGCGGTGGCGCCTCGCACCGCGGCCTATGTGCGGCGGCGCGAGGATGCGCGCGTGCATGTCTGCCTGGAGGAAGGGTCGCTGGGCGGCAGCGTGACGCCTCGGGGCGTGCGCTGGGAGCGCGAGGTGCCCGCGGGCTTCTCCTTCGTGGCGCGCACGCTGGACGAGGCGCTCCGAGCGCACGGCCGCGCGAGCCAGGGCTTCGACTTCGCGGTGGCGCCCTCGGCCGTGGGGCCCAACGGGCAGAAGCTGGGCATGGGCGGCAGCGCGTGCGCGACGGTGCTGGCGGCCGAGAGCGCGCGTTATGTGCTGGAGGAGCGCTACGACGCACTGAAGCTGGCGTTGCTGGCGCACACGCAGGGGCAGGGCGGCAAGGGCAGCGGCGGGGATGTGGCGGCGAGCTTCGCGGGCGGCGTGCTGCGCTACCGGCGCTATGACGTGACGCCCCTGGTCGACGCGAGCAACGGCGGACGGCTGAGCGCGGCGCTGACGGAGTCGGCCTCCGTGGACGTGTGGCGACTGCCCGTGCCCCGGGTGTCCATGGCGTATGCCTTCACGGGCGAGAGCGCGTCCACGCGCGTGCTGATTGGCCAGGTGGAAGCGCGGCTGGAGGCGTCTGGGCGCCAGGCCTTCGTCGAGCGCTCCAACATGGTGGGGCAGGTGATGGAAGACGGCCTCGCGGGCTGGGACTTCCGAGGCTTCTCCGAGGCCGTGAAGGCGCAGCACGCGCTGCTGTTGGAACTGGGGCCGCTGGAGACCGAAGGCATGCGCCGCGTGTTGTCCATGGCGGCGGCCTACGGCTGCGTGGGCAAGCTGTCCGGCGCGGGGGGCGGCGACGGCTGCATCCTCTTCGCACCGGACGCGGAGGCTCGCGCCGAGCTGTGCAAGGGACTGGAGTCGCGCGGCTTCCACACGCTGCTGCTGGAGGCCGAGCAGGGCGTCCGGGGCGAGACGCAGGTGGATGCGCGGCTGCGTGCCTGGGTGGACGCGCTCGTCTGAGTCACGCGACGCCCCTCGTCCTCGCTCACTCACTCACGAGCGAGACTGGGGCATTGGCTCCGTTCAGAACATGTGGCCGAAGGTGATGTAGATGCGCTGGCGGCCCGTCTCGGTGGAGCGGGCGTAGTCCATGCGCACCACGGCGGCGCGCCGGGTGAGGCGCAGGCCGCCGCCGATGCCCGGGTGCCACTCGTGCCACTTCCCGTCCGTCACGCCCGGGTGCCACACGCGCCCCAGGTCCAGGAACATCACCGCGCCAACCTTCATGCTCTTGCCGAACACCTGCATCTGCGCGGCCTGGAAGCGCAGCTCCGTGTTGCTGAACGCCTTGATGTTGCCGGAGAAGCGGTTGCGCTCGATGCCGCGCACGCTGCTCATCCCGCCGATGCCCTCCGACACATTCACGCCGCCCGTGTTGCTCCATTCGAAGAACGGCACGTCGCCGAAGAGCATGTCCAGCGTGAGCCGCTGCGCCAGCGTCAGCCGTGACGACAGCCGCAGGTATCGCCGCTCGCTCAAGGTGATGCCCACGTACTGATAGCGGCTGCCCGTCGCCTGGCCTGACACGCGCAGCGCAAGCTCCTCCACGCCGCCCTCCAGCGGGTCCGTCTCGTCGTCGCGTGTGTCCCACAGCGCGCCCACGAGGAGCTGGCCGGTGGAGCCACCCTCGATGCCGATGGGCTGCTGCTGCGTCAGCATGGACTGGTCTTCCGCGCTCACGCTCGTGTTGCGCCACGCGTAGCCCACGTAGGACTGGAGTGGATGCGTGGGACCGAAGGGCCGGCCACGAAGGCGCAGCCACGCGCCGGGCGAACCCTTGTCGAACGTGAAGCGCTCGTTGTCCAGGTCACCCTTGAAGTCCGGCGCCGACTGGTTGCCCGCGCCGAAGAAGGGGCTGCGCAGCTCCCTGCGGTACTCGAGCCCTGCCTCCAGGCGAAGCGGTCCGATGAGGCGCGGCCCGTCGTAGCGCAGGTAGTGGCTCTGCACGCCTCGGCTGCTGAAGAGCACCTGCGCGCCGATGCCGTGCGCGTACGGCGTCTTGCCGGGGCCGTACAGGTAGATGCCGCCCACCGCGCCGTAGCTGATGCCGTGGTCCGAACTGAACGTCATCATCGGCAGCGCGATGATGTCCGAGCCGGAGTCCGTCTTCGCGGGAGCCAGCCCAGGCGCCGGCCGGGCAGGCGGCGTCACCGGAGCGGCACTCAGGAGTGCGAGGAGGACAGCGGGAATGATCATGGGGACCGTGGTGACGCCTCTCTGAGTCGGATCCATCCCGACTGAAGGACGGCGCTACCTGCCCGCCTGCTTTCCAGGAGGGCTGCCTTCGACTGAAGGCGGCCGTCCCCCCAAGTGCTCATTTTGCCTGCCGAAGGAGGGGAGGCGTCAACGTGAGTGGTGTCATTACCCCAGCTTCATGGATGTGGGCCCACGGACTTGCGCGGAGGGTTCGCTCGAAAGTTCCGCCCGCAGCGGCGCATCGGCGCCGGAACCTCTTGATTGTCCATTTAGACGGGGTGCCGAAGGCCCTGCTGGATGAGGCGATTGTCGTCGGGAAGATGCCGTTCTTCTCACGACTCATCCGCTCGGGGGCGTTTCATCTGGAGGACGCCTTCTGGGGCGCGCCCACCTCCACGCCCTACTTCCAGGCGGGCTTGCTGTACGGCATGCGCGAGTCGAACCTGCCTGCCTACTCCTGGTACGACCGGGAGCTGGGTCGCAAGGTGCAGATGAACGTGCCCTCGGACGCGCTGGAAATCGATCAACGGTTGCGAGGCGCGGGGCGCGACAGCCTGCTGGATGGCGGTGGCCACGGGTACTTCTCGCTGTTTCGCGCGGGCGCGGACAACGCGCTGAGCATGAGCACGCTGGGCAGCTTCAAGCTGATGTCGCGCTCGCTCTCCTACGAGCTGATGGGCTTGTCGGCCGGTCGCACACGGGGCGCGTGGGACTTCCTGCGCTCGTTCGGAATGGACACGTGGCAGTCGGCGCGCGAGGTGGCCCGCTGGTCTCGCGCCCTCCACGACTGGCGCCACGAGCAGTCCTTCCTGCTCAGTCGCGTGCTCTTCCAGCGCCTGGGCTGGAGCTTCGCGCACACCAAGGCCCTGGTGGACATGGTGCGCGGCGTGCCCGCCATCTACCTCGTCTTCGGCAACTACGACGAGGTGGCCCACCGCCGAGGGCCCCGCTCGGAGATCGCGCTGGAGGAGCTGCACCGGGTGGATGCGTACCTCTCGGAGCTCTACGCCATGGCGCGCTCGGTGGAGCGGCCCTACGACGTCGTCATCCTCTCGGACCACGGACACGTGGACAGCCTGCCGCTGGAGCAGCGCCAGGGCGTTCGACTGGAGTCCATGTTGTTCGAGGGCGCTCACGTCCCGCTGTCCGACGACGTGGCGCGGGGCCTGTGTGAGGGACGTTCTCTGCCCGAGCCGGACACCGTCGCGCGCGCGCCTTTCAAGCCCGTCGTCATCGAGTGCGGCAACTTCGCCCATGTCTATCTCTCCGGCGAGAGCGAGCCGCTGGAGGCGAGGACGCTGCTGGCGCGGCATCCGGAGGTGCTGGCGCGCGCCACGCGGAGCCCGGACATCGGCATCGTCGCGATGCGCCGGGGGAACTCCGCGGTGGCCGTGGTGCGCGGTGGCGTCTACGGCCCGGATGAAATGGAGCGCGCGCCCCTGGCACCCGAGTACAGCCGCCGCGCGGTGGCGGACTTCCTCAGGGGCCTGCCGGCGATGAAGACGGCGGGAGACCTGGTCCTCTTCGGTGAGGCGGTGCGGCGCGGAGGCACCGTGGGCTTCGCGTGGGAGTTCGGCTCGCACGGCGGGCTGACGCGCACGGAGGCCAACAGCCTGGTGTGCTGGCCCGCGGACGCGCCCGTGGACCTGTCCGGCCTGGGCCACTGCGCGGACCTGCACGAGCGGCTCGCGGAGGCCTATCTGGAGCCCGCGCTCCGACTGCGGTGGGTCCAGTGAAGCAGGACCCCGTTCGGTCCACGACGGGCAGGTGGCCCAGTCCCTCGGCTCGCGGCGTCAGCGTGCCCAAGGTGCTGCTCGCCGTGCTGGGGCTGGCGCTGTCCGTCGTCCTGCTCTCCACGGCGTTCTTCCGGTGGCACCTTCAAGGCCCGGGGCCCCTGCTCGAGCCGCGCTTCCCCCTGGACGAGTTCCTGAGGGACCTGCCCGGCCACCTCGTGTGGCTGTTGCCCTTCGTGCTGCTCCAGGCCTCCATCATCCCGCTGCGCGCGGTGCAATGGCAGAGCACCTTGCGCAAGCGAGTGCCCTTCCGCGAGCGCTACCACCTGGTCGCCATTGGCGCCTTCGTCCACAACGCGCTGCCGGGGAAGCTGGGCGACATCCTCCGCTCGTTCCTCCTGTCGCGCACCGAGCGCATTCCCTTCCTGCGCTGCCTGGGCACCGTCGGCGTCTGCAAGCTGATGGAGTTCGCCGCGCTGATGTTGCTGGTGACGCTCTCCCTCTTGGGGCCCTTCGGCGCCACGCTCTCCCGCTTCCAGGGGCAGCTCAAGGTGGCGGTGTCCCTGTGCGTGGGATTGGTCGCCCTCGTCGTGCTGCTGGCCCACTGGTCCGCGCCGCTGGCGAACTCGCTGCACCGCCGTCACCGCTTCCCGCGCCTGGAGGGCCTCCTCCATCACGTCAGCGACGGCCTGGGCTCGGCGCGCTCCTTCCGGGGCATGGGCAAGGTGCTCTTCTTCTCGGTGGGCCCGGTCCTGGCGTCCGCGCTGGCCTACGGACTGGCGCTGCACGGCATTGGAATCCAGGGGGGCCTCTTCGCGGGGGCGGTGATGCTGGGGGCCATCTCCCTGGGACAGGCGCTCCCGGGTGTCCCGGCCGGCATGGGCATCTACTACTTCGTGACGAGCTGGGCGGCCCGCAGCCTGGGGGCCTCACCGGAGGACGCGGCGGCCTTCGCCACGCTCACCCACCTGGGGACGGTGCTCAGTCAGGCGGGAGTGGGGGCCATCTCCGTCTACGTCCGGAAGATTCGAATCAGGGACTTGCGCAAGGGCGGCAGCCTGGCGCGCGAGGCGGCGCACCACGTGGCCCACGAGTCCGTCGAGCCGGCGCCACCGTGAGCGCGCGGGGGCAATCCGAGCCCTGAAAAGCGAAAAGGGGCCCTGGTTTGAAACCAGGACCCCTTCTCAACTTTGTGCCCAGGAGAGGACTCGAACCTCCATGCCCTTGCAGGCGCTAGACCCTGAATCTAGTGTGTCTACCAATTCCACCACCTGGGCAGGTGGTTCCTCGCGGCGCTGCGGCGTTGCTGCGATGGGGCGGACATATAGAAGTCCTGCCCCGCGCCGTCAAGAACTACGTAACAAGCTCACTTCTTCAGCGGCCATTTCCCCTCGGCTTCGAGGGCGCGGCGGATGACGGGGTTCTCATCCATGAACGCGGTGAGGGACTCCTCGGTGATCTCCACCGTGACGTCCTCCTGGCTGACCTCCGTCTGGCAGCTCAACCGCGAGTACGGGCGCACGTCGAACCCCATGTCCAGCCGGTCCGCCTCCGCGTCCGATTGCTCGCTCAGCGAGTCGAGGCCCTTGCGCACCCAGATGTGACAGGTGGAGCAGCCGCAGACACCGCCACAGCTATGGCCCACCTGGGCACCGCCCTGCTCGGCCGCGTCCAGGAGGATGGTCCCCGGGGGCACGTCCACGCTGACCTCGGCCAGGGGGCTCTTGAAAATCACCTTGGGCACGTCAGTAGTCCTCCACCGACTGGCCGGCCACCACCTGGGTGATGGCCTGGTTCATCACCCGCTCGATGAAGGGGCGGCACGTCTCGTCCAGCGCGTGCACGGCCTCCTTCAGCTTCAGGTAGTCGTTGCCCTGGGCCGTCTCGCGCACCTTCGCGAGGGCCGCGTCGATGGCGGCCCGCTCGTCGCCCTGGACCAGCGCGCCGTGCTCGCGCAGCTGCCGGTCCGCCTCGGCCAGAACGCGCTCGGCGTCCACGCGCTGCTCGCGCAGCTGCCGGGCCTGGATGTCGTCCTCGGCGTACTCGATGGAGTCGAGCAGCATCCGCTCGATTTCATCCTCCGTGAGGCCGTGGCTCGGCGTGACGGTGATGGACTGCGCGGCACCGGTGCTCTGCTCCTTCGCGGAGACGGAGAGGATGCCATCGGCGTCCACCTGGAAGCGCACTTCCACGCGCGCCATGCCCGCCGCCAACGGAGGGATGCCGGAGAGGGTGAAGCGCGCGAGGCTGCGGTTGTCCTCCACCAGCTCGCGCTCGCCCTGCACCACGTGCACGTCCAGGCCGGTCTGCCCGTCCTTGAACGTGGTGAACACCTGCGCCGCCGCCGTGGGGATGGTGGAGTTGCGCTGAATCAACTTCTCGGTGATGCCGCCCATCGTCTCCAACCCGAGCGACAGCGGAATCACGTCCAGCAGCAGCACCTCGTCCTGACGGTCCTCGTTGGTGAGCAGGTCCGCCTGCACCGCCGCGCCCAGCGCCACCACCTGGTCCGGGTCGATGTCGCCCAGGGGCTCGCGGCCGAACATCTCCGCCACGAAGCGCCGCACGGCGGGCACGCGCGTGGAGCCGCCGACGAGGATGACGCCGTCCAGCTCCCCGGCCACCACGCCCGCGTCCTTCAGCGCCCGACGGCACACGAGCCCCGTCTTGTTCACCAGCGGCTGAATCCACGCGTCGAAGTCCGCGCGCTTCACCGTGTGCGACTGGCCACCCACGGTGACGGTCGCCTCGGGCGCGTCGGTGAGGGCCTCCTTCGCCTTGCGCGAGGCCGCCAGCGTCTGGGCCACGAGGGAAAGGGAGGGCTCGGTGATGCCGAGCGCCTGGAAGACCTGTGACGCGATGGCCCGGTCGAAGTCGTCGCCACCCAGCGCGGAGTCGCCGCCGGTGGACTTCACCTCGAACACACCGTCCACCAGCTTGAGGATGGAGATGTCGAAGGTGCCGCCGCCCAAATCGTAGACGGCGAAGGTGCCCTGGCTGCCCTTGTCGAGTCCGTACGCCAGCGCCGCCGCCGTCGGCTCGTTGAGCAGCCGCAGCACCTCCAGACCCGCGAGCCGGCCCGCGTCCTTGGTGGCCTGGCGCTGGGCGTCGTCGAAGTACGCCGGCACGGTGATGACGGCCTGCTCCACCTTCATGGAGAAGTGGGCCTCCGCGCGGCGCTTCAGCGCACGCAGGATTTCGCCCGAGACTTCAATGGGCGTCACCGGGTTGCCGCCGGCCACGTCGAAGCGCACCACGTTGGCGCCGGGCGCGAACTTGTAGTGCCCCAGCTTGCGCGTCTCCGCGTCGTCGGGGCCGCGTCCCATGAAGCGTTTCACGGAGGAGATGGTGTCGGTGGGGTGCTCGCCAGCCAGGGCGCGCGCGCGCGCGCCGGTGACCACGCCGCCGTCCTTGCCGTAGTGAACGACGGAGGGCAGCAGGAGCGAGTCGCCCTCGTCCACCGGGACGCAGCGGGGCTTGCCCTGCGCCACCGCGGCGACGAGTGAGTGCGTGGTGCCCAGGTCGATGCCCACGGCCTGGCCCTTGGGCTTCAGCGGGTCGTGGATCTGCAGGTAGCCGTTCTTGCTCACGACAGACTTTCCTCCTCGAACGCGTCCACCTGCTCGAGGAAGCGCGTGAAGTAGCGCACCCGCCCCAGCGCGTGCGATGCCTTTCTCACCTGGGCCGGCGCTTCCTCCGCTGGCCCCCCACCTTCCAGGGCCCTGAGGACACCGGCCGCCTCGTCGAGCGCCGCCTTGCTCCGGCCCCGCACCTGGCTGCCCATGGCCTGCACGCGGGCCAGGTCCTTCTTCTCCATGGCCCCGTCGAGCGCCTCGCGCAGCTCCATGACCTCCTCGAGGAACTCCAGGGGCATGTCCTTCTGCGCGCCCGCGTCCTCGCGGTCCAGGTCCACCCCGTGCAACTTCAGGAGGTAGAAGGCGCGGCGCACCGGGTCCTTCAGCGTCTTGAAGGCCTCGTTGAGGGCAGTCGTCCCCTCCAGGGCCTTGAGGCGCTCGCGCGCGTCGGCCTGGGCCACGCGGTCCGGGTGCAGCTGGAGCGAAAGCTCGCGGTACTGCTTCTCCAGCGCGGGCACGTCCACGTCATAGGCGCGCGGCAGCCCGAAGACGTCGAAGTGGGTCCTCACTCGGTGTGCTCCATGGGGGTGTGGGGCGGACAAACGAAAGGGGCCCGGCGGCTGGCCGGACCCCGCGTGACGGTGTCCCTTCCGGAAGGGAAGGGACGGGGACTGTCCCCACTCAGACGGAGAAGCTCTCTCCGCAGCCGCAAGCGGCCTTGATGTTGGGGTTGTTCAGCTTGAAGCCGGAGGCCATGAGCGTCTGCTCGAACACCAGCTCCGTGCCAATGAGGTACAGGTAGCTCTTCGGGTCCACGAAGACGCGCACGCCGTCCCGCTCGAAAATCTTGTCGCGCTCGCGGGACTTCTCGGACCACTCCATGGAGTACTGGAGGCCCGAGCACCCGCCGCCCTTCACGGCCAACCGCAGGCCCGCCTCGGGCGTCTGCCGCTGCTCCAGCAGCTCCTTCAGCCGGGCCACGGCGCTGTCCGCCACGACGATGCCCTTGGGAGCGGGCTTGGCCACGGGCGCGGGGCCAGGCACCGGGCTCTGCGTCGTCTGCTGGGTCGCCTGTTCGCTCATGGTTTCGCCTCCTGGAGTCGTGAAGTTCGCCGTACCAACAGCCCTTAGGATGCCTGGGCCTTGCGCGCGGCGCGCTTCTTCTTGAAGTCCTCGATGGCCGCCTTGATGGCGTCCTCGGCGAGGACCGAGCAGTGGATCTTCACCGGCGGCAGCGACAGCTCCCGGGCCACGTCCTTGTTGGAGATGGTCATCGCCTGGTCCACCGTCTTGCCCTTCACCCACTCGGTGACGAGCGACGAGGAGGCGATGGCGGACCCGCAACCGAACGTCTTGAAGCGCGCGTCCTCGATGAGCCCGTCGTCGGAAATCTTCAACTGCAGGCGCATCACATCGCCGCACGCCGGAGCCCCCACGAGGCCCGTGCCCACGTTCGGGTCTTCCTTGTCCATCGTCCCGACGTTGCGGGGGTTCTCGTAGTGGTCGATGACCTTGTCGCTGTAAGCCATGCCAACTCCTTCAACGGATGCTTCTCACCAAAGGTTCCGGGGAGCAATGCCCACCGGTCGAGGGGCCATGCGCCCCGCTGATTGCCTGGAAAGACGCGCTAATGCGCCGTCCACTCGATGCTCTTGAGGTCGATGCCTTCCTTGGCCATCTCGTAGAGGGGGCTCATGTCGCGCAGCTTGCGGACCTTGTCCACGACCAGGTTGACGACGAAGTCGACCTCCTCCTCGGTGGTGAAGCGGCCCAGGCCGAAGCGGATGGAGCTGTGCGCCAGCTCCTCGTCCACGCCCAGCGCGCGCAGCACGTAGGAGGGCTCCAGCGAGGCGGACGTGCACGCGGAGCCTGACGACACCGCGACGTCCTTGATGCCCATCATCAGGGACTCGCCCTCGGCGTGAGCGAAGGAGATGTTGAGGTTGCCCGGCAGCCGGTGCTCCAGCGAGCCGTTGAGCACCGTCATGTCCAGCGCGTCGGTGAGCCCCTTCCGGAGCTTCTCGCGCAGGCGGAGGATGCGGGCGGCCTCGTCGGCCAGCTCCTCGCGGGCAAGCTGCGCCGCGTGGCCGAAGCCGACGATGGCCGCGACGTTCAGCGTGCCGGAGCGCATGCCGCGCTCATGGCCGCCACCGTCGATGAGGGGGGCGATGCGCACGCGCGGCTTGCGGCGCACGTACAGCGCGCCAATGCCCTTGGGGCCGTACATCTTGTGCGAGGTGATGGAGGCCAGGTCGACCTTCATCGACTCCACGTCGAAGGGCACCTTGCCGATGCCCTGCACCGCGTCGCAGTGGAAGAGGATGCCCTTCTTGCGGCACAGCGCGCCAATCTCCGCGACGGGCTGCACCACGCCAATCTCGTTGTTGGCGAACATGATGGAGACGAGCACCGTCTTCGGCGTCATCGCCTCCTCGAGCTTCTCCATGCTCACCCGGCCGTCCTGCTCCACGTCCAGGTACGTCACGCGCGCGCCACCGGTGGGCATCTCCGCCCACTTCTTGTAGGTCGCGTCGTTCTCCAGGTCGTGCTTCGCGGCCAGCTCCGCCACGTCCTCGGGCGACACGTCGCGCTCGGCCAGCTGCCCCAGGCGCAGGAGCTTCAGCTCGTCCAGCCGCTCCTGGCGCACGCGCTCCAGGCGCTTGCAGGTGTCCAGGATGGCCTTGTGCTCGGTCTTCAGGGTGATGATGTGGTCACCCTTCGACTTGTAGTACTCGATGACGCCCTTGATCGCGAGGTTGTCGGACTCGGTGGCGCCAGAGGTGAAGACAATCTCCTGGTCCGTCGCGCCGATGAGCTCGGCCACCTGCTGGCGGGCCTTCTTCACGGCGGCTTCGGCCTTCCAGCCGAACACGTGGTTGCGGCTGGACGCGTTGCCGAAGTCCTCGCGCAGGTACGGGAGCATCACTTCCAACACACGCGGGTCCAGCGGCGTGGTGGCGTGGTTGTCCATGTAGATCGGCAGCTTCAGCATCGCTTCCCACACCTTCCTGAAGGGGCTTACGACTGCCCCCGCACCCCGGCGCCACCCAAGGGGCGCGCTGCGGCGGGCATACACCGTCACACATGAATGTGGACCGGACTGGTCAATTATAAAATCGGGTGCCCTCGGGTCAAGCGAACATAAGGCGGACGAGAGACCTGCCGGGACTGGCCGGATGGAGGGGATGTCGGCGGTGGAACGGCTGGGCCAGGGTGGATCAGTCCCAGGTGCGCCGTCCTGGAGCGGGGTGCTCCGAAATGGCGCGGTACCCTGGCTACTGTCGCCTGTAAGCGTCTGATTTCCCGTGGGGTCCGCGCTGGCTGGGGGGCTGCAACCTGGGGGGTCCATCAGGAGGCAGGCATGAGCGCGAACGCGAAGCAGACGGCCCGGTCGAGGGAGCAGGCGGAGTCCACGGAAGCCGGTCGGACGCAGCTGGTCCGGGTGGAGGGAGGCTCCGGGGGGATGGAGCGCAACCGGTACTCGGACGGCTGGCGCGCGGGGAAGCCGGCGGAGGACCCGGAGAAGGTGAAGCGCTGGGGCCTCATCACCGCGCGGCCCAGCGAGTTCCTCGTCCACATGCGTCGAGGCCGCGTGCGCGAGGTCAGCGGTCAGGGTGCGAGCTGCTTCAAGCTGCCAGGTGACTCGGTGGCGATTGTGCCCACCAGCATCCAGCGGCTCCAGTTCACCGCGGACCAGGTGACGAGCGAGAAGGTGGGCGTGCAGGTGACGGGCCTCGCGGTGTACCGAATCGCCGACCCGCTGGTGGCCTTCCGCATGCTCAACTTCTCCTTTCCGGAGCGGGCGCAGGAGAAGCTGGCGGAACTCTTGCGGGAGATGTTCGTCGGCGCGGCGCGGCGCCTCGTCGCCAACCTCTCCATCGAGGAGTGCCTGTCGCGGCGCAAGGAGGGCATCGCCGCGGAGCTGATGCGCGAAATCGGGCCCGTGCTCGCGGGCCGGGGTCGGCTGGAAGACTCGGTGGACGCGGGCTGGGGTGTGCTGCTGGACACGATTGAAATCCAGGACGTGCGCGTCCTGTCGTCCACCGTCTTCGAGAACATGCAGGCGCGCTTCCGTCGCGAGCAGGAGCGGCAGGCGCGCGAAGCGGAGCTGGCCAAGGAGCGCTTCGTCCACCGCGAGGAGACGGAGGCCGAGCGGCAATTGAACCTCCAGCGCCTGGAGGCCGAGGACGAGGTCCGCCAGCGCAAGCAGACGGCGGACGAACAATCCCAGCTGGAGACGCTGTCGGTGGCCGCGCGCGTGGCCGAGGCGAAGCTGGCCCAGGAGCGCACGCTGAAGCAGGAGCAGGTCACCGTGGAGCGCGAGGTGGCGCTCACCAAGCTGGCCGCCGAGCAGGAGGTCCGACAGAAGAAGCAGGTCTCCGACGAGCAGGCCAAACTGGAGACGCTCAACGCCGAGGCGCGACTGGCGGAGGCGAAGATTGTCTCCGAGCGGGCGCTCGCGACGAGCCGCGCGCAGGTGGACATGGAGAAGCTGGCGCGCGAGCAGGAAACCGAGGTGGCGCGCGCGCGCATCGCCCTGGAAACGCTCAAGCGCGAGCAGGACGCGGACGTGGGCCGCGCGAAGCTGGAGCTGGAGAAGCAGAAGCTGGCGCAGGAGGCCGAGGCCGCGCAGGCGAAGTTCGAGCTGGTGCGCCTGCAGCGGGAACAGGAAGCGGAGCACGCCCGCGCGCAGATGGAGCTGGAGCGCCTGCGCCGCGAGGAGGAACAGGAGAACGCCCGCGCGCAGATGGAGCTGGAGCGGCTGCGCCGCGAACAGGAACAGACGGCGGCGAGGCACGAGGGACAACTGGCCGAGCAACTCCAGGAAGTGGAGAAGCTCAAGGCCCAGCTCCAGGTGGTGCAGTCCCGGCGCTCCATCGCCGAGGCGGAGGTCGCCATCGCCGAACTGGAGGTGCGACGGGAGAACGCGCGCCAGGGGCTGGAGCTGTCGCGAGCCCGCGCGCTGCGCGACATCGAGAACACCATCAGTCCGGAGGTCATCCAGATGACGCTCGCGCAGCAGCTCCCGCTGGTGGCGGCGGCCTTCCAGCAGAAAATGGGCGAGGTTCACGTCACGGCGGTGGATGGAGCGAATCCCTTTGGTTACATCGCCGCCGCGGTGGAGGGCGTCATGGGGCTGGCGCGCTCCGCGGGCTTGAAGGTGCCCGCTTCCTCGCTTGCCCCCACGGCGCAGTAGCCCGCTGACCGGGGCCTGCGTATACAAGGCAGGCCCTTTCGGGAAGACGGAGTGAAGCGCGCATGAATGCCAAGAAGCTGGGATTGATGGCCGTGCTGGCCGGCGTGGCGGTGGCCGTGGTGCCGTGGCTGCTGCCCACCGGGCCGAGCACGGAGCTCGACGCGGCGCGTTTCCTCGAATCCGGCAGCCTCTTCGTGGGCGCGGCCGTCGTCTTCGGCGGCGGTCTGCTCACCGCGCTGACGCCCTGCGTCTACCCGCTCATCCCGATTACGGTGTCCGTCTTCGGCGCCCGCAAGGCGGACAGCCGGGGCAAGGCGCTGCTGCTCACCACGTCCTACATCGTCGGCATGGGGGTGGTGTTCAGCGCGCTGGGCATCCTCGCGGCGAAGACGGGGCAGGCGTTCGGTTCGATGCTGGGGCACCCGGCGGTGGTGACGGGGCTGGCGGTGTTCCTCCTGCTGCTCGCCTCGTCCATGTTCGGGGCGTTCGAGCTGGCGCTGCCGTCGAGCCTCCAGACGCGGCTGAACTCGGTGGGCGGCGCGGGCGTGGCGGGCGCGTTCCTGATGGGCAGCGTGTCCGGATTCCTGGCGGCGCCGTGCACGGGTCCGGTGCTGACGGGCCTGCTGGCCTTCGTGGCGAAGACGGCGAACACGACGCTGGGCGCCTCGCTGCTGTTCATCTACGCGCTGGGCATCGGCGTGCCGTTCTTCGTCCTCGGCGTGTCCACGGTGCGGCTGCCCAAGAGCGGCGTGTGGATGGAGTGGGTGAAGAGCGTGCTGGGCATCGTCCTCGTCGCGCTGGCCTTCAGCTACCTGAAGGACGCGTCGCCCTGGGCGCGCGGCGTGGTGAAGATGCTGGGCGCGGAGCTGGGCCGGGTGCCGGGCGCGGCCGTGGCGGCCGGGCTGGCGGTGGTGGGCGTGCTGGTGGGCGCGGTGCACCGCTCCTTCAAGGAGGGCGCGCGGGAGTTCTCGTTCAAGGCGTTCGGCGTGGCGCTGGTGGTGGTGGCGCTGGTGATTCGCGGTGGCGCGCTGGATGCGGGCCCGGTGGGCGAGCTGTGGGTGCGCCTGGGTGTGGCCGAGCCGCCGCGCGCGCCGTCCTGGCAGTGGCACCACGTGATGCCCGCCAAGCACGCGACGTTCTCCGCGGATGCGTTCGAGAAGGTGCTGGCCCAGGCGAAGACGGACGGGCGCCCGGTGCTCATCGACTTCTTCGCGGACTGGTGCGCGGCCTGCAAGGAACTGGACCGCGAGACGTACCCGGCGGCCGAGGTCATCTCGCAGTCGTCCGAGGGGCAGTTCCTCACCATCAAGATTGACGCGACGAACAGCGAGGACGCGCTCGACGCGTTGATGGAGCGCTTCGGGGTGGAGGGTCTGCCGACGGTGGCCTTCGTGGCCCAGGACGGCAAGGTGCTTACGCGTCCGCGCATCACCGGCTTCCTGGAGCCCACGCCCTTCGCCGCGGAGATGCGCAAGGCGCGCTGCACCGACGGCGCGTCCTGCTGAGCCGCGTTCAGTCCCCGTCGTCCTCGTCACACGAGGCGCCGGGCCTGCGTCCCCGGCTCGCGAGCACGCGGTCGATCATCAGCTCATGCAGCGCGTAGAGGGGCCTCGCCACGTCCTCGCCTTCCAGGTACGCGAAGGCACCGGCGATGGCCTCCAGCGTGGACATGCCATCCGGATGGGGCGGTCTGCGCAGCCTGCGTGAGTCGGGTGGCGGCGGAGGCAGCATCAGGCTCGGCAGCCGGCGCAGCTCCGGCACCCGCTGCACCATGCGCTTCGCCTGACCCCAGCTCCCATCCAGGACGATGAGTCGCTTCGGAAGCGCGGCATCCGGCGCGGGCGCCTGCTGCGTCGTGGGGAACAAGAGCCACGTGGCGCCGTCGTCCTCGAGCGTCGACACATCGAAGCGCTCGCTCGGCGAGCCATACGAGACGATGCGACAGCGAGGCATCGCGAGCGCGGCCATGCGGGCCGTGTTCGTCGACTTCAGCGTCTCCTTGTGGTGACGGATGATGAGCAGCTCGGTGCGCGTGGAGATGACGGGCAGCTCGGCGCACAGGCACAACACGGTGGGCAGAAAACAGCGCGGACAGCGACCCGCGAGGTCCTCCGGAGTTCGAGACCTCATTTCCCCTGACGGTATCGCTCCATCAGCACGCGCGCCTCACGAAGCTTCTCCTCGACGTAGCGGTCATCCGCGTCCGGCTCGTAGTCGGCGTCCGGCACGTCGAGTTGGAAGATGGCGGACAGGAGGATGGGCGCCACCTCCAGCCACTCGGCCGTGCGGTTGAGCGCCGCCTGCCTCCGGCCCGCGAAGGTCTCCGGCCCGTCCTCCGGCCCGCAGCGGCAGATTCGCGCCGAGTCACCGGATACGTCCACGTAGAGCCCCAGCACCTCCGCGTCGACCTCGGCGGCGAGCGCGCACGTCGCCTCGCTCACGTACGCGGCCATGGCCTGGGCCGCGGAGCGCTCGGTGAGGGAGCGCACCAGGTACACCTGCCAACCGGCCTCGGAGAGCGCGCCCGACTCCTGGATGGGCGTCAGCTCCGCGGGGGGCGCCTGGATGCGTGACAGCAATCGCCGCACGGGTGCCTCCAGCCGCTCCAGTCGCGCGTTGGACGCGGGACAGAAGAAGAGGACGCGATACTCACGGCTGTCTGCTGCGGTTTCCATGGGCATACGGCGTCGCCAGGCGCTGCACTGCAAGCAAGAGCTTCGTTCACCCAAGAGGACCAAAGGATTCCCCGACCTTGCAAGTGGGGAGTTCGGCGGAGGGTTCAAGGCGCGGCGGACGGGAGGGGCACGCCTGACGCGGCGCCCCTTCGCTCGGAGGCGACCCAGACCCCCGCCGCCAACACCAGCAGTCCGCCCGCCACCCCCACCGGGGTGAGGGCCTCCGCGAAGACGGCCCAGCCCACCAGGGAGGCCGTGAGCGGCTCCAGATAGGTCAGGGCCCCGGCCGCCGCCGTGGGCACATGGCGCAGCCCGGCATTGAAGAGGCAGGTCCCCAGCAGGCCACACACCGCGCCCCCGGCGAGCACCTGGAGCGTGGCCCCATCCAGCGCCGGGGGCAAGGCGTCCGCCCCGGCGATGAGCAACAACACCCCCGCGGACACCGGCGCATGGAGTGACGCGACCGCCACGGGAGAATATGCCCGTGTCGCCGCTTTCGTCCCCAGGACGATGGCCGCGTAGAACAGGGCGCTCCCGGCGCCCAGCGCCGCCGTCATGCCCGCGCCGCCCGTCCCATCCGGCCGGCCGATGAGCAGCACCAGCCCCAGCAGCGTCACGGGCGCGGCGACCAGGGCCCGGAAGGAGCGCCGCTCGCCCAGCACCCAGGGGGCCGCGAGCGCCAGCAGCAGGGGGGCCAGATAGTGCGTGAGCACGGCCACCGAGACGGGGCCACGCTTCATGGCGGCGAAGAAGAGGCTGATGTTGGCCGCGTCCGCCAGGCCGACGACGAGCAGGGCCGCGGTGGCTCGCTTGTCGCGCCAGAGGGCGCCGCGCAGCAGGAAGGGCACCGGCAGCGACATGGCGATGAGGGCCAAAAGCGCGTTCTGGGCCCAGGACAGGCCCGCGGGCCGGAGGAAGAGGGACCAACACCCCCAGAGGGTGGCCCCGGCCGCGACCATGGCGAAGTGCCGCACTGCTCATGACTCCTGGTGACGCCGAATCGCCCGGAGGCGCCGACGGGGCGCGCAGCCTAGGAACATCTGCCACACTCCGTCCATGGGGCCCTTGTTCGCCTACAGCCTCGTGCCCGTCCTGTCGGTGTCGCTCCTCTTGTGTTTCACCGCCGCGCTGCGCGGACGTGACGCCCGGGGCTTGACGCTGTACTGCCTGGCCACGGCCTTCTGGAGCGGCTCGTTGCTCTTGATGTGCGTGCCCCAGGGCGCGTGGCTGGGGTCGCGCTTCGCCGCCAGCGGTGCCTTCACCGCCGCCGCGTACCTCCACGTCGCCTACGATGTCACCCGGCAGCGCTCCTACCGGCAGGTGGTGCTGGCCTACTTCGTGGCGGCGGTCGTCACCATCGTGGGCGCGCTCTTTCCGGATGCGCTGTACGGGCCGCTCGCGATGAAGCGGGGGCCGTTGTTCTGGCCCGTCATCGGGCTGTCGGTTTCCGCGGCCGTGGTGCCGCTGCTGCATCTGGCCCGCTCGTATCCGCGCGAGACGCCGGAGCGACGGCCGCTGTTGCGCAGCCTGGGCATCGTCGGCGCGCTGGCGTACTCGGGCGGGCTGGGCACGGCGCTGCTCCTGTCGGGTGGCTACGCGCTGCCCTTCGGGCTGTACGGGGTGCTGGCCTCGCTGCTGGTGCTGGTGCACGTGGTCAACGCGCATCAGCCTCCCGGGGAGCGAAGGCTCCTGGAGCGCAGCCTCGTCTACTCGGCGATGGCGGCGGTGCTGTCGGCGGGCTTCCTCTTCGGCGTGTTGACGCTGATGGCGGGCAGCGGGCAACCCTTCCTGCGCGAGTACCGGGTGGGCGCCTTCTTCCTGCTGGCGCTGGCGGCGCTCGCCTTCGAGCCCCTGCGGCAGGGGCTCCAGGAATGGCTGGGGCGCCGGTTCCTGAAGGGTCGGGCCACCGGCACCGAACTGGTGGCGGCCCTGGCCGAGCAGGAGACCCGCGCGGACCAGGCGGCGCGACTGGCGGAGCTGGGCCAGTTCACCTCCGCCGTGGCCCACGAGGTGCGAAACCCGCTGGGCGTGCTCGCCGCGCACCTGAAGCTCCTGGAGCGCCAGGGCGTGGATGCGGACTCGGTCGCCGCCATGCGTGAGCAGATCTCCCGCGCCGGGCACTTCGTGGACGAGCTGCTGCGATATGGCCGGCCCCGGCCGCTGGAGCTGCGCCGGGTGGACATCCAGGCCACCGTGGAGCTGGCGTATTCCACCGCGCGACAGGGATTGGGAACGCTGGCGCCGGACGTGGCCTTCGAACTCGCGGACAGCGGACCCCTGGCGCTGGAAGCCGACCAATCCCAGCTCTCGCAAGTGTTTGTGATTGTCCTGGAGAATGCCTTGCTCGCGCTGCGCGAGACTCCCGCGCCACGCCTTCGCGTGCGCTGCGAGCGTTCCGAGGCGACCCTCCAGGTCATCGTCGAGGACAGTGGCCAAGGCATCCCTCCGGAGCTGCTCCCCCGGCTGTTCCAACCCTTCGTCACGGGACGTCGCCGTGAGGGACCTCGCCCGGGGACGGGCCTGGGGCTGGCCATTGCGCGGGGAATCCTGGAGCGTCACGGAGGCGCGGTGCGGGCTGGACGCTCCGAGTCCCTGGGTGGCGCGAGCTTCGTCGTGACGCTCCCTTTGACGCAGCCCGTGCCCCTGGCCGCTGCCGCCTCCTGACGTCATACTGTCTTCACGTAGACACTTTTTCTACAGGGCTTTCGGATGTCGCTCGAATGCCGTGTCTGTGAGGAAAAGAGCGTGTCGGCAATAAAGCAGACCTGACGCGTTCTCTGGTGAAAGGGAAGGAGGGGGCCATGAGAGCACGGCCGAGATTGAGGGTGGTGGAGCCTCCGTCTGGAGAACCGAGGGCGGACTTCGAGGTCTTCGCTCGCCAATTCCAACCCGCGTTGTTTGCCATTCTTAGAAAGTATTGCGTGGGCATCGAGCACGAGGTCGAAGACCTGGTGCACGATGTGTTGTTGCGTGCGCTGCTCCAGTGGGAACACCTACAGCATTGGGAGTCGTACAAGCAGCGCTTCTGGTTGGGGCGGGTGGCGGAGAATTGCTTCCTGGACCGGTGTCGGCGCCGCAAGAGCGAGGCGGACCGGCTGCGCAACCTGCTCGAGCTCCACGAGGAAGCGGAGCACATCGACGAGGCCGCGCAGGACGAACTGTGGTGTCACGTCGGTGAAGAGGACGTGAAGTGGGCGCTGACCTTCCTCAGCCCCAAGCTGCGATTGACCTTCGAGCAGTACCTCCAAGGGATGTCCTATGCGCGCATCGCTCGAGAGACAGGCGTACCGCAGGGGACGGTGGGCGCGCGCCTGCATCACGCTCGACTGGAGCTTCGAGAACTGCTGCGTGAGACGGCCGAGCGTCGACGCCGGGAGCGGGGACGATGACGGTCGACTGCAAGGACCTGCCTCGGTTCCTCGACGGCCAGATGAACGCGGCGGAGCAGGGCGGGTTTCGTCAGCACCTGGGCATGTGCGCGCTTTGCGAGGCTCGCTTCCGGGAGAGCCTGCAACTGGAGTTGCTGGCGCATCGGGCCTTTCCCTCGCATGCGCCTTCATCCGCGAAGCGGCCTCCTTCCACCGGGCGTTGGTTCGGTGAGAGCGGGTCTGGCTTCAAGGTCCTCGTCGCGTGTCTCGCGGTGTTGTTGTTCTTCCCGAGCGCCGGCCACTGGGGCGGCGAAGACCTGTCCTGGCTCGTCAAGGACGGCCCGCGCACGCTGGAGGCGCGGGTGACGTATCGCGCGGTGGATGCGCGCTACCAGCCCTATGTCCCGGACCGGAGCGGGGCCTGGTCACGTCCCGCCGTGCCCTCGCTGCCGCTGCAGGAGCTGTCGAGGATGGAGGCGCGGGGAGACCTGCACGGCATCGCCACCGCGTACCTGCTTCATGGCGCGCCCCGACAGGCCCTGGCCTTCCTGAAGCGGCTGCCTCCCTCGGTGGACAGGGACTGTGACCTGGCGCTCCTGGCGCTGGAGCAGGCGCGACAGGGCGGGCCGCTGGACACGCGTCACGCGCATCTGGAAGAGGCGCTGGAGCTGCTGGCGGGTGTGCTGCGCGTCTCACCGAGACATCCCCAGGCCCTGTGGAACAGGGCGCTGACGCTGGCGGAGCTGGGGCTGACGCTCCAGGCAGCGGACTCGTTCGGAGAGGTCGCGAAGTTGGGAGAGGTGGGCTGGAGCGAGGAGGCCTCGGCCCGGGAACGGGCCCTGCGCGAGTCCACGCTCTGGCGCGGTCGAGCCTGGAAGGACGCCTTCGCCGCGACGCGGGACTTGCTGACGGATGCGTCCGCGCCGCTGCCCCTGGTGGCGGTGAGGGACCATCCAGGCATCCTCCGACTGGCCTTCTACGACGCGGTGCGAGCGGCACCCCGGCGACAGGACGTGCTGCGGTTGCTGCCGCTGGCCCGGGCACTGGACGAGCGCTACGGCGGAGCCGTCCTCCAGACGTGGCTGTCTCGCGTGGCGGAGCGGGACTTCACACGAAGGGGACCTCTGGCGCGGAGGTACGCCCAGCTCGTGCTGGGCGCGCTGTCGCCTTCCGGAGCGGTGATGGAGGAGCTGCGCCGCTCGGGAGAGGATGACCTCTATCTGGGCGCGCTCGTGCTCGCGGGCTCGGCGCGACAGCCGGTGGACTCGGAAGCGCTGGTGCGACTGGCGCAGGCGTCCGAGGACCCGTGGATGCGGGTGCTCGGCGAACTGGAGCTGGCTCGCGCGGACCAGCGGGACGGTCGCTGGTGGAACGCCGAGCAACGGCTGCTGGAGGCGCTGGACACCTGCCAGAAGCAGGGCCTGGTGTATCGCTGCCTGGGTCTGGAGCATGCGCTCACGGAGCTGTACCTGGACCTGCACCGCCCCGCGGACGCCTTCCAGCATGCGTGGAACGGCTGGGGCCGCGCGCAGGAGTCTCGCGAGTGGAGGTACGAGCAGTTGTTCCTCCAGGAGCTGGCGGACGTGGCGCGCTATCAACATTCCTTCACCAGCGCCCGCGCCTATCTGGAGGAGTCGCTGGTCCGCATGCCGGAGGACTGCGCCCAGCGCACGCACGTGCACAGCAACGTGGCCTTGCTGGAGTGGCAGCGCTTCCGTCCGGACGCGGCGCGTGAGTCGCTGGAGCGGGCGCTGGAATGTGAGCGACCGCTGGGGATGACAGGCGCGCGGGTGTTGTCGGAGATGGCCCGCTCCAATCCCCGGCCCCATGACGAGCATTGGCTGCGCCGGGCCCTGGCGGACCTGCGGCGGGAGGGAGGCTCGCCCGGGCGCGAGGCGTTGCTGCTCGTCTTCGAGGGTCAGTTCGCGCTGGAGCAGTCGCGAGACGCGGGCCAGGCGTTGCTCTGGAGGGGCGTGTCGATGGCGGAGCACACGCCGGACAGCGTCGACGCGCGCAAGGCGCTCGCCTTCGGCTACTCGGCCCTTCTCTCCGAGGCGGGGCGTGCCGGTGCCTGGAACGAGGCCCTCGCGTTGATGGGCCGCGAGCTGCGCGTCGAGTCCGTCCCCGCGAGCTGCCTGCTGGTGGTGTCGCTTCAGCACGAGCGCACCCTGGTCCTCGCGCGCGGGCCTCAGGGCGAGCTGAAGGGCGCGTATTCCTCCGACCGTCGGGAGCCGCTGCGCGACGATGCCTCCGGACTGGTTCCCGCCGAACTCGTGAAGGAGCTGACGGGCTGCGAGCACGTGGAGGTGCTCACCCGGCCGCCCGTGCACGGTCTCACCGGTCTGTTGCCGGATTCGCTGGCGTGGAGCTATCGCGTGGGGCGAGGCGCGCGGAGCCTGCCCGCGCAAGGAGGACAGTCCAGTCACCTGGTCGTCACCGAGGTGGCGAGCCCTCCCACCCTGCGGCTGCCGAAGCTGGGGGCGCTGACGCCGCCGCGCGTACCGGACCCGTGGCGCGTGGAGCTTCGGGGCGCGGAGGCCACGCCGTCACGGGTGCTGCGGGAGATGGAAGACGCGTCCGAGGTCGAAATCCACACCCATGGGTTGTTCAGCGCCTCCCTGTCCGACGCGTCGATGGTGGTGCTCGCGCCGGACCCGGACGGACGCTACGCGCTGACCGCCGACAAGGTCCGTCAGACAAAGCTGAAGCATGCTCCGCTGGTGCTGCTGGCCACGTGTGGCGCGGCGAAGACGGCGCCGTTTCCGCATGAGTCCTTCAGCCTGCCCGTGGCCTTCATCTCTGCGGGCGCGAGCGCCGTGCTGGCGGCCTCCGTGGAGATTCCCGACACCGCGGGCGGCTTCTTCGAGAAGGTGCGCGAGCGCATCCGCGCGGGGGCTCGTCCGTCCGTGGCGCTGCGGGACTTGCGCGCGCTGTGGTTGCGCGAACAGCCCGATGACGCGCGGTGGCTGTCCCATGTCCTCCTCTTCGAGTGAGCGCTTCGCGAGAGCGCTCCTTGTCGAGGGATGTGACGTGAGGGGTTTCCGACAACAAGCAGGACGTCGTGCGTTCTATGGCATGAGGGCCGCCAGCGCCCCGCATCCAGCGGGGGAGCGGAAGGCGGACCCCAGGAGCCGTGCGACATGACGAACTGCTTGAGCGACGCGAAGCCGACGGAGGAAGCGCCCGCGCTGCAAGGGCCCGCGGTGAGTGGGACCGCTCCGGAGCAGGAGCCGAAGGTGGAGGGGGATGTCCACGGAGACGAGTCCGACACTCCTCCGGCGGCCGCCCGTCCCGACGTGAGGGACCCTCCTCCCACCGGTCCTCCGGGCTGAGAGGGACGAGCGCGGCGGCCGGAACGCTTCGCGGATGTCTCCCGTTCGTGGGGCGTCCAAGCAAGTGGTGGGGCGGAGCAGACGCGGTGTCCTTCCGGTGGCGGGTCGACTCCGCCCTGGGGGCTGCACCGATGTCCGGGAGCTGGCGGAAACCGGCGTGGTTGCGTCGGTTTCCAGACGGCGACCCAAGGATTCCGGGTGGCTGCGTTTCGAGTGGGCGTGGAAGGAGGGCGAGGGGTCGATGAAGGACCATCGCAATGCCTCGGTGAAGCGATTCACCGTGGCCTACAGTGCCGCCGTGGCACACGAAGGCTTCGAGGAGTTCGCTCAGCGCGTCAGGCCCATGCTCGTGGCCCTGGCGAGGCGTCTGTGCGGCCAGGGTGGCATCGACCCGGAGGATCTGGCGCAGGAAGCGCTTGTCCGGGCGCTTGTCCACCATGCCACCTTGTCCTCACAGCCAGAGCCCGTGTACCGGGCGTGGCTGTGCAGGGCGCTCACCAATCACTTCCTGGACCAGTGCCGCAGGAGGCGGACGGAGCTGCTGGAGCAGGAGCGCCGGGATATCCGCCTGGTGCGCGAGGACGTGGAGTCTCCCGACGCGAGAACGGGCGAGATGTGGGAGCGCATCACCGACGCGGACCTGGTCCAGGCCATTTCCCGGCTGCCCAATCCGCGCGTGCGCGAGGCGTTCGAGCTGCACGCCACGGGACTGCGCTACCGGGCCATCGCCCACCGCATGGGCGTGCCCGAGGGCACCGTGGGCAGCTGGCTGTTCCAGGCGCGCAAGGAGCTGCGCGAGCTGCTGATGCCGCTGACGGATGGTGGGGGGATGGCATGAGCCCTCCGTGTCATCGGTTGTATTTGTTCCTGGATGGCGAATTGCCCCCGGTGGACGAGGAGAACTTCCGCCACCACCTGGCTCGCTGCGGAATGTGCGCGTCCGGGCTGCACGAGGCGATGCAGCTGGAGCTGCTTGGCTTCCAGGCACTCCACCCGGAGGGGCTGCCCCTCGAGGAGGAGGTGGAAGAAGCGCCGCGCTTCGAGACGTCCCCGGCGTGGCCCGCGCCGCCCTGGCCGAAGCCCGCGTGGCACCAGCGGCTGCGCTCGGTGTTGCCCGCGCGGAGGGGCCCGGTGGGCTGGTGGGCCGCGGGAGCGGTGGCGCTGGCCGCGGGGCTCCTGGTGTTGGTGCTGGCCGTGCCTCGCGCGAGGGACACGTCGCCCGAGGTGTGGGTGGCCCATGCGACGCAGCGCGCGCTGGAGGCGCGGGTCTCCTATTCACGGGCGGACGGGTATCGCCCCTACGTGCCGATGCGCGCCGGGCCCGAGGCTCCCGTGGTGACGGCGCCCCTGCCGCTGCGCGAGCTGGCGGAGCTGGAGGACCGGGGCGACCTGCATGGCATCGCCGCCGCTTACCTCGTGCGCAGGGACGTGCGGCAGGCGGCGGACTTCCTGCGACGGACGCCCGCGTCGTTGGACCGCGACAGCGACCTGGCGGTCATCGCGCTGGAGCAGGGGCGGCGAGAGGACGCGCTGGAGCAGTTGGAGACCGTGCTGCGAAAGTCGCCGGACCATCCGCAGGCGCTGTGGAACCGGGCGCTGGTGTTGCGGGAGCTGGGGTTGACGCTCCAGGCCGCGGAGGCCTTCGACGCGGTGGTGAAGCTGGGGGAGGCCGGGTGGAGCGAGGAAGCCCGGGTGCGCTCCCAGGCGCTGCGCAGCGAGACGTTGCTGCGCTCGCGGGACTTCCAAGACGCAAGGGCGGCGGCGCAGAACCTGACCACGATGCAAGGCGCGCGTCTGCCGCTGGCCGAGGCCCGTCGCTTCCCGGGCGTGGTGAGGCTGTCCTTCTACGACGCGTTGAGGACGGCGACCACGCGCGAGGCGGCGCTGCGGCTCCTGCCGCTCGCGGAGGTGCTGGACGAGGTGCAGGGCGGCTCCACGCTGCGCGACACCGTGCAGGCCGTCGCGCGCGCGGACTTCCAGCGCAGAGGGCCGCTGGCGCGAGACTATGCGCGACTGCTGAGGGGTGAGCATCCCTCGCCGGGCGCGTTCCTGGAGAGCCTGCGGCGCTCCGGAGAGGACGACCTGTACCTGGGCGCGCTCGTGGCGCTGGACATGGTGGCGCGCCACCTGGACGACTTCGAGCGCATCGCCCGGGCCGGAGGCGACCCCTGGTTGGTGCTGCTGGCCGAGCGTGAGCTGTCCGTCCGGGAGGAGCACGCGGGCGAACCGTGGAAGGCGGAGCAGCGGCTGCGCGCGGCGCTGTCGTCGTGCTCGGGGCGGGGGTTGGCGTACCGGTGCGCGATGCTGCGACGACGGCTGGCGGACCTCTTCGTGCGACTGCACCGGCAGGCGGACGCGCTGGAGGAAGCGCGTGACGGCTGGCGCCTGACGCGGGAGCTGGGGGAGTGGAACCTGGAGCAGCAGTTCCTCCAGGAGATGGCGCAGATCGCCCGCCTTCGCCACAACGCGGCCAGCGCGCGGGCCTTCCTGCGCGAGTCCCTGTCACGCATCCCGGATGACTGCGAACAGCGCACGTATGTGCACCGCAACCTCGCCATCGTGGCCTGGTCCGACTTCCGCCCGGACGAGGCCCGCGAGGAGCTGGAGCAGGCCACCCGCTGTGGACGCCCCCTGGGCATGTCGGGCGCATGGGTGCTCTCGTATCTGGCCCGCCATGGCGCGGAGGTCCGCGACGAGGACCTGCTACGGCGCACGCTCGACGAACTGCGCCGCGGCTCGCGCACGCCAGGGGAGCTGGCGCTGCTGACGTTCCTGGACGGTCAGTTCATGCTGGAGCGGGAGCGGGCGTCGGGGCGGGAACTCTTGCATGGCGCCATCGACGCGGCGGAGGCGCTTCCTCGGGACGTGGACGCTCGCAAGGCCCGGGTCTTCTCGTACGGCGTGTTGGTGAGCGACGCGGCCCGCTCCGGTGTCCAGGAGCAGGTGCTGGCGCTGATGGGGCAGGCCCTCCGGGTGCCCGTCCCGGAGCGCTGTGTGCTCGCGGTGTCCGTGGACCACGAGCGCACGGTGACGACCGTACGCGACGCGGCGGGCGCGCTGTCGGGCGTCTATGACGACCGGCGTTCCTCGTCCCTGCACGGGACGGCCGACGGGCTCGTTCCATCGAGGCTGGTGGCGGCGCTCCGCGGATGCGAGCACGTGGACGTGCTGGCCTTGCCGCCCGTGCACGGCCTGCCGGGACTGCTGCCCGCGGACCTGGCCTGGAGCTACCGCGTGGGGCGCCCCGGGCCCGTTCCCGAGGCGCGGGTCCAGGGCGGCCGCCACCTGGTCGTCACGGGCGTGGACGCGCCGCCAGCGCTCGGGCTGGAGAAGCTTTCGCCCCTGGAGGCGCCTCGTGTGCCGGACCCGCTGCGAGTGGAGCTGCGCGGCGCGGCGGCCACCCCGTCGCGCGTGCTTCGTGAGATGGCGGAGGCGCGCGAGATTGAACTCCACACGCACGGCCTCTTCAGCTCGGAGCTGTCGGACTCCTCGCTGCTGGTGCTCGCGCCGGAAGAGGATGGACGGTACGCGCTCGCGGCGAACCAGGTGCGGGAGCAGCCGCTCGCCGGCGCCCCCCTGGTGTTGCTCGCGGCGTGTGGGGCTGCTCGCGCCGCGCCCTTCCTTCACGAAACGGTGAGCCTGCCGGTGGCCTTCATCGAGGCAGGGGCGCGCACCGTGCTCGCCTCCACCGGTGACATTCCCGATACGGCGGGGCGCTTCTTCGAGTCCGTACGCGAGCGCATCCGCGCGGGGGCCCCGGCCTCCCGGGCCCTGCGCGACGAGCGCCTGGCGTGGCTGGCCCGCGAGCCGGCGGCAACCTGGCCCGCACAGGTCCTCCTGTTCGAGTGACGTGTCGACACGTCATCAAGGATTCCGACCCCCCGCGTTCTGGAGGTGACGCTCCGTCGACCTGACGGCGCGTCGCGTCTTGAAACATCGAACAGGGGGGGATTCTCACATGCTGAATTCAAATTCGGGGAAGACCAGCGCGGGCCTCGTTGCCCAGGAGATTCCGGATCCACCGCCGGAGAAGGATCGGGGCCTTCGCGCGCCGACCGGGGAGGAGGCGACGCCTGTTTTCTCCGCCAGGCTCTCGTTGCCCCCGCCTCCTCCGGCGGACGAGCCGGCCGCCAACGACGAGCGCTGAAACACGTAACAGCCGTTTCATGACTCTCCTGAATTACTGGAGAGTTGCTTGTTTTTCGGGGCGTTTCCGGGGGGAGGCGCCCCGATTTTTTTGAACAAGGACGCTCAAGGAAAAAGGCTCGGAACGTATTTCAGAAGGAAGAGGGCGGCGACGGGGGAGTACGGCTGCTTCGACTGCATCGCGACAGGGGGGAGTGATGTTCCGAGGTGACGCGCGGGGCCATGGTGACACCCATGGGATGTGGGCACCGGAGGATGGGCGTGGAGCGGGTGGGGGGACCTGGGGGGCGTTGGCGGACGGGGGCGAGTGGGAGGCGGGTCGGGCGGGGGGGGTCGTTTTCGGGGGGGATGAGCAGGACCAGGAGGAGGCGCGGACGGAGCTCCTCCTGGGTGACGACCTGGATTTCCAGATCGCCAGTTATTGAGATTCACGGCGCGAGGGTTCGGGGAAACGCATCATGCTGGCGGATGGCGTCGGGGGACGACCATCCACCTCAATCGGATGGCGTCGTAGTGGTGGGGGAGACGACGCGCAGGACCAAGTGGGTCGTGGGGGGCGTCATCCGAAGAGGGCCAGATGCGGCGGACGAGGGAGCAGGTGGCAGGACGCGCCCCAGGTCCTCCGCCTCCGGAGTCTCCAAGGGCTCCGGGGGTGGGGGACTTCGGCGTTGGGGGGACGGGAGCTAGGGTGTGACTCCAGCTCGACTCGGAGTCCCCCATGACCCTGCTGAAGTGGGCGGCCTTGCCGCTCTTGTTCTTGGCCGCCTGTACCGGACCTCGGTGCGCGGCACAGAAAGCTGAAACGCCCAAGCTGTTGTCCCTGTCCCAGCAGATTGCGCTGCGGGAGGACTGGCTGGACAAGCGCCATGGCCTGCTGCTGGAGATGATGCGGCGGCACGGCGTGGGCATGTGGATCATCGTCAACGAGGAGTTCAACGATGATCCGCTGACGCAGTTCGTGGCACCGCCGCGTCCGTACGCGGGCAACCGGGACATCTTCGTCTTCGTGGACGCGGGCGCGGAGGGCCTGAAGCGCGTGGCGCTGACGGGCTACGCGGAGGAGTCCATCCTCAAGTTCTTCGAGGCGCCCGAGGAGGGCCAGTCCGCCCCCGAGGCCTTGAAGTCGCTGGACTCGCGCTACCAACCCAAGGCGATTGCACTGGGCATCGGCGGCAAGCGGGGCGTGACGCGCAGCCTGACGAAGGATGGCTATGCCTACCTCCTGGACGCGTTCGGCGCGGAGGCGGAGGCTCGCTTCGTGAGCGCGGCGCCGCTCATCGAGGAGTACCTGGACACGCGGCTGCCCGAGGAGTGGGAGCCCTACAAGGGGATGGTGGAGTTGACGGACGCCATCGTGAAGGAGGCCTTCTCCTCGAAGGTCATCGTGCCGGGGAAGACGACGGTGGGGGACGTGCGCCGATGGCTCTACGACAGGCTGGGCGCGCTGGGCGTGGGCACGTGGTTCCAGCCGGACATGCGCGTGCAGCGCAAGGGTGGCATCCCCGCGAAGTCCCGAGGCTTCCTCGCGGTGGCGAAGGAGGAACTGGTCATCGAGCGCGGCGACCTCATCCACGTGGACTTCGGCATCAGCTACCTGGGGCTGCACACCGACTGGCAGAAGATGGCCTATGTGCTGCGCGACGGTGAGACGGACGCGCCCGAGGGCCTGAAGAACGCGCTGGCGAACACGAACGCGCTCCAGGACGTGTTGATGGTGCAGGCCTCCCGGCCGGGCCGCTCGTCCGCGGAAGTGTATGACGAGACGATGGCGGAGATGACGGCGCGTGGCATCGAGGCGCAGGTGTACAGCCATCCCCTGGGCAACCACGGCCACGCGCTCGGCGCCTCCATCGACTTCCGCTCGTCGACGCGCAAGGACACACCGAAGCCGTTGCGAGAAGGCTCATACATCGCCATCGAGCTGAACACGGCCACGCCCGTACCGGAGTGGGACGGACAGAAGGTGGCGGTGATGGAGGAGGACCCGGCCTACCTCACGCACGAGGGCTGGAAGTTCTTCGTGCCGCGTCAGGAAGCCTTCTACCTCATCAAGTAGAGGGGCTTCAGAACGCCACGCCCAACCCCATCCCCAGTGCCCACATGCGTGAGGCGCTGGGCGCGGGGCTCGACTCGGGAGCGCCCAAATCGATGCGCACGCCAGCCCGAGCGAACGCGGGGCCGAGCCGCACGCGGACGAAGGGCTCCAGGGAGAGCTGGGAGTCCTCTCCGTCCCACGTCGCCTCGGTGAGGTGGGGCGAGACGACCTGGGCGCGCACGCCGGGCTCGAGCATTCCAAGGCCGAGCGAGGCCTCCACGCTGGCCTGGGCGACGAAGTGGGTGTCGCGCGCGGAGCGGGACACGGGCATGAGCATTCCGAGCGCCACGTCGGCGCGGGCCTGGAAGCCGGGCAGGTCCACGCCCACGGCCATGGGCAGCACCACGGACGTGGTGTCGAGCGCCCACAGCCACGGGTCCGCCAGCCCCCGCACGGCGGCGGCGGTGGCGTAGTTGACGCCCTCCGTCTCGACCCTCCGGGAGCCGATGATGTCGGCGTCCTCATGGCGGGCCAGGGGCAGGGCGACGCCCGCGCCGATGCGGACGAACAGGCTGTCATCCGCGAACGTGCGGACATGGTGCAGGCCCACGAGCAGGTTGGACGAGCCAACGTGGCTCGTGGTGCCCTCCACGCCATCCTCGGGTTTCAGCGCGGTGTAGGGCAGCCCCCAGTCGAGCCGGAGCTGACCATGCTCGGAGACACGGAAGCCGGCGGCGAGGGTGGGCGAGACGTGGCGCGTGGAGACGTGCCGCAGTCGGGGCGCGGAGGAGAAGGTGACGGAGGTGGCGAGGAAGTTGTCGGGCTCGCGCACCTGCGCCCCGGCGCGCATCCCGGTCAGGAGCAGGGCGGTGGCGACGAGCCACGCGGTGCTCCAGCGGTGAGGCACGAGGGTGCGGTGAGGCGTAGGCATGGCGGTGGTCCCGTCGAAGGCCCGTCCGGCTCACGGCCCCCCTTCTTCGTGGAACACCGATGAAGACGCTGAGCGTCACCACCCTTGACGCGTGGGCGTGCTTTTTTCCGCGCCGCCCTCGGCTTCGTCAGTCCGGGCCCGCCGCCCCGCTGACGTCGGCCCAGGTGAGGCCGAAGCGCGCGAGGTACTTCTTGAGGCGGTCCGCGTCATTGACGCTCGCCTTCCTCGCGCGGGATTGGGAGAACAGCACGCGCCCGGCTTCGGACAGCGAGCGCACGCCCTGGCAGACCCCCAGCACGTCCGCGAGCTGCACGCGGTCGAACCTGTCCAGCTCCTGGGCCAGCGCTTCACCCAGCACCTCGGCGACACGGTCTGCGGAGCCCACGGGCTGCAAAGGCCCGGGGCGCGAGCCTCCCGTGCGCCACTGCGCGCGCAGTCGCTCCAGCTCCTCGTCGACCACGTCGCGGGTGATGCGGCCTCCGGGAGCGAGCGTGGCCATGCGCAGCACGGCGGCGTTGAGGTCGCGGAAGTTGCCGGACCACCGGGCATCGGGCGAGGTGGCGAAGCGCAGGAAGCGCTCCTGGGCTTCCTTGTTGAAAGTGATGCGCGCGCCCATCGCCTCCGACGCCTTGTCCAGCTCGTAGAGGAGGTTGGGCGGGATGTCCTCCGGACGCTCGCGCAGGGCGGGCAGCCGGAAGGTCCACAGGTTGATGCGCGCGAGCAGGTCCTCCCGGAAGCGCCCCTGCTCGACGTCCCCCTGTAGGTCCCGGTTGGTGCCGGCGATGAGCTGGAAGTCGCTCTCCACTTCCCGGTCCGAGCCCACAGGCAGGAACCGCTTGTCCTCCAGCGCGCGCAGCAGCATGGCCTGCTCGTCCGCGCCCAGCTCGCCAATCTCGTCCAGGAAGAGCACGCCGCCGTGGGCCTGTCTCAGCAGGCCGGGCCGGTCCTGCAGCGCTCCGGTGAAGGAGCCCTTCACGTGGCCGAAGAGGGCGGACATGGCGCCGTCACCGCGCAGGGTGGCGCAGTTGAGGTCCACGAACGGCCCGCTGACGGTGCCGCGAGTCTTCTTGAGCGTGTAGACGCGCCGGGCCAGCTGGGACTTGCCCGCGCCCGTGGGGCCGGTGATGAGCAGCGGCGCTCGCGACTGGGTGGCCACCTGCTCGATTCGCTCGATGATGCGGTTGAAGGCGGCGTTGCGCGTGTCGATGCCGGCCTTGAGGAAGGACAGGCCCTCGCGTTGCTCCTGCTGGAAGCGCGTGGCCAGCGTGTCGTAGCGCGACAGGTCCAGGTCGATGAGCGTGTGCGTGCCCGCGCCCGTGCCCGTCCTGTCCCGCCCGGCCGGTGACAGCTGTACCAGTCGGCCGGGGATGAGCCGGCTCTCCACCAGGAGGAACATGCAGATCTGCGCGATGTGCGTGCCCGTGGTGATGTGGACGAGATAGTCCTCCTCCTCCGGGTTGAAGGGGTAGGCGCGCACGTAGTCGAGCAGCGCGCCGTAGGTCTCCTCCAGGTCCCACGGGTTCTTGATGTCCAGCGGCGTGGCGCGCACGGACGTCTCCGGAGACACCTGGCGGATGTCGCCCACCAGCGTGCCCGCGAGCGCCGCCGCTCCAGGCGGGTGCAGCAGCTCCAGCCGGTGAACGACGAGGTCGTCCTGCTGGCACAGCGCCACCGTGGGCCGCCACTTCGTCCACCGCCCGGGGCCCTGCCCCGTGTCCAGCGTCGTCCCGAGCATCCCCAGGACCACCGTCTGCTTCGCCCGTGTCTTCGCCATTCGAATAGGACTTTATCCCAAGGGATATGGATGACCAGCCGCCTCGGGGCGCTTCCCTCGGAGAAAGGGTTGGCACGCCGGCTGCTTTACGTCCCTCCGTGCCCGGGAAACAGAGCCCGGGCGAACGACCGAAAGGTGAAGGCCATGGAGCGCAACAAGGTGAGCTACGAGGTGCTGTCGGACGAGGCGGGTCGCCCCATCAAGTCGTGGACGATGGGAGTGCCGTTCGAGGACGAGGCCAAGAAGCAGCTCCGGAACCTGCGCGGCCTGCCCTTCATCCACAAGTGGGTGGCGGTGATGCCGGACGTGCACCGCGGCTACGGCGCGACGGTCGGTAGCGTCGTCCCCACGGTGGGCGCGGTGGTTCCGGCGGCGGTGGGTGTGGATATCGGCTGCGGGATGATCGCCGTGCGCACCACGCTGCGCGCGGACCAGCTGCCGGACTCTCTGCGTGGGGTTCGCTCGGCCATCGAGCGGGCGGTGCCGCATGGCCGCTCGGACAACGGGGGCCGCAACGACGTCGGCGCGTGGCGCGTGGCTCCGGCCTCGCATCAGCAGGTGTGGTCGCGGTTGATGGAGGGGTATGACCGTGTCGTCGCCAAGCACCCTCGCATCGGCCGTGGGCCGGACCTGGCGCACCTCGGTACGCTCGGGACGGGTAACCACTTCATCGAGCTGTGCGTGGACGAGTCGGATGGCGTGTGGCTGATGTTGCACTCCGGTTCGCGTGGCGTGGGTAACCGCATCGGAAGCTACTTCATCGAGCTGGCGAAGGAGGACATGCGCCGCTGGCATATCAACCTCCCCGACGCGGACCTGGCGTACCTGCCGGAGGGGACGGAGCACTTCGATGACTACGTCTTCGCGGTGAGCTGGGCGCAGGACTACGCGGCGATGAACCGCGAGCTGATGCTGCGAGGCGCGGTGGATGCCCTGCAGTTGAGTGGTGAGCTGCCTCCGTTCTCGCTGTCCGAGTCGGCGGTGAACTGCCACCACAACTACGTGGCGCGTGAGCACCACTACGGGAAGAACTGCTTCGTGACGCGCAAGGGCGCGGTGCGGGCGCGCGAGGGTGACCTCGGCATCATCCCCGGCAGCATGGGGGCGCGTTCGTACATCGTCCGAGGGAAGGGAAACGCGGACAGCTTCCATTCCTGCAGCCACGGCGCGGGTCGGGTGATGTCGCGTGAGGCGGCGAAGAAGCGCTTCACACTGGAGGACCACGCGAAGGCGACGGCGGGCGTGGAGTGCCGCAAGGACGTGGACGTGATTGACGAGACGCCGGCGGCGTACAAGCCCATCGATGCGGTGATGGCGGCGCAGTCGGACCTGGTCGAAGTGGTCCACACGCTCAAGCAGGTCGTCTGTGTGAAGGGGTAGCCGAAGGACCACGACAACCCCCAACACGCGAGGTGGCCATGCCGGGATGACGACACCGAGGCGCCCGTTCCCCCCAAGAGGCCGAAAGGCCGCCAGTGGTGGGGGAGCGGGCGCCGCTATTTTGGGAAGGGTGTCAGAATGCCCGGGCGGAGCCGTGAGGCGTGGGAAAAGCAGGAGACGAGACACATGCTGCGCATCGATGGTTCAAGGGGAGAGGGCGGCGGCCAGGTGCTGCGCACGTCGCTGGCGTTGTCGCTGGTGACGGGGACGCCTTTCACGATGACGAACATCCGCGCGGGACGCGCGAAGCCGGGCCTGTTGCGCCAGCACCTGACGGGCGTGAAGGCCGCGGAGGCGGTGGGCGCGGCGGAGGTGTCCGGCGCGGAGCTGGGCTCGAAGGAGCTGACGTTCCGTCCGCGCGCGCTGGCCGCGGGCAACTACCACTTCGCGGTGGGCACGGCGGGCAGCGCGACGCTGGTGCTGCAGACGGTGCTGCCCGCGCTGCTGGCCGCGACGGAGCCGTCCACGCTGAGGCTGGAGGGAGGGACGCACAACCCGGCGGCGCCGCCGTTCGACTTCCTCGCCCGGGCGTACCTGCCGATTCTGCGCAAGCTGGGGCCGAGCGTCACGGCGACGCTGGAGCGTCCCGGTTTCTTCCCGGCGGGTGGCGGGAAGTTCCACGTGGACGTGCGGCCGGCGCCCATGAAGCCCCTCTCGCTGCTGGAGCGGGGGCGGGTGCTGCGCCGTGACGCGAAGGCGGTGGTGGCGATGATTCCCTTCGACGTGGCGAAGCGGGAGATGGAGACGGCGGGGGCACTGCTCAAGTGGCGTCCGGACGAGCTGCGGGTGGAGGAACTCAAGCGCACCACGGGCCCGGGCAACGCGCTGGTGGTGGAGGTGGAGAGCGAGCACGTCACCGAGGTCTTCACGGCTTTCGGAGAGCGAGGCAAGCGCGCGGAGGTCGTGGCGGAGGAAGCGGCTGGCGAGGTGAAGCGCTACTTGAACGCGGATGTCCCGGTGGGTGAGCACCTGTGCGACCAGTTGCTCCTGCTGTTCGCGCTGGCGCGGGGCGGGGAGTTCCGCACGCTGCCGCTGGACGGGCACTCGGTGACGCAGTTGGAGACGATGGCGCACTTCCTCGACGTGAAGGTGGACGTGCGCGAGATGTCCCGCGAGGTGCGCGAGGTGGTGGTGCGCGGCTGAGCCCTCTGTCGAGGGCGTCCTCCAGGTTCCGGCCGCACCTGGAGGACGCGCGTGTCACGTGCGTGATGCCGACGCCGTGACAGTGCTCCCGGCTCTGGAAGAGAAACTCCATGCCGGTGAAGGCCGCCCACGCGGACTCGTGGGGAAGGGCACCCCAGGTGCCGGTGACTCACCCGGGGGGCCCGATGCGTCAGGGGCGTCGGCGGACGATTTCGTTCTGACTCGAGATGCCCCAGACGGTGCCGTCCGAGGCCGCCGAGATTTGTTTCAAGGTGCCGGTCCTGGGCGTCCAGGCGGAGCCGCTCCACTGGAAGACATTGCCCGCGGGGTTCAGGGCCCAGATGACGGACGCGCTGCCGACGGAGACGTAGTTCATCCCGGGCGGGATGTTGAACGTCCACTCGGTGCCGTTCCAGCGCAGCACGCGCAGGCCATCCGGAGGGTTGGTGGCCCACAGCTCGCCATCGGTGCCGACGGAGATGCGCTCCACGCAGCAGCGCTTCGGGGACCAGGCGGAGCCGGTGTATTGGTACAGGGTGTTGTCATTGCCCAGGCCCCACACCGTGTTCGCATTGGCGATGGTGACCTGCTTCATCCCAGCCGGGATGTTGAAGGTCCACCGCGTTCCGTCCCAGCGCAACACCCGCATGCCGTCCGGAGGGTTGGTGGCCCACAGTTCACCATCGGCCGCGGCGGCCAGTTCGGTGACGCAGCAGCTCTGATTGACCCACGTCGCGCCATCCCACTTCCAGTGTCGCCCCGTGGTGTCCAGCAGCCAGACGATGTTCGACGCGCCCACGGCGACCTGCTTGGGCGTCGTCTGCGGCGGCGCCGGGATGACCACGTATTCCGAATCGGGCGGGACGATGAGCGAATACAGCATCTTGTTGGGCGAGCCCTTCACGTCCTGGATGACGTTCGCCGTGCCTCCATTCAGCACGGCCTGCGACACCTGCGCGGGAGTCGCGGTGGGGTTCTTCTCCAGATAGAGCGCGGCCACGCCCGCGACATGGGGCGACGCCATGGAGGTGCCGCTGAGGTCTCGCGTTCCGGTGTCGGACGTGTTGCTCGTGGAGCGGATGCCCACGCCGGGCGCGAAGAGGTCCACGCAGGCACCCCAGTTGGAGAACGTGGCGCGCCGGTCCTGGATGTCGGAGGCCGCCACCGTGAGGGCCTCTGGCGTGCGGGCCGGACTCGACTGACAGGCATCCGCATCGCTGTTGCCGGCCGCGAGGACATACGTGATGCCCGCGTTGATGGAGGCCCGCACGGCGTCGTCCAGCAGGGAGTAGGCGCCACCGCCGAGGCTCATGTTCGCCACCGCCGGCTTCTGGTGGTTCTTGGTCACCCAGTTGATGCCGTTGATGATGCCGCTGTAGCTGCCTCGGCCGTCACAGGCCAGCACCCGCACTGGGTGCAGCCGGCTATTCTTGGCGACGCCCCACGTCGCGCCGCCAATGGTGCCCGCCACATGGGTGCCGTGGCCCTGGCAGTCATTGGTGCCGTTCCCATCCGAGATGGCCGTCATGCCTCCACTGACACGGCCTCCGAAGTCCGCGTGTGACGCTCGGATGCCGGTGTCGAGGACGTACACGTGCACGCCCTGGCCGGTGGTGGTCTGCTCGTAGCGCTGGTCCAACGCCAGGGGATGGGAGTCGAGCCGGTCCAGGCCCCAGGGCGCATTGGTCTGCACGGCCTCCACGTCGACATAGCCATCCTGGCCGAGCGCGATGACGCGCAGGTCGCTGGCGATGACGGTGGCGGAGGCGTCGGTCAATCCGTTGGCCGAGAAGCCGAGTGAGCCCGCATCGAAGTAGGCGAGGATGGTGCCACCGAAGCGTTGCGTCAGGTATTGCGCCACGGTTTGGACCTGGTCGGGTGTCACCAGGGTTGGGTCGAAGAAGAAGAGGTATTGGCCCGCGATGGCGTTGGCGGGACGGACGATGGGGGGCGGTGGATGGGTGGGCGGCGATGGGTCACAGTCGTGGAACTGGGTGCCGGTGACCAGCATGGCCCCCAGCATGAGACGCGAGGATGCCTGTCGAAACGAGAGCAGCATGGCGAGTCAATCCAATGGGGTGCGGGTTGACGCGAGCCGAGCCGCGCTCGCGCGGTGACTCCGCATTCCAAGTCCCGGGCCATGCGGCGCGCGGTTTCGTGAGCAAGGGATTGTGAGCGCTTGGCGCGGGCTCACGCCTGGCGCGACGTGCGTCATCTCGAATGGACGCGTCATTCCTGGGACTCGTGGTGAACACTGACGCGTCAGTCGTGAAATGAGACACATCCTCGGTGTCGCGTGGCTCGCATTTCCCAGCCTCCTGGGGTGGTGAGTGAGCGCTTGCGCCCAGGGGACGCGCTCGCCTGAAGCCCTGCCGGGCATGCGGGAATGAAGCGGTCCTGGCTGGCTCGGAGCCTTGGCCGCGCGACAGGGGATGCGCGGAGGCATCAATACGAGATGGCCGAGGTTCCCGAAGTCGAAATCATCGCCCGGGACTTGCGACAGGCAGTCGTGGGGCGCCGAATCACGGACGTCGAAGTGCTCGTCCCGGAGGCGGTTCGTTTCCCGTCGCCGCCGGAGTTCATCGCCGCGCTGCGGGGTCGGTGCATCACCGGTGCGCGTCGTCGGGCGAAGTTCATCCTGCTGTCGCTGGACGACGGACAGACGCTCGCGTTGCACTTCATGCTCTGGGGCACGCTGTCGCTGCGGCCCGTGGGAAGTGAGTCGCCACCCGAGAGTCTGGTTGTCATGACACTTGATGGGGAGGAGGTGCTCTGGCTCACGGACACGCTGGGGTATGCGCGCGTGGCGGTGGCCCGCACGGCCGAACTGACCTCGCGATTGAAGCTCGAGGAGTTGGGGCCGGAGGTGCTCGACGACGACTTCACCTCGGACCACCTGGTGCGTCGGTTGTCACGTCGCAGAAGCCCGCTCAAGACGGTGCTGCTCAATCAGCGTGTCGTCGCGGGGCTGGGGAATCGGGACGCGGACGAGAGCCTGTGGAAGGCGGGGTTGGATCCGCGTCGCCTGGCGGCATCCCTCACTCGTGACGAAGTGATGCGGTTGCATCGTGCCATGCGCGCGGTGCTCGAAGAGGGGCTGTCGCTCCGGGGCACGCAGCGGGATTTGTTCGGCGTGAAGGGACAGGCGAAGCACCGGCGCAATGTCTTCGAGCGCACCGGCGCGCCGTGTCCCAGTTGCGGCACGCCGATTACCCACGCTCGGGTCGGCGGCCGGAACACGCACTGGTGCGTCCGGTGTCAACCCGAGTCAGGGGCACCCTCGGTCCCGACGCAAGGGGTGTTGCTGTGAGCGCCTGCCTGGTGGCGGCCATCGCCTCTGCTTTTCTTTCGGAGCAGGAGGGGTGGGCCGTCCAGCCGCCCCCCGCTGCGCTGACCGTCGCTCCGCTGTTATGAAGCAGGTGTGTCCGACGTCACCGAGTCCACACCGTCGCCGCTCGACTCCGCGCTGGCTCGCGCCGGTGAGGAGCTGGGCCTGCCCAGCTACTACCAGTCCTGTGTGCGCCCTCTGCTGCGCAACCCCGAGGGCCGCTGGCCCCGGTGCTGTGGCGGCGGCTGTGAGCCGTGCGCCCAGACGCTCATCCAGGTGGCGCTGCGCACCCTGGAGATTCTGGGCACACCGCGACAGGCCCCTCTTCCGGACTGAGTCCACACATGGCTTCCGCCCCTCCGCTGTTGCTCGTCGACGACGACGCCGCCTTTCGCAAGGTCTACGGCAGCCTGCTGCGCGACGCGGGCTATGAGGTGGTGGAGGCAGCGGACCGTCCCTCCGCCCGCGCCGCCTTCGATGCGCGGCCCTTTCCCCTCGTCCTGCTCGACTTGATGCTGCCTCCGGATGGCAGTGTCTCCTCGGGCCTGGCGGGACTGGCGGCGTTGCTCGACGCTCGGCCGGGCACCAAGGTCATCGTCGTGTCCGGGGTGGGCGATACGCGCCACTCGCTGGAGGCGATTCGCCTGGGCGCGTACGACTTCCTCACCAAGCCCGTGGACCCGGACGTGCTGCTCGTCGTCGTGCAGCGCGCGCTGGCCCGTGTGGCGCTGGAGCGCCAGGTGGAGGCGCTGCGCACGTCCCTGGAGCGAGCCGCGGGCGACGCGGCCATGGTGGGGCAGAGCGCTTCGTTCCTCGCCGCCCTCTCCCTGGCCGAGCGCGTGGCCGCCAGTGACTTGCCCGTGCTCGTCACCGGCGAGAATGGCACCGGCAAGGAGCTGCTCGCGCGCATGGTGCACCAGAAGAGTCGGCGCCATGCGGGCCCCTTCATCCCCGTCAACTGCGGCGCGCTGCCGGAGACCTTGCTGGAGAGCGCGCTCTTCGGCCACGTGAAGGGCAGCTTCACCGGTGCGACGCGAGATCATCGGGGCCTCTTCGCGGAGGCGGACGGAGGCACCCTGTTCCTGGACGAACTGGGGGACATGACGCCGTCCCTCCAGGTGAAGGTGCTGCGCGCGCTGGAGACGGGGGACATCCTGCCGGTGGGCGCGGACCTGCCCGTGCACGTGGACGTGCGCCTCATCTCGGCGACCCATCGTGACCTGGGACGCATGCTCCAGGAGGGCGCCTTTCGCGAGGACCTCTACTGGCGCGTCAAGGGCGTGGAGCTCCGCCTGCCGCCGCTGCGCGAGCGCGCCTCGGACCTGCCGCTCCTGGCCAAGCACTTCCTCAACCAGTGCGCGCACCTGTGTCCGGATGGCCGGGCGAGGTTGCTGTCGGATGCCGCCGCGGAGTCGCTCGCCGCGCACGGTTGGCCGGGCAACCTGCGCGAGCTGCGTCACGAGATGCAGCGCGCGACGGTGTTGGCCGGAGAGCGCCGCGAGCTTCAGCCCGAGGACCTGTCCTTCACCGGCAGCGAGCGTCCTCGCGCGAGCACCCCGGGCGCCACCACGCTGGCAGCCAAGGTGGAAGCGCTGGAGCGCCGCGAAATCGAGGACGCGCTGAAACGCTTCGGCGGCAACCGCACGCACTCCGCGGAGGCCCTGGGACTGTCGCGACAGGGACTGCTCAAGAAGCTGGAGCGCTTCGGGCTGACGTGAGTCAGAAGAGGCGTGCGCCCAGGCCTGCCTTCAGTGCCCAGCCCAGCCTCGTGTCGGAGAGGCCCGCGCGCTCCTGGAAGGTCTCCGTGCCCAGCTGCCCCGCGAGCAGCACGGACACGTTGTTGCCCAGGTACACCTCGACGCCGCCACCGCCGAGCGCCTGGAAGCGCAACGACTTTGACTTCGAGATGCCGATGTCCAGGGGCAGGTCCACCAGCCCCAGGATTGTCACCGTCTCGGCCACCCGCCAGCCGGCGATGAGCCCCGGAGACAGTCGCAGCATCACGCCCGAGAAGTTCTGGTCGTCCATGTACGTGGAGCCGGAGTTGAACACCACGCCCAGCCCCAGCGTCGGCGCCAGCGACACCGAGCCCCGCTCCAGCACCTTCAGCCGCCCCACCAGCTCCAGCGCGGCGGATAGCTGGAACCAGTTGAGCCGCGCTCGCGCCTCCAGCTCGAAGCTGGAGATGCCCTGGCGAAACCCCACGCCAATCTCCGGCGCCCCCGCGTAGCCGTACAGCGCCGTTGTCCCGGCCGGCAGCGTCACCGGCGCAATCACCGCCCCGAGCGGATCCTCCTCGGACGAGACGGGCGTCTGCTCGACGGTGACGCGCCCCTCCTCTCCGGGTTGCGCGGCCGTCGCCTGCTGGGCGGCGGAGGCGGAGGTCAGCAACAGCGCGGACACCAGGAGCCAGGAAGAGACCGAGCGCGTCATGCCGCGCACCCTACCGCGACCTGTTTGTTACCGAAACTCAACGATTCCGAGGACTTGTGTCCAGGTTGCCAATCTATCAAGCTTCGCTGGAATAATTCGGTATCCATGACTCCCGCGCTTACACAGCTCTCCGCGCGCAATGAACCGACGGCGTCGGTGCCGTCGGAGGTTGGCGCGCGTCGTCGAGGGGGGCGGAGTCGGGCGCGGGTGCTGCTGGTGGACTCGGACGCGGGCGCGCAGTCGGCGCTGGCGGCGGCGCTGGTGGAGGCGGGCTTCGAGGCGCTGCTGGTGGGTGGGGCGCAGGCGGCGCTGGATGCGCTGGCTCCAGAGGGCCCCTTGCCGAGGCTGGTCATCGCGGACGTGGAGCTGCCGGATGGCGACGGCTTCAGTCTGTGCGGACAGATTCGCGCGGACGTGCGCACCGCTCACCTGCCGGTGTTGTTGCTGGCGCGGCGCGAGGAGGACTTCCACCGCGACCTGGCCGGTGGCGTGGGCGCGGACGACTACCTGACGCGCCCGTTGGACGTGGAGGACGTGGTGTCGCTCGCGCGGCTCAAGTCGGGGTATGCGACGGGCGCGGCGACGTTCGAGTCACATACCGCGAGGCTGGCCCTGCCGAGGGTGACACGGGCGCTGCTGGCGGGCGTGCGCTCCGGGCGGCTCGTCCTCGCGGAGGGTGAGGGCTGGTTCTCCTTCCGCCATGGCCTGGTGGTGGACGCCATGTTTCATGGTGAGCGCGGCAGCCTCGCGTTCCGCCGGCTGCTGGGCTTCGCCAGCGGCGCGTACGCGGTGGCCCTCGGGCCCGAATTGCATAAGGGCTCGTTCACCATGGACCGCGCGCACCTGTGCGAGACGGTGTTGCCTGCGCTGGAGCGCTTCGAGGCGCTGAGAGCGCGCGGCCTGCCGCTGGCCTCGCGGCTGACGGTGGACTTCGCGCGGCTGGCGGAGGAGCTGCCCGCGCTGCCCGAGGACGTGGGCGAGGTGGTGCGTCTGTTCGATGGGCGACGCACGGTGCGCGCCGTGCTGCTGGAGTGCCTCTACCCGGAGGCGGTGGCGTACGAGGCATCCACGCGCCTGTTCGCGCTGGGCGTGCTGGTGCCCGCGTGTTTCATCGAGGAGCGGGAGCGCGCGCGCGGAGGCTCGGGAGTGCTCGGCTTCTTCGAGCCCGTGCCCTCGGTGGACCCGGTGCCCGGGGTGTCGCGAGGAGATGCGGACTGAGGGTTTGACTCCGCGCCCCGGGCTGGGAGACAAGGCCGCCCAGAGGCGACACCTTCCATGTCCGGTCACAATCGGTGGTCGAAGATCAAGCGCCAGAAGGCCGCGATGGGCGCGACCAAGGGCAAGCTCTACTCGAAGGTCGTGAAGGAGATCACCGTCTCCGCGCGACTCGGGGGAGGCGACCCCGCTGGCAATCCGCGTCTGCGTGTGGCGCTGGGCCTGGCCCGTGAAGCCAACATCCCCAAGGACACCGTCGAGCGTGCCATCAAGAAGGGCACCGGCGAGCTGGAAGGGGAGCGCTACGAGGAGGTGATGTACGAAGGCTACGGCCCCGGCGGCGTGGCCGTCCTCGTCGAGTGCGTCACCGACAACCGCAACCGCACCTCGGCCGACGTGCGCTCGACGTTCGGTCACCACGGCGGCAACCTGGGCGCCGAGGGCGCGGTGGCCTGGATGTTCCAGAAGAAGGGAATCGTCACCGTCAAGCCCGGCCCCGAGGAGGACGCGGTGCTGGAGAAGGCGCTGGAAGCGGGCGCCGAGGACGTCGTGCCCCAGGGCGCGGACGGCTTTGAAGTTCGCACCGCGCCGGTGGACCTGCATACGGTGGCCACGGGCCTGGAGTCCGGGGGCCTGCCGGTGGGCGAGCAGAAGTGGGCGTACCTGCCGCAGAATACCGTCCAGCTCGACGGCGATAATGCGAAGAAGATGCTCAAGCTGATGGACGCGCTCGAGGACAACGATGACGTGCAGAACGTCCACGCGAACTTCGAGATCGACGAGTCCCTGATGGAGTCCCTGTCGCAGTAGCGGCGGGGCGAACGGAGCGAACGGTGCGCGTTCTCGGAGTAGACCCTGGCAGCCGCTTCATGGGCTACGGGGTGGTGGAAGAGAAGCGAGGCCGACTGGTGCATGTGGGCCACGGCGTCATCAAGGTGGATGAATCAGCGCCCCTGGCCTTTCGCCTGAAGGAGCTGCATGCCGCGCTGAGCGCGCAGCTCGCGATCTTCCGTCCGGAGGCGGTGGCGGTGGAGGGCCTGTTCACCTTCCGCAATGCCCGGAGCGCGTTGGTGCTGGGGCACGCGCGCGGCGTGGCGCTGCTGGCGGCGGCCCAGGTGTCGCTGCCCGTCTTCGAGTACGCGCCCGCGAAGGTGAAGAAGTCGGTGGGCGCCGGCGGCGCGGACGGCAAGGACGCGGTGGCGCGGATGGTGCGGACGTTCCTGCAACTGGAAGCCAAGGACCTGGGGCGCGCGGACGCGAGCGACGCCCTGGCCGTGGCGCTGTGTCACCTCAACCATGGTCGCGCCGCCGTTCCCACGGCGAGCACGGCTGGCAAGAAGCGCAAGGGCGCCGCGGCGCTGCTCGCGGACAGACTGGCGCCGTCCTATCGGCGCCCGGAGGCGGGATGATCGCTCGGCTGCGTGGCGTGGTGCTGGAGAAGGATGCCGAGGGCGCCGTCATCGACGTGCAGGGCGTGGGCTACCTGGTGAACTTCTCCACGTTGGCTCTGGGGAAGCTTCCGCCGGAGGGCCAGACGGTGGACGTGCGCGTGCGCACCGTGGTGCGCGAGGACGCCTTCGACCTGTTCGGCTTCCTGACCCGGGCGGAGGAAGAGCTCTTCCTGCTGCTCAACGGCGTCTCCCGCGTGGGGCCGCGCATGGCGCTGGGCGTGCTGTCCGGCATGGAGGTGCCGGAGCTGGTGGCGGCCCTGTCTCGCGGCGAGGTGGCGCGCCTGGCGAAGATCCACGGCGTGGGAAAGAAGACCGCCGAGCGACTGGTGCTGGAGCTGAAGGACAAGATGAAGAACGTCCACCTGGAGGCAGTCTCCCGGGGGACTGCGCCCATTCCGGTGAGCGGGCCTCAATCCGACCTTGTCTCCGCCCTGCTCAACCTTGGCTACAAGCCCCCGCAGGCGGAAAAGGCCGCAGAGCTGGCCACCAGCAGGCTGGGTGCCGACGCGTCCTTCCAGGTCCTCTTCCGCGAGGCCCTCAAGTCCCTCAGGGCAGGCGCCTGACGTCTTCTGGACGTCCGCCGTCGCGGGTGTAGTCGGGTGGCCAAATCCGGACCTCCCTGACCAGCCCGCACAAGCTTCTTTCCTCTGAGAAATCGAAACGGTCCAGGGTCCGACGGGCCCTGTGTCGGCTCGGCGGCAAGGGTCGACGCCTGTCGCAGGATGCCGGACAGCCTGGGCTGCCTCCTACCCGCAGTGGGTAGCCAGTTTCATCGACGGTGACACTTTCCAGCCACAGCGGTGGAGGCGAGTGCCCCACCCAGGACAAGGAGTTGCTCACATGAAGGCATGGCGTGGCGTCCCGGTGCTCGTGTCCGTTCTCGTCGGAAGTCTGGGCGGGGTGGGGTGTGGTCCGGCCTTCGAGTCGAGTGACGAACCGGGAAGCGAGCGCGTGGCGTCGGCCCGGGCCTCGGTGGATGCGGCGCCGGAGGAGGCGGACGCGGAGGTGACGGCGCGTCGGGCCTGTGGGACGGACCCGGTGGGGTCGCCGGGTTCCAAGCCGGAGTGGCTGGCGCGGGGCGACGGGCGGCTGTTGTTCAGCGCGGAGGCGGTGGGGCAGGGTCGCGAGCTGTGGAGCAGCCCGGGGCGCTCGGGCTGCGCGGGCGTGGTGAAGGACATCCGTCCGGGGACCATGGGCTCGGTGCCGCGCTTCCTGACGCCGCTGGAGCCGTGGGTGCTCTTCGTCGCGGATGACGGCCAGCACGGACCCGAGCTGTGGCGCACCGACGGCACGGAAGCGGGCACGGTGATGGTGAAGGACCTGCTGCCCGGCGAGCGCGGCTCGGCCCCCCGGGCGCTCACGAGGGTGGGCGACTGGCTCTACTTCACCGCGGAGGACTTCGAGCACGGCCTGGAGCTGTGGCGCACGGACGGCACGGAGTCAGGCACGCGCCTGGTGCACGAGTTCGTCCCGGGCCCCGGTTCGCTCCAGCTGGTGTCGCTGACGGCGTGGGGGAAGCGCCTCGCCCTGGTGTCGTACTCGCCCGAGGCCGCGGTGCTGTGGGTGGTGGAGGCGAATGGCCAGGCGCGCGTGCTCTACCAGTCGGCGGTGGGGGTGCTGCTGTCGCTGACGGCGTCGGAGCGGCGCCTGTTCTTCCTGCGGGACACGGGGATGGATATCGCGGAGCTGTGGGTGACGTCGGAGCGGCCGGGCTCCGCGACGCGGGTGCGGGACTTCACCGGAGAGTTCCCCTCGTACCTCACGGCGATGAATGGCTCGGTGTTCTTCCTGGCCGGCGCGGATGGCTACTTCGGGGAGCAGGGCGACACGCTCCACGGGGGCGAGCTGTGGCGCAGCGACGGCACGGTGTCGGGCACGCGGCTGGTGCGCGACATCTGGCCGGGGCCCAAGGGCGCGCTGCCGTCGCATCTGGTGGTGATGGATGGCGTGCTCTACTTCGCGGCGGATGACGGCTGGCGCGGGCGCGAGCTGTGGCGCAGCGACGGCACGCTCCTGGGGACGTGGATGGTGTGGGACCTCCAGTGGGGCCCGGAGGGCAGCGAGCCGGAGCAGTTGGTGGCGGAGAACGGCTGGCTGTTCTTCTCCGCGAAGACGGCCCTCCACGGGCGCGAGGCGTGGTCCAGCGATGGGTGGTTGTGGCGCACGCGCCGGCTGACGGACATCGCGCCGGGGACGTCATCGTCGGACCCTCGCTCGTTCGTGCGCTCGGGCTCGGAGGTCTTCTTCCTGGCCGGAGAGGCGCCGGCGGACGAGGCGCTGTGGGCGGTGCCCCTGCGTCCCGCCTGGCCCTGCGCCACCGGGGCGGCTTCGGACGCGCGAGGCTGCTGACGTCAGGCCGCGCGCCGGCTGGCGGGCGTGGGCCGCACGTCGCCGAAGTTGGGCGCGGGCAGGACGATGGTGGGGGCAAGCCCCGGCGAGAGCAGGTGCGAGGTCAGGAGCGAGGAGGGGTGGAAGTTGATGAACGCCCCCTCCACCGCGGAGTGCCCGGCGAAGAGCTTCTCCACCACCATGGACGAGTACTGCGAAAGCGAGTCCTCGCGCGTGTTGCCGTTGAGCACCACTTCCCAGCCCATGTGCTCGGCGAAGCGGCGCACGCCGGGGATGGCGGACAGGAGCGGCGTGTAGCTCTCCGTGGCCACGCCGTTCTCGCTGACGACGAACACCTCGCGCGAGGTGGCCACCGCCAGCGACATGTTGCCGCGCGTGTGGCCCGGCGTGCTGAGGATGGCCGCGCCCACGCCCAGCCACGTGTCCCCGTCGAGCAGCACCACGCGGTCGGCGGGGATGTCGGAGCCACCGGGGACGAACCACACCGCCTGCATGGGGTGCAGGTCCTTCACCATCTCCCACTCCGCGCGCTGCACCAGCAGCTTCGCCCGGGGGAAGTACGCCGACACGCCGTCGCCCCCCAGCCACCCGCGCAGGTCCTGGATGTGCAGATGGTCGAAGGCCAGGTAGTCCACGTCCGCGGGCGTCAGCCCCAGCGAGGCCAGGTGGCTCTGCACCGTGCCGTGCCGGGTGGACATGAGCTTGTCGGAGACGAAGCCGCCGTAGCGCTCGCGCAGCGCGTGGTAGAACGGCGCGGCCACGCCCCGCTCGTAGTCGGACGGGTTGAAGAGCAGCGTGCGTCGCTCGCCCTTCGCGTCGACGAACTGCACCACCTGCATGCGGTTGGTCATCATCACGTACGGCGCGGGTGACAGCGCCGCCCCGCTGAAGGCGAACTGCGCGGGATAGGGAAACGTGACGAGCTCGCAGGTGGCCACCGCCGCCACGGGACCTTCCTGGACGAAGCGCTCGCGGGCCTCGAGCGCCGCGCGGCGCAGCCTCTGCAGACGCAGGCCTGGCAGGGGCTCGGAGTGGGCCTCGGCGAGGAAGGGCAGGGGGCGGAACGCGGGGCTCTGGCTCATGGATTCACCGTGACAGCGAGAGGTCGAAGACCGGCGCGACGAACGGAGCGCACGGGCCATGTTCTCCGGCCCGGCGGCGGGGATGCCAGGCAACGTCGGCGTGTTTCACTCGAGCGTCCGCCAGTCCACACGCCTGCCCAGGCACCAGGGAACGTGGCGTCGAAGCCCGTCATGACGGTGGGTGCTCCCTGGCCTGCTGGGCGTCCCCGAGTCCAGCCCGAGGATGTGGGCGACACGCGCGGCCTTCCTGTATAGGGTCCCATGGTCATGGCGAGGAAGTCCGACACTCTCTCCGAAGAGGTCCTCCCGGAGGACGTCCGGCTCGAGGCCTCCCTGCGTCCGCGCTCGTTCCACGAGTACGTGGGACAGGGGCTCGTCGTCGAGAAGCTCAAGGTGTACGTGCAGGCGGCTCGCAGTCGGGGCGAGGCCCTGGACCACTGCCTGTTCTCCGGCCCTCCGGGCCTGGGCAAGACGTCGCTGGCGCACATCATCGCCAACGAACTGGGCGTGGGCATCCACGTGACGAGCGGTCCCGCGCTGGAGCGCAAGGGCGACCTGGCGGGCCTGCTCACCAACCTGAACGAACGCGACGTCCTCTTCATCGACGAAATCCACCGGCTCAACGCGGCGGTGGAGGAGTACCTCTACCCGGCGATGGAGGACTTCCGGCTGGACATCACCATCGACACGGGGCCGGCCGCCCGGGCGATGAAGATTGATCTGCCGCCCTTCACGCTCATTGGCGCGACGACGCGCACGGGCCTGCTCACCTCGCCCTTGCGTGACAGGTTCCAGATTCAGGAGCGGCTGGAGTACTACGACGCCGCGTCCCTGGAACTCATCCTCCACCGCTCCGCGCGCATCCTCGGCATCCCCCTGGAGAAGGAGGCCGCCCACGAGGTGGCCACCCGCTCGCGCGGCACGCCCCGCATCGTCAACCGGCTCCTGCGCCGGCTGCGCGACTTCGCGGAGGTGGAGGGCAACGGGAAAATCACGCTGGAGCTGGCGAAGAAGTCCCTGGACCGGCTGGGCGTGGACGCCAGCGGCCTGGACTCCATGGACCGCAAAATCCTGCTCACCATCCTGGACAAGTTCGGCGGCGGTCCTGTGGGCGTGGAGACCATCGCCGCCAGCGTGGGCGAACAACGCGATACCATCGAGGACGTGTACGAGCCCTTCCTGATGCAGGAGGGCTTTCTGCAGCGCACGCCCCGGGGCCGGATGGCCACCCACCGCACCTACCAGTATTTCAAGAAGCAGCCACCGCCCACGCCCCAGGGCAGCCTCTTCTGAAACCCGCGAGCCATGAGCCAGGCCACCTCCCCCGCGTCTCCCGCTTCCGGACCCACCACCCTCCGCGTCGCGCGTGACTTCTACGCGGACCTGATGCGGGCCTCCCAGACGTCGCGCGCGGGCTTCCTCGCCGAGCGCGAGCGCTGGCTTCGCGGCGTCCCCGTGGACGGCCGGGAGGAGCTGCTCTTCGAATTCGAGATGCTCCTACGCGCGGTGGAGCGCTACCTCAACCTCACCGCCGTGGTGGACGCCAAGGACCGGCCGCTCGTCACCCGCGACTTCCACGAGGAGCTGGTGGACGTGCGCGACGCCATGGACCGCGCCATCCGTGTCGCACGTCACCTCCAGGACCCGGACAGCGACCAGAAGATGGTCTTCCGCAAGTACGTGGAGACCCAGCTCGCGGATGACCGGGTGCGTCGCGCACTCATCGAGGAGGAGCTGGACCAGGAGACGCCGTCGGAGAGCCTCTTCGTGCTGCGCGAGGACCTGGACGCGCTGCGCAACCTGCTGGACCACCTGCTCCAGCTGCCCACCGCGCGGCTCAACCTCTTCCAGGACCTGGGCAAGCTGGCCCTGAAGGAAATCGTCCTCAACCGCTACTTCCGGCCCTTCCGGCCGTTGGAGTTCCGCGTCGAGTACGACCGGCTGCGCTCGGTGCGCCTGTTGGATCTGCTCGTGGGGATGCCGGAAGAGCAGCGCGCCGGCTTCTCCACCGCGTTCCTGGGGCTGTTCCGGCTGCTGCACTACCTGGCCTACGTGGACGCGGAAGGCACGCCGCCCGTGCCCCGGCGGGTGCGCGTGCTGCTGGCGCTGGTGCGCAGCGAGACGCACGCCTTGGCCACGTGGCTGCACGCGGAACTGTCGCCCAAGGCGGGCTCCAAGGCGCTCCAGGCCGCGGCCCTGCGGACGGCGCGGGATTTGGCCAAGGAGTCAGAGCGCATCGGCCGCGAGGTGCTGGCCCACGTGGACAAGGAGCCGGACGCGCCCGCGCGCGCCACCGCCGCCTTCAGGTCGCTGTTGCGCACCCAGGTCGTCGCGCTGGTGGAGGCCCTGGCCCCCAATGGCGGCCTGTCCGACGACGTCTTCGACGCGCTGGTGAGCCCCCAGGACGCCGCGCTGCGGCTGCGCAAGGACCTGTGGGTGTACGCCCAGCTGTGCCGCTCCGCGGAGGGGTTCCTGCGCGCGGAGGACGTGCCCGCCGCGGAGCGCTCCCTGGACGCGCTGAAGACCTTCCTCGCGTACTTCCACGACGGCGGCTACCAGCTGCTGCGCTACTCGGACTACGACGCCTTCGACCGCTTCACCGCGCTCCTGGTGGAGCTGCCCTGGCCGCCCGAGGGCCCCGGCATCCGCAGCCGGCTCGCCGAGGACCTGCGCCGCTTCAGCCAGACGCTGGAGTCCACCTTCCACTCCGTCAGCCGCCGCACCCTCCTCCAGGGCAGGGGGTTCGACCGCCAGGAAGCCGAGGCGCTCCGCGATCGCTTTGTCGCGGTCCCGACTCGCTGACCCTCACGTGGGGGGAGAAAATCGACCCACGCCCACTCGCCCCGTATGACGCAACCCCCCACGGGGTGTGCTCGTACGGGGCGTGTTTGCTTCCAGCCAGTTCCTTGCGCTATGGACGCCCCCGTGTTGCATGGAAGACACGCTTCGTTGCGAAGCGCGTCACGGGGCAGGGCGGCGGGTGAGGCGGTGAAGAATTCCCGGACACCAATGTCACGGTTTCGGGTGAATTCACCAACCCTCGGACGGGGGGAGGGTGGCTGGCCACGATGGGCACCCACCGCGATGTCAGAAAAAATCCAACCGTTCCAAGGGGTTCGAGTCATTCGACCCCCCCACCACGGAAGGCGGGATGTCACGCTGTCGTGGCATGCCACTTGCTGAATCTGCGCGTCGCGTCAGACCACTGTTGAACGATTCCGGCGCCATCTGGCCAGATGACCGTTCGGAAGTCCCGCAGCACGAGCAGCCACGAGGCGACACCGACATGCCCCCGTCTTCCTACAACCAGCGCACCCTCTCGAAGACCGCCAGCCTCCAGGGCATCGGGCTCCACTCGGGCGCGAAGGTGACGCTCACGCTGCGTCCGGCGCCCGCGGGGCACGGCATCGTCTTCGTGCGCACGGACCTGCCTCGCCCGGTGAGCATCCCCGCGTTGGCGGAGTACGTGGTGGACACGGCGCTGGCGACGACGCTGGGCCGCGACGGCGTGAAGGTGGCGACGGTGGAGCACTTCATGTCCGCCATGGCGGGCCTGGGCATCGACAACGCCCGGGTGGAGCTGGACGGCCCCGAAGTGCCCATCATGGACGGCAGCGCCGCTCCCTTCGCGGCCCTCATCCAGGATGCGGGCATCCGCGAGCTGGACGCGCCCAAGGAGCTGCTCGTCATCCGCAAGCCCGTGTCCGTGGTGGATGGCGACAAGCAGGCCTCGCTCACCCCCTCGCGCCACTTCCGCATCAGCTGCACCATCGACTTCGAGCACCCCGTCATCCAGGGTCAGGCGTTTGATTTGGATTTCAGCGACCGGGACTTCTCCCGGGAGATTTCCCGCGCGCGCACGTTTGGCTTCCTGCGTGACGTGGAGAAGCTGAAGAAGCTGGGCCTGGCTCGCGGCGGCTCGCTGGACAACGCCATCGTCGTGGACGAGGTGTCCATCCTCAACCCGGAAGGGCTGCGCTTCACCGACGAGTTCGTGCGTCACAAGATCCTCGACGCCATCGGTGACGTGTCTCTGTTCGGCCGTCCCGTCATTGGCCACCTCACGGCCTACAAGACGGGCCACGCGCTCAATCACAAGCTGGTTCGCAAGGTCCTTTCAGACCCGAGCTGCTATGAGATTGTCCCCGCGCGTCGTCGCGACGTGGAAGGCTTGGAGCTGGGCCTGCCAGGATTGGCCGGCGCGCTGGAGCTGGAGCCGCTCGTCGCCTGATGTTGGTTTGGCATTTCCTTGCAGGTCGGGGCTGGCTCGACTAAGTCGCGGGCTCATGCCCATGCGTCCAACCAACGTCATCCTCGCCGCGCTGCTGGCGGCTTCGTTCACCGCCGGTTGCAACAAGGAGAAGGCGCCGGTCACCGCGCAGGCTCCCGCCGCCGCCCAGGCCCCCGCGGGTGAGCCCACCCCGGACACCGTGGTCGCCACCTTCGGTGACGGCCAGAAGATCACCTACAAGGAGCTCAACGACCGCGTCCAGGAGCCGATCGCCAACCTGGAGAAGCAGAAGTTCCAGCTTCGCAAGCGCGGCCTCGAGGGCATGGTGACGGAGAAGCTGGTCGATGCGGAGGCCAAGAAGCGCGGCATCACGCAGGACCAGTTCCTCAAGGCGGAGATCGACGACAAGGTTCCCGCGCCGACCGAGGAGAAGATCAAGGAAGTCTTCGACGGCGCCAAGGGCCAGCTGCCGCCCGGCTCGACGTTCGAGCAGATGAAGCCGCAGATCCTCGACTTCCTCACGCAGCAGCCCAAGCAGGAGCGCGCCCAGGCCCTCTTCGCGGAGCTGCGCAAGAACGCCAACGTGCAGATCACCCTGCCGGAGCCGCCGCGTGCTCCCGCCGAGCGCAAGACGGTCTCCGCCGTCGGCCCGTCGAAGGGCCCGGACAACGCGCCCATCACCATCGTCGAGTTCAGCGACTTCCAGTGTCCGTTCTGCAGCCGCGCCATTGGCGCGGTGGACCAGGTGATGAAGGAGTACGACGGGAAGATCAAGCTGGTGTTCCGTCAGTTCCCCCTGGACTTCCACAAGGAGGCGCAGAAGGCCGCCGAGGCGTCGCTGTGCGCCAATGACCAGGGCAAGTTCTGGGAGATGCACGACAAGCTGTTCGCCAGCCAGTCCGCGCTCCAGCTGGAGAACCTCAAGAAGTACGCGGGCGAGCTGAAGCTGGACCAGGCCAAGTTCGACAAGTGCCTGGACTCCGGTGAGAAGGCCGCCACCGTGAAGAGCGACATGGCGGACGCGCAGAAGGTCGGCGTCAGCGGCACGCCGGCGTTCTTCATCAACGGCATCATGCTGTCGGGTGCGCAGCCCGTCGAAGAGTTCAAGAGCATCATCGACGCCGAGCTGAAGCCGACGGCGCAGAAGTAATCACGCGGTTCGGAGGGCACGGGCGGTGGCCCAGAAACCCAAGGCCACGCCCCGTGTCGGTGGTGAGGCGACTTCGCTGGATTTGGAGAAGTCGCTCGCCGCTGGCCTGTCCTCCTCCCGTCCCCTCTCGGCCTGGTTCCATGGGCCGGAGGGGATGGTGCTCCTCCAGGAGCCCATGGGCTTCGCTGGCTTCCTGGCCGGCACGCTCGGGACGCTCTCGGTGGAGGAAGTCTTCGCCCACGTCCTGACGGGGATTCGCAGCGGGTTGCTCGCCGTGCAGCACGGCGCCGTCCGCCGCACGGTGTCCTTCCGGGACGGGCAGGTCGTCTTCGCCACGTCCACGGAGCGCTGGGAGCGGCTGGGCGCGGTGCTGGTGCGGCTGGGGCTGGTGACGCAGGCACAGCTCACGCAGGCGCTCTCACGCGTGATGCCGTCGCGGCGCATCGGCCAGGTGCTCACCTCCGAGGGACTCGTGTCCGAGGCCCATCTCTACAGCGCCATGACGTACGTGGTGCGGGAGGTGGTGCTGAGCCTCTTCGAGTTGACGGAGGGCAGCTTCCTCTTCGTCGAGGGCCCCGCGCCCATGGCGGACGTGGTGAAGCTGCCGGAGCGCACGCGTGATTTGGTGCTCACCGGAATCAAGCGCTCGGAGGAGCTGTCGCGGTGGCGGCGGCGCTATCCGGAGGACATGCGCGCGGAGACCGGGCCGAAGGGGCCTCGCCCGGGTGAGGAGCGCCTCTTCCGGCTGCTGGGCGCGGGCACGACGCTGGGCGAGCTGCGCACGGTGCGCGAGAGCGGACACCACGCGTTCTTCGCGTGGCTGGAGGAGTGCGTGCAGGGCGGCCACCTGACGGTGCGACCCGCCACGCCTCCCGCGCCGCCCGTGCCCGCCGTGGAGGGCATGGCGTGGGAGCTCTTGTCCGCGGAGGAGCGCTACAACCTGCTCTTGTCCCTCATCCACCGCGCGCTGCGCGACGCGGGGGAGGACGTGGACCTGCTGCGTGGCTTCCTCGATGCGCCGCCGTCGGGGCTCGAGGACGCGTATGCCGGCGTGGTGTTGAGCGCGGAGGGCCGGGTGGATGTGGCGCGGCTGCGCGCCAACCTGTCCGGTGGTGGCGAGGCGGTGGCGCGGGCGCTGACGCTGGAGGCGCTGGACGCCATCGTGTCGTACGCGTTGTTCTCCGCGCGAAACGTCCTGCCGTCCGAGGTGGCCGAGCGCTTGTCCAACACCTACCGCACCCTGCAGGGAGGGCTGGCCTAGCAGGCGGCACATGCCCACGTTCGCGGCCACGGCGTTCGTGGTCGGGGGACGATGGTCATGGGTGTGTTGCGGAAGCTGGCGTGGGGGTTCCTGGTCGTGAGCGCGGGGTGTAGCGGCTCGCGTCAGGCCGTGAAGGCGGACGCGGCGCAGCCTGGAACGGGCGGCTCGGGACAGGGACAGGTGGAGGCGATGAAGGCCTCCGTGTCTGGACCGTACGTGGACGAGGAGCTGGGGTTCGAAATCATCCGGCCCAGTGACGACTGGCAGTTGGACGCGACGAACGAGCGCACGCCGGAGGGGCTCGCGATTCCGGTGGTGCTGCGTCACCCTCCGTCAGGTGCGCAGGTGGTGCTCCAGGTGGCGCCCGCGGTGGCCACGCCCACCCAGTTCGCCGAGCGGCTCACGGAGGGACTGCGACAGCAGCCGGGCTTCATCACCACGGACCCCGTGCCCCTGGCACTGTCCGATACGGCGGTGGGCTTCAACTTCCAGGTGGGTGACAACGTGCATGGCCGAGTGGCCGTGCGCGAGGGCCAGGAAGGCCGGGTGCTGATGATGCTGGCCACGTGGCCGGCTCAGGCCGTGGCGGGCGACATCCAGAACGTGGATGCGCTCATCGCTGGCATCCGCCCGCTGCCGAATCGCAAGGCCGTCCCGAGCAAGGTGCCGCAGGCCGTTAGGCCCTGAGCCGGAGGGCCGGTGCTCGGCCACTGGCTCCGAGCGGAACCCTCGGCCCGATACGCGCGGCCAGGGTCCTCTCCTAGAGAAAGGGACGCGGGCCTCGTCCGCGCCCTTGCTCGGCCAGGGTCCTCTCCCAGGGAAGGGGGACGCGGGCCTTGTCCGCGCCCTCTCGCGGCCCGTCGTCGGTGGACGGGCCGCGGAGGCGTGCTGCTCAGCTCCGCGCGGACTTCCGGGCGCCGCGAGCCGCGCGAGCAGGCTTCGCGGGGGCCTCGGCGGCCTCGGTGGCCTGCGTCTCCGTGCGCAGCCGCACCCACTCCACCAGGGTGCGGACGCCCACGCCGGTGGCGCCCTTGGCGTTGTAGCCGCGCTCCTTGGGGCTGTTGGACGGACCGGCGATATCCAGGTGCACCCACGGCGTCTCGCCGACGAACTCCTTGAGGAACAGGGCGGCGTTGATGGAGCCACCCCAGCGCTCGCCGGAGTTCTTCATGTCGGCGACCTCGGAGCGCAGCGCGTCCTTTTGCAGCTCGCTCACCGGCAGGCGCCACATCTCCTCGCCGGCGGTGCGCGCGGCCTGGAGGACCTCGTTCACCGTGCCGTCGTTGTCACCGAATGCGCCGACGATGTAGTTGCCCAGCGCGACGATGCACGCGCCCGTGAGCGTCGCCAGGTCGATGACCGCGGACGGCTGGTGCTCGCAGGCCCAGGTGAGCATGTCACCCAGGACGAGGCGGCCCTCGGCGTCCGTGTTGGTGATTTCGACTGTCTTGCCCAGCCGCGACGTGAGGATGTCGCCCGGCTTGTACGCATTGCCCGCCGGCATGTTCTCGCACGCGCCGATGAAGGCGTGCACGGGGAAGGGCGGCTTGATGGAGGCGATGACCTGCATGGCGCCCAGGACGGCCGCCGAGCCCGCCATGTCCGTCTTCATGTCCACCATGCCCTCGGTGGGCTTGAGCGACAGGCCTCCCGAGTCGAAGGTGATGGCCTTGCCCACCAGCGCCAGCGGCGGGCGCTTCGCGTCGCGCGCGTTCTTCGGCGTGTAGACGACGTGGATGAGCCGCGGCTCCTCGGTGCTCCCGGCCGTGACGCCCAGGAACATGCCCATGTCGAGCTTCTCGATTTCGCGCTTGCCGCCAATCGTGATCTTCAGCCCGTGCTCCCGCGCGGACTTCCGGGCGGCCTCGGCCAGCACCGTGGGCGTCACCGCGTTGGGCGGCTCGTTCACCAGGTCGCGGGCCCAGTTGGAGGCCTCGGCCACGCGCTTGCCCAGGGCCAGGGCGTCCTCCACGTCGCGCGACTTCTCCGTGCCCTCGGGCAGCGCCAGCGCCACCTTGGTGGGCTTGGGCGTGCCCTTCTCCTCGCGCGCGGAGGACTTGTACTTGTCGAAGCGGTAGGCGCCCAGCTCCAGGCCCTCCACCACCGCGCGCACCGCGTCCGCGGGCGCCTTCGTGGCGGGCAGCGCCACGACGAGCGACGTCACCTTGAGCCGCTGGGCCGTCTTCGCCGCGCGACCCGCCGCCAGCCGCAGGACTTCCGGGTGGAAGCGCGCGCGGTTGCCCAGGCCCAGGAGCAACACGCGGCCCGCCGTCGTCCGGCCGAGCGTGTGCATCACCAGGGACTGGTCGGCCTTCGCCTTGAAGCCCTCCTGGGTGGCGGCCCCGCGCAGACGGCCTTCCAGGGACTTGTCCGCCGAAGCCAGACTGGCCGGGGCGCCCTCACCCAGCTCGCCCTCGAAGAGCGGAATGACGAGCAGGTCGCCATTCGCGAGGGTGGCGTCGCCGGAGACGAAGGTGAAATTCATGGGCCGATGAACTCCTGAACGGGAGAGGGGAAATACGGAAGGGCGCGGACTGTAACGCCCACCCTGTTGCACGCAAAGCGTTGGATTTCATTCGAGCGTTGCATTGCAGCAGGGGCCTGGGTAGCAGTCAGGCAATGCCCACCTTGCTGATGCATCTGACCGCCATCGAACGGTTGGCCGCCAACCCCGGAGAGCTGCCGGCGGACTGGGTGCGCGCTCTCTCCGAAGACCTGGCCTACGCGCGCTTCGGAGTGGCGCTGCCGGACCTGCCGCTGTGCGAGGGCGTCCGAGGGGGCCTCTCCGCGTTCCTGCCCGAGCGGGAGATGCCCCTGTTCGCGAGGCTGTATCACGAGCGCGCGCCGGTGGGCTTCGGGCTGAAGATGGCGGAACTGGTGGCCACGGGCGCGCTGGTGGGCACCGAGCCAGGGCTGGCCCTGCTCGCCGGCTACTTCACGCACCTGTGCCTGGACCGACGGCTGCACCCGGTGGTGGACAACCTGGTGGTGCGGCATCGGCGTCGCGGCGAGCGGGCCCTGGCGGCGCACCGTGACATCGAGTGGGCCCAGACGCTCTTCTACCTGCGCGAACTGCACGGCGTGGACCTGCTGGGCACGCCCCGGCTGCGCGAGAAGTGTCAGGTGGTGAAGAGTCCTGGCTTCCCGTGGCGAGGCATCGGCCGGGGCATCTACGAACTGGTGCGGCTGTCCTCGCAGGAGCGCGTGGGGCAGGCGCCGTCCAAGGCGGAGGTGGATGGCTGGGTGCGCGGCCTCTATGTCTCCGGCCTGTTCCTCTCCAGCCCCATGGGGCGCACGCGCGCGCTGCCCGCCTTCGCCCACTTGTCCTTCCAGGAGCTGTACCGCAACGACACGTTCGACTTCTCCCAGGAGGTCGAAGGTGCGCTGGAGTCGGCGCGTGGAGTCCTTCGGAGGTTGCACGGCTACATGGCGAGGGGCACCTTCACACCTCGTACGCGTGCCCGCTTCCTGGAGGCTTTCCCAGAGGGAAACCTGGGCGTACGCGCCGCATAGCGCGCCGCGCATCGCCCTGAAGTGCTGGGCTCTTTCGCGCGCAGAGCAACCGTCCTGCCGAGCCTGTCTCCTAGAGGGGAATGGCGCTGGGCGCGGCGATGGCCCGCTCCTATTCTCGTGAAGGAATGACGGTTCTTCTCCTCATGGTGGTGGGCGGGCTCGCGGGAGCACTGGGTGCGATGCTGGGCATCGGAGGTGGCATCGTCCTGGTGCCCGCGCTGGTGCTGGGCTTCGGGTTGCCGCTGGAGGAGGCGGTTCCGGCCAGCTTGATGTGCGTGGTCGCCAACTCGTGCGCCGCCGCGGCTGGCTACGTCGACAACCACCTGAGTGATATCCGTCTGGGCCTGACGCTGGAGCTGGCCACGGTGCTCGGCGCCATCGCCGGAGGACTGGTGGCGGCGCTCATCGCACCGGCGATGGTGGCGGTGGTGTTCGGCCTGTTCACGCTCTATGTCGCGCTGCAGATGATGCTGCTGCGCTCGCCTCGAGGTGAGCCCGCGACGCTGGACGACTACCAGCCGACGAACTACCCGCTGGGCATTTCCGGCTCGTTCGTGGCGGGTGGCCTCTCCGCGCTCCTGGGCGTGGGCGGTGGGCCGCTGAAGGTGCCGTTGATGAGCTACGGCATGCGGGTGCCCTTCAAGGTGGCCAGCGCCACCAGCAACCTGATGATTGGCGTGACGGGCGCGGCCAGCGTGGCCGCCTACGCGCTGCGCGGACACCTGAAGCTGGCCCTGGTGTCTCCGCTGGTGGTGGGTGTGCTGGCCGGCGCGTATTTCGGGAGCCGGCTGATGCCGAAGGTGCCCACGGCCGTGCTCAAGAAACTCTTCGCATTGGTGCTGCTGTCGGTGGCGGGGCAGATGTTGTGGAAGGGAGGGGCGGGACTGTGGCCGAGCGTGTGGGAGTGAGTGAAGGGGACCCGGACGGCGCCGAACCGCCGCGGGTCTCGGCGGCGATGATGGCGGACCCGGCGGCACTGGGTTCCAACACGATGGTGGCGACCCCGGCGCAACAAGCCGAGGCGCCCGAGCTGGAGGCGGAGCCCGTCACCGCGGGCCTCGCCGAGGCACCGTCCCAAGGCGTCACGCGCGTCCGGGACAGGACGCTCGCGGGAGACCGGTGGATTGCCCGGGTGTTGCGCGTGGGCGCGGTGCTGAGCGGCGGCATGTTCGTGCTGTCGCTGGGCCTGGAGGCGCTGCCAGGCACGGAGAGCACGCACGTGGCCATTGACCAACTGCGCAAGGCCGCGGCGTCGCTGCTGCTGGTGACGCCGGTGGCGCGGCTGGGCGTGGCGGGCACGCTGCTGGGACTGCGCGGTGAATGGCGGTACGCCGTCATCGCCGCGGGAGTGCTGGGGCTCCTGGCCCTGGCGGTGGGCGCCGGCATCCAAGCGTGATGCGGCGCCCGGGGCAGGGCGGTGGGTGGGCGCCTCAGGCGCCTCGCGCGGCGAAGTGGGCGAGGATGTTGCGCACCTTGGCGACCTCGTCCGCGCGGCCCTGCTCCTCGTAGAGCGGCAGCACCGCTTCGAGCTGGGAGCGCGCCGCGGGCAGGTCCTGCGAGTAGTAGCAGGACAGGCCCAAATCCCACCGGGCGCGGGCCTCGTACACGTGGTCGTGCAGCTCCTGGTACAGCTCCACCGCGCGCAAGAGGTGCGTGCGCGCGCCCTCGTGGTCGCCGAGCAGTCCCTCGGACTCGCCCAAGAGCAGGTGGCCCAGCGCGAGTGCCTCCGCGTCGTCGCCCTTCTCCAGCAGGGGAAGGGCTTCCAGGAAGCGCTTGCGAGCCGGCTCGTACTCGGCCTTCTCCATGCGGATGTCGCCGATGTCCAGCAGCAGCCGCGCGGTGCGCTCCGTGTTGCGCGTCTGGCGGTAGAGGATGAGGGCCTCCTGGTACTTCTCCTCGGCGGCCTCCGGCTGTCCCAGCGCGCGCAGGGACTCACCGATGCAGGCGCGGGACAGGGCCTCTCCGTCGCGGTCCTTCGTCTCGTTGAAGAGCCGGGCGGCCTGGGCGATGAGCTCCACCGCGCCCCGGTGGTCCTCGAAGTTCGCCTTCACCACGCCCAGTCCGAAGCAGGCCTGGGCCTGGCCCGGCTTGTAGCCGGCCTCCTGGAACATCGCGAGGGCCTCCTCGTAGCACTGGCGGCTGGCGGCATGGTCTTCCAACATGCCGTGCAGCTCCGCCAGGCTCACCAGCCCCTGGCCCACCTGGGTGGGCGAGCCGGTGATGCGCAGGGTGGCCAGTTCGTTCTTCTGCTTCTGGAGCGCCTGGAGGAAGTGGGCGCGTTCGGTGTCGTCGGGCGGGTGCATGCTCACGCGTCGCCACCCTTGCGGCGCCGGGCCGCCTTGTCCAACGAATCGTGCTTCTCGCTCCGGTCAGTGCCATTGACGTCCGGGGGGACGGCGGCGCCCGCGGGGGGCGGGGCGTGGTGCCGGTCCTTCTCCACCTTGTCGGCCTGCTCGTAGCCGAGCAGCGGGGAGAAGAAGCAGTCCTTCTTGGTGTACTCGTCAAAGGAGAAGGCGAAGCGGTAGCTGGCCGCCGCGCGCTGGTTGCAGTCGGTGCGCTCGCAGAAGCGGCAGGAGATGCCGGAGGGGATGGCATCCTTGCGCAGGTCATTGGTGGGCAGGCCATAGGCCAGGTATTTGGCGTTCTCCGCGTGGGTGCCCAGGCCGATGGAGTACGCGGTGCCCTTGACGATGGAGCCCTCGGTGGGCTGGAGCTGCACCTTGGCGAAGCAGAAGTACGTCGTGCCGTCCGGCATGATGGAGTACTGCCGGGTGAGCTGCGACGGGTTGAGGAAGGCCAGGTGCACGGCCCACTTGCCACAGCTCCCGCCGCCGCTGGCGAAGCGGATGCCGGTGCCGCTGTAGCGCTTGGAGATGTTGCCGGCGATGTCCGAGCGCAGGAAGTGGAAGGGGATGCCCGGGCGCTTGGGGTCCGACAGGTTGCACAGCCGGTGGGCCACCGTCTCGTAGGTGGAGCCGAAGATGCTCGACAAGAGCTCCACGTCGTAGCGCGTGCGCTGCACTTCCTTGAAGAAGTCCCCGTACGGCAGCATCAGCGCGCCGGCGAAGTAGTTGGCCAGGTTCACCTTGATGAGCCGCGTCGTCTCCCCGTGCCGGGTGCGCCCCGCGCCGAGGATGCGCTCCACCAGCTTTTCCTTGTCCAACATCAACAGGCCAATGGACGCGGCGATCTGGAACTTCAGCGGCTGCTCGGTGAGGTCCGGGGACAGGGTGAGCGTCTGCTCCTCCGGGTCCAACCGGCGCACCACGGACGAACCGCTGGGCGAGGCGTCGATGAGCACGCGGTAGCCGAAGCGCTTCTCCAACAGCTGCATCAACTGGCCGCTGGTGAGCTGGCGCTCGATGCTGATGTCCCGCCGCAGCTCCTCGGCCTGCTCCTCCAGCTCCGGGAAGTAGTTGCGGTGCGTCTCCAGGAAATCGCTCACCTCGTCGAAGGGTGAGTAGTCGAAGCGCACACCCGGCACGGTGCCGTTGCCCGCGCTGCCGCCCTGCGTCCGCGTGCGCTCCTCCACGTTGAGCTGCGCGAGCACGTTCTCCAACTGCGTGCGCGTGTTCTTGTAGAGGTTGAAGAGCGCGGCCACGGTGCCCGCGAGCTTCGGCTCCGCGGACAGCGACTGGAGCGACTCCGGGTCGATGTCCAGGCTCTTGAGCAGCGGCTCGTCCAGCAGCTTCGCGAGCGCTTCGTCCACGCGCCCCTCGCCCAGCGTGGACATGAACTGCTCGGGGTCCTGATCGAAATACCGCAGCGCCTTCCAGAGCAGCGGGAAGGGCATCACCCGCTTGCCCTTTTCGATGAGGTTCAAATACGCGGGGGAGACCCCCAAGTCCTTCGCCGCGTCCGCCTGCTTGATGTTGCGGGCGAGTCGCAGGCCCCGGAGCTTCAGGCCCACGTTGGCGTTCAGTGCGTTGTCGTTCATGGCTGAGTCGGGTCCCGTCGGAGTGCGCCTGGCCTCTTGCGCCCTCGCCCCTCTGAACCACTCTGCAAATCGATTTACCGATTTGCAATCAACGTTTTTCTTGAGGCCGCTCCCTGTGTGGCGGGCGACGGAACGGTCGTCGTCCACAGGGCGATTGGCCCCTGAGTATGTGCAACCACATGTAATCGCTGCGCTTTATCCGCGCGCGGATGTGCGTTCCGGGCAGTGTTCGACGCACGTTGTCAAAAGTTTACTGCCGCGGCGCGCCAAGCCCGCTTCACGTGCTGGTAAACCCGCATTCACGGTTTACAGAGCAGAGCCGGCGCCGGTTCAGGCGATCAACCGGTGGAAGATGAGGGAGACGTTGGTGCCGCCGAAGCCGAACGAGTTGCTCATCACCGCGTCGACGTGGGCCTCGCGCGCGGTGTTGGGGACGCAGTCCAGGGTGATGAGCGGGTCCTGGTGCTGGAGGTTGATGGTGGGCGGCAGCACGCCTCGGGTGAGGGCGAGCACGCTGATGACGGCCTCGGCGGCGCCCGCCGCTCCGTTCATGTGGCCCGTCATGGACTTGGTGGAGGAGACGGCCACGGTGCTGGCGGCGTCGCCGAAGATTCGGGCGATTCCTTGAGTCTCCATCAGGTCGCCGACGTCGGTGGAGGTGCCGTGCGCATTCACGTAGCCGATGTCCGACGGGGAAAGCCCCGCGTCCTTGAGGGCGGCACGCATGCTGCGCTGGGCGCCCTCGTGCTCGGGGGCGGGCGTGGTGATGTGGTACGCGTCGGAGCTGGCGCCGTAGCCGGTCAGCTCCGCGAGGATGCGCGCGCCGCGGGCCTTCGCGTGCTCCAACTCCTCGAGGATGAGCATGCCCGCGCCCTCGGCGAGCACGAAGCCGTCGCGGTCCTTGTCGAAGGGGCGGCTTGCGGCCTGGGGCGCGTCGTTGCGCAGGGACAATGCGCGCATGGCCGCGAAGCCGCCGACGCCGAGCAGGGAGATGGGCGCCTCTGCGCCTCCGGCCACCGCCACGTCGAACTCTCCGCGCTGGATGCCGCGCATCGCCTCGCCGATGGCGTGCGCGCTGGTGGAGCACGCGGAGTTGGGGGCCCAGGACGGGCCCTTGAGTCCATGGCGCAGGCTCACGTAGCCGGGCGCCATGTTGATGATCATCTGGAGGATGAAGAACGGGCTGATGCGGTCCGGGCCCTTCTCCAACGTGCGGCGGTGGGTCTCCTCCAGGCTTGCGATGCCGCCGATGCCGGAGCCGATGATGGTGGCGATGCGCTCGGCGTTCTCCGGCGTCACCTTCAGGCCGGAGTCCTCCAGCGCCATGTCCGCCGCCACCACGGCGAAGTGGGCGAAGCGGTCCATGCGCCGCGACTCACGCCGTTCGATGTAGTCGTCGACCTTGAAGTCCTTCACCTCGCCCGCGATTTGACAGTCGAGCGCGCTGGCGTCGAACAGGGTGATGGGCCCCACGCCGCTCTGGCCTCGCACGAGCGCCTCCCAGCTCTTCTCCACGCCCGTTCCCACGGGGCTGATGAGCCCCATTCCCGTCACCACGACGCGCCGCTTCTGCATCCGCCGCTCCCTTGGATGGCACGCCAGGAAGACGAACGGCCCGGCCGCTCGTGCGCCTTCCTTTTCGTGGCGTGCGCTGCATGGCCCTTTGTATTATGGGCATCATCCCATCTGGCAAGCCTGATTGTCAGCAATACGGAATATCTGGAATCCGGATGATGGTGTCCACCACTGCATGAGGGAGGAGCGAGGCCCATGAGCGACGGGAAGGCCGAGACGCGCACGAGGACGGTGACGTGGAGAGATCCTCGGGAGGGCGTGGCGGCGGCGAAGTCGCTGTCGGGACTGGAGTACCTGCGCGCCATCGTCCGGGGCGAGGTGCCTGGGGCGCCCATCGCGGCGTTGATGGGCTTCGCGCCGGTGGAGGTGTCGGAGGGGAGGGCGGTGTTCGTGGTGGAGCCAGGGGAGCACCACTACAACCCGATTGGCACCGTGCACGGGGGCCTGGCGGCCACGCTGCTGGACTCGGCGCTCGGGTGCGCGGTGCACTCCACGCTGCCGGTGGGGGCGGGCTACACCACGCTGGAGTTGCACGTGAACATGGTGCGCGCCATCTCCCATGACACCGGTCTGCTGACGTGTACGGGTGAGGTCATCCACGTGGGAGGCCGCGTGGCGACGGCGCAGGCCCGGTTGACGGACGCGGACGGCAAGCTGTACGCGCACGGCACCACGACGTGCATGGTGTTCCGGCCCCCGGTTCCGGGCGGCCGGGAGTAGAGGGCGCGACGATGCGGTACGCACCCGAGCACAAGCAGGCCACTCGCGAGCGAATCCTCACGGCGGCGCAGACGCTCTTCCGGAAGGAGGGCTTCGCGGGCGCGAGCGTGGAGCGCGTCATGCGGGCCGCGGGCCTGACGGTGGGAGGCTTCTATGCCCACTTCGCCTCGAAGGAGACCCTGCTCGAGGAGTCCGTGCGCGTGTTCTTCCGGAACCAGCAGGTGCGCTGGTTCGGCGGACTGGAGAAACTGCGCGGCGCGGAGTTCCTCGACCTCTTCGTGCGGCGCTACCTCAACCCCCACATCCGCGACAACATGGAGACGGGCTGCATCATGCCGTCGGTGCTGTCGGACCTGACGCGCGGCACACCGGAGGCCCGCGAGGCGCTCGCGCAGGGCCTGGAGACCCTGGCGGAGGAGCTGGGGGACCATGTCCCGGGTGGAGAGGGCGTCACCGACCGACAACGGGCGCTCGCCACGGTGGCGCTGCTGTTCGGCGCGATGACGCTCGCGCGGGTGACGAAGCACCTGCCGCTCTCGGATGAAATCCTGGAGGCCGCGCGAGCCTTCCTGCTGGCGGGGGGCGCGCCGCCTCCGAAAAAGCGACACTGAGGGCGCGGGGGCGCGCGTGGTGCTCGCCTCCCATCACCTTGCCTTCGGGCCGGGGTGGAGGTGGCGATGTCCTTCGCGCGCGGCCGTCCGATGCTGTGGGGGCTCGCCCTCGTGGCGCTGTCCTGCCTGGGTGTTCCGCGCCCGCGCCCCGCGAAGGACCCGGCGGCGCTGCGCTACAACATCACCTACGTGCGCGAGCCCACGCACGCGCTCGATGTCGAGGTGGTGCTGGTGCGAGGCACGCCGCGCGCGTTCCGCTTCACCCAGCCGGGCGGCGTGCACACCGTGAGCGCGTTCCGCGAGGACGGCGAGCGGCTCGAGTTGAGCGTGAGGGATGGACAGGTCCTCCTGCCCTCGAACATCCGCTTCCTGCGCTATCGCTATGAGCTGGATGCGCGCATCGGCGCGCGTGGACCCGACCTGTTCTCGGGAGGGGGAGAGGGCGACGCGCGGCACATCGCCGGACGTGCGTACCTCATCCGCCCCAACCACGCGCCGCCCGACCTTCACGTGGAGCTGGTCGTCGAGGGCACGGAGGCGCTGCTCCCGTGGCAGCCCGATGACACCGGCCTGTATCGGCTGCGCGCCGAGGACCTGGTGGACTCCGGGTTCCATGGCTTCGGGGGGCGCCGCTGTCAGGTGGTGTCGCCGGATGCGGTGCTGGACGTGGCGGTGCTCGGCCACTTCACCTCGGTGGACGACACCCAGGTCTGTGCCTGGTTGAAGCAGGCCGCGGAGGAGGTGCGCACCGTGCGCCGCGCGTTTCCGTATCCGCGCGTCACCGTGCGGGTCATCCCCGTGCCCGGACGCGAAGGTCCGAGCCTCTTCGGCATGGTGCTCTGGAGCTCCCCGCCCAGCATCTCCCTGCTCGTGGGCCAGGACGCGAGCGCGGCCTCCTTCGAACGGGACTGGGTGGTGCTCCACGAGATGCTCCACCTGACGCATCCCGCGTTCCTGCCGCGCGTGCCCTGGCTGTCCGAGGGCCTGGCCACCTACTTCACGGAGCTGGCCCGCGCGCGTTCGGGACGGCAGAGCGCCGAGCGCGCATGGGAGGAACTGGTGGACGGCTTCGCGCGAGCTCGTCGCGTGGCGGGAGCCCGCACGATGGAAGAGGTCGTCACCGACGGTGACTTCGCGCTCGGCACCTATTGGACGGGCGCGCTCTTCGCGCTGCATCTCGATGTGGAAATCCGCCGTGTCACTGGAAACCGGCGCCACCTGGAGGATGTGTTGGAGTTGCTCGCGGAGCGGGGGCCCACTTCCACGTTCGGTGCTTTTGGCGTGGCGGTGGACGCCGTCGCGGGGCAGCCGCTGTTCGACGCGTTGCTCGCGCGGCACCTGCGGCGCGTGGCTTTTGCGGAGCAGGAAGGTCTGCTAGAAGCGCTGGGTGTGACGGCGGGAGCCGAGGGCATCGAGCTGGTGTCTGCCCGGGACAGCTCGTTGCGTGAGGCGATGGAGGGTCGGCGTATCCGCGATGTGTCGCGGTGAGTGGCGCGGCTCGCGGGATGTAACCGGTGGGCAGGATGTTGCGTACCGGATGCATCCGCGAACCCCTGACATCCGTAAATGAGGTCCGCCACATCCAGAGCCCCGTGGGTGCCTGTCGCGCTCCTGGGGTCTGGGGCTTCATGTAGTTCAACCTGTAGTTCCCCCTCAACGCAGCACCGAAAGGAAGCAACACCATGAACGCGAAGGCTCTTGCGGCGATCGTCGGCACCCTGTCCCTGGCCTCCCTCGCCACCGGCTGTGCGTCCACCAAGTCCGCGGAGGCCACGCCGGCCGCCGCCGAGAAGGGCGCCGAGGGCTCCTGTGGCGCGGCGAAGGCCGACGGCAAGGGCGCCGAGGCGGGCTGCGGCGCGCAGAAGCAGGAGGGCACTGCCCCCGCCGCGACCCCTGAGAAGGGCGCCGAGCACGGCTGCGGCGCTGGCGGTTGCAACGGCCAGAAGAAGTAGTCCTCGGCGCACCGGGGGCAGGTGACGACACCTGCCTCCTCGCGCCGACTTCCGGGCGGTGGGAAGAGCACCTCCCGCCGCCCGGTTCATTTGTCTCCCAGGAGGTGGCTGGCCGTGGTGGCGACGTACGCGCGAAGACACGGGCTTCAGCCCCTGGGCGTGGGCATTGGCCTGCGCAGGAGCTTCTACGAGGAGCTGCCGCGCACCGAGCGGGCGCTCGACTGGGTGGAGATCATCCCGGAGAACTTCCTGTCGCTCGGAGGCCGCCCGCAGCGCGCGTTGGACGCGTGCAGGGAGCGCTGGCCGGTGTTGCCGCATGGCGTGGGGCTCGATATCGGCGGGCCGGATGCGCTGGACGTGGACTACGTCACGGGGCTCGCGGCGCTGGTGAAGCGCGTGGACGCGCCGTTCTTCTCGGACCACCTGTGCTACTCGCGGCTGGGCGGCGTGTACCTGCATGACCTGCTGCCGCTGCCCTTCACCGAAGCCGTCGTCGAGCACGTGGTGCCCCGCGTGCGTGAAGTCGTGGCGCGCGTGGGCCGGCCGTTCCTGCTGGAGAACCCGAGCTACTACGCGAACATGCCCGGCGGCACGCTGTCCGAGGCCGACTTCCTGCGGCACGTGGTGGAGGAGGCCGACTGCGGGCTGCTGCTGGACGTGAACAACGTCTACGTCAACGCGCGCAACCACGGCTACGACGCACGCGCCTTCATGGACGCGCTGCCGCTGGAGCGCGTGGCGCAGATCCACCTCGCGGGCCACACCATCTACCCGGACGTCATCATCGACACGCACGGCGACCGCGTCTGCGACGACGTGTGGTCGCTCTATCGCTACGTGCTGGAGCGCACCGGCCCGGTGTCGACACTCATCGAGTGGGACCAGGACATCCCGTCGATGGAGGCGGTGCTGGACGAGGCGGACCTGGCGCGCGCGGCGCTGCGGGAAGGGGCAGGGCGATGAAGCCTTCGCTGAAGCACTTCTTCGACAGCATGGGCACCTACCTGGCGCGCCCGGGCGGCGAGTCGCTGGAGCGGCTGTACACGGCGCATCCGGAGTGGCGCGCGCCCTCCTCGCGCGTGTCCATCTACGGCGACTTCGTGCGAGGCCACGTGCGAAGCGCGCTCGAGAAGCTCTTCCCGATGCTGCGAGGCGCGGTGGGCGCGGAGGCGTGGAACGCGTTGGTGGAGGACTACACGCTGACCCGGCCCGCGCGGCACCACGAGGTGAATCACATGGGCGAGGGCTTCCCGGCCTTCGTCGCGGACGGGGTGTCGTCGCGCGGACTTCCTCCCCATGCCCCCGCGCTGGCGCGGTTCGAGTGGTCGGACTTCGCGGTGTTCTCGTCCCAGGCGGAGTCACCCGAGCGGGTGGAGCGCCTCACGCCGAATCCCACGCTGATGGTGCTGGAGCAGCCGTACCGCATCTGCGCCTACGTGCGCGCGAAGGGCGAAGTCGCGGTGCCCCAACCCGGTGACGAGCTGGCGCTGTTGTGGCGTCATCCGGCGCACCTGGTGACGTACTACCAGGAGGCCACGCCGCACGCGCTGCTGGTGCTGAAGATGGCGGTGGAGGGGCTGTCCGCGCCGGACGTCGCGGTGGCCACGGGGATGCCGGAGGCCGACATCCTGGGCGCGGTGGCACGTCTGTCGCGAGACGGCCTGGTGCTGTCGCCCGACGCGTGACTCCGTCGCGGGGCCTCGGTGCGACTCAGTTGCGGACCGAGCACACCTGTCCGACGGCGGAGTCCTCGCAGCGCGACACCCCCGGGCACTCCTGGTCCTGGGTGCACGCCACGGTGCACTGGCCCTCCAGACACAGCCCGCCTGACAGGCCGAGCTTCTGGCAGCGCACGTCGTCCGCGCACTCCGCGCCCAACTGGAGCAGCGCCCCACAGCCCACGAAGCGCGCGGGGTCCGGCAGGCAACTGCCTTGCTGGCAGGTGAAGCCCGCCTCGCACCGGTTCGCCGCGATGTACTCCTCGTTCACCGACTCACTGCACTGCTTCACGCAGGCGACGCCGCCCTCGGCCAGGGGCTGGCACGCGGCGCCCACCTGGCAGCTCCCGTCGTCCTGGCACGCGCCACAGCGCGGCCCGGCCGCCGCACAGCGGAAGCCCTTGCACATCATCCCCGCGCCACACTGGCCATCCAGCACGCACTCGACGCAGCTGCCGCCCGGGCCACACACCAGGCCGTCAGCGCAGCCCGTCAGGCCGCAGCGGTTGAGCAGCTCCTCGTTGGCCTCCAACTGGACCTTGAGCTCCTTCTTCTCGCCAGCGCCCACGCACGCCTCGGCCTGGACCTCCGGAAAGCCCACCCCGGCGATGCTCAGCGCGTAGCACCCATCCGGCAGGGGGCCCACGCGCAGTCGGCCCGCGCCATCCAGGACGAGCCGCTCGAAGGGCGTGTCCCGCACCGAGACCTGCACGCCGGCCACCCGCTCGCCGTGCGAGGACTTCACCCGCATCTCGAAGAAGCCCGCGTCCCGAGGGGCCACGCGCTGGAGCTTCACGGACTGGCCGCCGGCGACCTTCACCGACACCCGCGTCGCCTTCTCCGCCGTGGCGACCACGAACAGCTCCGCGGGCCCGGTGGGCACGCCTTCCAGCTTGAACCTTCCTTCCGCATCCACTGCCGAGCGCACCTCATGGGCCCCGACGAGGGACACCACGGCGACCTCCGGGTCGAACTCCGTGAGCTGGCCTTCGATGGTCCCCACGCGCAACGGAGCGTTCTCCAGATTGCCGCACGCTCCCAGGCCCAGGACCAGGAAGACACCCAACGCGATGTGTTGTCTCGAGCCCATCAGAAGCGATACCCCACACCGGCCCAGCCGCCGGTGAATCCCACGGCCTGTCCCTCTCCATCCACCACCACGTAGGTCAGCATGAGCTGCGCCTGGGTCATCAGTTCCAGACGTTCACCCACCCTCACCACCATGCCTCCCACCACGCCAGGGCTGACCGTGAAGAAGCGCTGGCCGCCGGGGAAGGTCTCCACATCGAAAGACCGCCCCAGGTACAGGGCGGCCACGCGGGGACCGGCGAACAGCGTCAATCGTTCCCATCTCCACAGGTAGGGCAGGGCCACCCCCGCGGAGAAGGTGGTGTAGCGAAATGGCACCTCGTCCCCGGGTTGGAGCTGGAGCGCGCGCCGGCCCGTGCTGAAGCCCACATCGAACAGCAGTCCGAAATCGCGCAGCGGCCGGTCCTCCAACCGCAGCGACACGGCGACCTCCGGCGCCAGGGGCAGCAGCTCCGCGCGGCTGCGCGCGTCCGCGAAGGTGAACATTCCCCCGAGCAGCGACAGCGAGCGCCGGGGGAACGCCTCCGACAAGAGCTGCTCCAAAGGCAGCCGCTCCCCCGCGCTCACCTCCACGTCGCGGCGCATCAGCACCGCGTCGCCCTTGGTCAGCTCCACCGTGCGCTTGCCGGGCACCACCGCCGCGCCGCCGGGCAGCTCCGTGCGCGCCTCCCCGTCGACCTTCAGCGTGAAGCCGTCCAGCCGGGGGTTGTAGGAGAACAGCTCCGGCCGGCCCGTCCGGGCGATGGTGCCCGACAGCACCACCGGGTCCGCGCCCACTTCCAGGATTTCCGCCGAGGGGCGCTGACGGCCCTCGGTGAAGGCAAAGGTGCGCCGGCGCGCGTAGTCATGGGCCTCCGTCGCGGTGACGGCGCCGTCCGTGTTGCGGTCCGCGCCGCCGCCCAGGCCCTCGACGAGGAAGTGCGTGTAGATGTCGTTGCGCAGCCCCTCGTCCTCGCGCGCCGTCTCGCCCCAGTCGCAGGCGGCGAACACCATGGATGCTCGCGAGGACTCCTCCAGCGGGCGCGCGTAGAAGCCGGACTTGACCCCGGACAGCTCCTTCTCCAGCTCCTTGGGCAACAGCGACTTGCCGTTGCCGCTGTGACAGGAGGCGAGCACCAGCAACCGGCGCCGACTGGAGAGCGCGTCGAACTCCGCTTTCAGCATATCCATGGACAACGCCGTCTGGGCGATGGCGCGATAAGAAGCGTCCCTCGTCACCAGGAAGCGGCGCAATTCGCCCGTGGCATCCCGGGCCAGGGTGCCGTGCGCGGAGAAATAGACCACGACGACGTCGTCCGGCCGGTGGGCCTGCTTTCGCAGCTCCCGCAGCGCCGCGAGGATGGCCGCGCGCGTCGTCTCCTCGGGCCGCGTGAGCACGCGCACCTGGTCGAACCGCCCGCGCGCCGGGTCCAACATCGCCGCCGCCAGGTCCGTCGCGTCCTTGGCGGGGTAGCGCAGGCCGCGCCAGTGGGGGTCGTCGAACTCGGAGATGCCCACCAGCAGCGCCATGCGCCGGGGCGTGTACGCGCTCGACAGCGCCTCCTCGTCGAGCCGCAGCGGCACCAGTCCGCCCTTCTCCGTCCCCAGGGACGAAGGACCCGCGCACGCCGTCAGCGCGGCCAGCAGGATGGGAAGAAGGCGCCTCACATTCACCTGATCAGCGGGGATTCTGGCTGCTTCGGACGCGGACGTCGAACCTCGTCACCGCCAGCGTGCCTTGTTCCCATCGCTCACCTTCTCCCACCAGCACGCGCTTCACCTCGTCGACCGAGGGTTGCAGGCCCGTGGGGGAGGCGGCCAGCCACAGCGTCAGCGGGCCGGACTCGCCCTCCAGGCTGACGCCGGAGAGGCCCTGGGGGTCCTGCAGGTCATGCGTTCCCGCCTCCAGGTCGAACGGTCCGAGCAACTGGGGCTCCTCGCCCGCGCGCTGCTGGAAGAGCAGGGCGGTGCCCGCCTCGGTGGCGTGGTAGCGCAGGAGGAGCACGTCGCGCGAGTCCACCTGGGTGTCCGGGTCCAACCGGCGCAGGCTGCCATCCGCGCCCCGAACCACCACCGCCAGCTCCAGCGCGATGCGCCCCACCTGGCCCTTCACCCCGGGCTCCTGGGACGCGGTCCCCACCTCCACCCCGGTGGTTCCCTGACGCAGCCGGGGCACCACGACCACCGCGAGCAGGCCCGCGGCTACGGCCCCGGCGATGAGGCCCCACTTTCGGGTGTCCAGCCGGGGCGCGCGCAGCCGCCGTCGCACCCGCGCGAAGCCCACCTCGTCCAGCGGCGCGTCGCTCTGGGGCGGGGCCAGGGCGAGGAGCACCGCGTCCACCTGTCCATCCAGGACGTCGGGGCCGGAGTGGGTGGCGAGGAAGCTTTCACACGCCTCACACGCGGTGGCCAGGTGCTCGCGGAAGTACTTCACCGCGTCCGGCTCACGACGGGCAAGAGCGTGTAGCGCCTCGTCATCCAGGTGTCTCATGACCTCTCACTCCCAACGTCCGGCGAGCACTCGCCGCAGCAACTCTCTTTTGATACGGCCCCGGAAGCGCTCGAGTCTCATCGTCACCGCGCTTTTTCCCACACCCAGTTGCTCGGCAATCTCGCGCGCGGACAGCTCTCCTTCGATATAGAAGAGCCGGACTGTCCGCTTCTCTTCGCCCTCGGGCAGCTCGGAAATGAGCTGTCGGACCACCTCGATGTCGCGCTCGAGCTGGAGGGCCTCCGGAAGGGCCGGGACTGTCTCCGGTTCCGGGTCCGCGATGTCGTCTTCCAGGCGCCGCACGCTCGCCTTGCGCTCCAGCCGGGTCCGGGCCCGGTTGCGTGCGATGGACAGGAGCCACGCCTCGAAGGCCCCGGCTTCCTTGAGTCGGGGGAGGGCCCGGAACGCCCGGACGAAGGTCTCCTGGATGACGTCTTCCACCTCGTCGGGGTCCAGCGGGGCGAACCCCGCCATCAGCCTCGCCACGAGGGGGCGAGTGCGCCGGTACAGCTCACTGAAGGCGGAAGCCTCCCCATTCGCCGCGCGCCGCACCCATTCCGCCAGTCCCTCCGTGGAACCCACCTGTCCTCCAAGACCCCCGGCGGTGTCCGGTGGCCACGCGACTGACTCGACCGTCCCCTGACCCCGCGAGGAAGCGGGCGGAGCGGACTGCTTCCTACTGGCTCCCAGGGGGGGCTTGGGGAGAAGAATGCACCCCGCCGTTTCATTTTCGCGAAGGACCCCGCCATGCGCGTCATCAACTTCAACCCTGGCCCCGCCGGCCTGCCCCTGCCCGCCCTGGAGCGCGCCCGGGACGAGCTGCTCGACTTCCAGGGCTCCGGCATGTCCGTGATGGAGCACAGCCACCGGGGCAAGGAATACGAGGCCGTCCACGACGAGGCCATCGCCCTGCTGACCGAGCTGACGGGACTGCCGTCCACCCACCAGGTGCTCTTCCTCACCGGCGGCGCGTCGCAGCAGTTCGCCCAGGTGCCGATGAACTTCCTCACCCCCGACACGAGCGCGGACTACCTCATGACGGGCGTGTGGAGCGAGAAGGCGCTCGACGAGGCGAGGTACTACGGCAAGGCCCGCGTCGCGGTGACGACGGTGCGGCCCGACAAGCACTACACGCGGGTCCCCCGCCAGGACGAGCTGAAGCTGGACCCCCAGGCCTCGTACGTCCACCTGACGAGCAACAACACCATCTACGGCACCCAGTGGCACACGACGCCGGACGTGGGCACCGTCCCGCTGGTGGCCGACATGAGCTCCGACTTCCTATGGAAGAAGATGGACCTGTCGCGCTTCGGGCTCGTCTACGCCGGCGCGCAGAAGAACCTGGGACCTTCCGGCGTGACGCTGGTGGTGGCGGACAAGGGCTTCATCGCGCGAGGGCGCAAGGACATCCCGAAAATCTTCCGCTACTCCGTCCACGCGGAGAACAACTCGCTCTACAACACGCCCCCCACCCTGGCCATCTACCTGGTGCGCAACGTGCTCGCGTGGATGAAGAGCGTGGGCGGCCTGGAGCAGGTTGAAGCGTGGAACCGCCAGAAGGCGGAGCTCTTGTACGGCGCGCTCGACAGGCTCTCCGGCTTCTACCGGGCGCCGGTGGAGCGCGAGTCCCGCTCGGTGATGAACGTCGTGTTCCACCTGCCCACGCCGGAACTCGACGCGGCCTTCGTCGCTGACGCGAAGCAGCAAGGAATGGTGGGGCTGAAGGGGCACCGGACGGCGGGCGGAATCCGGGTTTCCACGTACAACGCCGTGACTGTGGAGAATGTGCGCACCCTTGTCACCTTCATGGAACATTTCGTGAAGACCCGCGGGTAGTCTCCGTCGAACTCGCGGAACAACTCATCTGGAGGGTTTCATGAAAGCCACGCTGCCCGCCGTCGCGCTCTGCCTGCTGTTCGCCGTGCCCGCATTCGCCAAGGAAGTGGCCGGGGTGAACTATCCGGACACCGCGAAGGTGGGCGACAAGGAGCTGAAGCTCAACGGTGTGGGCCTTCGCAAGAAGGTCGTCTTCAAGGTCTACACGGTGGGGCTGTATCTGGAGACGCCGTCGAAGGACGCGGCGCAGATCATCGCCGCGGACGAAACCAAGCGCGTCCGCATGTACATGCTTCGTGACTTGGACAAGAAGACCATCACCGAGGCCATCTCGGACGGCTTCAAGAAGAACGCGGGCGCCAAGCTCCCCGCGCTCCAGCCCAAGCTGGACTCGTTCAACGCGTCCATCCCGGACCTGAAGAAGGGTGACGAGCTCATCCTGACCTACGTGCCGGGCAAGGGCACCGAGGTGAAGAGCACCAAGGGTGGCGAGGACATCTCCGTGGAGGGCAAGGACTTCGCGGACGCGCTCTTCTCGGTGTGGCTGGGCAAGGACCCGGTGGATGGCGGCCTGAAGGACGGGATGCTCGGCAAGGACTGAGCGAGTCGTCACACCTCGCGTCACCTCGGGCGCCCCGTGTCTCGGTGAGAGGCACGGGGCGTCTTCGCGTTTTCGGGCGCCCTGGGTGACGCTTGAAATACGTGGATGCGTGGCGCGTAGTAGGAACGTGCCCGGCTGCACGGCGACGCCGGGTCTGATAGCAACCGGCCGGTCAGGAGGACGACATGGGTGGTATTTGCGCGTGGCTGGTGCTGGGTGGAATCGCCGGCTGGTTGGCGAGCATCATCAAGGGCACGAATGCGAAGATGGGAATCTTCGCCAACATCGCGACCGGTGTGGTCGGTTCGATGATTGGCGGCTGGCTGTTCAGCCTGCTGGGCGGCCGGGGTGTGACGGGGCTCAACCTCTATTCGCTGGCGGTAGCCACGGTGGGGGCGGTCATCCTCATCAGCATCGTCCAGGCGATACGCAAATAGCGGCCGGGGCCCCACACGCCTTCAGAAGAGGCTGAGCTGGGGTGACGGCGGGGGCTTGCGCGGCGGACGCCGGAAGGTGTCCGGCGCGTCCTCGGTGATGTAGGAGGTGCGCAGGCCGACCTTGCGCGCCGTCGTGTCGAAGAGGCGGTGGATGGTCTCCGCGTAGAGGCCTTCGCCGCGCATGCGGTGCTTGAAGCGGGAGTCGTTGAGCTCCCCCCCGCGAATCTCCCGGATGCGGTGCAGGACGCGCTCGGCGCGCAGGGGCAGCTTGGCGCGCAGGCGCTCCTCGAAGACGTCCTTCACGGGCCCGGGCAGGCGCACCAGGGTGAAGTGCGCGCGGCTGGCGCCGGCTTCACGCACGGCGGTGAGCACGCGGTGGATGTCCTCGTCATTGAGCCCCGGGATGATGGGGGCCACGGAGACGGCCACGTTGAGGCCGGCCTCGGCCAGGCGGCGAATCGCGAGCAGCCGCCGCTGGGGGGATGCCGCGTACGGCTCCATGGCGCGTGCGACTTCCGCGTTGTGGAAGGGCAGGCTGATGCTGACCCAGAGCCGGGCGTCGCGCGAGATTTGCTGGAGCACGTCGAGGTCCCGCTCGATGAGCACGCCCTTGGTGATGATGCCCACGGGGTTGCGGTACTCGGCGCAGACCTCCAGGCAGGCGCGGGTGAGGCGCATGGAGGCCTCGAGCGGCTGGTAGCAGTCGGTGACGCCGCTGAAGACGACGGTTTCGCCCTTCCAGGACGGGCGCTCGAAGTGCTCGCGCAGCAATTCCGCCGCGCGGGGCTTCACGACGAGCTTCGTCTCGAAGTCGGTGCCCGCGCCGAAGTCGAGGTACTGGTGCGTGGGCCGCGCGTAGCAGTACGCGCAGGCATGGAGGCAGCCCCGGTAGGGATTGACGCTCCAGCTGAAGCCCACGTCCGGGCTGTCGTTGTGCGAGACGACCTGCTTGCTGTGGTCTTCAAAGACTTCCAGCCGCGAGGGTGGGATTTCGTCCAGGTACTCCACCGCGGTGCTCGCCCACGGGTTGGGCGGATTGTCGATGGGGCGTGCCTTCACGCGCACAGGGTGGGGCTGAAAGCGCGTTCAGTCAAGGGTTAGAGTAGCGAACGATTTTTTCTGGCCGCGGTTGAGGTGGAATGCGCTCCGGGTCCGTTTCCTGTCGGCAGCATCAACGTCAAGCAGGAGCTCTCGAGCATGAAGTCTCTTGGAATGAAGCCGCTTCTGACAGTCCTGTCAGTGCTGGTGGTCTCCCTGGTGGGATGTGGGGTTGCGGAGGAAGCGTCCCACGTCCCTCCTGGTTCCACGTCCCAGGCCCTGGCCGGACCCTATGATGCGTGGGTTGCCCGCCACGCGCTCACCGCCGCCCAATACCAGACGGAGTTCAATACCTGGACCGGGCAAGGCTATCGCCTCTCCTATGTCAGCGGCTACGAAGACGGAGGCAGTGTCCGTTACGCGGCCATCTGGGAGCAGACGAGCGGCCCGGCCTGGCGGGCCTTCCACGGGCTGACCTCCGCGCAGTATCAGACCACCGCCGTCAATCAAAACGCGCAGGGATACCGCCCGGTGGTGGTCAACGGCTACAGCGTCGGAGGCGTCGCCTACTTCGCGGTCATCTTCCATTCGGACGGGGTCGCCGCGTGGGTGGCCCGCCACGACCTGACCGCGGCCCAGTACCAGACGGAGTTCAATACCTGGACCGGGCAGGGCTACCGGCTCGTGCACGTCAGTGGCTACACGTCCGGTGGCGCTGAGCGCTATGCGGCCGTCTGGGAGCAGACCAGCGGGCCGGCGGCGCGGGCCTATCACGGGCTGACCGCGGCCCAGTACCAGTCCACGTTCAATACCAACGCGTCCCAGGGCTACCAGGTCGCGAAGGTCAGCAGCTACAACGTGGGCGGCACGGACCGGTATGCGGCCATCTTCCATGCGTCAGCGGGGATTCCGATTGCCGCGCGCCATGGCCTCACCTCCGCTGGCTACCAACAGGCCGCGACGGACCTCAAGAACCAGGGATACCGCCCCGTCGTGGTGGCGGCGCACAACAATGGGAGCCAGCCCGAGTTCGCGCTGGTCTGGCAGAACCTGACGTTCAGCGCGGCGGACCTGCAGCACATCGACACCACCGTCCAGCAGGCGATGTCCAACACGAACACCGTCGGCCTGTCGCTGGCCATCACGCGCCGCGGGCGTCTCGTGTTCGCCAAGGGGTATGGCCTGGCCGACCAGGCCAACAGCACCCCGGTCAACTCCTCCCACCGCTTCCGCGTCGCCAGTGTGTCCAAGCCGATGACTTCCATCGGCATCATGAAGCTGATTGAGAACGGCCAGATTCAACTGACGGACCGCGTCTTCGGCCGGGGCGGATTGCTCGGTGAGACGTACGGCGCGCAGGGCACCTACCGGGACAGCCGCGTCCTGAACATCACGGTCCAGCAACTGCTGGAGCACACCGCGGGCGGCTGGGACAACGACGGCGCGGATGGGACGGGTGACCCCATGTTCATGAACACGAGCATGACGCACGCGCAGCTCATCCAGTGGGTGTTGCAGAACGTGTCGCTCGAGTTCGCGCCGGGGACGACGTACCAGTATTCGAACTTCGGCTACAGCGTCCTGGGTCGCATCATCGAACGCGTCACGGGGATGACCTATGACGCCTATATGCAAAGCCAGGTGTTCACGCCCAGCGGCGCCACCAGCTTCGCCGTCGGAGGCGATACACTGGCCGCGCGTCTGTCGAACGAGGTCGTCTACTACCAGCTTGGCGCGGGGGCCTTCAATCCATACGGCATGCCGGTGCGTCGCATGGATGCGCACGGCGGCTGGGTCGTCACGCCCATCGACCTGCTGCGCGTCTCCGTTCGAGCGGATGGGTACTCGACCGTCCCGGACCTGCTGAGCACAAGCTCGCTCACCACGATGACCACGCGCACGACGGCACCCGATACCTTGGGCAACCCCGTCAACTATGCGAAGGGCTGGTCCGTGAACAGCCTCCCCAACTGGTGGCACGGCGGCTATGTCCCGGGCACCCTGGCCCTGCTGGTGCGGACCGATGACCGCTATGGGCCGAGCCGCGCCGAGGAGTTCACCTGGTCCGCCATGACCAACTCCAACAACAGGGCCGGCTCGGGCACGTCGGACATCAACCTCGACAGCCTCATGTGGAGCGTCGTGAATGGCGTCAGCGCCTGGCCCGCGCACGACCTGTTCTAATCACGGCGCGTGGGACCGGCGGGGCTCGCAAGCGCCTCCGCCGGTCCGTTGGTGCGCTGTCCCTCGGGAAGGACCTTCCTCCCGTCGGGGCGTCCGATAGTCCGTGGCCAAGGTCAAGACCGGGGAGCAAGAGCCGGCGGCCCGCTCACTCCGAGTGGCCGAGCCCGGTCCATGTCGTCAGCGTGACGCCCGAGTACGCCGAGTACACGCGGAGGCCGACGAAGTACGTGCCCGCCGTCGGCGCCGTCAACGTGCAGGTCTCGGTGTTGCCGCCGAGATAGGGCCGACATTGGTAGGCCGTCGTCGTCGGGGCCGTGCCGAAGTTGACATAGAGGTCCGCGTCACCCGTGCCGCCGCTGAGCGCGAACGTCACGGCCGATTGGCCCGAAGGGACATCGACCGTCCAGTAGTTGAAGTGGCCGACGATGCTGTCCGCGATATTGATGATCGGGTCCCAGGGCGGTGGGGGCGGAGGAGGAGGGACCACGGGGATGGGCCAGGGCCAGGGCCAGCGCCAGGGCGGGCAGAGGGGTGGATCGTCGAACGTGCCGGTCAGGTTGACTCCCGAGAACACTGACCTCCCGTAAAGGCTGACATGGTACCTGCCTGCCTGCGGCAGCGTGAACGTGCACGTCTCGTTGTTGCCGCTGAGGTTCGGACGACAGTGGTAGGTCGTCGTTGTCGGCGGCGCGCCGAATCTGGCGTAGAGGTCCACGTCACCCGTGCCGCCGCTGACCTTGAAGGTCACTTTCGACCTGCCGGCGGGGACATCGAGACTCCAGTGCTGGAAGGAGCCCGCGCTACCCGAAAGGCCGGTCATCGACAGCCAGGGGTTGGGCACGGGGCCCTCCACTTCAACGCCGATACATACCGCCTTCCAGGCGTTGCTCACCGAGGTGATGGTAGCGGCGTCGTAGCCCAGCTGTGCGGCGGCCTGCTCGGTCGCGGTCTTGGCCGCCTCGAAGTTGGAGCTGGCGATGAGGATGTCCCTGTTGGCCTTGTAGAAGATATTCGCGGCCTTCTCGATGCCGATGCCCGCGACCACCGTCGTCGTCTTCGCGCGTGGGTGCGTGCCGCCCTGAGACAGCAGGTAGAACGCCAGATTGGAGATACCCGAGCTGTAGTGCACATCCACGCCGGAGGAGTAGTCGCTGTAGCAGTCGAGTGAGTCGCCATCCTGTGTGGGATTGGCCATGTATCGCAGGGCGTCGTTCGGGATGTGCGGCGTCCAGATGCCGTCGCCGATCTCCCACGTGTGAGGGCTGACGACCTTGCCGTCGCCGTACCACTCGCAGACCGCACCGAAGATGTCCGACAGGGACTCGTTCAGACCGCCGGACTCACCCGAGTAGATGAGCTCGGACTCGTGGTCGGTCACGGCGTGGGTCAGTTCGTGCGCGGTCACGTCCAGCGAGTTCGCCAGGTTGCTGGCGGTCACGCCGTCACCGTCGCCATACACCAACTGCGTGCCGTCCCAGAAGGCGTTCACATAGGCGACACGGTGGTGCACGGTGCTGAGGAGCGCCGCGCCCGCGTTGTCGATGGAGTCACGGCCAAACAGCTCGCTGTAGCAGTCATACACCGTGCCCAGATGGTCGTAGTTGGTGTTGACGACCGGGTCGGGGTGCTCAGCCTGGCCCTCGCCGCGGACCAGCGTACCGGGCAGCGTGGAGGCGTTGTTTCCGTTGTAGATGCGCCGGTTGAGCGCGGAGTGGATGCGCGGATGCACGGCGAGCAATTCGCCATCATGCGCGTCCACATAGACCAGGTCTTTGGAGGGGATGCCCGCGCGCTGGCCTTCGACTGGGACCTGCCATGCCAGATGCATCTCCTCGTCACCTTCGGGACGGAGGAATACCTGCTTCGGGGAACCCACGGCCATGGCGGGCTCCGCACGCGAACCACGTACCGCCACCTGGGCGGCATTCTCGGGCGGTATCACGCCCTCTCTCGAAACGCGGCCACCACCCCGTGCGTTGCCGTTGACCGCGTAGACGGCTCCCTGGGAATCCACGTGGAGCACCAGGGCGCTACCGATGACGGGCAAGCCCCCGTGGAACTGCTGGAAGCGCAAGTGCCGGTGGCCCTGCTCGTCCACGTTCTGCTTGCGGAACACCAGGTCCTCGCCGCGGATGCGGAACTCCGACGCCACGTCATTCAACACTCCACGGACATCCTCCCCCGTGGCCCGTGACTTCTCGGTGAAGACACGCGGGACGCGGCCGAGGTCGCGGCGGACGAAGTAGTGGCCATCTGTCCTGGAGCCGGCGTGTGGCCTGGCCGCGGATGCCGGCGCGGTCGCCTCCACGTGTGTGGCCGCCGAGGGGGCCATGGCAGGTGGCACCTCTCCGGACGGGGCATCGCACGCCGTGATGCTGGCGCAGAGGCAGGTGGTCCATATGACGAACGCAGAGGGAAACTTCATGGCTTCTCCTTGGCTCTCGCCTCGATGGAGGAACTCCGGGTCGGGTCCGGAGCACCTCCCCATGGCAATCCGACTCCGCCGGACGGCCGCCTTGTCACACGCGCTCTGATCCAACCGATGGCATCCGCCAAGCGTGCTCGAGGCCAGGGGTTTTGGGGATTCCCTAAAACGAGGGAGAGGAGTGTCCAGCGTGTCGTGAATCTGAAATTCATTGCTCCAATCGCGCGCGGGAAAGACCTCGCACGACATTGCTGCCCTCCGCTTCGGTGGTGGATTCCCCCTATTTCTCCGGGTTTGTTGTTTTTGTATCTAATGAACGCGCGTCATCCACATCACCGCATTGCAGAAGGGATAGACCATGATGCGTGGCATCCGCTGGCTCGCCGCATGTTTGTCGTTCTCACTCTCTGGTTGTTCCGCCGGAGATCTCGAGCCCTCCGAGGCCTCACAGCCAGAGCAGAGCGTCCTCACGAGCGATGCCCGCCTCCAGGACATCGCGACGGCGCTGAGCGCGCTCCCCGACGTCCAGGTTCTGGGCTCACACGGTGACGGCGTGCCGTACATGATTCATGGAGAGCTGGGATGGGTGGGCCAGAGCCTTGCGGACGTCACGGTCTGGCAGGCCCACGAACTGGTGACCACGGCACTGGAGCGCATCGCCCCGTCTTTCCGCCTCGACGCGCGCGACCTGGTGCCTCGGCGAATCGCTCGTGACACGCAGGGACGTACCCATCTCCGGTACTCGCAGACCAAGGACGGCCTGCCGGTGGTCGGTGGTGAGTTGGTGGTGCACCTGGATGCGTCTGGACGGGTGTACGCGGTGAACGGCTCGGCGCGGGATGGGGAGCAGGTCCCCTCCAGGCCCGGCATCGCGCTGGAGGCCGCCCAGCAGGTGGCCTTGCGGAAAACGCCGGGCGCCAGCGCCTTGGAGGGCATGCCTCGCCTCGTTTACGTCCGTGCGACCGCGAAGGACCCGCTGCGGTTGACCTGGGAGGTGCGGGTGACGGGCACCGCCGCCGCTACGCCCCTGCGGGACCGTGTCTACGTGGACGCCTCGGATGCCTCCATCGTCCTGCGCGCGCCGGAGATCCACGATGCGCTCAACCGCAGGGTGTACAGTGCCAACAACGCCACCAGCCTCCCCGGTACGCTCAGGCGCGGCGAGGGGCAGAGCGCCACGGGCGATGCCCACGTGGACGGCAACTTCGACGTGCTGGGAACCACGTACGACTGCTTCAACACACTGTTCGGGCGTGACTCGATTGACAATGCGGGCCACACGCTCACCAGCACCGTGCATTACTCCACCCACTACGTGAATGCCTTCTGGGACGGCACGCAACTGGTGTGCGGCGATGGAGACGGGGTCAACGCCGGGCCGCTGTGCACGGACCTGGATGTGGTGGCCCACGAGCTGACCCACGCGGTGACGGATTTCGAGTCCGGCCTCATCTATACCGGCGAGTCCGGCGCGCTGAACGAGTCCCTGTCGGACATCTTCGCCTCCGTGTGCGAGAGCTGGTCGAACTCGTGGTCCATGGGCCCGGACATCTGGAAGATTGGCGAGGACATCTGGACGCCCGCCACGCCCGATGACGCCCTCCGATACATGAACGACCCGGTCCTGGACGGCGCCTCGCTGGACTACTACGGGGACTACTCGTCCGACACCGACGTGCATTACGCGTCGGGCATCTCGAACCTGGCGTTCAAGCTGCTGGCCACCGGCGGTGTGCATCCGCGCGGGCGCACCCCGACGGAAGTCCCAGGCATTGGCGTAGAGGCCGCTGCTCGCATCTTCTACAAGGCCAGCACCGACTACTTCACCGCCAGCACCACCTTCGAGCAGGCCAAGACCTATACCCAGTTCGCGGCGCAGGACCTCGGCTTCAGCGCGGCCGTGCTGGAGTCCGTGAGCCTGTCCTGGCAGGTCGTGGGCTTCCCTCTCTACTTCCCGACGTTCTGCACGACCCTTCCTCGCTTCAGCGGTACAGTGACGAACCTCAACGGCGCGGTGGGTTCGAACCGGTACTACTGCGCGGACGTCGGCGCATTCACCTCCCCGTACTTTACCCTGGGCGGAGGCACGGGTGACGCGGACCTTTACGTGCGATACGGCGCTGCTCCAACGAAGAGCGTCTACGACTGCCGCTCCTACTCGACGACCAACACCGAGGTGTGTACCGGCACGTCACGGCCCGTACCGGGCAGGTTCTGGGTCATGATCAACGGGTACCGGGCCTACTCCGGCGTGACGTTCAGCTATTCCTTCTGAGCGGTGCGCGGGCAGGGATGGCGGGCGGCTGCCCGCTCCAGGGACAGGGCCATCCCAGACTGAAGACGAGTACGCGGGACTGAATGCGCGTTCAGTCAGCTGCTGGATGCGTGCGAGGTTGAGGGGAAGGCGCGCCCAGGAGCGTTACACCGCGACATTCCTCCGCATGGAAGGGCCGCGAATGAGATTCCTCCTGCTCCTGCTCTCTTTGTTTCTTTCGAGCTGTGCCTCCCCGGCCCGAGGCGTGGCCGCGCCAGGGGGCGCGGTGGCCTCTGATGCCGACCGGATTGTGCGTGACCTCTGCGACAAGCAGCTCGCGCTGCTTGGCGAGGAGTCCCACCACGGCAATGGCAGGACCATCGCTTTCAAAGCGGAACTGACCCGCAGGCTCGTGGAGGAATGCCAATACGATGCCTTCTTCATCGAGACAGGCATCTATGACTTCCTTCACCTCCAAGCGCTGAGAGAGGCGGGCCAACCCGTCAGCGAGGACCTGGTCGCCACTGCGATTGGTGGGATGTGGGCCAATCAGGAGATGGCGCCCCTGATTCCGTTCCTGTCCGAGCGACTCAAGGCGGGGACCCTCATCGCGGGTGGGATTGATGATCAGATCAACCGAGGCACCTACGCCCAGCGCGAGATGGCGCGCGAACTCATTCCCTTTCTGGAGGGCCCGAGGCAGGCCGCGTGCGGAGAGGAAATCGAGAGGAACATGTCCTGGAAGTACGACGACGCCCACCCATATACGGCGGAGCACATGAAGTTCATCCTGGGCTGCTGGACGGAGCTGGGGGCGGTGCTCTCCAGGCCCGGAGTGGCTGTGACGCCGAGGGCTCGAGGCCAGTTGCAGATGGTCCGCAGCCTTGAGCGGAACTACACCCGTCAGGTCGCCGCGATGTCCCGGGCTCCGGACGCGTCTGGAGGGACCTGGAGCTGGAGCGATTTCGATGACCGCTCCCGCTCCATGTTCATGAATCTGGAATGGCACCTGGCCCAGTCAGCCAGGCCCCGAAAGGCCATTGTCTGGCTTGCCACCGTTCATGCGGCGAAAGACCTCAAGGGCCTGGATGCGGACACCCGGCACGGGACGTCCTTCGGGTCCTACGTCCAGGAGAAGTTCGGGGCGCGGGCCTTCGTGTTGGGCTTCTCCGCGCGCTCCGGGAGCTATTCCATCGGCAGCACCCCTCGCACGAATTCCCTCGCGCCCGCGCGGGACGACTCCCTGGAGGGCTGGGCGTTTTCGGGCCACACCGGGGACACGCGGTATCTGGATGGGAGCCAGCTCCGTGACTTCGGGCCCCGAGTGGCGCGTCCCTTGAACTACGCGTGGATGACGGCTCCCTGGGCCACGGTCATGGATGGGCTGCTCATCTTCCGGGAAGAAGCCCCACCGCGCCCGGTGACCCGGGCGAGCCCAGCGCCGCATTGACCCCACCAGCGAGTCCCGGAGGGGTCAGGGGCGCTCCATCTTCAGTACCACTGTGAGAGTCATTGTCACCCCAGTCATCCAAGGACTGGCGCTCAATCCAAACCGAGACAAGCATGGTGGCGCCGTGCCCCGCTCCTCGACTGGCCCCAGGTCCTGGGGCCCCGGAGTCACCATGCAGCCTCATTCGCTGTTCTCCCGCGTCGCCTGTCTATTTTCACTCGTCACCCTGGGTTGTGGCGCTCCTGATGCAAAGGAGCCCGCGGCCCAGGCGGACCAGCCCTCCGCGGTAGGTCACTACCGCTGCATCCCGCTCTCCGCGGAAGCGCTGCGCGTGACGGCACCGTCCACGGCCCTTGTCGTGGGAGACTCACGGCAGGAAGCCCAGGTCACCACGGCCCGGCTCTGCCCCAGCGGGCAGGTGCCCCAGGCGGTGTACAACCCGGCGCCGCCGCGCCCGCTCGCGTCCTGGCTGCCCGCGATGCCCGGCGCGTCCGAAGACAATCGCCCCGTCCATGCGAGCGCCGACTCCATCTTCTACGTGGGGGTGTACAAGCCGACGTCAGAGACGGGTTACTCGCTGGGGGTGGGCGCGCGTCTTCAGATCAACAACCCCCAGGTTGCCCACACCTTGGACCAGGCCAGCACGGTGGTGTCGATGGTCCGGGGCGCCAGCACGTCGATTGTCGCGACGGGCTACCGCAAGTTCCAGACGTCGTATCCCACCCTGCTCGTCGGCCACACGGTGGGAGGCGTCTTCCAGCACGTCACGGGCTGGGTGCAGGTCCACCCGAGCTACTACCCGGGGATGGACCTGAGCGGCTACATCGGCGCGAAGCCCCGTTTCTTCGTCCTCTATTCGGGAACCGACTGGTGGGTGTATTTCAATGATGCCTGGGTGGGCTACTTCCCCGGCTCACGGTGGGGCGGCGCCTTCACGTCGGGCGACATGGCCCACTGGTACGGTGAGGTGTTCGACGCGGGTGCGCGCCTGCCGCCGGTGACGGACATGGGCAACGGCCTGTTCCCACCGAACGCGGCCTCCGGCGCCATCGACGAGATGTGCACCCACTCGGGCACCAACTGCTACAGCATTGGTGCCGGGCAGACGTATGTCTCCAACGCCGCGTACTACGGCCTGTACTACCCGGGCCTTTCGAACCTCCGTTACGGCGGAAACGGCGGCGGGTAGCCTCCGCTCGGAAGCTTGGGACACGGGCGGGTCCTCGCTCTGGGGGCATCGCCCGGTGTGTAGATTCAAGGGGTTGACGCGCCGCTCGGGCATCGGGCGGCGCGGTCGCGAGAAAATCGTCGAGGTCGCGAATCCGTTCGTCGGGTGCCCGCCTCTTAGTGGGCAAGGCAGGGCATTTTCCCCGCCGCCGTCTTCCAGGGACTCGCATGGCCGCCGCCCACCCGTTGACCGCTGCTCCCGACGCGATGCTGCTCGCGGCCCACGCGGGTGATCGCGACGCGATGCTCCGCCTCCTCCAGGTGCTCCAGCCCAACCTCAGGCGGTACGCGCAGCAGCGCTGCTTCATCAGCGACATCGACGACGCGGTCCAGGAGTCGCTGCTCTTGCTGGCCCACCACCTGGGCTCGGTCCGGAAGCTGGCGTCCCTGTCGGGCTGGTTGTTCCGCATCGTTCAACGCGAGTGCCGCCGCCTGGGGCGCGTGGCCCTCAAGCAGGACCCCTACGAGGAGGCGCGGGCCGACCAGTGGATGGTCTCGCACACGCCGGACTCCGCTCGACTCGATGTGGCCTCAGCGCTGGAGTCATTGCCTCCGCACTACCTCGAGGTTGTGCTGTTGCGCGACTTCGAGGAGCTGTCCATCCGCGAAATCTCGGAGCGCCTGGGCGAGGACGTGCCCGCCGTGAAGAGCCGCCTGCACCGGGCCCGCGCCATGGTGCGCGAGTACCTGCTGGCCTGACCTTTCATCCCCGCCTCATCGACATCCGAAGAAGGAGACCCGTCATGGCCAATCCCATGTCCACCCTCGGCATCATCCACACCGTGCTCAGCCTGCCCCCCATCGTCTTCGGTGTCTGGGGCTTCCTTCGCGACGGACGCATCGACCCCGGCACCCGCGTGGGCCGGCTGTACCTGCTCGGCATGGTGGCGTCGATTCTCACGTCGTTCGGTCTCTCCAGCACGGGCGGCTTCAACCCCGGCCATGGACTGGGCCTGCTCGCGCTCGTGCTCATGGCGGTGGGCGTCGTCGCCTCTCGCGTGGAGGGATTCGGCCGCGCCACGCCCTACGTGGAGACGCTGACGCTGTCCGCCAGCTTCATGGTGCTGCTGGTGCCCGGCATCAACGAGACGCTGACGCGCCTTCCCGCGGGCCAGCCCATCGCCAGCAGTCCGGAGTCGCCGCCCGTGCAGACCGCCCTGCTCGTGCTGGTGGCCTTCTTCTTCCTCGGTGCCACGTACCAGGTGCTGAAGCTGCGGGCGCTCGCGCGAAGGAGCCCGGTGGTCGGCTCGGCGGCGTGACGCGTGCTTCGCCTGGGTCATTCCCCCTGCCGCCGTCGCGGGAATGGGTGACGGCGCCTACGCCTCCAGCCGCTTGCGCAGCACTCCAACACGGCTGCGGCCCACAGGCAGTCGGGTGCCGTCTCGCAGCTCCACCGAGGTGCGCGAGCCCTCCGTGGAGATGAGCTCGCGGATGTCTGTCACTCGGATGAGATAGGAGCGGTGGATGCGGAAGAAGTCGGCGGGGAGCAGTTGCTCGAGCCGCTCCAGGCTCTTCTCGCTCAGCTCGGTGCCGCCTCCACGCAGGACCAGCTCGGTGTAGTCGCCAGCGCCCTGGATGTACGCGACGGAGTCCAGGGGCACGAGGACCACGCCTCCGCCCTTCCTCACCGCGAGAGCCCGCAGGGGAGTGGCCGCGCGGCTTCCCACTCGAGCGAGCGCGAGGGCGAGCCGCTCCGGCGTGTATGGCTTGGGCACGAAGTCCAGCACCCCCAGCTCGAAGGCGCGCAGCGCCTGGTCTGTGTTCGCGGACACCACCACTGTCTGGAACGCGCCCGCGGCCACCTCCTCGAGCAGCGCGAAGCCGTCTTCCCCCGAGAGGTTCAGGTCCAGCAGCAGCACGTCCACGGTGCGCTCGGCCAGCAGCTCGCGTGCCTCGTCCAGACTCGCGCACACGCGCGGGGGCGGAGCGTCCGGCCCCAGTTGCTGCTCGCACAGCCGGGCGAGACGGCGCGCCGCCAGCGGTTCGTCCTCCACGATGAGCAGTCTCACGCCGGCACCTCCACCCGCGTCCTCCATCCCGCATCCGTGGGCCCATCCTCGAGCCTCCACGCGCCAGGGAAGGCCTCCTCCAGGCGCGCGCGCAGGTAGCGCGAGCCGGTGCCCTCACCACCTCCCGGGCGCGTCCCCGTGCCCGGAGGCGCGAGGAAGACGTAACGCCGACGGGGCCCCGTGCCTTCGGCGACGAGGCTGCTTTCGAGTCGGAAGGTGTGGGGCGAGACGTAGCGGTTGTGACTGAAGGCGTTCTCCAAGAGCGTGTGCAGCAGGGCAGGGGGGACGGGGGCCGACAGGTCCACGCCCTCGGTCTCCAACTGGAAGGCCGTGCCCTGTCGGCAGCCCATGACCTCCAGATGGGCGCGACACAACTCCAACTCGCGAGCGAGCGGGATGGTGCGCTCACCGGAGACGGCGAGCAGGTGCCGGTACACCGCGCCCAGGGCCTCGATGAAGCGCACGGCCTGCGCGGGCTCCGTCTCCACCCACTCGCTCAGCGCGCCCAGCGTGTTCATCAGGAAGTGCGGCTGCAGGCTGCGCTTGAGCAACTCCAGTTGCAGGCGCTCCGCGGCGCGCGTCGCACTCTCGAACCGCTCCTGCTGATGGCGCTGCCGCCGGGCATGTATCGCAGTGAGGCAGACCAGGAGCCCTCCGAAGGCGACGAAGAAGCCGCGCTCGGAGAAGCCCCAGGGTTCCAACAGGTAGAGCGTCCCGGCGAAACAGAGCCCCGCCAGCGCGCCCAGGGCTCCCCCCGGTTCCCCTCTCCGCCACGCGCGCACGGCGAGCGCCGTGGAGACGACGAGCGAGGCCCCGAGCGCCACGCTGTTCTTGGCATCGAAGCCCGGAACGAAGACGAGCGCGAGCAGCCCCAGTCCCAGTCCCACCCACCGCAGCCAGCGGAGTGGCTCGCCGAAGGCCGCGTGGACGGTCGCTGGCAGCAGCGCCGCCACCGCCAGCACGGCCGCCGCCTGCAGTCGCAGCCGCAGCGCATGCTGTGGGTAGGGATAGTTGGCGAGCCCGCGCCACGACTCCATCAGGACGAGCGCCGCGGCGGCGAGGCACAGCACGCCGAGCAGGAGCGTGGCGAGCCCACCGTGAGCGAGCCGCACGCGCACGAGGTGGTAGAGCCCCATCAGCACCAGCGCGCCCAGCATGCAAAGGGCTGGCACCAGTCCGAGCATCCGCATCTGAGCGAGTGACGCGGCCTCGCCCACCTGCATGTAGTGGACGGTGCCCACGGGCTGGAAGCCGAGTCGATGCGCGGAGATGCGCATCGTCAGCACGTGAGGGCCCGGCGCGCTGAGTCCGGTCGGAAGCGGGAGCAGGGCATCGACCCGTCCTGGTACCTCCTCCGAGGGCGTCCGCCCCACCTGTCCGTTGCGGCCCAGCAGCCCGCCGTCCCACCACGCCTCCCATGACCCGAGCACCGACAGGGCGAGGGCAGGTGTCGGGGCTCCGGCTTCACGCGGGGGCACGTCCACCTGCGTGCGCAGCCAATAGGGGCCCGTCCCCTCGTTCACCTGGTCGGCCGCCACCGTGCGCCAGCCCCGTGCGTCTCCGGAGAGCGCGACCTCCGGGGAGAGATCCTCCGTGTTCACCTGCACCAGTCCCTGCCGCGCGGAGGGCAGCGCGGCCGAAGCGGTGAGCGAGAGCGCGAAGCATCCCGCGAAGAGGGCGGAGGACATCATGGGCCTCAACATACGCGGCCCGGCGCCGCCCCACGCGCATTCCGGCGACACCGCGAGACGTTGGGCGACCGGCACCCCACGTGCCGTGCAGGCCACCGCATTCTCCTCCCTGAAGCCCTTCTCGGAGGAACGCCATGCGTGCCGTGCTCCTGCTTGCCCTCATCCTTCCGTTGTCCCTCGCCCAGGCCCAGGGCCTCCAACTGCAGCCCCACACCTTCCAGGCCCGCGACGGTCGCACCGTTCAGGCGGAGCTGGGCACCCTCACCGTGCCCCTGCGCCATGCCCACCCCGAGGGCCCGGGCTTGCCCCTGCGCTTCGTGCGCTTCAAGAGCACGAGCGCCTCGCCCGGGGCGCCCATCGTCTACCTCGCGGGAGGCCCGGGAGGCTCCGGCATCGATGCCGCACGGTATGGCCGCTTCGATTTGTTCCTCGCCTTGCGCGAGGTGGCGGACGTCATCGCGCTGGACCAGCGCGGCACCGGCGAGTCGAACCCCCATCCCGAGTTGAAGCAGTCGTGGTCCATCCCGCTCGACCAGCGCATGGACGAGGCGCTGCTCACCTCCACGGTGAAGAAGGCCGCCGCGGAGGCGAGCCGGACCTGGACCGCGGCCGGCGTGGACCTGGGGGCCTTCACCACGGTGGAGAACGCCGACGACCTGGAGATGCTGCGCAAGGCGCTGGGCGCGCCGAAGCTCAACCTCTGGGGCATCAGCTACGGCACCCACCTGGGCCTCGCCTACGTGCGGCGCCACGCGGAGCGGGTGGACCACATCATCCTCGCTGGCATCGAGGGGCCTGATGACACCTGGAAGCGGCCTGCCCACGCGGAGGCGCTGCTCGGGCGCTGGGAGGCCGTGTTGCGCGCCGAGGGTGAGCGCGGGCCCGGCCTGAAGGCACGGCTGGCGAAGCTGGTGAAGTCGTTGCGGAGCAAGCCGCTCACGGTGGAGTTCACGGACGAGGAGAAGGGTGACCGCCGCACCTGGAAGGTCAGCCCCTTCGACCTTCAGTGCCTCGCCTTCGAATCCCTGAGGGACCCGGCCACCTTCCGGCGCTTCCTCCCCCTGCTCACGGCGTTGGAGTCCGGGAACCATGAGGCGATGGCGCCGTTCGCGGGCAGGCTTCGCGAAGGCTTGCTGCGTCCCATGTCGCTCGCGATGGACGCGGCCTCCGGTGTGAGTCCGGCGCGACGCGCCCTCATCGAGCGGGAGGCGGCGAAGGCGGTGCTCGGTGGCAGCGTCAACCCGGGCGCCCTGCTGGCGGAGGATGTGGCCGGCGTGAGCGACCTGGGAGAGTCCTTCCGTGGCCCTCTCAAGGCCGACGTGCCCGTGCTCCTCATCAGCGGCACCCTGGATGGGCGCACGAGCCCTGACAACGCGGAGGCGCTGCGCCCCGGACTCTCCCGGGCCGTGCACCTGGTGCTGGAGGGCGCGGGACACGACGGCCTCTTCCAGTCGGACCCGCGCATCCTGGAGCGGATGAAGTCCTTCCTGAAGGGTGAATCGCTCCGCGACGAGCGAATGGAGATCAAGGCGAAGCCCTGAGGTCTCCCGCTCGCCCCGCGCTCGTGTGGGGGACGGGCCGCCGCCTCGCGGTCGTCGAGGAGGCGGCCTGACCTCCGCCTGCCGCCGGGCCGGTGCACCGCTCTTGCTCCGGCCGCACCTTCAGCGCGCAACGGCACTCGAACGCGGAGGCAGGACGATGAAGCAGCGCAAGCTGGGTCGGCAAGGGCTGGTGGTCTCGGAGCTGGGGCTCGGGTGCATGGGGATGAGCGAGTTCTACGGCGCCGGGGATGAGGCGGAGTCCCTGCGCACCATCCACCGCGCCCTCGAATTGGGCATCACCTTCCTCGACACCGCGGACATGTACGGGCCCTTCACCAACGAGGAGCTCGTGGGCCGCGCCATTCGAGGCCACCGCGAGCAGGTGGTGCTGGCCACGAAGTTCGCCAACGTGCGTGGCGCCAAGGGCGAGTTCCTGGGCATCCGGGGCGACCCGGCCTATGTGAAACAGGCGTGCGAGGCCTCGCTCAAGCGCCTGGGCGTCGACCACATCGACCTCTACTACCAGCACCGCGTGGACCCGAAGGTGCCCATCGAGGACACGGTCGGCGCGATGGCGGAGCTCGTGCGCGCGGGCAAGGTGCGCTACCTCGGCCTGTCCGAGGCCGCGCCCGAGACGATTCGCAAGGCGCACGCCGTCCACCCCATCTCGGCGCTGCAGACCGAGTACTCCCTGTGGACGCGCGACGTGGAGGAGGACGGCGTACTCTCCACGGTGCGCGAGCTGGGCATCGGCTTCGTCTCCTACAGTCCACTGGGGCGCGGCTTCCTCACCGGCCAGTACAAGCGCTTCGAGGACCTGCCCGCGGACGACTTCCGACGACAGAACCCGCGCTTCCAGGGAGACAACTTCCAGAAGAACCTGGACCTCGTGCAGCGCGTGGAGCAGCTCGCGAAGCAGAAGGGCGTGACGTCCGCGCAGCTCGCGCTCGCATGGGTGATGTCCCGAGGCCCGGACGTGGTGCCCATCCCCGGCACCAAGCGCGTGAAGTACCTCGAGCAGAACGCGGGTGCCGCGCGCGTGGAACTCACGGGCGCGGACCTCGCCCAGCTCGACTCGGTGTTCCCGGTGGGAGCGGCGACGGGGCTTCGCTACCTGGACATGAGCAGCGTGCACCGCTGACGCGTTCGCAAGAAGGCGCTCACCGGCGCTGGGGCGCCCTGGAAGTCACGGGCGATGGGATGCCCGCATGACGCCGTGAACGGCTCCGGGGTGGCGCGGCTTGCGCGAAGAATGGCAAGCCGCGCCCGTCCGGCATCAGGGCACGGTGGTGCGCCGGCGCAGATGCGCCACGCCCACGGAGGGGATGCGGCGCGCGTCGCGTCCGGCCTCGGCGATGAAACCTCCCAACCAGATACCGTCGGGTGTCAGCGCCACGGCATCGACGCTGATGGCGTTGACGCCCCCTCCAATGGGCAGCAACCGCTCGCCATTGAAGACATACGCATGGGTGGGGCCCCCGCCTTCGGGAATGATGGTGCCCACGGCGACGAGGTCGCTCCCGCTGGGGACGAGCTTCCGGAAGCTATGGACACCGCCCCGGCTCTCGTTCATGGGCGGCGGCAGCCCGTTTTCAGCCGTCGCCAACTCCACCCAGGCGGTACCGTCCCAGTGTCCGAGTGTGATGCGGTCTGGCACGGGCAGGCCCTCCGGCCCCAATTCCATGTTGGTGCTCGCGAAGATGCCGCGCTCCCCGTAGGCGACGGTGATGACGGAGGTGCTCAGTCCTTCGCCCAGGGGCTCGAAGGCGGTGCCGTTCCAGTGGACGATGCGCCGCGCCGCCAATGTGCCCACGTGCGTGAACTCGCCCGCGGCGACGAAGGCAGGGTGGTCGGGGTCCTCGTTCTCGGGACGAAGGGCCAGCGCGGACACGGGGCTGTCGAAGCCGTCCGCCACCAGCACGAAACGCTCGCCATCCCAGCGGACCACGCGCCCGGTGGTGTCCAGCAGGGTCGACAGCCAGGGTCGTCCGAGCGAGTCCAGGGTCATGTCGAAGATGAAGCCGTGTGCGCTCAGGTCTCCGAGTGACCGCCACGCTTCCCCGGTCCACGTGAGCACGTGCGACTGGAGGGCGTTCCAGTCAGTACACGAGACATAGATGTCGCCCCGGGCATTCACAGCCAGGTCCGAGCACTCCATCTCCGGCAGTGCCGCCAGCGGCTTCCAGCCCGCGTCACTGAATTGCAGCACGGTGCGCGGAACCGCCTCGCCACCCGCATGGGAGATTTCGCCCAGGATGTGGACGGTGCACTGGGGACCTCCCGTCGCCATCACATCGGGTCGCCCGCTCAGTCCGTCGCCGGACTCGCCGCCCTCGGTCCGCCACTGGCCGTCTTCGTAGGAGACGAGGCTCTGGGATGCCGCGCCGTTGACGCTGGGGAAGGTGCCCGCGACATAGAGGCGCTCACCGTCGAGCAGGAATCGCTGGATGGGGACTTCCCACAGGGGGAAGGCGGAAGGGCCCTCATCGCCACAGTAGAGCGGCGCGAACCAGACGGTCCGGTTGGGCAGCGTGGCATTGGGCCACGGCTCCCATCCGGTGGTGGGCGACCACTGCGCCAGGGCATTCGCGGGGATGGCCTTGGGGTCGTTCCAGGCATGGCCGTTGACGTGGGAGAAGCATCCACCCACGTGAAGCTTGCCGTCGTTGAACACCAGGTCCGTCACGACGCCGGGGAACTGCCCGGTGCTGACGCCTTTGTTGAGCATCTCCCACGCGGTGCCATTCCAGCGGGCGATGGAGCCCACGCCATCCATGCTGAAGTCGTAGGCGAACGTGCCACCCGCATAGGGCGTCCCGTCGTCTCCGAGCGCGAGCGCGAAGACGCCGTTGCCGATCAGAGGGAGGTCGTACGCCTCCCACGTGCTCCCATTCCACCGGGCGACCATGTTGCTGGAGATGCCACCCACCTGGGAGAAGCCGCCGCCCACCCAGACGTCATCACCGTCGACGAGCAGCTCGTAGACGGGGCCATTGGCGGGGCCTCCGGTGGGGAACCGCCAGGTGCTCCCATCCCAGATGGCCAGGCCGATGGCCCCGTTCTCCGCGAGCTGGAACTGCCCCGCGACCCAGAGCTCTCCCTTGATGAAGGCCATGGTGCGAACCAGGCCGTCGAACCTGCCGATGACGCGAACACCTTCGGGCGTCGCGAGCCACACCTCACCCGAGCGCGCGCCGAACGTGTCGTTCGTCGCCAGGGCGAGCGTGGTGTCGTCCTTCGCCGCGACGGAAGAGAAGCCCGCGCCGGGAAGCCCTTGCTCCCATGTTCTCTGGAGGGGTTGCCACTTTCCGTCGTGGCGCTGGATGAGTGGAGGCGTGGCCTGCGTGCCGAGCCAGCGGAAGTACCCGGCGGCGACGAGGTCGCCCGAGGGCGTCTTCGCGAAGTCATACACATGGGGCACATGGCCATCCATGCCGGAGACGCCCGCGATGGAGAAGCGGGGGTCCCATTCTCCGTTCTGGAGGACGTCCGTCACCGTCGGCGCGCAGGAGGTCCCCGCATCGGGTTCACCTCCGCCCGCATCGGGCTGGCCTGCGTCAGGAGTGCCGGAGTCAGGCTCGCCAGCATCCGCGGGGCCCGCATCCGGACGAGGGCCTCCGCCAGAATCGGGGATGCCAGCGTCATCAGGGCCCGCATCGGGCGTGGGCTTCGGCGGGTCATCACTACAAGCGGTGAAGAGGAGTGCCACGACGAGGAGCAGGGAAACACGATGCGTCCAGGAGTTGATCAGGGGTGTGCGCATAGGGGGTCACACACGACTGCAATTGCCGGACCTTTTCTCGCCTTATGATGTTTCAAGTATTTCAGCTGACTTCGAGCGACGCCGTCGCACCGAGAGCCTCGAACCCCTGAGGTTCTCTCAGGAATTTGAGGCTCTCGGTGCGCCTGAGTCCGTCATCGGAGACACACGGACAGCGCGTACCCACATCGGCCCTTCATCAGGAACGGTGTTGAGGCCTCAGCGTCCTGGGGGGCCCGCCTTCGCGAGCAGCTCCACGAAAGAGGTGAGGTGGGGTGTGGGGCGCACGGCGCGGGGCCACACGGCGTGCCAGTGCCTGCGCAGTCCCTTGCGTGTCACACGCACCGCGACCAGCGTCCCGCGTGAGAGCTCCGGGGCCACCGCCCAGCGGGCCAGCACCGCGATGCCGAGCCCGGCCTTGGTCAACTCGACGAGCGCCTCGGTCAGCTCCACGTGGGACACGCGCGCGGGGGAGACGCCGGCGGGCGTGAGCACCTGTTGGAACAAGGTGCTCTCGGTGAGAGGGATGCTGTAGAGCAGCACGTGCTCGCGCGCGAAGTCGGCGGCTTGCAGGATGCCGCGGCTCGCCAGGGGATGCTCTGGTGCCATGACGGCGACGAGCTCGTCCTCGAAGAGGGGCGCATGTGCGAGACGCCGGTGCCGCGTCGGCGCGCTGACGATGCCCAGGTCCAGCGTCCCCGCCAGCAGCGCCTCCACCGGGCGGCGCGTGGCCTCCACCGCGATGCGCACCTCCACCTGGGGATGGCGGGTGGAGAACCGCCGGAGGACCGACGGCAGCCAGTGGTAGGCCGTGTAGCACTCCGTGGCGAGCCGGAGGATGCCCTGCGACGTGTGCGCGAGCCGTGCAACGTCCGCTTCGGCGGCTTCCACCTCGGCCATCACCTTGCGTGCGGCTTCGAGGACGCGTTGGCCGGGGCCGGTGAGCACCATGCGTCGGCCCTCGCGCTGGAACAGCTCGGTGCCCAGCCGCTCTTCCACGTCGCGGAGCTGGTGGCTCAGGGCGGGCTGGGACAGGTGCAGCACGCGCGCCGCCGCCGTCACCGAGCCGGTGTCCACCACGGCCGCCACCAGTCGAAGGTGTCTCACGTCCAGGGTCATCCATTCGATTCTCGCATGGATGGATGCGGAGGATGCGTTGGACGCATGGAGGAAACTTCGGGAGAACCCACGCCTGCTCGCTGACGAGAGGTGCCGGGATGGGCTTGAAGACGCTGCGGTTGGCCCCTGAGGTCTGGGTCGTCACGGGGGAGGCGTATGACTCGAATGCCACGCTGTTCCTCCGGGAGGGTGAGGTGCTGATGGTGGACGCGCTCGCGAGCCGGGCGGACGCGGAGGCGCTCCGGGAGTGGGTGGCTGGCTCACTGAGGGCCCGGGTGCGGCAGGTGGTCTGCACGCATGGCTTCAGCGACCACCTGGCGGGGCTCCAGGCGTTCCCCGAGGCGTCGGTGTGGGCTCACGCGCGGTTCGAGGAGACCTTTCGTCTGGAGCGCTTCCGCTCGGACGAGGAGACGGGCTTCTACCGTGCGCCGGACCGGTGCGTGGACGCGCCGTTGTCGCTGGAGTGGGGACGGTACACGCTGGACGTGTTCCCGAATCCCGGGCACACGGCGAGCACGCTGAACCTCGACGTCCCCGCGTTGGACGTGTTGCTCAGCGCGGACATCGCGGTGGGGAACATGGCCTACGTGGCGTATGGCGAGCCGGCCGACATCGATGCCGCGCTGGCCCGGGCCGAGGTGAGGGGCCGCACGAGGGTCATCCAGGGGCACGGCGGGGTGTCCTCCGCGCGCACGCTGGGGGCCGCGCGACACTACCTGCGGGCGCTGGAGGCGGCCGTGCGCGAGACGAGGGGCGTGCCGGAGCGTGTCCGCGCGATTCCGCTCGGAGCCTGTCTGCCGGAGGACGTGGAGGGAGGCGACTTCGAGGCGTTCTTCCACCGGAGGAACCTGGACGAGGTGCTCTCTCGGGGGCTGTGGTCCGCGCGGGCCTCCGCGTCGCCCCTGGGGGAGAGGACAGGACGGAGCGGATGAGCGCGACGGGGGCTGTGCGCGGCCAGTAAGGTGGCTGCATGGCTCTCACCTCCCACCTGCGCGTCGTGCTGCACCAGACGCAGGGCCCGGACAATCTCGGCGCAGTGGCGCGCCTGGCTGCGAACTTTGGCGTGGCGGAGCTCGTGCTCTCCGATCCTCAACTGCAGGAGATGGACGGCGCCCGGCGCATGGCGGTGCACGCCGGTCATGTCCTGGAGGCCGCGCGAATCGTTCCCACCCTGCCCGAGGCGCTGGAGGACGTGGTGCTCGCGGTGGGGACCACCTCGCGGCAGAACCTGCGCGGCATGCCCACCCTTTCTCCCGAGGATGCGGTGGCGCTGCTGGCGCTGCACTCGCAGCGGGGGAAGGTGGCCCTGGTTCTCGGGGGCGAGAAGCGCGGCATGTCCGATGAGGACCTCAGCCACTGCCAGCAGGCGCTCGTCATTCCCACGCGGCCCGAGCAGCCCTCCATGAACCTGGCGCAGGCGGCGGCGGTCCTCCTGTACCTCTGCGCGCGCGAGCAGGTGGAAGTGGCGTCACCGGGCGCGGTGGAGGGCGCGCCGCTGCGGCTGGTGCAGGCGCTTCAGTCCTGGATGCGATTGGTCCTCCTGGAGGTGGGGTTCCTCAATCGGCAGGGGCCGGATGCACTGCTCGCGGAGATGACCCACTCGCTCACCCGCTCGGCCCTGACGAGGCGGGAGGTGGAGCTGTGGCTGACCGCCTTCAAGCAAATCTCGCGTCTCGTGGTGGGCCCGACGGCGCGTCCGGAATCCGACAAGAAGGGCTGAGGCGTGCGGAGGACTCCAGGTCCACGAGCACTGCCCGGGGGCCGTCGTCATCCAGGACGGGTGGGTGGTGTACGGTGCCCGCGGGATTCAGCCCTGGAGCGAAGGAGCGATATGCGCATCACTCGGATGGCCGTCGTGTTGTTGTCCACCCTCGCTGTCCTCTCCTTGGTGGGAGGGGCGGGTGAAGCCGTTGCCCAGACGAGCCCCAAGCTCGTCGCCAATGGCATGAAGATCATCTTCAACCCGGCCTTTCCGGAGGCCTTCTGCACAATGGGCCCGGTCGGAACCGACAGCTACGGCAACCGGGTCGGCATCACCGCGGGACACTGCCTCGACGGTGGCGACACCTACGAAGGTGTCCTGATTCCCTATGGTCTGGCGCCCATCTACGACGCCAACGACGTGGCGTTTGGTCCCATCGGATACATGCGATTCATCAAGCCGAAGGCACTCCAGCCGTTTCTGGACTACGCCATCCTCCAGTTCGTCGAGGACGTGCAGCTCTCGGCCCAGGGCCCGCATCTCAAAATCACCGGGGTGCTCGTGGTCGAAGGCAGCCGGGAGAACCTGCTGGGTGCCGCCTGGTTCAACAACAACGAACTGGTGACGTCGGCGCCGTCCGGCACCTACTACGGCCGTATCACCAACAACAGCAATGGTCTGTACCAGTGCTGGGCCCAGCACGCGGCGGGCGACTCGGGAGGCCCTGTCATCTGGCATGTTCCGGGGAGCGCGTACCCGTCGTCGTCGAACAACTTCCAGTCCGAGGGGCCCTGGGCCGGCATCACCACCCGTCGGTCGATTGCCATTCCGCCGTACGTCTACACCTCATCGGCCAACATCCTGAAGGACCTCCGCCTTCGGGACGTGGCCAGCGGGTTCGACGGCACGGTGATGGGGGCGGGATTCCAGACGACGCCCTGAGCGGAGAGTGTCGCGGCTACATGCCTGGGGCCGTCATTCGCGCAGCCAGGCGAGGATGACGTCCTTGTCGCCCGTCGCCAGCACGTATGGCGTGCCTGGGGCGATGACGCCCTTGCGGGCCGCGACACCTTCCACCGCGTCCTGCGCGTGGGTGAGCTGCACGCCGGCTCCGCCTCCGCCGAGTACGAGGGGCGCACCCATCTTGAGGTCGAGCACCACCACCTGGCGCCGCGCGGGTCGCGGCTCCGCCATGTCCACGATGACGAAGTCACCCGCGAAGCGGCGCTGGTCGCAGCGGAAGACCCACAGGTTCGGCTTGCGGCCGAGCAGCTCTCGCGCGAAGGGCTTCTCGTCACTCTTCATGGCGTAGCGCTCGGAGAGCAGGCTGGCGGTGGAGAGCGGATAGCCCTCCTCTTTCGCGAGGAGCAGCGCCCACGGATTGGCGAGCCGGAGCTGCGACAGCAAGACGGGCAGGACGATGGGAGGCTCGCGAGGCATGGGTGGGCGTGCTCGACGGGCGGGGTTGCTCGTGTCGGACAGTCATTCAAACACGTCGCGGCGCCCCTGGGTTCCAGCGCGCCCCCTGGCTCTGGTAAGGGGACGCGGTTGTCAAACCACACCCTGGAGTCTTCGCATGTCCCGAATTTCCCGCCACGCGCTCGTGCTCGCCCTGATGCTCACTTCCACCTCTGCTCTCGCGGGTTCGCAGTGGGTGCAGGCGCGCACGGTGCTCAACACGTGCGGCTACTTCAGCACCTCCCAGGCGGAAATCACCCTCACGTACCGCAACGATGACCTGCCCTGGGGGACGAGCGTGTTCCTCATCTACGGCTGGGGCGGGAGCACCGGCCCCACCAGCACGTTCGACTGGGCTCCGGCGCCGCAGACCGTCGAGGCGCCGGCGGTGGCTCCGTACCACTGGGGCACCACGGTGACGGGTGTCATCCGCGCGCGGTCGTCCACGCAGTACACGAGCATCAACTACGTCTGGAAGGTGGTCCTCCCGGACGGCCAGGAGTTCTACGAGAAGGGCAATGGCTCCACCTACGGCTACTACGCCGCGGACTTCTCGCAGGTGCCCATGCCGTGCACCAACACCGCTGGCAGCTTCGTCGGAACTCCGACTCCGCTGATCATCACCACCGTCGTCAAGAACTGACGGTCCTTCCGAGCACGGGCGTCCCGTGCATGGCGAGGATGGCCCCTCACCCGTCGGTCATCGATGGGGAAGGGGCCATCGGCGCAACTCTGGAGGAAACGGCGGCCACGGTCACCCGATACAGCCCTCTGCGATACTCAAGGCTTGTTTCAGCCCGCGAGGTCCTCGGGTGTTTGTCTGCGAATGATTGTCAGGGGCCAGGACTGGGGAGTGACGCCAGTTCGCTCACCAGTCGATGCGCGCGCCCCGGAAGTCGAAGAAGCCTCCGCTGTCCTGCGTCGTCACGCGGTCCAGCACCGCGAGCAGCCCCGCGGCTGACTCGGACACCTGCGTCGGTGCGCTCGCGCCGCCCATGTCCGTCTGTACCCAGCCGGGACTGATGGTCACCACGATGAGTCCCTCGTCGCGCAAGTCCGCCGCGAGCGAGCGCGTCGCCATGTTCAGCGCCGCTTTCGACATCCGGTAGCCGTAGCCTCCGCCCGACGTGTTGTCCGTGATGGAACCGAGCCCCGAGCTGAGGCTGGCGATCTTCGCCCCGGGCGTCCCGCGCAGTCGCGGCAGCACCGCGCGAGTCACTCGCAGGGCACCGAGCGCGTTCACCTGCAGCATCTGGAGCGCGTCCTCGAGCGAGACATCCTCGAGGTCGTCTCGCCGGGTGCGCCGGCCCGCGTTGTTGATGAGCAGGTCCACTGGCTCCGTCAGCGCGGCGGCGAACGCGCGCACGCTCTCGTCGCTGGTCACGTCGAGGGCATACACCCGCAGCCGGCCGCCGGAGGCATCCGCGAGGGTGGTGAGTTCGCGGGCCTCCGCCGGTTCTCGGGCTCCCGCGTGCACGGTGTCGCCGCGCGCGAGGTACTGCCGGGTGAGCTCCAGGCCGATGCCACGGTTGGCGCCTGTGATGACGAGATTCATGGCGCCGGACCATAGACCTGGACCTCGTCTGATGGGGGGACTGTGGGGCACGTGGGCCACACGATGGGGGGTTGTCCCCCCTGTCTCCGCGCCAGTGCTCCCGTGTCGCCGAGCGCATCCGTGGAGGAGTTCGTGTGAGCGCCCCATGGCATGTCACTTGCCTGGGCCCACGCGCGGGCGTTCAGCCATCTTGTCTCGGAGCAGTGCATGACCACGGGCCGTCTGAGCCGATGTTTGTCTCCTTGGATTCTCTTCGTGTCGCTCTCACTCGTCGTCGCGGGATGCGACTCGTCGGACCCCTCTCCTGGGGAGCAGCCCTCACCCGACGGCGGGACGACGTCACCGGATGGAGGGGGGCCGCGGCCCGACGGCGGGACGACGTCACCGGATGGAGGAGGGCCGCGGCCCGACGGCGGGACGACTTCACCGGATGGCGGGCAGCAGCCTCCTCCCGAGTTCACCTGGGGCCATGGCACGGAGACCGGCACGCTGGTGGGCAACGTGTGGACGCCGGGGCGCGACGCGACTGGGCTCGTGAACGAGGTGTCGTGGGCGCTCGTCCCGAAGGACCGGTGGATTGAAGTCGCGGGGACTCCGCTCACCACGCTCGATGCGGAGGTCAAGGCGGCGCTTCCTGGCTTCCGGGACCTCGGCTCGCAGGGAATCGCCGGGGTCATCAACGCATACTCGGGGGTCGCGTTGGATGCGCCGCGCGCGCGTTGGTGGGCCTTCGGTGGGGGCCACGCGGACAGCTCCAACAACGGCATCTACCGCTTCGACATGGCGCAGATGCGCTGGAGCATCGAGCAGCTCCCGGACCACTCGGCGAACTGGGCGGAGGTTCCCTGGGGGAACACATACAGCAGCTATCCACCCGCCTCGGAGTACGCCAGGTCGCATCCGGACAGCGACGTCACCGGGGACGAGTTCTTCGACCCGGCCCGGCCCGCTGCCTCGACAGGCAACCCCACGGCCCGTCATACCTACAACGGACTCGTCTACAACCCGGACCTCGATGAGGTTGCCTTTGGCGTCCGGCGCATGTGGCGCTACAGCCTGACGACGCGCAAGTGGACGCGCCACAACCCGTTCAACACCCCGGGCGCCTCCTACAATGGAGAGACGGGTTACGGTGGCGCGGCCGGGTGGACGTTCTGGGACGAGGTGGCGGGCCGTTATGTGTTCGGCCCCACGGAGAACGGCAACTATTCGCGGTGGTGGTCGTTCGGAACCGCGGACAAGTCCTGGAAGTGGGAGGTCATTACTCCTCCCACCTGGTTCTTCGCGCAGATGGCCAGGGTGGGGCGCACGCTGGTGAGCTTCCCGGCTCCAGGGCACGAGGAGTCGCACGTGCACTTTCCCCGACTGATCACCTACGACCTGGACACGACGAAGTGGGGCGAGCTGAAGCTCACGAGCGACCTGGTGCGTGCGCGCTGCTACCCCGAATACTTCGAGGGACAGGTGTTCGCCTACGTGCCTCCGCTCAATCGCTACATCGCCGCGTTCCGGTATGACCGCGATGGCGATGGGAGCTTCGAGTACCGGACCTACGAAGTGGACCCGGTGGCCCTCACGCTGCGCGAGGCCCCCGAGTACGAGGCTGGCGCCTTCGGCGGGTGGCATGAGCTGGTCAAGAACCGCTTCTTCTACCTGGCGACGCACCACGCCCTCGTCTACGTGCGCAGGGGCGAAGAGAACCTGCGGGTCTTCAGGCTCCCCTGAGCCAGGGCAGACTCCTGGCGCATGTGAACATGTGCTGGGGGTGCCGCCATCGCCCAACGCGGCACAGCGCCCTGTCATGGGGACTTCCTCCCCAACTTGCGTCAATAGCTGGAAAGCACGTAAATCGACAGAAAGCCGGGAGGGCCCGCATGCGTCGATCAATCCAGCGCCTCATCGCTGTCACACTCTTCCTGCTCGCCATGGATGTGCTGGCGAGCAATGACGTGAGAGGCAATCTCGAGGGCGTGTATTGGAGGGGCACGACCTACTTCGTGGAGGGGTGGGCGTGTGCGTACGGGTTCTCCGAGTCGGTCGACGTCGACGTGTACGCCGGAGCGCCGTGGCCCACGGGCACGATGCTGGGCGGCACCCGGGCGGATGTGCTGTCGGAGCCGGGGGTGTCCACGGCCTGTGGCAGCACCCTCAACCGGCACCGCTTCCGGTTCCAGCTCCCCCAGTATCTGCTCAAGCAGCACGCGGGGAAGCCGCTCTATGCGCATGCCCATCTGGCCGCCCACGGCATCAACAACCTCGTCCCGGGCTCGGGAAACATCTCCATCCCCGCGGCCCCCTACAATGGACAGGTCAAGGGCTCCGTCGAGGGAGTGTACTTGCGGAGTGATGGCTATTACCTGGAAGGATGGACCTGCGCGTATGGCATCAACCAGTCCGTTGAGCTGAACGTCTACGCGGGCGGGCCCTGGACCACGGGAACCATCTTCTACGGGGGGCTGGCGGACATCGCTTCCGAGCCCGCGGTGAGCTCCCTTTGCAACACCACGCTGGCCCGACACCGCTTCAAGATTCGCCTGTCAGATTCGGTCCTCGCCCAGTTCCAGGGTCAGCCCCTGTATGTGTATGCCATGTTGTCCGGCACGGATGTCTCGGACCAGGTCGCCGGAACGCCGACAGTGCCCACCGTCGCGACGGTGCAGGCTCCCGTCCTGTCCCCGTCGGGAGGCACCCATGCCAGCCCCATCAACGTGGCGCTGACCTCCGGCACCAGCTCGGCGAGCATCTACTACACGCTCAATGGCTCGGCTCCGACGTGTGGCGGTGGGAACCTCTACGGCACGCCCTTCGCGCTCTCCTCGGCGACCACCGTCCAGGCCATCGCCTGCAAGAGTGGCATGACGCAGAGTTCCGTTATTTCGGCCCAGTACAGCTTCGTCGCCGCGCCGCCCCAGTTCTCGCCACCGGGAGGGATCTACAGCAGCGCGCGGAGCGTGACGCTGACGACCACGACCCCTGGCGCGACGCTCTACTACACCCAGGATGGAAGCTCGCCCGTCTGTGGCGCCCCCTCGCTCACGTATACGGCGCCCTTCACCGTGGACACGACGAGGACGGTCCGCGCCATCGCCTGCCGCGCGGGCTTCACCAGCAGCACGCCGGTCAGCGCCACCTATACGCTCTCGACGTCGAATTGGACGGGCCCCGCCGCCACCATCGTCACCGTCAACGGAGGCAAGCGCATCTCCGTCAACGGCCAGGTGCTCAGCCCGCTGCACCACGCGTTCAACCTCCAGTCGTGTCGTCTGGACGACTGCCTGGCGGAGGATGCCATCATCGACACCCAGCTCGCCGAGCTGGCGAGGACGCAGGCCTTTGGCACTCGCTTCATCGTCGAGGTGGCCGCCATCGCCTACCGGGGCACGCCCGCGGTCCAACGACTGGGCGCCCGGCTCAAGAAGGTCCGGGAGGCCTACCCGGGGTTCGACCCGTACCTCATCATCCGGTTCGACCTCTATGATTATGAGGAGAGCGCCTTTACCTGCGTGGACGGAGAGGACTTCCTCTCCCCGACGTACATGGCGCTCTACAACAACCAGGGGGCCCGCTTCAACGCCAATGCCCTCTGCGACGCTTCCGTCGACGGCAAGTTCAGGAAGCCCTACAAGCGCATCAACGAATCGTGGATTCTGTCCCGGAGGTGGAGATCGGCACGGTCGCCAACCTGCTGGAGGCCGAGCCGGAGACCCGGGGGCGGGTGATTGGAATGACCTTCACCTACCTCTCTGGGGGAGAGTTCTTCTTCTCGCCCCTCTACGTCACGGGCAAGGACCCGACAGCGAAATTCCCTTGGGAGCCGCTCCACACGTCGAGTTTCTTCTTTCAAGACGACTCCGGCAGTCCCGCCGCCACCCTCACGAATCGGATGTCGGAGAACTTCGGCATCTTCCTGGCGGGGAGCACGAAGGCCGCGGCCGTCCAGGCGTCCCGCGCCGAGGTGGACAACCTGGTCGCCGCCATCTCCCGGTTGGCGGCCCGGGTGAAGCAGGTGACGGGCGGCAAGGCGTTGAACAAGATCTTCTACGGCTATTCCTATGGCCTCACTGCGCGCCGGGCGTTCTCTTTCCACCACGGGCTCGCCACCTTGTTGCTCGACCCGAACATCGACATCCTCGCCTCTCCCTTCTCCTACGAACTCTCACGCAGGCTCGGCTTCGGCTTCTCGCCGCAGGTTTCCATCGAGGCGATTACCAAGAGCGGGAAGCACTTCGAGTTCGAGGACGACAGCCGGACGCACTTCGCGGAGGTCGACGACTGGCGGCATGCCACCAACATCGTGGAGACCAATCGGCTGGTGGTGCGCGATGGCCTCACGGCGGCCATTCATGGCACGGGGCTCTACTACTTCGACCTGCTCGCCAGGGGTTGGTTCGGGAATCCGGACCAGACCGCGGAGACGACCTCGCTCTGGAACACCCTCAAGAACACCAGCACGGTGGCCTCGTCCGTGGTGAGCACGGGGAGCGCGTATTCGCCGCAGATCGCCGTCTTCGTGGATGAGCAGTCCGTGGCGCATTATCCGCTCGACGGGCTGGGGGGAGCCAAGGCCTTCCCCTTCACGACGGCCAGCATGACGGGGCAGATTGAAGCGCTCTCCCGCGTCGGAGCACCAGCCCGGCACTACCTCCTCTCCGACCTCGCGACGCTCGATACGTCCAACCTCCGGCTGGCCATCTTCCTGGACGCCTACAAGCTGTCGGAGTCCGACAAGCAAATCATCCAGCAGAAGCTCGCGGGCAGCGGGCGCACGCTCCTCTACCTCTACGCGCCCGGGGTGATTGACGGCAGCGGCAACGCCGCGGACAGCAACGTCTCGAGCGCCCTGGGGATGCCGGTGTCGCGGCGAGCCACCACGTCGGCCTTCGCCGCCGCCTCGTACATCGATGGGCGTGAGTACCCCGACAATGGACTGGGAGCCCCTCTGTCGATGGGGAGCTTCGAGCTCCAATACCGCATCGACGTGGGCGCCACCGGGGGCGTGCTCTGTCCCAATGCCTCGGCAGTGAACTGCATCGACTCCCGCATGCTCTCCCGCTATGTGAACAGCGGAGAGGTGGCCTTCGCCGTCAAGCGGGTCTCGGACGGCTCCGGGAGCTACAAGGTCGGCTTCGCCGCGGTCCCCGGCCTGCCGACGTCGGTGCTGCGAGACGTGGCACGGGACGCGGGGGTCCACGTCTTCTCCTGCACCAGCGGTGGGAGCTGCGTGGACGCCGTCGTCGAGGCCTCCGACAACACCCTGATGTTGCACACCGTGGGGCCCCTCCCCACACTGAACATGCCGCTGGCCCGGAACGGCTGTGGCTTCAATGTCTCGGAGTGGGTCGGAATGACGACGTCCACCAGTCCCTCCCTGGCCCCTGTCTCCTGTCCGGGCAATCAGTGCCAGGTCAACGTGGGCGAGAGCCTGGACGTGCGCGTCTATCAACTGACGCCGTCGTGCTGAGGGTGCATTCGAGGGCCTGACCTCACGTCGACGCCGGGGGACGCGGCACACGCGCATCGTGCCGCGCCCCTCGCCCGGGTTCACCGCGTCGCGGCCGGACTTCAGAGTCGCTGGAGGAAGCGGAGCAGGTCCTGTTTCTGCGCGGGGCTGAGGGACTCGGGGAGCCCGCCTGGAGTCTCCGGTGGATGAACGGGCGGCAGGTTCAGGGGCGCCGTGAAGGCCAGGACGAACTGGCTGTAGATGTCGACGACGTCCTCGAGATTCTCGAGGCTGTTGTCGTGATAGTAGGGCGCCGTTCGCGCGACGCCGCGCAGCGTGGGGATGTCGAAGGCCTCGAAGTCCAGGGGGTTGCCGGTGACGAGCGCCCGGCCAGGGTCCGTGGAGAACCACTGAGGGAAGAGGTTGGGCCCGACGATGGGCGCTCCGCTCTCGTCCACCGCCGGAATCGGGTCATACGGCTCTCCGCTGGCCGTCACGGGGTTGGGCGGAAGGTCCGTCACCTGCTGCTGGCGCGTGCCGTCCGTATAGAAGCGGAACCGGTAGCGCGGCAGCTCGATGCTCGCGTTGTACAGCGTGGGGAACTGGCCAATCTGTCCCAGGTAGGAGAAGCCCGAGAACCCGATGTTCAGGATGTCTGGCGTCGAGCGCTGGCCCTGAACGGGCACGGGCCCCACGCCGGGGACATGGGTGAACAACACGTTGCCATCGGCCTTCGTCACCGGGAACTGGGAGGCGACCTCTCGCATCGCCGGGGTTGAAATCCGGCTCAGCGTCGCACCGCCGTGGCAGGGCTCGCAGCCGACCTTGAAGACCTCGCGCCCCCGTCGCTCCTCGGGCGTGAGCCACATGAAGTCCTCGGGGAGGGGAATCCGAGAGAGCGGAACCCCCGCGTTGCTCAAGTCGGCGACGAACCGCGCGCGGGCCGACGTGAACTCTCCGCGTTGGAAGTCCGCCACCTGGCGCAGCTGGGAGCGCGGCACGGCGGCTCCCTCGCTGTGGCTGGTGATGGCGGCCTGGGCCTGGTCCTCCAGGTTCGACTCTCGGCCGTCCAGTTGGAAGAAGGGGCCGGAGATGGCGATGTCCTGGATGCTCGGCACGCCTCGCCAGACGGCAATCTTCCGGTCGGTGGGGGTGACGATGTGTCCCTGGGCGTCGATGACGTCCATGTTGGCGGGCAGGGGAAGGACGACGCGGACAAGCCCTCTCTTCAGATGTTCGTACGTGGGGACCGCCGCGTTCGGGTCATCCGCATCGATGCGGTTGAACAGCGGGTCCGTTGGATTCGAGGCGAGACGGGCCTGGACGTTCTCGGGCCGCAGGGCCGTGCTGTCCTCGAACACATGGCAGGTGGCGCAGGAGCGCCCGTTGGTGTTCGGGAAGGCCTCGCTGAACAGCTTCCTTCCGCGGGGGTCGTGGTGCAGGGCGGCCTGGGCCTCGGCCGTCTGGGAGATGGGATTCACCTCGCCGTCGACTTCGTCCTGCTCCGGGGCCGCCGGGGTGCAATGCGTCAGTCCGCCGAGTGCGAAGGCACCGGCGAGACACGCGACAAAACGCGTGGGAACCATGGGAATGTCTCCGGGGTGTGGGGCTTCCCACGAAACACCGGTGACGTTCGCAAGTGTCACCCGGTTGTTGTCGTCCGTCGCCGCGCACAAAAACAAACCGGGGGCCCCTCGTGAGAGGAAACCCCCGGTCCGGTGCGTCGGTGTGTCAGGAATTACAGGCGCGTCTCGCCGTCGAGGGCCGCGGGGCAGGTGGAGGGCAGCGTGAAGCCGTTGGTCGGCGTGGTGCTGGTCGAGCCTCCGGAGACCGCGTTGAAGCCCAGGCCGTAGGCGGCGAACGCCTTCCACAGCCGGCACACGTCCTCGCCACCGTGCAGGGTGGTGGCCGCGTTGATGATGCCGTCACGCACCTGGGTGAAGGTGGGGCTGCAGGCCGTGCGCTTCAGGCCCTCCGTGAAGTACAGCATCATGCGCTGGTTACCGGCGTTGCCATTGGCGTTGTACAGGTTGGCGTCGAAGCCCCACTGCGTCACCAGGGCCCAGTAGGCCTCCCACATCGCCTGGGCGAAGACGGACCCCACGCCGTGCGGAACGGCCATGCCGTTGATGCTCGCGTACGTCCAGGTGTTGAGCGTGGAGTTCAGCGTGTACGGCTGCGTGCGGATGCCGTTGCCGGTGGTGGGCTGGTTCAGCGCGTAGGTGCCCACGCCGCGAACCTTGTTCGCCGTGTCGCCGACGCGCGCCGTGTAGAACAGCGAGAGGAAGTCGCTGATGCCCTCGCCCGGCTGCTGACGGTTGCTGAGGCACGACACGTTGCTGGGGCCACCGACGAGGCGGTTGGAGATGCCATGGCCGAACTCGTGGACGATGATGCCGCTGTCCAGGTCGCCGTCCTTGTCCGGGGTCGGCGCCGTCCAGACGTACATCTGCATGCGCGGGCGGCTGCCGTCCGCGGGCGTGGAGAAGTTGGCGTTGTTGGTGCCGCCGCCGTCCTGCGCCTCGGCCTGGACGTAGTCGTTGCCCGCGCCGCCGCGGCCGTAGTTGTTCTGCTGGAAGTTGCCGGCCACTTCGTTGAAGCCGTACTGGTACTGCACGTCGTGGATGATGTTGTTCCAGTAGAACAGGTTGGTGACGGCCGCCGAGATGTACGTGGACGGGGCGCCCGCGAGGTTGATCGTGAAGACGCAGTTGAGCGCCGCGCCGCAGTCCGGCTGGGTCGCGGGCGGGGCGTTGTTGGCGTCGCGGTCCTCGTACGCGTGGACGTTGTTGCCGCGCGTCGTCGTGTACTCCGCGCCAGCGACCCCGTTGGTGTCATGCCAGCCGTAGGGTGAAGCCGTGGTGTTGGCGGGGTTGGACACCGTCACACGGCCGTCCGAGGGGGGCAGCGGCGTGGTGTGATTGGGGCTCTCCACGGGCACCGGATAGACCTTGTAGGAATCCGCGGCCACCCAGTCAAAGCGCGTCAACACCTCGCCCGTGCCGGCGTCCACCGTCACGTCGTAGTCGTGCTGCGAGTCCAGGGTGTAGACCTGGAAGTGCCACACCAGCCGCGCCTCGCCACGGCGCATGGGCAGCACGGCCAGCTCCGCGACGATGGGCTCGCGCGACAGGCCGTCCACTTCCACGCCCGTGCGGCGCTTCACGCCGGACTCGGCCTTCAGCGAGCGGGGGGCGGTCGGCAGGCTGACGCCCAGGTGCCGGGCCAGGCCCGCGACGGCCTCGCCCGCGCTCAGGCGCGGCTCCACGCCCGCGATGGCGTTCTCGATGGAGGGCAGGAAGTCGCTGTGGACGCCCAGGACGCTGCCGTCCTTGCCGATGTTGATCTGCAGCTGCGCGTTGTAGACGGGCAGGCCCTTGAACGTCTGGCGCAGGTGCAGGTGCGTGGCGCCGCTGACCTCCGAGAAGACGCGGTCCGTGACTTCGAGGTTCGCCAGGTCATGGAGCCCCAGGCCGAGCGCCTCGTGGTGCTTCTGGACGAAGTCCAGCGCGATGGCTATCGGGTCACCGCTGCTGGGGCCGGAGAGCGCGCCCACGGGGTTGGTGAGCGAGCGGACCAGGCCGTTCGTCTCGTCCACTTCCACCAGCAGATCCGGGATGCTCTGGCGCAGCGCCGCGACGTGCGCCTTCTGGGCCGTCGAGAAGCCGAACCGCGCCTGCGCATTGTAGGCGGCGCGGGCATCGAAGTTCCGCTCGCCTTCGTGAGACTCCGGCGCCACTGCCAGCGCCGTGGACCCCGTGAGGGTCGCCGTGAAAACCACCGCCTGGAACAGCCGCCTTCGGTATGCACCTACGGACATGTCGTGCTCCTGCGCTGCGGGTCAGCCGCCCGTTGCGGGGCGGTACTGGGCGTGCGAGGAAACACGTATTCTCCGTATAATGCAAATGATCCGAAATATACGAAAAATATGATTTAAATGTAGTTGTGATAGGGCGGTGCGGACCCCTGTGCGCGGGTGCGGGATGACCTCCAGAGGGGGGCTGCTGGGGGCTCGGAGTGGGGACGGCGCGAGCGAGACTTTCTCTGGAATGAGAGGCGTTTCATTCCGGTGGGTCTGGGGTGATTCCTACCAGCCGGGTGCCAGAAGTGAGTTCATGGCGGGCTGTGTCAGTTTCACGGGTGCATGCGGACCCTGGCTGGCATGAACAGCCGGAGCCGAACTTCTCGGCTCGCTGGTACGGCGTTCCGGGATGAGACTTGGGGGCTCCGTTGGAGTCGCGCTGTCTTGGTTGTTTGGATTCATGTGTATCTGAATGGCGTTATTGGGTTCGCTCGGAATGCGGCGACGTTGTCTGCGTCTGGGGGCGGGACGTGGGCTCCCTCGCCTTCCGAGCCGGCGGGTGGCTTGGGCCCGGTCATGCCGCGGGTGCGGGTGGGGGGCAGGTCAGGGGAGGGGCTCGTCACGTCCTCCTGGGAGCCCCGAGTCCCTGGCCGGGCCCGCTGGCGACGCCTCGTGGACGTCGTGGGGGAGGGCGCTGGCAACGTCCTTGACGCTCGCTGGGGCCTGCGGTACATCCGGCCCGTTGGTTCGCGGTGGTAGCTCAGTTGGTAGAGCACGAGCTTCCCAAGCTCGGGGTCGAGGGTTCGAATCCCTTCCGCCGCTCACTCATAAAGGCCGGTAGTTCTTGAGGAAACTCGGGACTACCGGCCTTCGTGTTTCCGGGCATCGGGCCGCCTTGTTGCGGGGGCGCGAACCGCGGCTTTGCCCACGAAGTGGTGAGGACTCAACGGACCCGAGATGAGGCCGGCGGCATGGCGCGGCGCTGGCGGGCGGCCTGCCTGGCTCGGCCTCACTGGGAGCGCAGCGAGGGGTCGGGAAGGCCTGCCTTTTCCCGGACCCACTCGGCATGTCGTTGAATGGGGCGCGGTCGCGGCGGACGATGCGCCTCATGTCCGAGCGCCCCTCTCCACCGCGACACTTCTCCGACGACCCCATCGAGAGTGAAAGTGAAGACTTGTTGGCGCGAACGCAGTTCGCACGACAGGTGGTCCAGGTCCTCTCGCGGGTCCAGTCGGAACAGTCCAGCTCCGTGCTGGCCCTGATGGGGCCCTGGGGCAGTGGCAAGTCCTCCGTGCTGAGCGTCGTCACGAAGCAACTCCAGGCACCCAAGAGCCCGTGGACCATCGTTCACTTCAATCCCTGGGAGTTCTCCGGCGTCCAGACACTCGCCTTCGCCTTCTTCGATGAGATTGCGAAGGTGTTCTACGACTTCGAGAACCAGACGGCCTTTGAGACGTTTCAGTCGTACGCCAGCAAGTTGCTCTCGTTCGGCGGCGCGGTGACCGACTCGCCGCTGATGGAGTGGATTGGCATCAATCCCGGCAAGCTCGCAGAGAGCGCGGCGAAGCTGATGGCTCCCCAGCGCTCCGTCACGGAGCTGCGTGCTCGGCTTGAGACGGCGCTCCGTGAGCGGGCGCGTCCGACGCTGGTGGTGCTCGACGATGTCGACCGCCTCATGCCGAGTGAGCTTCTGATGGTGTTCAAGCTCATCCGACTGCTCGGGCGGCTTCCGAACATCTGCTACCTGCTCGCCTATGACGAGGCCACCCTTCTCTCGGTGCTCCAGGAGACCGAGCTGGCGCGCGGCAATGCGGAGCGCGCGCTGGCCTACCTGGAGAAGATCGTCCAGGTCCGGCTCGACCTTCCCATCGTCCACCAACGGCAGGCCCGGACGATGATTGACGAGTCCCTGCGCGCCCTGGCTCCGCCCCGGATGAGCGCCGAGGCCACGGATCGCGTGAAGCGCCTGTTCGACAGTCAGGTCCTTCGCAGGCTGACGGAGCCTCGCAGCATCAAGCGATTCTTCGCGCAGCTTCGCTCCTACCTGCCGCTGGTCACCGGGGAAGTCGACTTCGCCGACTTCATCGGCGCGACCTATCTACGGACCTACCATCCCTTGGTCGTTCGCGGGCTCTATCACCTCAAGGAGGAGCTGTTCGAGCACACGTACTCCGCCACCGCGACACCCGACGCGGCGACCTTTCTTGTCGGACACCGGCTGTGCGAGCCGAGAGAATCGGTCGAGGTCGGTCGAGTCCTTGCTCACCTCTTCCCGCAGGTCATCGGCCTCGATACGAGCATCGTCGAGCGCCACGCCGCCGCGACCCGGCGCATCGCGAGCAGGGAGTGTTTCGACCGCTACTTCTACTTCGGCATCCCCCCGGAGGCATTCTCGGACGAGAAGCTCCGAACGCATGCCAGCAACCTGGGTGCACCTCGGAACGCGGACGCGATGGCGGCGATCAAGGAGCACCTTGACGCGGACTTCGACCTGACGATTTCCCGTCTCCTTCAGCACGTGGATGGGCTCTCATCGGGGAACTGCGCACGCTTGTTGGCGCTCGTCAGTGCCAGGATTCAATCCATGCCACCGCATCGGATGAAGAAGGGGGCGCAACGGTATCTGCTGGGAGCCTCTCTTCTGGCGAAGTTGGACCGCGAGTCCGCGCGAACATTGCTCGCGGACCTCGCCCCAGCCGATGACAGGGACTACCTCCTGTACTCCGCCTGGCACCATCACGCACAAAGGGCCACGCCCGGCGCGCTTGCGTCCGAGCAAGGCCAGTCCACGGGGCTGGAGGAGGTCATCAATCCCGCGCTGTGCGCCTATGCTCCCCAACGGCTCGCACGGTTGCTGGCGGTCCCGCTCGAGGTGGCCGACTGGTCCATGGGCGTGCTGTTCTGCTGGAGTGAACTGGGATGCCGTGAGGACGTCCAGCGCTGGCTGGAAGAGAATATCGCCACCCCTCCAAGCGCCTGGACCCTGCCAGACCTCCTCGCCATCTGTGTTCCCGCGGATACGTCGAAACAGAATCGAGACAATGAAACCAGCCGTTTGCTCCTCTCGAGTCTGCGGGAGATTCTCCCGGAGTCACTCCGAAGCGCCCTGGATGACATCGTCACTGAGCTGACCTCCACGAGAGCGCCCGGATTCCTGTCGGAGAATGAGCTCTTCGAGGTAGTCCCTGAACGAATCGTCTGGGCCGCTTTCAGCTTGAAGCAACTCTGAATGCCATCGAGGGCCCAGGGTGGCGGAGATTCCGCCGTGCTCGCTGGGGACACGGCGTTTGGCACCTGGATGTGCGCCCAGCGACGTGCCACGGTCCATGTCGACGTCTACGGTTCTTTGAGTGTCAGGGATTTCGATAAAGGGAGAGGTGTCATGGACATCAATGGGGCTTTGCAAGATGGGATGCTCATCGCGATCCGCGAGATCAAGGCGCAACTGGATGCCCCTCATCCTCCCGAAAGGGTGGGTGACGCCAGATTCTCCCCCGACAGCCTCAGAGGCATGGCGCTCAAGGCGAAGAATCGCATCGGACTCAACGACGGGGTTCCGTACTCGGAAGCGCAGCAGAAGAAGCTACTGGAGACCTTTGGTGGCCTCCTGAATACCGTCACGAATACGCATGCGTTCAAGGTCTCGAGTGGGCTGTCGAAGCAGAATGTGAGCCTGGTGCGAGACCTGGTCGCGATCTGCACGTTCATCCAGAACGGCATCCCTATCTACCCCTGTATGATCAATCTGCTTCAGACCCGGGAGCTCGCGTCCCCTGCGCGAATCGTGGCGGAGGAGGTGGATGTCACCGAGATGATACAGACAGAGGAGCGTCGGTTCTGGGTCTGGGACGGTCAGGACAAAAGGGTGAAAGCGGACGGCGATTATCCGTTCGTCGTCCCGCTGTCGTATCTCTGGAAGAGAGCCGTGAAGAGCAGTCCAGAGGCCGTCATGGGCGGCACGGTGGCGAATCCGAACCACGCGGAGGGGCACTCGGCCATCTCCACGAAGGACAAGCCGAGCAACAGGCCGACGAAGTCCGAGAAACCGGTGCTCTTTGCCGGCACGGCCAGGTTCGCCGACGGCTTCCTGGTCTACTGGGACAATGACTCGGGGCACTACACGCCAGGCAGTCTGTCAGGGGTCGGAATTGGCGCGGTCACGCGTGAGTTGCTGACGGAGCTGCGGTTCCCGTTTCCCATCGAGCGCTATCGAGACCACCAGTAGGCGCCGTGGTCGCAGCGGAGGGCGCCCGCAGCGGAATCTTCACGTATTCGTCGGGGCGCCCGGGAAGATTTCAGAATGCCTTCGTTCTGGGTCCGAGGCTGAAAACAGGGAGCTCGGCACGCTCCCTCCCGGCCATGGCGTGCCATTCCGGCACACCGACTTCTAGGGGGACCTGGACCATGAAACTCCGGACGCAAACCAAGCAGTGGCTGAGCAGCGCGCTCGCGGGAGCCCTGCTCCTGCCGGCGGCGGCGCTGGCGAATGAGACTCACGTCTACGGCATCGCCAACTTCGGCGGGGCCTCGCAGTGCTCGGGCTCGTCGCACTCCGTCCACACCCAGACGGCGGCGACGTTCGCGAACTACTTCAACTGGCTCAGGAGCCTCGGCCTCTGGTCGGACGTGCGCACGCACAACAACTCCAACGCGGCGCGGGACCTCTGGACGGACCCGGCCAAGGGCGCGGTGGGGGAGTCCAACGACGCCGCCATCAACGCCGGCGTGGACGACGCGGACGTCCTCTTCGTCCACACGCACGGCAGCCACAGCGTGTCGACGCCGCGCAGCTCACTCGTCATGGGCAGCAATGACCCTTCGTGCTCGGCGAGAACGAATGAGCACATGCGGTTGGGGAACGGGAAGCTGGACATCGCCGTCATCAAGGCGTGCCAGTCCGGCAACATCGAGGTCTGGGAGAAGGGGGGCTACCGCCAGCAGCTCGTGACGGCCACCAGCGGCTTCAGTGTCTGGAATGCCTTTCACGGAGACTCCTCGTGCGGCAACTTCGTGAAGGGCTACCTGGAGGACTACACGGCGAACTCGATGATGGATGGCGTGGGCGAGAACTGGATTGATGAGGCCTACGACTGGGGGCTCATCTATGACGACTGCCCCGTGTCCATCGTCTTCGGCGACACCAAGGCGAAGCGCAAGAGCATGTACGAGGCGGGCGGGTGGAGAGACCGCAAGAACACCGGCAGCAAGACGGGCTCCACCTACTTCTACGTGAGCGGCTGCAACCCGGACAACGGTCGCAAGCTGCCCTGAACGCATCGTTCTTCCACACCTTCCCTTGGACACCGAAACCATGAAGACCCAAATCATCCGATACCTGGCCGTCCTTCCGCTCACCGCGATGCTGGGCTGCGACAGCGTGACACCCCTGGCGGAGGAGCGCCCCGATACTCAGTCCGCGCAGGTCGCAAGGGCAGCTACCACCGTCAGCTTTGAATTCGACACCTCCGGCATCGCGACGCCTCCGTCCGGTGGGCTGCCCACCCAGTTGCTGCCGGCCAACGCCTTCAACGACGCGATTCTCCAGCGGGGGCTGATTGGCACGACGGAGCCCTTCACCGTGTCGGGCGAGTTGGGCACCCGTCTTGAACTGGAGTCCGCGAACTGGAAGCTCGAGCGGGATGGTGCCTCGGGCCGTGCCCTGGTGCTGAACAAGTTGGAGAGCGGGCCCGCGACGAGGCTGGAGCCCGCTGTCTTGCAGCGCAACGCCCTGGCCCGGTTGCAGCGGTGGGGCATTCCCACCACGGAAGTGGGAGACGTCCGCCAGGTGGCGTCCTTCCTCCAGAGCGAGGACGTGGGCACCTACGAGCCCGCGGAGCTCCACCGGCACAAGACGTTCGTGCTGCGCGCCATCAATGGCATCCGTGTGCAGGGCCACCGCGCGGTGGTGACGCACGGCGTGGATGGCAGCTTCCAGCGAGCACTCATCTCCTGGCCCGCGCTGGCCCGTGAAGGCCACCTCCTGCGGACCCGGCTGAGCACGGCCGAAATCGAGCGGAAGGCCACCGAGGCTCTCGTGGCCGAGGAGCTGACGACGGGCCGTGTGAGGCTTTTCTGGAAGTACGTGCCGAACCGGCTCACCGATGGGAGCTGGGCGCTGACGCTCCAGGTGGGCGCCGCGCTGGCCTCCGTCGCCACGGAGACGCACACCGAGGAACCGCGTGTGATTGACGTGGATGTGAACGCGGTCCCGTAGTCGCGCGCTTCCCGACACCGCCGCCTCCGGTCAGGGATGCCGAGAGACATCGAGAAGGAGTCGTCGCCCGCCTGCGGGTGCGAGCCCGCGGGCAGGCACGGTCGGGCCTCTGGCTACCCCTTGAAGACGTGCTCGCGGTGCCACTTCAGGTAGCTGGGGTGGGGCCGCCACTCCTCGCGCCGGGGGAGCCGCAGCTGTCGGTTCGAGTGGATGAGCCGGCCCACGTCCTCGGGTACGCCGCTGCGCGCGAGGAGGATGCGGTAGTCCTCGCCGACGGAGAGCAGCCCCCGGTCGAAGAGCCAGTGGGCCGTGCCCGTCAGCGCGAGGCCGTTGCGCACGGAGTCCGGCCCCTGGTCTGCCACGGGCTGGATGTGGGCGGCCTGGACCTCGGGGCGACCGCCGCCGTTGATGAGGCGCAGCCCCGAGACGGCGCATGTCTCCGAGTAGGCTTGGCGGACGCGGCGCCGGAAGGAGGCCTCGCGGAAGGGGCGGTGAATGACCTGCTCGATGATGGGGCGCTCGGCGTAGACGGGCGGTGGCTCCTCGACACCGGTGGGCGTGCGCTCCCAGGCGGCCAGCTCGCGCATGAAGCCCGCGTGGAGGATGGCCTCGAACTCGTCGTCGCTCAGGGGGCGGACGGAGCGGCCGAAGGCGCCCTTGTTGGTGCTGCCATCCGCCTTCTTCAGCCTGGCTTCGTAGTAGTGCGCCCCCTCGCTGAACGGCACTGCGTGTTCGAACTCGAGGAAGGAGTCGATATGGGCGTAGTAGTGGCCCGCCTTTGCCGGGTCCTCTTCGATTCGAAGCACTCGGGCGACGGCGAAGTATGACTGGCGACCGGTCCGGCTGCTGGCGCCCTCGGTGCGGCGTGGCTCGTAATAGACGATGAAGTCACCGACGGCGGCCTTCACCTCGTTCAGGTACGTCTTCGGGAAGTGGTAGCGCACCTCCGGCTGGTCGTCGTACGCCGAGCTCTCCGAGGTGGTGAAGGCGGCCTTCGTCATGACTCCATGCCCGTGCTGGTCCGGCACCAGGTTAGAGCCATGTCCGGGGGAATGCACGCCGGCCACCTATCGACGACAGTTCGTATTCGTCCGGCGAACGCCGTACGGCGGGGCCTTGAGAGGATTGAGCGGGGCAGGTCATCTCTCGACGTGACACAGACCTCACGTTGAAGGTGAGGGCGCCAGGATGCGAGGGCGCATAAGAGGGAAGGCCGCAAGTGCCCCAGTGTTGCCCCTACAGCGGGGCTGAGCACGGGACAAGACGGGGCGAGACGGGATGGGGCGGCACAAGAACCGACGTGAGCTAACTGCGATTGCGGGTAACAGCGCGTCCTGCTGGAGGCTTCCTATCGCCCTGACCACGGGTTCAAGTCCCGTGGTCCTTGAGACGGGCGCCCGTGCGAGGCGCCCGTCGGAGTGGTGGGTCGATGAGGCTAGTGCGGGGCGTCGTGGCCGCGCGCGGCCCGGCGACGTCGCAGGGGGCCTCCCATCAGGAACAGCAAGCCCCAGAGCAGCGGGCTCGTCGGGCTCGTGGAGCATCCACCGCCCTTCGGCTCGTCGCGCGTGATGTCCGGTTCGTGTCCCGCATCAGCCCCACCTGGGCCCGCATCGGGGGACACGGCCCCTGCATCCGGGACTCCGTCACCCGCGTCGGAGGACACAGCCCCCGCATCCGGAAATCCGTCACCCGCGTCCGGGGACACTGTACCGGCGTCGGAAGGCTCCTCTCCTGCGTCCGTTGCCTCCGGACCGGAGTCGGGCGTGTGCACTCCCGCGTCGGGAAGCGTGGTGCCTCCATCCTCGGACGAGGGAGGGCCCAGCACCGTCACCCGCATCTCACACGTCGCGGTATTGCCCGCGCCGTCCCGGGCGGTGAACACCACGGGCGTCGTGCCCACGGTGAACCGGGTGACGGAGCGGGGCAACGAGGTCACCTCGACCTCGGAGACGTCATCCCAGGCCTCCGCCATGCCGAATTCGACATAGCGCCTGGCTCGGCCTCCCGCGTCCACCACCACGTCCGCCGGGCAGGTGATGGAAGGGGGGACCGTGTCGAAGTGCTCGGGGCCCACGGCCCACAGCTCACGTCCTCGCTCATCCAGGTCGGCGGTGAAGTAGAGGTGGTCGCCGGCGGGCATGAAGGACCGTGGCGTCGAACCTGGGTCCCCGGGCTGCACATCCGCGAGTCTGTGAGTCCCGGCCAGCGTCCCATCCGTCGTCCAGGGCTCGAAGCCCGACACGCCATCCCAGGCGGAGAACACGAGCCGGTTCCCCAAGGCGCGCAGTTGCTCGGAATTGGAGCCCGTGGGGCCTGGCTGGACATCCATCACCAGGGTCGTTCCCGCCACGGTGCCGTCCGTCTTCCACAGCTCCCAGCCGGTGGTGGCATCCTTCGCGGTGAAGTAGGCGAGGGTGCCAGCCACCACGGGGCGTTCTCCCGACAGGGTGAGGCCGGAAGGGCTGATGGCGACCGTGCCCGCCGCCGTGCCATCGCTCGCCCAGATGCGCCCCTCGACGTGGGCCACGAGGCGTCCGCCGATGAGCGACAGGGCAGGGCGGCTGATATCCGACGACGTGTTCAAGGAGGTGACGGGCGCTGTCCCTTCCGCTGTTCCATCGCTTTTCCAGAGGCCGCGGACGTTGGCCGTCGTCGACGAGGCCAGGAAATAGAGCGACCCGTTCGATTCGACGAAAGAGAACGCGGGCATGTCGCCCAGCGGATGGAGGACCTCGAGCGGCCCCGTCCCCACGGGCGTCCCGTCACTCTTCCACAGCGTGGACTGAAGGCCTGCGCCCACGCCGAAGAAAAGCGAGCCGCCGAAGGTCCCCAGCGGACCGAAGCGCTTGCCGCTGGCGGTTCCCAACTCGGCGACACGCTCGGCGCCTGTTCCCGCCGCACCGACCCGCCAGAGCACCACGGCGCCATCGGCGCTCGCGAGGAAGTACAGCCACTCGCCCAGGGCCACGGGCGAGCCGACGAGCTCGCCCCCTGTCACCCGCGTCTGGCTTCCCGGCGTGAGGCCCGAGGACCAGATGGTCCAGGCCGCGCCGTCCCGGGCCGTGAAGTACACGCGGCCGCGGAACGCCGTCAGCGCGAAACGCTGCTCGGAGGTGACCTTTCCGCCCGGATCCAGGTCGGAGATTCGCACCGTCCCACTGCGTGCGCCCTGGCTCTTCCAGAGCCGGAACGTGTCGAGCGTGCCTTCCTGTGCCCAGAACACGAGGGTGCCATCCACATCGGTCAGGTGCTGCGGATGCGATGGAGTGGAGGCCGCGGTGACATGCTTCACGGGGACCGCGCCACCCGGCGTCCCGTCCGTCACCCAAAGCCAGGTGCCCGAGTAGGTGCGGTTGTTCCCATCCACGTCGGCGTAGAAATAGATGCGCCCGTCATCCCAACCCGCGATCTCGGCCATCGAGTCGAGCGGGCCGGGTGCGACGTCCTTCACCATGAAGGTCCCTTCCTCGGTTCCGTCGCTCGTCCACAGCTCGACACCATGCTCGGGCGTCTGTCCCTGGAAGTAGAGGCGGAGATCCACGACCCAGAGGCCGCTGACCACGCCGCGTCTCGGGCCTGGGTTGATATCCTTCACCCGGTACGTTCCCGCCGTCGTGCCGTCGCTGCGCCACAGCTCCGTGTCCCAGAGCGTGGTGGTGGGGTCGTCTTCGGTGGGGCCTGGAATCGTCGTGTAGCCCGAGGTCGCCACGAAGTAGAGGATGCCATTCATGTTCCGGAACGAGTGGAGATAGGACCCCGTGGTGCCCGGGCAGATATCCTTCACGAGCACGGTCCCCGCTTCCGTCCCGTCACTCTTCCAGAGCTCTACATTCTCTTCCTGATCAACTCCCGTGAAGTAGAGGGTGCCGTCGATTCGCACCATGGAGCTGCTGGCGGGCATGCCGGTGTATTGCCAGTTGGGGATGCCATTGAGAGGGCCCGGGTTGATGTCTTTCACGAGCGTCGTTCCCGTATCCGTTCCATCCGTTCGCCAGAGTTCGTGGCCGTGGGTGGGATCCGACGCGAACATGTAGGCGTACTGTCCGAGAGGCAGGAACGTCTGCATGCCATAGGGCGTCTCGCCATGGAGGGCCAAGGAGGTGCCGGCGGGAGTGAAATCGGTCCGCCACAAACGGCGGCGCGGCATGCTGGCCTGATAGGCGGTGACGTACCTCACGCCCGCGAGCTCGAACGAGCCGCTGCCGAAGCTCACCCTGTTCGCGCTCCCCGAGGTGTCTGTCAGCAGGTGACTCCCCCCGGGCGTTCCATCCGTGGCCCAGAGCTCGCCCTGCCCTTGAGAGCGATTCACCACGAGGAGCGCCTGGTCGTTGAAACCGAAGCCCGGGAACACCGCCGAGCTTCCGTACTCCTCTCCTGTCAGCAGCTCCCTCACCTTGACGGTGCCCGCCGCCGTGCCATCCGTCTTCCACAAGGCCAAGTCCGAGGCGATTCCTCCTGAGAAATAAGGTCCGTCCCCCGCGAGGAAGAGCAGGTTCCTTCCCAGGACTGTCATGTCGCCCAAGTAGGCGCTGTCAGGGCCGACCGCGATGTCCTTCATCACGCGGGTCCCTTCCCGGCTTCCGTCGCTGACCCAAAGCTCTTTTCCGTAGGGAGAGCGGGCCGCCGCGAAGAGCATCACCTCCGTGGCGTACGCGGGATACGTATACGTCCAAGGCATGGCGCGACGCTCCTGGAACTCCAGGGGCACTTCGCCAATATCTCTCACCGGATACGCTGGCCAGGAGTCCGGACGTGATTGCAGCCGTGATTCCAGAACGGGTGAGTTGCGCTCGACCGGCACCCCGCCCTCCGACATCACCGGACTACAACTCCCCGCCAACACCCACAGCGCACCCCACAGCGCTCCATTCGGTCTCATGCGCGCATCTTCATGAATTGACGCGCGCGTGACGAGTCCTCGGCTCTTCATCGCGTCGAACATGACGCCGAGTCCTCGGCTCTCACCGCTCCCCGTGCGAGAAGGAGTAATCCCAGACGTCTGCCATCACGAAGTTGGCGGAGACGACCCAAGGGGGCCTCGTACTTCAAGCCCAGGGCGCACCATCGGTTGTCATGGAAGAACCCGCCCCCTCCACGGGGAGGTGTTCTCCCCGTCGGCCCTGGGCCGCGCGTAGCCCTCCGCCTCGGCTACTCGCCCTCTTCGACGGTGAGCTGGTACGAGTCCTGGAAGTTGGCCTCGCGGTTCTTCGCGTCACGCACCTCGAAGATGTAGACGCCGGGCTCCGCGCTGTACCGGATGCTCTCCGGCTGGTCTCCCTTGGCGCGGTCCGCTGTCTGCACGAGCGACAACTTCCCATCCGGCTGCACGCGATGCAGGTACAGGCCCACGTCGACCTTGAGGATGCCCAAGAGCGTCGCCCTCAGCGGCGTGCGCACCGGACGGTCCGACAGGTCCACGCGGTAGTAGTCCGAGTCCTTCACCGGGAACACCGTGCCGCGCACCGCCTTGCCAAGCGCGAGCTCCTGCGCGCGGTCCACCGTGTTGTTCGGCTCGCGCTCCTCGCCACCGTTGTCCGGCACCGTGGAGACGCTGATGCGGTAGGGCTGCTCCGCGTTCTCGAAGTCCTTCACCCACTTGCCCTCCACCTTGCGCGACGCGCCCTCCACGCGGAAGTAGCAGGCGCCGGTGCACGAGACGTTGTTGAGGCGCTCGGGCTCCTTGAGCGCGCCGTCATTGGCGCGCAGGAGCACCGTCTCCGACTGCCCATCACCCTGGGCTGGCTCCACCATGGACAGCACCAGGTCCAGTCGCTCCACGCCGGACAGCTCCACCTTCGCCAGCACCGGCTCCGTCGTGCGCAGCACGAAGTGGTCCACGTCTCCCTTGGGCGCCAGGAACCCCTCGCGGTACCCACCGGCCGTCAGCGGCGTGGCCTTGTGCAGCTCGTCATTGGGCTCCAGCTCCGCGTTCGCTCCGGCCTCCTCCTGCGTCACGGTGAGCGTGTACGGCGTGCTCGCATTGAACGTGCGGCGCGCTTCCTTGCCCGCCCCCGTCCAGCCGCCCTTCACCACCACGTAGACGACCCGGTCCGTCGCACGCACCCCGATGTTGCGCAGCGACAGGGCCTCGCCCTCCTTGCCACGCAGCGAGAACAGCGGCGCCTCGGCCGCGGACAGCACCGAGATTTCCGGCCGCACGCCCTCCACCGCGGACAGGTCGATTTTCAGCGCCACCGAGGGAGGCTCGGGCGGAGGCGCCGCCACCCCCGCATCCGTGATTTGCGCCACGCCCGTCTCCGGAGTCGGCGCGGCGGCGGGCTCACCTCCACCGAACGTGCCCGTGGGGGAGGGGGGCGTGTCCAGAGGGGCCGCACCTTCCTCGGGCGTCCCCGTGGCCGCGCCGCTCTCCGCGCCAGGCACCGGGCTCGGAGGAGGCGTTGCTCCCTGGGTGGGCACGTTCCCTGGAGCCGCAGCTCCGGGGGGCACGGTGCCCTCGGCACCCGAGTCCGCGTCGTTCGCCGCGGGCGCGCTCGTGGGCGCGGCGGTCTCCGGCAGCTCCACCCGGTACCAGTCCTCGTCGCCCGCGTGGCCCAGGAACGCCGTCACCGTCTGGCCCAGGGGGAGCGCAATCGCGTCCACGGCCCTGTCGTTGGGCTCGTGCTCCTCGCCGTCATTCGCGGCGCGCATCTTCACGCTGAGCGTGTAGGCCCCGCCCACGCCCTTGCGCGCGGGCGCCACGCGCACCCAGCGCTCGCCGTCCACGTAGAGGTTGGGGAAGCGCTCCGGCTTGCCGTCGCCCTCGCTGTTGATGGAGGCCAGCCGGTTGCGGTCCCGGTCATAGACCTCCAGGGTGATGTCTCCGCCGGGCAACCCGGACACGGTGACGTCCGCCACGCGGGGGGCAGGGGGCGCGAGCCGATACCAGTCCTCGTCCGCCTTGTTCGGCTGGGCCGCCAGGTCCGCCGTCACCGTGCTGTCCCGCGTAATCGTCAGGGCCTGCTCGGGCCGCTCGTTGGGCTCCTGCTCCGTGAGGGCGGATGGCCCCGTCTCCACGGGCCCCGCGTCGGGCACCTCGCTCGGCTTGTCGTCCTTGCAGGCGACCAGCGTCGCGGCCAGCACACAGACCCACCCCCAGCGTCGCATCACGTTTTCTCTCCGCATCGGGCCGCATCACTTCCCCGCGGCGTCCGGGTGTCAAGCACCCCAACACCCGGGCCCGTGCTTTCATCCGTGACGAAAGGCCCACCCCGGGCCCCTCCAGACGGCCTTCCCGGTCGGGGACTGGAGCCACCCTCACGGTGCGATCAAAGATGGGCGCATGAGCCGCCTCCCCCTCGCCTTGTTGCTGCTCGCGTCCGCCGCCCCCGCCGCGTCCAACGCCCCGCCGGGGTATGCCCAGGCCGCCGACTACCTGGAGCGCGAGCGCCAGCCCGAGCGTTACTCGCCCCTCCACCTGCTCGACGGTCGCGACACCACGGCCTGGTGCGCCACGGGCGCCACCCCGGCCCCCGTCACCATCGGCTTCAAGGACGTCGTCACCATCGACGAGGTGCGCGTCTACACCGGTGATGGGACGGACAAGGCCTCGTACAAGGCCCACGCCCGCGCGAAGAAGCTCACCCTCACCAGCGTGGACTCCGCCAAGAGCCTCAAGGTGGAGGACAAGCGCGGCCTGCAGGTCGTCCCCATCAGCCCGTCCCTGAGGGGCAACCGCTTCACGCTCGAGGTGGCGGAGCGCTTCCCGGGTTCCGGCGAGGCCGCCCCTGTCTGCGTCACCGATTTGATCTTCTACTCGGGAGGCAAGGCGCTCAACGGCACGTGGCTCGCGCCGCGCCTGCGCTACGACTCGCGCCTGGCGCCCCTGTTGGGGACGTGGTTCAGCGGCCTGGACGGCGCCCCGGACCGCTTCCTCTCGTTCTACGTCGACGGGACGTACCGCTTCGCCCACGAGCCGCTGGAGGGCGGTGAGCCGAGCGCCGTGACGGGCACCTATGCCCTGTCGGGTTCTCGACTCACGCTGGAGGTGCCCAAGCGCGGAAAGGTGACGGCGCGCCTCCAGAAGGCCGCCCCGGAAGGGGCCACCTCGGCTGGAGCCACACTGGAACTCGACGGCGCGGTGGCCGAGGAGTGGGGCCGCGCCTTCCGCGGCCAACCCTGAACCGGCTGCGACTGCCCGGTGGGCCGTCTAGAGGGAGGCCGCCTTCTTCTTGCCACCAAAGTGGCGGAAGAACGCGATGATCTCCTCGACGGCGACCTTCACATCGGTGGCGTCCTCGAACTCCGACTCCAGGAAGATGCCACCGCAGGATTCGCAGGTGTCGTAGTGCAGGGGATGCTGGCGGTCGCCGCCATCCACGCGGACCAGATCGACCAGACATTCAGGGCACTGACCGGTCAATGCCTGTGCATCTACCTTGCCGCCCTGGCTCTCCAGCCCGGGGAGGTTGTTGTGGAGGAGGACCCGGTTCAGGTCCGCGACGTCAATCCACAGTCCGCCGCAATCTCCACACCTTCGCAACGTCTGGTCATCCCCCTCGAGATCAACCATCTCGACGTTGCAGCTGGGGCAATCCATGGCGCGGGTCAATCTCCTTCAATGGGGGACACACGTCCCCAGTGGTTCGGAGAATGATAGGTCGTGCGAATTTTGGGATGCAACCCGGGTTGCCGCTTCTGTTGGCAACGCGCCTTCTGGGGTCGTTCGGCCCCGTGTCCCCCGGTCCCTCAGGCCTTCGCTTTCACGCGCCGGATGTCCGCCCCCAGGGCACGCAGCTTGCGCTCCAGGCGCTCGTAGCCGCGGTCCAGGTGGTAGACGCGGCTGACGTCCGTACGCCCCTCGGCGCGCAGGCCCGCCAGGATGAGCGAAGCGCTCGCCCGCAGGTCTGTCGCCATGACGGGTGCGCCACTGAGGGTCTTCACGCCCTTCACCACCGCCGTGTGCCCCTGAACAGTGATGTCCGCCCCCAGTCGGTGCAGCTCCGGAACGTGCATGAAGCGGTTCTCGAAGATGTTTTCGCTGATGACGGATGTCCCATGGCTCACACACATCAGCGCCATGAGCTGCGCCTGCATGTCGGTGGGAAACCCAGGATGTTCGGTGGTGGTGATGTTCACCGAGTTGAGGGTGCGAGGGGCCTTGCAGCGCAGGCCCCCGGCCTCGGCGGTGAGGGTGCACCCGGCCTCGCGCAGCTTGTCGATGACGGCGTCCAGGTGTTCAGGGACGGCGTGTTTCACCAGGACGTTGCCGCCGGAGATGGCCGCGGCCACCAGCAGGGTGCCCGCTTCGATGCGGTCCGGGAGGATGGCGTGGTCCACGGGCGTGAGGCCCTCCACGCCTTCGATGGTGATGATGGACGTCCCGGCGCCTTCAATCCGGGCGCCCATCTTGTTGAGCACCCGGGCCAGCTCCTCGATTTCGGGCTCGCGCGCGCAGTTCTCCATCACGGTGCGGCCCTTGGCCAGCACGGCCGCCATCAGCACGTTCTCCGTGCCGGTGACGGTGATGACGTCGAAGTTGACGGTGCCGCCCTTGAGCTGCTTCGCCCGGGCCTCCACGTAGCCTTCCGTCAGGGTGATGTCCGCGCCCAGGGCCTTGAGGCCCTTGAGGTGCTGGTCGATGGGGCGCGCGCCGATGGCGCACCCGCCGGGCATGGACACCCGGGCGCGACCGAAGCGCGCGACGAGCGGGCCCAGCACCAGCACGCTGGCGCGCATCGTCTTCACCAAATCGTAGGGGGCCTCCGGGGTGATGGCCCCGTTGACGCCCACCTCGCACACGTCCTTCTTCCGGCCGGTGAGCCGCTCCGCGTCGCAGCCCATGGTGCGCAGCACCTTGAGCATGGTGACCACGTCAGCCAGGTCCGGCACGTTGCGGAAGGTGGAGGTGCCATCCGCCAGCAGCGCGGAGGCGAGGATGGGCAGCGCCGCGTTCTTCGCGCCCGAGACGACGACCTCGCCGTGCAGCTCGGCGCCGCCCTTCATCACAATCTTGTCCATGCTGTTTCCGGCCCTCAGCCCTGTGGCCCGCTGGCCGCGGGCTGTGTCCCAAATGCCATGCGCTCCCGCCGCTCCAGGTCCTTCTCCACCCGCGCGTCCTCGTAACCGGCCGCGCGCAGCAGCTCCAGGACCGCGGCGCCCTGCGTCTCACCCATCTCCAATGCAAGGAGGCCGCCAGGCTCCAGCCACTTGCGCGCCTCCGTCACCACCCGCCGGAGGGCGACCAGGCCGTCCTTCCCGCCGTCGAGCGCCAGCCTGGGCTCGCGCCGCACCTCCGCGGACAGGCCGGGAATCTCGTGCGAGGCGATGTAGGGAGGATTGGAGACGATGACGTGGAAGCTCGCGTCGGCGGGCAGCGGGGAGAACAGGTCTCCCTGGAGCACCGTCACCCGCTCGGAGACCTTGAGCGTCTCCGCGTTCTCACGCGCCAGTGCGCACGCATCCGGAGACAGGTCCGTGGCCGTCACGGCGAGCTGGGGGCGCTCTGCGGCGAGGCTGATGGCGATGCAGCCGGAGCCCGTGCACACATCGAGCGCGCGAGCAGGCGAGTCCTTGGGCAGCACGCGCAGGGCCGCCTGGACGAGCAGCTCCGTCTCCGGCCGGGGGATGAGGACGCGGGCGTCCACCTTGTAGGCGCGGTTGTAGAACTCGCGCGTACCGGTGAGGTACTGCGTGGGCTCTCCCGCCAGGCGCCGTTCAATCAGCGCGCGGAAGGCGGTCAGCTCCTCCTTGGACAGGGGGCGGTCCAGGTCCACGTACAGCCGCACGCGCCCGGTCTTCAGCACGTGCGACAGGAGGATTTCCGCCGTGAGTCGCGGCGCATCCACCTGCCGCTTCTCGAAGTGCTGTGTCGTCCAGGTGAGGACCTTGCGGATGGTCCAGGTCTCGCTGCTCATGCTTCGGACTGGGGCCTCGGGCCGCCCATCTGAGCCTTGAGCGCCTCCGCCTGGTAGAAGGTCCGACAGGCGGTGATGATGTCCTCGATGTCGCCCATCATCACGGCGGGCAGGTTGTGCACCGTGAGGCCGATGCGGTGGTCCGTCAGCCGGTCCTGCGGGAAGTTGTAGGTGCGGATCTTCTCGCTGCGGTCGCCGGTGCCCACCTGCGAGCGGCGTGTGGAGTCGCGCTCGGCGCGGATGCGCTCCTGCTCCATCTCGTAGATCTTCGCGCGCAGCATGCGAAGGGCCATGTTGTAGTTCTTCAGCTGGCTCTTCTCCTGCTGGCACTTCACGACGATGCCCGTGGGCCGGTGGGTGAGGCGCACCGCGGAGTCCGTGGTGTTGACGCTCTGCCCGCCCGCGCCGGTGGAGCGCATCGCCTGGCGGTCGATGTCCGCCTCGTTGAGCTTCACGTCCACTTCCTCCGCCTCCGGCATGACGGCCACGGTGATGGTGGAGGTGTGGATGCGGCCCTGCGTCTCCGTCGCGGGCACGCGCTGGACGCGGTGCACGCCGGATTCGTACTTCAGGTTGCTGAAGACGGCGTCGCCGGACAGCGTCACGGTGGCGTCCTTCACCCCGCCCGCGTTGCCAGCGCTCATGTCGATGATGTCCGACTTCCAGCCCCGCTGATCCGCGTACCGGAGGTACATCTGCATGACCTCCTCCGCGAACAGCGCCGCCTCGTCGCCGCCCGCGCCCGCGCGAATCTCCAGGATGACGTTCTTCTCGTCATTTGGATCCTTGGGCAGGAGCAACAGCTTGAGGCTGCTCTCCAGGCTGTCGCGCTGCTCCTTCAGTCCGGGCAGGGCCTCGCGCGCATAGCTCTTCTCGTCGGCGCTGCCGGCGTCGAGCCACACATCCACTTCCTTGAGGTCGGCGAGCACCTGGCGGTACGTGCGGAATGTGTCCACCAGCTTCTCCAGGCCCGCCCGCTCCTTGGAGACCTTCTGAAGCCTCGCCGAGTCGGCGAGGACGTCGGGGTTCGACAGGTCCGCGGTGAGGCGTTCGAACCGGCGCTCGACGTCTTCAAGTTTGTCAATCATCGTCGTTCCAGGGGGTATTGCCCCTTTGTCCGGCTGCTGGCAAGGGAGGACGGAGTCAAGAAATTCCTTGGCCGCTCGGGCGGTAGCATGAAAGAAGGGCCGCCCTCACCGCCGGATCCACTTGGCGGTCGGTTTCACATCACCACACGGAGTCCTTCCACATGCCCGCCCAGAAGGGAAATCGTTCCAAGAAGAAGGTCGCCAACCGTGCCAAGGGCCGGAAGGCCCAGCTGAAGCGCCGCCGTAGCCGCGCCAAGAAGGGCCAGTCCAACAACAAGGTCTGACGCTCCGGTTACTCCCTCCCGCCAGTCGCGGGGGAGGGAGACGGCCTTGCCCACGGCGCCAGCTCGGGGAGCATCCGCTCCACCCCCGAAGAGCTGTTGGCCAGCAGTCGCAGCACCTCCTCGGCCGCCTCCCCGGTGACGGGCACGGGCTGGAAGGGGAGCTCCGGGAAGCGGTCCGTGCGCAGCGGCAAGACCTCGCTGGAGAGGTAGCCCCCCGGACCGAAGCGGCCCTTCCACAGGGCACCCCGCTTGTCGCGCGGGTTCCAGTTGCCTCCGAAGACGAAGTTGCCCAGCGAGTAGACGACGGGCGCCCCCCGGTGCAGCTCCATCGCCTGGAGCACGTGGGGGTGGCTGCCCAGCACGCCCGCCGCGCCCGCGTCGATGGCGGCGTGGGCCAGTCGCACCTGGTAGGGCTCCGGCACGTAGGTGCCCTCGCGGCCCCAGTGGAAGAAGGGCAGCACCACGTCCGCTTGGTGCTTCGCGGCGAGGATGTCCTCGCGCAGCATGCGCTCCATCACGTCCACGTCGGAGAAGTGGCCGGCGACCCCGGGCGTCGTCTCCGTGGCGTAGACCTCTGGCGGCTCGATGTTTCGCTCGCCCAGGAAGAAGTACCCCAGGAGGGCCACTTTCACGCCTCCCACGGTGATGACAGCGGGTCGGCGCGCCTCGGCGAGCGTCCTGCCCGCGCCGAAGTAGGGGATTCGGGCGGCCTCCAGCGTCACCAGCGTGTCCACCAGTCCCTGGGCGCCGTAGTCCATGAGGTGGTTGTTGGCCAGGCTGACGACGTCCACGCCGCCGGTGACGAGCGCTCCCACCAGCTCCGGCCGGGCGCGGAAGTTGAAGTTCTTGGCCAGCTTCTCGCCGCCCTCGGTGAAGGGGCACTCCAGGTTGACGACGAAGAGGTCGGCCGCGTCACCCAGGGCCCGGACCTCCTTGAAGCCGTAGGCGAGCATCTCCTCGCGGGAGCGGCCCTTGGCCACCTGGTCGTCGAAGTACTTCTGGTGGTTGTGACCCAGCGTCACGTCCCCGCCTACGACGAGGGTGATGGGGCGAACGGGGGGCCCGGCGTCCGGGAGGCCGGCCAGCGGATCGGTCGCTTCCCGGCTTTCGGGAGGCCCTGCGTCCTCTGGAGAACGGGGCTCCACGGAGGGGGGAGGGGCCTCCGCCACGGGGGCGGGCCGGGGATGACAGGCGGAGAACAGGAAGAGCAGGAGGGCGGCGTGGCGCATGGACGGAGGGAAACTCTACCTTGCACCCTTTGTTGCGCGACGCGTAGATTGCCCGGCGCTCTCATGGCCCGGGAAAAGGACAACATCGCGCTCTCCGACGAGCACAACACTCGCGGAATCGAGCTGGCGGACCGGGGTTGGCTCGATGAGGCCATCAAGGAGTTCAAGAAGGCCATCGACCTGGACCCGAGCTCGGCGCACGCGCACGACAACCTGGCCACCGTCTACGCGGAGAAGAAGCTCTTCCGCGAGGCCCTCACCGAGTACCTCACCGCCCTGAAGCTGGAGCCGGAGAGCGCCACGGCGCACTACAACCTGGCTTGCTTCCTCTCCACGCATGCCGGGGAGATGGCGGTGGAGGAGTACAAGGAAGCCATCGAGTTGGATCCGGAGTACCCGGACGCGCACCTCAACCTGGGCCTCACGTACGCGGACCAGGGGCGGGTGGAAGAGGCGATGCGCGAGCTGCAGGCGGCCATCGAGCTGGACCCCCAGGACGCGTTCCCCCGGCACGAGCTGGCGGCGCTGATGATGGACGAGGGGGACTACCGCTCGGCGATTACGTTGCTGAAGGACGTGGTGCGGCTGGAGCCGGACAACTTCGAGGCGCAGCTCGACTTGGGCATCTGCTACGCGCAGAAGGGCTTCTACGCGGAGGCCGAGCGCGCGTATGAGCGGGCTCGCGCGCTGAACGCGGAGGACCTGCTGCTCAACTACAACCTGTCGGCGCTGTACGCCCTGTGGGGCAGGCCGAAGGACGCGGTGCAGTACCTGAAGGCGGCGCTCACGGCGGACCGTCAGAAGGTGATGGGGTGGCTGTCCACGGACCCCATGTTCGACGCGCTCAAGGGCGACGCCGACTTCGACGCCTTGTTCTGAGCCATGGGAATGGAATGGGTGTTCCTGGGGCTGGCGATCCTCCTGGTCTTCGCCAACGGCTTCTTCGTGGCGACCGAGTTCGCCATCGTGAAGATTCGCGCCACGCGCCTGCAGTCGCTCGTGGACGAGGGCACGCCGGGCGCTGCGCAGGCGCTGCGGATGGTGGAGAAGCTGGACGCGTACCTGTCCGCCACGCAGTTCGGAATCACGCTGGCCTCGCTGGGCCTGGGCTGGCTGGGTGAGCCCGCCTTCGCGAAGCTCCTGGAGCCCGTGCTGACGCGGCTGGTTCCCGAGGGCGCGAGCCCCACGCTGGCCCACACCGTGTCGGTGGTCATCGGCTTCAGCATCATCACCTTCCTGCACATCGTCCTGGGAGAGCTGGCGCCCAAGAGCCTGGCGATTCAGCGCGCGGAGGCGACCACGCTGGCCGTGGCGCTGCCGATGCGGGCGTTCTACTTCCTGTTCTATCCGGCCATCATCCTGCTCAACGGGCTGGCGGCGTGGGTGCTGCGCATCTTCGGCCTCCATTCGGTGGGAGAGGCGCACGAGGCGCACAGCGAGGACGAGCTGCGCGTCATCCTCCACAGCTCCGCGCAGGCGGGGGCGATTACGACGGCGCGCGCGGAGCTTTTGGAGCGCGCGCTGGAGATGGCGCAGAAGACGGCGCGGCAGGTGATGGTGCCGCGAAACCAGGTGAAGTTCCTGGACGTGGAGGAGCCGCTGGAGAAGTGCATCGCGGACGCGCGCGCCGCGGGGCACACGTGGCTGCCGGTGTGCCGGGGCAACCTGGACGAGGTGGAGGGCGTGGTGAACGCCAAGGACCTCTTCTTCCTTCTGTCTCGCGGCGAGCTGCGCAGCCTGGCGCAGGTGCAGCGGCCGGTGCTCTTCATCCCGGAGAACGCGACGCTGGAGCAGCTGCTCGCGGAGTTCCGCCGCCGCCGTCGTCAGACGGCCCTTGTCGTCGACGAGCACGGCGGCACGTCGGGCCTGGTGACGATCGCGGACGTGGTGGCCGAAGTCGTGGGCGACGTGGCGGAGCTGGGCCGGCGGGTGGATGAGGTCCGCTCGCTGCCGGGCGGGCGCTTCGAGCTTCCCGGCACGGCACAGCTGGATGACCTGGAGGAGCGGCTCGACGTCAGCTTCGACCTCGATGAGGACGAAGAGGGCGAGGTGACGACGATTGCCGGCTTCCTGATGGCGAAGCTGGGGCGCGTCCCGGAGAAGGGGGACTCGCTGCGGCTGGATATGTGGCGAATCCTGGTGGAGGAGGTGGACGGGCCCCGCGTGGTGCGCGTGACGGTGGAGCCCCAGTCCCGCGCCGCCCCTCGCTCGGCCACGGAGTCGTCGTCGTCCGGCCCGGGAGAGCCGTCACAGGGCGCTCCAGGAGAGATACCCCCCGCCTCGTCGTCGGGCGGCGAGTCCACCTAGCTGTCCGCCCCGGCCGCCTGGTTCAGGGCGCCGAGGGCACCTTCGTGTCGGCCGCGGCCTTCTTCACGGGCCGGCGCGCCTTGCTGGAGGACTTGGCCTGCACGGGCTGGGGACGCTCCACCTTGAGCAATTCCAGGTCCGTGCTCTCCGCCGTGGCGAACTTGAGGATGCCCACGCCCGGCGCGAACCAGACATAGCTCTCCATGGAGCGGCCCTCGGAGCCAGGGCGGCTGGCGCGCGCGGTGACGATGTTCTTCACCTTCAGCGCCTTGAACGTGCCGGCGGCCACGGTGACTTCCTCCTCGCCCACGACGGTCGACTCCTTTTCGAACGTGGTGGCGATGATGGGCCGGATGCCGCCCGTCTTGCCCGCGGGGGGCTGGAGCTTCACCGACAGGCTGTTCTTCCACGAGCCGCCGGGCACCATGCTCGTCAGCGCGGGCACCGCCATGCCTTCCGAGCTCACCACCTCCACATCCATGCCGGACGCGGACAGCAGCGTGCCTTCCAGGCCGCCCAGGCCCGTGCTCATGCCCTCGGCGGTGCAGGTGGCGTCCGTCTCGCCCTGGCGGCCCTTGAGCTTCACGGCGACCTTGCCGCGCAGCCCCTCGGGTGTGGGTGTCACGCCGTGGGTGCTGATGACCATCTGCGACGACTTGCCCGCCCTGTAGGTGAGCGTCAGCCCTTCCTCCAGCGGGAAATACGGGTGGGGGCAGGGGGCCGGGGCTTCCACCGCCTGCGTGTCAGACCGGGGTGTTACCTCCGGCGTAGGGGACGCTCCCATGAGGAGCGTCAGGGCAAGAAAGGGCTGGTACGTACGCAACCTCCAGGAATGTCAATGGGAAGGTAGGGTGGGGCGGCCAGGGCGCAAGTCCAAGAGAGGACCTTCCTGCCCGCCTCTGGCCCGTTTGAAGGGCAAGCAGCCGAACGTATGGCCACGCGTGGCATGGTCACGCTTGATCGCCTGGATGGCGGCTGGTACTCCTGCTGATCGTTCCGAGGCCGATTTTTCGGCCTCGCGCTCACTTTTCACCTCGTACCTCGCGCCTCTTCCAGGAGCCCGCTGGCATGCGTATCAAGCGGTTGGACATCACCGGCTTCAAGTCGTTCATGGAGCGGAGCGTCTTCACTTTCGACGAGGGCGTCACCGGCATCGTCGGCCCGAACGGCTGTGGAAAGTCCAACGTCGTGGACGCCATCCGCTGGGTGATGGGTGAGCAGAGCGCGAAGAACCTCCGTGGCCGTGGCATGGAGGACGTCATCTTCAACGGCTCGGAGAACAAGCCGCCCCTGTCCATGGCGGAGGTGTCGCTCACCTTCCTGGTGGATGACACGGACCAGCTGTCGCCCCAGTACCAGGGCTACTCGGAGATCACCGTCACGCGGCGCCTGTTCCGCAACGGGGACTCGGAGTACCTCATCAACAAGACGCTGTGCCGGCTGCTGGATATCACCGAGCTGTTCCTCGGCACGGGCGTGGGCACCAAGGCCTACTCCATCATCGAGCAGGGCCGCGTGGGTCTCATCGTCTCCAGCAAGCCGGAGGACCGGCGCCACCTGCTGGAGGAGGCCGCGGGCGTCACCAAGTACAAGGCCCGCCGCAAGGCCGCCGAGCGGAAGATGGAGGCCACCGAGGCCAACCTCCTGCGCGTGACGGACATCACCAGCGAGTTGGAGAAGCGGCTGGACGCGCTGTCGCGCCAGGCGAAGAAGGCGGAGAAGTACAAGAAGGTCAAGCAGCGCATGCGGGACATCGACCTGCACGCGGCCAGCCACCGCCACCTGGAGCTGCTGGCGGAGAAGCAGGTCCTCCAGTCGCGCCTGCAGAACCTGGGCTCCGAGGAGCGAGAAAACCTGGACCGGGTGAAGGAGCTGGAGGAGGCCATCACCCGGCGCCGCGCGGAGCTGGACGCGGAGGCCGCCGCCCTCCAGACGCTGGCCGCGGAGGTGCACGCGCTCGAAAGCTCCGTGCAGCGCGACACGCAGGAGCTGGCCTACGGCCGCCGTGACTACGACGAGACGAACAGCCGTGTGATGCAGGCCCGGGCGGAGCTGGACGGGCTGCTGGCGCGGCAGGCGGAGATGTCCGACGCCATGGCCGCCCGCGAGGCGGAGCTGTCCGGCATCGCCGGCTCGTGGAAGGAGGACGAGGTGGCGATGCAGGTGGCGCAGGAGGAGCTGCGCCGCGTCAACCACCTCCAGACGGAGGTCGCCCTGCGGTTGGAGCAGGAGCGCGCCGGGCTGGTGGCGGTGGCCACCCGACTGGCCAACCACGAGAGCAACCTGGTCAACCTGGCCCGTCAGCGCACGGACCTGGAAGCGCGTCGGGCCAGGCTCCAGGCGGAGCTGGACGGGCTGCGCGCGCAGGAGACGGAGCTGGAGTCGGTGCGAGGCGATGTGGCGAAGCGGGTGGAGGACACCCGGCACCTCGCCGCGGAGCTCGCCGAGCGCAAGGGGCAGGAGGAAGAGGCCCTCACCCGCACGCGCGCGACCTTCACGGAGAACGAAATCCAGGTCATCGCGCTGCGCGAGGAGCTGAGCGACAAGCGCAGCCGCCTGTCGTCCCTGGAGGACATCCAGAAGAACTACGACGGGTTCGACCGGGGCGTGCGCGCGGTGATGATGCGCGCCGGCACGGTGGCCCGGGAGCAGGGCATCTTCGGCCTCGTGGCGGACGTGCTCACCGTCACCCAGCGCTACGAGCGCGCCGTGGAGGCGGCCCTGGGTGAGCGGCTCCAGCACGTCATCGTGGAGAGCCGCGACAAGGGCGTGGAGCTGGTGGAGTACCTCAAGGGCCACGCGGAGGGCCGCGGCAGCTTCCTGCCCGTGCCCATGCTGGACACGCTGCAGCCCGTGCTGGAGCCGGACTTCGAGCGCCCGGGGGTGCTGGCCCACGCGCTGCGCGAGGTGACGTGCGAGGAGGCCCTGGCGCCCGTGGTGCGGATGCTGCTGGGAGACGTGGTCATCGTCCAGGACCTGGCGTCGGCGCGTGCGTACTCGGAGGCCGGTGGCCCCCAGTGCACGCTCGTCACCCAGGAGGGCGAGGTCTTCCGCTCGGACGGGACGATTGTCGGCGGCGAGCGCGAGGGCGCGGCGGTGGGCGCGCTCCAGAAGAAGCGTGAAATCGCCGAGCTGGCCACCGAGGTGGCCCGGGTGGAGGAGCGCTACAACGAAATCCTCACCCGGCACTACACGCTCCAGAAGCAGATGGGGCACACCGAGGGCGTCCTCAAGGGGCTGGCGAAGAACCAGCACGCCGAGGAGGTGAACCTCGCCAGCCAGGAGAAGGACCTGCACAAGGCGGGCGAGGACCTGGCGAAGGTGCGCGAGCGCCTCCGGGCCCAGGAGCTGGAGGACGGGCAGCTGGGTCAGAGCCACATGGCGCTGGCGAACGAGGAGGAGACGAGCCGGGGCGAGGTGGCCCACGGCCAGACGGACCGGGAGTCGCGCGAGGAGCGCGTCCGGCAGCTCTCCTCCGAGCAGGAGTCGCTGCGCCAGCGCTCCGAGTCCGCCAATGGCGAGCTGACGGGCCTGCGCATCAAGGTCGCCGCGGGCAGCGAGCGCGGCGAGTCCGCGCGCAAGGAGCTGGACAGCCTGGTGACGCAGCGCCGGGAGATGGAGACGCGCGTGGCGCGCCTCCAGGCGACGCTGGCCGAGGGTGGCACGCGCACGGAGGAGCTGGCGCGGCGCACGGCGGAGACGGAAGCGGGGCTGGCCCAGCGCGTGGAAGAGCACCGCGTGGCCGCGGAGGGCCTGGAGACGCGGCGCACCGCGCACACCACGGCCTCGACGGAGGTGCGGGAGCAGGACGCCCAGTTCCGCGAGCTGCGCGGTCGGGTGGAGGAGCTGATGCAGGGGCTGTCGCAGATTTCGCTGCGCGAGCGCGAGATTGCCCTGGAGCTGGAGCACCTGTCGGCCGGCATCCGTGAGCGGCACCAGGTGGACCTGGCGCTGGAGCTGCACCGCTACCACCTGCTGCCTTCCCTGGCGCCGGAGACGGAGGCGGAGCTGAAGGACCTGCGCGCCCAGGTGGAGAAGATGGGGGAGATCAACCTCACCGCCATCGACGAGCACGCGGAGCTGTCCAAGCGCTTCGACTTCCTCATCGCGCAGAAGACGGACCTCCAGGCCTCCATGGGGCAGCTGCGCGAGGCCATCACCCGCATCGACGCCACCAGCCGCGAGCGCTTCAAGCAGACCTTCGACGTGGTGAACGAGAAGTTCCAGGCCATCTTCCCCCGCCTGTTCGGCGGTGGGCGCGCCAGCCTGGTCCTCACCAACGACGGCCCCAATGGCGAGCCGGGCGTGGAAATCGTCGCCCAGCCGCCGGGCAAGAAGCTGCAGAGCGTCAACCTGCTCTCCGGTGGAGAGAAGGCCCTCACCGCCGTGGGCCTCATCTTCGGCATCTTCCTCATCAAGCCCACGCCCTTCTGCCTCCTGGACGAGGTCGACGCGCCGCTGGATGAGGGCAACGTGGGCCGCTACAACGACATGGTGAAGGAGATGAGCAGCCAGTCGCAGTTCATCCTCATCACCCACAACAAGCGGACCATGGAGGTCTCCAACACCCTCTACGGTGTCACCATGGAGGAGCCGGGCATCTCCAAGCTCGTCAGCGTGCGCATCAGCGAGGCCAGCGCGGCCAACGACGACAAGATCAGCGCGTAGTCGTCCTCACGACGCTGGAAACACAGAAGGCGCGGGTCCCGGAAGTTCGGGTCCCGCGCCTTCGTGCGTTTCAGCCCCGCTGGGGGACTACTTGCCGACTACTTGCCTTTGTAGGACTTCTTCGGGCACGCCTTCTGGTCCGCGTCCGCGCGGGCCTGGGCGGCCGTCAGGTCCTTCTGGGTGTTGGTCAGCGCCGTCTGGCTGGCCGTCTCCACCGGCGTCCAACCCTCGGCGTCCGTCGTCTTCAGCTCCTGCACCAGCGCCACGGAGGCCTGGTCCACGGCCTGCTGGGCCTCCAGCGCCTTCACCCAACCCTGCGCGGCCTCCACCAGGGCGTTGCACTTGCCGGCCAGCTCGTCGAACAGCTTGTAGTCCTTGGTCTTCTGGTACTTCGCCACCACGGCCTCGAATGACTCGGCCGCCGCGGCGCGGGCGCCGAAGGCGATGGCCGCGTCCGCCGCGCGCTGGTTGCGGACGACCTCCAGCTGGAAGAAGCGCAGCTGGGGGGGCAGGGCGCTGGCGGCCTCGGTGGCCCCGGAGTTGAAGTGGACGAAGCGGTGCGGGTAGCTGAGCTTGTCCGTGGACAGCTTCGCGGGCACGGCGACAATCTTCGTCTTGAGGCACGCGGCGAGCTGGTCACCCTCGGTGCTGCCGGAGGCGTCGAACGTCACCTCGGCGACGGGCTGGCCCTTGGTGAGCGTCATGTGGGACGTCAGCACCGGCGGCGTCTGCGCCTTGTAGGTGGCGTAGCAGTCGCACCAGCCCTGCTGGGCCAGGCGGACGGCGCCGGAGAAGTCCGAGCCGTCGTTGACGCCGAACTTCACCGTGGCGCTGGCCGTGGTGTCGTGCTCGAAGGTCGCCGTGGACTCCAGCGGCGGGGCGCCCTTGGCCAGGGGCTTGGGCTGGACGAGCTTGTCCACCACGGCCTGGATGCACTGAGTGCCCGTGGGGGTGAGGTTCTCACCGGTGATGGCGTGGGTGCCGCCCGCGTCCGTCACGGTGGTCTTCACCGTCGCCACCGTCTTCTCGGCGGGGCCCCGGTTCTGCGGGGACACGAGGCACTCGAGTACTTCCGGCCGGGTGGTGAGCATGGCGCCCACCAGCACGCCCTGATTGGACGCCGGCAGGGTCAGCTCGCGCGGGAAGCAGGTGGCCACGTCGAACGCGGGCTGGTTGCCAATGCGCACGCGCTCCTCGGTGGTCTGCGGCTTGGCGGCCGTGTCGGCGCTCTCGGCGGGCTTCTGCTGACCGGCGCAGGCGGCGGTGAAGACGACGGAGGCTACGACGAGACGACGCAACATGCGGTTGTTCTCCATGGGGTGGAACTGCGAGGGGGCACTCACTTCTCCAGGCCCTCGGCGTTCTTGAGGTCCTTGAGGCGAAGCCCGTTCTTCTTGAGCAGACGATAGAGGCTCTGCATGGACAGCCCGGTGCGCTGCTCGGCGGCCTTCATGTCGAAGCCCACCGTGCGCATCACCTCGGCGAAGTAGAGGCGCTCGAAGTCGGCCAGCACCCTGTCCTTTGCCTCGTGGTACGGCATGCCGGTGACGAGCGTGGCCACGTGGGTGCCGGGCGGCTGACCCTCCGGGCGGCGCGAGGGCTGGGCGAGGAAGTCCAGCCAGCTGGTGTTGCCCGTCTCCTCCATCAGCGCGCCGCGCTCGAGCACGTTGCGCAGCTCGCGCACGTTGCCCGGCCAGTCATAGCCCTCGAAGAGCGCGAGCGTCTGGGGCGTCAGCGTCACGCTGGCGCGCAACGTCTGCGACAGGGCCTGCGCCAGCGAGGGCAGGTCCTCGCGGCGGGTGCGCAGGGGCGGCAGGCGCACGCGCGCGACAGCGAGGCGGAAGTACAGGTCCGCGCGGAAGCGGCCCTGGCGCACGTCCTCCTCCAGGTTGCGGTGCGTGGAGGCGATGACTCGCACGTCCACCGGCACGGGCTGGCCGTCCAGCGAGGGCACCTCGCGCGCGTCCAGCACGCGCAACAGCTTGCCCTGCACCATCAGCGGCAGCTCGCCGACCTCATCCAGGAAGAGCGTCCCTCCCCGGGCGGCCTCGAAGACGCCGCGCGCCTCCTTGTCCTCCGGGTCGCTCGCGCGCAGACCGCCGAACAGCTCCCGCTCCGCCTTCTCCTCGGAGATGAGGTTGCAGTCGACGACCTTGAACGGGCCATGCCGCCGCGACGAGTGCTGATGCACCGCGCGCGCCGCCAGCTCCTTGCCGGTGCCCGTCTCGCCCTCGATGAGCAGGCTCATGTCCTCGCGGGCCACGCGCCGCAGCTCCGTGAAGACCCACCGCATCTTCTCCGAGGAGCCCACCAGCGCGCCGAAGGACTCGGCGCCCGCGAGCTCCACCTCGGTGGGCTTCGCCGCCACCTTCACGGCCAGCTTCGTCTTGCCGAGCTCGACCTTGTCTCCGCGGCCCAGGTACGCCTGAAGCACCTGTCGCCCGTCGAGGAAGGTGCCGTTGCGACTGCCGGTGTCGCGCAGCAGGAGGCCTCGCGGCGTGCGCTCCACCTCGAGGTGACGGCGGCTCACCGTGGTGTCCGTCAGCACCAGGTCGCTCGCGGGGTCCGAGCCCACGCGTACCAAGCCATCCTGGGTCGTCACCTTCTTGCCCTTGTCGGGGCCAGACACCACCTCCACGGTCCATTCGTGAATGGGGATGCGGGTGGTGCGGCCTTCTTCTTTGTCCGTCTGGGTGGTCTGGGTGACCTCGGGCCTGGGCTCCATCATGGGTCCTCTTTAGGTGCGAGGGGACCGGGCGGGCAAGCCCGACGCACCATGTGCTCGTGCCCGAACTGGTCAGGGCAGCATGAGTGGAAGAATCTTCCCGGAAGGCTGTTGCACGTCAGCCTTCCTCGGAAGGAGCGCCCCGTGCGCGTGGACCGGGGCGGGGGTGGCGCGTCGGAGTGTCCCCGCTCGGGCCTCCGGGCGAACGACTCCCCAGCGCGCGGTGGCTTCGGAGTGGGGCCTGGGCCCTCGTCCGTGCTTTGCGCGATGGGGATGCTGGCGTCCTTCCCGGTGACTCCCGGAAGGGCGCGTCGGAGGGTGGGGTGGCGCACGTCCACGTGGCCCCAGTACGCCATGGACGCCTGGGGACCTCGTGCTGGGGTGTGCCTGGGACTGTCCACCAGCGCACGTTCGTCGCCGTGCAGGCGCCGCGTCGTGTCGCGGTGCGGCCCTCGGGCGTTCCGCAGCCGCGCCTGCGCCGGCGGAGGTCGTCCAGGAGGATGGGAAGGGCCGTTCCAGAAGCTCACGGCCGGCATCCAAGACGAACACCCTCCGCGAATCCAGTGTCACGCGCGGGCGAGGTCCAATCAGTACGTCGACGGCGAGTCGCTGGCGGGGAATGACTCCTTGGAAAGCTCGTCCACGAGATCATCGGAGCTGGTTCCTCCGGACTTCACCCCCGCGTTGCTCTGGTCCCTGACCACCGGTCCCTTTGGGGAGGACTTGCCCGAGCCCGCCGCGCGCTTGCGTCCGGCGCTGCCCGTGGCCGCGGCCCTTTCCGTCGTCCCCAGTCGCGCGCCCAGGAGGTTCTTCGCCCGCTCGGCCAGGTGGCGCTGCTCGTCCCGCCAGTCGCGGAAGAACTGCGCCAGCTCCGGGTCTCCCGCCCGCTCCGCGTCCTGGATGAACTGCTCCGCGGTCGAGGCGCCCTTGAGCAGGTGGTACAGCGTGCTGATGACGTTGTAGTGCGCGTCTTCACCTGCCATTGCCGCCTCCCGAGAAGGGGTGGTGTTCCATGGCGGTAAGGTAGGCACGGCGCGGCGAGCGGCCCCGTGAAGGGCGCTCGCCTGCCCGCTTGCGACTCAGGCCTGGAGCATGGGCTCCAGCTTGCCTTCCTTGTCGAGCTGGGCCAGGTCCGAGTAGCCGCCGACGTGCGTGTCACCGATGAAGATTTGAGGCACGGTGCGCTGGCCTCCGCTCATCTCCACCAGCTTCTCGCGCGCGTCATCGTCTCCGGTGACGTCCAGCTCCTGGTAGTCCACGCCCTTGCGCTTGAGCAGGTCCTTCGCGCGGACGCAAAAGCCACAGTAGTTCGTGGTGTAGATCTTCACGGGTTTCACGGTGTCGCCTCCTTCATTCCCAACGTAAGGGCGTGGCCTTTCGCGCGCCACCGGGCGCATGAAAGCACGACGGCCCCCGGCTCCTTGAAAGGAACCGGAGGCCGCCAGTGAAGCGTCCACCCCGGATGGACCGGGGTGGGGGGCGACTACATGCCCATGCCGCCCATACCGCCCATGCCGCCCATGCCGCCACCGCCGGCGGGGGCGTCCTTCTCGTCCTTCGGACGCTCGGCCACCATCGCCTCGGTGGTCAGCATCAGGGACGCCACGGACGCGGAGTTCTGCAGCGCCGTGCGGCTCACCTTGGCCGGGTCGATGACGCCCGCGGCCAGCAGGTCCTCGTACGCGCCCGTCGCGGCGTTGAAGCCGAACGAGCCCGTGCCTTCCTTGACCTTGTTGACGATGACGCTGCCCTCGAGGCCGCCGTTGCCGACGATCTGGCGCAGGGGCTCCTCGACGGCGCGGCGGATGATGTCCACGCCGAACTTCTCACCCTCGGCGAACGTCTGACCCTCCAGCGCCTTGAGGCACCGGATGTAGGCCACGCCACCGCCAGGAACCACGCCCTCCTCGACGGCCGCGCGGGTCGCGTTGAGCGCGTCCTCCACGCGGGCCTTCTTCTCCTTCATCTCCGTCTCGGTGGCCGCGCCGACGTTGATGACGGCCACGCCGCCCACGAGCTTCGCCAGACGCTCCTGGAGCTTCTCGCGATCGTAATCGCTGGTGGTCTCCTCGACCTGGGCGCGGATCTGCTTCACGCGCGCCTCGATCTCCGGCTGGCTGCCCGCGCCGTCGACGACGGTGGTGTTGTCCTTGTCGACGGTGATGCGCTTGGCCTTGCCCAGGTCCTGCAGGGTCAGCGTGTCCAGCTTGATGCCCAGGTCCTCGGCGATCATCCGGCCGCCCGTCAGGGTGGCGATGTCCTCGAGGATGGCCTTGCGGCGGTCGCCGAAGCCCGGCGCCTTCACCGCGCACACGTTCAGCACGCCGCGGATCTTGTTCACCACCAGGGTGGCCAGGGCCTCGCCCTCGACCTCCTCGGCGATGATGAGCAGGGGCTTACCAGCGCGAGCGACCTGCTCCAGGATGGGCAGGAGGTCCTTCATCGAGGAGATCTTCTTCTCGTGGATGAGGATGAGCGCGTCGTTCAGCACCGCCTCCATCCGCTCCGGGTCCGTCACGAAGTACGGAGACAGGTAGCCGCGGTCGAACTGCATGCCTTCGACGACGTCCAGCGTCGTCTCCAGGCCCTTGGCCTCCTCCACCGTGATGACGCCCTCCTTGCCGACCTTCTCCATCGCGTCCGCGATGATCTGGCCGATGGTGGCGTCGCCGTTGGCGGAGATGGTGCCAACCTGCGCGATTTCCTTCTTGTCCTTCGTCGGCTTCGCCAGCTTCTTCAGCTCCGCGACGATGACCGCGACGGCCTTGTCGATGCCGCGCTTGATGTCCATCGGGTTGTGCCCGGCGGCCACCAGCTTCGCGCCCTCGCGGAAGATGGCCTGCGCCAGCACCGTGGCGGTGGTGGTGCCGTCACCGGCGACGTCGGAGGTCTTGGACGCGACCTCCTTCACCATCTGCGCGCCCATGTTCTCGAACTTGTTCTCCAGTTCGATTTCCTTCGCCACCGTCACACCGTCCTTGGTGATGGTGGGCGAGCCGAAGCTCTTCTCGATGACGACGTTACGGCCCTTGGGGCCGAGGGTCACCTTGACCGCGTCGGCCAGGATGTTGACGCCACGGAGAATGGCCTCGCGGGCGCGTACGTCGAAAAGCAGTTCCTTCGCCATGATGGGAATTCCTTGAGTGAAGGGGTGGGGGACGGATTACTTCTCGATGACGCCGAGCACATCCTCCTCACGGAGGATGAGGTGCTCCTCGCCGTCGAGCTTGATCTCGGTCCCGGCGTACTTGCTGAAGAGGATGGTGTCGCCGGCCTTGATGTCGAGGGGACGCACCTTGCCGTCCTCCTGCACCTTGCCGTTGCCGACGGCGATGACCTTGCCCTCGAGGGGCTTCTCCTTCGCCGTGTCCGGGATGAAGAGGCCGCCCTTGGTCTTGTTCTCCTCGGCGACCCGCTTGACGATGAGCCGATCCTGCAGGGGACGAATCTTCATGGTCTGCTCCTTGATGGGCGCCCACCGTCCGGGATCTCCGGACGGCTCTCGGCGCCACTGGGGGTTGAAAAGGGCCGTGACGACCCGCGGCATTTAGCACTCACACCTTGCGAGTGCTAACGCCTAGGCGCGGCGGATAATAACCAGCGAAGTCGACCCGTCAAGCGACGCTGACTGCCCGTGCCCCGACATGCCAACCGTCTGGCATTGCTGCTCTTTTCCCCGCCGCGCACGACGCCGTGGAAGGACGCCCGCTCGTCGCCCCGCACGTGGAAATTGGCACTCGGGGTGGTCGAGTGCCAGCGCAAGTGCTTGGAATCATTGAAAGCGGGTTTTGCGACGAGGAGGGTCGATTGCTACCGTTCCCTTATTCCCGAAGGCGCCGTCGGCCGGGTGGAAGGACGGGAGTGTCGATGAGTCAACTGGTGGCGTCCCTGTCGCTGAAGGAGTTCTTCAAGTCGCTCCTGGACGAGGTCACTTCCCGCCAGCGCGTCTCGCTGGAAGAGGTGACGGAGTTCTATCTGGTGAACCTGCTGGCGGACTTCGCCAGCACCGACATGCTGTTCGACCGCCAGGAGGACGGCCGCAAGGGCCGCGAGCCCCTGGCGCTGCTCTACCACCAGGCGCTGCAACAGGAGCGCGAGGCGCGCATCCGGACGCTGCGGCGGCTGGGGGATGTCTCCCTCTACACCGTGGGCTTCTTCTCCGGCGCGCTCCAGGGCGGAGTGGTGGGGCCGGACTACTACATCCAGATGGGAGGCACGGCGTACGGCCAGGTGGCGGACCTGTCCCCTCGGGCGGGCTTCGCGGGGGTGTACCGGGAGCTGCACGACAAGTTCCGCTCGGTGGTGGAGGTGCTGGAGGAAATCTCGGCGCGAGGCATGGTCCGGGCCGGGCCCTCCGGGGCGTTGAAGGTCTACGAGTCGTGGGCGCGCACGGGCAATGACCGGCTGGAGCGCGTGCTGGTGGACGCGGGGATGATGCCGAACGCGAAGGGACAGCTCCCCAACTAGCCGTGGCACGGAGGTCGCGATGATTGGCCGCGTTCAGGACCACCTGGAGGCCATCTATGGCTTCACGTGCGAGGCTCGGGCGGAGGTCTTCGTGGTGGACACGGAGGCCGCCGTCCAGCTGGGCGCCACGGGGCGCAGTGACGAGGAGCTCCTGGTGCACGAGTCGGGGGACGCGCTGGAGATGGCGCTGTACCTGTCCCCCGCGCTGCTCGACAGGCTGAAGCCCTACGAGGCCGGGCCGCTGGGGTATCTGCTGGATGGAGACCTCGCCGGCTACTGCCAGGTGGCCGAGGGCGTCAGCCACTTCCTCTACATGGCGCACACGGCGGCGCACGGGCGGACGGTGTCCCTGCTGGAGCTGGAGGCCCAGGCGGAGGTGGACAAGTTCGCCATCTGCCTGTTGCACCGCTGGGGGGAGGGGGTGGGGGCGTGGGCGCAGGAGCTGCTCACCCGGCTGTTCGACAGGGTGTCCTACCGGGACAAGCTGTCGTCCCAGGAGCGCTGGCGGTACGAGGAGGCCAACCGCGTCTCCCGGCGCTTCTGCTCGCGGATGATGGGGCACGTCTCCGGAAGGCGGTTGGACAGGCTCCTGGCGGACCTCCGGTATGCCTACCGGCTGGGAGCGGAGGCGAAGCTGAGTCACTTCGTCCACGGTGGTTGAGTCCCCGCGGCCCGCCTCCTTCGGTTAGGGTAGGTGGGCATGCCACGCGAGGCGTCCGCAGGCGGGATTGTCATCCGGGAGAGTGACGGCACCTGGGAGGTGGTCGTCATCCGTCCGCATGGCCGTCCTCTGTGGGCGCTGCCCAAGGGGCACGTGGACCCGGGGGAGACTCCGGAGCAGACGGCGAGCCGCGAGGTCCACGAGGAGACGGGGCTCACCGCCGCGCTCATCGCGCCGCTGGGTGAGATTCGCTACGTCTACCAATTCAGGGGGCAGCGCATCTTCAAGCGCGTCCACTTCTTCCTCTTCCGCTACCAGGAAGGCGCGCTGGGGCCGCTGCCGGGGCCGCGCGTGGAGGTGGACGAGGTTCGCTGGGTGCCGGTGGGACAGCTGGTGCCCCTGCTCGGCTACAAGGGAGAGAAGGCCGTCGCCGCGCGCGCCGTGCGGTGGATGCGCGCCCAGGGGCTCATCCCGGAGGCCCCTTCCCCGGCCGCAAGGCCCGAGGGGAAGGGAACCTAGGACCTACGACTACTTGCGGGCGTCTTCGGGGGTGTACTTCCCGGACAGCGCCTCGCGCACGTCGCGGTCGAACTTCACGCGGCCCGTGGCCACCTCGCGCAGGGACAGCACGGGGGGCTTGTTCTTGGAGCTCTCGATGATGGGGCGGGCGCCGGCCATCAGCTGACGCGCGCGCTTCGCACCGAGCAGCACCAGCGCGAACCGGTTGTCGACGAGGGGGAGGCAGTCTTCGACTGTGACGCGAGCCATGGAACGTCCTTCGGATTTCGGTGGGGCTACCTGAAACGGTGAAAACTAAAGACCGCCCCGGGGGGAGTCAAGGAAGGACGCACGGGCAGGGCCGCCGGGCGGACAGGCGCTGTCCCACCCTGGAAGCCTGGATTCCGTGGATCAGGTGTACCACCAGGCCCAGGCGATGAGGACGACCTGGAGGGGCAGCCGGGCCCAGAGCAGGGGGGCGGGGACCTTCTTGAAGCGCTCGGGCTGGAGGGCCATCTGGAGGTTGGCCGGGAAGATGGCGACGAACAGGGCGATGAGTCCCCATGCGGACACCGCGCGCGTGGCGGGAACCAGCAGGCCCACGCCCAGCAGGACTTCCGCCACGCCGCTCAGGAAGACCAGGGGCCCGTGCCACGGCAGGTACGGCGGCATCATCCGCACGTAGGGGCGCGGGTTCACGAAGTGATTGATGCCACCGGCCACCATGAACAGGCCGAGCACGTACATCAGGACGGTCTTCACCATGTGCCGGGAGTCCTACGCCCCCGCGAAGGCCGTGTCGACGATGGAGCGGGCTTCCTGGAGGATGGCCTGGAGGTGGGCGTCGTCGCGGAAGCTCTCCGCGTAGATTTTGTACACGTCCTCGGTGCCCGACGGCCGCGCGGCGAACCAGCCGTTCTGCGCCACCACCTTGAGCCCGCCGATGTCCGCGTCGTTGCCGGGCGCGCGCGTGAGGCGCTGGAGGATGGGTTCTCCCGCGAGGCTCGTCGCCTTCACCGCCTCCGGTGAGAGCTTCTTCAGCACGGACTTCTGCGCGGGCGTGGCCGCCTGGTCGATGCGCGCGTAGTACGGCGTGCCGAAGCGCCCCGCCAGCTCCTGATAGTGCTGCCCCGGGTCCTTGCCGGTGCGCGCGAGAATCTCCACCGCGAGCAGGTCGAGCAGCATGCCGTCCTTGTCGGTGGTCCACACGGTGCCGTCGCGGCGCAGGAAGGACGCGCCCGCGCTCTCCTCACCGCCGAAGCCGAGCGAGCCGTCCAACAGCCCGTCCACGAACCACTTGAAGCCCACCGGCACCTCGACGACGCGGCGGCCCAGGCTCTTGGCCACGCGGTCGATGAGCCCGCTGCTCACCAGCGTCTTGCCCACCGCGGTGTCCGCCTTCCAGCCGGGCCGGTTCTGGAACAGGTAGTGGATGGCCACCGCGAGGTAGTGATTGGGGTTCATCAACCCGATGGAGCGGGTGACGATGCCATGCCGGTCCGAGTCCGCGTCGTTGCCGAAGGCGATGTCGTACTGGTCCTTGAGCTTCACCAGATTCGCCATGGCGTACGGCGACGAGCAGTCCATGCGGATCTTCCCGTCATGGTCCACCGGCATGAAGCGGAACGTCGGGTCCACCGTGGGGTTCACCACGCGCAGGTTCAATCCGTAGCGCGTGGCGATGGGCTCCCAGTACGCGACATTGGAGCCGCCGAGCGGATCCGCGCCGATGTGCAGCTTCGCGCCGCGCAGGGCCTCCATGTCCACCACGGTGCCCAGGTCCTCGACATAGGGCGTGATGAAGTCGTGGGGCTTCACCGTCGGGGACGTGCGCGCCTTCTCGTAGGGCGTGCGCTTCACGCCGGCGTTGCTGGTGCCGAGCAGCGCGTTGGCGCGGCGCTCGATGCCCGAGGTGACATTCGTGTCCGCGGGGCCGCCGTTGGGCGGGTTGTATTTGATGCCGCCGTCCTCGGGCGGGTTGTGGGACGGGGTGATGACGATGCCGTCCGCGAGCCCCGAGGCGCCCCGGCCTTTGTTGTACGTGAGGATGGCGTGGGAGATGACGGGCGTGGGCGTGGCGCCGTCGGTGAAGCGCACCTGGACGCCGTTGGCGGCCAGCACCTCGAGCGCGGTCTGCTGCGCGGGCGCGGACAGCGCATGGGTGTCCATGCCCAGGAACAGCGGCCCGTCGATGCCCTGCTGCTGCCGGTACTCGCAGATGGCCTGCGTCACCGCGACGATGTGGGCCTCGTTGAAGCTGGTGCGCGCGGAGGAGCCTCGGTGGCCCGACGTGCCGAAGGCGACGCGCTGCTCGGGCACGGCCACGTCGGGACGCTCCGCGTAGTAGCGCGCGCGCAGCTTCTCGGGGTCGATGAGGAGGTCTTCCGGCGGGAGCTTTCCAGCGAGGGGATGGGCCATGTCGCCGCCAACATAAACTCGCCGCGCGACGGATGGATCTCCCATGTGAGGGAGCTGTCCTCGGGTGGACCCAGACCCTCCCGGGCTCGAAGCGGGTGCCTCGCTACGAGCCGGTGGCGCCAGAGGGGGAGGGGGGCGCCTCCTGCTCGGGGAGGTAGAACGCCCCGGAGCGCGCGGCGAGCACCGCCGCGGTGAGCAGGCCCACCGTCAACCCGAAGACGGCGATGCCGGCCAGCGTCACCCAGTCGGTGACACCCGAGGGCTGGAACAGCGCGGTGAAGGGCGTGGCGAAATCGAAGCCCTTCTCCGGTGTCTTGCGCAGGTTCTGCACGGCGGTGAGCAGCGCTGTCGTCATCGCGCCCAGCACCATGCCCACGACGGCCGCGAAGGCGGCGCTGCCCATGAGGACGGGGCGGGTGACGGCGCGGGTGGTGGGGCGGCTCTGCACGTCGAAGTCCGGGTCCTTCACGCCCAGCGGCACGAAGCGCGCGAGCAGCAGCAGGCCGGGGATGCCGCCCACCATGGTGAACCAGAAGAAGGGCTCCCAGCCGATGGCGTACACGAGGAAGCCGGCGATGGGGCCCGCCACCACGCGCGGAATGGAGAAGAGGCTGGAGAGCAGCGCGAACTGGGTGGCGGAGAAGCGCTTCTGCGTCAGCCGCATCAGCAGCACGGAGAAGGCCCCGGTGCCCAGGCCCTGTGTCACGTTCTCGAAGCCGATGGCGATGTACATCAGCCACGGCGTGGGCGCCCCGGCGCGCGCGACGAGCACGTAGCCGATGTTGGACACAATCTGGATGACGCCGAACACCCAGAGCGCGCGGCCCAGGCCCAGCACCGTCGTCCACGCTCCGCCCACGAGCGTGCCGGCGATGGTGCCGAACAGGCCGATGGTGCCCAGGGCCACGCCCCGGTGCAGGTCGCTGTAGCCCATGTCCACCAGGAAGGGCCGCAGGAGCGTGCCGCCGAGGTTGTCGGCCAGCTTGTAGAGGAAGACGAAGGCGAGGATTTCGAGCGCCCGGTGCCGCGCGAGGAAGCCCACGAAGGGATACCAGACGGCGTCCTTGAGGGACTTCGGAGGCGTGAAGCGCTCCTCGGGCTCCGGCGCGAAGCGCGTGACGATGAGCATGGGCAGGTACAGCACCGCCAGCCCGATGACGACCCACTTCCACGACACGCGGCCCGCGAGCGTAATCGCCGCCGAGCCCGCGATGAACATGGCCGCGCGGTACACCGCCACGCGCGCCCCCACCGCCACGCCCTGCTCCTCCTTGCGCAGCACCTCCACCGCGTACGCGTCGATGGCGATGTCCTGCGTCGCCGCGGAGAACGCCACCGCCATGGCCAGCGCGCCCACCACCCACGCGGTCTCCGGATGTTCTCCGATGCCGGCGAGCGCCAAGGTCGTCGCGAAGAGGGCCACCTGCGCCACCGCCATCCAGCCCCGCCGCCGGCCCCAGAAGGGCGGCACATAGCGGTCCATCAGCGGCGACCAGAGGAACTTGAAGGACCACGGTGCCTGCGCCAGCGTGATGATGCCCACCACGCGGATGTCCACGCCGATGCTGCGCAGCCAGTCGGGGATGGCGATCCACACCAGGCCGAGCGGCAGGCCCGAGGAGAACGAGAGCAGCGTGACGGAGGCCGTCCGCCAGGAGGCCATGGCCCGCGCCAGACTGGCCCAGGTTCCCGGCCGCGCTGCCTGCTCTCCACTCTTGCCCTGCTGCTCGCTCATGGCGGCGGACTCTATACCAGCCGTGCTCGCGGCCCAGGGTGTCCCGCGCGCTTCCGCTCGGAGGGTTGGCCGGTTACCGGTCCAGCGCGGACATGTCCGGGCAGGAGCTGCGCAGGCCCTCGGTGGGGTTGAGGAAGTCCCAGCTCCGGGAGATGAACGTCACGCGGCCCTGCGCGTCCCAGCACTCGGTGTATTTGGCGCCCAGGATGTCGCCCTTGATGATCTCCAGGATGCCCGTCCCCCGGCCGTCCGGTGCCCAGCGCGTGGTGAGGGCCACGTCTTCGCGCAGTCCGCCCTGGACGAAGTCGGTGTCGAGGATCTGGAAGGTCATCTCCGCCAGGTCCCCCTCCGCCTCGCGGTAGATGTAGCGCGAAGGCAGCAGGGTGGGCACGTTGCTGACGAACACCAGCTCCACCCGCGTGGGGAGCTTCCGCGTCTGGTAGTGGATCTCCTCGCGGTCCAGGAAGGGGATGTCCAGGAAGCGCTCTTCCCGGGCCCGCTTCAGGTCCATGATGAGGCTGCCCTCTCCCTTGCGGACGCCGCCATTGGCCTGGAAGGAGCCCGACATGAAGCTCCACCACGCGTCCTCGCCCTCACCGACGTCCCGGTACTGGAGCTGGTAGTCGAACCGCTCCCCTTCACGCGTCATCACGAAGCGCGTGTCGAACTTCATGTCGTTGCGCCCCGGGATGGGCCCCCACACCCGACGGTCCGGCTCTCGCTTCGTGGGCGTGTACTGCTGGATGGCCTCCAGCGAGGAGAGGATTCCGTCCACCGCTTGGTTGAAGCGCAGGCCCGTCTCGTCCGTGTCGCCGACGATGCCCGACGAGTCCCCCAACCGTCCCGCCTGCTGCGCGGACTTGCTGGCCACACGTGCGCCCCAGGCTTCGCCTTGGGTCTTCCCCGGCATCGACGCCGTCAGGTCCTCGCGCCGGGGGAAGGCGTTGAGGAACTCCAGGTCGTCGTTGGAGAAGTCGCCGCCACATGCGGCCAGGGCCAGACACAGACAGATGGGCACCAGGTGTCGCATCGAACGCTCCCTCAAGGCTGATACGTGACGAGCGCGCCCAGCTCCCAGAAGCCCAGCGAGCGTTGCTCATCCACGGTGTAGAGGAGGTAGTGGAGCCGCGCGCGTCCCGTCACGTGCAGGCGCCGCAGGGGTTGCCACCGCAGGCCCGCCACCAGGCCCGGGGAGAACATCGCGTACTTCTGGTCCGGGTACGTCGCTTCCTCGAAGTCGCGGCGCATCACCAGATACGCCATGCGCGCGCCCACGAAGGGCGCCACGGTGCCTCGCGGCCACTCGGACGTGAGGGTCGTGCCCAGGCTCGTCACCGAATACTTGTAGGGCGGTCCACTCAGGGTCGGCAACGCCAGCAGCGCCTGTTTCCCGCCCACCGCCACGTCCACGCCCCACACCCAGTCGCGGCGGAAGTAGTCGTGAAGCTGCGCCTCCGCGCCCAGCATGCCCACCGACAGGAACAGCGACTGGCGCGTGGGCGCATCGAAGAAGGACTGCACGCCACCGGACACGCCCACCGTCCACCACGCTCCGCCCTCCGGCGCCGCGCCCTTCACCGGGTCGTCCGAGAACGGCGCGTCTCGCAGCCGCGCCTCTTCCAGCACCACCTGCCGTCCCCGGGACACTTCCACTTCGCCGATGCGCAGCCGGTCCGACAGCCTTCGCTTCACGCGGTACGTGCCGGGCGCGAGCGCCACGCGGCGCTCCACGTCGGGCGTCTTGTCCAGCTCCGCCACCACCATGCCGCCCGGGTCCACGAAGTAATACATGCCCGCGGGCGCGAGCCCTGGCACCACCAGCCCGTCGCCGCCCGCGCGCAGGTCCGTCAGCACCAGGTCCCCGTTGCCGGCGAGGTCGTAGCTGAACGTCGGATGCTGAGCGCCCCCGCTGCTGGCCGCCGTGTCCGCCACCGTGCGGGCGTAGGCATGCGAGTACGCCTCGAACAGCGTCACGCGTCCGTCACCGCTGCGATCCGCGTCACCCAGCAGGCCACTGGCCAGATGGTGCGAGAAGTAGCTGCCGCGCAGCGCGTCCGACTCCTGCGAGTCCTCGTCCGCCGAACTGGAGGTGAGGATGACCAGGCCCCGCGCATCGCGCGCCGCGCCGGACTCGATTTCGAAGGCAGGTGCCCGTCGCGCGCCCTTGGTGCGCGTCAGCGCGCCAGAGCGGCACGAGTCGAGAATCGCGATGCGGATATCCGCGGGCGCGTTCGACAGCCGCTGCTTGAGGTCTTCGAAGCCCAGCCGCGTGTTGCCCAGGCGCAGCGTGCCGTCCTTCGCGTGGCCGGAGTAGTAGACGAGCAGCGCCGTGCGCTCACCTCGCGCCCGAGCCTCCTTCGCTCGGGCCTCCAACTGCGTCAGCGCCGCGAGGAAGTCCTTCGAGGACTCGTTGAGCAGCAGCATCGCGTCGCCGGGCGCGACACCGCCCAGGCGCGCCAGCAGGCCGTGCATCTTCCGCGCGTCGTCCTGTGCGAAGCGCAGGGGCCGCGTCTCGTCGCCGCCCTCGTCGTTGCCTGCCACCAGCGCGAAGCGGCGCAAGCTGTCCGCATGCGCGGCCGAGGCACCGAGCACGAGGAGGGCGGCCAGCGCGCGCCAGGAAGGAAGCAGGGGAGGGCTCATGGCTTGAACAGCACCCAGTGCGTCTGCGCACCCGGCACGTCGAGCTGGGACATCCGCTCCACCTCGCCGTTCGCCGCCGTGAACGCACGACGGGTCGCCTCCACCACCGACTCCACCGTGAACGGTTCATCCCCGAGCACCAGCACCACGCGCTCGGCCCCGGAGCCGGTGAACTCCCAGCTCCCTTGCAGCCAGTGCACGTCCTCGCCGGACTCCACGGGGGCGCTCGCGCCGGACTCCGGATGCAGCGCCGTCACCTCGCCGATGGCATCCACGGACACGGCGGCCACGTAGCGGTGGGTGCCCGCCTTGTAGCCCAGCATCACCCGCTCACCCGGTTCCAGGGCCTCGGGAGCCTCCGGCTTCACCTCGCGCTGGGGCCCAGGACCTCCGCCGATGCGCAGCTCCGCGATGTCCGCGCCGCCCTTGCCCCGGTCCCAACCCGGACCCTGATTCAGCAGCGGCCGGGCCAGCACCACCATCAGCACCGACGCGGCCAGCGCCACCGTCGGAGCGAGCCAGCGCCGGGGGGAGGGCTTCAGCGCGTCACGCCGCTGCTGTCGCTCCAACGCGCGCTGCACTCCCAGCTCGAAGCGCTCGAAGGGAAGCGCTGCTTCGAAGCGGGCCTGGTTCGACTCGAGGCCGCTCAGCACGGCGCCACACGTGTCGCAGCTCGCCGCGTGGGCGCGCGCGCGGGTGGCCTCGGGCGAGCCCAGCTCACCGGCCCTCAGGCGTCGCAGTGTCCACTCCGACTCGTGCGCGCTCATCGAACCCTCAGCTCCTCTCCACCCAGCGCGGCGAAGTGCTCCAGCCGCTTGCGAATCGTGGGCACCGAGCGCCCCAGCAACGCCGCCACCTCTTCCAACGTCATCCCATCCACGTGGTAGTGCACCACCGCCGCCTGCGTCTCCGCATCCACCCGGGACAGCAGCCGGCGCACCAGGTCCCGCGTCTCCATCTCTCCCGGACCCCCATGGGCTTCCGGGCGCGCGGCCGCGTCCCGCTCGAACCACTGCCTCCAGCCCGCCCGCTCCGAGCGGAGCTGGTTGAGACAGTGGTGCGTGGCGATCTTCATCAACCACGTCAGCGGCGAGGCATCCGCGCGGAAGTCGTCCGCGTGGACAAGCGCTCGGGCGAACACGTCGTGCATCGCGTCCTCCGCCCTCGCCGCGTCCTTCAACAGGTAGCGGCAGCGTCCCATCACGCTGCCGCCGTACCGCGTGTAAAGGTCGCGCAGGAAGTCCCGCCGGTCCTGCTGGGGACCCCCCTGGATGACCCTGAGGGCCGGCTGGCGCGTTCCTGTCACGCGCCGCAGACTACCGCGAGCCGGCTCACAGCGTGGAGTAGACCGCCGTGCTGAAGCTGCCGCAGGCGCTCACCGTCCCGTAGCCGATGGCCGGGTTGTAGCTGACCGCGTGGTAGGCGCTTCGGAAGTTGCTGTCCCAGCACTCGTTGATGGTGGCCTCGCCGAACAGGTCTCCGCCCGACAGCTTGATGTCCGAGCGACCGAGGCCCGTGCGCTCCCAGCGGCTCTTGATGGACAGCTTCTCCAGCTTCGAGCGCGTCGGGTCCACGTCGATGTTCTGCTTCACGACGTAGTCCAGCTCGCCCCCGGTGCCCGGGGCCTGCTTGAAGCGATAGTTCGCGCTCGCCAGCGTGCCTCCGCCGGCATCCACCTGGAAGTCCGCCTCCACGGAGGCCACCGCGTTCGGGGCCGTGCGCGCGTAGCGAATCTCCATCGTCGCCACGCCCGTCTCGCCCTCGTTGCCAGGCAGGGAGTTGTTCTTCTCCCAGTCGATGAGGAACTGTCCGGAGCCATAGCCGGAGCGGCGCTCGCCATCATCATCGACCGCCGCCGTGTGCGAGCCGGCCAGCACCGTCTTGAAGTTCGTGTCGGGCTCGATCTTCGCCTTGGCCGCCAGCACCCACCCGTAGGTGTCGTCATCGGTGCGCGTGACGGTCAGCTTCCAGGTGATGGGGCTCAGGGCCTCCGTGTGCGGACCCCACACCGCGACGTCGCCCTGGATGGAGGACGGCGGGTGCTTGACGATGGCCTCGATGAGGCCGAGCACTCCCAGCGTCCCACCGTTGATGCTCGCGGCGGCGGCCACGGTGAGCACGTAGTACTCCGACGTCTGGTTCTCGGCGGAGGCCGCGGTCAGTCCCTGACCGTCCGGGCCGGGCGAGGCCACTTCCACCATCTGCTTGGAGGGAAGTCCCTCGCGGAACGAATCGGCGTCCTGCTTCGAGTCAGGATCGCAACCGGCGAGCAACAGGGAGGCGCACAGCAGGCTCTTGCGCAGCATGGTCCTTCTACCTTTCGGATGGCCCCCGGCGGGCCGTGCAGCAGCGTGTTCGCCTCAATGGACACAGCCCCGCCGAAAAACAGAAAGCACGCCTGCCTGGTTCTGAAATGCGCTGGGATTCCAGGGGGTTGGAGGTCGCTCGGACGCCCCTCGGGCGACTTCACCCGGCCTTCGGACGGCGGAAATGCACCGTCCCTACCTTTCGCCCATGGAAAAACGACACCCCAACCATCCCGGGGAGATGGGCACGGACGCCTCGCTCGCGGAACGGGAGCGCACGGCGGATGAAATCAACGCCCGCGCACGGGCCGTGGGGCTGTTGCGCGACGCGGGGGTGCCCTTCGTGGTGGGAGGTGCGTACGCATACGCCACCTATACCGGCATCTACCGGGACACGAAGGACCTGGACCTGTTCCCCCGCAAGGCGGACGCGCTCCGGGCGCTCCAGGTGCTGGAGAAGGACGGCTGGCGCACCGAGCGCACCGACGAGGTGTGGCTCTACAAGGCCTTCAAGGGTGACTACTTCGTCGACTTCATCTTCTCGTCCGGCAACGGCGTGGCGGTGGTCGACGACGAGTGGTTCCAATTCGCCAAGACGGCCACCGTCTTCGGGCACGAGTGTCTGGTGGCGCCCGCCGAGGAGATGATCTGGTCCAAGGCCTTCGTCGTCGAGCGCGAGCGCTACGACGGCGCGGACGTCAACCACCTCATCCTCAAGGCGGGCCACGTCATGGACTGGGACCGGCTGATGCGCCGGTTCGACCGGTACTGGGAAGTGCTGCTCAGTCACCTGATGATGTTCCGCTTCGCCTATCCCTCCGAGAGGGACCTGGTGCCGGAGTGGGTGATGGCGGAGTTGATGCGCCGCACGCTGGACAGCATCCGCGAGGGGCGCTGGGAGGAGAAGCTGTGTCGCGGCAACCTCGTCTCCAAGGTGAACTACCACGTGGACATCCACCACTGGGGGTTCAGGGACGGGCGGGCCTGGGACGAAAACGAACGACAGCAGGGGGGCGAGCGTGGCGAGGGATCCGAGCTCGAAAATTCGATTGGCGGCAGTCGGTGACCTGCACTGCCGGGAGGACCAGCACGGACGCTTTCGCCACCTCGTCAAGCAGGTGAACGCCACGGCGGACCTGCTGGTGCTGTGTGGGGACCTCACGGACCGCGGCATGCTCGAGGAGGGCAAGGTGCTCGCCGAGGAGCTGTCCGCGCTGCGGGTGCCGTGCGCGGCGGTGCTCGGCAATCACGACTACGAGCACGGCCAGGTGAAGGACATCTGCGCGGAGCTCGCGAAGGTGGGCATCCACATCCTCGATGGGGACCACTTCATCTTCGAGAAGGTGCTCGGCGTGGCTGGCGTGAAGGGCTTTGGCGGCGGCTATGGCAACGCGACGTTGCAGGCCTTCGGCGAGGCGCAGACCAAGGGCTTCGTGCAGGAGGCGGTGACGGAGTCGCTGAAGCTGGAGGCGGCGCTGAGCCACCTCGACACGCCGAGGAAGATCATCATCATGCATTACTCCCCCATCCCGGAGACGCTGGAGGGGGAGAACATCGAGATCCGCCCCTTCCTCGGGACGAGCCGGCTGGCGATGCCCATTGATCACTACGGCGCGGAGGCGGTGTTCCACGGACACGCGCACCACGGCGCGCTCCAGGGCAAGACGAAGAACGGCATCCCCGTCTTCAACGTGGCCATGCCCCTGCTGGCCCGGCACACGCCCGACCAGCGCTACGTGCTGCTGGAAGTGTGAGCCGGACTCAGGCGGTGACGACCATCCCGGCTTCCACCTTCACGGGCCAGGACGTCAGCGACGCACCGCTGCACGGGCCGCCGACGCACTTCCCGTCGTCGGGTTGGAACAGGGCGCCGTGCCACGCGCAGACGATGAGCTGCTTGTCCGGCGTCAGGTAGCGGTCCAACACGCGCGCCAGCGGGAGCCCGGCGTGGGGGCACCGGTCCACATAGCCGTGGACCTGGGTGCCCTTGCGCACGAGGAAGCCGTGGAAGAACGCCTCGCCAATCTGGAGCACGATGTTGCGCGAGCCCGGGTCCTCCAGCGAGTCCACCGGGCAGAGCTCGACGTCGGAGGGCGTCGTCCAGACGCGCTGCCTTGGAGGCAGGCTCAAGGCAGTCGGGCCTTCTCGAACCCGGCCCAGCAGTCGTCGTAGTCCAACTGCATCGCCGGCGTCTCCACCGCGAAGCGCGTGGGGCGGATGGTCCACCGGGACTCGAACATGAACGCGAGCGTGTCCTGAATCTTGTGCGGCTTCAGGTCCGCGCGGAGGGCCTGCTCGTAGCTCGCCCGGTCCGGACCGTGGCCGCTCATGCAGTTGTGCAGGGACGCGCCGCCCGGAGCAAAGCCTCCGGCCTTCGCGTCATAGACACCCTGCACCAGCCCCATGAACTCGCTCATCACGTTGCGGTGGAACCACGGCGGCCGGAACGTGTTCTCCGCCACCATCCACCGGGGCGGGAAGATGACGAAGTCGCAGTTGGCCGTGCCCGGTGACTCGCTGGGCGAGGTCAGCACCGTGAAGATGGACGGGTCCGGATGGTCGTAGCTCACCGTGCCGATGGTGTTGAACCGCGACAGGTCATACTTGTACGGCGCCAGATTCCCGTGCCACGCCACCACGTCGAGCGGGGAGTGGTCGAACTGGGACGCCCACAGGCGCCCCTGGAACTTCTGGACGACCAGCGTCGGGCGGTCCACGTCCTCGAAGGCGGCCACGGGCGTCAGGAAGTCGCGCGCGTTCGCCAGCCCGTTGGAGCCGATGGGCCCCAGGTCTGGCAGGCGGAAGAGGGCGCCGTGGTTCTCACAGATGTAGCCCGACACCGGCCCTTCGGGCAGCTCCGCCCGGAAGCGCACGCCCCGGGGCACCACGCCCATCTCGCCGGGCCGCAGGTCCAGCACGCCCAGCTCCGTCACGAGCGTCAGCCGCCCGGCCTGCGGAACGATGAGCAGCTCGCCGTCGGCGTCGTAGAACACCTTGTCCGTCATCGACCGGTTGGCGAGGTACAGGTGGATGGCGATGCCCGCCCCCGTGCCTGGGTCTCCATTGCCCGCGTAGGTGACCAGGCCCTCGACAAAGTCGGTGGGCGCGGTCGGCGCCGGCTGGGGACTCCAGCGCAGGCGGTTGGGCGTGGGCGGGACCTCGTCGAACGGACCACCGCGCAACAGGCCCTGGGGATGGACCTTGTACGCGGGATGGTTGGCGCTGGGCCGCAGCCGATACAGCCACGAGCGCTTGTTCTCCCGGCGCGCCACCGTGAAGGCCGTGCCGGAGAGCTGCTCCGCGTAGAGCCCGAACGGGGCGCGCTGCGGCGAGTTGCGCCCCACGGGCAGGGCACCCGGGACGGCCTCCGTGGCGAACTCATTGCCAAAGCCGGAGAGATAGTCACCGGGCGCCTGTCGGAGCCCGCTCTTCGGAGGTACCGCGGTTCGATTCTCGAGAGTCACCGTGTCGCTCCTCCGAAGTCGGGCCGGAGACTACTTCCGGGTCTTGTCGACCTTGATGACGCCGCGGCGGATCTGATCCAGCTCGATGGACTCGAACAGCGCCTGGAAGTTGCCGTTGCCGAAGCCCTCGTTGCCCTTGCGCTGGATGATCTCGAAGAAGATGGGCCCGAACAGGTTCTCGGTGAAGATCTGCAGCAGCAGGCCTTCCTGCTGATTGCCGTCGATGAGGATGCGGTTCTTCCGCATGCGCTCCAGGTCCTCGCCGTGGTTGGGGACGCGCGAGTCGACCAGGTCGTAGTAGGTCTCGATGGTGTCCTGGAGGTCCACGCCGCGAGCGCGCAGCTTCTCGACGGTGCTGTAGATGTCCTGCGTGGCCAGGGCCAGGTGCTGGATGCCCTCGCCCTTGTACTCGCGGATGAACTCCTCGATCTGCGACTTCTCGTCCTGGCTCTCGTTGAGCGGAATCCGGATGGCGCGGTCCGGCGCAATCATCGCCTGGCTGAACAGGCCCGTGGCCTGGCCCTTGATGTCGAAGTACTTCTGCTCGGTGAAGCCGAAGATGCGGTTGTAGAAGGACGACCACGTCCGCATCTCACCCCGGCGCACGTTGTGCGTCAGGTGGTCCAGCGACTCCAGGCCCACGCTGTTGCGGGCCTCGGCCTCGACGGCGCCGGGAATCTGGGTCCACGAGTCGTAGATGGTGCCGCTCGGACCGTGGCGGTCGATGAGATACAGCAGGCTGCCACCGATGCCCTGGAGGACATAGAAGCCCTCGCCCAGGGAGCTGGCGGCGGGGTCGGCCGGGATGGCGCCGCGCTCCAGCGCCATCTCGTAAGCGGTGCGGGCATTGGCCACGCGGAAGGCCATCGCGTTGGCGGACGGGCCGTGGGCGGCGCGGAACTCGGCGGCCTGGCCCGTGGTCTCCCGGCTGATGAGCAGGTTGATATCACCCTGCTTGTAGCGAACCAGGTCCTTGCTCGGGTGCTTGGAGAAGGCGGTGAACCCCAGCATCTCCACCAGCTTCACCATTGCCTCGGGGGCGGGGCTCGTGAACTCCACGAACTCGAAGCCATTCAGTCCAAGAGGGTTTTCCGCCGTGCTCATCATGACCCAGCCTCCGCGAAACGTCTGCGAGTGTGCCTTGGAAGGTAGGGAGTGGCGGCCAGGGAGGAAAGCACAAAGCACTGCCAGAGAATGTCAGGCCCTTTCACAATCTTCAGAGGGAGGGCCCACGCGAATGCGCACGGGTGGCGCGTCAAACGCGGCACCGCGTCGCGTCACCTACGGAGGGTCGTGAATTGTCACAGCAGGCGCGGGCTCATCCTCACGGACCGCGTGCTTCCGTGGGCTCCGGTGCGGGGGCGCCTTCCATCAGGTCTTCAGCCCGCACCGGCAGCACGAGTCCTTCGATGGAGACCTCCATCACCTCGGGCCCCGAACCCCGCACATAGCTCAAGCCCGACGAGTCGGGCACGTCGCCGCCCAGCCACAGTCGCGCCAGCTCGCGTCCATCCGCGCCCAGCAGCACCGCGCCGCGTGAGGCCTCGTCGATGCCGTACTTCGCCCAGCTTCGAGGCTTTGCGTCTCCGAAGCTCGTGGCCTTCAGTGCGCCCATCGCGCGCAGCAGGGAGACGACGCGGAAGTGCTGGGCCTTGCCTTGCTTCGGTGACTCCACCCGCCACGACTCCGTGCCGCCATCCGTCTCCGAGGCGTTGACCAGGATGATGGGGGCCGCGCCTCCGCCAGGGTGGAACACCACGCGTCGCACGTCCTCGCGCCGGAAGCTCAGCACGTGCTTGTCCTTCAGTTCGTGGACGTCCACGTCGAGCACCGTGAGCGCGCCGTCCGACACCTCGGCCAGCACCGCGTCTGGGCCCTGCTCCCGCAGCGCGTGGATGCGCGGAGTGCCGTCCTCCATCACCTGGGCGAGTCGGATGCGCACGGGCTCGCCCGAGAGCGGAGTGAAGCGCGCATCGACGAGCGGCGACTCCAGTCCCAGCTTCTTTCGCGTCTGCGCGGAGTCCGGGGGGAAGGCGAGCGCCCGGTGCTCCTTCAAGTTTTTCAACAATGTCGCCACCCGAGCCTCGTCCGCGCGCTCGGCCACGGGTTTCGTCAGGCGCCACTTCGTCGTGCCCGTCTCGTGCTGCAGCACGTAGCTTCGCTCCTGGGCCCGCACCTCGATGGACGCGAGCGCAGTCGCTTCCAGTCCGCCGAGCAGCTCCTTCGAGCGCAGCGCGAAGGTGTCCTTGTCCAGGCTCCACCGCACCGAACCCTGGGCCGCGTAGACCTTCGAGTCCCCGTCACGACGCACGTACACGGACCCGTCGAAGGTGTTCTCGACGCCCCCATGCAGCGTCACCGTGTGCTGGCGGCTCGGGACGTCTTCGCCTCCACCGCTCGCGTCTGGCAGGAAGGCATGCGCTGTCACGCTGAAGACGGGCGACTTGAGGCCGTACTTCTCCAGGTCGGCGTCGGTGGGCGCGTCGTTCACCAGGGGGCTCGACGCGGTGCTCCCCAGCGTCTCCAGCAGGGCCTCCACCGCGGCGGCCTCCGCGCGTGCCTTCACGGGAGCGACGAGTTGCCACGCGCCATCCGGCTCGCGCGCCAGCTCCGTGGTGTCGCCCTGGGCCCGCACGGTGATGCGAGTGAACACGGGCGCGGCGGCCTTCGCCCCCTGTGTCGCGCCGGACGGCGGGGCGAACAGTTTCTCTGACACCGCCGGGGTCTCGGAGCCTCGCCGCGAGGTGCCGTCGGAGCACGCGGACAAGGTCAGTCCTCCCGCGCCCAGCGCGAGGACCGCCACCGTCACGAGTCCCTTGCCCGTGGCGCTCACTTGTTCCGCCGGGTCAGCCAGATGGCCAGTCCCAGACCCATCATGGTGAGGGGGAGCAGGTCGGTGGAGATGAAGCGGATGTGGTCCATGTCGTCCGCGTCCAGCTCCAGCGTCGACACCTCGCGGTCCGGGGGGCGCAGGGTGACCTTGGTCACCTGATTGGAGGCCCAGCCCAGCGCGTTCATCACGAGGTTGCGGTTGGGCTCATGGCCCCAGTTCGGATCCAACAGCAGCTCCGCGTCACCCATCACCACGAGTCGCGCCTCGTCGAAGCGCTTGTTGGCGGCGTTCTTCGTGTCGCGGACGATGGCGGCCACCAGCGTGAGCTGGCCCGTCTTTTCGCCATCGGAGGGGACCGCGTTCTCTTCCGGCTTCGTCTCCACCCAGCCGTACTGAGAGGTGTGCACCACGGGCTCCACGCGCACGCCTTCCGCGAATCCCTCGCGCAGCAGCGTGAGGCTGCGCGGCGTGGGCAGCTCCACGTTCAGCCCGCGCTGCCGCAGCGGGAGCACCATCGCGTGGTTGCTGTAGAACCGTGAGAGCACCACGTAGGGATTGCCGCTGTTGAACTGCGCGTCGGCGGCGATGCCCTCGTCGAGCTGGATGCCGTACTCGGCCAGCAGCCCGCCCAGACCGTCCTCCAGCCCCGCGTCCGTGAAGTAGAGCAGCCTGCCGCCGCCCGCGAGGTACTTGCGCAGCACCTCCACCTCCGGCGTCGTGAAGCGCGCGCGGGCACCCGCGATGATGACCAGCGAGGCATCCCGGGGCACGTCCGTCGCGCCCGCCAGGTACATGGCCTCCGCGCCGTAACCCTCCTGGAGCAGCTGCCTACGCAGCTCGGACATGGTGGCGCCCGGGTCATTCGGGGCCGCTTCGTCCTTGGCCAACGGCCACTCACCGTGGCCGGTGACGAAGTACACCCGCTGCGTGCCCACCGCGTTCAGCTTGATGAGCGCGTTGGTCAGGTCCTGCTCGGAGACGGCCTGCAGCGTCGTGTGCGCCTCGCCACGCACCAGCACCACGCTCGCCTGACCCTCCTTGAGCTGGTACTTCGCGGCCAGGTCCGGGCTGCGGCGCGCGTCCTTGAACGTGTACTCGAAGTGCTCCGGCGCCTGCGCGCGGTAGCGCTGGAACAGCGTGTCCAACAGGCCGTAGGACTCGTGCGTCGGAGGCACGAAGCCAATGGCGAGGACCTTCTCTGGCAGGGCCTCCAGCGTGGCGAGCGTCTGCGGCGCCAGCGTGTGGATGCGCCCCTTCGTCAAATCCCAGCGAGGACTCTTCTGGAAGGCGACGTAGTTGAGCGCCACCAGCGCGAGCAGGGCGGCGAACACGGTGAGTCCCGTGCGCAGGAAGAAGAGGCTGGAGCGGTGCGAGGCGAGCTTGCCGAAGTGCTTCAGGTTCGTCGCCAGGTACACGCCGAGCAGCGCGAGGCCCACAGTCGCCTTCACACCCGCGGCAATGGGGTTGCCGGAGGTGACGAAGAGGGTGAAGGGGCTCGACAGCAGCAGCAGGAGCCCGAAGGCGCCCAGGTATCGACCGAGGAGGGTCGCATTCATGTGCGGGGATTCCCTTTCGCGTGAGCGCGGGCCATGTCAGGCCCAGCGCCGCGCTTCCACGGTGCGGTGGGTGAGCAGCAGCGAGAAGACGATGACGGAGGCGAAGAACACGAGCGTCTGCACGTCGAGGATGCCCTTGAGCATGTTCTGCAACTGCGCGTCGAAGGACAGGTACGTCAGCACCGAGCGCAGCGGCTCCTCCGTGGCCTGCGCCACGCCCGACAGCAGCATCCACGGCAGCAGCACCGCGAAGGTGAGGAAGGCCGCCAGCATCTGGCTCTCCGTGAGCGCGGAGATGAACATGCCCACCGCCATGCACGTGGCGCCCCACAGCAGGATGCCGCCGTAGCCCAGGAGCACGGTGGGCCACTCCAGCGCGGTGCCGGACTCCGCATGGCCGAACGCGGAGAGCACCAGCGGGAAGATGAGCGTGAGGCCCAGCGTCGCGGAGATGATGCCCAGTCCGCCCAGGTACTTGCCCAGGACGATTTCGATGGGGCGCACTGGCGCGGTCATCAGCAGCTCGAACGTCTTGTTGCGCTTCTCCTCCGCGAACAGCCGCATGGAGAGGAAGGGCGCGATGAAGAGGGTGATGATGATGACCATGCCCCACAGTTGCACCATCACCCCGTCGGTGAGGTTGCGGTAGGCGGTCATGTCCGGAGGCATCATCGCCCACGTGACTTCCCGTGCCTGCTCCTGCACCTGCTGGAACGTCGCGAGCAGGTTCACGAAGAAGAAGGACGAGAGCGCCACCATCGCCGTGAAGACGCCATAGGCCCACGGGGTGGTGAAGAAGAGGGACAGCTCCTTGCGAGCGATGGCCAGGGCGATGCGCATGGACCGGGGGGTTCCTTGAAGGAGGGGACGGGCGTCGCGCTCAGGCGGCGGTCAGCTTGATGAAGACCTCTTCCAGCGACGCGCTCTCCGAGGTGCCCTGGGAGCCGGCCAGCTTGCGGAGGTCGTCGTAGGCGACGATGCGCCCTTGGTTGAGGATGAGGACCTTCTCGCACGTCATCGTCACTTCCGGGAGGATGTGCGTGGAGAGGATGACGGTGTGCTTGCCCGCGAGGCTCTTGATGAGCGCGCGCACCTCCGCGCGCTGCGCGGGATCCAGCCCTTCCGTCGGCTCGTCGAGGATGAGGACCTGGGGCGAGCCGAGCAGAGCCTGCGCGATGCCGACGCGCTGCTTGTAGCCCTTGGACAGGTTCTGGATGAGGCGGCCGAGCACGTGCGTGACGCCGGTGAGGCCGGCCACCCGCTCGACTTCGCCCTTGAGTTCCCGGGCGGGCAGGCGCTTGAGCGCCGCGACGAACTTCAGGTACCCGTGCACCGTCATGTCCGGATAGAGGGGCGGCGCCTCCGGCAGGTAGCCGATGCGGCGCTTCACCTCCAGCGGGTGGGTGAAGACGTCGAAGCCTCCCACGCGGGCGACTCCCTCCGAGGGCGGAAGGAAGCCGGTGAGAATCTTCATCGTGGTGGACTTGCCCGCGCCGTTGGGCCCGAGGAAGCCGAGGATTTCGCCCTCTTCGACGCTGAAGGTGAGGTCGTCGATGGCCACGCGGTCGCGATACCGCTTGGTGAGGTGCTGTACCTCGATCATCGCCATGGGCAGGCTCCAGGAGAGACGCGCTCGACCCTGGGCCGCCGGCCGTGGAGGTGTTTCTCGGACGGCCCGGGCAGACCGTCGCCGACTATAGGGGCCGACCTTGGGGTGTCAAGGCGACGCCCGGCTCCCGGCTCGGGTGCTTCACCGCGCTGGCCGGGCTCCTGCAAGACTGCGCTTCGGTGTGGTTCCCCGGACACGCCCAACAGGGGTAGTGAGACGCTCATGCCTATCGTGGTCCAGAAATACGGCGGCTCGTCGGTGGCCGACGTGGAGAAGATTCGCAAGGTGGCGCGCAGGGTGAAGGACAAGCGCGACGCCGGGTACCAGGTGGTGGTGGTGGTGAGTGCCATGGGCGACACCACGGACGAGCTGCTCGCCCTGGCCAAGCAGGTGTCCCCGGACCCCGCGCGGCGCGAGCTGGACATGTTGTTGACGTGCGGCGAGCGCATCTCCATGGCGCTGCTCTCCATGGCGCTCCAGGAGATGGAGGTGCCGGCCATCAGCTTCACGGGCAGCCAGAGCGGCATCATCACCAACGACGCGCACGCACAGGCGCGCATCGTCGAGGTGCGGCCCTATCGCATCCACGACGAGCTGGCGCGCGGCAAGGTCGTCATCGTCGCCGGCTACCAGGGTGTCTCCTACAAGAAGGAAGTGACGACGCTGGGGCGCGGAGGCTCGGACACGACGGCCGTGGCGCTGGCGGCGGCGCTGGAGGCGGAGGCGTGTGAAATCTACTCCGACGTGGATGGCATCTTCAGCGCGGACCCGCGCGTGGTGCCGGATGCGCGCAAGCTGGAGTCGCTCAGCTATGACGAGATGCAGGAGCTGGCGAGCGCGGGCGCCAAGGTGCTCAACGCGCAGGCGGTGGAGTGGGCGAAGTCGCGCGGCATCGCCATCCTCGCGAGGACGGCGCATGCCCCGGGCAACGGCACGGTGGTGCGCGAGCTGACGGCGCCCTCGGACAGTCGGGTGAAGGGCGTGACGGCGGACTCGGAGCTGGCGGTGCTGGCGGTGGGCGAGCAGGTGCCGCTGCCGGAGCTGTTGGAGTTCCTCGACGCCCGAGGCGTGCGAGGCCGCTCCCTGGGCTTCGACGGGCTGCCGGGGGGCACGGCCCACGCGTACCTCCTGGTTCCGCTGGCGGACATCCACGGGCCGGAGGCGCTGCGCAAGGAGCTGGCCACACGCTTCGACGGAGCGGTGTCATGGCGCGAGGAGCTGGGCACCGTCACCTGCGTGGGCGTGGGGCTCAACGCGGACTGGGCGCCGCTGAGGCAGTCCCTGGCGGCGGCGGAGGAACTCGGCGCGAAGGTGCATGCGGCCCACACGTCACCGCTCCAGCTCACGCTGCTCGTGGACAAGCCCCACCTCAAGCCGCTGACGGCGAGGCTGCACCGGGAGCTGCTCGGCGCGTGACGTCCAACGAGTCGCGGTCCATCGACAGCAAGCTGTCGCCGCGCGTGGACCGAGGGGCGCACGGGAGAGGACCTCCTCGTATCCAGCCGGGAGGTCCTCTCTCGACGACGCTATTCGGTGAGCGCCGCGGTGGCGGCCTGGGCATCCGAGGGGCAGTCGGACTCCACCGCGCCGACGTCGGGCGCCGAGCCGCAGAAGGGCAGGCCCAGGTCCATGCCCCGGTCGACCGCACCCGTGCCGGGCATGAAGGTGTTCGTGTCCACCAGCGCGTTGGCGGACTCCGCGGAGCTCACGTCCTGGCCTTGCTGCTTCCACGCGGCCAGCAGCTCACCCACCCAGGAGTCCTCGGGGATGAAGAAGTTGCCCTTCGTGAAGTTCGCGCCCTGCAGGTACACGTTGGCGGCCAGGTCCAGCCCGGAGGTGTAGGGCCCCAGGTTGACGGCGTTGCGCGTGGCGAAGAGGTTGTTTCGCACCGCCACGTTGGTGGAGTCGCCACCGGTGCCATGTCCGAGCACCAGCGCGAAGCCCTTCGTCCCGGTGACGGTGTTGTGCAGCACGCGCACGTCGACGCCGTTCTCGATGCGGATGGCGGAGCCCTCGGGCATCTTCAGCGAGTGGACTCGGTTGCGTCGCACGGAGATGTTGGTCGGCGGGGCGCCCACCCGGTTGCCGCCCACGGCGATGCCCAGCGCGGCGTCCGAGATGTCGTTGTCCTCCAGGACGACGTTCTTCGCGGAGTAGTGCACCACCACCGCCTCACCTCGTGACGTCGAGGACTTGGTGAAGCCGTGCATGCGGTTGCCGCGCACGGTGACGTCGTGGCACGTCTTGATGTCCACGGCGTTCTCACGGTTGTCGTACATGTGATTGGCTTCGATGAGGACGCCGCTGGCGGGCGCGTCGTTGCTGAAGCCCTCGGGCCCGAGGCACTGCACGGAGTCGCCCGAGTTGTCGTGGATGTCGTTGCCGCGCACGGTGATGTCCTTCGACGTGGGGGCGATGACGACGCCGTGCGAGTCGTCGGACCCTCGAGCGAAGTGATGGATGTGGTTGTTCTCGATGGTGACGCCGCGCGCGCTGGCGTCCGTGCTGATGCCGCTGCCGAAGGCGCCGTGGTGCAGGTCGTTGTTCGCGAGCACCGTGCCCTGGGTGTCTCCGGCGAAGGTGACGGCGATCTGCCGCTGGCTCTTCACGTCGAACTCGAAGCCCTCGATGCGCCAGTTCGGGCGCTGCACCAGGACCATGTACCAGCCGCTGGAGGTGGGAACGAGCTTGGGCTTGCCCTCGCCGAGCAGGGTGATGGGCGCGCTGGTGGTGCCGGCGCGGACGTTGGAGTCGAGCACCAGCTTCTCCGCATAGGTGCCCTGCTGGACGCGGATGATTTCACCGGGGCCCACCAGGGTGAGCGCCTTGGCGATGGTGCGCAGCGGACTGGCTTGCGAGCCGGCGGCGGTGTCGTTGCCCGACGGGCTGACGTACCACTCGCGCGAGTACCGAGGCGGGGCTGGCTCCTCGGGCGTGGGAAGGGGCGAAGGTGTGGTGGGCTCCGGGGACGGCGTGGGCACCTGCGTCACGGGAGGCGTCGTCGGCTCGGGAGAGGGCTGGGTCGGGGGAGGCGTGGGACGGGTGGGGAGGGAAATGGTGCCCGAGGGGGAGGGGGGCTCCTTGTTTCCGTTACAGGCGAGGGCCCCCACGGAGAAAGCTCCGATGAGGCACAGGCTGCGCAGCGTGGACATGGGGGTCGACTCCTCTGGGGGTTGAGCGAGCCAAGGAACGTTCGGGAGGGCGAGCGGTATTCTGCTGGCCTGTGCCGTACGGCCCCTCGTGAAGCAGGCGGCCTGTCATCCTTCCCGCGCGTGATGCACTGGTGAAGGAGCGCCGTGGCTCGGTGCTCATTCGCTACCACGAACCCGATGCGAAATGGAAAGGGACCACCGGCTGCTCTCCTGCCGAAGCGCGAGTGCTCGTGGGGACTGTCGTGGAGCGACGGAGCCGGCGTCCTCGCGAGAGTGTCAGCTGGCACGCAGTGGTGAGGGCCTGGAGGGCAAGACGGGAGCCGAGGCCCGCGTGCCTACAGTGCGCTCCCTCGCACGGCGGCAGTCACGTGGACATCGTGCGACCTGACCCGACTGGAGGAACGCCCATGGCCCTGCAGAATGACTACAAGGACGTGCTCGACGTGGCGAAGACGATTGGCGCGAAGGTCGAGTCCCGCGAGGAGAATGGAAAGCTCATCCTCAAGGGCTCGGTGGACTACGCGTGGGACCGCGACCGCATCTGGGACCAGATCAAGGCGAAGCACACGCAGTGGCAGCAGGAAGTCATGGTGAACCTCACCGTGACGCACGCGGAGCCGTATGGGGTCTACACGGTGAAGTCCGGCGACACGCTGGGCAAGCTGGCCAAGGACATCTACGGCGACGTGAAGCTGTACCCGAAGATTTTCGAGGCCAACAAGGACCAGCTCAAGGACCCGGACCACATCAAGGTGGGCCAGGTGCTCAAGCTGCCGCCCAAGTCCATCGCCCAGGCTTGAGCGCTCCGTCGTGTCGGGGGAGCCTCGGGGCTCCTTCGATGCACGGGGTGCTCAAGCCGAGTGAGCGGTTCGTCGTGTCGAGGCCGACTCATGCCCGCTCCCGCGCGAGCCCGTGGAGAAGGCGCGGGGCTTCGTATGCCTCCGCGCGGGCGACCTCTGGCGCGAGGTGCGCTGGCTCGTGAGTCGCGGCCCGCTGCTCTCCGGTTCTTCGAAGAGGGGCGTGTGAGTCCGGCTCAGGGAAGCAGTCCCGGGATGCTGCCCCCGGGCCTGGGACCGATGTGGAACCGGATGCTGCCCGGCGCCAGTGTGCATGCGGGCGGATGGGGCGCGTGGAAGGCACCGTGCCGGGGCGGTGTGCACAGGCCCAGCAGCTGCATCGTGGAGTACGGCGACGAGGGCTGCTCGAGATAGGTCTCCACCGTGTTTCGTGGCGGTGGTGGTTCCTCGTCGGTCGTCGCTGGCTCGTCGAGCACGGCGAGAGCGTCCTCCGGCAGTGGACTCGTGTCCGGAACGAAGGAGATGCCCTCGGGAATGGGCTCCTCGCGGTCCGGTCGCCCGATGATGTTCTCGATGCGCTCGGTGCCCTCGTCCTTCACGGCGCGAGGCGCGGTTGCACACGCGCCCAGGAGCGACGCCGCCAGGAGCGTGGAGAGCACTCGGCGCGAATGGAACGGAGACGGAAGGGGCATGGGCGTCAGGGCCCTTGGCGACATTCGGCCGGATGCCGGACATGTTCCCTCGGGAAGAGGGGTCCGGGGAAGAGGCGCAGGTCCTCGCCGCGGGGGAAGTCGGTCTTGGGACATCACTCGGACTCCTGAGGACTCTCGTCACAGGCTTCGTCCGAAGCGCACGCAGCGCAACGTCGCGAGCCAACGCCTTCCTCCATCCTGGGGGTGGGGCGGTGGAGTCGTGAGAGCGCCTCTCACGAGAGAGAGGATGAGGCCTCGTCAGGATGCCCGCCCTTCGTGAAGCGGCCTTCCGTGGTCCTCGGCCCGCGCCATTCCTAGCTTGCCCGGGAGTGGAGCGCGGAGGTCGTCGACCATGCTGTGTCAGAACTGCCGGACCCGTCCAGCCGCGGTCATGCTCAAGAAGCGGATGAACGGGCAGGAAGCCATCCTCAACTTCTGCAACCACTGCGCGAGCGCGATGGGCGTGGGGCTGGGGGACGCCAAGGGGTTCGGCAGCCTGGAGAGCCTCGTCGAGCAGATGATGGGCCCTCGCCCTCGGGGCCGGGAGAATCTGCTGACGCAGCTGTCGGAGATGGCGCAGCAGGTGCTGGAGCGCTCGGCGCGGATGACGCTCGACTCGGGCTACGAGCGGATGCGCATCGAGCACCTGTTGCTGTCCTTGCTCCACTCCGTTCCGGAGCTGCGCGAGTCGCTGAAGCACGCAGGCGCGCCCGTGGACGAGTTCGAGGCGCGCCTGGACGCGGTGATGCCCCGCCGCGAGCCGCGCAAGGCCCAGGGGGTGACGCTGTCCTCGGGCGTCAAGCGCGTGCTCCAGATTGCCCGCCTCCAGGCGCTCCAGATGGGGCATAGCTTCATTGGACCGGAGCACCTGCTGCTCGGCATCCTGATGGAGGCGGAGAGCTACGCGGCGCAGTTCCTCTCGGGCGTCGACGTCAATGAGCTGCGCAAGCGCCTGGTCGCCTCGGTGGGCGGCCCCGCGGCGCCCTCGGCGGGAGTCGGTGGGCGGCAGGGAAGCGGAGGGCTTCCGCCGAACCTGACACGCTTCACCAGGGACTTGTCGGTGCTGGCGCGCGCGGGAGAGTTGGACCCGGTCATCGGGCGCGAGAAGGAAATCAGTCGCGTCATTCGCATCCTGAGTCGCAAGACGAAGAACAATCCGGTGCTCATCGGTGAGCCGGGCGTGGGCAAGACGGCCATCGCGGAGGGGCTGGCCCAGCGCATCGTCGCGGGAGAGGTCCCCGAGGTGCTCAAGGACAAGCGCGTGCTGTCGCTGGACCTGGGGAGTGTCCTGGGCGGCACGAAGTTCCGGGGCGAGTTCGAGGAGCGCTTCAAGGGACTGATGGACGAGATTCGCGCCCTCAAGGGGCAGATCATCCTCTTCATCGACGAGGTGCACACGGTGGTGGGCGCCGGCGGTGCCGAGGGCGCGGTGGATGCGTCCAACCTGCTCAAGCCGGCGCTGGCTCGCGGAGAGCTGCAGTGCCTGGGGGCCACGACGCTGGATGAGTATCGGAAGAACATCGAGAAGGACGCCGCCCTGGAGCGCCGCTTCCAGCCCGTCATGGTGGCCGAGCCCACGCCGGAGCAGGCCATCGAAATCCTGCGAGGACTGCGCGATGCGTACGAGGCGCATCACCGCGTGAAGATTCTCGACACGTCGCTCACCGCGTCCGTCGAGCTGTCCGACAAGTACGTCAATGACCGGTTCCTGCCGGACAAGGCCATCGACCTGCTCGACGAGGCCTCGGCCATGGTGCGGCTGGGCGCACGCACCGCGCCGGACCGGCTGGGTGAGGTGGAGGCGATGCTCGCGCAGAAGGAGAAGGACAAGAGCGCGGCGGTGGCAGGGGAGCGCTACGAAGAGGCGAGCCGACTCAAGGGCGAACTCGACACGCTGCGCACGGAGCTGGAAGGCCTGCGCACGCAGTGGCAGCTCAAGCGAGGTGTCACCGAACCCGCCGTGACGCCGGAGGACATCGCCACGGTGGTGAGCGAGTGGACGGGCATCCCCGCGCGGAAGCTGCAACAGGAAGAGGGACAGCGACTGTTGGAGATGGAGGATGCGCTGAAGCAGCGCGTGGTGGGACAGGAGGACGCACTGCGCGCCATCTCCGAGGCGGTGCGCCGGGCTCGCGCGGGCTTGAAGGACCCGAATCGTCCCATCGGCTCGTTCCTGTTCCTGGGGCCCACGGGCGTGGGCAAGACGGAGACGGCGCGCGCGCTGGCCGAGTATCTGTTCAACGACGAGGCCGCGATGATTCGCCTGGACATGTCCGAGTTCCAGGAGCGCCACACGGCGAGCCGGCTCATCGGCGCGCCCCCGGGATATGTGGGCTACGAGGATGCGGGGCGACTCACGGAAGCCGTGCGTCGCAGGCCGTACTCGGTGCTGCTCTTCGACGAGGTGGAGAAGGCGCACCCGGACGTGTTCAACCTGTTGCTGCAGATTCTCGACGACGGGCGGCTCACGGACTCACGCGGCCGCACCGTGGACTTCAAGAACGTGGTCATCATCATGACGTCCAACCTGGGCTCGGAGGCGATGGGGGCCGCGAGGGCGGCGCTCGGCTTCCAGAACTCGGGGGACGAGGAGCGGACGGTCAGGGAGCGGGCCAGCGAGGCGGTGATGAACGCGCTGCGCGGACACTTCCGGCCGGAGTTCATCAACCGCATCGACGAAATCATCGTCTTCCATCCGCTCAACCCCGAGCAGCTCCGACGCATCGTCGACACGATGCTGGAGGCCACGCGCCGCAAGCTGCACGGGCAGAACGTGGGCCTGGAGTTGACGGACGCGGCGCGCGACTCGCTGGCCGAGAGGGGGTTCGAGCCCCGCTATGGCGCACGTCCCCTTCGCCGCGTCATCCAGCGCGAGCTGGAGACGGAGCTCAGCCGGATGATGCTGCGCGGTGAGCTGAGTGAGGGCCAGCGCATCCGGGTCGACTTCCAGGACGGACACTTCGTCTTCAAGGCGGAACCGGGAGCGCCCGCGGAGGCGGAGCCGAAGCCCCCCGAGACTCCTGTTCCACCCGCCACGTGAGTGGCTCGACGCGCGCGGTGGTGCTGCTCAGGGCGAGGCGCGGGTGTTGTCGAGAATCCACGCGAGATAGGGCGCGTGGCCATCGGCGATGTCGACGCGGAGCACCTCGGGCACCTGGTAGGGGTGGAACTCGATGATGCGGGCGCGCAGGGTGTCGAAGAGCGCGGCTCTCGTCTTGAAGAGGATGAGTGCCTCCGCGTCGTCCTGCACCTTGCCCTCCCAGCGATAGATGGAGCGAAGGCCGGGGAGGATGTTGCCGCAGGCGGCGAGCTGTTCTTCCACGATGGTCCTCGCCAGCTCCGCGGCCTTGTCGGCGGAGGGCGCGGTGACGAGGACCAGGATGGCGTCGGTCATGGCGCCCGAGTCACCGCCCGGCGCTGCGCATGCCGCCGGTGGGGGGCTGGTGGAGCGTGTCCATTTCCTGCCGCGTGCGTCGGCGGTCAGGGGTGTCCTTGGGCAGCTCCACGAAGGTGCACATCTCGCAGAGGCGGCTGTAGATGCGCTCGCCCACGCGCTCGCGCAGCAGCTCCGCTTCCTTCACCACCGCCTTGGCGTCTTCCGTCGTCCGGTAGCCGGTGGGGCCCAGGGGGCGCTGCTTCTTCTCCGGCTCCAGCGAGTAGTTCGTCGCGAACAGCGTGGTGCGGCCCGCGTTGTAGCGGCGGGCGATGAGCTCATCCAGCGTCTCCATCTCGAACGGGCTGCCGCGTCCCTTGCCCAGTTCGTCGATGGCCAGCACCTCCACCTCCGACAGCGGCCCGATGATTTCTCCGCCGCTCTTGCCGTCCTGGAAGCCCCGCCGGATGGTGGCGTAGAGGAGCGAAATCTCCACGTAGCGCGCGCGCACTCCCATCTCGATGACGAGGTGGCCCAGCGTGGCCGCGAGCAGGTGCGTCTTCCCGGTGCCCACCGGGCCGCTCAGGATGAAGCCCTTGGACGTGGCGCCCTTCACGTACTGGTGGCCGAAGTGCATCGCCACCCCGCGGCCCCGGTCCTGGGCCTCGTTGAAGGCGCGGTAGTTGTCGAAGGACGCGTGCGCCACCACGCCGGGCAGCCGCACGTCGTTGAAGATGGTCACCCGCCGCATCCGCCGCGTGCAGGTGCAGGGCTCCATCACCTCGTAGCGCTTGGGCCCCACCTTCTGGCTGAAGACGCCCTCTCGCTCCACCAGCACATGGCCGCGCCCGCCGCAGATGGAGCAGTTCTCCGAGCATGCGCACACGCGCGCCTGCGCCTGGTCTCCGTGCCGTTCGATGACATACGTCCGGCCGGCACAGACGCGGCACCCCTCCCCAGTCGCCTTCGCTCCCACACCCGTCTCGCGCATCGCCATAGCAGAGCCCTTCCCCGTCTCCTCGCAAACTGAACGGGCGAGCAGTAGTTGTGTCGCCCCCTCAGACTTCCTTCACACCCAGTCGCCGTCGCACCGCGGCCACCACCCGGAAGCGCCGGGAGAGCCTTCGCGCGCGTACCGACATCACCTGCTGTTCAGAACCCACCGAAAGTGCGTCACGCCACACCTCGCGTCGCTGCAGGAAGGGGAGGGCTCTCAGGAGCGCCAGGAAACTCAGGGCTTCCTGCGCATCGAGCGCGGCGGGCTCCCCCGGAATGCTCGCCAGCACCGTGCCGCGCAGCCACGCCACCCGGGGCGCCAGGGCCTGTTCCCGCCCCGCGAGGTCCTCCAGCGCGTCGACGAGCCGGGCATGTCGGGTCTCCTCCCACGACAGCGCCTTCCGACGTCGCGAGGGAGCCTCCGGCGCCGGTGTCTCACCCGCGCCCGCCGTCAGCGAACGGTACTTCTTGATCTCCGCGTCTACCTGCCGCCGACACGCACGCAGGTTTCGCAGCACGGGCTCACCGGGGCGCGCATCCCACAGCGCCTTCTCCGCCGAGCGGGAGATGCCCCGCGCCACCACCTCGAACGGAACGCCTTCTCTGGCCCAGGATGTCAGAAGCTCCGAGTCCAATGCCGAGAGCATCAGCCCCGCGCCACGCACCGCGAGGAAGTAGTCCTGCACCAGCTCCTCGAAGCTGGCGCTTTCCGGCAACAGACTCATGATCCGACACCCACTCCAGGCAGGGCGACCGGGCAGCCGGCCGTCCGCTCCCCCATACCCGGTGGGTCCGACAAGGCAACCGTGTTGTCATCCTTTTCACAGCAGTTCTGGAAGTTTGCCGGCCTGCTTTCCACTTCTGGAGGGGCCAGCCAGTCAGGGTTGACCCTGCACTTGGAAACCGCGCATAGTGGTTCTCCCCGAATGGAAATTCCCGAAGATTCCCGGCCACTTGCCTGTTTGGTAGGCAACCGGGGACGCCGGTCCCCCCCGCTTAGGAAGACCATGCGCCGTTCGCTCCTCGTCTGCCTCGTCCTCCTGGCCTCGGCCTCCGCCGCTCAGGAGAAGAAAGCGCCGCGTGACGCCGACCTGGGCCAGAAGTCCGCCACCGCGGTGGACAAGTCCCTGGCTGGCGACATCACCCGCGAGAAGAAGAAGGAAGAAGTCGCCCCCGCGCTCCAGTACGACCAGTTCCGACTGGGCGTGGAGCTGCAGGTGGCCTCCAAGCGACGCGAGCAGATCGTCTCGCTGAAGAAGATCATCTCCCTGTCGCCGGATCCGAAGGAGGTCCCCAGCCTCCTGTTCCGCCTGGGAGAGTTCTACTGGGAGGAGTCGAAGTTCTATTTCTTCGAGGCCAACCGCAAGGACGACGACCTCATCAAGGCGATGAACCGCAACGACGCCGCGGGCCAGCAACAGGCCAAGGCGGAGAAGGCGGAGTTCGTCGCGAAGCAGAAGGAGTACGGCAAGCTCGCCGTCGAGCAGTACACAAGGATTGTCCAGGAGTTCCCCAAGTTCGAGCGCACGGACGAGGTGCTCTTCTTCCTCGGTCAGTACCTGATGGAGGAAGGCCAGGACCGCAAGGCGCTGGTCGCCTTCAAGCGCCTGGTGGAGAAGCACCCGAAGTCCAAGTACATCCCGGACGCGTACCTCGCCTTCGGCGAGTACTACTTCAACAACTCCAAGGGAAAGCGCCCGGAGCTGGAGAAGGCGCTGGTGGCCTACAAGAAGGCCGCCGAGTTCCCGGAGAGCCAGGTGTACGCGTTCGCCCTCTACAAGCAGGGCTGGTGCCACTACAACCTGGGTGACTACACGGCGGCGAAGGACAAGTTCAAGACGGTGGTGCTGTACGGCGAGCTGGCCGGCGCCAACGCGGTGGAGAAGGACGGCGGCAAGAGCGGCCGAGGCTCGCTGGTGCGTGAGGCCCGGACCGACTACGTGCGAGCGTACGCGCACGAGGGCGACGTGGCGCAGGCGCGCGCGGACTTCGGCAAGGTGGCCTCCAATCCGGAGGACCGCTTCACGATGCTCAAGCAGCTCGCCAACATGTACTACGGCGACGGCAAGGACCGCGAAGCGGCCATCACCTTCAACTCCCTCATCAAGGAGAAGCCGTTGTCGCCCGAGGCGCCCGGCTTCCAGGGGAAGATCGTCGACTGCATCCTTCGCATGGGCAACAAGGAGCGCACCGTGGCCCAGGTGCGCCGGCTCGTGAAGATCATGAAGGAGGTCGAAAGCTCCGGCGTCATCAAGGACGACAAGGACAAGAAGCTGCTCGCGGAGGCGAAGGAGCTGTCCGAGCGCACGCTCTCCAACCTCGCCGTCACCTGGCACAACGAGGGCCGCAAGACGCGCAACGAGGAGACGTTCCGCTACGCGGACGCCGTCTACAGCGACTACCTCACGCTCTTCCCGGAGAACCCCAAGGCGTACGACCTGCGCTTCTTCTGGGCGGAGTTGCTCAACGACAACCTGCAGAACTACGAGAAGGCCGCCGCCAACTACACGCTCGTCGTGCTCCAGGACGCCAAGGTGCTGGAGGCCAAGGACGACAAGGGCAAGCTGAAGCCGGGCAAGCCGGGCAAGTGGCTGCCGAACGCGTCCTACAACGCCGTGCTGGCCTACGACGAGGTCGTCAAGGCCGCCGAGGCGCGTGGCGAGGCGAAGAGCGAATCGGTGGGCACGGACCTGTCGAAGAAGGCCGCCATCCCCACGCTGAAGAAGGCGCTGTTGGATGCGTGCGAGCGCTACCTCAAGTACGTGCCCAAGGGTGACAAGCGGGTGGAGATCGCCTTCAAGGCGGCGAACATCTACTACCGCCACAACCACTTCGACGAGGCGGTGCTGCGCTTCAGCGAAATCGCGCTCGGCTACCCCGAGTACAAGTTCGAGAACGGCGACCGCGCCGCGGAGATCAGCGCCAACCTCATCCTCGACTCGTACAACCTGCTCCAGGACTTCGCGAAGGTGAACGAGTGGGCGCGGCGCTTCTACGCCAACGACAAGCTGGCCACGGGCAAGTTCCGCGACGACCTGGCCAAGCTGATTGAGCAGTCGTCGTTCAAGCTGGTCAGCCAGTTGGAGGAGAAGAAGGAGTTCTCCAAGGCGGCCGAGGCGTACCTCAACTTCGTGCACGACTTCCCGCAGACGGAGATCGCCGACCTGGCGCTCTACAACGCGTCCGTCGACTACTACAAAGCGAAGATGCTGGATAAGACGATTGAAGTGCGGGCCCGGCTCTTCGCCCAGTATCCGCGCTCCAAGTACGTGCCGGACTCCATCTACGCCAACGCGGAAGCGCTGGAGGCCATTGGCGACTTCGAGCAGGCCGCGACGACCTACGAGCTGTACGTGAAGGGCTACGAGCGCAGCGTGTCGGAGAAGGGTGGCGGCAAGGCGCGCCCGAGCAAGTCCAGCAAGTCCAACAGGAAGGGCGGCGGCGACGACAAGCCGGCGGTGCCGCAGAAGTGGGACGAGGCCAAGGCGCAGGTGGCGCTGTTCAACGCGTCCACCTACCGCGAGGGCCTGGGCCAGACGAAGGCGGCGCTGCGCAACCGCGAGCGCTACCTGGAGCTGTGGCCGAAGGCGAAGGACGCGGATGACATCCGTCTGTCCATCATCGAGCTGACCGGTAAGAGCGGCGCGGCGATGCGGGCCATCAAGATGCTGGAAGAGTACGAGCGCGACAACATGCGCTCGGCCAGCAAGTTCCTCACCGCCGAGGGACGGATCATCGACCTGTACAAGAAGATGAACAAGTCGCGCGACGTGACGCGCATGTACAAGCGCGTGGGCGAGCACTTCGACCAGCTCCCCCGCCGCGTGCAGACCACACTGGAGAAGCCCGCGCTGGCCACCGCCGCGCAGGCGCAGTTCCTGGGCGTGGAGCTGGACTGGGCGGAGTACAAGCGCCTGAAGCTGTACTGGGGCGCGCCGCCGTCGCCGGACCGCTTCCGCGCCAGCATCCAGGACAAGAGCCGCGCGCTGCAGGTGGTGGAGAAGAAGTACGTGCAGACGGTGTCCCTGGGTGCTCCGGAGCCGTCGCTCTGCGCGCTCAACCGCATTGGTCTGGCGTATGACCACTTCGCCCACAGCGTCATCAACGCGCCCATGCCGCGCGGCCTGGACGAAGAGGCCCAGCAGGCGCTGCGCGACGAGTTCACCAACCAGGCCCAGCCGCTCAAGGACAAGGCCACGGAGGCGTTCGCCGCCACGGTGGCGAAGAGCCGCGAGCTGGACGTGTTCAACGCCTGCGCCGCGGAGAGCTTGAAGCTGCTGCGCACCACCTACCAGCCGGACCGCTATCCGGAGATGCCGGAGGAGAAGGTCGCGCTGAAGAGCCGCCAGCAGATCATCGGTGGTGACGTGCTGGCCGGCATCCAGGACGTGCCGCCGCCGGCGCCCAAGGCCGTGGCGGAGCAGAAGAACCAGAAGGAGGCGCTGCAGGAGGACCTCACGGACCTCACCGCGCAGCTGCGCTCGCAGACAGAGACCCAGGTGGACACGAAGGCCACCGCCTCCACCCCGGACGGCACCAAGCCCGCCAAGGCGGCTGGGGCCGACGAGGAGCCGGAGGACTTCCTCTAATGAACCGGACGACCCGTACCATGCGCCTGTTCCCCCTCCTGGCGGCCGCGTCGCTCATCGCGGCCGGCTGCACCGCGTCCAAGGCCACTTCTCCCGCGCCCGTGGCGAAGAACCCCACGGCGCAGCCGAAGGACGCTCCGCCTCCGCCCATCTCCAACACGGCCAAGGCGCGCTTCGAGGACGCGGTGAAGTCCTTCGACACGCAGAAGAAGGCCAAGGCGTTCGACTACCCGGCGCTGGAGCGCAAGTTCAAGTCGGCGCTGGAGTCCGACGCGAACCTCGCCGAGGCCGAGTACAACCTGGGCGTCATCGCCGAGCGTCAGGGCAACATCCCGGAGGCGAAGGCCCGCTACAAGGCGGCGCTCACCAAGAAGCCCTCGCTGCGCCAGGCGTCCGAGAACCTGGCCGTCATGGAGCAGAACGGCGGCAACGTGGCCGGCGCGGTGGCCCTCTATCAGGAGGTCCTCCAGCGTTATCCGGACGACGCGCAGTCCCGCGCGCGCCTGGCGGAGATCTACCGGCAGCAGAACGACCACGACAAGGCGATGGAGCTGGCCCGTGGCGCGCTGATGAGAGATCCGACGTCCACCACCGCGCTGAAGGTGATGATCCGCAGCTACCTGGACCGCAAGCAGCTTTCGATGGCGAAGCTGGTGGCGCTGCGCGGCGTGAAGCTGGACGGCGCGGACCCGGAGCTGCACCACTCGGTGGGCCTCATCCAACTGCGCGAGGGTGATGCCGATGACGCTCGGCTGTCCTTCAAGAAGGCGCTGGAGGCGCGCGAGGACTATGTCCCGTCGCACGTCGCGCTGGCGCAGCTGTCGCTGGACGCGGAGGACTATCCCGGCGCGGAGGAGCACCTGCGCCGCATCCTCCAGGCGGACGGGAAGAACGCCACCGCGCACCTGAACCTGGGCCTCTCCTACAAGGGCCAGGGTCAGTACGACAAGGCGATGCAGGAGTATGACGAAGCGGAGAAGCTGGACCCGGAGCTGGCGGCCGTCCACCTCAACCGCGCCATCCTCCTCCACAAGGTGAAGGACGCCCCCGAGCGCGCCGTGGAGCTCTACAAGCGGTACATCGCCACGGCGGGCGGAGAGGTGGCCCTGTCCGGCGAGGCCCCCGTCTTCGGGCTGCTGCGTGAGGCGGAGGCCATCGTCAGCGCCAAGCGCGAGGCCGTCGCGGCCGAAGAGCAGGCGAAGAAGATGGAGGACCTCCAGAAGAAGCAGCAGGCCCAGATGCAGGCCGCGGAGAAGAAGCAGGCGCCCCAGGCCCCCGCGCCCAATGGCGCCGCGGTGGCTCCGGCCACGGGCACGGGTACTTCCGCCCAGGCCACTCCGGCGGGGGGCTCTTCGCCCCAGCCGCCGGCGGCCCCTCCTCAGTCCCCCGCAGCGGGGGCTCAGGAGAAGAAGAATGCAGGCACGACGGATCCTTCCGAGCCGGGTGAGCCTGAAGACGACCTGCTGTGAAAGTTGGGATGTCCCCGGGTGCCTTCGCTGTGGCGAGCCCCGGGGGGATGATGCGAACCTTCGCTGTCCGTTGTCTGGACATGCGGCGTCGAACGGGCCCGGCGGGGCCCTTGTGGGAGGCAGTGATGCGGAAGGCTCTGATGTTGTGCGCGGTGCTCGCGGTGGCTCCGGCCTTCGCCCAGGATGATGCGGCCAAGCCGTCAGGTGGGGGCGCGGAGGGCAATGTGCGCTACTCCAAGACGACGAACATCGACTTCGAGGACGACACCATCGAAGGCGACCTCACCAAACCGGACGGCGAGTACATCGAGGCGCGTGAGACGGTGAAGCACTCGAACCTCATCCGCATCCGCGAGGACTTCGAGGACAAGGTGATGCAGTCCGTGGGCGAGCTGTAACAAGCGTCGGTGCGTCGGCGGGAACCTTCCGGCGCGAGCGTTGTCCATAGCGAGCATCCACCTTCCGCAGGAGCCCTCATGGCCGTTCCCCTGACACTCAAGGTCTTCAAGGGCGACACCCTGGTCGCCACCAAGGACTACGAGCGCGACATCATCAAGATTGGCCGGCTGTCCTCGGCGCACCTGTGCCTGGAGGACGAGAAGGTCAGCCGCATCCACTCCGTCATCGAGGTCGCCGGCGACGGCTCCATGTCCATCATCGACATGGGCAGCGTCGAGGGGACGTACGTCAACAACAAGCGGGTCAACAAGGGCCTGCTGTCGTTCGGCGACGAGATTCGGGTGGGTGCCACCACCATCCGGCTGGAGAACCCCTCCGCCATCGCGGCTGCAAACCTGGCCGTGGCCGCGGCGAGCACGGATACCACCACGGAGAAGAACCCCGTGCTGGGCTCCACCACCGCCGCCACGGGGCTGGCGCAGGCCGCCGCCGCCGAGGCCGCCGAGTCGTCCCTTCCCACCCCCGTCGCCGCCGCGAGCGCGGGTGCGCTGGACGCCTCCGTCGCCCCCACGCAGAAGAGCCCCATCCTCGCCGCCGAGGAGCCCGCGCCGGCTCTCCGCGCGACGCAGGCCCCGGTCGACGACGCCGCGCCCCGCGTGCGCACGGTGCGCCGCTCCAAGTCGAGCGGTCCGCAGGGTGTGTCGCTGCGTTTCTGCTGGGGTGACCAGCGGGTGGGCGAGTTCTTCGTCGCCCCGGGTATCAAGCGCTTCGTGACGGTGGGCAGCGCCGCGGGCGTCGACTTCGTCATGGGTGACGCCAAGTTCGGCGCTCCCCGCTTCGACGTGCTGCGCACGGACGGTCAGTCGTTCGTCGTGCGCTTCACGGGGAAGATGAAGGGCGAATTGGTCCGCAAGGGCGAGACGCAGGAGCTCAAGGCAGTCATCGAGTCCGGCAAGGCCTCGCACGAGGGTGACGCGTACACGCTCACGCTCGACGCGGAGGACTTCTTCTGGGTGGACCTGGGCGGCGTGACGATGGAGGCGAGCTTCCAGTCCGTCCCCAAGCGCGTCGTGGCGCCGCTGGGCGAGTCGCTGGACTACACCGCGCTCAACATCTTCCTGGTGATGTTCTTCGCGGCCACCGCGTTCGTCATCACCGCGATGAACCGCACGGGCGAGGGTGACGAGTACGCGGACGAGTTGTCCGGCAACCAGGCGCGCATCGCCAAGTTCCTCATCAAGCCGCCCGAGGCGCAGAAGAACAAGTTCCTCGAGCGCCTCAATCAGCAGAAGGAAGCGAAGAAGAGCGGCGAGATGGCGGCCAAGAGCCGCGGTGACGAAGGTCAGATGGGCAAGAAGGACGCGCCCAAGACCAACAACCGCACCGCGCCCAAGGGCGACCCGAACAAGAAGGACGAGGCGCGCGCGCTGACCGCCAAGATTTTCGGCGGCGGCAAGGGCGGCATCTCCACCGTGTTCGGCAGCAAGGGCCTGGGCGGCGACCTGAAGAGCGCCATGGGCAACATGTTCGGCGCCAAGGCGGGCAACTCGGGTGGCTTCGGCGGCCTGGGCCTTCGCGGCTCCGGCGGCGGCGGCGGCGGCACCGGTGACACCGTCGGCATCGGCGGTATCGGCACCAAGGGTCGTGGCGGCGGCACCGGCAGCTACGGCACTGGCGTGGGCGTGCTGGGTGGCAAGTCCAGCGTGGACGTGGGTATCACCTCGTCCGACCCGGAGGTCATGGGCTCGCTGGACAAGGAGCTCATCCGCAAGGTCATCCACATGAACCGCGGGCAGATTCGCTACTGCTACGAAAGCCTCCTCAACCGGTTCCCGAAGCTGGGCGGCAAGGTGGCCGTGAAGTTCGTGATTACCGCCACCGGCTCCGTGGCGTCGTCCTCGGTGGCCCAGTCCACCGCGGGCAACGCGGAGCTGGAGACGTGCGTGGCCGGTCGCGTGCGCACCTGGAAGTTCCCCGAGCCCAAGGGCGGTGGCGTGGTGGTCGTCACCTATCCGTTCATCTTCAAGCAGTCCGGCGATTAGCGCCGGCCTTCCTCCGCTTCACGGGCGGCCCTTCCCCGGGGTCGCCCGCGCAGTCACCCCGGCTCCCGTCCCCCGTGGGAGCCACGTCAACCTCAGGACCGCATGAAAGCCCTCGCCTCCATTGCCCTGTGTGCCGTGTTCGTCCTCCCCGTGGCCGCGAGCGCTCAGCAACCACCCCCCACGGCGACGGGAGACAAGCCCGCCGTCACGTTCGATGAAATCGAGCGCGGCTTCTACTTCGCGCTGCTCGGCGGTCCGCTCTTCCTGACCAATCCGCCCGCGGCGGAGGGGACGCCCCGTCCGTTCTCCTCGGGCCCCATGGCCCAGGTGGAGTTCGGCGTGGACCTGGGCGAGCGGGTGTCCGTGGGCCTGTTCATCATGGGCTCCAGCATCCGCACGAGCGCCGAGTACATCGGCGAGTCCGGCGGCGCGGTGTCCGGTGACTTCTCCACCTTCGTCCCGGGCGCGGTGTTGCGCGCGCGCCTGGTGGGCCTGGCCGACAGCCAGGAAGTGAAGCGCACGTGGTTCTATGTCCGCGCAGGCGCGGGTTATGCGATGTTCTCGCCGAAGCGTCTCCTTCCGGATTCCGACATTCTTGTGTTTGCCGGGCCCGGAGTGGAGTACTACACACGGTTGCGCCACTTTTCCGTGGGGCTCGAGGTCACGGGGAACTACCTCGTTTCCGGAGGCTCGTTCGGGTTCGCGGTGGCGCCGAACATTCGCTACGCGTTCTAGTTCCAGCGGGAGAAAGACGTGCCTCAGGAGAATGGAAGCGGTGGGCCGCGCCAGGGTGGGCGTGGTCGTGACGGGGGTGCGCCGGGTCAGGGCCCGCGCCGTGACGGTCCTGGCGGTGGTTTTGGTGGCCGGGGCGGTCCGGGAGGCCCTGGTGGAAGGGGCGAGGGCAGAGGCCGCGACGGACGTGGTCGGGGTCGTGACGAAGGCCCCGTGGGCCCGGGTCAGCGTGTCATCTCCGAGCTGAGCGTCCTGGAGAAGGCCCTGTCCAAGACGGACTTCCTGGCCGAGAAGGGCCCGCTGCAGGCGATTGTGCGCTCGCTGCGGCCCATGCGGCTGAAGTCCCTGGAGGACCTGGACCTCAACACGCGAGGCCGACTCATCACCACGATGCTGCGCGTGCAGCGTCAGCCCAAGCCCGCGGCTCCGGATGCTTTGGCCCCCGCGGAGGCGAGTGCCCCGGTGGAGGCCACCGAGGCTCCGGCCGAGGCCGCCGCTCCGGCGGAAGGCTCGGAGGGTGCGGTCGCCGAGGGTGAGACGGGCGCGGCTCCGGCCGAGGCTGCTGCTCCGGCGGCGCCCGCGGTGGACCCCGCCAAGGAGAAGTTCGACGCGTGGACGGACGTGCTGTTCCTGGTGGGACAGGTCTGGCGCGCGGCGGGAGACCGGGAGCGCGCCGAGGTGGCCTTCGCCGCCAGCGGTCGTCAGCCCGGCCCCGAGGTCGAGGAGCCCACGGCGCCTGCGGCTCGGACGGAGGCACGTCCGGAGCGCGGTGAGCGTCGGGAGCGCCCGGAGCGAGGCGAGCGTCGGGAGCGCGGTGAGCGTCCCGAGCGTGGCGCGGCGGGTGAGCGTCGGGAGCGTCCCGAGCGTGGCGCTGCTGCGGGCGAGCGCCGGGAGCGTCCCGAGCGCGGCGCGGCCGGCGAGCGTCCGGAGCGCGGCGAGCGCCGTCCCATGCCGGAGCTGACGGGCGACTGGAAGGAGCAGGCCAAGCAGCTCGAGGGGATGGGTCGCACGCGTGACGCGGCCCGTCTGCACGAGCGGAACAATGGCTTCGCGGACGCCACCCGGCTGTTCGAGGCGGGCGGAGACCTCAAGAGCGCGCTGCGCACCGCGCTCGCGGGCAGCGACAACGATGCCGCGCGCCGACTGGTGGGCACGCTGCCCCCGGATCAGCTCGCTCCCACGCTGGAGAAGGCCGGTGCCTACGAGCTCCTGATGGAGCACTACGTTGGCAAGGGCGACTTCGAGAACGTGGCGCGCCTGTATGAGCGCGCGCGCCAGTTCGACCAGGCGGCGCTCGCGTACGAGCGTGCGGGGAAGCTGACCCTGGCGCGCAAGGCGTACGAGCGCTCGCGGGACATGGCCAGCGCCAACCGCATCCGTGGGCTCGAGGTGAAGAGCCTGGTGGAGCGTGGAGATCGTCTGGGCGCGGCCACGTTGCTCGTGGCGGCGGGCCAGCGTCGCGAGGCGGTGGAGGTGCTGGGCACCCTGCCTCCTCCCAAGGCGTTCCACTTCATGCAGCGGCTGAAGCTGGACGAAGAGGCGAAGGAGCTGGCTCAGCGCGAGCTGGCCCGGGCCGAGCAGGAGCAGAAGCCCGCGGGCCGTGCCCGGTGGCTGGAGCTGCTCGGCGACGTCGCGGCTTCCGCCGAGGCGTGGGAGGCCGCGGGGCGCAAGGACAAGGCGCTGCCGCTGCACGAGAAGCTCGGCAACCTGCCTCGCGCCGCCCAGCTCGCCGAAGAGCTGCAGCAGCGTGACAAGGCCGTGGCCCTCTACACCCAGCTCAACGACAGCGCGGGTGTGGAGCGTGCGAAGGCCCTGCCGGAGACGCCCGTGGCGCCCCCGGCTTCCGCCGAGTCGTCCGAAGGCGGTGCGGGGGGCGAGGACGGGGACGTTCCCTCCGACGCTTCCTCGGCCGAGTAGCAAGAAGGCCAATGATTCCCGCCCTTTGGCGGGTTTTACACGATTGCTCGGGGGCGCTCGCGGCCGGTAGAGTCCGGCGGCTGGCGCCCCCGCTGCGTTCCATTTTTACCCCCGAGGCCCGCCCTCCCCATGCAACAGCCCACGTCTCCTCGACCCACGCTGCGCGTGTCCGATGACCGGAGCTTCGTCGAAGCCGAGGCCTCCCTGGAGAAGTCCGGCCGCGTGGAAGAGCTGATCCGCCTGTACGAGGGCCGCGCTCGCGACGTCGCCGCCGACGAGGCCGTGCGCCTGTTGTGCCGCGCCGCGGAGCTGGCTCATGACCGGCAGCGCAACGCGCCTCGCGCCGAGGAACTCCTCAAGCGCGCGATGCTGGTGGCGAAGGATCCGCTGCCCGCGCTGCGAGGCCTCAAGCGGCTGCACGAGTCGCGGCAGGACGCCGCGGCGCTCGCGGATGTGCTGGAGCGACTGGGCAGCTCCACGCAGGGCGAGGAGAGCGCCGGCCACTACCTGAAGGCCGCGGACCTCTACGAGCAGAAGCTCTTCCGCCGCGACAGGGCGGTGCTGTGCCTGCAGCGCGCGGCCCGCGCGAAGTCCGACCGGGCCATCTTCCGACGCGTGCGCCAGTTGCTGTTGTCCGAGGAGCGCTTCCAGACGGCCTTCGAGGCCCTGGAGCGAGAGCGCGAGGCGCTGGGCGACGCGGGCATGGCCGAGGAGTACGCGGCGCTGGCGGAGCGACTGGTGGATGATCCCACCGAGCACGAGCTGGCGCAGGGGGTGCTGGATGTCGCCCGGACGCTGGAGCCGCAGAACGCGCGCGTGGAGAAGGCCACCCGGGCGCTGCAGCGCTTCGAGCAGACGTGGCGGGACCGTGTGCGGATGCTGCGCAGCATGTCGCTGGAGGAGCGCGACAGGAAGAGCGCGGCAAGGCTGTCGTTGCTCGTGGCGAAGCTGTTCGCCTGGTACGACCCGACCGCCGCCGGCAAGGTGAAGGAGGCGTTGGACCGCTGCTTCCTGCTGTGGCCGGGCATGCCCGAGGGGCTGTCGCTCATCGAGAAGATGGCCGCGCGCTCAGGCGGCGATTTCGCGGCGGCGATTGCTCAGATTGAAGCCATGGCGGGCGAGGTGAAGGACCGCGCCGCGCAGGTCGACCTGTGGCTGCGCGTGGGCACGCTGCGTCTGGGACGGCTGAACGACGCGCCGGGTGCGCTCGGCGCCTTCGAGCGGGCCGTGGCGGCGGACCCATCGCGCGCGGACGCGGCGAGCCTCACGGCGGAGCAGTTGCTGGAGGGGGGCAGGGCGGCGGACGCGGTGGTGGTGCTGGAGCGCTACCTGACCACGGTGAAGGACAAGTCGAACCAGGCCGCGATGCGGCTGCGCCTGGCGGAGCTGTGCCTGACGCAGCTGAAGGACAGCGCCGCGGCGCGCACGCACCTGGAGGCGGCGCTCAAGCTGGACCCCACGCATGCGCTGGCGGCCTTCCAACTGGCGCGGCTGTTGGCGGAGGACGAGGAGCTGGAGGCCGTGGTTCCGCTGTTGGACCTGGCGCTCCTGGCGCCGCGTCCCCGGTCGGAGCGGGTGGCCTTCTGCGAGGCGCTCGCCCTGATGTTCGAGGAGAAGGAAGACGCGCGAGGCGCCTTCGAGGTGCTGTCGCGCGCGCTGGAGTTGGACCCCGCGCGTCCGCTGCTGCTCGGCTCGGTGGTGGAGCACGCGGAGAAGGCCAACGCGAGGCCCGCGCTGGCCCTGGCGCTCCAGCGCGCGGCGCAGGCGGCCCCGGTGGTGGAAGTGGCCGCGACGCTGTGGCGACACCTGGCGCAGTTGCTCCAGGGCCCGCTGGCGGACCCGGTGCGCGCGGAGGCCGCGTGGCGCGAGGTGCTGGCGCGGCTGCCCGGTGACGAGGTCGCCGCGGAAGCGGTGAAGTCACTGCAGGCGGTCGCGGCGCTCGCTGACGACCCGAAGGCCCGGCTGGAGGCGGAGGTGACGCGGCGTGAGGCCGCTGGCGCCGCGCCCGAGGAGCTGGAGCCGCTGGTGCGCGAGTGGACGCAGCTGGCGCCCGACGAGGTGAGCGCCGTGCAGCGGCTGCAGGCGTTGTGCGTGGCGCTGTCGCGCTTCGACGAAGCGGCGGCGCTCGCGGGGCGGCTGGCCTCGCTCGCGGAGACGCAGCTCGAGCGCAACGAGTGGACGGCGCGTCAGGCGAAGCTGTACGCGGAGCGACTGGGGCGCCAGGAGGACGCGGCGGACCTGTTCCTGGGGCTGTTGTCGGAGAACGTGTCCACCGGCGTGGTGGTGGGGGGCCTGGAGCGACTGGCCGCGGCGGGGGTGCGGACGCAGGAAGTCACCGAGGCCCTGGCGGCGCACTATGGGCGCGCCGGTGACCACCAGCGACAGGTGGCGGCGCTCCAGCAGCAGCTCGAGGCCACCACGGAACCGACGGCGCGCAAGCGCCTCTTCTCGCTGCTGGCGAGCATCCACGAGAAGCAGCTGGCGGACAGCCGCGCGGCCTTCGACACCCGGGTGCGCGTGCTGCGCGAGGACCCGAGGGATGAGCCCACGCGCGCCGAGGCCCTGCGTCTGGCGCGGGACTTGTCCGCGCACGCGGAGCTGGGGCGCGTGCTGCGCACGCTGGCGACGGAGTCGGAAGACCCCACGGTGGCGCTGTCGCTGCTCACCGAAGCGGCGGGGCTCACGGAGGAGGGCGGGCTGGTGGCGGATGCCATCTCCGCGCTCGAGGCGGCGGTGGAGCGGGCGCCGGAGTCGGGCCCGGTGCTCCAGCGGCTCGTGCGGTTGTACGGGCGCGCGGGGCGCTCCGCGGATGCCGAGGAGCTGCTGCGCAAGCGCATCCACGGCGCGCGTGGGCCGGAGCGATTGGAGTTGCTGCTCCAGCTCGTGGACCTGAACGTGGAGCTGGGCCGTCCGGCGCAGGCCGCCGAGGCGCTCCAGTCCTCGCTCTCGCATGGCGCCGAGGAAGGCCGGCACCTGCCGCGCCTGGCGGAGCTGTACGAGAAGGCGGGCCGTACGCGCGAGCTGGGCGACACGCTGGCCCGGATGATTGGCCTGGCGGAGTCGTCCGGTGAGACGGACAAGGCGTCGCGGCTGAAGCTGCGGCGCGCGCAGCTGCTGCAGGGCACGCAGGACGGCAGCGCCGAAGCGGTGCAGAGCTACGCGGACATCCTGCTCCAACGTCCCTCGGACCCGGACGCGCTCGCGGCGCTGGAGGCGATGTTGGCCTCGGGGCCCGCGCGGGAGGCGGCGGCGCGCGTATTGGTGCCCGCGCTCGAGCGGACCAAGGACCACCGCAAGCTGGTGGCCACGCTGGACGTGCTGGCGGAAGTGGCGAAGGACGACGCGGCGCGCGTGCAGGTGCTGCGGCAGGCCGCGCAGGTGCATCTGGCGCATCTGCGGCAGCCGGAGCTGGCGTTCGCGGCGCTGGCACGGGCCCTGCGGCTGGCGCCGGGCGACGCCGGGTTGCGCTCCACGGCGCGTCAGGCGGCGGAGGACGCGGACTCGGTGGACAGCTACGCGGAGATCATCGCGGAGCTGGCGGAGGAGGGCGACGTGGGCCCCGCGCGCGGAGCGCTGCTGCGCGAGCTGGCGGAGGTGCAGGAGAAGAAGCTCGACGACAAGGCGGGGGCGGTGAAGGCCCTGCGTGCGTTGCTGGCCCTGGAGCCGGGCAACCTGGACAGCCTGCGCGCCTTGCAGCGGCTGCACCGCGCGGGCGAGGAGTGGGCCGCGCTGGCCGAGGTGCTCGAGAAGCTGGCCGCCGCGTCGCCGGAGCCCGCCGAGCAGCTCGCGTTCCTGCGTGAGGCCGCGCTGCTCCACGAGACGCGTCTGTCGGACCTGGAGAGCGCGTCGGAAGCGTGGCGCGCCATCGCGGAGCGCGACTCGGCGAGCCGTGAGGCCGCCGCGACGCTGGACCGGCTCTATACGGAGCTGGAGCGTCACCAGGACCTGGCGTGGGCGCTGGCGCTGCGCCGCAACCAGGAAGGACAGAGCCCGCAGGGGCGAGAGGTCTCCTTCCGCCTGGCGGAGCTGCAGCGCACGGTGCTGGATGACCCGAACGCGGCGCTGGGACTCTACAAGCGCATCCTCGCCGAGGACTCTGGTCACCCGGGCTCGCGCGCCGCGCTCGAGACGTGGGTGAAGGCGGCGGTGCCCGCCAGTGGCGCCGCGCTGGAGGTGTTGGACCCAGTGCTCGCGCAGGTGGGGGACCATGCCCGCCGCGTGGCGCTGCGCGAGGCTCGAATGGAGTCGGCGCTCACGGTGGAGAAGATCCTCCTGTCCGGTGAAGTGCGCCGCATCTACGAGCGCGACATGCGGCAGCCGTCGCTGGCCTTCATGTCGGCGGTGAAGTCCTTCGCGCAGGGGCTGGACCGGGACGGCGTGCGTCCCGACCTGGAGCGCCTGGGGCGCGAGACGGGCTCGCACGAGGTGCTCGCGGAGATCTACGAGTCCGCGGCGGTGGAACTCACGGAGGGAGACCCGGCGGCCTTGGAGCTGCTGCGTCGTGCCGCGGAGCTGCGCGAGTCGTTGGACCAGCCCGAGGAGGCCGCGCGCCTCTGGAAGAACCTGCTCGCGGACGCGCCGCAGGACCGCCAGGCGTTGGAGGCCCTGTCCCGGCTGTATGAGAAGGGGCAGAACGCGAAGAGCCTCTCCGAGGTCTACACCCGTCAAGCCCAGCTCTCCCAGGACGTGGAGGAGCGCGTCGGTCTGCTGCTCAAGGCGGGCGAGGCCTACGCCAACGCGGGCGAGGACGCGAAGGCCGTCGAGACCTATCGCTCCGCGCTCTCGCTGCGGCGGGTGTCCGAGGGACTGCTCGCGCTGGAGAAGCTGTACGCGAAGGCACGGCGGTTCGTGGAGCAGGCGGACGTGCTGGATCAGCTCGCGGATGGCGCCGCGGACGACGCCGCGCGACGGGGCTGGCTGCTGAAGCGGGCGCAGTTGCTCGAGAAGGAAGTGGGCCCCACGGAGGCGCTGCCGGTGTATCGCCGGCTGCTGGAATTGGCGCCTGGGGATGGTCAGGTGGTGGCGGGCCTGGAGCGCTTGATGGCGCACGACGGGCCCCGCGTGGAGGCGGCGCGTCTGTTGGAGCCCGTCTATCGCGGCCTGAACGACACGCGAAAGCTGGTGGAGGTCGTGGAGGTGTTGTTGCACGGCATCGCGCCGGAGCGGCGGCTGGAGCACATCCAGGAGATCGCCACCCTGCGCGAGGCGCTGGGGCAGACCTCGCTCGCGTTCGTCGCGCGGCTGCGGGCCTTCAACGAGTTCCCGCAGGAGACCTCGGTGCGTGACGAGCTGGAGCGGCTGGCGGCCGACTCCGGTTCGTTCGAGGAAGTCGCTGGCGCCTACGAGGACCAGCTGGAGCGCGACACGCAGGAGCCGCTCGCGGGTGACTTGTGGCGGCGTCTGGCGACGCTCTACGACAACCGGCTCAAGCGCTACGACCTGGCGGTCCGGGCGCTGGAGGAAGTGAGTCGGAGGGACCCGAAGAACAAGGGGGTGCTGGAGTCCATCGCCCGCGTGCATCGCCGCACCGGCGCGCACCGGGAGCTGGCGCTCGTCATGCGGCGTCAGGTGGCGGCGGAGCCCAGCGAGGCATCGCAGATCAATCTCCTGTTCGAGCTGGCGCACCTCGCCGAGGAGACGCTGGCGGACAAGGCGCTTTCGGCGCAGGCGTACCGCGAGGTGCTCGTCCTTCGGCCGGAGAACACGAACGCGCTCAAGCTGCTGGGCCGCGTGCTGGCGGAGATGGAGCGCTGGCCGGAGCTGGCGCAGCACATCGAGCGGGAAATCCAGCTCGCGGACGCGCGTGGCGCGCAGGAAGAAGCGTCGGACCTGCGCGTGCGCCTGGGGCGCCTGAAGTTCTCGCGTCTGGATGACCCGCGCGGAGCCCTGGAGCTGTACCAGTCGGTGCTGGCGCGCAGGGCTGGACATGCGGGCGCCGTCGGTGCGCTGGAGGAGATGGCCCGCTCGGAGAGTCCGCTGCGTGGCGCGGCCGCCAGTGCGCTGGAGCCCGTCTTCGTCGCGGTGGGCAACCACCTGAAGCAGGTGGAGATGCTGGAGTCCCGCGTGTCGGCGGAGGCGGTGCCGCAGGAGCGGGCCGCGCTCTTGCGTCGCATCGCGGAGATGTATGCCGGCCCGCTGGAGAACGCGGAGATGGGCTTCCTGGCGGCGACGCGTGCGCTGCGCGAGCTGCCGGATGACCTGCGCTCGCTGGAGCTGTGCGCGTCGCTGGTGGACCGGGCCGAGGCTCCCGAGGAGCTGGGCTCGGTCATCATGGAAGTGGCGCCCAAGGCGGGAGACGCCGCGCGGGCCGAGCTGTACCGCTCGCTGGCTCGACTGCAGACGGACCTGGGTGAGCCTTCCGAGGCGCTGACGTCCTGGAAGCGCGTGCTGGAGCTGCGTCCCACCGACACCGAGGCGCTGGATGGCACGGTCCGCCTGGTGGCTTCGCAGGGCAAGCCCACGGAGCTGTTGGAGGTGCTGCGCCGTCAGCTCGCCGTGGCCGAGGAGCCGGCGCGCCGCGCGGCGGTGCTCTTCCAGATTGGTCATCTGCAGGAGGAGCAGCTCCACGACGCGCTCGGTGCGCTGGCGACGTTCCGGCGCCTGCTGGAACTCAAGCCGGATGACATGGCCGCGCTGGAGCGGATGGAGGCCCTCTGCCAGAAGCAGGAGCGCTGGCCGGAGCTGGCGGACGTGCTGGCGCGTCGCATCGCGCTGATGCCTCTCGAGACGGGGCTGGAGCTGAAGTTCCGGCTGGCCATGGTGCGCGAGACGCGGCTGTTGGACCGGACGGGCGCGCTGGCGTTGTACGGCGAGGTGCTGGCGGTGCAGCCCAACCATCCTGGCGCGGTCGGCCGGATGGAAAGCCTGGTGTCTCGCGAACCGCAGAACCTGCTCGCGGTGGAGACGCTGCTGCGGGCGTTCCGCGCGAGCGGAGACGTGCCTCGACTGGCACAGGTCATCGAAGCGCGCGTGGGGGTGTCCACGGACGCGTTCGAGCGCAAGGCGCTGCTGGGCGAGCTGGCCACGCTGCGCGAGTCGCAGGGCGAGGTGGAGCTGACGTTCCTGGCCCTCTTCCGCGCCTTCAAGGAGGACCCGAACGACGGTGAGGTGCGCCGGCGCTTGGAGAACGCGACGGACGGCTCCGACAGCTACGACGAGCTGGTCGCCGCATACGAGGAAGCGCTGCCTCGCGTGGCCGAAGCTGCCGACGCGGCGCAGGTGTGCCTGAAGCTGGGCCAGTTGCTGGAGACGAAGCTGCGCGACTCCGACCGCGCCGTTTCCTATTACGAGCGGGCGCGCACGCTGCATGCGGCGGTTCAGGGGCGGGCACTGGTCGCGCTGGACCGCCTGTACCTGGAGCTGCAGGCGTGGCCGGAGCTGGCGGGCATCCTGGAGGCGCTGGTCTCCGGGGCCACCGAGCAGGTGGAGCGCGTGGGCTACCTCTTCCGCCTGGGTCAGCTCTACCAGGAGCGGCTGGACAGTCCGGACCGTGCGGCGGGGGCCTACGAGGCCATCCTCAAGGTGGAGCCGGGGCACATGGCCTCCGCGCGCCTGTTGGAGGGCATCTACGAGGCCGCATCGGCGTCGGAGAAGCTCTACGCCATCCTCAAGCTGCAGGCCGACAAGGTCGTGGGCGCGGAGAGGGACCGCGTCGTCTCGAAGATGGCGCAGGTGTCCGCCGAGGGACTCTCGGACCTGGGCGGCTCCATTGAGCTGTACCGCGAGCTGCTGGCGAAGAACGCGCGCAACGACCAGGCCTTCACCGCGCTGGAGTCGCTCTACGAGCGCGCGGACCGGCCGCAGGACCTTCGCGAGCTGCTCGAGGGACGTCTGGCGATGACGCTGGACCCTCGCGAGGTGGTGCGCCTCAACGAGCGGCTGGGTCGTGTGGTGTATCGGCTGCTCAAGAAGCCCGAAGCGGCCGTGCCGTACTTCAAGGCGGCGCTGGACCGTGACGCGCGCAACCGCGCGGTGCTTGACACGCTGCGGGAGCTGTACGACGAGACGGAGCAGCGCGAGGAACTCGTCGGCGTGCTGCGCCGGCTCATCCCCCTGCAGGAGAACAGCGAGGGTGTGAAGGCGCTGCGCCTGCGCCTGGCGGAAGTGCTGGCCGGCATGGGCCGCCGCGAGGAGGCGCTGGATGCCGCCCGCCGCGCGCTGGAGGTGGAGCCGCACCAGGTGCAGGAACTCGTCCGGGTCCACGCGCTCTTCGTCACCCTGCGCGCCTGGAACGACGCGGTGCGCGCGCTGGAGCTGAAGGTGCAGGTGCACCTGGGCACCGAGGAGCGTGAGGCCGCGGTCGCCACGTACTTCGAGGTGGCGGACCTGTGGGCGGGGCAGGGCGGCAAGCCCGAGCAGTCCTCGAGCGCCCTGGAGAAGGTGCTGGAGCTGGACCCGTCGAACCGCACGGCCTACGAGCGGGTGTGCGAGCTGTACCGCACGTACAACGACTGGCGCGCGTATGCGACGGCGGTCGACCGCTACATGCCCCACTTCGTCACGGCCGAAGAGAAGATGGCGGCGCTGCGCGAGCTGGCGCGAGTGCAGGAAGAGCGGCTGGGGCAGAAGGACGTGGCCTTCCTGGCGCTGTGTCGCGCGCTGCAGCTCGATGCCTCCGACGACACGTTGCGCGAGGAAGTGGAGCGCCTGGCGGACGAGACGGGCAGTCACGAGGAGCTGGCCGCCGTCTACGAGGAAGTGGCGGACGAGCTTCCTCGCGGTCCGTTGGCGGAGCGGCTGTACGCCACGCTCGCGCGTGTCCACGACACGCGGCTGGATGATCCGCAGGCGGCGGAGGGCGCGTTCCGGAAGATTCTCGAGTTCGACCCGACCAACGCCACCGCGCTGGACGGACTGGCCGCCGTCTTCCATCGACGGGGCCACGAGCGCGAGTACGTGGTGGCGCTGGAGCAGAAGCTCGAGGCCGCTGGCTCCATCGAGCAGCGCAAGGGCATCCTGCGAGAGATTGCTCGCGTCTGGGACGAGAAGCTGGAGGACCCGACCGAGGCAGCCAGCGCGCTCCTGCGGGCCCTGGAGCTGGAGCCGGACGCGGAGACGCTCGGGGTGCTCACCGCGCTGTACCGGCGGCAGCGCTCGTGGCGCGACGTGGCCATGACGCTCTTGCGTGCGCGTGATTTGGCGGACACCGCCGAGGAGCGCGCGCGCATCCAGGTGGAGGTCGCGGGTGTCTTCGAGCGAGACCTCTCCGATGACGACTCCGCCGTCGCCGCCTACCGGCAGGCGCTGGAGCTGGACCCGGTCAACCGCGAGGCGCTGGAGTCACTGGAGAGGCTGCACACCAAGCTGGACCAGCCCGCGGACCTGCTCGCCATCTACGAGCGCATGCTGGAGCTGAGCGAGGACTGGCGCGAGAAGGTCCGCGTCCTCTTCCGCAGCGCCAGCATCTGGGAGGACAAGTACCAGAACCCGGCCAATGCGGACGTGTGCGTGGAGGGCGTGCTCTCCATCGACCCGCAGAACGTCCAGGCCATCAAGGTGCTCATCCGCCTGCGACGGGCCCAGGCTCGCTGGGAAGACCTCATCACCGCCTACGAGCGGCAGCTCTCCCTGGCCGTCAGCCCGCAGGAGCAGGCGGAGCTGTACGTGGACATCGGCAACGTCCAGTACCAGCAGCTCAAGGTGGTGGACCGGGCCGTCAACAGCTACCACTCGGCGCTCGCGGCGGACCCCGAGAGCCGTCCCGCGTTGCACGCGCTCGGCAATCTGTACGAGCGCAGCGGCAACTGGCCCTTCGCGCTGGAGATGCTCCAGAAGGAAGCGGAACTCGCGGGCCAGACGAAGGACGCGGTGGAGCTCTTCTACCGCTTGGGGAAGATCAACGAGGACATGCTGATGGACTCGGGCAGCGCCCGGAGTGCCTATCAGCAGGCCATCGCCATCGACGCGGGCCATCTGCCCAGCATCCGCGCCCTCAAGGGCATCCAGGAGCAGGAGAAGGACTGGAGCGGCTACGAGCAGACGCTGCGTCAGGAGGCGGAGCAGACGGAGGACCCGGCCGCCAAGGGTCGGGCGCTCCTCGATGTGGCGCGCTACCACGCGGAGACGCGCGAGGACCGAGAGACGGCCACGGGCTACTGGGAAGAGGCGCTCAAGCACATCCCGGACAGCATCGAGGCCGCGAGGCCGCTGGCGGACGTCTACATCGCCCATGAGGAGTGGGCCATGGCCGAGCGGATGCTCGACATCGTCACGCGCAAGCTGTCGGAAAAGGCCATGGTGGAGAAGGACGCGGCCACGGCGGCGGACCTGTGCCGGCAGCTCTACCGACTGGGCTACGTGGCGGAGAAGCTGGGGCGGCGCGACAAGGCCCTGAGTTGCTACGAGACGGCGTACGAGCGCGACGCGACGTACCTCCCCGCACTGGAGGGCTACGGTAACCTGCTGGTGCAGACGCGCCGCTACGAGGGCGCGCTCAAGGTGTTCCAGACCATCCTCATCCACCACCGTGAGGAACTCACGGACCTGGAGGTGGTGGAGGTCTACTGGCAGCTCGGTGACATCCACGCCGCGCTTGGCCAGGCGGACCGCGCGCAGAACCACTTCGAGAAGGCACTCGCCATCGACCCGGGCCACGAGCCCACGCTGCGCGCGCTCGTCGTGCTGATGGACAAGGCGGGCCAGTACGAGAAGTCCGCCGACCTGCGCCAGCAGCTCGTTGGCGTGCTGGAGGATGAGGCCAAGGCGAAGGTGTACCTGGACCTGGGCCGCATCTCCCGCGACGAGCTGCATGACCCGTACATGGCCATCGATGCCTTCACGGGCGCGCTCAAGGTCCAGCCGGATGCGCTGGAGGTGATGGACCAGCTCTACGTGCTCCTGCGCGAGACGCGTCAGGGCCAGAAGGCCGCGGATGTGCTGGCGCGGATGCTGGCGCTGCCCGCGCTCGCGTCGGAGCCCCACAAGGCCAAGCGCGTGTGGTTCGCGTTGGGCGAATTGCGCCGCGATGACTTGAAGGACGTGGAGGGCGCGACCCAGGCGTTCAACGCGGCCCTGGACCTGGACCCGCGCTTCGTCGAGGCGTTCAGCTCCCTGGAGGCGATGCTCGGCGGTGCCCGCCAGTGGAAGCCGCTGGAGGAGAACTACACGAAGATGCTCGGCCGGCTGCCGAAGACGCCGGAGACGCACGTGGCGCGCATGGCGCTGTGGCGCGCGCTGGGTGACCTGTACCACCAGGTGCTCAAGCATCCGGAGGGCGCGGTGGCCGCCTATGGCGTGGCCGCCAAGGGGCTCCCGGACGACGCGGCGGTGCAGGAGGCCTTCGCGGAGCTCGCCGGCAACATGCCGGGCAAGGAAGAAGAGGCCATCGCCGCGCTTCGTCGGGCGCTGCCTCACACGACGGACCCTCGCAAGATATGCGGACAGCTCGTCCGGCTGGCGGCGCTGCGCAAGGACTACGACGTGGCCTGGCTCGCGGCGCAGGCCGCGTCGGGCCTCCTGGGTGAAGCGGGGGAGGACGAGAAGGAGATCCTCTCCAAGCTGGGGCCGTACGCGAAGAAGAAGGAAGTGGCGCAGCGTCCGGTGGACGACCAGCTGTGGCACACGCACCTGTTCCACCCGAAGTCGCGTGGACCGCTCGCGGAGCTGCTCGGCCTGCTCTTCGCCAAGGCGGGGCACCTGTACGCGGTGCCCTTCACGCAGTACCAGCTCGTGCCGAAGAAGCACCGCATCGACGTGGCCAGCGCGCAGGAGTACCACGTGCACCACTACCGGTACGTGGCGCGCCTGTTGGGCATGGAGGGCGTGGAGCTGTACTCGCCCTTCCTTGTGGCAACGCGCGAGCGCATGGCCAAGCGCTCCAACGAGCCCGCTCCGGAGCCGCTGGTCAACGTGGAGCTCCTGCAGACGCACCCGCCCTGTGTCCGTGTGGGTGGCAAGTACTTCGCGGAGCAGGGCCAGAAAGAGGTGTACTACCTCCTCGGCCGCGCCCTGGCGTTGGCGCGTCCGGAGCTGGCCTTCGCGCAGTACGTGCCCGCGGAGCGCTTGGAGGCCATCCTCCAGGCTGCCCTCAACATGGTGGTGGGCAATGTGCGTGTCGCCGAGTCCCTCCACGGCGTGGAGATGGAGCGGCGGGCCCTGGAGAAGGTCCTCACGGACGTGGACCGCGCGGCGCTCGCCAAGGCGGCTCGGGCCTGGCTGCCCACCGCGACACCGCAGTCCGTGCGCCAGTTCCTGGAGGGCGCGGAGCTCACCGCGGCGCGCGCGGGCCTCTTCGTCGCCGGAGAGATGGAGCCGGTGCGCCGGTTGGTCCAGGGGGAGACGGGGTCCTCGTTCCGGGTGGCGCCCCGCAACAAGCTCAAGGAGTTGCTCGTCTTCGCCACGTCCGAAGAGCTACATCACCTCCGTGTGGCTGTTGGCACACACGTGGAGGTGCAGGTTCGTCGATAGCGGGGTAGAACCCTGGGAAGGGTTCACGCGTTGATGAGCGACCGGGCGGTCAAGGCACTGATCCTTGACCCCTCCGGTGGCCACTTCTACGATTCCGACGGGATTTCTCCCGTCATTTCCGAGGCTTGCGGAAGAGATGCGTTTCGTCTGTGACAGCTGCCGCGCGCAGTACATGATCAGCGACGACAAAGTGGGCCCGAAGGGGGTCAAGGTTCGTTGCAAGAAGTGCGGCCACACCATCACCGTGCGCCCAGCGGGCGCCGCGGCGGGGAAGGATTCCCCGTCGGAGCCCGCGACTTCTTCCGCCCCTGCCTCCGCCTCGAACGGCGCGAGCACTCCGAGCACCCCGAGCAAGGAGGCCGAGTCGTCGTCGTCCTCCTCGTCCTCGTTGCCCGCCACGTTGGGGACTCCGCCGGAGGGCGGGCTCTTCACGGACGTGGAGGAGGACGAGATTGGAGCGGTGTTCGACCAGGTCCTCAGCTCTGGCACGCACAAGATTCCGGCGGGTGAATCCGTCGGAGAGGCCGCGGCGCGCGACGCCACGGCGGAGAACGTGCGCAAGCTGGCCGAGGCCGAGGACGAGCCCGACAAGGACGAGGCGAAGGCCCCGGCCTCTTCTCACGACTGGTACGTGGCCATCGACGAGAAGCAGGTGGGACCGCTCTCCGTCGAGAAGGTGAAGGACGCGTGGGACCGCGGGGAGGTGGGACCGGACAGCCTGTGCTGGCGCTCCGGTTTCAGCGATTGGATTCCCCTGTCGGAAACGGCGGAGCTGGCGTCGGTGTTGGCCCCGCGTCCGTCGAAGCCGACCATCGTCGCGCCGGAGCCGGTGTCGGGCTCTTCGCCCACGGTCCAGCCCGGGCCGGTGCAGTCGGCGTTCAGCGCGGGCAAGGCCTCCAAGGGCGACAGTGCCCCGGCGACGTCCGCTTCCTCCGAGGCCCCCTCGGGTTGGAAGCCCTCCGCCGCAAGCGTGCTGGCCTCGCTGGTGAAGGAGGAGAACGATGCGTTCTCCAAGCCTCCGCCGACGCCCGCGCCTCCGTTGGGCCGGGAGCCCGTGTCCCAGTCGAGGTTGCTCGACGTTCCCATGCCTCCGCCCGAGCCGGTGTCTTCGCCGTCGCTGATGGGCGCGAGCGCGGCCATGGCGGCGCAGATGGCGCCCCCTCAGGCGCAGCAGCCCTACCCGCATCCGCAACAGTCGATGGCGCCCTACGGGCAGCCCTCGCAGATGCCCTATGGGCAGCAGCCCGCGCCGTATGCGCAGCCCGGTCCCGCGCAGTATTCGCCCGCGGGCTATGCGCCCACGTATGCGCAGCAGGGCGGGACTTCGCAGGGTGGCAAGAATCGGATGGGCCTGATGGTGGGCATCGCCGTCGGGGTGCTGGGGCTCGGTGGTGGCGTGCTTGCGTTCACCATGAAGGGGGACAGCAAGGTCGAGGCTCCGGCCACCTCGCAGGTGGCCTCACCGCCTGTCGCGGCGGCGACTCCTCCGCCGGTCGCGGCTCCCGTGAATCCGCCGCCCGTGGCCGCGCCTGTCCAACCGCCTCCGGTGGTCGCGGGGGCGGCTGCGACGCCAACGCCTCCGCCTGTCGCTGCTGGAACGCCTGAGGCGAACCCGGCCGTTGCCGCGGGGACGCCTGCGCAGCCCGCTGCGACTCCGCCGCCCGTGGCGACGCCTCCAGCGGTCGCACAGGCTCCGGTGTCGCCCACGCCTCCCGTGGAGACGGCGAAGCCACTCGACTCCGCCGTGGCGAAGGTGGAACGGACGACGCCCCGGAAGAACAATGGTTCCTCCGCTGCGGGTCGCAGGGAAGAGCCGGAGGAGCGGCCGGTGGCGCGCGCGGAGAAGCCCGCGGCGAGCGAGGGTGACAGCGACGACTTCGACGAGCTGTTCGGCACGAAGAAGCCGAAGAGCGAGCCGAAGCCGAGCGAGAACCGGCCGCCGACCGCCTACATCCCTCCCGAGCCTGGGGGCGGTGGTGTGCGCGATACCCTTCAGCGTTCCGACATCATGGAGGTGGTGCTGAACAACAAGCCCGCCATCGTGAAGTGCGTGAACGAGCAGAAGAAGAAGGACCCGATGTTGAGTGGCAAGCTGGTGATGCGGTGGACCATCCAGACGAGTGGCAAGACTGCGAATGTCACGTGCAAGACGGATGAGTACCGCACCACGTACATGGCGAGCTGCATTTCGGGGCTCATCAAGAGCTGGGCTTTCCCTCGTCACAAGAAGCAGGGCGAGCCCATCGACTTCCCGTTCACCTTCTGAGCAGGTGAGGGTGTTTCCGGGTCCAGTGCGACACGTGGGTCACGCCTGGGTCCGATGTGAGTGTTCGCTTTCGTGAGGGCTGAATTTCCGCGAAGGCCGAGCGTCAGTGGGCGTGTCGACACTCGTTGACACGTCAGGACGGGCGGGACTAAAGCCGAGCCGCTCGCATGGACGTCGGGGTCTGAAGTCAGTGGCCGGAGGCCCCCAGAGAGACGTTCCAAGCAGACTCACGGAGGGATTCTCAACATGCAGCTTCGCAAGATGATGCTGGTGCTCACGGCGCTGGGCGCGATGAGCGGTTTGATGGCCGGTTGCGGTGACGACGACACGGGCGGCCAGGGCTGCACCTCGAACGATGACTGCGCGGGCACGGAGATCTGCCACCCGTCCGCGGGTGTCTGTGTGACGACGTGTGAGTCTGGTTCCGACTGTCCGGACACCGCCAAGACGTGCGCGCCCCTGGGTGGTACGAGCACCCAGGCCAACACGCGGATCTGCCAGTGCTCCACGGACGTGCTCTGCAATGGTGGCACGGACTCCGAGTCGACCGACCTGGTCTGCTCCGACCTGGACACTGTTTGCGTGCCGAAGTGCGACTCGAACGATGACTGCGGCACCGGTCGCGTGTGCGACACGGCGTCCGGCCAGTGCGAAGAGGACGACACCACGGGCGGCACCTGCACGGGCACCGGCCAGAGCACCTGCCAGTATGGCCAGTTCTGCAGCAGCGGCACCTGCACCGAGGTTCCGGCGCCTACCTGCCAGAACTTCGACCCCGCGCGAGGTGGCAAGCAGCCCGTCTGGACCATCTCGTCCACGGGCCCGATCATCTATGACATCACCCAGGTCTCGTTCGGACAGGATTCCTTCTGTGGCTCGGGTCCTGGTACCACGGGCCTGACTGCGAAGGCTCGGGTTCGCGCATACCAGCCCGCGAACTCCTCGACTCTCTTCCCGGGGCAGCTGACGGCTCTCTCTGGCTTCTTCTACGTGCGCGTCGATGGCGTTCAGCTCGATGGCACCAAGTCTGTTCGTCCGTCTGAGTACAGCATCTCGAATGGTGGCAAGAACGCGGAGCTCACCATCAGCCTCTGCCCGGCTGCGAACTCGACCACGCTGTCCATTGGCCTCTACTTCACGAACGGCAATGAGATCTGCGCTCAGCTGAGCAGCCGATAGTCCCCAGGTTGTAGTCGGTCGGGACGAGCACGGAGCCCCATCCCTATGCAGGGGTGGGGTTCCATGCGTTTTGGCGCACCCACAGCCGAGTGAAAGTGCGTTTCAACCGAGGCTCGGGGCATGAATAAGGTGCTCTCCTCCTCGTTTGAATGAGCGACGGCGCTTGGCGCCAGTTGACGGACGAGAAGGAGACCGCGATGAGCTATCGTTTTGCTGCACTGTGTGTGGCTGCTATTGCAACGCAGGCCTTTGCTGAGAACTCGGCCATTGGTCGCGAAGTCCGCCTCGAATGCCCTGTTGGCACCGTGCAGAAGGGCGAGCGGGTGAGCAAGGACATGGGAGTCTTTTGTGTCAAGGTGGGCTCGACCCCGCAAGACGTCGCGCGGCATGGTCCGTATGTGGACTTCTGGGCGAACGGCAAGAAGCAGTCAGAAGGCCAGTACAAGGATGGTTTCCGCTCGGGGCACTGGACCTTCTATGACGCGAATGGCGTCAAGACAGGGGAGACCCAGTTCGAGAACAACGACTATCATGGCACGCGGGTTGAGTTTCACCCGAATGGAGCCAAGAAGCTGGAGCAGTCGTGGGTGAAGGGGAAGCGTGAGGGCGTCGAGGCGACCTACACCGAGGATGGCCAGAAGGCCTCCGAGGTCCGGTACTTGGCAGACAAGCCGTTGGCCTCCAAGTAGCCCCTCGGCGCTGACCAGCAGTCCTGAAGGCCCTCCCTCCACTCCGGAGAGAGGGCCTTTCTTGTTTCTCTAGAAGCCTTTCCCGAACCAGCTTGCTCGGATAGGAAGCTCTGACGTGAAGGCTCCAACGCTAACCCCCGTTCTTCCCGACATCCCTATCCGCACGGTCGCGGAGATGGGGCTCCGCGAGCTCGAGCGCATCCGCCTCATCTTGCGAGGGGGCTCGGTCATCGACTGGCGTCGGATGCACTTCCAGGCCCGGGACGAAGTCGACCGGTTCCTCCGGCTCTGTCAGCTCGATGTTTCCCGACCCTACGATGAGGCCTGGGCTCGCCAGGTGTTGTCGGAGGCAGTGGACTACCTCCGGAAGACCTTCAACTACCGTGTGGCTGATTCGGTCGCCAAGCCGGAGGAGATTCACGACCTTTTCCTCCTGGCCTCTGGAGCCAAGGGCAATGCGCGGCACAGACGCATCGCTTGCGTCGTGTTGAAGGTGATGCACGTCATCCAGCACATCGAGGGAAGAGACCTGCTTTTCCGTCTTGCGATTTCCGAGGCGGAGCTGGCTGAGTTGGTGACGGAGAAGGTGCTGAGCGTTGCTCGGGAGATGCACGAGAAGGGGCTGCCAGTGGTGGAGTTCGCACACTCCATCAAGACGCAGGACTCGCTGGTGACCAAACTCCTCGCGAAGAAGGAAACCGTGGCGGCTCAAGTCTATGACCGCACACGATTTCGTGTGGTGACCCGGTCGCGAGAAGATCTGCTTCCTGTGTTGTACTACCTCACGCAACGACTGTTTCCATTCCATCTCGTGGTCCCGGGTCAGACCGAAAACACATTGCTTCCCTTTAAGAGTGTCTTGGGGGAGTACCCGCACTTCGAGCAGTTCACTCCGAATCTCCACCTGGATAGGAATTACGAGGACAGAGAAGACCGAAGCGGCAATGCCTTCTCTGGCAGCAGCTACCGGGCACTCAACTTCGTCGTGGATATTCCGGTGAGAATGGATGCCTATCTGCCACTGCCGGAAGAGGATACGCGGCCTCGGAAAGGCCGCGTCGTCATCTCATTGGTGGAATTCTAGATTGTCGACGCGGAAACGGCTCGCCAGAACGAACTGGGTGAGAACTCGCATGAGGCCTACAAGCGCCGCCAGAAGAAGCGAGTACTCAAGCGCCTCAGTCAGGGACTCGTGGTTCCAAAGCGTGGGCAATAACGCTGTAGGTGGGCTCACTGGTTGTAGCTGAAGACGAAAACGTCAGAAGACGGCCCATTGAGTTCGTGCCACGCGACCAGGGGATGGCCGTTGGAATCGAATGCCAACGAGGGATTGAAGCCGCCCGTGCTTGCTCCCTGGCGGGCGCTGAGTGGGGGGCCAATCCTCATCCACTGCTCTCCTTCCCATCGGCTGACGACAATGGTTCGTTCAGGGGAGGTGAATCCACTCCATGCGACGACGGGGCGTCCCTGTGAGTCGATACCAAGAGAGGGGGCTTCGTTCGAGGTGAGGCTTCCACTGGGCCTGTTCCCCAGGATGTTCCACGTGGTCCCATTGTGATGGGCCACGAAGATGTCGCCACTCGTGCTCGTCTTGGGCGCCTCGACCCACGCGATATACGGATTGCCAGCTCCATCCACCTCAATCGAAGGTGCCGACGCAGTGCTGTGGTCGGGGTTGAAAATCACGGGAGACCCAACGGGGGTGTTATGATTTTTCAGGACGGTGATGCCGCGATATTCTGAAGTCTGGGAACCAATGATGGCTGTGTACGCGGCGAAGATGGAGGTCGGGCCATAGGTCGTTATTGCGACATGCCATCGTTGGAGTTCTTCGCTGGGGAACGAGGGCTGGGAGTCAGTCCAACCCGTGCCTCCCGGCAGAAGGTTGAAGCTCGAAATCTGGTTGCGGATTCCGTCGTAAAAGTCAGCGTACACATGGAGTTTCCCAGTTCCATCTATTGCAGCCGAGGCCCTGTCACGCGCCGCATACTCGCTGGAATCAAGGGCAGGGAATTCCGGAAGCGCAATCCATTGGGTGTCAGACCATCGTCGACCATGGAGATTCTTCTGGTTCCCATTCGACGACAGTTCCTCCCAGATGACAGTGGGGTGGTTTGTTCCATCCAGAGATAGCGTTGGCCGTCCTGTGTGCGTGCCATTTTCGGGCACGGCGCTCAAAGAAGATCCGAGAGGCTGCCAGTTCGAGCCATCCCATCTCGCGACCTGGATGTTCTTGGTCGTCCCATCGGACTCTGACCACGCAATGACGGGAGCACCGTCCGTCCCCATCTTCATCACGACGTTCTCTGCGGAAGTATTCCCGGGATACGCGCTGATGGCACCGCCCATGGGGAGCCAGTAGGGGACAGTGAAGGCCCATGCCCCCGAGGTCGCCAGGGAATTGCCCGCCAGGTCCGTGATGGGATTCTCGGTCGTACCCAGTCCCACGCTGACGGTGTTCGACACGGGCAGCGGTGAGAGGGGCATGAGCGTGAGCGTGCGGCCATCCGCTGACACCTCCAGGGAAACAGGGATGGCGACCCCGCCATTGCCAGTGAGCCCCACATTGGCGGTCGTCACACTCGAAGCCTTCAGAGGCTCACTGAAGGTCGCCTGGACCGCCGCACGGACGCTCACCTGAGTCGCGCCTCGTGTGGGCATCCACGTCGCGACCTGCGGCGCTGCCCGGTCCACCACCACCGTACGGGGGACGCTCGTGAATGTCCCTCCTGCGCGGGTCGCGCGGGCCGTCAGCGAGTGCTCTCCCTCGAGCTCGCTTCCCGTGTCCCAGCGGTACGTATATGGCGGGGCCGTCCAAATGGTGAGCACGGTGCTCCCCTTCATCAACTCGACTGTCTCCGGCTGCCCTCCCTCCACGGAAATCGCCACCTCGAGCGTGCCGTTGACGGCACTGTGAGACGCGGACGGCGATACCCACGCCACCGCCAGGTCTCCCAGGGGGATGATGGTCAACGAGACGACTCGCTCCCGAATGAGTGCCCCCGAGAGTCCTCTCACGGTGAGGGCCACCGGACCTGTGGCGACGCTTGTTGCGACACTGACGCTCAAGGTCACGAGGTTGCCAGTGGTCGGAATGGTCACCGCTGGCGCCGAGACTCCCAGCGGCGGGTTTACGAGTGCAACCGAAACACTCCCACTGAAGCCCTGCCTGCGAACCAGCTGGACCTGGAAGCTCTTTGCTCCACCCTGGAGGACCGAGTCCTCCGTGGGGCTCACCTCCAGTTCGAAATCAGGAGCCTGAGTCCCGCCACCATCCGGCGTGGTGCCTCCATCGGTGGCGCCACCTCCCGCATCAGGCGGTTCTGGCGGGTCCACGATGTCCGGAACATCGATGCACCCCAAAAACAGGACGACGGCGGCGAGGGGGACGGAGAGGCGAAGTCGGTTCGTCATGAAGGGCGTCAGTGCAGAGGGCGTTCCACAGCCAGGCACCGTCACGAGTGCCTGGCCCGGCACCCAGATGCCTATCACGGCCGCGTCAGGCCCGCGTGAGCGGGCCAGTTGCCCCCAGCGCAGCCCGTCCGCCATCCCGGACCTCCATCCCGCGAACCGCCACACCCCGTGAAACGAGAAGCCCGCGCCTCTCGGACTCCTCCGAGCAGCACGGGCTTCACCGTCGTGGACCTCGAGGCCTCGGTCCTACTTCTTCTTCCGGTTCTTCTTCTTGTTGTCCTTCTCCCGCTTGCGGCGCTCCTTGATGGCGTCGCGGTCCTCGGGCTTCCCACTCGCGGCGGGCGGGGCGTAGCCCATGAGGCGGGCCTTCGCCATGGCGGCCTGCCCCATGGGAGGCGTGTAGCCAGGGGCCACCTGCGGCAACTGCATGGGCATCCCCATGCCGGGCATGCCGCCGCTCATCATCTTCTCCATCATCTTGGGGTCCCCACCAAACATGCTGGAGAGGTCCATGTTCCGCATCTGCGACAGCTGACCCAACTGCTTGAAGCCAGGGATTCGGCCGAGGAGGCCCGGGTTCTGGCCAATGGTCCCCATCACCTGCTGCATCATCCCGAACTTCTGAAGCAGCTCGCGCACGTCCTCCGGCTTGCGACCGCTGCCCTTCGCGATGCGGCCAATCCGGCTGGAGTTGATGAGGTCCGGACGCAGGCGCTCCTTCTCCGTCATCGAGTCGTACATCGACTCAATCTTGGTCAGCTCCTTCTCGTCCGGGTTGAGCTGGTCGGTCAGGTCGCCGAAGAGGGGGAACTTCTCCAGCAGGTCCTTGAGCGGACCCATCTTCCGCACCATGCGGATCTGCTCGACGAAGTCCTTCATCGAGAACTGGCCGGACAGGAGCTTGCGCGCGTCGTCCTCGGCCTTCTTCTCGTCGACGACCTTCTCGAAGTCCTTCATCAGGCCGACGATGTCGCCGAACCCGAGGATGCGACCGGCGAGGCCCTCCGGGCGGAACTCCTCCAGCTTGTCCATCGACTCGCCCATGCCGAGGAACTTGATGGGCTTGCCGGTGACTTCCTTGATGGAGAGCGCCGCGCCGCCGCGAGCATCGCCGTCCAGCTTCGTCAGGATGAAGCCATCCAGGCTCAGTCGCCGGTCGAACTCGGCCGCGGTGCGCACCGCGTCCTGACCAATCATCGCGTCACACACCAGGAGGATGTTGTCCGGGTGGACGTTGGTCTTGATGGACTCCAGCTCGTTCATCAGCGCTTCGTCGATGGCGAGCCGACCGGCGGTGTCGATGATCACCACGTCGCACTTCTGCTCGCGAGCGGCGGCATAACCTCGCTTGGCCAGCTCGGGCGGCTGCACGCCGGGCTCGTGGTAGACGGGCACCTTGAGCCGCTCACCCAGCACCTTGAGCTGATCCACGGCGGCGGGACGGTAGATGTCCGCGGCGACGAGCAGCGGCTTGCGCCCCTGCTGAAGCAGCCGGTTGGCGAGCTTGCCGGCGGTCGTCGTCTTACCGGAGCCCTGGAGGCCCACCATCATGATGCCGGACAGCTGCCCCTTCGGCTTGAGGTTCAGGCTCGTGTCGACCGGCCCCATCAGCGCCTCGAGCTCGTCGTGGCAGATCTTGATGAAGTGGTCCATCGGGCTGACCTTGCGCTTCTGGCCCGAGGCATCGGTGATGGTCGTCTGGACGAGCTCGCCCACGGCCTTCTCGCGGACGCGGGCGACAAACTTCTTCACCACATCGAAGGCGACGTCGGCCTCGAGCAGCGAGACGCGGATGTCGCGCAGCGACTCGTCGACCAGCTCGGGGGTGAGCTCGCTCTTGCCGGCGAGGCGGTTCTTGGCGGCGCGGAAGCCCTTGGTGACGGTCTCAAGCATGGGGGGCGCTTTATAACAGGGGGAAGGTGGGATGCGACCGTGGAGCGCATCCCGGACGTCGAAGAGTGGAGAGCCGGGCACCCGGCCCCGCCCGCCCGGGGCGGCCTGGAGCACGGACCCCGAATTCATCAACGCTCTTGAGGGGTTGGCGCATCCCTGGCCCCCGGAAGGCACCCGCCGGGGACCCCATGGGGGAAGTGCCCCCCGGGTCCGCCGGACCGAGCCTCCACCCTTCGGGCAGGCGCGGATACACCGGGTCCCTTGGGGGTTCCTCCCGCGCGAAGGCGGTTGCCCCTGTCGCCCGGATGCAGGACTGGGGGGCAAGGGGGCGCGTTCCGGAGCCCAGCCGTCGCGAGGCGGGACTCGCCCTGGGCCAGGTGCGCCGCCGAGCGGAGGGGCGAAGTCCATCCCTCCGCCACACGGTCGCGCCTGGACGAGCCAGGGGCCTGGTGCTCAGGCGGCGGAGAGCAGGTCCGCCTTGGGATACTCACGGACGTACTTGAGGAAGCCGAGCAGCGTCTTGTCCGCTTCGACCATCACCCCTTGGCGGAACTGGATGGTCTGCAGGACACCCTCGTCGTCATCGAGGAACGCTTGCATGAACTTCGCGGCACGCAGCAGGCGAGGCGCGTCCTTGAGGAAGCTCATCATGGTGCCGCTCACGAGCGCGAACTGCTCCGTGCGGGTCGGCGGCCGGCCCTTGTTCTTGCCTTCCTTTCGAGGCACTCCCGCGAGCAGGTAGGCCCGCGTTCCACCCCCTGGGATGCGCGTGCCGGTGAACATGCCGAAGATGGGGCCCGAGGGCGTGCGGGAGATGGCGGAGAACGTGTTGGTGCCTGTCACCCGGTTCCAGTTCTCCACCTTCAACCCATCACGGGTGGTGTAGTGGACGTCGTGCTCGAGGACGTAGTCCGAGCTGTTCATGTTGATGGGTCCCTCGATGATGCCCAGCTCGTGCAGCGTGTGCAGGTGCTGGTAGTCGTGGGAGTTGCACACCATCACCCAGGGTGGGACGGGGAAGCCCGCCTCATGCACCTTGACGCCGTACAGCAGGTCGCCCTCCTCGTAGCCGCGCACGCCCGGCACGTCGAAAAGCGGCTTCTCGCCGTTGAATGCCCAGACCATTCCCCACTTCTCCGCCGTGGGAAAAGTCTGGATGCGGGCGCGGTCGGGAATCTTGCAGCCCACGGGGATGTGGGTACAGACGCCCTCCTGGTTGTACTGCCAATGGTGGAAAGGGCAGCGCACCTCGTCGCCAATCACGTCGCCGATGCTCAGGTCCGCGCCAATATGACTGCAATAGGCGCTCATCACCTGCGCCTTGCCGTTCTTTCCTCGAAAGGCAATCACCTTTCCATCCAGGAACCCGCGGCCGACAATCTTGCCGGGCTTGAGTTCCCTCGAAAGGCAGACGGCATACCAGTTCTGGTGATAGCCGATGCCGGGGCCTTCGAGGATGGGCCGCGAGTCGCGCACTGCGGGTTCGGTGGCGGGGCGCATCAATGCCGTCATGGGTTCCTCTGGGGGTGGCGGTGGGGGTGGGGAAAGACTGACTGCCGTGGGTCCTCGGCGAAGGCGCGCAGCAGGGCCTGGAGTTCTCGGGCCCAGCCGGTGACGGTGTCCGCGTCGATTCGGTCGCTGTCGTGGATGAGCTCTCCACGCAGCCCCGTCGGGGTCTCTTCCAGATACAACGTGAGGTCGAGCAGCGCCGTGTCGTGCGCGAGCGCCAAGGGGGTCGCCTCGAGCGCGGACAGCTCGGGTTGGGGCGCGACGCCCTTCAGGACGAGCATCACGTTGGGCGTCGGGCCTCCAATGGCCTCGGGCGGAACGTCGGGATGGGCATAGGCGCCGAGCGCCACGGCTCGTGCATGCGCGAGCAGCTCCAGGAAGCTCGGTGCGCCCTCGGGGCGCAGGCGCAGCGCCAGTGTGTTGATGAACGTCCCGACGAGCGGCTCGAGGTCCGTGTGGCCCCGATGTGCGGCGGGCGTGCCGATGAGCAGGTCTCGCTGGCCACAGGCTCGCGCGAGGAGCACGTACAGCGAGGACAGCAGCACCATGAAGAGCGTGCTGCCCGCCTGCTGTCCCACCACCCGCAGTCGCTCGACGACCTCGTGCTCCACGCTGAAGTCGACGGAGCCACCGTGGTAGCGCCGCTGCTCCATTCCTTTCGAGCGCGTGGGCCACTCCAGCCGAGGCGGCGGGGCCGCAAGCTGCTGCTTCCAGTACCCGAGCTGTCGTGGAAGGACCTCCTCCTGGACCCATCGCCGTTGCCAGCGCGCGTAGTCCGCGTACTGGAGTCGCAGGGGAGCGAATGGACAGGGCTCGCCCGCGAGGAAGGCCGCATAGAGCACCGTCAGCTCATGCACCAGCGCTCCCCGGGATGCGCCGTCCACCACCGTGTGGTGCATCATCAGCACCATCACATGGCGCTGCTCGGAGAGGAGCAGGAGCCAGGCTCGGAACAGCGGGCCTCGGGCCAGGTCGATTCGCCGCCGATGCTCGTCGTGAAGGAGGCGGCGAAGTGCTTCCTGCTGCGCCTCGGCGTTGAGCGCGCACAGGTCCACGGGCTCCATTGCGGTAGACCCCGGTGGCGCGATGACCTGGACGGGGGTGTCTCCCCGGAGCTCGAACGTCGTCCGCAGCACCTCGTGGCGCTCGACGAGCGTCGCCACGGCACGCGTGAGCGCATCCCGGTTGAGCGGCCCCTCCAGCCGCATGGCGAAGGTGGCGATGTGGGCCGGAGCGAGGTCCGGCTCCCTCACCTCGGCGCGCCACAGACGCTCCTGGGTGAGAGACAGCGGCGGTGGCCCGTTTCGAGGCAAGGGCTCCAGTCGAATGGACTCCGGCGCCCCCCGCGCCTGCTGAAGCAGCTCCAGCAAGCGCGGCTTGTGCTCCACGAGCGCCGAGCGGAGCGTCGCGTCCACGACGCCCTCTTTTGCTCGGACGCGCAGTTGCTGCCCCTCCGCCCAGAGCTGGACGTGGCGCTCCGTGAGGCTGGAGAGGAGCTGCTCCAGGTTCATAGGGTCAGCTCACTCATTCCCGGCGTGGAGTCCGCCGTCAGCGCCTGCGTCGACGCGAGCTGATTGACGGTGAGCTGCTGCTGGGTGAGCTCCGCCAGTTCCTGGAGGCTGGCGCCGTCGATGAACTTCGCGATGGGCAGGTCCACGCCCAGCGCATTCATCAGGTGGTTCTTCAGCTCGATGGCCATCAGCGAATCGAGACCCAGCTCGGTGAGGGGCCGCTCGGGCGCCAGCCGCGATGGATTCTTGATGCGCAGCACCTTGGACAGCCGCTTCTGCAGCTCGGTCACCAGCAGCCGGCGAGCCTCCACGGGGGAGACCTCCGAGAGCTTGCGGAGCAATGCGTCGTCCCGCGCCGAGGCTTTCGCACCACCACCGCCCTCCCGTGCGACGAGCGCGGACAGCAAGAGCGGCACCGCGCCCTGCACTTCGAAGCCACCTCGGGCGATGGGCATGACCGCCACTTGAACCGCGGCGCTCGCCGAGAGCAGCGACGACAGGACGGCGAGCCCCTGGGCCGGACGGATGGGATTCATCCACCGGTCGGCGAGTCGCTCCTGGACGCGCTCGTTCGCCGCGGCGCCCACTTCCGACCAGGCGCCCCAGTTGATGGTCAGCGCGGGCAGGCCCTTGGCGCGCCGGTAGTGGGCCAGCGCGTCCTGGAACGTGTTGGCCGCGGAGTGGTTCGCCTGACCGCTGTTCCCCAGCAGCGACGCGATGGACGAGTAGAGGACGAAGAAGTCCAGCGGCTGTCCCAGCGTCAGTCGATGCAGGTTCCACGAGCCGAGCACCTTCGCCGCGAACACCTTCTTGAAGCGCGCGTGCGTCTGCTGCTCGAGGATGCCGTCGTCGAGCGCTCCCGCGGAGTGGATGACCCCTCTCAACGGAGGCATGCCCTCCAGCCCCGACACCAGGGCCCTGGCAAGCGCGTCTTCCTGCGACACATCCGCGCGGGCCACCACGACGCGCACATTCGCGCTCTCCAGCTCCTGGAGCTGCTCCGAGGCCGCCGCTGTCGGGGCCCCGCGTCCAAGCAACAGGAGGTGACGGGCCCCACGCTCCACGAGCAGTCGGGCCGTGAGCAGGCCCAGTCCGTTGAGTCCGCCCGTGATGAGATACGTCCCATCTTCACGGCACTGGAAGGGCACCTCCGACTCCATCCGCGAATGCCGCATGACGCGAGGCACGCGCCGGATGCCGTCCCGGAAGGCGACCTGCTCGTCGGAGCGCTCCGAGAGCAGCTCGGTCACCAGCCCTTCCAGGTCATCGCGCCGAGGGTCCAGGTCGATGACCGTGCCTCCCAGCTTGGGGTACTCCATCGCGATGCCTCGCCCGAGGCCGTGCAGCGGTGACTGCGCGACGCCCGGGGCTCCATCCCCCAGCACGTCGAGCGCGCCCCGGGTGACGAAGCTCAGCGCGGGTGAGAGCCGCGTGGCCAGCAGCGCCTGGAGCAGGTCGAGCGCGCTGCCACAACCATTGCGGTACGCCGCCTCCAAATCGAGCTGCGCCATGTCGTCCGGTCCCGAGGAGTCGAGGCTCGTGAGGTGGACGACGTGCGTGGGGGCTTGCGTGATTGCGAGCTCTTTCAACAGCTGGGTGAAGTCCGCGACGGTGGCCCCCGTGCCGGAGATCACCGCGCACAGCTCGCCTCGGGCTTCCAGTCGCTCGGCCAGCCTGTACCCCGTGCCTCGCGCGTCCGCGACGATGAGCCACTGACGCCGGCTGGCGCGCGCGTCCTCGTCGGGCAGTCGAGCCAGGATGACCGCCGCCTGGAGACTGGCTTCGTGCTCCTCTTTCGCCAGCGCCGCGCTCGTGGAGAAGCCCTCCTGCGCGAACAGCGTCTTCCACCCCGCGCTCGAAATGAGTGGGTGCGTGGGGCGCAGGTCTGTGTCCGTGTAACGCCACCAGCCAGACGTCAGGCCGAACGTGAGGTCGACCCAGCGCCGCTTGGACGTGGCCTCGACGATGAGCAGCATCCCCGAGGGCGCCAGGAGCCGACGCGCGTTTCTCAGCGTCTCCTTCAAGCTCTCCGTGGCGTGCAGGACGTTGGCCGCGACGATGATGTCGAAGCCGCCGGCCTCGAAGCCCTGGGTGGCCGGGTCCTTCTCGATGTCCAGCGTCCGGTACGTCACGAACGGATGCGCGCGGAACTCCTGCGCGGCGCGCTGGAGGAAGAGCGGTGAGATGTCCGTGAAGACGTACTCGGTGCGCTCCGCGGGCAGCTCGGGCAACAGCAGGGCCGTCGTGCCACCGGTGCCGGCGCCAATCTCCAGCACCCTGATAGTGCGCTCCGCCGGCAATCGCGAGACAGCCTGTGCGAGCGCCGTCTTCGCCTGTGCGTTGAGCTCCCGAGGGCCTGGCGAGTCACGGTACAGGCTGGCCGCGACCTCCATGTCTCCCTTGGGGAACAGCAACTCCAGCGGGTCGCAGCGCCCCCGAAGGGCCTCCGCGAGTCCTTCGCCGCAACGCTGCACCAACGCCTGCTCCGAGCGATGCGCCGGGTAACGCTCCGCCAGGGACGCCATGCGCGCCGCGACGTCCATGGGCGCCGGACAGGTGACGACCTCCAGTGTCTCTCCCGTGGTTCGCAGCAGGCCTTCCTCGGTGAGCATCTCGAGCAGTCGCCGCCACAGCCGTTGGTGCAGCGGAACGACCCCTAGCCGCGCGGCACGCTCATCCGCCTTGAAGCTCGTGCCCGGCGTGAGGTCGCAGCCCAGTCGCTCCATCGCCTGGAGCACGTAGGGGACGCACAGCGACTCCAGCTCCTGGAGGAACACGCCGTAGGCCGCCAGGTCTTCGCGGCCGGACAAGGCCTCCAAGTGGGGGAGGACCGCGTCACGCAGCGAGTTCGGCGTGGGAATCCAGGATGGGGGCACGCGGCGCCCGTGGGGCAGGGCGGGGTGCCATTCGAGTGCGTAGAGCCACTCCTCGAGCAGCTTGTCACCCTGGCCCAGCAACGCCTCCAGTCGGACCTGACGGAAGCGCAGTCGCTCCGCCTCCGCGAGCAGTCGCCCATCCGTGCTGAACACTCGAAGCGATGCAATCGCCTCCACGCCTTCCTGGCGACGCTGGAGGCTTGCCCAGACCTCTCGCTCCATCGGCGCGTGGAGTCGGAGCCCTTCGACACCGGCGGGGAGATAGGGCACGTCCTTGCGCTTGGGGAACGTCACGCCCAGCGCCTGGAAGCATGCGTCCAACATCACTGGATGCACGGTGTACGGCTCCAGCTTGAGTCCCTCCGGCAGGACGATGCGCACGAGGGCCTCGCCCTCTTGGCCGTACATGGCCTGGAGTGCCTGGAACATCGACCCGTACACCAGCCCTCCGCTGGCCAGATGCGCGTAGTAGTCCGCGGGCGCGATGGCCTCCGTCATCCGCGCTCGCAGGGACGCCAGGGACTCGCCCGCTGCCTTTGACGGTGACGCCGCTCCGAGTCGCCCCGTGGCCACCTGTTCCCAGGTGGTGACCCGGTCTTGCTCCCGACGCATGAACACCTTGAGGACCTGTGTCGCTCCCTCCTCCTTCACCAACGTCGATTGGAGGATGACGGCGCCCTTCTCCGGCAGGGCGACGGGCCGCTCGAAGGTGAGCTGGAGCAGCTCCAACGGCTTCTCACCCGGAACGCTGGAGAAGCGACCCGCGGCCAGTGCCAGCTCGACATGGGCCGCCGCTGGCAACAGCGCGGTGCCCGCCGCGCGATGGTGGTCGAGGAAGAAGGGCTCCCTGGCGCCGAGCGCTCCCTCGAAGCGCACATCGCTCGAACCCGCCAGCTCGACGCGCCGGCCGAGCAGCGGATGGATCACTCCCACCTGGGAGGGCAGAGGCTGCGCGCCAGCAGTCTCCGGACCTGTCTCCACCCAGTAGCGCTCGCGCTCAAAGGGCGTGGTGGGCAAGCGCACCCGCCCACGAGACGTCTTCCCGTGTACCTGCGACCAGTCGACGGGGACGCCGCGCGTGTGGAGCGTGGCCAGGCTCTCCAGCATCCGTCGACGGTTCCCCATGCCCGTGTGCAGCGACGGAAGCCACTCGCGTGACTCGCCGTCCTCCGGAATGCACCGCTGCGCGAGGCCGAGCAGCACGCTCGCGGGGCCCACCTCCACGAAGTTCCGCACACCCAACGCGTGGATGGACTCCACCGCTCGCGCGAAGTTGACGGGCTGGAGCAGGTGCCGGCACCAGAAGTCCGGCTCCGACAGCTCACCCTCCACGAGCTGGCCCGTCATGTCCGAGACGATGCGCAGTCTCGGCGTGTTGAGCCGCACCCGGGAGAGGTGCTCGCGGAAGCGGTCGACCATCGGATGCATCAGGGGCGAGTGGAACGCGTGCGAGACGTTGAGCTTCTTCGCCTGGATTCCCTCCGCCGCCAGGGCCTCCACCACCGCGTTGACGGCTTCACTCGCACCGGAGATGACCGTGCTCGTGGGGCCATTGATGGCCGCGATGGACAGTCGCTCGCGATAGGGCTCGATGGCCGCCGCCACCTTCGCGTAGGGCGCGAGGAACGAGGCCATCTCGCCCCCCGGTGGCAGCTCATGCATCAGTCGTCCACGCAGGGCGACCAGCGGCAGCACGTCTTCAAGACTGATGACGCCCGCCACGCACGCGGCCGCGTACTGCCCCAGGCTGTGCCCCACCACGACGGAGGGCTCCACGCCCCAGGCCTTCCACTGCTCGGCCAGGGACACCTCCAGCGCCACCATGGCGGGCTGGGTGAATACCGCCTGCTCCAGAGGTGAGCCGCTGCCCTCCTCGGCGAACAGCACCTCCAGCAGGGGCTTCGGAAGATGCGGTGCCAGGATGCTCGCGCACCGGTCCATCGCCGCGCGGAACACCGGCTCTCGTGTGTACAGCTCCCTCCCCATGCCCAGGTGCTGCGAGCCCTGTCCGCTGAAGAGGAAGGCGACCTGCGCGGCGCGCGACGCGGCCTCCTCGGAGACGATGAGCCCGTCGATGGGATTGCCACTCGAGAATGCCTGGAGCTGTGCACGCAGCTCGTCACCCGAGGTGGCGACGGCGGCGAGCCGGTAGGGCATCGTGGAACGGCTCGCGGTCGCGCTGTGACACACGTCGGAGACGTCCTGCTCCGCGTTCCGCGTCAGGTGGGTCGTGTAGCTCCCGGCCAGTGTCGACAGCGCCGAGGCGGTCTTCGCCGAGAGGACCAGGACGTGTTCTCGTCCCGGTTCGGAGGGCGTGGCGCGCTTCTCGGTGATGGGTGCTGCCTCCAGCACCACGTGGGCGTTCGTCCCGCTGTAACCGAACGAGCTCACTCCCACGAAGTTCCGAGGGCCGCCGGGAAAGTCGCGCCGCTCCGTGACGACGGACACGGGCAGCTCGTTCCAGCGAATCTCCGGGTTCGGCGTCTGGAAGTGCAGGTTCTTGGGAATCTGCCGGTGCTGGAGGCTCAGCGCGGCCTTCATCAGCCCCGCCATGCCGGCCGCGATTTCCGTGTGCCCGATGTTCGTCTTCACCGAGCCGATGAGGAGCGGCTCCTCACGGTGACGCTCGTCCTGGAAGACGCGGCCCAGCGCTTCGACCTCGATGGGGTCGCCCAGCGCCGTCCCCGTGCCGTGGGCCTCCACGAAGTCGATCTGCGAGGGCTCCACGCCACCGTTGCGAAGCGCGGAGCGGATGACTCGCTCCTGGGCGCTGCCGTTGGGCACCAGCAGACCGCTGCTGTGGCCGTCGTGATTGACGGCGGAGCCTCGAAGCACCGCGATGACTTCGTCACCGTCCGCGAGCGCGTCCGACAGGCGCTTGAGCACCACGACGCCGCAGCCCTCGCCCCGCACGAAGCCGTCCGCCCTGGCGTCGAAGGTCTTGCAGTGTCCCTCCGCGGAGAGCATCCGCATCTGGCATTCGACGATGGTGCTCATCGGCGAGAGCATCAGGTTGACGCCCGCGGCCAGCGCCACGTCGGTCTCTCCGTTGCGCAGGCTCTGACAAGCCAGATGCAAGGCCACCAGCGAGGACGAGCACGCCGTGTCCACCACGAGCGTGGGACCTTCCAGCGCGAGCAGATGGGCGATGCGTCCCGCCGCCACGCTCAGGCCCGTGCCCGAGCCGGTGTGCGAGTCAATCTCGCCGGAGGCGTGCACCAGGTAGGCGTAGTCGCGGTGCATGATGCCCACGAACACGCCGGTGGCCGTGCCCCTCAGCCTCGACGGCGAGAGCCCCGCGTGTTCGAGCGCTTCCCAGCTCGTCTCCAGGAGCAGACGCTGCTGCGGGTCCATCAGCACCGCCTCACGCGGAGAGATGCCGAAGAACAGCGGGTCGAACCGGTCCACTTGGTTCACGAAGGCGCCATGCCGCGTGTACATCTTCCCCGGCGTGCCGGGGACGGGCGAGTAGAGCGCGTCCAGGCTCCAGCGGTCCGAGGGCACCTCGGTGACGGCGTCGCGCCCCGCCGCGAGCAGCTCCCAGTACGCCTCCGGACTGTCCACGTTCCCAGGGAAGCGGCAACCCATTCCGACGAGTGCGATGGGCTCCGCCGGGACGAGCCCCATCTTGTTGCGAAGCTGCTTGGCGGCATACGCGAGCTGCGTCGCGCTCATCTGGGCCAGTTCATGCGCGTTCATCGGTCACCTCGGGGCCCTGCTTCGTTGGACCGCCCGGCGGCGAGCGCCGCGGTCACATCGGCTTCGGACATCTGATTGACCTCCATCAAGAACGATTCGAGCTCGGCGTCTCGCGGGGCCGCGGACACCTCCTGCGCCTCGGGGGCGGGCACCAGCTCGCGCGCGAGGTGATTCGATAGGGCCTGGACACTCGGGTGGTCGAAGATGAGGCTCACCGGCAGCGAGCGGCCCAGCGTCCGCTGGAGCGCGTTGCGCAGCTCCGTCGCCATCAGCGAGTCCATGCCCGCCTCGAAGAGGCCTTGCTCCGGATCCAACGGACGGCTCGCATCTAGCCCGAGCACCCGCGTCGCCACCGAGGCGATGTGCTCCCGCAGGAGTCGAGGCTTGTCACCGGGAGGCGCGCTCTCGAAGCGGCGCAGGAAGTCCGCGCCCGTCGCGCCGCCCGTGGGTGTCACTCCCGCGAGCTCCGAGAAGTACGGCGCCGCGGCGAGCCGCCCCATCGACTGCCAGCCGATGGCCACGACTCCCACCTGGGGCCTTCGTTGACCCAGCAGTTGCTCGAAGGCGGCGAGCCCCTGCTCGGGACTGATGGGGGTGACGCCCATGCGGCGGACTCGCTCCATCACCCGCTCCGTCGCGGCCACGCCCACCTCGGACCAGGGGCCCCAGTTGATGGAGAGCGCCGGCAGGCCCGATGCGTGACGGTGATGGGCCAGCGCGTCGAGGAAGGCGTTGGCGGCCACATAGCTGGCCTGCCCTGACTGCCCCAGTAGCGAGGCCACCGAGGAGAAGAGGACAAAGAAATCCAGCGGCTGTCCCAACGTGTGACGGTGGAGATGCCACGCGCCGAGCGCCTTGGGGCCCAGCACTCGCTCGAAGCGCTCCAGGTCCTGCTGCAACAGCATGCCGTCGTCGAGGACCGCCGCCGCGTGGACGATGCCGCGCAACGGAGGCATCGTGTTCGCGAGGCGCGCGAGCAGCTCCGTGACTTGTGCCTCCACGGAGATGTCGACCTGCAAGGTGACGACGCGCGCACCTCGTGTTTCCAACTCGCGCAGGCTGTCCCTCGCTTCAGCCGAGGGGGCGCGCCTGCCAAGCAACACCAGATTCCTGGCGCCACGCTCCACCAGGCGGCCCGCGAGCTTCAGGCCCAGGCCGCCGAGCCCGCCCGTGACGAGGTACGTCGCGTCGCCACGGAGCTTGAGCGTCGTGGTGCCTTCCGCTGCCTCGGCGCTCCTCGCGAGACGCGAGACCAGCCGCTGTCCGCCCCGGAGGCAGACCTCGTCCTCGGGTGTGCGTTGCTGGAGCTCCGCGACGAGTGCCTCGACCCCGTCCGTTCCTTGCGCCGGGTCCAGGTCCACTCGCAGGCACCGCAGCTCCGGGTGCTCCTGCGCGATGGCCTTGCCCAGGCCGGACAGACACGCCTGCACAGGCGTTGGAAGGGGATTTCCCTGCGTCGCCTGGGCTCCTCTCGTGACGAGCACCAGCCGGGGACTGACGCCTGTCTCGGCCGCCGCTCGCACGAGGTGGAGCGTGCTTCCCAGGAGGCTTCGATAGTCCCGGGCGAACGTGTCGGGCTCTCCGTCTCGCGCCGCACGCACGTCCAGCGCCGCGAGGTGGAGCATCCCCGTGAAGGGCCCCGCCTCCGTGAGCAGCCTCCTCGCGCTTGCCGCGAGCGTCAGGTCCACATGTCGCGTCCCGGTGTCCTCGGGGCCTGTTGTTTCTCCTGGCAGGGCCACGATGCAGTCCGACCCCGAGGCGCGCAGGCGGCGTGCGATATCCGTGGCCCGTCCACCCGTGTCACCGACGATGAGCCACCGCTCGCGAGGCGGCGTGCCCGTGGCGGGCGGCAGGGGTAGAGGACGCCACGCCACCTCGTACATCCAACCGCGTGGCACCCGCTTTGAGTTCCCGAGCAGGGCCTCACGCGGTGCCTGCTGGAACTCCAGTCGCTCCAGCTCCGCGAGGACTCGGCCGTCGGGTGCCAGGAGCGTGAAGTGCGCGGTGTGGACGCGCTGCCCCAACTCCGGCCCACCGTCGAGTCGCGCGTGGACGAAGACCTCACGCCCCAGCTTGTCGTGGACCCGCAGCTGTCCGATTCCCACGGGCAGGTAGATGCTGCCTGGAGGCCCCTCGGGAAACACGGCGCCGAGGACCTGGAAGCAAGCGTCGAGCAGCACGGGATGCAACACGTGCTCGCTTGCTTCGAGCGCGTCCGGAAGCGTGAGCTGTCCGAAGGCTTCCTGTCCGCCTCGGCCGAAGCGCGTGACGGCTCGGCACAGCGGCCCGTAGTCGATGCCGTGCTCACCGATGCGCCGGTAGAAGTCCGCGACGGAGACCTCCTCCGCGCAGCGCCTCGCGAGCACCGTGACATCCTGATGAAGCGAGGCCGAGGGCTTCTCCGTCGAAGACAATCGCCCCGAGGCATGGAGGGTGAAAGCTCCGTCGGACAGGCTGTGCACCTCGAAGGTGCCCTTGCGCGCGCCCTCGCCGTCGTCCGGCGTGACGAGGACCTGGACCGTGCGCGGCTCGCCTTCCTCCAGCCGCATGGGCTTGTGGAAGCGGACGTCCTCGAGACTCAGCGCGCCCTGGCCGAAGACCTCCTGGCCCGCGGCCACGCCCATCTCCAGATACGTCGCACCCGGGACGATGACCGAGTCGTAGACGCGGTGGTCGGCGAGAAAGGCGGGAGACTCGGTGCTCAGCTCGCCCTCGAACTGGATGACCCGAGCCGCGGAGTTCAGCCTTCGTCCGAGCAGCGGATGCCGCGCCTGCTCTTCTTCGCTCCTCGCGGACTTGAGCTTCATCCAGTGGCGCTTGCGCTGGAACGGCTGGTTCGGCAGGGGCACCCGTGAGCGCCGGCCGTGGGTCGCAATCCCCGTGAGCCCACTCGACGCTCCTCGTACCCAGAGCTCCGCGAGACTCGCGCGCATCTGCTCCACGTCCGAGTGCCCGTTGCGGAGGCTCGGCAGCCAGACCAGGCGCTCGTCGGGCAGACATGTGCGCCCCATTCCGAGCAGCACGGGGGTGGGGCCGAGCTCCACGATGAGGTCCGCCCCCTTCGCGTGCAGGGCACGCAGGCCCGCCGCGAAACGCACGGGCTCCCGGACATGGCGACGCCAGTAGGCCGGCGTCGTCGGCTCGTCGCGCACCAAGGCGCCGGTGAGATTGGAGATGAGCGGCAGCTCGGGTGGGCGCAGTCGGAGCTTCGCCACCATGCGCTCGAAGGAGTCGAGCATCGGCTCCATCAGCGGTGAGTGGAACGCGTGGGAGACGTTCAGGGGTTTGACCTCCACGCCCTCTCGCTGGAGGACTTCCCCGACGACCCGAAGCCGTTCGCTCCTGCCCGCGATGACCACTTCCGAGGGCCCATTCACCGCGGCGATGGAGAGCTCCCGGGGATGCGCGGCGACGAGGGCCGCCACTCGCTCCTCGGGTGCGCGTACCGCCAACATGCCCCCCACGCGTGGCAGCTCCTGCATCAGCCTTCCGCGCGTTGCCGCCAGCAGGAGCGCGTCCTCCAGCGACAGCACCCCCGCCACATGCGCCGCTGAAATCTCCCCGACGCTGTGTCCCATCACCACTGAGGGCTCGACGCCCCAGTGCTTCCACTGCTCCGCGAGCGCCACCTCCAGCGCCACCAGCGCGGGCTGCGTGTACGCCGTGTCATGCAACGTGCTGTCACCCGGCTCTCCCGCGGATGGGTAGAGCACCGACAGGAGAGAGACGCCCAGATGCGAGCGCAGCAGTTCGTCACACCGGTCCATCACCTCGCGGAAGCGGGGCTCATGGGCATACAGCTCGCGCGCCATGCCGACGTACTGCGAGCCCTGACCCGTGAACAGGAAGGCGACCCGGGGTTTCCTTCCCGTGGGCACCACTCCCGCGCTCACCCCTGAAGGTCGCTGACCCGAGGTGAACGCCTGGAGTCGCTCGTCGAGCTGCGCTCCGCTGGAGGCCAGCACCGTCAGCCGGTGCGGAAATGATGCGCGCCCCGTCGCGGCCGTGAAGCAGACATCCGCAAGCGGAACGTCCTTGCCCGGCCCCTGCCTCCAGGTGAGGTAGCGCCGCGTGAGCTCCTGCAGCGCCTCCTCGCTTCGTGCGGACAGCGCCAGCAGCTCGGGACCGGGCACCGGTGCCTCCGGCACTCTTTGCTGTGTGACAGCGAGTGGGGCCTCCTCGATGAGGACGTGCGCGTTGACTCCAGAGAGTCCGAAGCTGCTGACTCCCGCGATGCGAGGTCGCGTGCCACGCTTCCATGGCGTGCGCTCCGTCGTCACCGCGATGCGCGCCGGGTCCCACGAGACCTGCGGGTTCGGCGTGCGGAAGTGCAGGTGCGCGGGGAGCTCCTCGTTCTGGAGCGAGAGCACCAGCTTCATGATGCCCGCGACACCGGCCGCTGCTTCCAGGTGACCGATGTTCGTCTTCACCGAGCCGATGAGGAGCGGCGCGCCCGGCGCTCGCTCGGGACCGAAGACCGCGTCGATGGCGCGGACCTCTATCGGGTCTCCCAGCGGCGTCCCCGTGCCATGGGCTTCCAGGTAGTCCACGTCGCGCGGCGACAGCCGCCCCGAGGCCAGGGCCTTGCGAAGCAGCTTCTCCTGGGCCGGGCCGCTCGGAACCGTGATTCCGCCGCTCTGCCCGTCGTGATTGACGGCCGAGCCCCGCACCAGCGCCAGCACCGGGTCTCCCGCGCGCACGGCGTCGGAGAGGCGCTTGAGCACCAACATCCCGCAGCCCTCGCCACGGCCGAACCCATCCGCCGACGCATCGAACGTCTTCGAGCGACCATCCGGCGCCGTCGCGCGCATCTTCGACAGGACGATGCTGGTGTCCGGGAACACCATCAGGCTGACCCCCCCCGAGAGCGCCAGGTCGCACTCACGAGCGCGCAGGGCCTGGCAGGCCAGGTGCGTCGTCGCCAGCGTGGAGGAGCAGGCCGTGGCGATGACCATGCTCGGGCCTTGCAGGCCGAGCACGTACGAGAGCCGACCCGCGGCGAAGCTCATGTCATTGCCCGTGCCCATGTACGGCAGGTCGGGCGGGTCGATGCGCTGGAAGGGGACTCGGCCGTAGTCGCCGGTGATGACGCCCACGTAGACGCCGGTGGCGCTGCCGCCCAGCCGGTCCGGAGCGATGCCCGCGTTCTCCAGCGCCTCCCAGCTCGTCTCCAGCAACAGGCGCTGCTGCGGGTCCAACATGGCCGCCTCGCGTGGCGACATGTTGAAGAACGGCGCGTCGAACAGGTCGATGCGCTGGTCCACGAAGCAGCCGTACCGCGTGTACATCTTCCAGAACCGGTCGGGGTCCGGGTCATAGAGCGCGTCCGCGTCCCAGCGCTCCAGCGGCACCTTGCGCGTCGCGCACTGCCCTTCGTGCAGCAGGCGCCAGTAGCTGGCGGGGTCATTGGCTCCGCCTGGATAGCGGCAGGACATGCCGACGATGGCGATGGGTTCTTCCTGGACCGCCTGGAGCGCGTCCAGCCGCGAGCGCATCTCCTTCAGGGCGATGGCGGCCTGTTGAAGCGGCGTGGGGACTTCGCGGGGAGGGGAGGAAACCGTCATGGGTCTGCCTCAACGGGAAACGAGTTGGAACTCATGGGTGATGAGCGCCTCCAGCTCCTGGTCCGACATGCCCTGAATCTCCTGGGCGTGCGGAATGGGAGGTGGGGACGAGGAGGGCGGGAGGTGCGGAGTCGCCACGGGCTCGGGTGGTGGGAGCACTCCCAGCACGTCGCGTCCCAGGTGCTCCACCAGCGCGTCGATGCGTGGGAAGTCGAAGACGAGCGTCGAGCGCAGCGGGCGCTCGAGGCTCGTGGACAGCCGGTTTTTCAGCTCGACCGCCGTGAGCGAGTCCATGCCCAGGTCGAACAGGCGGTGGTCTCCATCGACGGCGTCCAGGCTGCTCATCCCCAGCACGCGCGCGAGCTGGCTCCGGACGTGCTCGTCCAGCAGCACCCGTCGCTCGTGCACGGAGGCGACCTGGAGGCGTGCCAGCAGGCCCTCTCGCGCTGGCTGCTCCGGCTCCGCCTTCGTCTCGGCGAGCAGTCGCGACAGATAGGGACTGGCGCCGACCTTCCGTGCGAACTCCGACCAGACGATGGGCATGACACCCAGCTGCGCGGCCCCGGACGCGAGGATGCGTTCGAGCAGCTCCAGGCCTCGCTCGGGGCTGATGGTGCTCATGCCCAGCTCGCCCATGCGCGTGCCCGCCTCCGCGCGGTTCGCGGCGCCGACTCCCTCCCACGCGCCCCAGGCGATGCAGGTGCAAGGCAGTCCGAGGGCCTGGCGATGGTGGGCCAAGGCATCGAGGAAGGTGTTGGCGGCCGTGTGGTTCGCCTGTCCCCAGGCTCCCAGCAGCGACGTCGCCGAGCCGTAGATGACGAAGAGGTCGAGGGGCTTTGTCCGGGTGAGCACATGGAGGTTCCAGGCTCCGTCGACCTTCGGCGCGAGCACCGTGGCGAAGCGCTCCCAGCTCAGTCCCGAGAGGACGCCATCCTCCAGCACACCCGCGGAGTGGAAGACGCCTCGCAGCGGCGGAAGGCGCCGCTCCAGCTCGGCCAGTGCCTGTGTGAGCGACTCTTCGCGCGAGACGTCGCACGGCAGGGCCAGCACGGTGGCTCCTCGCGCCGTGAGCTCCGCCATCGCCGTCCGGGCTTCGGGTCCCGGCGGCCTGCGCGAGAGGAGCGCGAGGTGGCGTGCTCCCCGCTCAACGAGCCAGCGTGCCGTCAGCAGACCCAGTCCACCGAGCCCACCCGTGATGAGGTACGTGGCATCGGGGCGGATGGAGACGGTGTGCGTTGGCGCGAGCTGGCCGGCGCGCACGAGGCGGGCCACCCTGCGCTCCGCGCCTCTCAGCGCGAACTCCTGCTCGTCGCTCGGGTCCAGCACCGCGTCGAGCAACGCCTCGGGCTCGGAGGTCGTCGGCGTGTCTTCCAGGTCGATGATGCGGCAGCGCAGCTCCGGATGCTCACGGGCAATCACGCGGGCCAGCCCCCAGAGCGTCGACTGCGCCACCCCTGGCACCGCGCCGCCCGCGGGCTGGGCTCCTCTCGTGATGAGCGTCAGGGGTGGAGGCGGTGACTGCGTTCCCTGCGTGAGCGCCTGGACGCACTGCAAGACGCTGCCGCAGCCTGCCTTCGAGGCTTCGCGCAGTTGTTGCGTGGACAGGTGGGCGGCGGACGTTCCATCCAGCGACCACAGGTGGATGACGCCCCGAACGTTGGCGACCTTGGCTTGGAACAGGGCAAGGGAGGCGGCGGAACGAGGGTCGATGTCGGACCCCGTCTCGTGAACGAGGAAGCACTCGCCTCCCTGGGCCTGGAGCTGATGGGCCAGCGCCTGACCCACGCCCCCTCGGTCCGCGAGGATGAGCCATGCTCCGGCCGCGCGAGTCTCCTTCGGAGTTCGAGGCGTCTGCGCGACGATGACGGCCTGCTGTCCCAGGAGGGGCGGAAGAGTGTCGCTCGGAGATGCGATGTCCGCGTGAGCGAAGCCTTCTTCATCGAGCACTTCACACCAACGTGCTGGTGGCAGAAGCGGGCAGTCGGTGCGCAGGGCGGTGTCCTCGAAGCGCCACCAGCCGTCCGTGAGCCCGAAGGTGAGGTCCACCCAGCGCAGCGCGACGGTCCCTTCCAGCAGGACAAGTGTGCCTCCCGGTGCCAACAGCTCGCGAAGGTTGCGCAGGGTTCGTCGCGCATCCCGCGTCGCGTGCACCACGTTCGATGCGAGCACCAGGTCGAAGCGCTTGTTGCCGACCGGAGTCCGCTCGACGTCCAGCACCTCGTAACGGACGAAGGGAAAGTCCGTGAAGCGCTCCGCTGCCCGCTCCGTGAAGAACGCGGAGACATCCGTGAAGAGGTAGTCGCTCCGCTCGGCGGGAAGTCGCGGCAGTACCCAGGCCGTGGTTTCACCTGTCCCCGCGCCGACCTCCAGGATGCGCAGCCGACGCTCGGGTGGTGCGCCCGCGAGCGCGCGCGTGACGACCTGCTGCGCGACGGTGTTCATCATTCGGATGACCGGAGTGCCTCGGTAGAGTTCCGCCACCGCGTCTGGATTGCCATCGGGGAAGAGCAGCTCGAGCGCGTCGCGCTCTCCACGAAGCACGGCCGCGAGCTCCATTCCGCAGCGCTCCAGCATCGCGAGCTGGGCCCGTGTGGAAGACGAGTCCTCCTCGGAGATGGGCAGTTGCTCCGCTCGTGCGTGCGGGAGCTCCTGGAGGACATGCCAGCCCTCGTTGGTGCGCTCCAGGATGCCTTCCTCGGAGAGAATGGCGAGCAGTCGCCCGAGCAGTCGCTGATGGGGCGGGGCGACCCGGAGCCGCTCCGCCAGCTCGCGGGTGCTGAAGCGCTGGCCGGGCCCGAAGCCCGCTCCCAGCCGGTGGAACGCGGCGAGGATGTAGCCGAGGCTCGCGGCTTCGAGGCGCCCAAGGACCGCCGTGTACCGCGTGACGTCGTCCTCGGGGATGATGGAGCCCAAGCCCTCGCGCACGGCGTCACCGAGGATGCGCGGCGCGGGGATGAAGTCGGCTTCGGCGTCGACCTGGGGCGCAAGAGGCCAGTCGACTGTGTAGAGCCAGTCGGAGGCGGGCTGTCCTCCCAGGAAGGCCTCGCGCCGTGCGAGGCGCAGCTCCAGGCCCTCGACGACGACGAGCACCCGGCCGTCTTCCGCGCGGAGGCACGCGTCGACCTGGAGGCGACCCTTTCCGAGAGAGGGGCGCTCTTGCGTCTCGCAGAAGGCGGCTTCGCGGGGTGCCTCGTGGACCGTCAGTCGCTCCAGGCCCACGGGCAGCCACGCCTCGCCCTCCACTGCGTCACCGAAACCGACACTCAGCGCCTGGAGACAGGCATCCAGCAGGGCAGGGTGCAGGACGTAGTTCCCCGCTCGATTCGGAAGGACGACATGCGCACCCCCTCCGCGCTCGGTGCGCCAGAGCGACTGGATGGAACGGAAGAGTGGGCCGAGCGCCAGGCCATGCTCGCGGGTCCGCTGGTAATGGGACTCGACGGAGAGCAGGGCTTCTCGCGCGGGAGGAACGACGACAGTGGCCTCGGGGCGGCGCGTGTCCTCGCGACGAACCTTGCACGTGACGTGGATGCGCCACGCACCCTCGGCTCGGCTGAAGATGCGCACCCCACGACGCCCCGGACCTTCGGGCGCGAGCACGGTGTGCACCACGATGGTGCCCTCTTCGGGAAGCAAGAGCGGCTGGGAGAGCTCCAGCGCCTCCACGCGCAGGGCTCCCTCGCCAAGAGTCCTCTGTCCGGCCGCGAGCGCCAGCTCGATGAAGGCCGTGGCGGGGACCACCGCGCGCCCGAAGACGCGATGCTGTCCCAGCAGTGGTGGCGAGGCAGGTCCCAGGTGTGCCTCGAAGTGGGCGTCCTCAGGACCCTGCACGGGTGAGTGCAGCCGATGTCCCAACAGGGGATGCGTCGTCGTTGCCGCGCTGGAGGCTGGCGTGCGGCCGGACCGGAACTGGAAGGTCTCCTCCTTGAGCCAGTAGCGGCGGCGCTCGAAGGGGTACGTCGGCAGGGTGATTCGGCTCCGGGCTCCACGGGCTTCGAGCCCCGCCCACCGCACGGGCGCGCCGCGCACATGAAGCCGCGCCAGTGTCTCCATGAGTCCGCGTGAATCGGACGAGCCTTTCAGCAGGCTGGGCAGGTACAGGCCCCCGTCGTTTGGCAGGTTGCTCTTCGCCAGGTCGAGCAGCGCCGACCCCGGGCCCACCTCCAGGAAGACCTCGCAGCCGGTGGCACGAAGCGCGCGCATTCCGTCCGCGAAGCGCACCGGGCTGCGCACGTGCCCGACCCAGTGGTCAGGTCGAGTGACCTCCGAGCCCATGGCCCGGCCCGTCACGCTGGAGATGAAGGTGACCCGAGGGTCCGTCGTCCGAAGCCTCGCGGCGACGGCTCCGAGGCCCTGCAGCATCGGCTCCATCAGCGGGGAGTGGAACGCCTGAGACACGTCGAGGAGCCGGGACCCGGTGCCTTCCGCGAAGATGGCGGCCATATGCCCCTCGTCCATGAGGGACTGCATGATCCGGCCTCGCTCTGCGACGAGCGTCAGCCCGTCCTCCAGCGAGAAGACTCCGGCGGCACACGCCGCGGCGAGCTCACCGACGCTGTGACCCATGACCGCCGCGGGCTCGATGCCGAAGGACTTCCACAGCTCGACCAGCGCGTACTGGAGCGCGAAGAGCGCGGGCTGCGCGTAGGCGGTTCGGGACAGCGGCGCGGACCCCGCGTCCTCGTCGAAGAGCACCGAGAGGAGGGAGCGCTCCATGCGCGACGCGAGGACGGCGTCACAGCGCTCCAGCGCCTCGCGGAAGCGCGGCTCGGAGGCGAACAACTCCTTGCCCATTCCCGCGTACTGGGCGCCTTGGCCGCTGAAGAGGAAGGCGATGCGCGGAGGCTCGTCCGGGACGACTCCTCGGATGACGGACTCCCTGTGCTGGAGCTGGCTCGTGAACTCCCCGGTGTTCCGGGCGATGAACGCGGCACGGTGACGGAAGTGGGTGCGTCCGCTGTTCGCGGTGGCGGCCACCTGGGCGAGCGGCAGCTCAGGATGCCGAGCGAGGTGTCGGTGATACTGCTCGACCTGAGCTTCAAGGGCCTCCGGTGAGGCGCCAGACAGCGTCAGGAGCGTCCAGGGGCGCTCGGGAGCGGTGAACTGTTCATCTCGGGCGGGGGCCTGTTCCACGATGACGTGGGCGTTCGTTCCCGAGAAGCCGAAGGAGCTGACTCCACCGATGCGCCGGCCATCGATGAGCGGCCAGGGAGTCGGCTCCGTCACGACGCGCACCCCGAGGGAGTCCCAGGCAATGCGCGGGTTGGGCGTGGTGAAGTGGAGGTGGGGCGGGAGGGTGCCGTCCTCAAGCGCGAGCACCAGCTTCATCAAGCCCGCGATGCCGGCCGCTGCCTCCAGATGCCCGATGTTGGGCTTCACGGAGCCAATCAACAGAGGGGCTTCTGGCGCGCGCCCCGTCGACAGCACGGCGCCCAGGGCCTCCACCTCGATGGGGTCTCCGAGCGAGGTGCCCGTGCCATGTGCCTCGACGAAGCCGACCTGCTTCGGTGCGAGGTCGGCCTGCTCCAGGGCCCGGCGGATGACCGCCTCCTGCGCGGAGCCGTTCGGCACGGTGAGTCCCGCGCTGCGACCGTCCTGGTTGACCGCCGAGCCTCGGATGACCGCGAGGATTCGATGGCCTGCTCGCTGAGCGTCGGACAGTCGCTCGAGCACGACCACTCCGCAGCCCTCTCCCCGCACCACTCCATCCGCAGCCGCGTCGAACGTCTTGCAGCGCCCGTCCGGCGCGAGCATGCGCGTGCGCGACTCAATCATCGCGAGGATGGGTGCGAGCATCAGACTCACGCCGCCCGCGAGCGCCAGGTTGCACTCGCCCAAGCGCAGTGACTGACAGGCGAGGTGGACCGCGACCAGGGACGACGAGCAGGCTGTGTCCACCGAGAGCGCGGGCCCTCGCAAGCCAAGGACATACGAGAGTCGCCCCGCCGCCACGCTCAGCGCCGTGCCCGAGCCCGTGTAGGCGTCGATGGACTCCGGCGCGCTCGTGGACATCTCGAAGTAGTCGTGACTGGCGACGCCCACCATCACCCCGGTCGCGCTTCCCATCAGCGAGTCCGGTGCCACACCTGCTCGCTCCAGCGCCTCCCAGCTCACTTCGAGCAGCAGCCGTTGCTGCGGGTCCATCCGCGCGGCCTCGCGTGGGCTGATGCCGAAGAAGGCCGCGTCGAAATGGTCTGGCTGGTCGATGAAGCAGCCCTTGCGCGCGGTCAGGGCACCTTGCGCATCCGGATCCGGGTCATGGAGCGCTTCCGCATCCCAGCGCTCGACGGGCACGTCGCGCACGGCGTCGCGCCCCGAGGCCAGCAGCTCACGAAAGGCTTCGGGACTCGTGGCCCCTCCGGGGAAGCGGCAGCTCATTCCGATGATGGCAATGGGCTCGCGCTGGCCTCGCTCCAGGGTGCGGAGCTTGGACTCCGTTTCCTCCAGCTTGCGCAGTGCGCGCCGCAGGAGGGCTTCCTGACCGCCACTGGGAATTGATGTGCTCATCTAGCCCATGTCCTCGAGCTTTCGCTCCAACCGGCGGACCACTTCGTCGAGCGGCAACTCCTCGCCGGCTGCCTCCTGTGAGCGGGGTGTCGCCGAGGCGAGTCGCAGTACTTCGGTGGCGAGATACGTGGAGAGTTGGTCGACGCTCGGGTGTTTGAAAACCACGACGGATGGCAGCGTGCAGGGCAGCGAGGCCTGGAGGCGGTTGCGAATCTCCAACGAGCCGAGCGAGTCCAGGCCGAGGTCGAACAATCCCCGGTCGACGCCGACGGCGGACGGAGTCAGGCCCAGGACCGCGGCCACCTGCTCACGCACGTGGGCGCGCAGGAGCGGTTGTTGCTCCGACGCTGGCGCGGCCTCGATTCGCTGGCGGAAGCCTTGCTGCGCGGCGCCGCTCTTCCGGAGGGAGTCACCTCGGCTGACAAGCTCCATGAGGAACGTGGAGGACGCAGTGCCGCTGATTTGCTTCCAGTCGATGGGCACGACGGCGATGTTGGGACGAGCGTGGGCCCACAGTCGGTGCAGCGCGGTGAGGCCGTGCATGGGTGAGAGCAGGCCGAGTCCCTGTCTGCGCAGACGCTCCGCGAAGACGTCGCTCGCGGCCGTGCCCTCTCCGGACCACGGGCCCCAGGCGATGCTCAGACCCGGCAATCCGAGCGAGCGGCGGTGTCGCGCGAGGCCATCCAGGAAGGCATTCGCCGCGGCGTAGTTCGCCTGTCCCGCATTCCCGAGCAGGGAGGACACGGAGGAGAACAGGACGAAGAAGTCGAGCGCGTGTCCCCGGGTCGCGGTGTGGAGGTTCCAGGCTCCCTGGACCTTGGGAGCAAGGACCTGGGCGAAGGACTCCCACGACTGTGTCCGCAGAGGCCCATCGTGGACGGCGCCCGCCGCATGTACGACGCCTCGAAGTGGCGGAAGCAAGTGGCGCACCTCGTCGAGCGCCGCGCTCACGCTCTCCGAACGGCTCACATCCGCTTCGAGGCAGAGGATGCGCGCGCCCGCGGACCGGAGCGCGGCGATTCCCGCGTCATCATCGGAGGGCACGTGTCTGCCCAGGAGGGCCAGGGAGCGCGCGCCCCGGTCGACCATCGACTGCGCGACGAGACGACCCAGGCGCCCGAAGCCTCCGGTGATGAGGTAGGTGGCATCGGGACGCAGAGCGCCCTCCGCGCGAGATGCCTCCGCGACGCGCAGCCGTGCGACCTGTCGTGACCCACCTTCGAGCCGGACCTGCGCCTCCTGGCTCTCACAGCGAAGCTCCGCGAGGAGTTCGCGGCTCGCCTCGGGCCCTGTTGAGGGCGCGAGGTCTACCCGCCGACAGCCAAGCTCCGGATGCTCCAGGGCGATGACCTGCCCCAGTCCCCACAGCAGCGAGCCAGTGCCAGGGTTGCCTTCCTGGACTCCTCGCGTGACGAGCTGGAGGGCCGGAGGAGGTTCGTTCCGCGCGACCAACGCCTGGACGAGATGGAGCACGCCGCCACAGGTCCGGTGAAGGTCCTCACCCAGTGTCTCCGTTTGGAGTGCCTGATCGGGCGGCGCGTCGAGCGAGCCCAGGTGGATGACCTGACGCAACGGTCGCTCTTCGTGAGCCAGCTCCGCCAGCAACCTCGTCAAGTGCTCTGGGTTCGTGGGGTCGAGCTGGAAGCGATGGGCTTCCTGTCGCTCGTAGTGTGGGCCGGCGCGGGCGATGACGCAGGCGTCTCGTCCATCCTCTTCCACGCGTGCACGAAGGGCTTCGGCGACACCCTGTTCGTCCGCGATGAGGAGCCATGTCGAGGGGCGATGGGTGACCTCGCCGACGGGACGAGGTTGCTCGCGCCAGGCGGGCTCATAGAGCGCGTCCTCGAGCCCCGGCCGTGCGCCTTGGAGGAAGGCCTCTCCTCGGACGCGCTTGAGCTCGAAGCCCTCGACGCGGAGCACTTCGTCGCCTGTCTCGTCGTAGACGAAGACGTCCGTCAGGAGTGGCGAGCGGGGGATGACACGACTCACCAGCCTGTTGGGCAGTGACGCTCGGTGGACGCGCACCCGGCCGAAGCTCGCGGGCAGCATCCATTCGCCTTCCTTCAGCTCCGGGCCCACCGCGCCGATGAGCTGGAGGCATGCATCGAGCACGGCGGGATGGACGTGATGGGGCTTGGGCTCGTCGCGCAGTTGCTCCGGGACTTCGATGCGTGCGCAGGCTCCGGCGTCGTCACTCCACAGCTCGACGAGGCCTCGGAACGACTCTCCGAACTCCGCCCCGAGCTTTCGGGCCCGCGTGTAGTGCGCTTCTCCAGGCTGCGTCCCGAGGCCGGAAGGCTGAAGGAGTGAGGCTTCGAGCCGTGTCGGCACCAGGGTCTCGGCGCCTGTCGGCCGGACCTTGCCGGAGGCATGGCGTATCCACCGCGACTCTCCCTCATGGGTCTCCTCGCGTCGGAAGACCTCGATGGAGAGCACCTGCTCGCTCGTGGTTCGCACCACGGTCTGGAGGGTGACTTCACCTTGCTCCGGCAGGATGAGGGCCTGTTCGAGCGCCAGGTCCTCGACGACGAGGGCTTGATTCGGAAGGGCGACCGCGCCGGCCGCGAGGGCCAGCTCCAGATACGCCGTGCCGGGTAGCAGGGCCGTTCCGAGCGCGCGGTGGTCGCCCAGATAGGAGGGCGAGGTGGCACCGACTCGCGACTCGAACAACAGCTCTCCCGGCTGCAGGGTCGCCGCCGCCACGCGTGCTCCGAGCAGCGGATGTGTGGTCCGGGTGTCGTCGCGGCGCGCGGTGCTGCGGGGACCGGCCTCGTCGGACCAGAACCGCTGTCGCTCGAACGGGTACGTGGGAAGCGCCACGCGTCGGCGTGCCTCCGCCTGCTCGTAGCCGCGCCAGCTCACCGGTGCGCCGTGCGTGTAGAGCGCCGCCAGGCACTCCAGCAACTGGTGCCAGTCTTCATGTCCCTTGCGCAGGCTCGACAACCACTGTGCCTGGGCCACGGGCAGACACTCGCGCCCCATCCAGACCAGGGTCGGCTTCGGGCCGATCTCCAGGAACACCTGCGTCCCCTGTTCGGCCAGGGTCCGCATCCCCTCCGCGAGTTGCACGGGCTCACGCAGGTGCCGCACCCAGTACTCGGGCGTCGCGACCTCTGCTCCCGCGAGCCGGCCCGTCAGGTTCGAGATGAGGGCCCGCGTGGGCGAACGGTAGGTGACCGTCCGCGCGACCTTCTCGAAGGCCGGCAGCATGGGGTCCATCAGGTGCGAGTGGGCCGCACGCGAGGCCTCCAGCTTCTTGACCTCGATGCCCTGCGCCACCAGCTCGTCCGTGAGCTGCCGCACGGCGGGTCCTTCACCGGAAACGACCACGTTCTGGGGCGCGTTGATAGAGCCGATGGACGCGCGTCCACCATGCTTCGTCAGGGCTTCGCGGACGCGAGCCTCATCCGCGAGGACGACGATGGTCTCGCCCTCCAGCGCGAGCTGCTCCATGAGCCGTCCGCGCGCTGAGACCAGTCGCACGGCATCTTCCAGCGAGAAGACACCCGCGTTCATCGCGGCGACGTACTCGCCCAGGCTGTGTCCCAGGACGGCGTCAGGCTCGATGCCCCACGAGCGCCACAGCTCCGTCAGCGCGTACTCCACCGCGAAGATGGCGGGCTGGGCGTAGGCCAGCTCCGTGAGTCGGTGGGACTCGCTCCCGTACAGCACCGCGAGCAGAGGTGTTTCGAGTTCCGTGCGAAGCAGCGCCGCCACTCGCTCCAGGGCCTCGCGGAACACGGGACTCGCGTCATGGAGCGCTCGCCCCATGCCCTCGTACTGCGCTCCGTGGCCGGTGAAGAGGAACGCGACGCGAGGGGGTTGCTCGGCCTGGGCCTGACCTCGGGACACACCCGGTGCCAGGGCCCCATCGAGGCTCGCTCGCAGTCGCTCCCGCAGCTCCTCGGCGGTGCGTCCCACGACGGCCAGTCGATGGGAGAAGTGCGACCGGACCAGGCCCGCCGTGTAGCAGATATCCGCGAGCTCGGAGTCCGAGGCGCTCGCGAGGAAGCTCTCGAAGCGTCTGCCCAGGGCTTCGAGTGCGCGAGGACTGCGCGCTGAAAGCGGCAGCACATGGACGGGGCGTCGGGACGGCGAGGTGTCACGCCTGGGCGCTGCTTCAAGCACGACGTGCGCGTTCGTCCCGCCCACGCCGAATGAACTCACACCCGCGCGACGCGGATGCGGACCCTCCGGCCACGGCTGGAGCCGCGCGTTGACGTAGAACGGGGTCTGCTCGAAGCCGATGGCGGGATTCGGGCGCTCGAAGTGGAGGGTGGGCGGGATGAGCCCTCGCTCCACGGTCAGCGCGGCCTTGATGAGCCCCGCCACACCCGCCGCGGTGTCCAGGTGGCCGAAGTTGGACTTGGCCGAGCCCACCACGCAGAAGCCCTTCGCCGGAGTTCCCAGCCGGAAGGCCTGGGTGAGCGCGGCGATCTCCATCGGGTCTCCGAGCGGCGTCCCCGTGCCGTGCGCCTCGATGTAGCCGACCGTCTCCGGAGGGATGCCCGCCATCGCCTGGGCGCGAGCAATCACCTCCGCCTGTCCGTCGCGATTCGGCGCGGAGAAGCCGACCTTGTCTCCGCCGTCGTTGTTCACCGCCGCGCCGAGGATGACGGCGTGGATGGCGTCACCGTCGGCGAGCGCCTCGTCGAGCCGCTTGAGCACCACGACCCCCGCGCCACTCGCGGGGAGGATGCCTTGCGCCTGGGAGTCGAAGGGGCGGCAGTGGCCGTCAGGGGAGAACATCCCCGAGCCGGGCTCCGCGAGATATCCCAGGTGGTGGGGCACCTTGATGGAGACGCCGCCCGCGAGGGCCATCTCGCAGTCACGGTTCCACAGGGACTGGCAGGCGAGCGTCACCGCGACGAGCGACGTCGAGCAGGCCGTCTGCAGCGTGATGCTGGGGCCCGTGAGGTTGAGCTTGTAGGAGACCTGTGTGGCGACGAAGTCCTTGTCGTTGCCGAACAGCCGCTGGAAGTAGGGCAGGGGCTGGGTGAGGTCGAGCTCGGGATAGATGTAATTGCTCAGGCTCTTGCCGGCGAAGACGCCGACCTTCTTCCCTGTCGCGTCAGGGCGGTAGCCCGCGCGCTCCAGTGACTCCCACACGCATTCGAGGAACAGCCGTTGCTGCGGGTCGGTGAGCAGCGCCTCGCGAGCGGTGAGCCCGAAGAAGTCCGCGTCGAAGCCGGCGATGTCGTCGAGGACGGCGCCCGCCTTCACGTAGTGCGGATTGCCAATCATCTCCCGGGCAAGGCCCTGCGCCCGCAACTCCTCGTCCGTGAAGAAGCGCACCGACTCGACGCCCTCGACGAGGTTCTTCCAGTACGCCTCCACATCAGGCGCGCCCGGGAGCCGTGCGCTCATGCCGATGATGGCGATGGGGCTTCGCTCGAGGGTGTCCGCGCGGGCCTGGGTCACCCGCTCGGAGGGGGCGCCGGAGTCTCCGCGTCGCACCCGTCCCAGGTGCGCGGCCAGCGCGGCGAGGTTCGCGTTCTGGAACAGCTCCACGGTGGGGATGTCGGCGCCCAGCTCCTGTCGGATGCGGGCGTTGATGCGGACCAGGTGGACGGAGTTGGCGCCCAGCTCGAAGAAGTTCTTCCTCCGCTCCACCTCTGGGAGTTGAAGGACGTCGCGGACGATGGCGGCCAGTGCGGCCTCGGCTTCGTGCGCGGGCGCTCCGTCATCGATACGCGATTCGGTGAGGACTCGCAGGGCCTCCGGCCTGGGCAGTGCGGCGCGGTCCACCTTGCCCGTGGGGCCGAGTGGGAGCTGCTCCAGGAACACCACGATGGAGGGGACCATGTGGTCCGCGAGGCGCTCCCCGAGGAAGCGTCGCAACGGCTCCTGAGACAGCATGGCCCCTGCGCGCCGCACCACGTAGGCGAGGAGGCGAGGCGCGTGGCGGTCTCCATCCGCCACGACGACAGCGGCGGAGACTTCCGGGTGGAGTCGGAGCGCGGCCTCGATTTCACCGGGCTCGACGCGATGGCCGAGGATGGAGAGCTGGAAGTCCACGCGGCCCAGAATCTCGACGGTGCCGTCTGGCAGCAGGCGTCCCAGGTCGCCCGTGCGGTACAGGCGCTCGCCCGTCACGGGGTGGGTGACGAACCGCTCTCTCGTGCGGGCCTCGTTGCGCCAGTAGCCCTGGGCCACGCCGACGCCCGAGCAGCACAGCTCTCCGGGGACCCACAGGGGACGCTCCCTGAGCGTCTCGTCCATGACGTGGTAGCGAGTGTCCGCGATGGGCCGGCCGTAGGGGATGCTCTTCCAGTCGGGGTCGACCTTCCCGATGGGGAACCAGATGTTCCAGAGGCTCGTCTCGGTGGGCCCACCCACGCTGACGGGTTGCACACCCGGCACGAGCGCGCGGAGTCGCTCGGGCAGGCCCAGGGGAATCCAATCGCCGCCCATGAAGGCGAGGCGCAGCGCGGGAGCGAGCGGCTCGGGACGCCCGCTGGCGTGCGCCAGGAGCATCTCCATCATTCCAGGGACGGAGTTCCAGACGGTGATGCGCTCGGTGCGCAGAAGCTCTGCCCAGCGCGCGGGCTCCTTCCGCGCCGTGGCCTCGCAGAAGACGATGGCGCCGCCCGCCGACAGCATCCCGAACACGTCGAACATCGACATGTCGTGGTGCAGGGCCGTCAGCGCCAGGACCCGGTCCTCTGGACCGATGGAGAACTCGCGCAGCGTCTCATCGAGCGCATGCACGAGCCCTCGGTGCGCGAGCATCACTCCACCGGGGCGGCCCGTGGAGCCGGACGTGTAGATGATAACCGCGAGGTCATCCGCGCCCTGAACCGGAGCCTCTGGCAACGCAAGGCCGGAGGTCGGCTCCAGGGGCTCCACCGTGAAGCGTCGTGGGGTGGAGGGCCATTCGAGGCGCGGCTCCAGCCATGGCTGGGTGACGAGGTGCTCACAGGTGCTGTCCTCGAGGAGTTGCTTCAGTCGCTCCCCGGGAACACCCGCGTCGATGGGGAGATAGGGCGCGCCGGCGATGGAGCAGGCGAGGGCGGCCACCACCTGCTCCCAGCCCTTCTCCATCACCACGGCCACGGGGTGGTTCTTCCGCGCGCCCGCCTGGGTGAGCGCGTGGGCGAGCGCGGTGCTCCTCTGCAGCAGCTCGCCGTAGCTCAGTGTGCGCCCGGGGGCGATGACCGCGGGCCGGTCGGGTTGTGCGGTGGCCTGCTCCACGAAGCGCGAGTGCAACAGGCGTTCGGAGCGTTCGCCGTCACGCCGTGGTCCGGCCGCGACCTGGGGCGTGGACAGGCGAAGGGGCTTTTCGTGGACGACGTCGGGCTCGTCCACGAGCCGGTCGATGAGCCGCTGGTAGGACGCGAACATCGCGTCGAGGAGGCCCGGAGCGAACAGCTCATCCGCGGCGTCCCAGTTGTAGAACACGCCGCCGTCCTGGAAGACGAGCTGGTGGTCAATCCACACCTGCGGCGTCTGCGTGACGGAGTGGACGACACGGCCGAAGGCGCGGCCCAGGTGGTCCACCCAGCAGGAGTCCCAGCCCTCGACGCCGCTGGCGAAGCTGGTGAGCACCACGGGCATCAACGCGCCGCTGATCTTCCCGCGCTCGCGGAACATCTGGCGGAGGATCTCCACCCCGCCGATGTAGCGGTGCTCCAAGTCCCTGAAGAGCTGCTCCTGGAGCGCTCGGGCCCGCTGCTGGAAGGTGCCGCCCGCGCGGTGGTCCACCTCGACGAGCAGGAACGAGGAGAAGGTCCCCACCATCTTCCCCACGTCCTCGTGCAGGGGAAGTCGGTTGTAGAGCGGCACGTTGAGCGTGAAGTGCGGGCTCTTGCTGAAGTGGGCGATGACCTCCGCGTAGCAGGCGAGCAGCAGCCCCGTGGGCGTGAGCTGAAGCTCGCGTGCGCGCTCCACCAGGCGCTCCCAACGTGCTCGCTCGATGCGGGCTTCACGGCGCACGAAGTGCGGATGACGGGGCGCACCCACCTGCTGGACCCTGGGCAGGTCGGGCGCGGGGGGCAGGGTGGCAATCCTTCCGCGCCAGTAATCCACCGAGCGACGGTAGAGCTCCGTCTCCTGGAGGGCGCGGGTGGCCAGGACGTAGTCGCGGAACGACTGGCCATGCTCGCGCGGGTCCAGCGTCGCGTCCGGGTCGGCATAGAGTTGGATGAGCTCCCGGAAGAGGACCTGTACGCTCCACGAGTCGACGAAGGTGCAGTCGATGCTGAAGTAGAGCCGGTGGCCCTCCTCCAGCCGCACCGCGCGAATCTCGAACAGGGGCCAGGTGTCGAGCGGCAGGATTTGCTGCGCCAGCCGCTCTCGGTGGGCGTCCAGGCGGCGCTGACGTTCCTCCGGGGACAGCGCGCGGTAGTCCTCGACGGCCACTTCGTAGTCGGGGACGTCGCGGAGGATGCGCTGCGTCCCGTCGGGCAGGGCGACGGCGCGGAGCATCTCGTGGCGTTGGATGAGGCGTCGCCACGCTTCACCGAAGCGCGCGGGGTCCAGCGTCTCGCTGTCTATCTCGACGTAGACGTGGATGGCCGCGCCCAGCTCGAAGTCGCCGCCACGGCCGACCCAGTAGGCCTGCTGGATGTCGGTGAGCGGGAAGGGCTCGTTCCGTTCCTCGGGGCGGCAGATGAGCGCGGGCAGCTCCGCCGCGCGTGCATCCCCCATGCTGTCGTCGAGCAGCGCGATGAGCTCCGCCTTGCGTGCGGAGAGTTCCGCGCGCAGGTCGGCGGTGAGCGCGCCTTCCGGTGCATCCACCGCGAGCCTTCCGCCCTCCACCCAGAGACGAATCCCCAGGTCGAAGAGGCGCGTGAGCAGTGCCGTCACCCCGCTGTCCCGACTCAAGTCTTCCCCTCCTCGTTGATGGTGAAGCAGGGGAAGTAGTTGGTGTGACCGGCGCGGTACGCCTCCGCCAGCTCGGGCAGCTCGTCGAAGGTGTGGATGCGCGGGCCGACGTCGGGCATCCAGCCGTGGGCCTCTCCGAAGGCCACCGCGTCCACGCCCTCCTGATAGCGCGCGTAGTGGGTGTGGACGTGCTGATGCCGGGTGATGCACTCGCGGGCGCGCAAGAGGGAGATGGACATGCCTTCCTTCCAGCCGGCGGTGGCAATCACACCCTGTCGGGCCAGGGCCTTGATGGTGGCCCGGTAGACGGGCGTGCCGATGTAGTCGAGGAACAGGTGGACCATCTCTCCGTCGGTGCGACGAGAGACCTCCGCGAGGAACCCGGCCTCCGCGGCCTGATAGCGGGCGCGGTAATCCGGGTCGGAATCCCAGCGCTCCGGCTCGTAGCTCAAGCCGCTGAAGGCGCGCCGGTCGATGACCTCCAGGCCCGCTCCTCGAATCTCATCCAGGTGCCGGTGCGCGCCGGACAGCATGACGACGCGGCAGCCCTGGAGTCTGGCGAGCGCCAGCTCCGCGAGCGTCGTTCCTCCGCCCCAACCCCAGACATGCGGCGACGGGCACTCCTGCTCCGTCATCTGGGTTCGGAAGACCGCCGAAGCGACGCGCCAGTTCGCCCACGCGGTGACATAGCGGACGCTGAACGCCGCCCACTGCGCCAGCGAGTGCCGTGTGTTCTCCGGAATGGGAATGACCTGCCGGCCCTTGAGCTTCATCAGCATGGCCATGCAGCCCATCTGTCGCGGGGCCTCGTAGCCCAGGGCCTTCACGGTGTAGCCGTAGGCATCCGTCTCCCCGCTCGGGAACATCATCGCGAGCTGGCCGCCCTGGACCTGGGTGACACCCCTGCCTGTCTCGAGCACCCGGACGACGCCCGCGTTGCCGAGCACGATCTCCTGCTCCTGGCGGACCTTGCAGATGTCGATGGGCTTTCGTTCGAGTGCGTGCTCGTTGTTTCCCTCCCAGCAGCCGTAGAGCGGCGCCGCGAGGACCTCGTCTTCCTGGATGGCGTCGACGGTGACGCGCGTGCGCGTCAGTCGGGCGCGCCGTGGCTCATCGGTGCCACCCTCGCGGATGACCCAGGCGTCGGCTTGATAGCTCATGTTTGGAATCCCCCTGTGCGCGTGGTGTGGCTACAGCGTGAGAAGCTCTCGTCGCCCACCGACCGCGGGGGCTCGGGGCTCCGTCAACTGCGCGCGCAGCCACCGCGTGAGCAGCTCATCCGCCAGCACGTCCACGCTCGTCGCCTCGAAGAAGTGGGAGACGGGCATGTCGATGGACAGCTCGGTGCGGATTCGTCCCGTCAGCTCGATGAGCCGGAGCGAGTCGAGCGCGAGCTCCTGGAGGGATTGGAACGCGACGTCCGGCGTCTGTCCCCGGAGCGCGACGCGGATGACCGTGCCCCGCAGGTAATCCCTCATCAGGGCCCGGCGCTGCTCCGGCCTGGCCGCCCCCAGCGCCGCGAGCACGTCCGTGGACGGTGGCGGAAGCGGGGCCCGTGAGGGCTCCGGGGTGATGGGCTCCGGCGGCGCGTCGGCGCGGGGCACGACGAGGTCGGGAAGGAAGGCCGAGAGCGCCTGCCCCGGCGCGGACACGGCCCGGCTCAGGATGGTCTCGAAGTCGCGGAGCAGCCTCGCCGCCTCGTCGGTCTCGAAGCGCTGGCGAGAGAACTTGAGCGTGCCCGAGATGACGCCTTTCTCCTCGTGAAGCGCGAGGAACAGGTCGAAGTCACATGTGCCGCCCTCGAACTCGACGGGAGCGACGTCGAGCTTCGTGAGCTGGAGCGGGTAGCGAGGGGTGTTCTCGAAGGCGAAGAGGGCCTGGGACAATGGCTCTCCGCCCAGGTCGACTCCGTCGAGGAGCTGCACGGGGAGGTCCTGGTGCGCCAGCGCGCCCGCCACGACACCGCGCACCTGCTCCAGCAGTTGCTGGAAGCTCGGGTCCCCGCGCAGGTCCGCCGGCAACACCAGCAGGTTGACGAAGTAGCCGATGAGGCGCTCGGTCTCCGCCTGTGGCCGATTGGCGATGGGGCTGCACACGAAGTGCCGCTCCTGCCCACCGGAGTGCCGATGCAGCAGGACGTGGAACGCGGCGAGCAGCACCATGTAGATGGTGGCGCCCGCTTCCCGGGTGAACTGGAGGATGGCGTTGGAGAGCTCCGGGGAGAGCGTGATGGGCAGTCGTCCCAGCTCGCGCAGGCCCGGTGCGGTCACGTTGCCAGCCCGCGTCCGCGAGGCGAGGCGGGGGCCGTGCAGCCGTTCGTTCAGGTGCTCCCGCCAGTACGCCTGAAGCGCTTCGCGAGCGCTGCCCTGGAGCCACTTGCGCTGCCAGAGCGCATGGTCCGTGCAACGCACGTCCAGCTCCGGCAGGGGCGCGGGGCCCCCTTCGTGGAAGGCCGTGTACAGCTCCGAGAGGTCCCGGAAGAGCACGTCCTGGGACCAGCCGTCGTAGATGATGTGGTGGAAGTTGAGCAGGAGGACATGCTCCCGCGCGCCCAGGACGAACAGCGTCGCGCGGAACAGGGCCTCCCGGTGGAGGTCGAACGGGCGCCAGGCCTCCCGACTCAGCGCCTCTCTCAGCCGGGCCTCTTGTTGCTCGGGCCGTTGTGCCTCGTCGCGCAGGCTGACGGTGGGGAGCACGAAGGCGCCGGGCGCGCGGACGCGCTGGACGACCTTGCCACGGCTGGAGTCGAACGAGGTTCGCAGGGACTCGTGCCGGTGTTCGAGCGCCTCCAGGGCCAGACGCAGCGCTCGCCAGTCCAGCGGACCGGAGAGACGGAAGGCCACGGGCAGGTGGTACGCCGAGCCGCCCGGGTTCGCCTGGTCCAGGTACCACAGGCGCTCCTGCTGAAAGGACGCGGGCGGGTCCTCGATGTGCTCGCGCAGAACCAGCGGTGGAGCTTCCGAGCGCAGCGCATGCAGCTGCTGGAAGGCCCTCCAGATGTCCGGATGCATCAGTCGGTCTCCTGCCCGTCACGGCCGCGAAGCCGCGTGACGGTGAACGCCCGGATGGCCTGGAGGCTGCGGAAGTTCTCCATCACGATGTCGGGCGGACTGACGGAAATCTCGAACCGCTGCTCCAGGAAGTTGACGAGGCGGAAGATGCCCATCGAGTCGATGACTCCGCGCGCGATGAGGCTGTCGTCATCAGCCAGTCCGGAGTCCTTGGTCCGGAAGAGGAACTCCTGGTCGATGTGGGCGCGGATGATTTGCGCGACCTGCTCTTCGGTGTAGCTCGCCACTGTCTCGTTCACGGACGCTCACTCCGGCTTCAGGGAATACGAATCCCCTCGGGTCGGTGACCCGATGAGGCAAACACTGTCTTCGAGAGAGGGCTCACACGAGCTGTCGTGCCTGCTCCTGGAGCCGGACCTTGTCTTTCTTTCCTGTCGTCGTCTTCGGCAGGGCGTCACACGCGTCGATGCGCGTGGGGACCATGTAGCGGGGAAGGTAGTTGGCGCAGTGCTGTCGCAGGTCCTGCGGGCTGGTGCTCGCGTTGTCGCGCAGCACGACGAACGCGCGCAGCTCATTGCCCGTGAGATCGTCCGGGAGTGTCAGCGCCGCGCTCTCCTCGACATCCGGATGGCGCAGGAGCACCTCTTCCACGGCGCTCAGTTCGATGCGGTGACCCCGGACCTTGACCATGTCATCCCTGCGGCCCAGGAAGCACAGCGCGCCGCCGCTCTCCCGGATGACGCGGTCTCCGGTCCGATAGGCGAAGGCGTGGCCCGGAATGGGCCCGAGCACCTGACGTGTGCGCTCCTCCATGCCCCAGTACCCGCTCATCAGCGTGGGGCCCGCGACGCACAGCTCTCCTTCTTCTCCATCTCCCGCGAGGATGCCGTCATCGCGGATGACGAAGACCTCGTCCCCACAGCAGACCTGGCCAATGGGCAGGGGCTCGGAGCGCGCGAGGTCCGCGGGGGTGACGAGGTGGAATGTGCAGACGTTCGTCTCGGTGGGGCCGTAGAGGTTGAGGTAGCGCGGCCTGGGCAGGGTGAGGACGAGCTGGCGCAGATACTTGAGCGGGAAGACCTCACCGGCGAAGAGCACGGTGCGCAGGTTCGGAAAGCCGTGCCGCGACAGCTCGCCCCGGGCCACCAACTGCGTGAGCACCGAGGGCACCGAGTACCAGATGGCGATGTGCTTGTACGCGATGAAGTCCGCCAGCTCGCGAGGGAAGACGGAGAGCGAGGTGGGGACGAGCACGAGTGTCGCGGCGCCCTTCGCGGTCGCGAAGACGTCGAAGACCGACAGGTCGAAGTGGAGGGGTGCGTGGCTGGAGACGCGGTCCCCGGGGCGCACTCCCGCGACGTTGAAGGCCCAGTCGACGAAGGCGTGCCCGGCGCGGTGGCTGAGCATGACCCCCTTGGGCTGCCCCGTGGAGCCGGAGGTGTAGAGGATGTACGCGAGGTCCTCGGGGGAGGACTCGGCGAGCGGCTCCACCGGGGCGCTGGACTGGGCTCGCACGTCGGCCCAGGTGAGCGTCACCGGGGCGCCCGGTTCCTGGGGGAGGCGGAGCGTGTTCGTCGGGCGGGCCTCCACCAGGATGATGCAGCGCAGACTCTCCACGGCGCGCAGGGAGGCATGCCAGGTGGGGATGGTAATGACGCCCGAGAGCGCGCAGTCCCGGGCGATGAAATTCAGCCGCCACTCGGGCGAGGCGGGGTCGATGGGGACGTAGGCGGCACCGGCCTTCAGGATGCCGAAGAGACCGATGATGGCTTCGAGGGACTTGTCGAGGTGCAGGCCCACGCGGTCGCCCCGGCCGATGCCCTGGTTCCTGAGCGTGCGGGCCATCTGATTCGACGCCGCCTCGAGCTCTTCGTAGGAGTAGGTCCGCTCTCCGTCGATGACGGCGATCCGGGCGGAGTGGGCCCTGGCGCTGTCTTCAAGATACTGGAACAACATGGCTGTGGTTCTCCGTCACAGGCCCATGGAGCGGGCCACGAGCTCTCGCTGGAGCTCCGAGGTGCCGGAGAAAATCCGGCTCCCCAATGCGTCACGCACTTCCCGCTCCAACTCCGTCTCGGTGAGGTAGCCCAGCCCGCCGTGGAGCTGCACCGCCTCCATGCTCGTCTGGACCCAGGACTCGCTGACGTGGAGCTTGACGAGGGAGGCCTCGAACATGGCCGAGCGGCCCTGCTGCTTGAGCCAGGCGAAGCGGTACAAGAGGCCCCGCGCCGTCTCCAGCCGCAGCTTCATCTCCACCAGCTTGCTGGAGATGGCCTGGAAGCCACCGATGGGCCTGCCGAACTGCTGGCGCTCACGGGCGCGGCGGATGCAACGCTCCAGCGTGCGCTCCATCGCCCCCAGCGCGGGCGCGAGGATGAGGCCGCGCTCGTACTCCATCATCTGCGAGAAGAGGGCAAGCCCGCCGCCCTCTTCACCCAGGCGGTTGCTCGCGGGGACCTCGCAGTCGTCGAGCCGCAGCTCGCCCATGCTCGCCGTGCGCAGGCCCATCTTCGGGACGGTGCGCTCCACGTGGAGCCCGGGCTGGCCCTTCTCCACGAGGAAGGCCGTCAGGCCGTCGCGTCCCCGTGAGGCGTCCACGGTGGCGAAGACGAGCAGGAGGTCCGCCACGGGGCCGTTGGTGACGAAGACCTTGCGCCCCTGGAGGACGTAGCCTTCGCCCTTGCGCGTGGCGGTGGTCTGCAGGGCGGCGACGTCGGAGCCGGCCTCGGGCTCCGTCATGGCGTGGCCCCCCAGCATCTCTCCGCGCGCGAGCGCCGGCAGGTAGCGCTCCTTCTGCGCCTCCGTGCCGAAGAGCAGGATGGGGAGCGCACAGGCCCACAGGTGGGCGCCCAGCGCGAAGAGCAGCCCGTTGTCGGCGCAGCCGTACCCGAGCCCCTCCAGCGCCTGGGCGGTGATGGGCACCGGGTGCTCCGCGCCGCCATACCGGCGCGGAATGGGAAAGCCCGCGGCGCCGAAGCTGGCGAGCCGGTGCCACCCTTCGCGGTTGAAGGTGCCCTCGGCGTCGAGGGTGACGACGTCGAAGTCGAGGCGCTCGCGGCCGAAGGCGACCGCCGCGGCCTTCATCCGACGCTCGTCGGGTGTCCACGCGAAGTCCATGACGGCTCAGCCTCCGCTTCCCGTGAGCGCGGGCACGGGAGCCCGTGGACGCGGTGACATGACCTGGGCGAGCAGCTCCGGGGGGACGGTGAAGTCGTCGAACCAGCGGCCTCCGAAGGGGCGCTGGATGGGGATGATTTGATCGCTGGAGTAGGAGAGGACGCGGCGGTTGTAGGAGCGGATGACGTCGCGCAGGGACGAGGGCAGGGCGCCATCCAGGGTGATGGCGCGCTCCATGTCCGCGAGCAGCTCCTGGGTGTCGGAGATGGCGGTGAGGATGCTCTGGCTGATGGCGCGAGGGAGGACTCCCGCCTGGCCCTTGGCGCGAACGAGCGCGGCGACGGCGCTGTACGTCGTGTCCTGGAGCTGCTTGCGGGACAGCCAGCGCGTCTCGTAGTTGAGGCGCCGGTGCCAGAGCGGCTCCACCATGGCCTGACGGTGCTCTTCCAGGGTGCGGTGGAAGATTCGGTAGCCGTGCTGCTCGGGCTCGACGAAGAAGCGCGAGCCCGGGTCGAGGAAGGGGACCATGGGGCACAAAAGCGGCAGGACGCGCTGGCCCTGGAACTTCTCCATCAGCCGGATGCTGTAGTCCACCGTGTCGAAGATGGACTGCGGCGTCTGCTGGGGCATGCCGATGAAGAACCAGATCATGACGCCGGCGATGCCCGCGTCGAGGGCGCGAGGAATCCACGCCTCCATCTGCTCCATGGTGTACGTGCCGCGCCCGGCGAGCTTGCTGATGACCGGGTCATGCGACTCGGGGGACAGCATGATGTACGACTGGCTCGACTCCCCCATCTTCTTCAGCGTCTCGTCCGGGGTGAGGTGGAACTGCTCGACGAAGAGCTGGCGGTAGCCGCTCTGCTTCACGGCGTCGAGGTACTCGTGGAATCGCGGACGCGTCTCCGAGTAGCACTGGAGCGCGTAGATGCCCGTGGTCGCCGCTGCGGGGCCCATGGACTTCAGCTCGTCGACGATGCGCGAGTGGTCCTTGGAGATGAGCGTCTTCTTGACGCCCATGATGTTGCGATAGGCGGACCGCGAGCCGCCGCACCAGGGACAGTCATAGGCGCAGCCGGTGTTGGGCAGCGTCATGATGAGCTTGGTGGTCGCGACGTCGTCCACGGCGTCGCGGTAGTAGGACCAGTCGACCGTGGCGTCGTTGTAGTTCGTCGCGGGCTTGTGGCTGAAGCCGGTGCGTTCCACCTGCTGGGTGCGGCGCTTGTAGAGGAGGTTGGGGATGTCCACGAGGCGCCGCTCGCCGGACTTGATGGTCTCCACCAGGCGTCGGACGGGTTCCAGCGTGTCGTAGCCCTGCACGACGATGTCGATCTCCGGATACTGGATGAGCTGCTCCGCGTAGAACGTCGCGGAGATGCCACCGCAGATGATGACCGCGTCGGGGTGGACGAGCTTGATGCGCTTGGCCAGCTCGATGGTGCCGTGGCACTGCGCCATCCAGTGCAGGTCCAACCCGAAGACCGGGGCCTCGAGCCGCCCGAGCAACTGGTCCACGTCGAGCTCGGGGTGCTTGAGCATGAGCGCCGCGACGTTGACGATCTTCACCGACAGGTCGTGCTTGCGCAGGTGCTCCTGCATGGAGAAGAACCCGATGGGGTACATCTCGTAGATGGACGTGACGTTGACGCTGTCCGAGTCGCTGAGATAGGCGAACAGCAGGTCGTCGCGCTCACGAAAGTCATACACGCTGGGCGCGTGCAGGAGAAAGAGGTCTGCTCGTAGCGTACTGGACGACGTGCTCATGAGCAGCGTTCTCCGGGGGTGGAGCTGCGATGAAGCCTGTCTTTGAACGCCGCCGAGAATGGACGGGTGACCGGTGAAAGTCGTTCGTCCCCGGGTCTGGGACGTGCGCTTCCTTCAGGACAGTGAATTCCGGAATTCTCGCTGAATCTGAGAGCGAGGCGGCGCGCGTGAGTTGTGAGGAGGACGTGGCGTGTGCGGGGAGGGCAGGAGTGTCCGAGCGCTCACAGGTGGGATGCGGGGTCCATCGGGAGTGCGGGCCGGGGAGCGGTGGATGGCCGCGGCGCCGCCCGCCCCTGTCCGACCTGCCGGGTCGACGTGCCTTGACGTGTCAGGCGCTGGCTTTGACACGTCAAAACATCTGGCTGACGCGTCAGCTTTCGGGAGGCAGTGATTGCGCTGGGGTTTCGTGTGGATGGGATGGATTTCGATAGGTCTCGATGTGAGCCATTGGTATAGGCCGTGTTCCCTCGAAAGGAGCCGCATGAATCGATACCTGCGTCGAGAGTTGCTCGTTGACTCTCATGTCCTTGCACGTGCCGTGGTGTCCGCCATGGCGCTCGCCCTCCTGGCTTCCTGCGCGACGAAGGGAGGCGGCGGCACTGGCGGTGCTGGCATTACCGTCTTCGTCGGGAAGATTGTCACCCTGGATGCGCAGGGGACGGTCGCCGAGGCGGTCTCCGTGGATGGGCTCGGACGCATCTTGAAGGTGGGGACGGAAGAGGCGGTGACGGACGGGCTCGGCTCCGGGGTGGAGTGGGTCCGCCTGCAGCCGGAGCAGGTGCTGATGCCGGGGTTCATCGATCCGCACATGCACCTGTTGCCGACGCTGGCCCAGAACCTCCTGGGGACCCACAACCTGGCGCCCTGCCTGCCTCCGCCGTACAGGCTGGACACGCCGAAGGACTGCTCCACACATGCGGATCTGCTGAGCGCGCTCCAGTCGATGCAGGTGAAGTCCGCCGGCGCGAACGCGGGCAAGGAGTTCGTCCTGGGCATGAACCTGGACCCGTCGCGGCAGCAGTTCGTTCGGGGCAAGTGCTGCGTGAGCGGCGAAGTGCCCTTCATGAATCAGCCGAAGCTCTACCTCGATGCGTGTGTGAGCAAGGACCGTCCGGTCCTCATCCTGGACCAGTCGGGGCACCTGGCGTACGTGAACGAGAAGGCCTTCGAGGTCGTCTGCAAGGGGGCACGGAAGTGCAAGCCCCCTGAGTCCGTCACGGCCAACGGTGGACGGTGGGTGGAGGACGACAATGGGAACTACACGGGGTTGCTCCAGGAGTCCGCGGCCTTCGCGCCCTTCATGGCGGCGATGGAGAAGGGGCTGGGGCTGGCGCACTCGAATCCGCGCCAGCTCGTCGAGGAGTACGAGAAGGACATCGCGCGAGGGATTCAGGACCTGCGCCGGGCCGGGCTGACGACCATCGCGGATGGAGGACTGGCGAGCGCGTCACAGGTCCAGGCCGTGAAGTTCCTCGCGGAGCAGAAGGACTTCCCGCTGCGTGTCACGGCCCTGGTGACTCACGATGCGGCGACGCAGGGGAACATCCAGGCGACGGGGCCTTCTTGCGACCCGAGCAGGGACTCACAGTGCAAGCTGCCGAAGTGGCTGGGCGCTGGGGGCATCAAGCTCTGGGTGGATGGCTCGACGCAGGGCTGCACGGCGCTGCTGGGGCCTCCCTATGTGTACCTGGCGGATGGGGGCCACTGCTCGGACGCGAAGGAGGGGGAGGCCGACTTCGCGAACGTGCAGGCCATCGTCGACGTCTTGAGCCCGCTCTGGGCGACGAAGTCCTGGCGGTTCCAGCTGCATGCGAATGGCAACCTGGCCAATCAGTGGGCCCTCGATGCGTTCGCGCAGCTCCAGCAGCAGCAGGTGAGCCCGCATCGGGTGCTGCTCATCCACAACACGGTGGGGCAGGAGCAGCTCTCCAAGAACATCGGCGATATGCGCAAGGGAGCCTACGTGGCTGCCGATGGGAAGCCGGTGCCGAGCCTGGACGTCCGCGTGACGCACCTCATCGGACATGTGGCGTATTGGGGTGCTGCGTTCAAGGGCATGCTGGGCGAGGAGGGGGCGCGCAACCTCGACCCGATGGCGTTTGATCGCCGGTATGGAATCCCGTTCTCGATCCACAGTGACTCGATGGTGACGCCGGCTCGCCCGCTCTGGTTCGTGGAGCAGGCTGTCACTCGGCGCACGTGGGCCTATCCTGACTTCACGGAGACCTTCGTGCTCGGGCCCGAGCATGCGGTGACGGTCGAAGAGGCGCTGCGCGCGGTGACCGTGGAGCCGGCCCGGCAGCATGAGATCGACCAGTGGGTGGGCAGCATCGAGCCGGGCAAGGTGGCGGACTTCGTCGTGCTGGGGGCCAATCCACTGGACTACGACAAGGCCCGAGGCGGAGACCCCACGCAGATCAGCCGGATTCCGGTGATTCAGACGTACCTGAATGGCAGGGCGACGGTGGGAGGGAACTGACCCTGCTTCCGTGGTGCTCCTCCCGGGTTGCAGGGAGGAGTGGCTGCACTGGGAATGATCTGCTTCACCTTGCTGGGGAATTTGGGTAGCAAGGGGTTCAGGGCGCCTGCACCGGGATGCAAAGCGGGGTGGGGCGAGGTAAGGTGCCGGAACTCCTGGCGCACGAGTGGCGGAACTGGCAGACGCAGCGGACTTAAAATCCGCTGGCCCGAAAGGGCCGTCCGGGTTCGATTCCCGGCTCGTGCACTTCTTTGCTCAGTCTTTACAGGTGGTTATCAAGGGCAACCGCCTGTGTCGCACGTATGTCGCACGCCAGTGCAATGGGCCGGTCCAGGACGTTGACCGCGTCTCTCCTGGCATCGGGGCTCAGGTGGGCGTAGCGCATCGTCATTTCGATGGTCGCGTGCCCCATCAACTCCTGAATCACTTTCAGCGGGACACCTCTCATTGCGAGGTGGCTGCCGTAAGTGTGGCGCAGGTCGTGCCAACCGATTTGGCCCACTGCCCGGGTGATGCCTGCTGCCCGAAGTGCACGAAGAAGCGGTGCCGACATCTTGCCTTTGGTGAGCGGTTGTCCGTCCTCTTGGCAGAAAACGAATCGACCCCGAAGGTGTCGGTGGGCCTTGAGTGCATCCACCACGGACGCAGGCAGCTCGACCGACCGCTCGCGACCGCCCTTCGGCAAGCCTTCCACCCCTCGCCAGATGCTTCGGCGGACGTGGAGCATGCTGCGCGGCAAGTCCAAGTCGTTCCACTGGAGCCCAATAAGCTCTCCCTGCCGAAGCCCTGCCTTGATCGCGACGAACAGCACGGCGCGCCATTCCGGCTCAGCAACGGCGAGAAGATGTTCGGCTTCCTCAAACGACAGGAAGTCGAAAGGAGGCTTCGGTAGCTTCCTGAAGAGCTTCACGCGCGTCGCCTGCCGGATTGCTCCTTGCTCTTCCGCGAGTGCCAGCAGCGTTTGAAGCACGGCCAGAACATTGTTGATGGTCTTCAAGCTCAGGGGCTTGGGCGCTCTGTTCAGCCGCTTCTGGATAGCTCGCTTTGACGAGGACTCCTTCAGCTTGTGAGCCGCCGACTTCTTCTTGCGCATGAGCGCCTTGAAGTCCTCAGTCTCCGCTGAACCAATGCGCTCAAGAGCCATCTTCCCGAAGAATGGGAGGATATGGTCTCTAAGAATTTGTCGCTTGCTGTCGACGCTTGAGTGTTTGTTGTTGTTCTCACTGTAGGTGAGGAAGCGTGGCGTGAATTGCTCGAACGTGAGCGGGCTATCCTCCCCTGGCTTCTCCTTTCCGAAAATCCCGTTGAGTAGGGCGTTGCGCAGGTCGCGTTCGTATGCCTCAGCACCCCGACGGGTCTGAACGGGCGAGAACTTCACGACTCGCTGTTTCTGTCCGTCCGCGTGCTGATACACGAAGTCCACTTGCCACGCCTCCTCTGACTTCCCTTCCTTCGTCGTCCACTTCCGCAATCTGACGCTCATCGTCTACTCCCAAGCGCAGAATCACGGCCCTTACCCGAGGGCCACGTTACCAGGGCATCCCGCCGAATACGGAGTGCTTTTCCGATGCGTACGACTCCCGGCACCTGACCGAGCCGGATGGCCTCGTAGAGCGTCTTCCGGTTTACGCGCAGCAAAGCGGCGGCCTCGTCCACGGTGAGAAACGTAGGTGTGTCCTCCGAGCTGTTGGAGATGGGCTCGGACATGGCTACCTCGGGTAGACGCGGCGGGGAGCGAGGCGACCGAGGGTGTGAAGCCCGATGCCGATGGCGTCCCAGACGTTGTGATGGAGGGTGGCGGCGCTGGGCAGCTCGACGCACAGGTGCTCGGCGGCGTCGAGTCGCTGTTTGATGCGCTCGATGAACGCGTCCGCGTCGACGGTGCCCTTCCAGTCGCGCGGGTAGACGCTGCGACGGCTGGCGACGTTCGGCAGGAAGCCACCGAGCATGCCGACGACGCCCGCTAGCTGGATGAGGTCGTTCTGGTCGCCCTTCTGGTGCGCGGCGGCGTAGACGCGGGGCACCTCGAGGATGAGCTGGAAAGGCTCGTCGCCCACGCGGGAACGGAGCCACTCACGGACCGCGAAGGCCATGGACGCCCACGATGCCAGCGACAGCTCTCCGCCCTGGTGCTCGGGGTTCTTAGGCAAGCCGGCGGCCAGGAGGGTGGCGCGCTCGTGAAGCGGCGCATCGAACACGGCGACACCGCAATGACGGAGGCCGGGGTCGATGGAAACGAGCTTCGCGGCGCGGTGCTCGGGCGGACTTTCGGAAGGAGGTGTTGTGCTCACTCCTTCTTGAATGGGGACACTTTCCGCGACTGGTTCACGCGGCCTTCTTCGCGTCCGGCTCCCACACCAGTAGACGCCCCGTGCTGTCCCTAACCGTGGCCGCGTCCTTCGAGAGCACGCGCGAGAGGGCGGGTTCGGCTTCGATGGCACCCGCGAGGTCGGGCGTCACCTCGCGCATGGCCTGTCGCATGAGTTCCGCCATACGCTCGGCGGCATCATGGAGCCGGTTGGGGCAGTCCGCGCGCAGCTCGGCCACCAGCTCGTCATGCACCATGAGGACGAGGCGTGAGCCCCAGAGAGGAGAGCGACGGTCCGCGTACATCTCCCGGGACACGCGCCAGGTCGCCAGCTTCGCGCCCACGGCACCGAGTCCCTGGAAGGGCGTATTGAGCCACTGGGTATAGCCGCAGCTTCCCCGGAGGATGTTGGCGCCCGGAATCATGACGTCCACGAGCTGGTCGTTGCGCGTGAGAGCGCTGGCGCGGCCGAAGAGGACGCGCTGCTCGGGCCACGCATCGAGCCACCTTTCGCCGTAGCGGCGCGACACCTCGACGCACGCGGCGCAGACCATCTTCACCTTGCCTTGGACGCGCACCGGGACGCGCTCCACGCCGCATGTGTCCGCCACCTTCGCCAGCAGGCAGAACCGGACGCCGTCCTTGGCGCGCGCGTGGTACGCCATGCCGCCGGCCCCGAGGCCCCCTCCCTTGCCGAAGTTGAAAATCTTGGCGAGGGAGCGGAATGCCGTGGCCGTTGCCTCCTTGGCCTTCACGCGCGGCAGGAGGGCCTCGTAGCTCTCGCCCAGGAAGGTAGCCGCCGCCGAGGTGTGGACGTCCTCCTTGGCCAGCAGCGCCTCGGCCATTCGCGAGTAGCCCACGTCCCAGATGGCACGCTGGGCCATGGTGCGCAGCTCCAGGCCGCCGTAGTCCACGGAGCAGAAGACGAAGCCAGGACGGGCCTCGTGGCACTCGCGCACGCCCCCGCGCTGAGGAAGCTGCTGGTAGTCGCTGGAGACGCGCGTCGTGGACACCAGCACGTTGAAGCGCGGGTTGAGGGGCGTAGCGGTGCCGGCCTCCAGCTTGCCCAGGTAGGTGGAGCGGTACTTGTCCACCTTGCCGGCCTTGCCCAACTCCTCCAGTACCGTGTCGCCTGAGTCGAGGAGGGTGTCCCGGTCCGTGGCCACCTGTCCCTCGGGGAAGCGGGAGGATGGCGGGGTGACGGGCGGCGTGCCGTTGTAGGCGGTGGTGACGAGTTGGGCGAGGCGCTTGGAGTCCTTGGTGCCGTTGGGGCGGAAGATGCCGGCGGCCTGGAAGTGAGCGCGGTTGGCCTTCCACTCCTGCTCGACGCGGCGGCGCAGCTCCTCGACGCGTCCGGCATTGGTGCGCAGTCCCCACACGGAGGCGAAGTGGAGGGCGAGGGCGGCGCGGACCTGGTCCCCTTCGGCGTGGAGGTTGCCGCCGTTGGGGATGCCGGACGCGGCGCGCTCTTGGGACAGGTGGACGTCCAGCGTGAAGCGCGCGTCGCGGAGCGGGTACTTCACGGCGCCCTCGGGCCACTGCTCCAGCGGCACGCCGTCCAGCTCTCCGTAGCGCAGGCGCCACGCGTCGGGGGCGTGTTTGTCCGCGCTGATGTCGAGGCCGAGGTGGCGCCGCACCAGAAGGGCCAGCGGATATCGGGCGCCCTCATCGTCCCCCAGCGGGCGGCCCGTCTCCGGGTCCACACCATGGAGTCCGCGGGCTATGTCCAAGAGGGCCTCGCGGATGGCCACGTCATGGAAGCGGCCCGCCTCGGCGGCAGCAAAGACGGCGTCCACAAGTCGCGGGTCATCCGCGCACATGACGCCCAGGTCGTACGGGAGATTGGCGCCCGTCAGTTCGACGTCCGGCGCGCGGAGGGCCTCACGAAACCATGCGCGGGCTTGGGCGGCGGAAAGGAGCTGCTCGCTACCAGCTGCTTTCAGGGCGATGGAGGCGCAGACGAGCGGCGGCGCCAGGAGGCCGGGTTGAATCGGGTACGTCTCGGTGTCGAAGCTGAAGAGGACGGGCACAACACCGAAAGGCCCGTGACGTGGGCCAGCCGTGGCGCCCTTGGGAGAGCGCCAAGAAGTCCAGAGGTGGAGGGGACGTCAGCCGAGGGCGTCAGCGAGCGGCGGCAGCTTCGCGGCGGCGCGCTTGGCCTCGATGGCGACCAGCTCCGCGTCCGTGGGGCTCACGTTGCTCCAGCGGTAGCCCTCGATGACCTTGCCGGGCCTGCCGTCCTTCTCCGGGAGCGTCTTGGGGAAGACGTCGCAGTCCACGAGGAGGAAGGCGCCGGCCTGCTTCGCCTCAGTGAACTTGGCGATGAAGTCCGGAGAGACTTCGTGCTCCTCGGCACCGGCCAGGGCCATGAGGAAAGCCTTGAAGCGCCCGCCGCCGTTCTTCTTCGCGTCGGAGAGGTTCTCCACGTAGCTGGTGACGAGGCCGGGCCGCGTGGGCTCGGTGTTGGGCTGGGTCCGCTCCGACGTCACCACCTTCACTTCAGCGATGGCGGACAGGCCCTTGAAGCCGTCCTTGGTGCGGATGGACTGCACTTCCAGGCGGTAGCGGCCGGCCTTGAGGTACTGCGCGCCGAGGGCGGCCTGGGCAGTGGCGATTCGTGCGAGTGCTGCGTTGCTCATATCCCGTGATCCCAGTCAGGTGGCGGGACGTCAAAAGGACGTCCTAATCTTCCTTTATGGGGACGCTTTCCGGGAGTGGCCCAACCAATATGCCGAACGGGGATTTCGGGATGCGAATGATTCAGTCGAACTCCACGTCATGCTCCGTTGGCGTCAAGATAGTGTCGACGTTGTCGAGGCTGTACGAGAGGCTTTTTACGAATAGCACCTTGCCAAGAGCGGGGAGTTCATCAAAATGGCTGGGATTGAATATGCAGATATTTACGCCTTTGCCCACTGAGCTTCGGAATCTAATCCCATCGAAGCCCTGGCGTCGTGCGAGATCGGCGATTAACTGGGTTGTAATGTATTGACTGCGCTCTTCGGGGGTGATGGGCATGCTCATGGATTTGTCGATTGAGTATGCGAGATGGAAGAGGCGTAGGTCTTCTTCGCTATGGACGTACTTGGAAATGTCGATATGCCCGAAGTCGGCAACTCGTAGTCTTTTGTTAGCCTTGAATCCTGCGATTGAGATGTGATGCCCCGGATGAGGCCTTACTTCCACTGCCGCAGTGGTTTCGTCAGACGAGAGATAGAAAAATGAGACGCCTGCTCGATTGACTCGTCCCGCCGTGGCAACTGGTGGAGGTGGCGCGGCAATTTGTGCGCCCTGAAGAGGGCGTCGTCTGATTTTGGCGGCCCAGCCCATGCCCTCAAGGCTTTGATACGATTTCGATATTCCAATTCGCGCCCGGTATAGTATTGTGCCTTTGGCGACATATCCCTTGATGTCGGGCCCTAACCTCTTGATGAGTTTGTTTAATGTGGGTTCGACCGCAAAATGGTTCTCTTTTTTGAGGACTAATATTATTCCTGCCAGCATCGTAGATTGGTGGGTTGTGAGTGCGATTTTTGGGGCGGCGCGCACTCCATCATAATAACCTCCGAAAATTGAGATACCTTTGCCTGGATTTGGATAGGTGTCGGTGGAGAGGAGCTCGTCCATGAATGTTTCAGCGTTATCTCTCTCTGCTGAATCTGGTTTGCCCGTCTGGGTGTTTATGATGGGGTTCTCCTCTAGGAGAAGCTCAGTGATGCTGTCGCCTCCCCAATGGGGATTGTATTCCCACTCTGAGTAGTGGAGGCGGATTAGTCCGCGAATCGTCATTGCAAGCTTTCGGGTGTGCCTCCGCATGGATGCCACTGTGGTGGTTTGTCCGCAGGTGTCGCATCGAAGTCCTAGCTGTCCATGGGATTCTATGAAGCGCTTAAGGCGTGGGTGCTTGGCGCAATTGAGGCATATCGAGCCGAGTTTGAACTTCGAGGCTAAGGAAGTCGGCTTGAGGCTGGTGGGTCGTTTGGGCATTGTTTAGAGTTGAGAGAGTGTTGGGCCGCGATAGTGCTGCGCGGTTATGCTAGGATGAGTGAGGGGGTGGTGCAACGAGAAGCTTTTGTTGCTGTCCTTCGGTCTCTTGGATGAACCTTGCTCGCTCTTGTGCCGTGATGAACGCAGCGGCGTAGTCCTGAGTGTGGAGGCACACGTCCAGTTCGACGCATGATGCCTGTTGGCCAGGGCGGTGCGTGCGTGCGAGTAGCTGCTCCCACGTTGCCCCGTCCGAGGGCGGCATCACCACGAGGTTTCGGGAGAATTGTTGGAGGTTCTTCCCCGTGGCGTGGGCCTTGATGCTCGCCACGATGGATCGTCTTCCCGTCTCTCGGAGGATGGCCTCGGACGCCGCCTTGCCCTCCGCAGGGCGTCCACACGTCGCTTTGGCGATGCGGTCGCCCAGCTCTGGGTACTCGACACAGACGATTCCAACGTGGGCGCGGGCCTGTTCTGCCGCGTCCTTGAGAAAGTACGACACCCAGGCGCACTGAAGTTCGGGCTACCCTACTTCCAGCTTCACGGGTGCAGGTAGCGACCGGCCTTAATGCGCGCCGAGAGCGGCGTGGGCGGTGGCGATTCTTGCGAGTACTGCGTTGCTCATGTCCCGTGTTGCCAGTCAGGTGGCGGGACGCCGAAAGGACGTCCTCACCTCCCTTTATGAGGACGCTTTCCGGGAGTGGCTCGTCTGCCGGTCGATTCAGCCAACAGGAAATAGTAGATGAAATTTGGTCTACCTCCCATGGGATACCTATGATCTTGTGGAAACTGTTGGTTGACCTGCTGAATCGGGGGTTTGCATGGGACAGGAGAAGTCAAAGGTCTGGTATAAAAACTACGATGCTCTTAATGACGAGGTGGATAAACTCAGGACGATGTTCAAAGAACGCTGTTCTGCGCTCGGAAGGAACCCTGATCAGGTTCTGTCGGATTATAATCGCGACGCGGTTGCGAGGATTGTGTTCGAAAGCAACTGGCAGGAAGGTATCTATCTGGAGCAAGGCCGAACGGCAGTGCTTGCCGTTGAGGCGTTTGACAAGATCGACCATTCGACTGGACCCCACTTGGATATGGATTCCATGTTGAGGAATCATCGAGTGGCGGTGGCTGGGGTGAGGAGGGCTGGAGTCTCGCCAGAGGAGTTGGCCGCATACAATCTATCTGTGATGCATTATCACATGGGCTTGGTGCGCGAAGAGATTGGGACATGGCTACTGGCGTTGTTGTTTAAATTCTTCCAAGAACTTCGCGATGGCTGGAGGGGGAAGTCTGGCCCGAGTCCCTCTCGGGAGGTGATTGATGAGTTGAATGCAATGGCGGCGGAGGCGCTTCGGAGTAGGGATAGGATTGAGGCACCGATGACAGGTGGCGTTGAGGAACTTGGTGAGTATTTGCGTGTATTGATGAAGGACAAGGTTGGTGTTCTCGGTAGACCTATGAAGATTGAGCATATTCATTTCCTTCATCGAACTTTGATGATGGGAGTGCTTCCGTTAAGAAAGTGTGGTGTCTTCAGGCGGGTTCCTGTTCATGTGGGGAATCCGGAGATTGTCTTTCCTCCGTCGTCTATGGTTCCCGACTTGATGGCTGAGTTTTGTGGGGAGTTCCCAAGGTTGGCTGAGGTGTTGGCTTCGTATGATTCCATGCTGATGGCTGCGAGATTTTCGCACAGGTTTACGAAGGTTCATCCGTATGAGGATGGGAATGGAAGAATTTCCCGGGCTGTGATGAATCTAATTCTGTCGGTAAGGCATCCGATTGTATATTTGAAGGCCGATGCAAAGGGGCGTCATCGATATAGCCAGTCGCTGCGCAGGGCCGATAGGGGCAATATTGAGCCTCTCGCTTCATTGATTGCCATGGCAGTTAGGGATGCGTACTTGAAAATACTCAGGTCTTTGAGTGGGGCGTGAAGCGTGTTGGAGAGAGTAGTAGTTTTTGAGGCTGTCCGTCCGTCTGTTTGATGAACCGTGCTCGTTCTTGTGCAGTCGCGAATGCCTCAACATAGTCCTGCGTGTGGAGGCACACCTCTACCTCGACGCATGGCTCCAACTGGCCGGGCCGGTGAGTACGTGCGAGTAGCTGCTCCCAGGTGGCTCCGTCCGAGGGCGGTGTCACCACGAGGTTTCGGGAAAACTGTTGAAGGTTCTTCCCCGTGGCGTGTGCCTTGATACTCGCCACCACGGAGCGCTTTCCCGTCTCACGGAGGATGGCCTCGGACGCTGCCTTCCCCCCGCCATAGAATGGGACGCCCGCTGCCTTGGCGATGCGCTCGCCCAGCTCCGGGTACTCAACCCAGACGATTCCCACCTGCGAACGCGCCCATTCGGCCGCGTCCTTCACGAGAAAGTCCGACACCCAAATGGCCTGGGGCTCGGGCTGTACGGAGGCATGAATCTCCGCCCACTCCGACCACGTCCCCGCGTGCCAGACGGGCTTGTCGCCCTCATAGGGCGGCGTCATGTGCGCGCGGATGGCGGCCTTGGTGAGCAGCCCCGGTGAGTCCAGGTGCTCGCGGCGCTCGCCCTTGAGTTCCTCCCAGACTTCCTTGTTCCACGCCTTGCGCCGCGCGAACCACTTCTCAATCAGCTCCGGCGGCTCGCCCCTCGGGTAGCGCCAGCGGTGGAAGAAGCCGGCGGACAGCTGGTGAGCGCAGGCCACGGACTGGAGCTGCTCCTGGAACTGCTCCCCGTCCGGACGCTCTCCCGCGTGCGCTAGCTCGATGAAGGCGAGGAGTTGCGCGGGCACGGGCCCAGGGTAGCGCGGGCGGATGATGAGCGGCTTGTCCAGGGCGCTCTCTTCCGTGGCCACCACGCCGCGCGTCGCGTTGCGGCGGCGCTGGAAGCCCTCGCGCACGTGCTCTCCCGGCTCGCAAAGCCGCTCCAGTGCGCCCGGATGCGCCACCACTTTGCCTGGGTCCAGGGCCGTTCCCCACTCCTCGACGACGCGGTGTGCGAGAGGCAAGGGTGAGCCCTCACCGAGCGCCAGGCGCGACAGGTGCGCGTAGTCCTTGATGCTCTTGGACGCGAAGGTGCCAGACAGCGCCACGAGACGCGTCCGTGGGTGCTCCTCGAAGTAGCGGAGGAATCGGCCCGTGCGCGTGGACTTCGGGTCCTTGAGGTTGTGCGCCTCATTGAGAATGACGAGGTCCGGGCGGATGCGCTCCAGGAGGCTCGTCGCTTCCTGGCTGGAGAGCTTGTTGTACGAAACGACGTGGAGCACCGGCAGACCCACGCGGAACCACCTACCGCCCGCGAGGTTGGGCAGCCTCCAGTGCGCGCCGTAGTAGCTCCACTCGTCGTGGAACTGAGGCAGCAAGTTGGAGGGGATGAAGAGGACGGCCACCCGGCAGCCCGGCATCACCATGGGCATGAGGAAGGTTGTCAGCTCCTTACCGTGGCCCGTGCCGATGGGCGCGAGGAGCCCGCCGACGCGCGGTGCCTCCAGCAGTGCTTGCGCCTGCACTCGTCGCAGTCGCGTAGGGCAGGGGCGCGGCGGGGACATGCTCGCGCAGCTACACGGGCCGGGTGGCGCGCGTAGCTGGGTCTCCATCGCCTCGATGTCCGACGCTGTGTACGCGGTGGCGAGGCTGCGCCGAGGCAGGGCGAGAATGCGGCCGAGGTCCGCCGAGTAGCCTACGGGAGAGCGCCCGTAGACCGGAGCGCGCTCCTCGGGCGGCGTGGGGCTGGAGGGCGTGGGCGTGACGCCCAGTCGTTCAAGTAGCCGCATCTCGAGCCCCTTCAGCGAGCGCCGCGCACGAAGTCACCAGGGCCGCACAAGGGCTCCAGGGCCTCGACGGCGAGTTGCAGCAGCTCCGAGTGGGCAAGGCCGAGGGCGGCGTAGGCGCCCGGCGCGGGCGGCGCGTTGCGGATGGCCATGGAGAGAGCGCCCTTCCACCTGCCGAAGCCCAGCGTGCTCTCCGCTCCAGCGAAGCGCAGGTCCGCCACTCCTCCGGCCTCGCTCACCTGGGCGGCCACCTTCGCGACGTACTCGGACAGCGATGCGGCGGGCATGTTGGGCACGCAGTCCACGAAGAGGCACAGGCGTTCTCCCTGGGGGCTCGGCGCGGACGGTGAGCTGTCGGAGGGCGCCTGGTGCTCGACGTGTGGCGTGGTGACCGGGACGTCCAGGACCTTCGGCTTGCGTCCACGGCGCTTCGGCGCGGCGTCTGTGGCCATGGTGGGCGATGCGGGCGGCGCGTCCGGAGGCAGTACGGCGGCCACCTCGGCACCAGGGCAGGACACATGCAGCACCTCGCCCGAACGGAGCTTGCTGGTGTTCTCCGGCGTCAGGGTCTCGCCGCACCTGTCGCACGTCCCGAGCGGCTGGGGGATGACCTGGTGGGGCACGGTGAGCGGGAGCTGCGCGGCAGTGTCGGGGGACTGGGGCTTGGGAATGAAGCGGTTCAACAGGGACATGGTGCGTTCTCCGGAGATGCACTGCGCTTTGAAGGGGCACCCGCCGTACTTCTCGCAGGCGCTGAAGTTGGGCGGCGCGTCAGCGGTGCGCATGGCGCGGGCCACCTCGCGCATGCGGCGCACCATGGGGACGACCTTCTCTGTCCACTCTCGCGTGACGTGCTCGACGCTCACCGAGGCCAGCACACTCGCCGCACGCTTCGCGCCGCGCGTCTGGAAGTAGAGGTGCTCCAGCTCCAGCACGCGGACACCTGGGAAGCGCGCGTCGGAGAGGGCCGCCCAGACGCCGTAGCCCACCATCTGCAAGCCGGCCTCGGTGCTTGCGTCCACCAGTTGCGCGGGCGTCGCCCCGTAGCGCGCCACGTTGGACGAGAACTTGTGGTCCGTGACGCGCAGCACGCCTTCCGCAAGTCGGCGCGGGTTGATGAGGTCGATGTGCCCGATGAACGGGACACCGTCCGCCGACAGGGGCGAAGGCGTGCCGAAGGACTCTTCAACCAGGAGGTCCGCGCCCGGAGCTGGAATGAGATGGCGCCCCGCCCGCGCGACGTCGCCCAGGACGTCCTCGCCCGTGCGGAGGTAGTGCTCCAACTGCGCGTGCCCCTCGACGCCCAGGGCTTGCGCCTTCGTCTCGGGCTCGGGCAGACGCAGCACCTTGGCGAAGTACCAGCGGCGCGTACACAGGTTGAACTGCTTCAACTGAGAGACAGAGAGGAAATTGAGGACGCCCCCGTCCACGGCGCGACGACGGGGGCTCTCGGTCGGTTTGCTGGCACAGGTGCTCACCCCAGTTCAATGGGGGCAGCATTAGCGTGATGGGCCTTGAATGGCGCCACGTATATACCTCTGCGGAGGTATAGGCCGTGTCCACCATCTGAGTTAGGGGTTGAAGTGCAAACCCGAACTCAAGAGGCGGTGAACATGTCCACGGTTCCTGATGTGCAGATAACGTGCATTACCCTGGGGCAGTCAAAGAGCGGCAACGAGGCAATCACTCATGTCGGAGGGGCTTCTTGGAAGTGGCCCACTGCCGATGTCATTGCTTCGATTCGCGCCAAGACAAATACCTTCTACACACTTGTGAACGGGAACCGAGCTGACGTGGGGGTGGTGGATGGTCCGACAGGTTCGTATCTCCGGACTTACGCAGATGGTAAGTGGAACGACAACCTGCTCGCGTTGGGGCAATGCTCGTAAACGTTCCACAGGGGCTCCCAATCCTTGGTGGAGGATGGGGAGCCAGAAGGGAGGCGCTCCGGATCAAGCTGACGGACGGGCCCCACTCACAGGGGGCTTTTCTTCGGGGAGTGTGCGCAGCATCTCCGGCACGACCCAGACGCGCCGCCGCACACCTGCCACGCTCTGAACCCGGTTGCGGAAGCCCAGGTCTCTCAGGACGCCCGCAATCTCTCTGTCCGTTGCCGCGTTGAGCTGCCCCTTGGCGAGATTGAGAGCCTCCTCGGCCACCTGGAGCAGTGGCACCTCCACGGGGCGCCGGGCCGGCGGCATCCGCATGAGCCACTGGACGATGGCATCCCGCTTCCCGTCGTTGGGCGTCTCGCTGCGCTCCTTGGCCTGGACTTCGGCGCGCTCGGCCTGCTCCTCGGTGAGCCACCATTGCTCGCCCTGGTGGAAGCGCACCACGGCTTCCGCCCAAAGCTGCGCGCGGTCCTGCTTCAGTGCCGCGATGTCGATGGAGGTGCAGCGCACCGGCCACCAGCGACGGTAACCGCTGGGGTCATTGCGCAGGTACTCCTCGCTGTTGGTGGTGCCCACGAGGACGCAGCGGCGCGGCGTGCGCACCGTCACCCGGCCATAAGGAGGCCGATAGATGTCCTCGCTGCGCGAAACATAGGCTTTGAGTCCCTGGACGTCGGCGGCGCGCCGCACCGTCTCCAGTTCGGCCAACTCCTGAATCCAGAACTGGGAGGCGAGCGCGGCCGAGTCCTTGTTGCCGATGTCGAGCGGCGCATCGCTGAACCACTCGCCCGCGAGGATGCGGAAGGCCGTGGACTTCTGGAGTCCCTGGGGACCTTCGAGGATAAGCACCGTGTCCACCTTGCAGCCCGGACGCAGTGCGCGGGCCACCGCGCTGATGAGCCACTTGGGGCCAATGGTGCGGAGGTGCTCGGTGTCTCCCGTTGCGCCGAGGTAGCGCTCCAGGAAGGTGTCGATTCGCGGCTTGCCGTCCCAGACGAGACCCTCCAGGTAGTCACGCAGCGGGTCGTAGGCGTTCTGCCGCCCGACAATCCGCAGGACTTCGCGCACATGGGAGGGTTTGGGGTTGAGGCCGAGGCGGCCGTATTCGCTGTTCTGGAACCAGACGGCGATTTCGCTGTCCAGCTCATCAGTGCGGACATCCGCGCGCAGCGGGCCACCTGACAGCTCAAGCTCCTTCGTCACCTCGTTGAAGCGCAGCGCGCCGCGCCACTCGGGGGCGTAGAGCAGGACGGTGTAGATGTTCGCCTCCAGGTTGCGCAGTCGTGTCTCCTCGCGCGTCTCATAGGTGACGAGCTGCTTCATCCATTCATCCGGGTCCGCTTGTCCTTCATCGGTAGGAGTCAGCTCGGCGGTGGAGGTGATGGCGCGAGTTGCGATGCCAAGGCGCCCCCAGAGTGCCTGGTGCTCGACGAGGCGCTTCGCGTCGCGTTCCAACCTCCGGGCACGGGCGCGGTGCAGCTTCTTCAGTGCCTCCGAGATGAGGTGCTCGGTGCCCTGTTCCCAGTCCGTAGCGGCGAAGCAGGGCCGCAGAAGCTCGACAATGGCTTCGTCCTGCGTGTCAGTGGGCAGGCAGAAGGCCACGGTGCTCATGAGCTGCTGGAGGGTGGTGTCCTGGCTTCCTCGCAGCGCGAGGGGCTGGCCTCGAAGCACGCGACCGATGAGCGCCTTGTTCTCGGGGCGTGCGTGGCGCCGCAGCAGCGTGCCGAGGTGGTGCATGTCCGTGGAGCTGGAGGCCGTGTCCACCGGCGCGGACGGTGCCGCAGGAAGGGGCGTGACGGGCAGCCCAGCGCGCGCAGAGGCAAGCAACTCGTCGACGTCGAGGGGGCGCCCGTCCATGCTCTCCGCGAAGGGCTCGGAGCCTTCGGGTGCGTCCGGCAGGTAGTAGAGGCGTGACAAGTCCTTCGTCGCGGGGTCGGCGGGGACGCGCAGATGGGCCAGGGCGGCGGCTCGCACCGCAGGCCACTCGCGCGGCAGCACGGGCCTGCTCAACGGCAGGATGAGGCGCAGGCAGTAATCCGGGGGGCGGTGGCTGTGCGTGGAGTGAAGGGCGAAGGCGTAGCCGTCGCGCTCCAGCTCATCCAGCGGAGAGAGCTGCTCGGCGGTGAGGTGGTCCAAGTCGAAAACGGCCAGCGTCACCGCGCGCACGTTCTCGTTGCGCCGTCTCTCCGAGATGTCGACGGGGCTCCAGGCGGGGCCGTTCTTGGCGGGGCACCGGCTCGGGCAGGGCGACTGAGGGCATTGGCTCCGGCGGTGGGTGGTGAGGAGGGCACGGAGCTGCGGCCAGCTGATGTCCTCGACACGCGGCACGTTGTCCTGGGAAGACTCATAGAAGGCGACTTTCACGGGTGAAGCGTCCTTTCGTGGAGGTGTGAGCCGTGTCGCCGTGTTGCTGCACGGGCGTCATGGGGCCTCCCTCCACGTTTATGGGGACGCTTTCTGCGCGTGGTTCAGAAGCCGGCGTGCATGCGTGACATGCCGACACACATGCACCACACGAACGGCTCCAGCTCCTATAACCCTATACAGGATACGCGCGCACGCGCGGCTTCTAGTCTTCTCTTTCTCTCTATGAAGAGAAGGATAAGAGGAGTGATGAGTGTGTGAGGACTGGGCTTGAGCCGGTGAGGGCCGAGCCCATGCCGACGGGAGTCATCGGCGGCATTGTTTCGTGAGCCACGTGCGGAAAGCGTCCCCATTGAAGTAGGTGATGGCACTCCGCTCCGCCGCGCCCCTTTGCCCGGGCCATTATGTCAGCCCCTCGTTGTTTCATGCGACAGATGCAGCTCGCCTTTCGTCCGCGCCCTCCGCGTCGAGGTGTCGCGCGCTGACGCGTCTCGGGGATGTTTCAGTCTTACCCGGCGTGAGCCCGCTCTGGGCGAAGTCATCCGCGCTGGTGGTGAAATGGCAGGCATCTTGCTCAACCTCGCCGCTTCCCTTGCTTCAGTGTCGCGTCGTTTCGCGCCTGTCGCATGTCGAAAGGGGAGTCTATGCAGTGCCGTGGTAAGCACCCATGGCAGCGGCCCGAGGAAGGCCGCAGCGCCAAGGCAAGTCGCACGCTGAATTCGTCTCACGGGCGAGACGAACCGTCCTCTGTGACGGTCGTGGTGGAGGGGTTGGCGCTGGAGATACTCCGGCTGCGGGAAGAGGGCGCGCACTTCTCGGCGCGGCGTCTGTCCGGCGAGTTGTTGCTCCGCATGGAGCCAGTGCTGCGCACGTTGGCGCGGCGCTTCGCGAAGTCCCGGGGCTCGGTGGGCGTGGATGACCTCGTCCAGGTGGCGAGCATCGAAGTCCTTAAGGCTCTGGGCACGTACCTGCCCGAGAAGAAGGGAAGCCAGTGCTTCGTGTCGTGGGCCACGTGGCGCGCGCGGCGTGTCCTCCGCGAGCACGTCCGTCTTCATGCGGCGGATGTCCGTCCCTCGGGCGCGGCCCAGCGCGGGCGCACTCGGAGCGGCAAGGCAGTGATGCCGGTGGAGGTCATCAGCCGCGACGAGCCGGACGAAGCGTTGCCGGGCTCGGTGATGGAAGCCCATGACGTGGCGCAAGCGAGGGAGTTCATGTCCGTGGATGAGCTTCTCTCCACGTGCGAGCAAGTGGCGCGCCTGTACTTCGCGCTGGCCGAGATGGAGCCGGAGCTGCGCGAAGTGGTGGTGCGCGTCCATGGCCTCGGGCGTCCCAAGCAGAGCGTGAGGGAGTTGGCGCGCGAGTGGGGTGCGCCACGTTGGCGCCTCGATGCGTTGCTGGTTCGCGCCCGTGGGCAGCTGCGCCGCCGGCTGGTGGAGGAGGAGGACTGATGCCGGTGCTCGTCGCCAGGAAGGGCGGGCCGTGCGCGGCGTGTGGTGCGCCCATCCTGGAGGGCGAGCGCATCGCCTATGAGCTGGCGACAGGCCCGCGTCACCTCGCGTGTGCGGACAGGGCACCGGAGCTGCGCCGCAACAGGTACGCGGCCCGGTGTTCGCTCTGTGGCTTCGTGGTGCGCAAGGGCAGGGGATGGCTCGACGTCACCGAAACGTGCGAGGGCGGGGCCTTCTCGCGCGTCTGGCGGGTGTCCTGCGCGGATGTCGCGGCGTGCAACGCGCGGCTCGCCCAGGTCGCTCGGTGAGATCTTGTCCCACATGCAAAACCTGTAGCTGGACTTAGCGAGCCCCCCGGGTCCGGATTTTGGACGGTGGGCCCGTTCCTGCCTTGCTCGGCGGACCCCCACGCTTGAAAAACTTCAAGAAAACGCCAGGGCCCCTCTCGGGTTTTGTTCGGCTCGACGAACAAAAGTTTGAAGAGAACTTCGGACCAGTCGCGGAAAGCGTCCCCATTGAAGGGGATGAATGGCTCGTCCAACAAAGCTCACCCCCGAGTTGCAGGCTGACATCTGCGCCCACCTGGAGCGCGGTCTGTTCCGTCGTGCCGTTGCCGGCCTCGTGGGCGTCGAGGAGCACACCCTCTCGCGCTGGTATCACCGAGGCGCCGGAGAACAACGCGGCCTGTACCGAGACTTCTTCCTCTCGGTGAACGAGGCGGAAGCGAAGTTCATGGCGGGGGCAACGGACATGCTCCAGGCCGCCGCGTCTCACAACCCCAAGCACGTCCAGTGGCTTCTCTCGCGTCGATTCCCCGACCTCTACGGGAGGCGCGACAACGTCGAGGTGCAGGCGCCAGAGGACAAGGCCGCCGACGAGAAGGCCCTCCGCGAGCTGTTGATGGAGCGCCTGGGCCGCTTCCTGCCGGACGCGCCCGAGCCCGACGCGAGCGCCTTCAGCTCCACCGACACGGACGAAGGGGCCGGCCATGTCTCGTGACACTCGGTGCTCGCGCTTCTCGGTGCTGGTGGACCACCTCGCCCCCGACGAGTCCCCGGCCGCGTTCCTGGTGAAACAGGCTCGCACCCGCCAGGGTATCGCGCGTCTCTTCGGTCGGCTCACCCATCCCGAAGTGGAGACGCTCGTTCATGACCTGGACTTCTGGGCGCGCCGCGAGCAGATGCCGCCGGCCTCGTTCACCACGTGTTTCATCCTGGCCGGGCGCGGCTTCGGCAAGACATGGTCGGGCGCGCGGTGGGTGATTCAGAAGGCCCGCGAGGCGAAGACGATTGGAGCGCTCATCGGCCCCACGGCGGCGGACGTGCGCGACACCATGATTCGCGGCTCCAGCGGCATCCTCGCCCTGTCGCCTCCGTGGTTCATGCCGGTGTACGAGCCCAGCAAACGGCGCGTCACGTGGCCCAATGGCGTCTATGCCATCTGCTACTCGGCGGATAAGCCGGACCGGTTGCGCGGCCCTAACTGCGGCTGGGCCTGGGGCGATGAGCCCGCGAGCTGGAAGCATGAGATGGCGGCGCTGGACCAGCTCCCCATGGTGCTGCGGATTGGCACCGCTGCGAACCCGCCCCAGCTGCTCCTGACGGGGACTCCACGCCCGCTGAAGAAGCTGGAGGAGCTTCTCTTCTCCGATGCGGAGACGAAGGCGCTTCGGCCTGGCGTGGTGCTGCGGACGGGTTCCTCGTTGGCCAACCGCGCCAACCTGGCGCCCAGTGCCGTGGCCACCATGAAGGCCCTCATGCACACGCGCTGGGGCCAACAGGAAGTCCTCGGCAAGCTGCTGATGGACGTGCCAGGGGCCATCTTCGGCTCGGCACGGTGGGGCCGCGTGGAGGCGGATGCTCACGAGTACGCGCATGCGTTGGACAGGCGCATCGTTTCCGTGGACCCCGCGCCCACAAGCGAGACGGGCTCGGACGAGACAGGCATCATCGTCCAGGGCGTGAGAAACAGTCCGCTTGTCGGGACGGACGGCGCGTCACTCAAGCGCGTCTCGGTGCTCAAGGACGCCAGCCTCCGGGGCTCGCCGCGCGAGTGGGCCGCCGCCGCGATTCGCGAGTACCTCGCCTTCGGCTGCGACGCCCTGGTGGCCGAGGTGAACTCGGGCGGGGAGATGGTGGAGACGACGATTCAGACGGTGGCCTCCGAGATGGGCGTCCACGTCAACGTGAAGCCCGTCCGCGCCCGCGAGGCTAAGTCCAAGCGCGCCGAGCCGGTGAGCGCGCTGGCTGAGACGGGGCGCATCGAATTGGTGGGCACCTTCCCGAAGCTCGAGGCCCAGTTGTCCAAGTTCAGCGGCATCAACGGTCGTCGCGATGACCGCGTAGATGCACTTCTCTGGGGTGTGCATGACTTGGTCTTTGCCGACAGCTTCTTCTGTTTGTGAGGTTGGCTATGGGCATCTGGGAACGGATGAAGGCGGCGGTGAGTCGCGAGCCGCGCAAGGGGACGGGGCTGGAGCTGGCGCGCTGGCAGCAGGCGCCGCCGCGTCGAGGGACGGCGCAGCTCCTCGCCGCGTATCGGGAAATGCCATGGCTCCGCGCGTGTGTGGACGTCGTGGCCGATTCGGTGGCGGGCGTGCAGTGGCGTGTCTACCGCCGCGTGCAGAAGGACGGGCAGCCCGTGAAGGACTACGCGCTGCGAAGTGCGACGCGCGAGGTCCGCGCCGGGCGGCTGAAAGCGATGCTGGAGGCGGGCGAGGCCCAGGAGGTTCCGGACCATCCCGTCCTAAAACTGCTTTCGGACCCCAACGACCACCTGACGGGCCGCTCCGTGACGAAGCTTGTTCAGGTGTACTTGGACTTGGTGGGCGAGGCGTTCCTGGTGCTGGAGCGCGTGGGAGGGGTGCCGGTGGGCTTCTGGCCGGTGCCGCCGAGCACTGTCACGCGACTGCCAGCGCTGGATCTGCCTCGTGAGCAACGCACGTACACGGTGACGGTGGGGAAGGTGTCGCGGGAGATTCCGGCCAGCGACGTGTTGCACCTGCGCAGCTTGGATCCGGAGGACCCGCTGGGGCGCGGCATCGGTCCGGCCTACGCGCTGGGAGACGAACTGGACACCGACGAGTACGTGGCGCGGTTCCTCAAGACGTCCTTCTGGAACAACATGCTGCCGCCGGCCATCGCCTCGATTGAGGGCCTGTCCGATGCGAACAGCGCGGGCGCGAAAGCTTTCAAGGAGTCGCTGGCGCGCGAGCACCAGGGTCCGGACAAGGCAGGGAAGCTGCTCATCACCAGCGGGAAGGTGACGTTTGCTCGCCTCGACACCAGCTTCAAGGACATGCAGCTCGTGGAGCTGCGCCGCTTCCTGATGGACTTCGTACGGATGACCTTCCGGGTGCCCCCTGAAATCGTCGGAGACATCTCTAGCTCCAACAAGGCTACGGCCTTCGCGGCGCGGGAGAACCTTGCCGAGCAGGCGACGTTGCCGCGCATGGAGTTCCTGCGCACCGAGTACCAGATGCGACTGATGCCGCTCCTAGCCGACGAAGGGGCCATCCTCGACTACGACAGCCCTGTCCCGGCGGACCGCGAGCACCAACTCCGCGTCATGGGGACCATGCCGGAAGCCTTCAGTTACGACGAATGGCGAGAGTTGGCAGGTCTTCGGCCTGACCCGAGTCGGCAGGGTTATCCGCTGCCGCTGCCGGGACAGGAAAGTGAGGCCCGGTAGGCTTCACTCAAGCAAAACCAATCCACATGGATCGTAACGTTGCGTTAGTTGAATGGGCTTGCTTAGGGGAGACGAACACTCAATCCGCTTCCGGGTTCAGGAATGCCGAACCGCGTTGAGTCGCCGATGTTGTCCCGCAGATCATCGAGAAGAGCTTTGGCCGCGATTGCTCTCCCGATTTTTCGCTCGCTCTCGGGCCTTGGCCTCTCAACGACCTTGGCTCGAAATATGACTACGTCGATGAGGTCGTCCTCAATAGCGCGTCGACACAGGGCGCGAATATAGAACCGATTGAACTCTCCTTCCGCCAACATCTCAGCCGCATTGGAGTTCATCGTCGGAATGGAGAATCCTCCGCGATTCATTCGGGGCACCTGACGGGTGTTTAGTTGACCCGCTTGACTAAGGCGGCTTGTAAGTGTGGCTTCATTTCCGGATTGGACTGCCTCACGAAGAAAATGTGGGTAGTTCTGTCTGCCGTGAGGGGAGAGTTTGGAGCTGAAATAGAGCTTTCCTGCTCGCTCATCTGCTTCGATCTCGTCCAGCATTAGCTGGCGAGTGCGGCTGTCGAGATGCGGCCAAGTGAACATGGGTCCTCCGGATGCAAGGGAGAAGTCCCGCAGGTCCTCGCAGGTGTGCTTTGCCGTTCATGCCCGCCCCCTTGCAGGTAAATATCTGTAGCACTCATTGTGAAGCTCCACAACCAACCGAGTTCCTTGCTTCTGCTGTTGCCAGAGGTAGTGATGAGTCAGGGGTGGGGATGACCCCAGGGGTTTTCGTGGTGTGCGTGAATTTCAATGTTTGGGCAATGGTCTCTGACTGATGCCGAGTAGCCCTCTGTCCGGCTTCGCCGTTGATGGGCCACGCGCGGAAAGCGTCCCCATAAAGAGAGGTGAATGCCCTGTCCTCTCTCCAGAGCCCGCCTCTTCACCGTCCAGAAGGACGCCCCTGCGCCCGCCGAGGGCGCGCCGAGGCTCCACACCTTCCGCGCCAACGACGGCGACTTCGACCGCTACAACGACCGGTTGAGCGTCCAGGGCTGGATGCTCGACGCCTTCAACGCCAACCCCGTCGTCCTCTACAACCACGACGACGGTTCCGGCGGCCTCTTCGGCACGGGTCGCAAGGACATACTGCCCATCGGCAAGGGGCGGGCCTACGTCCAGGGCGATGCCCTGCTGGTGGACATCGAGTTCGACCAGGAAGACGACTTCGCTCGGAAAGTGGAGAGCAAGGTCGCGCGCGGCATCCTGAATGCCGTGTCGGTGCGCTACCTCATGCACCGCTACCACGAGAACGAGCGCGGTGGATTCGACTGCGAGCAACAGGAGTTGCTCGAAATCTCCGTCGTCACCATTCCTGGCAACCAGCGCGCGGTGCGCGTGAAGGAGCTGGCCGACGAGCGCGCCGCCTTCATCCAGGACGTGGCGAAGGCCGTGGTCGCCACCCTCGATGAGCGCGAGCGGAGCAAGGCCGCGCCCCCTCCAGCCCCCGACGTCAACGCCCTGGCCAAGCACACGGCCGATGCCCTCTTGCAGCACTTCAAGGAGATGCGATGACCCCCGAGCAGATGCAGGAAATGGCGAAGTCCTTGGGCCCGCTTGTGGCCGCGCAGCTGATGGAGCAGGCCAAGGGCCAGCGTGACGGACTGGCGGGCCTCATGGGCGCGAAGTCCAAGCCCGAGGACAGCCAGGTCCCCGGCATCCTGAAGAGTCTGAGCGGCTTCGGCGCGTACCTGAAGGCCGTGGTGAACGCGGGCCGCAACCCGACGCGCGAGGCGGTGCTGGAGCAGGCCAAGCGCTTCGGTGGCGCTGACGTCCAGAAGGCAGTGCAGGAGAGCGTCTTCAGCTCGGCGGGCGTGCTGGTTCCGGTTCAGGAGGCAGGGGAGATGATTGAGTTCCTCCGGCCTGACTCCGTCGTCCTCGCCCTGGGGGCTCGCACCGTGCCCTTCAAAGGCGAGCTGCATTTCGGCAAGAAGACCGGGAGCGTCACCTTCAAGTGGATTGGCGAGGGCGAGAAGGTGGAGAAGACGCAGCCCTCCCACGGGAAGGTGGTGCTCAAGGCCCACAAGGCGATGATTCTCGCGGACATCTCCAACGACCTTCTGCGCAACCCTGCGGTGGGCGACGCGGGCGTGGCCGAGGACTTCCGCGAGGCGGCGGCGGACGGCATGGACGAGGCGGCTCTCAACGGCGACGGACAGGGCCCCAATCCCAAGGGCGTCCTCGCGCAAATGGACGCCTCGCACTCGAAGGCCCGGAGCGGGACGAGCGCGGACCACTACCTCGCGGACGTGGACGGCATGGTGGAGGACGTCCTCAAGGCGAACATCAAGCTGCGGCGTCCGGGCTTCCTGCTGCATCCGACGCGTGAGACGGCACTGCTCGGCCTGAAGGACGGCGGCACGTGGATTTTCCGGGACGAGATGCTCAACCGGGGCACGCTGCGCGGCTTCCCCTACAAGGCGTCCACGCGGATTGCGCCGAGCCGCATCCTCTTCGGCACGTGGGACCAACTGCTCTATGGCGTGGACACGGAGCTGGTGTTGTCCGAGCACGACGTGCGCGCCGAGTACGACGAGACGACGCTCCGGGGAATCTGCCGAGGGGACTTCAAGCTGCGGCACGACAAGGCGTTCTCGGAGCGCAAGGGCTACTGAGTCTGCGGAATCACCAGGAGACACGACATGCACGCGAATACGCAGGACTTCCAAGTCTTCTACAAGGCCGTCGGTGTGGCAGGTGGAGCGCTCACGGCCGGCGGGACGGGTGACGCCGCCGAGGTGACGAGCAGCGCAGTGGACCGCAACGGATTCGACTCCGCGCAGCTCCTCTTCACGGGGAACACCAACTGCGCGGCGGGCCAGACGCTCAAGGCCACGGTGAAGCTGGCCGAATCCGAGGACGGGGTGACGTTCGGCGCGGATGAGACGCTGGCCAATGCCGTGACGGTGGTGGCCGGTGGCGCCGCGCCTCAAGCCTTCTGCCTCCGGGTGGACCTGCGCGTCGCCAACCGCAAGCGCTTCCTCCGTATGAAGGTGACGCCCGGCTTGTCGGCGGTGAGCACGGACACCGCGCAATGGGGCGCGGCCCTTGTTCTCGGCGGCGCCGACGAATTCCCTGTGCGGTGAGCCATGCCTTCAGCTGCGGACCTCTGTCTTGCCTCCACGGTCGCGGATGACTTGGGCATCCCCGTGTCTCCGCGCGTGGAGGTGCTCGTCACAGCGGCAAGTCGCGCTGTGGCGGGCTACTGCTGTCGGGTCTTCGAGCGGGGCCTATGCCTCGTGGAGTACCCGGCCGGTTATGGGCGCCCCTTGCTTCTTCTGGAGCGCCCTCCCGTCCTGACTGTCTCCGGCGTCTGGGAAGGCGGCCGCCAGGTCCCCGCCGACGAGTACGAGATTGCCGGCGGGCAGGCCGCGTCCGGCATGTTGAGGCGCAAACGCGGCGTGTGGAGGGCCACGGTGCATGCGGGTGGTGGGATAACGGGGATGCTCGGGGACTTCCATGGGGACGGTGGCGAGGATGGACTCCGCGTCGTCTACGACGGGGGCTATGTCACCCCGGGACAGCAGGCGCTCGACAGTGCCTTGGTGTTGACGCTTCCCGAGGATGTGCAAGAGGCCGCTGTCCTCACGGCAGTACAGCTCTACCGCTCGCGAGGTGTCGACGCCATGGTGGCCAATGAGTCGATTGGCGACTGGTCCGTCAGCTACTTCGCGGCGAAGGCCGAGGGGAAGAGTCCCATTCCGGGGGCGGCGCAGGCGCTCCTCGCGCCCTACGCTCTCCATCGGGTGATCTGATGGCGTCGCCTTCGGACAGGTTCCGTCAGATCATCTTCTACTCCCTGGTGACGGGGAGGGACGCACACGGCAAGCCCATGCTGGGGCCGGTGTCCTCGGCGCGAGCGCGCGTGCAACCGAGTCGCAGGCTCATCCGCGACGCGGGCGGTAACGAGCACCTTGCCTCCCATGTCATCTACACAGACGCGGCGCTGACCCTGCTCCACCGGCTCTGGTTGCCGGGAGAGGACACGTCCGACTTCAACCGGGCTCGGCGGCCAGTGGCGGTGGACGAACTGGTGGATGGCGCGGGCGTCGTGATTTTCCGCAAGGTGTGGCTGTGAGTCGCGACATTGCAGCGGAGCTAGCGACAGTGTTGGAAGAAGCGGGGCTTGGGCTGGTGCGCCCGCCTGCTCCGAGGGCCAACCTCTTCACGTGCCCTATGCCCGAGGTTGATGGTTGCGTACCCGATAGAGCCGTGGCTCTAGTCGTGACGGGAGGCGCAGGACCACTACCGTACCTAGGTATGGGACGGGCGACGTATTCGTCCCCGGGATGTCAAGTGCGCATCCGCTCCGAACGCGAGGACTTCCGGGGCGGCCAGTCGCTCGCGTTTGCCATTTTTGCCTTGCTCAACCAGACGCCAGACCTGCCGGGTGTTGCGGTGCGTGGGGAAGAGAGTGCGCCAGTGTACGTTGGCGTCGACGGGGCGGATAGGTGTTGCTGGATTCTTAATCTTGCTCTTGGCCTTGTCGTGTGAGGGCGGAGTTGGGGCTATTCTCGTATGTCGGCCGAGCCGTCACTGTTGATTATGATTCTGCTGATCCTGATCTTCCATATCCCGTCTGCGTTCTTCCAGACGTATTTGATGATGTCTATGGGGAGGACTACGATTTGTGTGCCGGAGCCCATGAACCATTCGATGGTGAAGGTGCTTTCCCTGTGGTTTATCTCGACGAGTCTTACCTTGAGTACATCTATCCCGCTGGAGAGATTAATGAGTCTGCGCGCATCGACCGGTATGGATTCGAGCATGATTGCTCGTCTGCGAGCCTCGGGAAGCATGAACATAGGAAGTTGGTCTGGTCGTATGAAATTGGTGTCAACTCCCGAGCGCACGGGGAAGACGTATGAGTCACCGCGAAATCCATCTGCGCCGTCCCCGCGAACTTTGACCCCTACCGGCTGACTTGGAAATGCCCATATGTTTATGGCCACGACATGGCCGATGTCGAGTGGTATGGATTTGGGATCGATAAATGGCGTGGGATAGCATCTTTGTATTGCGGTTTCGCTGTAGGCTTTGACTGTTTTGGCTGCGTCGGATTCGGATAGTGGCCGGTATGCTTGAAGTGTTCCACTGGATGGGTCTTCTATTGCTCCGATTAGAAGAGTCCCACCTATGTTGTTGGCGAAGGCTGCCATGTCTTTCGCCATCTCGAACCTCTTCGAGAGATCTATTGCCGACTTTAGGTCAAGGGAATAGTGCTCTCTGGTGGTTCCGGTTGGTAGTAGATCACTTGGTGTCAGTATCGGTTTGAACATGGGCACTCAAGGCGCGCTGTTTGCTGGGCGGCCACTGTCTAAAGGACTTCACTTTCTGGGTAACCAGTCACGGGAAGTGCCCCCATTGACGTGGTGGAATGCCTGTTCGAGTCAAAACCGATGCGGTAAATCTGGAGCGCCTGCGCCGCGCCCCTTCTGAGCTGCTGCATGCCCTTGACGTGCCATGTCGGGACATCGCGCGCCTCGCACTCGACTACTCGCTGTTTCTGGTGCCGGTGGGGAAGGGCGGACTGGAAGGCCACCTGAGGGACACGGGCTTCCTCGATGGCCCGCGTCACAACCTCGGACCTCCCCTCTCCACCACGTGGACAGCAGGCTACGCGCACCCGTCCGCCGGCCCCATTCACGAGGGTTGGCACTGGGGGGCGCCCATCTTCAACCCGCCTTCTCACTTCCTCCGGAAGTCCTTCCGGCGTGCCCGAGGAAGTGCACGGCGCCGCGTCGCCGCCGTCCTCCAGGACTTCCTCGCTCGTCGTTTCCCCGCCCGCTGAGAGGTTCCCCATGGCCTACCCCCGAGAAGCCTTCTTCGACAAACTCTACATCCGCGCGACGGAGACCGCACCCACCGAGGTGGATGCGTTGGATGGTGTCACGGAGGCCCCGGTTAACCGCGCCAAAGACACCGTCGACACCAACTACTTCGGAGGCGACGGGTACAAGCGCAGCAAGGGCACCCTCAAGTCCTTCACCATTCCCCTGGCGGGCCACATACTCAAAGGCAGCGCGCCTCAGAAGGTGCTCCTTGACGCCTTCGAGTCCGACGCCACGGTGTTCTTCACCATCATCGAGGATGAAGAGTCGCCTGTAGGCAGCCAGGGCTACCGCTACCCCGTGACGGTGACGTCCTACGAGGAAGGGCGCAGCTCGACGGACGTCGTCACCTTCTCAGTCACCCTCAACGGCCAGGGCGCTCCTGTTGCCGTATAGCCGGCCACTGCATTCCACCTTCGAGGAGACACCCATGTCCGCACCCGCCATGCACCGCAAGCCCCTGGGCACCCGCCGAGCCCTCCACAAGCGCGTCGCTCTCGACGGCGCCGACTACGACATCTGCCGCCCCACGCTGGGCGAGAAGATGGACGTGCTGTCCGCGTCGCGCGCCGCCAGGGAGATGGGCGATAACCGCCAGCCCGTGGACGAGGCGGCGGGGATGATGATGATGGCTCGCATTGCCGTCTGCTGCCTGTACTTCCCGGGCACCGCGACGCGCGTCTTCACCGAGGCGGAAGTAGCGGCGGTGAAGAACGAGCCCTGGCTGGAGGAAGTGCAGAGCGAGCTGGCCTCGGCCTTCGCGGGCCCGACGCTGGAGAGCGCGAAGGGAAACTCCGAGACCACCCCGAGCTGAAGGCCCTGCATGGGGTGGTGAAGCTGACGGGCCAGTCTCCAGACGCGGTGCGCGGGTGGGCCTGGGACGACGTCGTCCACCTGCTCGCCTACTGCGACTTGGAGGCCGACGAACTGCGCGCGGGACGTCCCCAGACTGGGGCCGGGAGCGGCGGCCACGAGGTGACAACGGTTTTCCGGAAGCGTCCGAAGAGGTGAGGCATGTCTGGCGGCGGGCTGAAGGTGGGCGACCTCTACGTGGCGGTGACGGCCTCCATTGGCGAGGCCATGGCCAACCTCGCCAAGCTGGTGAAGGGCGTGGAGAAGGCCGCCAAGGAAGTGAAAGAGAAGGCCGGGGACCTCGGGGACATTGGCGCGGTGGTGGCGGCGGGACTCGCGGGCGCGGTGGCGGCCGCGTCCCAGTCCAATGAGGCCATGTCCCAGGAGGTGGAGCGGATTACCTCGCTGCTCTACACGCTCGCCTCCGACATTGGCGATGCGTTGATGCCGGTGGTGAGGCAGCTAGCGGACGGGTTGGAGAAGATGGTGGCGAGCTTCCAGTCCCTCTCGCCCGAGGTGAAGGCCAGCGCCCTGGATTTGGCCGTCTGGGTGGCGGGGGCGGGCCTTGCCTTGGGTGCCATCGGGAAGGTGGCGGGTGTTGTCGAGGCGTTGGCCGCCGGGACGGGCCTGTTGCTGTCGGCCTTCAACGCGTTGAGCAAGTCCACGGCGCTGGCCTCGCTCGCGGGCAACATGGACAAGGTGACGCAGTCCATGGGCGGCATGGTGGCCACCGCGCCCTCGGTGAAGAGCAGCCTCTCTCGGCTGGCCCTGTCCTTCGGGACGCTGCTGGTGCCGCTTGCCGCTGCTGCCGCTGCCATGGCCGGCATTGTGCTGCTCGCGGGCGCCGTCTACGCGGCCTGGGAGGACTCCAGCACGGGCCTCGCGGAGTTCTTCCGGGGCCTGGGCGAGAAGCTGGGGCAACTGGCGGCGCGGATTGCGGACGCCTTCGCCCGTGCCTTCGCGTCCCTCGGGGACTTCCTCGGGCGTGTCGCCGCGTCCATGCTGGAGCGGGTGGCCGCCCTGGTGCGCGGCGTCTCGCGCTTGCTGGAGCCGGTGGCGAGGGCGGCGGGCTTCTCTCAACTCGCGGACACCTTCGCGGCTGTCTCCACCCTCACGGGCCAACAGCTCCTCGAGACGCTGGGGCAAGGCGCCCAGTTGCTTTGGACGGGAGCGAAGGAGACGGCGGAAACGGTGGGCGCGGCGGTGGCGGGTGCTGGCCGCACGTTGGCCGAGGGCGCTTCCTTCGGGTTGGCCTCCAGCGCGGCCGGGGCCAGGCGCCTGGGGACGGACATCGCTCGCGCGCTCAACCTGGAGCACTTCACCGAGGCGATTCAAGCCCTCGTCGCGCAGCTGACGGGCGTCACGGCCTCCACCGGCAAGGCCCGCATCCGCCAGCCCACGGACAAGGCCGCCCTGGCGGCATCGGCCAAGGAAGAAGCCGCGAGGGCGCGTGAGCTGGGCAAGCTCCAGGAGCAGGCCGCCGAGGAGTCGCACCGCGAGTTCATCGCCAGCATCCGAGCCGAGGAGGCCGCTGGGGCTGCTGCCTTCCGCGAGGTGCGCCGCGAGGCCGAGGCCCTTGCCGCCGCCGCCGAGGCCGCCATGCAGAGCGCCCGCGAGGGCCTCATGAATCGCCTCATTGGCGGACTGGGCGCCTTGGGGGACCTCATCAATGCGGGCCTGCAAGGACTCCAGGCGGGCGGCGTGTACGGCGCCATCATCGCCGTGGTGTCGGAGCTGCTCATGCAGTCCGAGGGCTTCAAGGGCGTCATCGAAGCCACCAACGGCATCATTCAGCAGGTGGCCGACGCGCTGGGGACGCTCCTGGAGCCGCTCCAGCCCTTGCTGGGTGCCATCTCCCTCGTCGTCGACGGCTTCTTCTCCGCGCTGACTCCTGTCTTCGAGATGCTGGGGAACGCGATTCGGCCCCTCGCGCCGCTGCTCGTCGTCGTCGGGCAGCTGCTGGAGGGTCTCGCGCCGCTCTTCGAGCAGATGGGCAAGTTCTTCGTCATGCTGATGGACCCGCTGGGCCAGTTGGTTGGGCCCGTTCTGAAGGCCCTCTTCGGCGTGCTCAAGTTCGTCGCCACTGTCATTCTGGCCGTGGCGCGGGCGATTGGCTGGGTGTGGAACCTCATCGTCGGTGCAGTCCAGAAGGTCATCCACGCGTTGAGCAGCCTCATTTCCTGGACGGGCTTTGACGGACTGGCGCGCTTCGCTCGCAGCCTCGACGGGTTGAAGGTGGACACGGACGCCATGCGTGCCTCACAGGACGCCCTGGAGGGGACGACGTGGGAGTCGGCCATGGCGCGCGCCGAGGAGACGGCTCGGGTGCGCGAGCACACGCAAGCGGTGTCGCGTGCCACCGAGGCGCTCACCAATGTCCCATCCGCATGGCGGCGCGCGCTTCGCACCTTCGAGTCGGAGGACGCCCAGGAGGGGCCGACGCGTCCGCCCACCCCGACGACGCCCACGTCTCCCGTGCCCGAAGAGGAACCCGGGGATGGCGAGCATCCGGCAACGCCCATTCAGGGAGGTGCGGCGCCGCAAGTCCTGCCCGTCGTACTGGAGCACTACGAGCGGATGCGGCGGATGTTCGGCTTGGGCGTGGGAGCGACGTCCCAGTCCGCCCCCGTCACCTACAACATCGTCGGCTACGACATTGACGCCGCCATGGAAGAGACGCGCCGCGATGAGGACCTGCGCCAGCAACGCGCGGGTGTGCGCACCAGTGGCAGCCGCATCCGTCTGGCGTCCCGCTTCTCGCCCGTCTGAGGACTCCCACCGTGCCCGCGCTCGCCCTGTCCGGAATCCCCTTGCCGGTGCTCACCGAGCGGGGTCTCACGTACACACCCACCCTGCTGGGGGAGCACCGCCGCGCCTTCTCCGGGTGGATGCGCACCAGCGAGCGGCGGGAAGTCCTCTCCTACGCGGGCAACACCGGGCCTCTCTCCCAAGAGGATGCTCGCGCGTACCGGGGCCTGGTCAAAGGCGAGGGCCACGTGTGGAGCTTCGAGGCGGGCATGCGGAGCAACTCGTTCCTTCTGCCGAGCGCCACCACGGGGACGGTGACGGCAGGTGTCGCGGGTGGGCGCTATGGCGCGGGACTGCGCATGGCCGCCAACTCCAGCGTCACGTTCCTGACGGGCATGGGGACGAAGTGGACGGTGGCCTACTGGTGGAAGCTGGAGGGGCAAGAGACGTGGACGCACTTCATCCACCGCTCCGGGCACTTCATCTCCAGTGGAGGGCTCGTTGACTCCACCACGCCCAATAGCGGCGCGCTCGTCGTGGACGGGGCTGGAGTCCTGGCTGGGGGAGACGTGACGCTGCGAATCCTTGGCGGCTTTGGTGGCGGCATCGTCAACCCCACCAACTCGGCGTTGCTGGTGGATGACCTCGTCATCCTCCCGTGGGTGGCGCCTTCCTCGTGGGTAGCGCCCTGGTACGCGGCTGGCCAGCCCTTCGGCGCGCCGTACCCGTACCATGTGGCCTCCGGCTCGGCGCTGTACGAGCCGCGCGTGGTGCTGGGCAAGGTGGGCCAGGGGCGCGCCGTGGAGTGGTGGCAGGGCGGTGCGCGCGTGCTGGGCCAGGAGTTCGACTACGAGTTGCAGGAGCGCTGACGACACATGCGTCCTCTGTCTTCCTTCCAGGCAGCTCTCCTCACCAGCCCCACGGGCTACTCGACGCATCCGCGCGTCTGGGTCCGCGACGCCCAAGGCGTCTGGCTCAACCTGCAAACCCTCTTCGGCGCCGACTGGGTGCTGGGGGTCCGCATCAACGAGCAGCTCGACGCGCCCGTGGCCGAAGCCGAGGTGGCCCTCGCGCGCAACGGGGCCGGTGGTGGGCGCATGTCTCTCTCGCCCCTGGTGGTGCAGTCGCTTGCTAACACCACTCAAGGCAGCTTCGCGCCGCTGCTTGCGTGTACCGGAGCATGGTGAGCACCGATTCCGGTCCATGCTGAGCACCGATTCCGGCCCGAGGTGAGCACCCGTTCCGGGCATGGTGAGCACCCGTTCCGGGCATGGTGAGCACCCGTTCCGGGCATGGTGAGCAGAGGCGGAACACGGAGCGTTGACGGCACTGGGCAGCAGGGTCTCGCCTCCATCTCCTTCGAGGAGGTGGAGATGGCCCAAGAGAGGCTGGCGGTGCGCAAGTTGAGAGAGGTGTTGCGATTGCGGTTCG